>NZ_SCRH01000047.1 GCF_004298145.1 Mycobacterium sp.
CGATGGGTTCATTAACAGCCACCACCCGAACCCTGGGGCAGAAGTGTCACCACCAAAACCGCCCAAACTATCACCGATGTCCTGACACAGAACTGTCACCGATGTCTTGGTAGATGACAAGGTCAAATCTCGGTTCACGATGATTAAAAGTCCCCGGACAAACGGGGTGGGGGTCCTGCGCAACCGGATCCTGGATCGGGAGATCAGGATGCGCCGATCGCCGGCGCGGGCCGGATCGACGGTCCCGTGCCCACCGCCGGGCGTGGGATCATTTGGCATGGCCATTCGCGAGGAGCCGGTCGACCTGCCCGACATGCGGGTGAGCGCCGGGCGGCCGTTTGGCATCTACGTGCATGTGCCGTTCTGCGTAACACGTTGCGGCTATTGTGATTTCAACACCTACACCCCGGCGGAGCTGGGGGGCGTCAATCCCGACGCCTGGCTGAGCGCGCTGGGGACGGAACTGAAACTGGCGTCCGCGCGGCTACAAGCGCCGCCGGTGAACACCGTGTTCGTCGGAGGCGGGACGCCCTCGCTGCTCGGCGGCGCCCGCCTGGTGACGCTGCTGGACATGGTGCGCGAGCACTTTCCGCTGGCAGCAGATGCCGAGATCACCACCGAGGCCAACCCCGAGTCGGCCTGGCCGGACCTCTTCGACGCCATCCGAGCGGCCGGCTACACCCGGGTGTCCCTGGGGATGCAATCGGTGGCGCCGCGGGTGTTGGGGGTCCTCGACCGCATTCACACACCGAACCGATCGGCCGCCGCCGCACGCGAGGCGCTGGCCGCGGGATTCGAGCACGTCAGCCTTGATCTGATTTATGGAACTCCGGGGGAGTCCGACGACGACCTGCTGCGGTCGGTCGACACGGCTATCGCCACCGGCGTCGATCACGTCTCCGCGTATGCGCTGGTGGTCGAGGAAGGCACCGCCCTGGCCCGGCGAGTGCGGCGCGGTGAACTGGCCGCTCCCGACGACGACGTGCTGGCGCACCGCTATGAATTGGTCGACACGCGACTCTCCGAGGCCGGCATGTCCTGGTACGAAGTTTCCAACTGGTCGCGCCCGGGTGGTGAATGCCGGCACAACCTCGGCTACTGGGATGGCGGGCAGTGGTGGGGAGCGGGACCGGGCGCGCACGGGTTCGTCGGCACCACCCGCTGGTGGAATGTCAAGCACCCCAACGCATATGCCGAGCGGTTGTCGGCGGCCGCGCTGCCGGTGGCGGGATTCGAGGAGCTCGGCGCCGAGACGTTGCACACCGAAGACGTGTTGTTGAAAGTCCGTCTGCGCCAAGGGCTTCCGGTAAGTGTGTTGAGTTCCGCCGAGCGGGAACGCGCCCAGGGCCTAGGTGCCGATGGTTTGTTGGTGTCCGGCGGCGACCGCTTCGTCCTCACTCCGCGCGGACGGTTGTTGGCCGACGCGGTGGTGAGGACGCTGCTGGGTTAGGTCGCTAGGTCGCTGGGAACCAGTGCCCGACAATGCGGACGATCTCGATATAGAGCGGGATTCCGATGGTGACGTTGTAGGAGAACGTCAGACCCAGTGAGGCGGCCAGCGGCAGGGTCGGGCTGGCCTCCGGGATTGCCAGACGCTGGACCGCCGGGACCGCGATGTAGGACGACGCGCCGCACAATACCGCGAACAGCACGTATGTTCCCGGCTTGAAGTCGGTGTGGGTGAGGTAGGCGTAGGTGTGGGCGGTGATGATCCCCAGCGTTGCGAAGATGTTTGGCGCCAGCAGACCGAAGACGATAAATCCGGGGCCCGCCGAGCGCAGGTCCTTCAGCTTGCGGGAGGCCGTCATGCCCATCTCGAGCAGGAATAGGCAGAGCACGCCCTGGAATGCCAACACGAAGAACTTGTCGTCGGCGGCAACGACCTTTTCGCCTTGCAGACCACTGACGAGGCCGATGATGATTCCGCCGAACAGAAGGACCAGCCCGGGGTTGAGGAAAACCTCTTGCATGAGCTCGCGGGAGAAGAAGGGCGGTTTCTTGCCTCCCGGGGTTCGGTCGGCCTCCCAGTCCGGATGGTCGAGCCTTTCCATCGAGAGCTCCAGCTCCTGCTCGATGCCGCGTTCGTGCTCGGCCTCAAGGCTTTGGCCATGCGGGGGCATTGCCGCGGTACCGGGACCGACTCCGACCTTGACCGGTGGCGTGTAGCCGGCCTCGTTGGGCATGTACCCCGCCGAGTCCATGCCCCGATGCCGCAGTCGCGCTACCAGATACAGCGCCACCAGACAGCCGGGAACCTCCATGACGGCCAGCATGACCGGCATGTAGGCATCGAATACCAGGTTGACGGCGGCCAGGACGGCCACGCAGGTGGCGAATGTTCCGGCCGAATCCGAGCCGTAATAACCGGCGACCGTCGCCCGGTCGACACTCTTAAGTGAGGTCAGCCAGGTCAGCAACAGGTAGGCGATGCAGCCGATCACGAAGTTGAGCACGAAGCCCACCACCATGAATCCGACAATGGCCCCGACGCTGGAGGCGTTGACGTTGGCGAGTTCCTCACCTCCGTGCCAGCCGATGGCCAGCAGCAGGTACATGGTCAACCCCTGGTAGATGACGTAGGGGAATTCGAACCGCACCTTCAGGACGGGGATCAGAAACCCGAAGTAGAAAAACAGCAGCAGCGGCTTGAAGAGGTTGTGGGTGAAGTTATGCCAGAACTCTTGCAGCATCGATGCCTCCGTTGTTTGGGCCCGTGATCTACGGGGAGCACCGTCGCAAAGCGCGGCAACCACGAAACATCCCGAGGATCGTCAAGAACCTAACGCCGACGGTGCCGCCCTGCCACTCGAGAGCAAAGTGGCGAAATCCGGCCCACCGCGCGTCCTTGTCGCGGTATCGGTGCAGGTCGAAGCGATTCTGGCGAGACGGAATCCGTCGTTCGACGACCAGGCGGTGGGAGTGAGTCTGATGTGAATGTGCTGTGCATTTACTGTGTAGTCAATAATGGATCAGCGGGTGGCCCAGTTAAGGGAGGGCCTGACCCCGGCTCCCTTTTTTCGGTGGGTCACCGACAGCCAGGCCGATGGCGAGTAGTGCGTCGTGATTTCCTCGAAACCGTCGATGCGCGAAACCGAAAGCACACCGGTCTGTTGATTGATTTCGAGCTCGTCGCCTTCGCTCGCATGGACTTCCTCGCCATTGGAAAGCCGGATGATGAACACGTTGTTCCTCCAATCCAGCGGATCCAGGCGGGCGGGCAGTGGTGCTAAGACGAGTCTCGCGGCCAGGGCCGCTCGTTGCGCAACCACGACGTAAACGGTTGGGAAACGTTCGAAGTGGCGAGCCTCACAGATGGGCGGTGCCGACCGGTCCGCGGCAACCGGCGGCACCTCGCCTAGCTGCGCGAACGCGGCGGCCGGGCCGACGCGTCGAGGTGTTCCGGCGGGTGACCTCGGATCGGATCGGGCTTTAACTCCGAGGGAGTTTTAGCTGAATGCGCGAATCAGGGGCAACTCGATGGGATCGGTTGCGCACAGCTACATAGGTTAGGCTACATTTACTAACCGTGACCGAGGTCAGCGTCGAGACAAGTCCCGCCGGCTCTGCATCGCCGTCGTTCCCCCTCCCCGTCCATATCGACCCGGCGGACCTGGCGGCCGAACTGGCCGTGGTGCTGTCCGAGCGCGTCGGGGAGGAGTATCTGCTCTACGAGCGCGGCGGTGAATGGGTCCTGGCCACCGGTGTGCGCGCCATGATCGAGCTGGACAGCGACGAGCTGCGGGTGATCCGCGATGGTGTGATTCAGCGCCAACAGTGGTCGGGGAGACCCGGGCCGACGCTGGGTGAAGCCATCGACCGGCTGTTGTTGGAAACAGACCAACTCTTCGGCTGGATCGCCTTCGAATTCGGGGTCTATCGCTACGGGCTGCAACAGCGCCTGGCGCCGGGAACTCCGTTGGCCCGGGTGTTTTGGCCCCACGGTCGCATTGTGGTGTCCCGGGAGGCGGTCCGTCTGTTCGATGCGTCGGCCGACCACCGTGACGTGGTGCTGGGCGTGCTCGGCGACGGTGTGCCCGCTCTCCGCGACGCATCAGCGGTCGACGTCGTCGCCGACCCCTCGGACTACCGCGATCGGGTGGCGTCGGCCGTAGGAGAGATCGTGGCGGGCCGCTACCACAAGGTGATCCTTTCCCGCTCTCTCGAAGTGCCTTTCGCGCTCGATTTCCCGTCCACCTACCGGCTGGCCCGTCGGCACAACACCCCCGTACGGTCGTTTCTGCTGCGGCTGGGCGGAACCCGTGCCGTGGGCTACAGCCCCGAACTGGTCGCTGCGGTTTGTCGCGACGGCGTCGTGGTGACCGAGCCGCTGGCGGGCACCCGCGCGCTCGGTCGTGGCGCGCTGCGTGACCGCGAGGCTCGCGACGACCTGGAGTCGAACTCCAAAGAGATTGTCGAGCACGCGATTTCGGTGCGGAGCTCGCTGCGAGAGATGACCGAGATCGCCGAGCCAGGCACCGCGGTCGTCACCGATTTCATGACGGTGCGGGAACGAGGGAGCGTGCAGCACCTCGGATCCACGGTCAGTGGGCGCCTGGGTACGTCGAACGACCGGATGGATGCGCTGGAAGCGCTGTTCCCGGCGGTCACGGCGTCGGGCATTCCGAAAGCGGGCGGAGTCGAAGCGATCATGCGCCTCGACGAAGGACCGCGTGGGCTGTATTCGGGTGCGGTCGTGATGATTTCAGCCGACGGCGGGTTGGATGCGGCGCTGACGCTGCGCGCGGCCTACGAGCGTGACGGTAAGACCTGGTTGCGGGCAGGTGCCGGCATCATCGAAGAGTCCACGCCCGAGCGCGAATTCGAAGAGACATGCGAGAAGCTGTCCACGCTCGCGCCGTATCTGATCGCGCGCCAGTAGCCGCCTGATCGCCTGCCGGCCCTGGTAGCCGGTCGCCTGGTCACGATTCGGCCGTAGGGACCTTCGGCCCTATTTGGCGACGACTGCGGCGTGGCATCTTTATGTAACCGCATGACACAGTAATATTGCGTGTTACTGGCCATCACAGATAACTGGGAGGTTCCGTGTCCAAGGACCTGACTAACCTGCAGCTACTGCAGGAGCTCGAGCCGGTGGTCGAGCGCCTGCTCAACCGCCACCTCTCGATGTTCAAGGAATGGAACCCACACGATTACGTTCCCTGGTCGGACGGCAAAAACTTCCACGCATTGAACGGCCAGGACTGGGAGCCCGGGCAGACCCAGTTGCCCGACGTCGCGCAGGTGGCGATGGTCCAAAACCTGCTGACGGAGGACAATTTGCCGTCCTATCATCGCGAGATCGCGATGAACTTCAGCATGGACGGTCCGTGGGGGCAGTGGGTGAATCGGTGGACCTCGGAGGAGGCCCGACACAGCACCGCGTTGCGCGATTACCTCGTCGTCACCCGCACCGTCGACCCGGTGGAGTTGGAAAAGCTACGGCTCGAGCAAATGACCAGAGGCTTCAGCCCCGGGCAGAACCAGCAGGGTGATATGTTTGCTGAGAGTCTGTTCGACTCGGTCATGTATGTCTCGTTCCAGGAATTGGCCACCCGGGTCTCGCACCGCAACACCGGCAAAGTCAGTAACGACACCATCGCCGAGCAGCTGATGGCCAGGGTGTCGCATGACGAGAACCTGCACATGATCTTCTACCGGGACGTGAGTGCGGCGGGCCTGGACATCGCACCCAATCAAGCGATGAAGTCGGTGCATCGGATTCTGCGCAACTTCAGGATGCCCGGATTCACGGTGCCCGAGTTTCGGCGTAAGGCGGTCATCATTGCCGTCGGCGGTGTCTATGACCCGCGCATTCATCTTGACGAAGTGGTCATGCCGGTATTGAAGAAGTGGCGCATCTTTGAACGCGAAGACATTACCGGCGAGGCCGCCCGGATGCGCGACGACCTCGCGCTACTGGTCAAGGAACTCCAGGACGCCTCCGAAAAATTCGACGAATCCAAGCAGCGCTACCTCGAACGCGAGGCGCGCAGGACCGAGAAGATCACCGCCAGCAAAGTGCTTAAAACGAAGGGCACATTAACGCTGAGTGGACACTGAGTATGGTTGTGCGCAGGCCAGGGCAATAGCTGACCCCACAGGTAGACCTAATTCTCAATGTCTACTAAACGGTTGGTAGCGAATATCGGCCATTCTCATGTTTTTTCCCGGTGCGGCGCTTAGCATCTGTCCCAACTTCAACGGGATGGAGTATTCGTGTCTGGTCTTAAATCGAAAGTCATTCTTGCCGTGATGCTGGCGTTCACTTTCCCCACGGCCGCGAGCTGTGTGGCGACTGTCGGATGCGAGCCTGCCCTTACTTGCACCCTGGGTTAGCAGCCGAATGTCTTGAGTTGCGCGCTCACGGCGCGAGGCGGCCGAGGACAATCCCGAAAGCCACAGCCGCTCAGGCCGACGAGCTCGACTCCAGATAGTCCGCCAAGATGCGGCTCACCAGCGACTCGATATTGGCTTCGATCGACGATGCGAGCGTGGCGGTGACCGTTGCCACCGCTTGAGTCCGGAAGCGCACCAGCATGGTGATCAGCTCGGCGATTTCGGCATCGGCCGGCAGCGGCTCGCCGGGCTTGATGCGGTCCAGCACGTGTTCGGCACCCGCGCGCACCAACAAGTCGCTGATCTTGTCGATCTCCGGAACAATCTGCTCGTGCAGGTCGATGAGCTTGTCGAATTCGACGCCATAGCCGCGGATCTCGTTGAACGCTTCGATCAGTTTCGGGCGGGTGATGGTGGCGCGGGGCCCGTCAGTCCGGATCACCGCAAGCGCCACCAGGCGCTCGAACGCGTGCGCGTCGTCGACGAGTCGCTGTGCGTCGACCAGCAGCATGGTTTCCGGCTTCTCGGTGGTCCACGGGCCCGCGATGGCGGTTTCGAGGCCCAGCACGTCGCCGAGGTTTTTGCCTTCCTCCCACGCGCTCAGCATTTCTCGTACGTGCGCGATGGTATAGCCGCGGTCGAGCATCGAGGTGATCAGCCGCAACCGGGTCAGGTGGGTGTCATTGAACAGCGCGATCCGCCCGACGCGCAGTGGTGGGGGCAGCAGTCCGCGGTCGCGGTAGACGCGGATGTTGCGAGTCGTGGTGCCCGCCAGCCGCGCCAGGTCGTCGATTCGGTACTCACCGGAGTTCGCGGCGCCGTGTGGGTGACGGACCGCGGCGTCGAAAAGCTGTGACACCGCGCCCTCGATGAGTTGGCGGTATTCGCGCGATTGGCGCCGCACGCGTTTGGGCGCGCGCCGCACGTTGTGCAGCACGCTGGCGATGGTGCCGGGCTCGGGTCGCGACGCACGCTCGGTTGCCATGTCAGTGCGGCGTCTCAGGCGGGCCGGGTGGCGTGCGTCCGGGCGTGACGCGCCACGGCCTGGTAGTCCTCGTAGCGGAAATCCCTCATCTGGCGACGATACTGCGTGGCGAAGCCGGGATACATCGACCCGTTGAATCCGTCCTTGGTGAGGTACCAACTGCGGCAGCCCGACATCCAGGTCGTCTTGGTGAGCCGGCGTTGAATGGCCTCGTTGTGGTGACGCTGAACCTCTTCGCGCACATCGAGGTAACGCAGGTCGTCGTTGAGGATGGTGGTGATACCGCGGACCGCGTAGTCCAGCTGGCCCTCGATGTAGACGAGCAGCGAGTTGTGCCCGGGCCCGGAGTTGGGGCCGGTCATGACGAACAGGTTCGGATAGCCGTGCACGTTGATGCTCTTGTAAGCCTGTGCGCCACCGGCCCATTCGGCGGCCAGCGAGCGGCCGGGGACGCCGGTGACCGGAAACGGCGGACCGGTCAGATGCACGTCGTAACCGGTCGCGAACACGATGCAATCGAGGTGATGCTCGATGCCGTCACTGGTGCGAATGCCGGCCGGGCTCAACGTGGCGATCGGCCAGTCGATGAGCTTGCAGTTGTCGCGTTGCAGCGCCGGGTAATAGTCGCTGGAGACCAGCATGCGCTTGCAGCCCGGCCTGAAGTCGGGCGTCAGCTGGCGCCGCAGCCACGGATCCTTCACCTGAGCGCGCAGGTGTGCCCGCCCAAGCCGGGCGATCACCGACGTCAGCGGCGTGTCCCACACCAGCGCGGTGGCGCTGACTTCGTGGCCCCAGTACAGGGCCTGGCGCGCAAGCTGTTGAGTGGCGGGGACTTTGGCGAACAAGGATTGCACGGCCGGTGGGGTGGCGACGTCCAGGCGCGGCAGCACCCAGCAGGGCGTGCGCTGAAACACCTTGACGAACTCGGCCCGTTTGACCAACTCGGGGACGATCTGGATCGCGCTGGCGCCGGTACCGATGACCGCGACTCGCTTGCCCGCGAAGTCGTAGTCGTGATCCCAGCGGGCGCTGTGGATCTTGTGCCCGCGGTAGCTGTCCAACCCTCGGAGGTCGGGGAAGCTGACATCGGATAGCGGGCCGGAAGCCAACACCACGCTGCGGGCGCGAAATTTCTTGCGGTTCTTGGTGGTCGCGGTCCAGACGCCGGTTTCCTCGTCGAAGGTCAAGTCCTTGACTTCGTGGCCGAACTTGATGCGGCCGCGGATGTCGAACCTGTCCGCCATGTCCTCGAGGTGGCGATGGATTTCCGGTGCGGGAGAGTAGGTTCGCGACCAGGTCGGGTTCTTGACGAACGAGTACGAGTACAGCAGCGACGGGACGTCACAGCTGGCACCGGGATACGTTGTGTCGCGCCACGTTCCGCCGACGCGGTCGGCACGCTCCAGCATCACGATGTCGCCGACCCCGGCTTCGGCCAATTGGATCGCCGCGCCCAGTCCGGTGAAGCCGGCTCCGACGATGAGCGCCGCGTGGGCACGGTTGTTGGTGGCCATGCTCACGCCGCCGGCTCGTGGGTGAGTTCCCCAACCCAGGTCGGTACCGACGGAAGCAGGGGCCGCGGGTATCGGTCGGAAAGCCACACCATCGAATTCGCCAGCAGGTGGTAGGGGTGGCGTGGATTTGTGACCACTCCGGCGTAGCGCCTCAGGAAACGATAAGTCGGTACCCGTCTGGTGCGTTCGCCGCGGTCACCAAGCTCCTTGAAGCGTTTCACAGCCCGGTAAAGCCGCTCGGGCTCCATACCCATGGCCGTGATCTCGTTGCGGATTCTGTTGATCAGCGGTGCACCCATGATCGCACCGATGATGAGACCCGGAGTGGCATTGTGACCGACGAAGTCGATCAGCAACCGCCGGATCTTCGCATGCCCGATCATGTCGAGAACTTCGAAATCGACGACCAGATGGCGTGATTCGTCATTGTTGATCTTCTCGAAAACCCGGTGACAAACAGGGTCGTGCACCTCGTCGAGGAGGAATTTCAACAGGGCGCCGTCCAGTGCGACTTCGAGCATCGGAATGACGGTGCCGAGCAGAGACAGTGGCATGTCGTCGGCCCAGCGGTCCAGCCAGTCGATCGCCAGTCGAATGTTCACGTTCGGCTCGGGAATCTCACCGTCGGTGAGCATGCCCCAGCGTTTCATCAGCGCCAGTTCGGCATTGGCGTGACGCTGCTCCTCGGCGTGGAAGTAGCGGTAGATCTCGGCGATGGTCGGTGTGGGTGCTTTCTTCGCCAGCGCCGCGAAGCCCCTGGCGCCGATGTTCTCGATCCAGCACAGGTCGGCCATGAACGCCTTCAGCTGTGGCCGCCGTTCAGCACCGATCATTTCGGCGCCGGGCGCGTCCCAGTCGATATCGGCGAGTGCCCACTGCCGGTCTTTGATCTTGGCGAGCATGGCTTCCATGTCGATGGCCACCGGGAGCTCCTTTGCGTTCGGTGTTCAGGGCAGGTTGATGCGGGAGAGCAGGCCGGCCGTGCGCGTATAGGTCTGCGGGGCAAGGCTTTTGATGTTCCAGCCGATCTTGGCGTCGACCTGCGGCATGCAGTACAGCTCGCCACGGTCGTGTGTGTCCAGGCAGATCCGCGCTACCTTCTCCGCGGATAATCCGGTCCAGCGCATCAATTTTGCGGCAAGTTCGCTGGATTGTTCGCTGATGCGGCCGGCCTGGAGAATGTTGGTCTTGACGAAGGTCGGGCACAGCACGGTGACTCGCACCGGTGTGCCGGCCAGTTCGGCGGCCAGGGTCTCCGATAGTGACAGCACACCGGCCTTGCTGACGTTGTAGGCGGCCATCCCCGGAGCGGCGCCGAACGCCGCCGCCGAGGCCACGTTGATGATGCCGCGGGGCGTGCCGGACGGCTCGGCGTCGCGCAGGATTGGGGTGAACACGTGGCAGCCGTGGATGGGCCCCCACAGGTTGATCCCCAGGGTCCACAGCCAATCATCCAGCGGCGCATCGCCGATGGCGGCACCGCCGGCGCCGACACCGGCGTTGTTGATCACCAACGTGGGTGGCGCTCCGAACCAGGTCTGCGACTGCTCGGCCAACGCCTGCACGTCGTCGAATCGCGATACGTCACACCGGATTGCTGTCGCCTTGCCGCCGTACTCGGTGATCGTATCGGCCGTCTGTTGGGCCGCGGTCTGGTCGATGTCACTGCACACGACCGCGCCACCGCGACGGCCGAGTTCGACGGCGAAGGCGGCGCCGATGCCGCTTCCGGCGCCGGTCACCACCGCCGTGGCGCCGCGGCTGATTTTGGGCTTGTTGAGTCCGAACATCGTTAGCGGGCCTCCTCGGCCAGGGCGCGGGCATCCTGCAGGGCATGGGTTATGAATCGCGCGACATAGGCCATGGCCTTGGCGGCCTCGGGGGTCATGCGCGGCAACGCCTGGAAGACGTGCACCTGATGGGGCCAGATCTGTAATTCGCATCTGCCGCCGGCGTTTCGGATGTCGTCGGCGAGTTGGCGCGCGTCCCCTTGCAGCATCTCGGCCCCGCCGGCCTGGATCAGGGTGGGCGGAAGCGCAGGGCCGCCCGCGACGTCGAGCGTCAGCCGCTGATGGGTGAGCTCGACGCCGCCGTGGTAGAGGCCGACCAAGCGGACCGCGTTCGCCACCCGGGTGGCGGGGTCGGGGCGTATCCGTTCACGCGCGAGTGACAGCGCGAACGTGAGGTCGTACAGGGGAGACAACAACACTTGTGCGGCAGGGTGATTGGCGGCGACCTCGGGTTGCAGCAGCAGGTCGACGGACAAATGACCGCCCGCCGAATCGCCGGCGATCACGATCTGTTTCGGCGGTACTCCGCAGGTGTTCACCAGCCAGTCCCAACCCGCGCGGACGTCGTCGGCCGCGGTGGGGAAGCGGTGACGCGGGGCCAGTCGGTAGTCCACGGAGAACACCGGCAGGCCGGTCAACGACGACAGCCAGGATATCAACCGCCGGTGCGTCTTTGGCGAACACACGGCGTAGCCGCTGCCGTGCACGTAGTAGATGGCTTCGGTGACGGTCGACGAGCGAGCTCGCTCGCGAGAAGAGCCGGCGCCCATCGGGTTAGTGACGGTCGACGAGCGAGCTCGCTCGCGAGAAGAGCCGGCGCCCATCGGGTTAGTGACGGTCGACGAGCGCTCGGTTTCGCTGGTGGGCGTTCGCGGCCCGTACACCCATTCGCCCTTGACTCGGCGGCCGTCGGGCAGCCTGGTGTCGACCGGTTCGACCCGAGTGCACGCGAGCGAAGGCCCGAGGGTTCCCATGATCCCGGCGATGATCTGGCGCGATAGCCATAGCCCCCAGGCCCGCTCGGGCGGAATCACGTTGGTGATCGGCCGCAGCGTATACGCACTTACCGCCGCCGCGCCGCGGGATCGCAACGAGCCACGGGCCGGAACGCCGTCCGTCATGCAATGCAGTCAATACTAAATGGTGACATTAGTCAATGGCAGCTTTTAGCGCAGCATTGGGGAGCTCGACGGCATGATGCTTGCTCATCAGAAACCTGCTTGGCCAAACGCAACGCTATTTTTAGCTTGATACTGCGGACACCCGAGCGAACGCCCATCCCGTCGGTAGCGAGCAGTCGGTCTGGAAACCTGCTGCCGACAAGTCGTTGCGATAATCGCCGCGTCGATAAACATCGTGGAGGGTGAGGCGGCGCGGCCGATCAGAACCGAGCCATCCGCACCTTCGTTGTTGATGGGGTAGCGGCGCGGCAATAGAAACGGTTATATAATTTATCGCTTATACCTACGCCCGAAATGCGAGGCCCCGATGCATCGACTTACTGGTTTGTGGGTGGTGGCGGCGCTACTTGGAATGACTGCGTGTTCATCAGGTGTGCCTCGCGCTGCATCTCCACCTCGAGCACTAGCGCCGGGGACCATTGATGTCGCCATCAATGGGCAGACTGTGAATACTCCACGACACGCCGGGTGCACCCGGGTCGGCTCGTATACCGCTGTGGCAGCGGGCGAGGGGGACTCGAGACTGCGCGCCATAGCGAATGACGCGGTCGGGATCAAGGCGGTTTCGGTCGAGATCACCAACGTCGGAGGCTTTACCGGTTCTTACCTGCTGAACCTGCAGGGAGATGCTGAGGCCCGGGTGGCAGGCTCGACGTTCCAGATATCTGGGGTGGCCAATGGCTACGATACCGCGCGACCTTCCTTCCGAGCGACTGGCGACTTTCGTATCCAGTTCGCGTGCTGACGCCGATGCCGTGACAGGGCGGCCGACAGCGCCGCTGCCAAAGTCAATGTCGAGCAACCCATGAAAGGCAACGACAAAATCATGGACGGTTACACGCCTCTGCGCGGAGTCAAGGTGCTCGATTTGGGCATTCTGGTGCCCGCCGCGCTCACCTCTGGCAAGTTAGCTGCGCTGGGCGCGGACGTGGTCAAGGTCGAGCAACCGCCGATCGGAGACCGCATCCGACTGATTCCTCCGTACGCCGACGATATGCGCAGCCCTCAGCACATGGCCCAAAACTGGGGCAAGCGCTCCATTGGCGTGGACGTCCGAACCGTCGAAGGCCGGAACCTGTTGCTGCAGTTGATATCGGTCGCCGACGTGGTGGTGGAGAACCAGTTGGCCGGCTTCTGGGCTGAGCACGGTGTGGACTTCGCGCGCCTACGCGAGCAGCGTCCGGAGTTGATTGTCTGCTCAATCACCGGCTTTGGCCAAACCGGTCCATGGGCAAGTTTGCCATCCCACGGGCTGAACATGGACGCCCTGGGCGACACGCTCAACGTGGACTGGCGCGATGGACAACCCCACCGCGGCTGGGCGTTCACCAGTTGGGGAAACGAGCTTGGCGCGATGGCCGCCGCGATGGCCATATCTGCCGCGTTGGTGTCCGTTCGCTCCGGTGGCGCCGGCGAATGGATCGACCTGTCTTGCTGGGATGCGCTGGTCGAGTCCCATCGGACAGAACTTGCGATGGCCACGAAGACCAATACTCCGTTTTCCTTGCGCGAGACACCGTCGCAGGCGTTGTACGACACGTACCTTGCCAGCGATGACCGGCTGGTCCTCCTGGGCGCGCTTGAACCCAAGTTCTGGCGCCGATTCTGTGAGGGAATCGGTCGCTCGGATCTCATCGAATGGCATGACGGCACCGAGATCGCCTTCGGCGATAACCAGGCCGATCTGCGGGTCGAGCTGGCTCGAGAGTTCGCCAAAGAGGCCTCGCACGTATGGCTGCAGCGATTCCTCGATTGGGATGTTCCTGGTGGTCCGCTCTACGACGTGCCCGCGATCATGGGTACGACGCACTACGCTGAACGGGCGATCGTCTCGGGCGAGCCCGGCGAATGGCCAGTGGTCGCCACGGCGGTCCGTTGGCATGGTTCGGATAGTCGGGCGGGGCAGGGGCTGGCGCCGCCTCCGGACTTCAACGAACACCAGCGAGACGTCCTTCGAGACTGGTTGCACACCGCTGATTCTCAGTAAGGGTGGCGAAACCAGGCGGGGTGCCAAATCCATCGATTGCGCTGGCGCGGTGGCACCTTCGCGATCGGTAGCACCGTTGCAGGCCTCCGTTGACAACCGTCTGCGCTACTATACAGTGATCACTGTATAGTGTGTGATGTACAACACCGCCAAGGGGAAGATGTGACTGACCTGACTAAGCCACCGGCGACGCGGGAAACCGTCGCCGGTGTCACAAACGGCGCCGTTCGTGACGACTTCGTTCCCAAAGAGCCTTATTACCAACCGAAGTACATCGCGCTGGAAAAGGAACGGTTGTGGCCGAATGTGTGGCAAGTGGCCTGCCGTCTGGAGGAGGTCCCCAACCCGGGTGACTACGTCACCTACGAAATCGCCGACGAATCGATCATCGTGGCACGGTTGGATGCCACGACGCTCGCCGCTTATTACAACGTGTGCCAGCATCGGGGTCGTCGCCTCACCGAGGGGTGTGGCAATGCCAAGAATTTCTACTGTCGCTACCACGGGTGGCGGTGGAACCTGGACGGCACTCCGCGCGAGGTAGTCGACCGTGACGACTACAAGGGGGCGATCCAGGATCCCGAGATCACGCTGAAGACGGTCAAGGTCGACACCTGGGGTGGATTCGTCTTCGTGACGATGGAGGGTTCCCCGCAGCCGCTGCGGGAGTATTTGGCCCCAGTGCCCGAAATCTTCGACGGCTACGAGTTCGAGAAGATGCGCTACCGCTGGTACAAATCGGTGATTCTGCCCTGCAATTGGAAGATCGCGCTGGAGGCCTTCAACGAGGGTTATCACGTTCAGGCGACGCACCCGCAGTTGCTGCGGTTCACCGATGACTGGACGGTCAGCGAGGCATTCGGCAAGCATGCCATGTTCACCTACCCACCGGATAACCGTCCGCTGGGCTTCCCGTCCAGGCGCCTAGGTGGTGAGGTTCCGAAGGATCTCCGTAAGGGCTTGGTCGGTTTCATGGAGTGCATGGAGCGCGACCTGCGCGCTATCTACACCACGCGCGACGCCGAGGCGGCCAAGCGACTGCTGACTGATGTCCCCGAAGACGAGGACCCCATGGTGGTGCTCATGCAGTCGATGATCTTCCAGCGGGAAGCCGCCATCGAGGACGGTGCGGGGTGGCCGGACGGGCTGACCTTCGAAAACATCGTTCGCGCCGGCATCGACTGGCACATGTTCCCCAACCTCATCGTGCTGCCGTACATGGACGGCGCGCTGTGGTATCGGTCGCGGCCCAACGGCGACGACCCGGACTCGTGCCGCTTCGATGTCTGGTCGCTAGCGCGTTACGCCGAGGGCAAGGAGCCACCGCTGCAGCGAGAGTTCTTCTCGCACTGGGAAGAACACGACGACTGGGGCGGCATCCTGCCGCAGGACTTCCAAAACCTGCACCATGTCCAACAGGGCATGAAGTCACGAGGCTTTACCGGCTCGAGGACGAATCCGGTTCAGGAGCGGCCGATCTCGAATTTCCATCGGGTGCTGCATGAGTATCTCGAACCGACCGACGCCACGGAGGGCACACGATGAGCCAACCCGCCGCCGAGACACTTCTCGACATCTTCCGCACCGCATCACTTATTAAGCTCGTCGATGAACGGATCCGAAGTCTGTTGATGTCCGGTGAGATCGCGCTGTCGTACTACTCACCGCGAGGACAGGAGATCGTCGCAGCCGCGACTGCGGCCAGTCTGCGGCCAGAGGACTACGTCGTCACCACCTACCGCGGAATCCACGACCAGATCGCCAAGGGTGTGCCGTTGCGTCTTTTGCTGGCCGAATATTTCGGGAAAGTCACCGGTTCGTGCAAGGGCAAGGGCGGCCCCATGCATGTGACCCACCCCGAATCCGGCGTCATGCTCACCACCGGCATCGTCGGCAGCGGCTTGCCCATCGCCAATGGCTTGGCCCTGGCGGCGGTGCTGCGTGGTGAGCAGCGGGTCGTCGTCACTAACTTCGGCGACGGCGCGAGCAACATCGGCGCATTCCATGAGGCGCTCAATCTCGCGTCGCTCTGGAAGTTACCAGTGATCTTCCTGTGCCAGAACAATGAGTACGCCGAACACACGTCTTACGCGAACGGCACCAGCTGCGCCAACGTCGCAGATCGTGCGGTCGCTTACGGCATACCTGGCGTGACCGTCGACGGCAACGACCCGGCGGCAATGTATGAGGCAGCCGCTGACGCGATTTGGTCGGCGCGCGCAGGGAATGGCCCGACACTGTTGGAGGCCAAGACCTTCCGATTCATGGGTCACTTCTTTGGTGACGACGGGAGCTACATCGACGAGCAGATCATGGCGGATCGAATGGCCAAGGACCCCGTTCCTGCACTGCGTCAACGACTCATCGCCGACGGTCACGCCGACGAGACGGCATTGACCGCCATCGAGGACGCGGCGCGTCAGCAGCTCGATGATGCGCTCGAATTCGCGAGGAATAGTGAATACCCGGATGTCTCCGAGCTTGGCCACGACGTCTATGCAGAGGAAGTACTGGTATGACAACACAATCCATCACGTTCGCCCAAGCGTCGAACCTGGCGCTCGACGAAGCGTTGTCTACCGATGATTCGGTGTTCCTGCTCGGCGAGGACATCGCCGACTGCGAGGGCGGCGGTGTCGCCAAGGTGACAGCCGGCCTGTCCACCAAACACGGTGTCCACCGAGTTCGCAGCACCCCGATCAGTGAGCAGGCGATCGCCGGCGCGGCCGTCGGAGCCGCTATCGCCGGAATGCGACCCGTCGCCGAGATCATGCTGGCTAACTTTCTCTCCGTGGCGATGGACCAGATTGTCAACCACGCGGCAAAGATTCGCTTCATGTCCGGAGGCCAGACCGGCGTCCCGCTGACCATTCGCTCCATGAGCGGGGCAGGCATGAGTTCGGGTGGCCAACACTCAGACATGCCCGAAGCCTGGTTCGCCCACGTGCCGGGTCTGAAGGTGGTCACGGGCTCGACGCCGGCTGAGGTCAAGGGTCTCCTGCTGTCCTGCATCTTCGACGACGACCCATGCATTTTTATCGAGACGATGCCGACGTACTGGGACAAAGGGCCGGCTCCGGAACCGGGATTGCGAATCCCATTGGGCAAAGCCAACGTTGTGCGGGCGGGATCTGATGTCACCGTGATCTCCTACGGTCGGCCCGTTGCCCAGGTGCTGGCGCTCGCCGAACGCCTTGGCGGCGAAGGTATCAACATCGAAGTCGTTGACCTGCGGACAATTTCACCGCTCGATAAGCGCACAGTGCTCGAGTCGGTCGCTAAAACGGGACGCGCGGTGGTGGTGCACGAAGCCGTCGAGCAGTTCGGGGTGGGGGCGACAGTGTCGGCGCTTATCGCCGAGGAACTGCACGGCACGCTTCGCGCACCCGTCGCGCGGGTCGGTTCGCGTAACTGCCCGGTCCCGTTCAGCCGGCCACTCGAGCAAGCGTTCATGTATGACGATGAGCGCATCGAAGCGGCGATTCGGAAGGTGATGTGATGCCGCTGGTTTACCGCATCAAGATCCCGAAGCTGGGTATGGCGGTTGATGAGGCGACGCTGTCGCAGTGGTTGGTCGCCGATGGTGATCGCGTTGAGACCGACACCCCGATCTACGTGGCGGCCACGGACAAGGTCGAGCAGGAGATTACCTCTCCTGTGGCAGGCACGATTCGGCTCATCGGCGAGATCGACCAGACCTACCCGGTCGGTACGCTCGTCGCCGAGATCACGGCGGACTGATGGCTGGCGACCGCCAGGATTGGGACGTCGTTACGGACTGCGTCATGGTCGGCAGCGGCGGCGGCTCGATGTGCGCTGCACTTGCCGCCGATGCGGCCGGCCTGCAGACGTTGGTGCTCGAAAAGGCCGACGTGATGGGCGGATCTACCGCCATGTCCGGCGGAATACTCTGGCTCCCAGACAACCCCGTCTCCAGGCGAACCGGTGTTCAGGACAGCAGGGCCGACGCTCTTCGTTACTTCGCCAACCTGGTCGGGCACGACTTGCCCTCAACCTCGGAGGCGCGTGTCGCGGCCTTCCTTGATGCCGTGGACCCAATGGTGGAGTTCCTTGAGGCACAGGGTATCCCGTTTCGGCACTGCGAAGGCTATTCGGACTACAACGACGAATTGCCCGGGGGTAAGGCCCGTGGTCGCTCCATCGAGACCGAGCTGTTCGACACCACCCAGCTGGGGCCCTGGCAGCGGCGGCTGCGGGTTAGTGACACGTTGCCGGCGATCCCGATGTTTACCAGTGAAGTCGCCCCTGTCGTACTCGGAGGCCGTACCCTGCGGTCGGCTTGGACCGCCGTCAAGGTAGGCGCCCGAATGGCCGGGGCGGCGACGCGGCGCCGCACGGTTTATGGGTCCGGGGTCGCTCTGCAGGGTTGGATGCTGTTGGCCGCGTTACGTGCCGACATCCCGGTCTGGACGTCCACGCCAGTGCAAGAGCTGATCACCGATGACGGTGGACGCGTGGTCGGCGTAACCGCCACACGTCACGGCAAGTTGGTGCGCATCCGCGCTAACCACGGGGTCCTGATCAACGTGGGCGGGTTCTCCCATAACGAGGCGATGCGCGGCAAGTACGGGCGTCAACCCGCATCGACGAAGTGGACGGTCGCCAACCCGGGCGACACCGGCGAGATCATCGAGGACGCGATGCGCCTGGGCGCGGCAACGGGGCTCATGGACGAAGCTTGGTGGATTCCCAGCTCGGTCCAACCGGACGGATCGCCTCTTTACGCCGTTTACGAGCGGTCCAAACCGCACGCGATCATGGTCGACAGCTCCGGACAGCGCTACACCAACGAAGCCGCTTCCTACATGGCTGTCGGGCAGGCGATGTACGAACGCAATAAGGACGTTCCCGCAGTGCCGAGCTGGTGGGTGATGGACAGTAACAACCGGCGTCGGTACATGTGGGGTTTGTTCCCTGGCGGCTTCACGCCACGAAAATGGCTGTCAAGCGGCTATATCCGGAAGGCCGACACGCTCGAAGGGCTTGCGGTGCAGTGCGGGATCGACCCAACGGGGCTGAGCCAGACCGTCGAGCGGTTCAACAGCTTCGCTGTCGACGGGAAAGATCCTGACTTTCACAAGGGCGAACGCGCCTACGACCGCTACTACGGTGACCCACGGACGAAACCCAATCCTTGTGTCGCACCGGTGAGCAAGCCGCCTTTCTACGCCGTCGCACTCTACCCCGGCGATGTCGGCACCAGCGGCGGCCTATTGACCGACGAGCATGCCCGGGTCATCGATCGAGACGGCCAAGTCATAGGTGGGCTTTATGCGACCGGCAACTGCACCGCGTCCGTCATGGGGCGCACGTATCCCGGTGCGGGTGCGAGCATCGGCGCCTCCTTTGCGTTCGGTTGGATTGCCGCTCAACACATTTTGAATGCCCGACAACCTGGCGATCACCGCAAGGAGGCGGTCGGCCAATCCTAGCGGTTGGCATCCCTGTCGGCGTGAGGTCAAGTGTTATCACACTGCTGCTGCGCTGGGCTGTTGCCCGCTCCGCGTACGACGAACGCCGCGATTTCATCGGTCAGTCGCTCGCCGACCCCAAAGAACTCCGGCCCGAGTTGGGCCGCGCCGACAACCATGGCGATCGCAAAGCGCACGGACAGCTGGGGATCCATCACCGGCTGGATGCCCCGCTCGGCGTGGTGGCGGCCGACCTGCATGACCAGCGCGTCGAGTTGCTCGTGGATGAGCAACCGCGCGTCGGCGCCCGGATGATTGTCGGGGTGGGAAGGGCGTGTGGCGCTGATGAAGCTCATGAGGTCGAGGTGGTCGCGACACAGCTGAAATAGCCCGCTGACGTAGCTGTGCGCCAGTCGCTCCGGTTGGCGCGCGGCGGTCGACAACAATGTCCAGTCGGATATGTATTGCTGGACGAACTCCACGAACGGCTTGAGTACAGCCTCCTGAAATATCGCGTTCTTGGAGCCGAAATGACGGAACAGCATCGACTCCGAGACGCCGGCTTCGATGCTGATCTCACGAGTGCTGGTCGCGTCGAAGCCTTTGCGGTGAAATAGCTTTCGCGCAGCACCCAGCATCAGGCCTCGGACCTGCGCGCTGGATCTACGCGATCGGGTGTCTGGCATTTATCTGCTCGTTCCTAAGCGAGTGTTGCTCGCTTGACGTTAAATCATTTAACCGTTAATGTGGCCGGAACCACAAGAATTTAGCGGAGAATCCTTGGGTGAACCAGGTCAGCAGTTGACACAGCGGCGGTCCCCGGACGCTGCCAATGTGCGGCTCGCCCGGATCTCCGGCCGTTGCCATAGGAGAGTCGCCGACGCGGCGATGAGCGCATGCCGCAGGTCGTAGCGAGGAGAAGCGTGATGCAAATCATCGATCCACTGGGGTGCGTCGCCCACCGCATCCCAGTCGACGTGTTGCGTATACAGGCGGAGACCATCGGCGATCGCCCCTATCTGATCGACGACGACGGCGAGCTGAGCTTTGGGCAGGTCGACGACCTTGCCAGTCGCCACGCGGCGGGGTACTCCGACCTGGGCGTGGGCAAGGGCGACACCGTGGCGATCCTGATGGAAAACTCCACCGCGCTGGCGGCCACGACCTTCGGTATCAACAGGCTCGGAGCCGTCTGGTCCCCGGTGTCCACCGAATATCGGGGCGAGTGGCTGCGCGAACTGCTGACCGCGATCGGTTCAAGGGTGCTGGTAGTCGATGAGCACCTACTGCCCGAGGTTGCTCGATGCGGTGAACTGCCGTTCGAGCACATTGTGGTCCACGGTTCTACCACCGATTGGGTCGACTCCGGCGACTTCGCAGATGCGGCGATATCCGAATTGAATGACTTTGCCAGTTGCCAGCCCCACAAGTCGCGTATCAAGCTGCACCACGGTGAGACGAGCGCGGTGCTATGGACTTCGGGCACCACCGGGCGATCCAAAGGTGTCATGCAGCCGCATGCGGTGTGGACGCTGTGGCCGCAACGTCATAACACCGTATACCGCGACGGGGTCCTTGACGGGGAATCCTTCTACTACTGCATGCCGATGTACAACTCGGGCGCCTGGATCATGAGCGTGTATCCGGCATTGATCACCGGTAACCGTTCGGCGCTGGACAAGCGGTTCTCGGTGTCGAACTTCTGGGATCGGCTCCGCCACTTCGACGCCAACCACACGATGACTCTGGGCACCATGCAGGTCTATTTGTTTGGTCAGCCTGAGCGCGACGACGACGCCGACAACCCGCTTCGCACCCTGGTCATGAATCCGGTGATCCCGCAGATCTTGCGCCCGTTTATGTCGCGTTTCGGAATCCAAAGAGTCGGAAGCGGTTTCGGGCAGAGCGAGGTCATGGGCGCGACGTTTTATTCCTCGGATTACGACTTGAAGGTCGGTTCATCGGGCTACACGCTCGACGACGACCTGGTCGAGACGAAGCTGCTCGATGACAATGACGAGGAGGTCGGCACCGACGGGGTGGGGGAGATCTGCGTGCGGCCGCGGGTGCCGTACTCGATATTCACCGGCTACCTGGGTCAGCCCGAGGAAACGCTGCGCACATTTCGCAATATGTGGCACCACAGCGGCGATCTGGGCCGTCGCGACGCCGACGGCGAGATCTTCTTTGTCGACCGTAAGAAAGACTCGCTGCGCCATAAGGGCCGCAACACATCAACGTTCGAAGTCGAGCACATAGCGCGCCAATTCCCTGGGGTGGCCAATGCCGCGGCGGTGGGTGTCACCGTGCCGGAACTCGAGCACGAAGAGGAGCTCATGGTGGTATTGCTGCGCGAGCCGGGCACCGACGTTGATCCGTTGGAGTTCTGCAAGTTCATGGACGACAAAGCGCCGTATTTCTTTGTTCCGCGCTTCGTCGAGGTGGTCGACGAGTTTCCGACGACGCCGACGAACAAAATTCAGAAGTTTCTATTGCGCGACAAAGGCGTCGGGTCTGCTACCTGGGACAGGACTGTCCAGTCCACCGATTGGCAGCCGACCAAGCCCCCCAAGAAACCGGCAGCCACCGGAACGGTGTAGTGGCTACCTGTCGGACTTGCCTATGGGAGGCGTGGAAGTGGAGGCGGATAAATGACTTTGGTGATGCCGGCGCCTGTCGAGGAGCTGCCGACCCCGGCTTTGTTGATCGGCGACCGTCGAATTACCGAAGGCAGCGGGGGCACCTTCGAACACGTTTATGCCGCGACGGGTCAACCGACGGCGCAGGTGCAACTAGCCGGGGAGGCGGACATCGACATGGCGGTCGCGGCAGCCCGTGCTGCCCTTGCCGGCTGGCGGGCCACCCCGGCCGATCAGCGCCGCACCGCGTTGGCCGCCATGAGCAGATTGATCGCCGAGAACATCGAGCGGCTTTCGCGGCTGAACACGCTCGACAACGGCACCGCGCTGAACATTGCCAAGGCTCAGAACTACATGGCGGTCGACCTGTTCGCTTACAACGCGGGATGGGCCGACAAGGGCGGCGGACAGGTGCACGAGACGTGGCCCATTCCGGCGCTCGACTACAGCCTCGACGAGCCGTACGGCGTGGTCGGCATCATCATCCCCTGGAACGGCCCCATCACCGCGATCGGGCAAACCGTTGCCCCCGCCTTGGCGGCCGGCAATTGCGTCGTCGTCAAACCCCCTGAACTGGCGCCATTTTCGGCGTTGGAGATGGGCCGATTGTTTGCCGAAGCGGGCTTCCCACCGGGGGTGGTCAATATCGTGCCGGGCGGCCCAGCGGCCGGCGAGGCGCTGGTGCGTCACCACGGAGTGGACAAGGTCCACTTCACGGGCAGCGGTGCGACCGCCCGGAAAATCATCCACAGTGCTGCCGACACGCTCAAGCCGTTGGGGCTCGAGCTCGGTGGCAAATCTGCGGTGCTGGTCTTCGACGACGCCGACCTCCCTGCCGCCGTGCAGACCGCGTCGGGGGCGATCACGCTCAACCTGGCCGGGCAGGGCTGCATCTGTGGGACGCGAGTCATCGTGCACCGCAATATATACGACCATTTTGTCGAGGAGCTTGCCGCCGGCGTGCAAGCGATTCCGGTCGGCGATCCGATGGATTCCGCCACGCTGATGGGCCCTGTGGTCAGCCGTGCCGCGTGTGAACGGATCATCGGCGTCATCGACGACGCAAGGGTGCACAAGTATGGCCGGCTCGTCACCGGGGGCACTCGGCTCGGCGAGGACCTCGCCGACGGATTTTTCATAGCCCCAACGATTTTCGTTGATGTTGACAACTCCTCGCCGCTGGCCCGCGACGAGATCTTCGGGCCGGTGCAGACGGTGATGCCGTTCGATACCGAAGAGGAGGCGTTGGCCCTGGCCAATGACACGAATTATGGGTTGGCCGCATATGTCCATACCGAGAATCTGCGTCGCGCCCACCGTCTCAGCAACGCACTTGAGAGCGGAATGGTCTGGGTCAATGGGGGATTCGGGATTCCGTCGTCGGTCCCGTTCGGGGGAGTCAAGCAGAGCGGATACGGCCGCATCGGAGGCCGGCGGGGCATCGAGGAGTTCACCAGACCGAAAAACGTCTGGATAGCACAATAGATCGGCCGCGAAAGGATCGTTCGATGGGACGTGTGCAAGACAAGGTGGCGTTCATTACCGGGGTGGCGCGGGGCCAGGGCCGCTCGCATGCGGTGCGTCTGGCCGAAGAGGGCGCCGACATCGTCGGCATCGATCTACTGGAGCACGAACCTTTCGCCCCCTACCCGATGGCCACTCAGAACGATATGGACGAGACGATGGCCCTGGTCGAGAAGACCGGTCGGCGCATGCTTGGCATCAAGGCCGACGTGCGCGACCGGGCTGCGCTCGTCGGCGCCGTCGCAGCCGGTGTCGCCGAATTCGGCCGACTGGACATTGTGGCCGCCAATGCGGGTATCTCCCCGACCGGCGGGATGACGTGGGAGGTTCCCGCCGAGGAGTGGGAAGCCGTCATCGACATCAATCTCACCGGTGTGTTCAATACCGTGGCCGCGACCGTGCCCGCCGTGCTGGCGGCCGGCAACGGTGGGTCGATCATCTTGACGAGTTCGGGTGCGGGCCTCAAGTACGTGCCGAACCTGGTGCACTACAACTCCGCGAAGGCGGCGGTCGTCGCGATCGGTAAGACGTTGTCCAATGAGCTTGCCGCCCAACAGATCCGCGTGAATGTGATCGCCCCGGGCACTGTGAACACGGCGCTGATCAGTGAGAACAAGGCGATGTTCAAGCTTTTTCGCCCCGACCTCGAAGAGCCGACGATCGAGGACGCCGAACCGGTCTTCACGATGATGATGCCGATGGGCAAACCGTGGGTGGAGCCGAACGACATTTCCAACGCGGTGCTTTACCTGGCCAGCGACGAATCGCGTTACGTCACAGGCATCGTGCTGCCCGTCGACATGGGCACGCTGAACCGGCCTTGACCGTATCGTCCGTGCCGGCGAAGTCGGCCCGTTTGAGGAATAACTTGTGATGACAGAGAACGCCTCGACGCCGAGCACCGGCATCGACGTGGGCGTGTACTTTGATCTGCGAAATCCGCACCAGTGGCGGCAAAACCCCTCTCGGTTATACGGTCTCACCCTGGAGGTGTGCGAGGAAGCCGAACGACTCGGCGCGTCATCGTTGTGGTTTTCCGAGCACCACTTGTTCGACGACGACTACCTGCCCAGCCCGCTGACCTTCGCCGCGGCCGTCGCCACGCGCACATCGCGAGTCCGATTGGGCACGGCGATCGTTATCGCCCCGCTGCATCACCCGGCCGAGATCGCGGAACAGAGTGTGATGGTTGACCTTTTGTCCGATGGTCGATTGGATCTGGGCTTGGGAGCCGGATACCGCATACCCGAATTCGACCTCTACGACGCACCGATCAAGACGCGGTACCGCGACACCGACGCCGCCGCACGTGCATTGCGCAAGCTGTGGGCTCCGGGTGGAGTGCGACCCGGTCCGGTGCAGGCCGATATCCCGATCTGGATGGGGTATCAGGGGCCCAAGAGCGCCCGGCGCGCAGGGCTTCTCGGTGAGGGCTTGCTATCCGCCGATGCAGCGTTGTGGGAACCGTACTCTTAGGGGCTGGCCGAAGGCGGTCATGCGCTGCAACGTGGTCGCATGGCCGGCGGTATTCAGGCCTGGGCCAGCGAAGACCCGGATCAGGACTGGCCGGTCGTGTCCAGACACCTTCAACACCAATTGGATTCCTACCGCGCCCATATGGTGGAAGGTACCAATCAGCCGAGGCCCAAAGCGGTCGACCTCGACCGGCTCGTCAACGTCGATCGGCCTGGACCGCTGGGATCCTTTCACTATGGCACGCCGGAGTTCGTCGCTGAAGAAATCCGCCGCACCAGCGAGGGGGCGCCGGTCGAGACCGTCTTTCTCTGGGCGTCGATCGGTGGCATGCCCGATGATCTGGTCGCTCGCAACGTGGAAACCATTTGCACCAAGCTGGCTCCGCTGCTCTCGTCTTCGAGCCGGACGGCGGCCCGGTAGGAACACCCAAAGGAGCATCAATGCTGTCGACCGACCACGGTCAGCTAGCGTACGTCGACACCGACAGCGCGAACTTCACGAGCGACCCGGTCGGCGCGCTGCGAGATGCCGGCGTGACACACGGTATCGCCCGGGGTCCGCATGGTGTCGAAGTCTTCGGGTACACGAAGGTACGTGAGCTGCTCGCCGACAAGCGGCTGCGTCCGCCCAGCGCCGAGTACTACCAGGGTCGCGGTGCCACCGAGCCGGTGTTGGAGTTCATTCGCGACGGATTGTTGTTGATGATGGATTCGGCGCGCCACGAGAAGATCCGCCGGGTGATGGTCAAGGGGTTCAAACCGCAGACCATCGAGGCTAGTAGACCGATGATGGCTGCCTTTGCCGGGGAACTTCTCGACCGCTTGGCGCAACGCGGGCGCATGGAATTTGTCGCCGACTTCTCGCACCGCTATTCGATCGGCGTGATCGCGCGCTACATCGGCGTTGCGGCACAGGACATTCCGGTCTTCGAACACGCGACAGTGGAGTTACGGGTGCTCGCCGAAAACCCGATGACCCCGCACGTGCACAAGCTTGAACGTGCGCTGGCGGACTTGCGCGTTTATACCGAATGGCTCGTCGAGGCCAGACGGCGTGACCCGCAGATGGATTTGATCAGTGACCTTGTCGAAGCCCAGCGCAGCGAGGACGGCATGACCGAGACCGAGCTCGTCTGGGCCGTCGCCAATGTATTGCTGGCGGGCCATGACACCACCCGATACCAGCTGGCGTCATGTGTGCGAGCACTTTTGGAGGCTGACGCATGGGAAGACGTAGCGCGGGATCCCGAGTTGATTCCGCCGGCCGTAGACGAGGGTATGCGGCTGTGGCCGGTCACGGGGCGGGTGGTGCGGTTGACCACGGAGCCACTTGACATCAATGGTGAACACTTCGGGCCTGCCGCGCCAGTGGTATTGAGTTTTCACGCTGCTGGGCGTGACCCGGAGATGTACGACCACCCCAACGCTATGGACTTGCATAGAGAAGCCCGGTGGGACATCGGTTTCGGGCGCGGCCCTCATCACTGTCTGGGACATGCGGTCGCCCGTGTCGAGATGTCCGAAGCACTCAAGGTTCTCACCCAGCGGCTGACCGATGTTCACTTTGACGGAGAGGTGAGCATGCCCCCTGGGACAGCGGCATTCATGCGTGGCCCGGAGCAGATGCCGCTGAGATTCCGGTGGCGCTGAGGAACCGGCTAGACCTCTTGCTCTTGGGTCGCTGCGCCCCTGTTACCGAGCAGTGGGCGATCATAGGAGATATCGGCACGGGTGCGCTCACTGGGACCGGTCGAATTCATCAGCTCGACGAACTCCTGCGGGAACTCGATCTCGCCTAAAGACGTGGTTTGTTCGTTGAGACAGACCCGGCGCACGATTCCCCATCTCCCGTCGCGCTTTTCGAATCTGTCGATGTACCGTCCGAACGACAGCGTCGGGGGTCCGATGCGATTGTCTCCCCAGAACATGTAGTAAGTCTCGCCGTGCGCCACGTCGCCGTCGAGCTCGAGCACGGTGTTGGTGAGGATGTGGTGGTGCTGACGCTGGTTTTCGCCGTGATAGCCGATCGCCCAGTCGCAGAACTCCGCCGGGCCGGCGGTCGCCACCCCATGCTCGTCAACGGCATCCGGGTGGTAGGCAGACTGCATCAGCTCTTTGTCCGCACGATCGACGCCGCGCGTGTAACGCAGCAGGCAGTCATGGATGTCTTGCCGGTCCTTCGCCTCTTTCAGGAAGGCGACGAGATCGGGTGTCAGCGTGGTCTCCACAGTGCGGACCTCCCTATTACTCAACACATTCGGCTATACAGTGCACACTGTACAACGGTGATCCTCAACCATCGAGCTTTTGACGTCGGTTACGCAAGCCGCCGGCGTATCGCAGGCACACCCACGTCAGTGCGTCGTTTCCTCCGCTGACCAGAACACCGAGGGAACTCCCTCGATCTCAGCTCTCATGCCGAGAATCCCGACTGGCTGCTGACGTTTGATCAGATCGTTCGCGAAGGCTTCTGCGACCGCATCCTCGGTCCACTGGTCTTGGGTTAAAACTGGCAAGAGGACACACGGATGGGTCATGAGCGCAAGCTGGGGGCCCTCGATCCGGACGGTCTGCCCAGTCACTGCCGACGCGGCGTCCGACAGGAGATAAACGACGACCGGCGCGTTGGCTTCCGGTTCGGGCTGTGTCCCCGGGTATTGCGGCAATTCGTGTTTGTTCAGATATTCGGCCACGATGGCCGACATCCGCGTTCTGGCTTGCGGTGAGACGGCGTTGACGCGCACCCCGGTGCCCTGCAGCTCCTCGGACCACGCATAGGTCACAGAGGCGACGGCGCCCTTGGTGGCTCCGTAGAGGCTCATGAGCGGGATCCCCGCGTGGGCGCCTGAGGTGATATTGACGATGGACCCGCCGCCCTGGGCGCGCATCCGGCGGGCCGCGGCCGAACCGCACAGTAGGGTTCCGATCACGTTGGTTTCCACCAGCAGCCGCAGTTCAGCATCGTTCAATTCGTCGACAGTGCCCATCCGAAAAATGCCGGCGTTGTTGACCAGTCCGTCGATGCGACCGAACTCCTCAACACGGCGCTGCACCATCCGATCGCAATCGTCGGGCGACCGCACGTCACCCGGTTCGGCTACCGCTGCGCCGCCGATCTGCTTGATGGAAGTCACTGTGTCCGTTGCGATGTCACCGTCGATGTCGTTGACGACGACGGTGGCCCCATTGCGCGCGCAGGCCAGCGCGTAGGCCGCTCCCAGGCCTCGCCCGGCGCCGGTGATGAGGACCGTCTTGCCGGACAGCATTGCCATGTCTTCGCCTTCCGTCGCACTGCCTAGCCGCAGCTGACGATTGTCGGTAGACCGTCGTCCTGACGAGAGCGCTCGAACAGCTGCTCGGCGAGCTCGGCCTCCAGCAGTGCGTAGGAGCCGCACAGGGAATCGAGTTGCATTCCGCGGCGGACATAGCGGTGCAGCTCGTGTTCGGCGGTCACGCCGATCGCGCCACAGACCTGTAGCGCCACGTCGGCAACCGCCCGATGTGCTCGCCCCGCGGCGGCTTTCGCCGCCTGCGCCGACACGGTTCCACCGAATCGCCACGACTCGTTCAGCAGCGCGCGGGCGCCTTCCAGCTCGGCGAACGCTTGGGCCAACGCGTGCCGGGGCGACTGAAAGGACCCGATCTGAGCGCCGAATTGGGTTCTGGCGGTGACGTGTTCGATAGCGAGCCGCAGCGCCTCGTCGCCGAGGGCGATCAGTTCGGTCGCCAGGGCACGGCGGGCCGCCCCGAGGGCATTGGTCCAGTGCGCCGAACCCTCGGTCACGGTAGGCGGAATTGGCCCGGTGACCGACGTCCAGTGCACGGATGGATCAAACGTGTCGAGACGACGGCAATCCAACTCATCGGCGTTGAGCACGGCCAGCGACACGTTGCCCGCGTTGGGAATTGCCACCGCCAGGCGACCTCGGGGGGTGCCCGCAACCATTCCGCGGACTTGGCCGGCGTCGGACTCGTCGCCGTCGAGTGCGGGCAGCACGACGCCGTCGACGGCACCCAGCACGGGTGTGATCTCGGCAAGAATCACCCGGTCGAGGCAGTCGGTGGTGGTCAGGTAGCGGCCTTGCGCGCGAAACAGCAATTCGCAAGCGGCAATCGGATACTCCGTCTCAATATCGGACCAGCCCAACTCGGCCAAACGCTCACCGATCGCGACGTGTTCCTCACGCTGCCCGAGCTCGGCGAAGAGCCGAAAAACGGCTTCCTCGACCAGCGTCCATTCGGAACCGGTGGTATCGACCGACGGGTTCATCAGCGCCTCTCCTTCGGAAGTCCGAGCAGGTGGTCGGCGATGATGCCGCGCTGGATCTCGGCGGTGCCGCCCATGATGGTGGACGCCCGCGTGTACCACCATTCGGCCCGAACGGCGTTGAGCCGTTCGGGATCGCCGTCCGTGCCGGCGATGAACCAGTTCCGGCGCAAGTCCAGGATGAGGTCGTTGACCGCTTTCTCGGCGTGCGAGGCCAGCAGTTTATCGACGCTGCTGCCCGGTCCGACCAGCGTCCCGCTCGCTAATTTGCGGACGGTGGCCGCGCAGCGCGCCTGCGCGCTGAGCACTGCTAGGTAGACGCGGGTGAATCGAACGCGTTGCTCCGCGGTCGAACCGCGACTCGTCATGTCCGCGCGTAGCTTGCCCAGAGCCACAAGAGCTTTGGTCAGCGATGCGTAGCTGTAGGTGCCCCGCTCGTACTGCATCAGATGCATGGCGACACCCCAGCCGCCGTCGACATCGCCGACCACCCGATCGCGTGGCACCCGCACGCCGTCGAAGAACACCTCCGCGAGTTCGCGGCGGCCGCTCGCGAGCGAGATTGGTCGCACCGTGACACCGGGGCTGTCGGAGTCCACGAGGAAGGTGGTCAAGCCGCGATGGCGGCTCTCGGGGGTGCCGGTGCGGGCCAACACGAGGAATCTGGTGGCAGTCGGGCCCTGGCTCGTCCAGATCTTTTGGCCGTTCAGAACAAAGCCCTCCGGCCCGTCATCGCTGGCGCGGGTGCGCAGGGTGGCCAAGTCGCTGCCCGATTCGGGCTCGGAGAATCCTTGTCCCCACCACTCTTGGCCCCGCAGATATCTCGGCAGATACTGGCTGGCGATTTGCGGTGAGTACTTCAACAGGACGGGACCCAACACCTCCAGTGTCCAGTGCTGGGCCGGAGCGGGAAGCAGGGCGCGGGCCAGCTCTTCGTAGTACACCGCGCGGTGGAGAGCGGTTCCGCCCAGGCCGCCGGCCTCGGTAGGCCACCCGTAGCGCGACCAGCCGTTCTCGTAAAGTCGGCCGAGAATCGCTGCATCATGGGCAATCTCGTCTTCGACCGTGCTGAATGCGGCTGACCGCCATTGCGTGATCCAGTCGGTGTCACGTAGGAAGGCGCGCAAGCCGTCTCGGTAGTGGGCGACATGCGCGACGTAGTCGGTGCATTGATCGTGAATGGCGCTTGCCGAAGTTGTCACGGGATACCTCCCACATATCAGTGACCCAATAAAGCGTTAGATCATTGAGCTGTAATTATATACCATAGTGGTCTAGATTTGGATCTGGTTGGGCTACTGGCCTCCAAGGCCTCGTGGCGCGACGCCCCACAACAGGCTGGCCGCTTGTCCGATTTCACCGAATTCCAATGTCGCCCCATTCCGGGCCTGGTACCGCTGCGGGTCTTCGGTGAATCCGTTGATGCGGCTCAGGTTGGCGCCGTTGATGCGTAGGATCTGCCCGGTCAGCCAGGAGGACTGGGGTGACTGCAGCCAGGCCACCACGGGGGCGCTGCGGGACGGTTCAAGGGCGGGGTCGGAGGCGCGCGGCCCGCTGAAGAATTCCTCACTGAGCCGGGTCACCGCCAACGGCGAGATGGCGTTGGCGGTCACCTGGTACTTACGCATCTCCAGCGCCGTCGTTACAGTGAGGTTGGCGATCGCGGCTTTGGCTGCGCCATAAGCGCTTTGACTTACGTTCCCCCATAATCCCGCTCCTGACACCGTGTTGACGATGCGGCCGGTGACGCTTTGGCCCGCTTTGGACTGTGCGCGCCAGTAATCACAGGCATGTTTGGTGACGGCGAAGGTGCCTTTGAGGTGGACGGCGATGACGGCGTCCCAATCGGCTTCGGAGGCGCCGGTGATCATCGCGTCGCGGACGATGCCGGCGTTGTTGACAACACCGGTCAGTGTGCCGAGTGTCGACACCGCGGTCGCGATCATGTCGGCGGCCTCATCCCACACGGTCACCGAGCCGGTGTGGGCGACGGCCCTGCCGCCCCGTTGTTCGATCTCGGTGACCACGGAGGCTGCGGGACCGGTTCCGTCGCCGGCGTGTCCGTCGCGGCCGACGCCGGGGTCGTTGACCACGACCACGGCGCCTTGGTCGGCGAGTTCGAGGCAGTGCGCGCGGCCGATGCCCCGGCCGCCCCCGGTCACCAGCACGACACACCCGTCCAGGGGTTTGGTCACTGTCCTTCTCCTTTTTCGAATAGCGAGCAGATCAGCTTTGTGCGCTCCGTCCAATCCGCGCGTCGTAGATCCGCGTAGCCGTCCTCCGTGACCACCACGTCGACGTTGTGGGCTGGCGTCGACGCCGGACGGCTCAGCTTGGCGACCAGGGGTGTGCGCCCGTCGAGGCGTGACGGTACGGCGATGATCGAAAGGCCTTGTCGGCTCAGCCGGCCCGCGGCGCAGTAGTCGGGATGGCCGCCGATGCCGCCCACGACCTTCTCACCGGACCCTTCGACGTTGATCTGCCCGAAAGGGTCGATTTCGAGGGCGGTGTTGACCGCGATGAACGGATCTCCACCAGACAGGCGGCTGATGTCGTGGGTGTAATCGATGCCGCGCAGGATCGGCCTGGTGTCGGCCCATTCGTAGAGTCTGTCGGTGCCCATCAGGTAGGTCGCCGACGGGCAGCCGGCCAATAGCCCGTGGCAGTCGAGGTCGACTACAGCGTCGGTGAGCAGGCCGGTGTCGATCTGCAGGGGAACCTGAACATTGCGCAGCAGAGCGGTTCCCAGTTGGCCGGGTCCGTACTGTAGGCGCGCCCCGGGCGGGACGAGCCGCAGGACCTGCTCGGCGAGCGCGTCGTGCAGCGGCTCGGGTTCTTTGGTGGCCAGTTGCGCGGGGCCGTCATCGGTGTGGGCCGCGATCCGAACGCTGTGCGATCGCACCGGCGGGCATGCGCTCGCCGACGGACCGGTGTCATCCAGGACCGCTAGCACCGGCACCCCGCTGTCGGCGAGCTCGGCCTGCCAGGACACCTCGGTGCCAAAATGCAGCGCGCCGTCGCGTTCGACCAGGCGGGTGACCAGCAAGTCGGGACGCAGCGGACCGTTCAGCAACGGCGAGATGGCGGCCAGGCTGGTGGGCACGTAACGCGCGCCGCCGGCGAGCACTGCGCGGACCCCCCAGCCGGGCATCAGCGCGATTACCTCGGTGAAGGCGTCGACCTCCAGGCCCGGTAGTGGGGTGGGGGACCAGCCCAAAACCAGTCGGATGCTCCCGATCTCGCGTGCCGCATCACTGAGCGCGCTGCATACGTCGGTGCCGTCGTCGAGGCTGCGCAGTGTGCCGACTCCGTCGCCAAGCGCCACCGTGCTTCCCGGGCGAAGGGCAGCGCGCAGGGTGGAGCCGAACCCGCTCGTGACGCTCACCGCGGCTCTTTGGGCAACCCCAGTACGCGCTCACCGAGGATGTTGCGTTGGATCTCGCTGGTGCCACCGAGGATCGTCTGAGCTCGGCCGACCAACATCGCGTGGACCAACTCGTTTTCGGACGGGTCGACGCAGACATCGGTGCCGAGCACCTCGGTGGCCATGTCGCCCAGGTCGCGGTCGGTCTCCGAGGTCATGAGCTTGAGTACCGAGAATGACGGCGAGGACAGGTCGCCGGTGTCGACCGCACGCTGCCAGGTGAATCGGAGCAGCCACATCCGCGACCACAGGCGCGTCAGCGAGCGGCTCACCACGGGGTCGAGCAGGTCGCGTTCCCGTGCGGCGCGCACCATCCGCTCGTGCAGCTTGAACATGCCCACGGCCTGCGACCCGAGGGTGAGCCGCTCCCTGCCCAGGGTCACCATGGCGATGGCCCAGCCCTGGCCGACATCGCCGATCAGCGCGTCGGCTCCCAGCTGCACCCCATCGAGGAATACTTCGTTGAACTTGCTCTCGCCGTCGAGTTGCTTCAGTGGACGCACGGTAACGCCGTCGCCGTTCATCGGGACGACGAACATACTCAGTCCGCGGTGCGAGTCGCTGCCGGTGCGCGCAAGCAGCAGCCCGTAGTCGGCGGAGTTGGCGGCCGAGCTCCACACCTTCTGCCCATCGACGCGCCAGCCGCTCGTGGTTTTCTCGGCCTTGGTGCGCACGCCGGCTAGATCCGAGCCCGCGCTGGGCTCGGAAAACAGCTGCGTCCAGACGTGATCCCCGAGCCGGATCGGCTCGAGGTACCTACTCTTTTGAGCATCGGTGCCAAACGCGATCAGTATGGGTCCCGCCAGGTCGATGGCGGTGATGGCCAGCTGACGCGGGACGCCCGCGCGGGCGCACTCCTCGGCGAAAATCGCCTGAAAGGCCACGGAGGCGTCGGCGCCGCCGTATTTCGTCGGCCAGTGCAGGCACGCGTAGCCGTTGGCGGCCAGATACTTGTGCCACTGGCGGCCTGGTCCGATGTCGGCGGCTGTGGGTGTCGGACCGTAGTTGCGCAAGCCTTCCGGTCGCGGCGCATTCTCGAGGAAGTGGCGGATCTGTTTGCGCAAGGCGGCCAGGTCTTCGGTCTCTGGTGTGGTCATGCTTCAGACCGCCAGCAGCCCGGAGAGTTCGGTCAGCCGGTCCCAGTGCGCGCCAGGCGTTCCGAAGAGGACTTCGTCGGTGCGCGCCCGTTTCAGGTACAGGTGCGCCGAGTCCTCCCACGTGAATCCGATTCCGCCATGGATCTGGATGTTCGCGTGCGCGGCGTCGCGCAGCGCCTCTGAGCAGACCGCTTTGGCCATGCTGGCCCGCCACGAGCTTTCGGCGCCATCGTCGTCGGTGGCTTCTAGCGCCGCCTGGGCGGCTGAGCGTGCCCATTCCAACGACAGCAGCATGTCCGCGCAACGATGCTTGATGGCCTGAAATGAGCCGATGGGCCGGCCGAACTGCTGGCGTGTCCGGGCGTAGTCCGTGGTGATCTCCACGATGCGCTCAAGGGTGCCGACCTGTTCGGCTACCAAGATGGTGAGCACGCGGTTTACGTTGCGGTCCAAGACCTTTCCGAACGGCTCATCGGGCTCTAGTCGGATCGCCGCGGCATCGTCGAGGATGATCGTGGCCATCGGCCGGGTGCCGTCGAGTGTTGTTTCGGTCTCTGCGGTGACGCCCGCGGCGCCGGTGTCGAGCAGGAACAGCGCGGGCGCGTCGTCGACCGCGGCGACCACCACCAGGTCGTCGGCGGCCGCGCCGTGCAGGACGTGGCGCGCCGAGCCGGTCACGTGCCAGCCGTCGATTCTTCGCGCCGTGAAGCTGATGGCAGAGGTCGTCCATAGGCCGCCGTTGCCGACGAGTGCCACCGCGGCGGTACGCTCTCCGTCCATCAAAGCTGGCAGTCGCGCTGTCAGCACACCGTCGTCAGCGGCGTCCACCAGCAGGCCGGCCGCCAGCACGAAGCTCAGCAATGGAACGGGAGCCAGCACGCGACCCAGTTCGTGGGCGGCCACAGCCAAGGCGGGCGTTCCGTAACCGGCCCCCCCGCAGCTGGTTGGCATTGCCGCAGCGGCGATGCCAACCTGCGAGCACAACGCCGTCCATAAACCCGCATCGAAACCTCTTTGCCGGCCGCTGGTTTCGAGTGCGACCGCGCGAAGTCGTTCGGCGCTGAGCAGCTTGTCGCACGCTGCGCGCGCCGAGCCCGCCAGGTCTCGTCGCTCGTCGTGTGACAACGCTGTCGGCATCGTTGACCTTTCGCCCGCTCGCGGGTCTCGTCTGGGCGACGCGATTGCGTGTTCTGACGGATCGACACCGCCAATGCGTCTAGCAGCTAATCAGTATATACATTAATACGATATTGAATAGCCATCTGCTGGAACGGGGTATCCGATGAAAACGATTCAGTCAATCGACGACGCACTGGGCGCCGTGGGTGAGGAGCTTGGCGTCAGCCGATGGATCGAGGTCGATCAGGCCAGCATCAATGCGTTTGCGGACGTCACCAGGGACCACCAGTGGATTCATGTCGACGTCGAGCGGGCCAGCAATGAAAGCCCTTATGGCGCAACGATTGCGCACGGATTCCTGACGGTCTCGCTGGTGCCGGGGCTGAGCAAGGACAACTATGTCGTCCAGAACGCCAAGATGGGCATCAATTACGGTTTGGACAAGGTTCGTTTCCTCGCGCCGGTGAAGGCGGGAAGCCGCATTCGGGTTCGGTCGCAGTTGGTGAAGGCAACTCCGGTCGGCGACGACGTCGTGAATTTGACCTTGCGCCACACCGTCGAAATCGACGGATCGGATCGACCCGCAGCGGTGGCCGACCTGATCGCGCGCTATGTGTTCTAGTCCTCGCCGGGCCCGAGTGTGGCGCGTAACCCGTCGAATTCGATGACGCGGCCGGTGAGCCCGGCTGGCTTGCCGAGCGTGCGGGGCACCAGGCGGCGCCGACTAAACCGCCAGCCGTCCCGCAGGCGCACGAGATCGTCGTCGTAGATTCCCAGGAACTGGATTCCGCGTCCATCCGAGCTGCGGCGGGCCCATTCGGTGATGGGAAAGCGGGCGAACGCGCGGTCGCCGTCCACCCTGACCAGCCCTAGATGCACGGTCTGAAATACGAAGTCCAGTCCGGCGATGGTCGACTTGACCACCGCGGCAACTGCCGCCGGCCCGACGGCGTCTTCGGTGGTCGGCGATTCCAGCACGCCGTCCGGGGCGAACACTTGCACCGCTTCATCGACGTCGCCACGCGAGACGGACTCGGCGTACCCGACCGCCAGGTGTTGAATCGCGATGATGTCTGCGGCCTGACCGGGTGTGGGCTCGGGGATCAGCATGGAGCCTTACGCTACCGGAGTATTGTTCCGGAGTGGTATGTATTTAGCCGACGCGGTGGAAAGTCTTTGGTGCCGCGGGAAGGAACGCGCGATGAGTGGTGCGTCGGTCTACCCGAGAGGCTCGTTCGGTAAGACGCCGGTGGTTGCCCTGACCGACCACGACTGGGCGCCGCGCAACTACGAGGAGCCCTTCATGGGCCTCTCGCCGGCAGGTCAACACATCTGGGGTTCGCTTCTGATCGACGGGCGCCGGGTGGTGCCGATCAGACAGATTCAGAACGAGCTGGCGGTGCGGCTCGTCTTGTTCACGGGGGATGAGGGTGATGACCTTACGCTGACACGGCCCGCCCGGGTGTTCACCGGAATCGGTGAGCTCGCGGGGCGTGATGGGTTGTGGGGGATGCACGAACCGGGTCGAGCCGACGGCTTCACCTTTGCCTCCGGCGGAGGTCATGCGACTTGGCGGGAGCCGGGCACCATCGCGGTGAGGGGCGAGGCCCTGGGTAATGCGATCCAATTCGCCATTCCCGACGCGCAGGAGCCCTTGGCATACCAGGCTCGGTTTTTTGCCGTCACGGATGCGTCGACCCGGCACATTGTCGGTGTGTTCGGTCACGAGCAGGTCTACATGCGACCCGGTCGTGGCTGGTTCGAAAGCACGTATATGCGTGAGCTCGAACAGATCTGGATCGTCTTCGTGACAGTGTTCGCCGACGGCAGTGTGGTGCACGGCCACCTTCTTGTCGGTAGGCAGAACTTCAGTCTGGCCGCGCTGCAGGCGTCCAATGGCTGGTCGCTGACTACGCCAAAAATCAATTGCCTGACACTGGATTGCGACGGGTCGGGATTTCCCGAACGGGTCGTCTTCGAGGTGGACGATGGGTCGCAGTGGACGTTTCGCCCGCGCGGTGGTTCGGGCGGTCGCATGTCGCTGGGGCCGCAAGGTCCACGCTGGCGCGAGGGCGTAGTTACCGAGGCGGGGGAGAGTAGGGAGATCCTGTTCTCGCATTCCTGGGCGGAGGTTTTCACGGATCGGTTGAGCCGGTGAGATGAGCGGCGCCGCCGCCTGCCTGGGGGCCCGCAGTGATAAAGTACCAATGTGGAATAATATTTGGTTTGGCGATGGGTGAAGGAGTGGCACGATGGCCCTGATTCAAGACACGGTGGGTTCGCTGCCGTACAAATTGATCGATTTCGACCAGCATTCGTATGAGGCCCAGGACTGCTTCACTCGGTTCATGCCGGCGTCGAAGCTGGACACCGCGGTGCGCCTCATCGACACCCCGAGCGGGCATAAGGCACTACTCGCCAACGAACGTATCGTTACCGCCTTCGAAACCGACCCGGACAAGGCCTACGTGCCCGGGTCGCTGGTAGAGATGCTTCGGCAGCGAGCCTCGGGGGAGGCCAGCGACGCCGAACGCTTCTTCGAGGACATTCAGGTCGAATACCTCGACAAGGATGCGCGCGTCAAGCAGCTCACCGAGCAGCAGATCGAACGGTCCATCATGTACCCCGGCGGGTGGGCGCTGATGGCGGAGGCTTTCCTCGACGGCATTGATCCGCTTTATGACAACTTCGAGTCGTTCAACAAGTGGATCAACGAAGACTGGGGTTTCAACTACAAGGACACCATCTACGCGCCCGCAATGTTGTCGTTGCGCGACCTCGACCGCGCAGTCGCGGAGCTGGACCGCGTGCTCAACGATGGTGCGCATTTCATTTACCTGGCGGCCGGCCCGGCCTACGGACGCAGCCCGGGTGATCCCTATTTTGATCCGTTCTGGTCGCGGGTCAACGAGGCGAAAGCCGTTATCTGTTATCACATTACAGAATTTCACTACCAGCAAGAGGTGGCCTCGCACTGGGGCTGGAAGGTCGGCCCACCGTTCCAGTTCTCGGCATGGCAATGGCAGAACACCTACGGTGAGCGACCGGTCACCGACGCCTTATCCGCGCTGATTTTCGACAACGTCTTCGGCCGATTCCCGAACATCCGAGTGCTGACCAGTGAATTCGGTGCCTCATGGGTGCCCCACTTCATCCAGCACATGGACAAGAGCCGCGGAATGGCCCGGCTGGGTCCGTGGCTGGGAGGGCCGCTCGACGAGCGACCCAGCGAAATCTTCAAGCGCCACGTCAACGTGGTGCCCTATCCCGAGGACAACACCGTTGCGCTCGTGGATGCGCTCGGTGGTACCGAGGCGTTGGTGATGGGTTCGGACTGGCCTCACGCCGAAGGATTGCGTGAACCCGCTGAGATGTACCTCAGGGTGGAAGGGCTCGGTGACAAACGACGCAAGGAGTTTGTGCGTGACAACGGGCTTGCGCTCTTCGATTGACGATCGGCGCAGTGCGGCTGCGGGATCGACGTGAGCGCCCCGCGTGGTACGCCGCCCCAGGGTCGTAACGGCCGTATTGTGTCGGGCATGCAAAACGGCGAAGCCGGCGAACTTGCCGGCCCTGGGCGCCCGCGCGACCCCTCAACCGAGGAGCGCGTTTTTGCAGCCGCCAAGCAGGAACTCGCCGAGCGGGGATTCGAGGCGTTCAGCATGCGCAGCGTGGCCCGCCGTGCGGGTGTGGCGCGGCCCAGCCTGCTGTTGCGGTGGCCCAACCGTGACGCCCTGATCCTCGACACCCTTGAGCGCCTTGCCGAATGGCCCGCCGCGGAACCAACGGCGAGTGTCCGTGCTGAAGTGGAAGCCATCGTTGCTCGCGTCTGCGAGCTGATGGAACACGACATGCTCGCGATCCAGCTGCGCCTGATCGCCGATGCGCCGCGTCATCCCGAACTGTTCACGGCGTTCCAGCGCAAGATCATGTCTAAAGGCGGCAGGCGGTTGACTCGACTGCTACAGAAGGCCGTGACCGAGGGTGAATTACCCGCAGCCACCGATATCCGTTGGGCCGCTGATGCTCTCATCGGTGTGATCTTCATGCGCACCATTCGCGCGCCCGGGCAACGGCCCCCCTCTGCGGCGGCCCAGCGAAGCATCATCGACGCATTCTGGACGACCTTGGCGCTTGCCGACAGCTAGTTCGTACTACCGGACGTCGTCGGTCACCGGTGCGCGGGTCCCAGCGCGTGAGGTTTTTGTACCTTAATGGTATAAATATATGCACTGTATCAACGTCATTGCCCGAGCGGCTGGCGCCGCACAAATCCCGCGAGGATCGCATGGCAACTATCGCGTCTATCGGAACCTATCTACCGCCCTGGCAGCAGGGCACCAGACGCATCAAGGGCCCTGACGAGGACACGTTGACGATGGCGGTCGCGGCAGGCCGCGCCGCCGACCCTGTGGCCACCGCACGCCGGGTCGTCTTCGTGTCGCGGAGCTTCCCGCTGCTCGAGGGTGGCAACGGCGCCGTCTTGCTCGCCGGATTGTCGCTGCCTGCCGACACCCCGCTGACCGAGGTGCTCGGCGCCGCGCCCGCCGTTCTGGACCAGATTGCTACGGCGCCCCCGGGCACCCTGGTTGTTGGCGCCGACGACGTCGACTCAGCGATGGGCGGGGGCGCGGTCCTCATCGGAAACGGAGACGACGGCGCGACCCTTCGGCCGGTGACAAGGCGGACTGGCAGCCTGCCCATGCTCGCCCGTACCGACGACGGCTCCCGCCACGAATATGTCGACCCGCGCCTGCAGCGGGAAGTCGGCATCGTCAAGACAGCCGAAGCGCTGAGCCTGCCGGAACCCATCGAGGTCGTGGGGGTCGCCGGCACGTCCGCATCGGTCCTCGCTCGCCGCTTCGACACCTCCGCGGCGATCGCACAGTCGTCGTCCTCGGCGGCGGCGGTGATCCGGTTGATCGCCGACGTGCTCGCGGGGGAGAAGTCCGGATGGATTGTCGCAGTGGAGCAGTCGACGGTTGTGATCGCCGACCTGGCGCAGACCGATACCGCCTCCACGATCGGTCGTGATGAGCAACCGGCGCGCGAGCTGCCCGCCACCGCGGTGGCTGCCGGCACCGGCATACCGATTTCGCTGCCGGCCTACGCGCGCGCCTTCGAGCCGAAGTTGCGTTGGCAGGCCGCGGTGTTCGACGAACGTCCTGGCATCGATGCGACACCGGTGTTCCCGCCGCGCATGCGCGTCGACCGCGCCGGTGCGCTGGTCAGCGACTACCGGTACGAACCACTGCCACGCACCGGCACCGTGTACACCCAGACCACCGTTCGCATTCCGGTGCCGGACCTGCCCAGTCCCTACTCGCTCGCGGTGGTGCAACTGGATGACAGTCCGGTGCGCGTGCTGCTGAAGATCACCGGCGTGCCGGCGGGTGAGGCGACGATCGGGCAGACCGGCTCGATTGTTTTGCGCAAGATCGCCACCCGCGCGGGCATACCCGACTACGGGTACGCCTTCTGGCCGAATCGCCACGACGATCCACGAAGGGTGTCACCATGAGAAACGTCGCCATCGTGGGGGCAGGTATGACCCCATTTGCTGAGCACTTCGATCTGGGCATCAAGGATCTCGTGCCCATGGCATACGCCGAGGCCGTCAACCGGATCGATGAGGGCATCGATGCGGGAGATATCCAAGCCGCCTGGTTCGGCGAGCTGTCCACCACCGACGGCTTCCCCTCCGGGATCCTGGCCGACACCCTGGACCTGGTCGACATTCCGGTGACGCGTATCGAAAATGCTTGTGCGACAGGAAACGACGCCATCCGCAACGGCACCCTGGCGATCGCTTCGGGGCTGTATGACGTCGTGCTGGTGGTTGGTGCCGACAAGGTGCGGGAGACCGCGTCCAACACCACCTTCTGGGAATGGGCGGCGATGACGCGCGACAACGCATGGGACTACCCGTTGGGATTGGTGGCGCCGGCCAATTTCGCGTTGCATGTCAACCGGTATCTGCACGAGTCTCCGGCCACCAAGGAACATATGGCGATGGTGGCGGTGAAAAACCACTTCCATGCCGTCAAGAACCCGAAAGCCCAACTGCGCTACGAGATCACCGTCGAAAAGGCGCTGTCAGCACCGATGGTCGTTGACCCCTTCGGACTATATGACTGCACGCCGCAGAGCGACGGGGCCGCGGCGGTGATCCTGGCCGCCGAGGAGGTCGTCGACCGCTATACCGACCGGCCGGTGTGGGTCCGCGGCGTCGGGCTGGGGATGGACAGAGTGATGCACCAACACAAGAACGACATGACGAGCTTCCCGCCGACGGTGCGGGCCGCCAAGTCAGCGATGGCCATGGCGGGCGTAACTCCGGCCGACATCGATGTGGCCGAAGTGCATGATTGCTTCACCGGGGTCGAGCTGATCAGCTATGAGGACCTGGGCTTTGCCGGACGGTTCGACGCATACAAGCTGATCGAATCCGGTGACACCTACGTGGGCGGCTCCATCCCGGTCAACCCCAGCGGTGGGCTGAAGGCCAAGGGCCACCCGCCGGGAGCGACCGGTGTGGCTCAATGCTATGAACTGTTCAATCAGCTTCGTGGTGAGGCCGAGAATCAGGTCGACAGGGCGCGAATTGCCCTGGCCCACAACATCGGCGGTCCGACTGCGGTCTCGGCCGTCACCATCCTTTCCTCCAACAAACAGTAGCGGGAGATCATGACCACCAGCGAAATCGCCACCCTGCCGAAATACGAACAGTTCGCGCCCTCACTTCTGGTCGAGAAGGTCGGCGCCGTGCATCTGGTAAAGATCAATCGCCCGCAGGCGTTCAATGCCGTCGACGAGGCTTTGCACCACGCGATGACCGGTATCTGGCGCGCGTTGCTCGCTGACGATGACGTTCGGGCTGTGGTGATCACCGGTGTCGGCAAGGCCTTCTCGGCTGGCGGGGACATGGTGATGTTCGGACGACTCATAGAAGACCCCGTGGCCCGGGCCCTTCAGATTTCCGAGGCGCGAACGGTGTTCACCGATGTCATCAATTTCGGCAAGCCCTTGGTTTCGGCGGTCAACGGTCCTGCCGTGGGACTGGGGTGCTCGGTGGCGCTGCTATCGGATCTCGTGGTGATGGGTGAGAGCAGCTACCTGGCCGATCCCCATGTCGCCGTGGGACTTACCGCCGGGGACGGCGGGGCGGCCATGCTGCCGTTGCTTGTCGGCATGATCAAAGCCAAGGAATACGTTCTGCTGGGCGACAAGATAACCGCGTCGATCGCCAAGGAGCTCAACCTGGTCACCAAAGTCGTCGCCGATGATGCGGTGCTCGACGAAGCTCTTGCCCTGGGTGAGCGGCTGGCAGCGCTTCCGGCGCAAGCGGTCCGGTCGACGAAGGTTGCGATGAACATGCATCTGAGCCGGGCGGTGCTCGGCGTGCTGGAATATGCGCTCGCCGAGGAGTTTCAGTCGTTCACCACCCCGGAGTTCAACGAACGCGTTGCAAAGTTCCGCAGCCGCTCGTCACAAAAGTAGCGGGGCGCGGCGGCGATAAAGTTGTGGGCCCGACTATGAACCCGCCGGCTGAGGCCGCAGGCATGACGCTCGGCGACATCGTGTCGGGCAATGCCGCCAGATTCGGCAATGTGGTCGCGTACCGGTCGGGTGACCGAACAATCAGCCACGCCCAGTTGCATCAGCGCGCCGCACAACTTGTTTCGGCGATGGTCACCGCGGGAGTGCGTCGGCAGGACCGGGTCGTGATTGTGGCGCGCAATCACATCGGGTTCGGCGAAGTGCTTGCGGCGTGCTACCTCAGCGGGATCATCGCCGCTCCGATCAGCGTGCGGCTGGCGGCGGGCGAAATGCAGGATGGGATCAGGCGAGTGTCCCCGTCGCTGGTCTTCTGCGACGATGAGTTCGCTCCCACGGTTGGTGCCCTGTTGCCCGATGGATGCCAGACCGTCGTCCTCGGACCCTCGAGCGAGCCGAACCACATTGCCTACGAGAGGTTCTTGCGTTCAGGCGATTTGGTTCCGTCCGCGCTGGTCGCCGAACCCGGCGACATCGCTTTGCTGCTGTTCACCAGCGGCACCACCGGCGCCGCGAAATGCTGCATGCTCGGCCATCGCGAGTTTTACCGTGTCGCTCATATCATGAACGCCGAGATGCGCAGCGGCGCCGATGATCGCGCGTTGATCAATATGCCGATGTTTCACGTTGGTGCCCTGGCGATCATCGCCGGGATCCACGCCCGGGGTGGGACGGTGGTATTGCAGTCCCAGTTTGATCCCGCTGAGGCGCTGCGCCTGATCACGACCGAAGAGATCAGTGTCTTGCACCTGGCCCCGGTGATGTTGCAGCGCTTGGTGGATCAGATGGAGTCATCCGGCCAACTGACGTCCGTCCGCACCGTGCTCTACGTCGCGGCCCCGATGACCGCGCCCATTCTGAGAGCGGCGATGGCGATGTTGCCGGGCGCCGGATTCGTCAATCTCTACGGCCAAACCGAGGCCATAGTTTCCGGACTGCCCCCCGAATCGCACTGCGCAGACGCGCCCGCGGCGCTTCGGTCGGTCGGGTTCCCCTTTCCCGGCGTGCGGCTGCGCATCGTCGACGATCACGGAAACGACCTGCCCGACGGACAACCCGGGGAGATCGCTGTGCGGTCGGACACGATGTTCCGCGGCTACTGGGACGATCATGCGGCCACGCTCAACACCATCCGTGACGGATGGTGCTACACCGGCGATGTCGGACGCATCGACGAACACGGGCTGCTTTTCCTGGTCGATCGGAAGAAGGACGTGATCATTACCGGCGGCGAGAATGTGTACTCGCCCGAGTTGGAGGACGTCATCGGTGAGGTCGAAGGCGTCGCGGCCTGCGCCGTGGTTGGCTGCGCTGACCCGCGCTGGGGTGAGGCGGTATGCGCTGTGGTGGTCGCCGCGCCCGGTACGGTCGTGACGCTTGAGGTGCTTCAGGACGCGGTGCGCCGAAAGTTGGCTCGCTTCAAGGTTCCTCGCAAGCTCGTACTGCTCAATGAGCTGCCTCTGTTGGCGAGCGGCAAGGTGGACAAGAAGCGGCTACGGGCAATGGTCGCGCAGCACTGACACGAGAGCGATGCGCCACCGGTGCCGCGGATCGGCTAGTGGTGAGCCAGGGTGCTGATCATGTCGGCCAGCGCGGCGATCGCTTCGTCCTTTTCCACCGGCACGGCCTGCATCTGTACCGCATGCCAGGCCCGGTCGAGCATGCCGAGCGCCGCGACTCCAACGACTTCGGGTGAATGCTCGCCCGGGCCGACGATTGCTTGCCCGAGCTTGAACGATGAACGGGCGACAGTGCGGTTTCGGGAGCGCCGGAACGCCTCATCGTCTGGGGCGGAGTGCCACGCCGCCAACACGAAAGCGCCATGGCGGTCCATGAACTCGAAATATTCGCCGATCCACGCGCGCAGTTCCGAAAGGTCGAACGGCCGCGCGAGTGCTTCGAGCCGCGACAAGACCGCCATCACATCGCGGTAGGCGTTCTCGCCCAGGACGGCAAAGACTTCCTGCTTGTCGCGGAAATAGGTGTAGAAACCGGCGCGCGAGATTCCGCACGCCTCCGTGATTGCGTTGATGGGCGTCCCGGCGTACCCGCGTTGGAGGAACAGCTGACGGCTGGCGTCGAGGATCAGGGCGCGCGTTCGCTCGCCCCGGCTGGCTTCCAACGCATCGATCGGATCCCTACCCTGAGTCACGGTCACGGCCACCACCCTAAGTGACATATCTGTCACGTTGCAATTAACAAGTTAGTAGCCGTGATTGAGGTTCCATCTGCCTAGCACTTGACACTTATGTCAACCCGGGCCAAGCTCAAAGGACGCGATTTAGGGAGCCAACGATGAAGCCGTCAATCGAGGCACCGATTTTCGATGCTGACCAACACATGTACGAGATGCCGGACGCCCTCACGAAGTACCTGCCGGAGCGCTTCGCGAAGGCCGTGCAATTCGTCCAGGTTGGCAGGCGCACCCGCATCGCGATCATGGGCAAGATCACCGAATACATACCCAACCCAACGTTCGAACGGGTCGCCGCGCCGGGTGCGCATGAAAAGTTCTATTCCGGGCAGAATCCCGACGGGCTGACGTTGCGCGAAATGCAGGGTGCTGCGATAGAGGCGCCGGCCGCAACTCGCAATCCCGCGGACCGCGTCAAAGAACTCGACCGCCAAGAAGTGCGGGAGGCGTTGGTCTACCCGACGCTTGCCAATTTGGTGGAGCACTCGGCGGCCGAGGACCCCGAGCTGACCATTGCGATGATCCACACCCTCAACCAGTGGATGCTCGAGCACTGGCGGTTCACCTACGACGACAGGTTGTTCATGACGCCGGTGATCAATTGCGCCGAGGTCGACAGCGCGCGTCGGGAGCTGGAGTACCTGCTCGATCACGGAGCCAAGGTCGCACTGATCAAACCTGCACCGGTCAAGGGGTTTCGCGGCTGGCGCTCACCGGCGCTGCCCGAATTCGACCCGTTCTGGCGTGACGTCGAATCCGCGGGGCTGCCGATCGTGTTGCACGCCAGCCAGCCGCCGCTCGACGGGTACATCAACCAGTGGGAACCGCCGGATACCAACAGCTTCATGGAAATGAGCGCCTTCCGGTGGGTGGTACTGGGCCACCGCGAGGTCGCCGACATGATCACCAGCCTGATCTGCCACGGCACGCTGACCCGATTCCCGCGTTTGCGGATCGCGAGCGTGGAGAACGGTAGTTCCTGGATCCATCCGTTGTTCCATGACCTGCAGGACATCCATGCCAAGATGCCGCAGAACTTCGAAGAGCATCCGCTCGACGTGTTCCGCCGCAACATCTGGGTCAGCCCCTTCTGGGAGGGTTCGGTAGCGGACGTCGTCGCCACCGTCGGATGGGACAAGGTGCTGTTCGGCTCGGACTACCCGCACCCGGAAGGCCTTGCGACGCCGAAGGGTTTCTACAAATACGCCGAGGGCATGGACGAGCGCCGAACCTACGACTTCATGGGCGACAACGCCCGCCGGTTCATGGGTTTGCCCATCGCCAATCCCAGCCCCGACGCCATGAAGCCTCCGCAGCTGGCCAGCGCCTGAGCGGAGATCGTCACTCCACGAGACAACAGGAGGCGAGGTCAGGTGACCAAGATTGAGAGTGTGCCGGAGGTCGAATTCAACTCGTTGCCGATGGCAGACGATCGCAAGGTCGGCTGGGATAGCCTGCGAGAACTCGGGCCGGTGGTGCTGATGGACGGCTGGTACTACCTCACGGATCGCGCCGACGTGCTGCACGCCCTACGGAGTCCCGAAGTCTATTCATCCAAGAAGGCTTTCGACACTCTGGGCAGTCCCGTTCCGCTCGTACCCATTTCGTTCGACCCGCCTGAGCACACTCGGTTCCGCAAAATCTTGCAGCCGTTCTTCAGCCCGCACGCGCTGGGCGCGATGCTGCCCGCGCTCCAACAACAAGCTGTCGGCATGATCGACACCATCGCAGCACAAGGGCAGAGCGACGTCGTGGCCGATATCGGCATTCCCTATCCGTCGCAGGTTTTCCTGACGCTATACGGTCTCCCTCTGTCCGACCGCGACCAACTGGTGAAATGGAAAGACGCCGTCATCGAACTGGCCGACAGCGGCACCAATTTGGAAGGCCACGATCTAACCCCGGCGCTGGAATTGTTCAGCTACCTGACCAACACGATCAACGAACGCCGCGCCAATCCAGGCTCGGACATCTTGTCGCAGGTGCTTACCGGCGAAGAGCCTCTCGACGACAGCGAAGCAATCGGACTGAGCTTCTTGTTCGTGCTCGCCGGGCTGGACACCGTCACGGCAGCAATCGGTTTCGCGTTACTGGAGCTCGCGCGCAAACCAGAGTTGCGATCGGCACTGTGTGCTGATCCCGACCAGATAAAAGTCTTTATCGAAGAGGTCGTCCGGCTCGAGCCTCCCGCACCGATACTGCCGCGGATGACCACCGAAGAGGTCATCGTCGGTGGTATTACGCTACCGGCCGATACGCCGGTGCGGCTGCTGATCGCAGCCATCAATCGCGATAACAGCGACTCGACATCGACCGACGATGTCGTCATGGACGGCAAGGTGCACCGGCACTGGGGCTTCGGCGGCGGCCCCCACCGATGTCTGGGGGCGCACCTGGCGCGGATGGAGCTGAATCTCATCATCAAGGAGTGGCTCTCCCGGATACCGGAATTCACAGTTCGACCGGGCTTCTCGCCGCGGATCGATTTCCCCGCCAATACGTTCTCGCTGGCCAGTCTGCCGCTGTGCTGGGACAAGTAGGCAGGCCTAATGACGAGGACACCAGTTGCCCAAACGCTATTCAATCCCCTCCGCAGCGCGCCTTTGAGGCGCTGGTGCTATGACGGCGAATCCGAACCATACGTGATGCTCGATGTTCGCAGCGACATCTGGCGCTGACCAGTGACAGTATTTGTTTCCGACGTCCCCGCCAGTACCGCGGTGCTCTGCGTGGAGTGCCAAAATGGCGTGCTGGGAATCGATTCCGTACTACCGGCACTGGCCAAGGACTGCGGGGCCCTTGTCAGCAACGTGCGGCGGCTGCTCGGTGCCGCCCGCGCTGTGCGTGCGCATGTCGTCCACGCGACGTACGCGGGAGCGTTGGGGGCACATCCCGTAGGTACCGCCAGGATTTGGCGGACGTTGGCCCCGGCGACCGCCGAGTGGCAACCCGGGTCGCCGGCCACACAGGTCCTTCCCGAACTATTGACCGCCACTGATGTCGTATTGCCGCGTCACCATGGGCTCTTCCCGACGCGGGACTCTGAAGTGATACCGATGCTGCGGGGTCTGGGAGTGCGGACCGTGGTGCTGGCCGGGGTCTCGTTGAATTTGGCCCTTCCGCACACCGCCGCAGACCTGACCCAAGCTGGATTGCGCGTCGTCGTTCCACGCGATGCGGTCGGTGGCACTCCGCTCAGCTACGCGAGACAGGTGCTTACCCACACGATGGCGCTGCTGGGCCCGGTGACCGCCGTCGATGAACTCATCGCCCAGTGGAATGTCGACGGCCGACAGCCCGAGCCGTCGCCGCGCTGATCCAGATGAGCACTGCCGATTTGGCCCGCCGCTTCCTGCACGTCAACCTCAACACGACCGACGCCGAAGTCGCACAACGGTTTTTCGTCGACTGCCTGGGGCTTCGGCTGCAGATGCGCACCGACCCGGAGTCCCTGACCGACGGTGAGATCCTCGGTTTATCGGGCAAGGTTCGCGTGGACGGCCGGTTCTACTACGACAGTCGAGGCCCCCGCAGCTCCTGTGCTATCGAACTCATCGAATGGCTGGATCCCGCCACCACCCCTTGCGCACCGCCGGGCGCGGCGTCAGCCGGGCTGATCGCTTTGGGTTTCCTCGTCGCCGATCGCGTCGGGGTCGTCGAAGCTCTGTCCCACAACGGTTTCCGTGTCGCTCGATCCACCGCCACCGGCTTCGTCACCGACGCACCCGCCACGCTGGTGATCGGTCCTGACGGTGTGACCGTCGAAATAGGGGACCTGCCGAGCGCGTCGAGAGGACCGGTGCGTTTCGCCGGGTTGCACATCAGCTGCGTTGATCTCGCCACGTCGCTGGCCTTTTACACGGGCATCGGATTCGTCCAGCTCGACGAAATCGCAACCCGAACAGTTCGACTGCGTGACATTGGGGTCGACCTCGACGGCAGCGACGACGTGCTGATATGCCCGATCGGGCTGCCTGAAGATCACGTTACGGCGAAAGTGTGCCTGACCCAGCGGCTCACGCCCGGCACGTCGTTGATTCTCAAGCAACCGAATCAGCAGGGGCTTTACCGCTGCGCGTTACGTGTAGAGAGCACCCAAGGTGCCATTGCAGCGACGACCGACACCATTACGGTGCGTGGACCGCTGTGGTGTCCCTTGCCCGGAACCCCCATCGATGGGCTCAACGTCGCCTTCCTGACCGCTCCCGAAGGCGTCGTCATCGAGTTCGTCGAACGACCGTTGTCACACTTCGCGCCCCGCACCGCCGAACTGGGCTGAGCTGCAGGGACTTAGCTGCAACACCGCGGCAGGAGAAAACTGCTGCGGCCTTACAGATAAATACATCGATGTTTTATCCAGAAATACGGCTTGCTAACAGGAGAATGCCTGGATAGACTCTAGATAACAGCTAATAATTTACCTGATATGGGGACCAACGTTGAGTGTTGCGGCACGTAAAGCCGGGGTTGCTCCGCTGCGCTCAGCGGCAGGCCAGACGCTGGGTTCTGCGCTCGCGCACCGCATCGAGCAGCGGATTCGCATGGACGGCTGGCCGCCGGGCCGGCTGATCGGTTCGGAGTCCGGCCTGTGTGAAATATTCGGCGTCGGAACAGCCACGGTGCGAGAAGCCGCGCGAATCCTGGAGGCCCGCGGCGTGGCAAAGGCCCGCCGGGGGCCCGGCGGCGGATTATTCGTGACGCAGCCAGAACAGTCCTTGGTCACCGACGCCGCCCGGCGCTATCTCAGCCACGTCGGCGTCGACCGCGGTGAGCTGTTCGAAGTATGGATGGCCCTTGAGCAGCTCGCGATCGGCAAGCTGGCGGCCTCCATCGATCACGCTGGCGCGGCGCGGCTTCGGGATCTGCTGGATAAGGAGGCCCTCGATGCTCCGCGCGTTTGGCAGCAGTTGCCCAACATTCACCTCGAGATTGCCCGGCAGTCGGGCAATGCCGCGCTGGAGCTGTTCATCCGGGTCTTGTCCGAACTGACACTGCACACCTACGGCGCCAGCGAAGACCCGAGGCGCGCAATCGGTTGGCTGCACGCCCGGCACGTCGAGATCGTCGACGCCATCATCGCCGGCGATGCAGCCCTCGCCCAGCTTCACTTGCGTGAATTCATCGCCGCGGTCAAGCGGCAGGACTTCGGCCCCGCTATCGAACGAGAGGAATCATAATGGCGAAACCCGCCCTGTCAATGAAGCCCACCGGTTGGTTCCAGGTCGCCTGGTCGGCCGAGATCGAGCCCGGTCAGGTGCACCGGATGAAGTATTTCAACGAGGAGCTGGTCGCCTGGCGGTCTTCGGATGGTGTCCTTACGGTGATGAACGCTTACTGCGAGCACCTGGGCGCACACCTCGGGTACGGCGGGCACGTCAAGGAGGACCGCATCGTCTGTCCGTTTCATGGCTGGGAATGGAATTGCGAGGGGCGCAACGTTTGCATTCCCTACCAGGATCGCCCCAACAAGGCCAGGCGCATCCCCACGTGGCCGGTAGTCGAACGCAATGAGAGCGTCTACATCTGGCACGACCTGCACGGGCGTGAACCCTACTTCGACGTGCCCAGTGTCTTCGAGGCGTATCACGACGGCCGTAGGGCCGAGGACTACTACCTCGCCTATCCCGAGGGCTGCCTGATCCGTGAGCGCCTTGAACTGCATCCGCAGTACGTGATGGAGAACGCAGTGGACTTTGCGCATTTCCAATTCGTGCACCGCGCGGCGTTCACGCCTGAGTTCAAACGTCATGAGTACGACGGAGCAATCGCGTACGCCGATTTCGAGATGCTCTTTGGCGGCACGAAAGACAAGACCGTGCTCACCCCAAATGGTGCTGTACAGGGCGGAGTGCAAGCCATCAACGTAGGCATTGGGATTGGGTTCGCAAAGTTCTGGGGTCCTGACAATATGCGTACGATCGTCACAGTCACCCCGGTCGATGAGGAGACAGCTGACATTCGCTCGTCGGTGTGGCTCGATCGACTTCCCGGAGATAGCAGTCCCCACCAACCGTCCTCCCTCGAGCGCCGCCAGCGCATGGCCAACAATCAGGTCCTCGCTGACATCAACATTTGGGAGCACCAGCGCTACACCGACCCGCCCGCACTGGCGACTGCAGAGGGGAAGGGCTTCCGCATGATCCGCCGATGGGCGATGCAGTTCTATCCCGAAGGGGAACTGGGCAGTGCCAGCACCCCGGAACTGCAAACCGCGGGAACGGAGGCTGATGCCGATGCCCCCGAGAACGAAGCCCGCAGCACTTCCACCGTGTCCGTATAGCGCTATCGGCGACGGGGGTAGCTGGCGGAAACGTTGACGCTGTCGCACGTCGCCACAAGCATTCGCCGTGCCTGCACGGGAACCTCGACCTGGGTAGCTACTGTAGAGCGGTGTCTGAGAATGCACACGATAGCGGGGAGCCACCCGATCGGGCCGCGCATGTCATCGCAAGGCAGTTGCGCCGCCGCATCATCCGCGGTGAATTGACCGAGGGTGAGACTTTGCCGAGTGAAACGGAGCTGATCCAGCAGTTCGGCGTCTCACGACCGACATTGCGTGAGGCGATCCGGGTGCTTGAGTCGGAATCGCTCGTCCTCGTTAAGCGGGGCGCTCGCGGCGGGATCGAAGTCAGTGTCCCGCGGGTAGAGACTGCCGCCCACTACGCCGGCCTGCTGCTCGAATACCAGCAGGCGACTTTGGCCGATGTGTTCGGGGCGGCCGCAGCGATCGAAGGCCCGTGCGTGGCGATGCTTGCGCGTAATCGAACAGCCGATGACTTGAATCGATTGCGGGAGGCGGTTGCCGGCGAACGTGCTCTGGGTAAGGCGCCGGCAGACCTGCTCGAACGGCAAAACGACTTCCACCGTGTGCTCATCGAGATGGCAGGCAATCAAACGCTTACCGTGCTCAGTGATGTGTTGCGCCACATCATCGAGGTCGCTACCGAGCGATACGTTACCAACCCCGCGTTCGGTGGAGCCGATAAGAATCCCGCCGCCAAAGCGGCCACACGGACCCACGAGAAAGTTATTGAACTGATCGCGAATAAGGATGCGGTGGGGGCAGAAGCGCTGTGGCGCAAGCATATCCTGGCCACCAGCGCCCAGCTGAGACGTTCGGGTGTCGCCAACTCGGTGCTCGATCTGCTGGGGTAACAAGCTCAGTCATCGTACTCCGTCGCGCTAGAAACCTGCCGATTCGGGCTAGCGGGCGGTGACTTGCAGAACCTCCCTCGATAGCCTTGGGCGCGAGCGTGATTCGAGCGTTCCATCCCTTCCATAGCGCGGGTCGCCCTCGACGACCGTAATCAGCGGCACCAGCGTCGTTTGTCCACGGTATACAGGTAGGGCAGGACGAATATCGGAGACAGGTAGAACAGGTTGAACAGCCACCAACCCATGCCGAATTGCGAATTGGCCATCCGCACAGGGAAATCAAGGCTCATCGCGGTGGTGTAGCCAACCCAGAGCATCAGATACAACCATCCAGAGATTTTCATGAAGTGCAGGCCCCAGGTCCTCATTTGGAGGAAGGCCCAGGCGCTGACCGTTCGCATCGGCATCACGATGAACACCGCGAGCAGCTGCCACATCTTCTCGCCGTGATTCTCCACGCCACCCAAGGCCCCCTGGTTGTAGTGGTAGAAGAAGGCGCCGTCGAAGAATTTGCCGTAGCCGGTGATGAACGTCTTACCCAGTGTTGAGTTGTGGGCGAAGGTATCCATCGACCACGGCATGAAATTGATCATCCCGTCGATCATGCAGAACGTGCCGATAACGGTTGCCGCCCAAGGCCGAACGTTGGTGCCGGCCTTGACCGAACGCCGCAACTTATAAAGCCCGATGAACAGCGGGATCGCCCCAAAGGGGCCAAGGAGCATCGTGCCCGTCAGCAGAATGCCCGCCGCAAGCCAGCCGTCAGCGGGCTCGGTCCACCTGGAATCTCGGTCTGGCGAGGCTTGGTCATCGCCGAGATCCGTAGCGGGGTAGTGGTGTTCAATGGTCATCGACGCAGACCTCCCTCAAGACCAACCGAACCTGATCAAGATGATGGGAAACATCGCAACGCACTCAACGATCAAGCCCACTAAGAGAAGAAAGCAGACATAAGTCAGGATCCGGTGCAAGGTTGCGACGCCCTTCTCGGCCTCACCGTTTGCAGTGTCCGGGGCCTTTTCGGCCGGAACGAGACGGCTGCCCAGAAACCACCATCCCGCCACGATGAGCAAGTCGGCGACGGCCATTCCCAACAAGATTCGGGCGTCGTGCAGCACGGGGACTCCTACCGGTACTGGATTGCCTGAAACGCTTGAACGGTGAGGATGGTGATGAGCCAAATCCCGGTGATCAGAAAGAAAAACGCCACACCAGCCATTCGCGCTTTCACCGTCGCACCTCCTTGAATCGGGACTGTACCCGCCCGACTGTACGGTGTAAAGGTCTCGCTGGTCGTGACGTTGTATCAGTCGGCGAGCCGCTCGAGCACCATCGCCATCCCTTGGCCGCCGCCGACGCACATGGTTTCGACGCCGACCTGGGCGTCGTGAAAACGCAGGGAGCTGATCAGCGTGGTGGCGATCCTCGCACCCGTCATGCCGAAGGGATGGCCGACGGCGATCGCGCCACCGTTGACGTTCAGTTTGTCAGCGTCGATGCCGAGTCGGCGTTGACTCGCCACCACTTGGGCGGCGAAAGCCTCGTTGATCTCGAACTGATCGACGTCGGCCAGCGACATGCCGGCATTCGCCAAGGCCTGGCGCGTCGACTCGACGGGGCCAAGTCCCATCACTTCCGGCGACAGTGCGGTGACCCCGGTGGCGAGGATGCGCGCCAGGGGCTGGATGTCGAGTTGCTGTGCGCGGTCGGCGCTCATGACGACGACGGCGGCCGCGCCGTCGTTGAGCGGGCAAGCGTTTCCGGCGGTGACGCTGCCGTCGGGCCGAAACACCGGAGCCAGCCGGGCGAGCGCGTCGACGGTGGTGCCGGGCCGTGGGCAGTCGTCTTTGTCGACCACGCTGCCGTCGTCGAGCACATAGGGCGTGATCTCGCGCGCCCAGAAGCCGGACTGGATCGCGTGCTCGGCTCGCTGCTGGGCCCGTGCCGCATAGTCGTCCTGGTCGGCACGGCTGACGCCCTCGAGCTGGGCCACGTTCTCTGCGGTCTGACCCATTGCGATGTACACATCGGGTAGCGCGCCATCGTCTCGCGGATCGCTCCACGTCGGTGTCCCCGCGCCGACGCGCTGGCCCGTGCGCGATTGCGCGTCCTTGAATCGGGGATTCACCCAGGGATTGGCCGACCGGTCCCGGGGATCGCGGGAGTCGTCGACGGGCGGGCTGTCGCTGGTGCCGCGTCGGGACCGGCTGACGGTCTCGACTCCGGCGACGACGAACGTGTGCCCTTCGCCGGCGCGGATGGCGTGCATCGCCATCCGGATTGCCTGCAGGCTCGACGCGCAATAGCGGGTGACGGTCGTGGCGGGCACGCTATCCCAGCCGAGCAGGACGGCGATAACGCGCGCGATGTTGAAACCCTGCTCACCGCCGGGCGCTCCGCACCCCACGATGAGGTCGTTGACGGCCGCGGGCTGCAGCTGCGGAATCTGTTGCATCGCAGCACGAATGGCTGCGGCGCACAGGTCGTCGGCGCGGACGCCGGTCAATGAACCCTTGAAGGCGCGGCCGATCGGCGTGCGCGCGGTCGCGACGATAACCGCGTCGCTTGGTCGGCTCAGAAGCCCATCCCCCTGCCGACGATGTCCAGCATGATTTCGTTGGTGCCGCCATAGATTCGCTGCACGCGTGAGTCACGCCAGATGCGGGCGATCTCGTATTCGTTCATGTAGCCGTAGCCGCCGTGCAGTTGCAGGCAGCGGTCGATGATCCGCCACTGCGTTTCGGTGGACCACCATTTGGCGCCGGCGGCCTCGTCGGCGGTCAGCTCGCCACTGTTGACGGCCATGATGCACTTGTCGACGTAGGCCTGCATCACGTCCAATTCCGTTCGCATCTGGGCGATCGCGTGTCGGTTGACTTGGAAGGTGCCGATCGGCTGACCGAATGCTTTGCGGTCACGGGCGTACTGAAGGGACAAGTCCACAGCCCTGCGTGCGGATGCCACGGCGTGGATGGCGATGCCGAGCCGCTCCGCCGGTAGGTTGCGCATCAGGTGGTAGAACCCGCGGCCCTCTTCGCCGATCAGGTTCTCCGCCGGAACCCGGACCTCATCGAAGATGAGTTCCGCTGTGTCCGCGGACTTCTGGCCGATCTTGTCGAGTTTACGTCCCCGGTCGAATCCCTTCATGCCGGACTCCACCACGATCAGGCTCAGCCCCTTGTGGGGTTTGTCGGCGTCGGGATTGGTGCGACACACCACGACCACGAGGTCGGCAAGCAGTCCGTTGGAGATGAACGTCTTGGTTCCGTTGATGATGAAGTCGTTGCCGTCGCGGCGCGCGGACGTCTTGACGTTGGCCAAGTCCGAACCGGCGCCCGGTTCGGACATTGCGATGGCGGTGATCAATTCACCCGACACGTATCCGGGTAACCAGCGCTTCTTCTGCTCGTCGGTGGTCAGCTCGGAGAAATACCCGGCCAGGATGTCGTTCTGGACGCCTAAGCCGATCCCGACCGCCCCGCTCAGCCAGAATTCCTCGTTGACGATCGCGTTGTAGCGGAAGTCTTTGATGCCGAGCCCGCCGTATTCCTCGGGCATCTCCCAGCCGAGGAGCCCGAGTTTGCCGGCTTCCAGCCATGCGTCGCGATCGGCGTAGCCCCGCTGCTCCCACTCGTCGGCGCGCGGCGCGCAGACGGTCTCGAAGTACTTCCGCGCGGTCGCGCGGAACTCGTCATGTTCTGGCTCAAAAATGTCTCGGCGCACGATATTCCTCCGGATCAGAGGTTCGGTGTCGGTGGCCGTGCCGTCCGACAATCAAACAGTTCAATACTATAACTGTTTGTCGTCGTTCCGCACAAACGTCGAGCTGAGCTCGGTGACGAATTCCCACACGTCGGATTGGGAGTCCAGAGCCATTTGCCCCAGAGTGTGTTGCCATTGCCGCGCGGAGCCGAATTCGGACCGCCAGGCCAGTGCGCGGGTAGTGAAATGGCGCAACCGATGGTCGAGGGTAAACCCGATCGCGCCATGCACTTGGTGCGTGTTGCGGGCGACAAGGGTTGCGGCGCGGGCCGATTCGATCTTGGCGACCGCCACGGCGAACCGCCCGTGCAGCGAGCCGAACCCATGGGTCGCAACCACATCCGTGGCGAACTGCGCCGCGGTCTTGGCTACCGACACAGCGCCGGCGGAGCTGGCGATCAGCGTCTGCACCGCCTGGAATTTGGCGATCGGGCGGCCGAACTGCTCGCGTTGCCGGGCGTGGTCACATGCCAAATCCAAAGCCCGGGTCAGTGCGCCGCAGGTTTGTAGCGCGCGCGCCAGAGCGCCTCGCAGGCGGAATTCCCCGGTCGGGGCGCGTTCGATTGCCCGATATTGGTCGGCCGCCAACGGTCGATCGAGCGATAGTTGCCCGACAGGCTGGCCGGCGATATCGGCGTGGGAGCGCACGGTCGCTTGGTCGCGCGGCACGGCCGCCACGAAGTCGTCGCCGACGATGACGATCAACTCGGCGTGCTCCGCCCAGGGCACACCATCCACCGGCGATACCAGTTGTCCGTCGTTTAGCCGCTCGCTGGAAATCGCCGCGGTCATCGCCCCGGAGGCCACCGGCAGGTCGGCGATACCGAGCAGCCACGATGCAAGCAGATCGGTCTCGGCCAGCGGCACAGGCGCGGCGTGGTAACCGCCGCTCTCCAGGGCCACGGCCAATTCGCGCAGCCCTGCCCCGCTTCCGCCATGGGACTCGGGGGTGCTCAGCAATGTCAGACCGGAGTCGGCCAGCGTTTTCCATAGGTCGGGATCGAAGGGCACGCCCACCTGCTGGACGTCCAGCATCGGTTCAGTGCTGGACGCGAATATGTCGTCGGCGAGCTCACGCAGGGCACGCAGGTCGGTGGAGTCGTCGGTCGCTGCTGTCATCGCAACCCCAATCCGCGGGCGACGACGCCGCTGAGGATTTCGTTGGTCCCACCCCGCAGCGTGAACCCCGGCGCATGCAGTATGCCCTCGGCGAGTAGGCGAGACAGCTCGTCGTCGGCATCGACCGCCGGCTGAACCGAGCTGGACTCGGCGGCCACATCGATCACGCTCGCCTCGTAACGGGTGCCGAGGTCTTTGACGGCTGCGGCCGCGACACCGACAGACTCGCCGCGGCTGAGTGCCCCCGCGACAGACGCCGATAGTTGTCGCAGCGCGGCCAGTCGCGAGATGAGGTCGCCGAGTTCGCCCGCGGCGCAAGTAAATTCCGCGCCGTCGCGGGTGCGCAAGTCACGCGCCAGTTCGTCGAGCAGCGGTTGGGTGGACAGGATTCGCTCCGGGCCACTGCGTTCGAATCCCAGCTCGGAGGTGACCTGCTCCCACCCATCGCCGATATTGCCGAGCACCATGTCATCGGGCACGAAGGTCTTGGTCAGTACTACCTCGTTGAAGTGGTGCGCACCGGTGAGCAGCTTGATCGGCCGGATTTCGATGTTCGGCGAATCCAGCGGCACCACGAACTGGCTGAGCCCCTCGTGTCGCTTGGCGGGATCCAGCTCGGCGGTCCGGGCCAGCACCACGAACGCGTGCGCGTGGTGCGCGCCGGACGTCCAGACCTTCGTGCCGGTCAATTCCCATCCGCCGTCGACGCGCACGCCTCGGGTGCGGACGCTGGCGAGATCGGAGCCGGACTCGGGCTCGCTCATCCCGATCGCGAAGAAGCATTCGCCCTTGGCGATGGCGGGCAGGTAACGCTGCCTCTGAGTCTCGTTGCCGTACTTGAGTAGTGACGGGCCGGCCTGGCGGTCAGCGACCCAGTGCGCCGCGATCGGGGCACCGGCGGCGAGCAGCTCTTCGATGACGACGAACCGCTCGACGTGGCTGAACCCGCCTCCTCCGTATTCACGAGGAAGTGTCATGCCCAGCCAACCGCGCCCGGCCAGGCGACGACTGAACTCCGGGTCCCAGGAGGAGATCCAGGAGTCCACCCGTGGTGGCCAGCCAAACTGCGCGCGGTCCTTGACAAGAAACTGACGGACCTCAGCGCGCAGACGTTCGGTAGACGCAGGCAGTGGCCGATATGGCGGAACTAGTGCGGTCGCCATTGGCTACCCCTCCTGCGCGCACGCGCGGTCGTAAACCGTTTACTCATTCAGACGATAGCTTATGCTGCCCGGCCCGGCCCCAATGACTACCAGATGTAGGTTATAAATTAAACTGCTTGGATTCCAGCGAACAGGAGGCAGTGGAGATGCGTGATGCGGTTATCACCGCGGCGGTGCGATCACCGATCGGCAAGCGCAACGGCGGACTGGCGAATGTGCACGCCGTCGAACTGTCCGCCATCGTGCTCAACGAGTTGGCGGCCCGCGGCGGCTTGGATCCGGCGTTGGTCGACGATGTCCATTGGGGCAACGTCATCAGCATCGGGCAGCAATCGGGCAACATCGGTCGCATGGCGGTGCTGGCCGCCGGGTGGCCGGAATCTGTGCCCGGCTTCACCGTCGACAGGCAGTGTGGGTCTTCACAGCAGGCCATTTCGACAGCGGCGGCCGCGGTCATCTCGGGGCAGGCAGATGTCGTCATTGCCGGTGGAGTCGAGATGATGTCCGGGGTACCGATGGGCGCGGCGTCGGTGCCGGGTACCGGTGAGATGGGCGGCCCCGCTGTCGAGCGATACGCGGCGGCGCTGACGGCGCCGGGGTTCAACGGGCGGTTCAATCAAGGTGCCGGTGCTGAACTGATCGCCGAGCAGTACGGCCTTTCCCGCACCCAGCTCGATGAATACTCGATCGAATCCCACGAACGGGCGGGTGCTGCGCAGGACGACGGGTTGTTCGCCGAGGAGATCGTGCCGGTGAGTACGGAGGCCGCAACCGTCACCACCGACGAGGGCGTGCGCCGCGGTTCGACGGTCGAGAAACTGGCCGCCCTGAAAGCGCCGTTCATTGAGAACGGCAAGATCACCGCGGGTAACGCGTCTCAGATTTCCGACGGCGCCGCCGCGGTGCTCATCACCACTTCCGAGCGCGCCAAGGCTCTGGGTATGACCCCGATTGCCCGTATCCACACCGCGGTGTGTACCGGTGACGATCCGGTCAAAATGCTCACCGGACCGATACCGGCGACCCAGCTTGCTCTCAAGCGTTCGGGCCTGTCGATCGACGACATCAGTTATTTCGAGGTCAACGAGGCTTTCGCGTCGGTGCCGCTGGCGTGGCAGGCGGCCACCGGTGTGGCCCGCGAAAGATTGAACCCGGTGGGCGGCGCGATCGCGCTCGGCCATCCGCTGGGATGCTCGGGCGCACGCCTGGCAACCACGTTGATCTACCAATTGCGACGCACCGGTGGCCGATACGGGTTGCAGACGATGTGCGAAGGCGGTGGCACCGCCAACGCGACGATTTACGAATTGATCGACTGACGCCGCGTTACGACACGGCCGGGTCGGTGCGAGCTTCCAGTGATGCTCGCTCGTCTGTCGACCACGGACGGGTACGGGTGCGGTCGGTGCGCATGACCACTTGGACGGTCTGAACGGTTGCGCAGCGCTGTCCGTGAATCGTGGAGATGACGCTCGTGGTTGTCAGGCTGCTGTTGCCGACAGCGGCAACCGTCGAGGAAACCTCGAGCACGTCTGACTCGAACACCGGATGGTGATAGTCAACCGCGTTGCGGACGACGACTATCCAATCCCAAGCATCCGGTAACACGGCCTTGAGAAAGCGGTTGCGCGCTTCTTCGGCATAAACCAGAAAGACACTGTTGTTCACGTGCCCGACCGGATCGAGGTCGGTCCATCGTGGTTCGATGCGAATGTTTCCGGGCACAGGCAACTTGTCCTCCGTTTGTCCAACATTATGATTAATCATTTGTGCGCCTGGGTGGTTGGGGTTTCACGGGCCTGGCTGGAGAGGCGGTCTCGCTGCAGCTTCCCGCCCGCGGTCCGGGGCAGTTCGTCGACAAATTGGTATTCTCGTGGCCGTTTGTAGGACGCCAGCCGTGTGCTGGCCCAATGATGCAGCGCTTCGGCGGTCAGTCCGGGCGCCCGGGAGACTACCAGCGCGACCGTGGCCTCGCCGGTGCGCTGGTCCGGCTGTGCGACCACGGCGACCTCGTCGACGTCGGGGTGAGCAAGCAAAACTTGCTCGACTTCTGTCGGAGACACCTGGAACCCCGATACTTTGAAGATGTCTTTGAGGCGGTCGACGATTCGCACGCGGCCATCGGTGGCGATTTCAACGAGATCGCCGGTGGCAAACCATCCATCCGGCAAGAAAGCGTTTGAGTCTGTACCTACGTAGCCGGCCGCTACGCTGGGGCCCCGTACCTCGAGTTCGCCTGCGGCGGTGATCCGCAGCTGCGTCCCTTCGGTGGGATAGCCAGGCGAGTCGAGGCGCCAGCGCTCGGGCTCGTTGACCGGATTGAACGCCACCATCATCGCCTCGGTCATCCCGTAGGAGCACAAGAACCCCACCCCGGTGCGGTTGGTGATCTTCTGCGCGAGGTCAACAGGAACTGCGCTGCCACCCCACATGAAAAACCGCAGGGACGAAAAGTCTTCGGCGCGAAGGTCGTCTCGGTGGGCCAGTCGGTGGGCGACCGCTCCCGCGATCGGCCAGATTGTCACCCGTGCGTCTGTAATGTGGCGCAGCGATTCGTCAAGGTTGAACCGACGAAACAGGGTCATCTCGGCGCCGACGCTCAGCGCTGCCGCACTCATCGTGGCCCCAAAAATGTGACACAGCGGAAGTGTGATCTGCAATCGGTCGTCGTCGGAAAGTCGGAGATGGTGCCGCAGCTGTTCCACACCGCCGCAGAGACTTTCGACGGTATGGACCACGCCTTTGGGCAGCCCGGTCGTGCCGGAAGAGAACGGGATGTAGAGGGGCATGCCGGGCGACGGCGCGGTTGAGGGCGGGCGTTTCGGCGCCGCGTCGAGCAGCGAGTCCGTTGGGACGGCGATGTGCAGGCGTGCGGCAACATCGGTAAATCGCGATACGTACACCGCCGCGGTGGCTGCGGCCGCAGCCAAAGCCTGCTCGATTTCGACCGGGGTCCAGTAGGGGTTCGGCGTGACGAACACGGCACCGAGCCGGGCGAGGGCAAACTGCGCAATGAGATACTCCGGGCAATTGTCGACCAGCAGCGCGACCCGGGTGCCCTCGGCGACGCCGGCCGCCGCCAGACGGTCGGCGGCGGCTTCCACCGCGGCGTGCAGCGCACCGTACGTCCAGGTCTGGCCCTCAAATTGCAGGCCGACCCGCGTCGGCCACCGCGCGGAGGCCCTGGTCAGGTAACCGGCGTAGCCGCCCTCGTAGCGGCTGCTCATCGACCCGAGCTACCGACGCCGCGAATTGCCCGCGGCCGGGACCGTTTCGCCCCACGCCATCCACACATCTGGCATGCGGGTGTCATCAGCGCGGTGAATGCGCCCTTCCTGCTGCGGGTTCGGCATGTAACCCAGGCCGCGCATGTGCCCTTCAGGATCCGGCTCACATACCCAGTCAACGCCGTCGATCGTGTAGGTGATGCCGTCATGCCAATACCCATCGGCGGCGCGGGCGATGTTGATGTCCATCGAGGAGGCCGATGTGACCGAGCCGTCGCTGTGTGCGGTGACGCCGACATGAAAATCTCGCTGCCCGAACAGAAAATGGCCGATCTCGCAGCTGCCGTCGTCCCAGTGGTTCGCCCATGAGTACCACGTGAGGTATTCGGCATCGTGAAGCGGATCTTTATCCATGTAAAGCCGCCCACCCGGATACATCCACGCTTCCTCCCAGAACAGGAATCCGCGGGCCGGCTTTCCGACCACCAGCCCGTCGACCAACCACGTCTGGCTGATGTAGAGCAGCGAGGCATCGCGCCCGGGCAGGTACCACTGCAGTGGTGAGGCCGCCAGGGCACCCGACATGTCGATGACGCCCTCTTCGGTGTACCTGAAGTTCTCCTTGTTGAGTACCAAGCGCATCGGCTGCCCCTCGGCGTCGGGTGCCGAGGACAGCGTGGCGGTGCCTTCGTCGGTCAACTCGGCCTGAACGGCGGCACTGTCCACCGCATAGCGGGCCTCCTTGCGCAGCTGCATGCCCTCGCGTCCGGTCCCGGTGTTGAGCAGAATGTGCTTGCCGCCCAGAGACTGCCGACCGTCCTCGCGGGCGTCCGGAGGCGTTGCCGCGATCCGTCGCATGGTGCTGTACAGGGTGCCGTCCTCGTCGCGGAGGGTTCCCCAGATGTATCCGGCCTCCCGTTGCAGGCCCAGGATCGATTCGTTGGTGACGAAGTCGTTGGGGTCGAAGTCTCGACCGGAGGCCAACGCGGCGTGATTGAAGGTGCCCGACCGAACCGGGCCGGCCAGGGTGGGGGTGTTCATATGGTGACCTTCCTACTGATGGCGGACAAATCTTCTAGATCGCGTGGCAGGCACGCAGCTTGTCGATATCGGCGTCGGATTTGCCCAGGACCGACGTCAGCACTTCGTGGGTGTGCTGGCCGAGGCGGGGCGGTGCGGCATAGGAGTCCAGCGGAGTGGCCGAAAAGCGAATCGGATTGGCCAGCAGGTCCAGGCTATTACCGTTAGAGTCCTCGATCGTCCTGCGCACCTGACGGTGCTGGATCTGGGGGTTGGCGAACACCCCGTCCATCGTGTTGACCGGGCTCACCGGGACGTCCTGGTCTTCCAGGCACGAGATCCAGTGCGCCGCCTTGCGTTCAGCGAAGATTTCGTTGAGGGTTGACAGCACCAGGTCGCGATTGGCAATCCGTGACGAGACAGTGGCGAATCGGGGATCCGTTGCCAGTTCCGGGCGTCCGACCGCCGTCGCGAGACCGGTCCATTGCCGAGCGGTGGAGGCCACGACGAAGATTTCGGCGTCGGCGCATTGAAAAGCCTGTGAGGGGATGCCGCCGAAGCCGCCGTTGCCTCGTCGCGGAGCCGCGACCCCCGAAACGAGATAGTTCTGCGCATAGTGTGACAGTGCAGCCACACCGCAGTCCAAAAGTGCCAGATCAATGAATTGGCCTGTGCCACTGATGGCATCGCGGTAGTGAAGAGCCGCGAGTATTGCTGACGAAGCGTAAAGTCCGGTCAGCACGTCGACCATGGAAACGCCGACTTTCATCGGTCCGGCTCCGGGCTCACCGTCGGGAACGCCTGACACGCTCATCATTCCGCTCATCGCCTGAAAGACACCGTCGTAACCGGCGCGCTGCGCGTACGGACCGTCCTGTCCGAATCCGGTCACCGAGCAGTACACCAGGCGCGGGTTGCGCTCGCAAAGTCCCGGGTAGTCGAGCCCGTATTTTGCGAGCACGCCACACCGGTAATTCTCGATGAGCACATCGGAGTGTTCCGCCAACTCGGCGATCAACGTCGCCCCCTCGGGCCGCGAATGGTCGATGGTGATGGAGCGCTTGTTGCGATTGGCGCTGAGATAAAAACCTGACTGGTTATCGTCGGGCTCGCCGAAAAAGGGCGGGCCATATTGGCGGGCGTCATCGCCGACACCGGGCCGCTCGACCTTGATGACTTCTGCACCCAGGTCCGCTAACAATTGAGAAGCTAACGGGGCAGCGAGGATTCGACTTAGGTCAAGCACTCGTGTGCCGACAAGCGGACCACTCACGACACTGCCTTGGGTTCACGGGGGAGCCCGAGCACCCGCTCGCTGATGATGTTCTTCTGGATTTCGCTGGTGCCGGCGTAGATTGTCTCGGCCCGCGCGCGGATGAAGGCGCGTCGCACACTCGTCGAAGCCGAGTCGGGCCCCGATCCCCATTCGGTACCGAGGAGCGCATCGGAGCCCAAAATATCCATGGCGACTTCGCTGAACTGTTGGTGCCATCTCGACCAGTAGTACTTTCCGATAGACGCCTCGGGACCAAACTTGCCGTCCCGCAATGCCGCCGATAGCGACCGTAAGTTGTTGTACGCCATAATCTGCAGACCGATGTAGGAGTCGACGAGTTTGTGTCGCAGTATCGGATCAGCGCTAGCATGTCGATGCCGGGCCAACTCCAGGACTTGGCTCATCTCTCGTCGGAACGAGAACTGATAGTTGAGCACTGACGTGGCCCGCTCATGGCCCAGTGTGGTCATCGCTGCGCTCCACCCGTCGCCCTCGCTGCCCAGGACGTTGTCTATTGAGGTGCGGGCGCCGTCGAAGAAGACCTCGTTGAACCCGCTGTCACCCAACATCGTTCGGATCGGAACGATCTGCACACCCGGCTGGTCGAGTGGAATGAGCATATAGGACAGCCCGGCATGACGCACCGACCCGGGCTCGGTGCGCACGATGGCGAAAATCCAATCTGCGTGTTGGGCGAATGTCGTCCAGATTTTCTGACCGGTGATGACCCAGTCGTCGACATCGCGTTCGGCGCGTGTGGAGATGCCGGCCAGATCAGATCCCGCGCCTGGCTCGGAGTATCCCTGACACCACACCACCTCCGAGCGGGCCATCGGAAGTAACAGTCGCGTCTTCTGCTCCCCGGTACCGTGGGCCAGCGCGGTCGGGGCCATCAAGGTCTCACCGTGGAAGGCGGCGCGCGGCGGCGTCTGAGCCTGAGCGCATTCCATTGCGAAGATGATTTCTTGGGTCATTGACGCGCCGCGTCCGCCGTACGTCGCAGGCCATGACAGACCTAGCCAGTTACCTCTGCCCAGCTCGCGTTCCCAGGCTCGCCGCAACGCCCAATTGTCGTCGTCGTCGGGTCCGCCCCGATCGGCGGTACCGACGAAGTCGCCGGTCAGATGCTCGTCAAGCCATGTGCGCACCTCGTCGCGGAACTCGACGTCGGCGCGGGACAACGGTAATGACGCGAAGCTGTCCCCAGGTGCAGGCATGGCACTTATAGTACAATGGTTTATCTGATTAAACGAACGCGGATGGTGCTGACGCCGTCCGCCGGGGTCAAGGCGCCGATCCTGATTTGGTTCGAATAACTCCAGATCGTGATGTTCAAAGCCGATCCAGCCTTCAGGGCAGAGGAGTACACCTCAGTCGGCGGGGAAGTCGACCGAGAACACCGGAACACCGACGGCGATGACTCGCCCGAGTGGTTGCACACCACGCGCAGGGTCATCGACGTCCGACGGACCTGCTAGCCGTCCGCCCCACTCGTATCGTATAGTGCAATGAATTAGCGGATTAGAGGTCCCTCCCAGTGACGGCTTGCGGGACCGCCGCGGCGCGTCCTGGCCGGAGGGAAACATACGCACATGGAAGACCTGCAGTGGTCGGTCAATGACGGAATCGGTGTCATCCGGCTCAACCGTCCCCAGGCCCGCAACGCCTTCACGTTCGAGATGATCCGCGAGTGGACGCGCTTGCTCCGCAATGCCAAGAACGACGATGCGCTGCGGGTAATCGTGTTGACAGGCGCGGGGGACAAGGCGTTTTGCTCGGGAGTCGACCTGTCGTCGATCTCCAACGCCAACCCTGACCTGACCCCGCTGCAGCGTAAGAGCCAATTGCACGACGAAATTCACCAGGTCGCGCTCGCGCTGTCCGACCTCGACAAACCGGTGATCGCATCCATCAACGGCGTCGCCGTAGGTGCCGGACTCGACATGGCGCTGATGTGTGATCTACGGATCATGTCGACAGCGGCCCGGGTGTCCGAGGGTTACGTCAAAGTTGGCCTCACGCCAGGCGACGGCGGTGCCTACTATCTGCCACGGATCGTCGGCACCTCAAAGGCACTCGAGCTGTTGCTCACCGGCGAGTTCATCCACGCCGAAGAAGCGCTACGGATCGGTCTGGTCAACCGGTTGGCGGCTCCCGAGGACCTTGCAGCGGAGACGGAACGGTTCGCCCGTTCCATCGCCGACCAACCGCCGGTTACGGTGCGGATGATCAAGCGTGCCACCTACCAGTCCGCCGAGGTCGACTTGCGCACCGCGCTGGATCTGATCTCGTCGCATTTCGCGGTGGTCGCGGCCACCGAAGACGCAGCTGAGGCGCTGGCGGCCATGAAGGAAAAGCGTCAGCCCCATTACATCGGCCGATGAGGACGACATAGATGAGCACCGACCGCGTCGACTCCGTCGATGTCTTCGACGCCTGGATCAACCTGCCCTATCTGCCGGGCGAGGTCACCCCCGACCCTTCCGTGGTCGCTCGCTTCAAGCGCGGCAACAGCGCCTATGAGGGCGGTGAAACGATGACCGATGTGATCGCCGAGATGGACAGGCTCGGTATCGCCGGTGGGGTCTTGTCCAAGGCACCGCGCGACATCACTCCACCCTTCGTGCACGGTACGAAGACGGGGGAGAAGGTGCTTCGCGAGACGTGCGAGCGTCTGGCCGGGATCCAGGCCGATCATCCCGGGAGATTCGTGACCAGCGTCGGGGTGGATCCCAGGCTTGGCTACGAAGCGGCGCGCCATGTGCGAATTGCCTCGCGGGAGTACGGAATCAAGTGTGTGCGCATCATTCCGATGTTCACCGGGATCGCGATCGACGACAAACTGGCATATCCGCTCTACACCGCGGCCTGCGATGAGGACGTGGTGGTGTCGATCAATGTCGGGGTTCCCGGGCCGATGAAGCCGGCAAAGCTGCAGCGCACCATCCTTATCGATGAAGTGGCGCTGGCGTTTTCCGATCTGAAGATCGTGATGAGCCACCTGGGTGACCCGTGGATCTCGGAGACGGTCGCGATGCTGCTCAAACATCCCAACGTCTATGCCATGACCGCGGGGTGGGCGCCGAAGTACATCCCCGAGGAAATCGTACGGTTCGCTGAGCGACGTAATCCACGAAAGCTGATGTGGGCTTCCGATTATCCGATCCTCCCGTTCGAGCGCACGATCACCGAAGGCAGGGCGCTGCAGCTGACGGGTGACTCGCGAGCCGGGTATCTGGGGGCGAACGCACGCGCGGTGTTCGGTCCACCCCACTGACATCAAGGAAAGGAATCATCATGGGTTTGCACGACGGACGCGTCGTCGTGGTCACCGGCTCCGGCGGAGGGATCGGGCGCGAGCACGCGCTCGAATTCGCGCGCCAGGGCGCGAAAGTCGTCGTCAACGACCTGGGCCCGGTCGGCGACGTCGTCGACGAGATCAAGGCCTTGGGGGGTGACGCTGTGGCCAACAACGACGACGTCTCCGACTGGGACGGTGCCGGCCGGCTGATCCGCACGGCGCTGGATTCGTTCGGCGATTTGCACGTTCTGGTGAACAACGCCGGCATTCTGCGGGACAAGATGTTCGTCAACATGGACATCGACATGTGGGATGCGGTGATCAAGGTTCATCTGCGCGGCACATTCGCCCCCACCAAGCACGCGGTAGCGTACTGGCGCGAACAACACAAAGCGGGTACGCCGGTCGACAACCCCCGCATTGTCAACACGTCGTCACCGTCTGGTCTTTATGGCAATGTGGGGCAATCCAACTACGGCGCGGCCAAGGCGGCGATCGCCTCGTTCACCGTCATCCTGTCCGACGAGTTGGCACGGCTCGGCATCACCGTCAATGCCATCGCGCCCAGCGCGTTGACACAGATGACGCAGGGCCTCGACGCGTACGTCGCTGCCATGGCAGAGATCAAGGGGCGAACCGGATTCGATGCGGGTTCGCCGGCCAACATCGCCCCGCTTGTCGTGTGGCTGGCCTCCCGGCAGGCCGCCGATGTCACCGGTCGCGTTTTCAACGTCAAAGGCGGTGGTATCTCGGTCGCCGAAGGGTGGGTAGCCGGGCCCGGGATCAGCCGCGATGCGCGCTGGGACCCGGCCGAGCTGGGTGAAGTGATTCCGGGTCTGCTCGCCGAGGCGCGGCCCAATTCCGATGGCTCAGGCAAACCGCGTGCCTGACTCGGCCAACGGAATCCGCGTTGAGCGGGCCGACCGCATCGGTACGGTGTGGCTGGATCGTCCCGACCGCGGGAACGCGTTCACCTCCGCGATGCAAGACGAGTTGCACGCGCAGCTGGACGCGCTCGACCGCGACGAAAACACCCGTGTCATCATCGTGACCGGTGCCGGCCGATTGTTCTCTGCGGGAGCCGATATGGAGCCCGGCGGCTCCACCTTCGCCTTCGACGACACCCAGCATCGACGCGCCCGGGCCACCATGGGCGCGCGGCCGCGGCCGTGGCGGTTGCGCACCCCGATTATCGGAGCGCTCAATGGATCGGCGGTCGGCATCGGGCTGACCTTCCCGCTGCAGTGGGACATCCGGATCGTCAACGCGGACGCCAAGTATGGGTTCGTTTTCACCCGGCGCGGTCTAATACCAGAGCAGAACTCGTTGTGGCTGCTGCCCAAATTGGTGGGGGTCGCAACCGCGATGGAGCTGTTGTTGACCGGACGGTTGTTCAGCGGTGCCGAAGCACGCGAGCTCGGTATCGCGACAGAGGCCCTGCCCGCTGATCGGGTTTTGGCCCGCGCGAACGAGATAGCCCGCGACATCGCCGCCAATACCGCACCGGCCGCGGTCGGCGCAACCAAACAGTTGCTCTACGAGATGCTCGGCGAAGATGACCGTGAGCTCGCCTTCTACCGCGAATGGGAAGTCTTCCGCTGGATGGGGCGCCAAAGTGACTGTGCCGAAGGGGCACAGTCTTTCCTCGACAAGCGGCCGCCCCAGTTCACCGGGTCCAAACATGCGGCGCTGCCCGAATTTGTCGGAGGTTGGGGAAGCTCCAATGACTGACACCGTGCTCTACGATGTCGACGACCGAGGCGTGGTCATCGTTACGCTGAGTCGCCCCGACCGGCGCAATATGTGGACGGCACAGATGGAGGCCGAGTTCTACAGCGCACTGGACCGTGCCGTCACCGACGAGGCGGTACGGGTGATCGTGGTGACCGGTGCGGGCGATTCTTTCGTGCCCGGCCTCGATCCGACCGTGCTGTCCGAGGTCTCGAGCGGCGCACGCTACGCGGCCAACCGCCGTCCGCAGACGTATGCGACTACCATTCCCAAGCCGATCATCGGTGCCATCAACGGAGCGTGTGCGGGTATCGGCCTCGCGCAGGCGCTCAACTTTGACTACCGGTTCGCAGCCGCCGGCGCAAAATTCAGCACCGCCTTCGCCAAACGCGGGTTGCCGGCGGAAGACGCCACCGCCTGGATGCTGGTCCGCTTGGTCGGGCCGGCACACGCCTTCGACCTGCTCGCCTCAGGACGTGTGTTCCTCGCTGAGGAGGCCGCTGAACTCGGTGTGGTGCAACGGATCGCGCAGCCAGGCCAGGTTGTGAGCGACGCTGTGGCGTTCGCCCACCAGCTCGCCGCGACCGTATCGCCGGTCGCCTTGGCCATGATCAAGTCTCAGATCTGGCGCGATTGTGAATCGACGATGGAAGCCGCTCGTGTTCGAGCCCAGTACCTGTTGACGCTTGCCAAAGCGCAACCCGACTTCGTCGAAGGGGTCAACAGCTTGGCCGAGAAGCGGTCACCGTCCTTCCCGCCATACTCCCCACTCAATATCTAGGCCGCCATGGATTTCGATATAGCCCCTCGGTACGCGGAATTCCGTGAGGAGGTGCGCACCTGGTTAGCCGAGCACCTCGTTGGTGAGTTTGCCGCGCACCGCGGCGTCGGCAGCCCGACCGATGACACCGCGTGGGATGTGCGTGTGGCCTGGGAACGGGAATTATCGTCGGGCAATTGGCTCGGATTGAGTTGGCCGGTTGAATATGGTGGCCGTGGAGTGGGTTTGGCCGAAGAGATCATCTTCGAGTACGAATACGCCCGCGCCGCAGCCCCGGCGCGCGTGAACACTCAGGCATTTGAGCTTCTCGGGCCTACCCTGCTGGCTTTCGGTACTGCAGAGCAAAAGCAGCGCTTTCTGCCCAAAATACTTGCCGTCGAGGAGATGTGGGGCCAGGGATTCAGCGAGCCGGATGCGGGTTCGGACTTGGCGGCGGTCCGCACCAGGGCGGTCGTTGACGGTGCCATGTGGCGCATTGAGGGGCAGAAGGTGTGGACCACATTCGGCCATCATGCCGATTGGCTTTATGTCTTGTGCCGGACCGACCCCGATATCTCATTGCGGCACAAGGGCCTGAGCCTGTTGTTGGTGGATGCCGATCAACCCGGCGTGAATGTTCGCCCGATCGAGAACATCGCGCGGTCAACCGAATTCAGCGAATGCTTCTTCAACGGTGCCCGCACCGGATCTGACATGATCGTCGGCGGCGTCGGCAACGGGTGGCAGGTGGTCATGGCGACACTGGGCATGGAGCGCGGCAGCGCTCTGATGCCGATGCAACTGGCCATGCAGCGCGAGGTCGCCGATCTGGTCGATGCGGCCAAAAGTTGTGGCGCCGTCGATGACCCGTGGATCCGCCAGCGGCTGGTCGACGCCTATATCGGAGTCAGCGTGATGCGGTCGTTGAACCTGAGGGTGATCTTAGATCTGTTGGACGACAATGCTGCTCAACCCGGACGGGCCACCGCCGCCGTGGCAACCAGCGGCAAGCTGTTCGCCTCGGCGCATCATCAGCGGATGGGCGAGCTGGCTATGGACATCTTTGGTGCGCAAGCGGTGTATGACGCCGCTGCCGGGGCCGCCGCGGAGGCGCGCAAGCTCTTCCTGCTGTCACGGGCGGAGACGATTTATGGCGGTACCGCGGAAATCCAGCGCAACATCATCGCCGAGCGTGTCCTCGGGTTGCCCCGGACATAGATAATCAGTTCAAATATGTTACTGTTTATCGCCAGGGGCGCGGCGCGTTGATCGCCGAGCGTCAGGATCATTGACGACAATTGGCAGGCGGCACATGGCGCTGATTACCACGAGTGACCAGGAGGTATTGCGCGACGTCATGCGCGCGTTTCTGCGAAAGTACTCTTCGGAAGCCGATGTCCGCGAGCAGATGGACAGCGATCTGGGATATGACCAGCAGGCATGGGAGACCGCCGCCGAACAGATCGGGATGCAGGCGCTGGCCATCCCCGAGGAATTCGGTGGCGCCGGCTGTGCATTCGACGAGTTGGCCGTGGTCCTCGAAGAGACGGGGCGCACCCTGTTCACCGGGCCGGTGCTGGCCAGTGTTGTTCTGGCCCCCACGGCCTTATTGCTATCGAAGGACCAGCAGGCCTGCCAGCGATATTTGCCGGGCATCGCCGATGGCTCACGCGTGGCTACTGTCGCGATAAGCGAGGATGCCGCGGTCTGGAATGAATCCGACATCGCGGTGACGGCCGTTCCGTCGGGGGATGGGTGGGCTCTCACCGGTACCAAGCGTTACGTGGTGAATGGCGCCGAAGCCGACCTGGTTTTGGTGGCAGCGCGCACGGACGAAGGCGTGTCACTGTTTGCGGTTGACCATGGAGTCGCCGGGCTGACGATCGAACAGCTGCCGGTGATGGATTTGACGCGCCGCATCGCGACGCTGCAATTTGACCGGTGCCCGGCTGTCCTCGTGGGTGAAGAGGGGGCAGGTTGGGCGCCTCTGTCGGGGCTGTTCGACCACGCCATTGCTGCTTTGGCGTGCGAACAGGTGGGCGCGGCTGCGGCAGTACTGGAGTCAACCGTCGGGTACCTCAAGGTGCGTCATCAGTTCGGGCGTCCGATCGGGTCTTTCCAGGCGCTCAAGCACCGCTGTGCAGACATGCTCGTCGAGCTCGAATCGGCCCGATCGGCGGCGGCCTATGCCAGCGCAGCGGTCTCGGCAGGCGCAGACGATGTTTCCGTGGCTGCGTCGATCGCCAAGGTTTATTGTTCTCAGGCGCTGTATCACATTGCTGCCGAGAGCATTCAGATGCACGGTGGCATTGGCTTCACCTGGGAGCATCCCGCCCATCTGTACTTCAAGCGGGCGAAATCGGCTGAGGTGCTTTTCGGATCCCCCGCAGCGCACCGGGAGCGGATTGCCCAGCTGCTCGGCATGAGTTAGGCGATCCGGTCACACTGCCTGCGAGGGTGATGCGCACCGGCGCTACGACATCACGAACTCGCTCCTACCAGCTCATTGCTTCGACGGGCTCAACGCCCGGCAACTTCGCGGATAGGCATCGCCATGCCCGATCCTGTCTTCCTCAGCACCGCCATCGCGGCCTGTCGTATCGCCAATCAGGACAATAATCTATCTTGATAGCAATCGGAATGGAGGCCAATGAACAACGACCAGGATGCGCTGCTGTCCGGTGTGCGCGTGGTGGAGTCGGCGTCTCTGCTCAACGGTGACACCCTGGGGATGCTGCTCGGCGACTTGGGTGCGGACGTGATCAAGGTGGAGAGTCCAGGACGCGGCGACTACCTGCGCGACTTCATGGGTCAGATCACGGCGCACAACAGCCCGGCGCACCTGCAGGTGAACCGCAATAAGCGCAGCGTCGCCGTCGACGTCCGCACCGACGCCGGCCGCGATGCGTTTTGGCGGCTGCTCGAGAGCGCTGATGTGTTCGTTGACGGCAACGCCGCCGGGGCCATGGATCGACTGGGCATCGGCTATGACGCTCAGCGACAACGTAACCCAGCCATCATCTACGCCAGCGTGACCGGATTCGGGCTACTGGGTCCCTATAGCAAAATTCCGACGCATGGCATGTTGATGACCGCCCTGGCGGGGGCCAACCCGGTCGCCCGCGGCGAAGACGGTTTCATGCATCCGATCCCCCCGTCGGGGTTGGGGGGAGCCGAGATGGGTGGAGAGGCTACGGCCGCGGCCGCGGTGCACGCGGCTCTACGAGTCGCTGCCGCTCTGTTCGCGCGGGAACGGACGGGCAAGGGCTGTCATATTGATGTGGCGGGTTCGGATGCCGTCATCGCCCAGGCGCTGGCCGCCGTGATCTATAAGCTCAACGATGCTCGGCTCACCGAGCGTGACTCTTTGCCGACGATTGACGGTGGAGTATGGAAGGGCGCCAAGTACCAGTTCTACGAAACTCGTGATGGCCGAATGGTGATTCTGGCCGCGATCGAGGACAAGTTCTGGGCGAACTTCTGCACAGCCATTGATCGGCCCGACTTGATCAGCTCTTCGGTGTCCTCCGCGGGCGGGGTCGACTTCGGCGGGGACGAGACGGCCCTGCGGGATGCACTGATCGCGGTGTTCGCCTCGCGAGATCAACAAGAGTGGGTCGAACTCGCTGCGAGACATCGTTTTCCCCTTGGCCCTGCGCCCATCACTCTCACAGAGATGGCCGCTGACCCACACATTTGCGCGCGGTCGATCATTGTCGAGGCCGACCACCCCGATGCCGGTCCCTTCACCTACGTGGGTTCTGCGGCTGTCATCGACGGACAGCCGTTTCGAGTACGCAGGCCTGCGCCAGCCCTGGGGGAGCACACCACACAGGTATTGAGCGAGATCGGTTATGACGGTGACGAATTGGAGCTGTTGCGCGCGGGGATATCATCGGTGGCCAATGAGTGGTGACCAGCTCGATCCGTCGCAACAGCCCACACACGGCGACGGGGTGCTCGCGGGTATCCGTGTGCTGGACTTCGGTAAGCATGTCGCCGGCCCGTGGTGCGCGGCGCTTTTGGCCGATCTGGGCGCGGAGGTGATTCGCATTGAGCGGCCCGGCGGGGGCGATGACCGCTACATCGCCCCTGTAGCTGAAGATGGCTCCGGGGCAATGTATCTCGTCTGTAACCGTGGCAAGCGGGCCATTACTCTAGCGGCCCATCGTCCAGAAGCGACGCAGATCATCGACGCCCTGGTCGGTTCCGCCGACGTGGTTGTCGCCAATTTGCCCGCGGCGACGCGGCAACGGATGGGACTTGACTGGGAATCGCTACATGCGCGGCGCCCCGGCGCTGTGCTGGTGACAGCGACGGCGTTTGGTGATGAGGGTCCCTACGCGGAGCGGATCGGTTTCGATGGCACGATCCAGGCGATGAGTGGCGCGATCGCGCTGTCGGGACAGCCCGGGTCTCCGACACGATGCTGGGTCCCCTACATCGACTTTGCGACGGGAAGCTTCTTGGCAATGGGGGTGCTCGCCGCACTGATGGCGCGCATGGGCAACGGCCTAGGTCAGCACGTCGACGGCTCGCTGCTCAACACCGGCTTGTTGATGGGTAACCGCGAAACCGTCGAAGCCCAGGTGCTCGGTATTCGGCGCGAGCCCAGTGGAAACCGGGGGCAGACGTCGGGACCTTTTGACATCTTTGCCACCGAGGACGGTTTCGTGATGGCATCGGTGGTGGGAGATCGCCAATTCGAGCGCTGGTGTTCACTAGTGGATCGCGAGGATTTGCTGCACGATGAGCGGTTCAGCAACGACACCGACCGTGGACGACATGGAAAGGAACTGAGCGATATCTTCGCCAGTTGGTGCGCCGGGGTGACGACCGAAAAGGTGATCGCCGAGCTGTCGCGCGCGGGCATCGCCGCAGGGCCGGTCATGCGTCCTGAGGACCTGCTCGACGACCCCCAAGTGCGATTTGCCGAGCACCTGATCGACGTGCCGTACCCGGGGATGGCACAACCGGCACCCATCGCCGACTTTCCGGTCAGGTTGTCCGGTACGCCTGGCCGGATCCGTGGCCCCGCGCCGACACTGGGCGCCGACACCATCGATATCTTGTCCGAACTCGGGTTCGATCGCGATCGCATCGAGCAGTGGCGCGCCGACAGAGTGATCTGAACGAATCGAATGTGGGTACCGTCTTGAGACTTTCGTCGCGATTGCACCGGCGACGACTCATCACAGGCGACAAAGCACTATAATAAGTCAAATTATTCGGACAGATAGAATCCTTATCTAGCGGCGTCGGCCGCTATGGGCAGCGGGAACTGAGAGGAACGGTGCGCCGCAATGCGGACTTCGACGATAGTCAAGGTTCCCAAGGCCAGCGAACTTGTGGCCGCCAATTTGCGGCGTCGCATCATTACCGGGGACCTGAAGCCCGGCGAACTGTTGCCGAACGAAGCCGTCTTGATGGGAGAATTCGGGGTCTCGCGACCGACGCTTCGCGAAGCCTTCCGGATCTTGGAATCGGAGGCCATTATCACGGTGCTGCGTGGTGCGCGCGGCGGCGGCCGCGTGCTCGAGCCCGACGGCGCCGTCGCTGCTCGCTACATGGGTATCCTGCTGCAGTACCAGGGCACACCGCTGAGCGACGTGTACCGGGCCCGCACCGAGATCGAGGTCTCAGCGGTGGGAATGTTGAGCACCGTGCGACGCAAATCGGCCTTGCAACAAATCGAGGCGTTGGCGCACGAGGCCGAGCCGCTCATCGAGGATGACGATGCTTTTGCCGAACACGATCTGCAGTTTCACTCCGCAATCGTCGAGGCTGCGGGCAATACCACGCTGGCGGAGCTGAGCAAGATGCTGTTCCAGATCATCGAAGCCCACAACGCGATGTACATTGCCACCCACCCCCGCGGTTTCAGCAGCCCGGTCAACAAGCAGGCCCAACGTGCCTATGTGCGTCTTGTCAAACTGCTCAACGAGGGTGATATCGAAGGCGCTCAAAAACATTGGCGAAGGCATTTGGAGGCCGTCGAAACCTACATGGTTGGCGAGGCCGATTCGACCCTGGTCGAGGTGTTGTCCTAGGGGCCGGCCGCCTGACTAGGTGCCGTTGATCAGCGCCAGCCCGTTGTCGCGCAGGAAAGACTTGCGCCGCTCGTCGCCGAGGCCGGCGACGCGCGAGTACATGTCGGCAGGCTCGCGAAGTCCTTCCGCGTGCGGCCAGTCCGAGCCCATCAGCAGGCAATCAACAGTGCCCAACCGCTCCGCCAACGACGGGGTGTCGTCTTCGGGATAGGGCACCACACGGACGTGCTTTTTGAAGACATTGCTGGGGCGTTCCGTCAATTGACCGCCTAGCCACGGACCGCCGCGCGCCATGCCCCGGCTCTTGTCCATGTGCCGAACGAAATGCGGGACCCACTCCGCACCGAACTCACTGACCAGCACCTTGATGTTCGGGAAGCGTCCGAACAAATTGTCGAAGATCAAAGCCGACAGAGTGTCGGTGATTGGGCGTTCGCCGTAGGTGTTTTGCCACTGCCATGCCGAGAACTGGAACGGCGGGCCAAGCCTCCATCCCCAGTCGGTAGCGACGTGCTCCTGGTAGTGGAACTCGGTAATGTGATACGACACAACCACTTTGGCCTCGTTAATGCGGGCCCAGAACGGGTCAAAGTACGGATCTCCGGGCGAGCGGCCATAGGCGGGGCCGGCGGGCAACAGAATGAATCGCGCACCGGCATTTAAAACACGGTCAAGCTCTGCGCACGAGCGCTCGAGGTCGCGCATCGACAGCACAGCCGGTGCGTAGATCGTGCCTTTGAACTCGAATCCCCAGTCCTCGTCGATCCACCGGTTCAACGCCACAATGTTGTCGTACAGAACCTCGGTGTCTTTCAGATAGGCCTCCGCCAGCAGGCTCCAGCCGCCGGGGTACATGATCGACTTCTCGATCTGTTGCTCGTGAAGTTGGATCAGCCGTTTGTTTCTGTCCCGGTACTCGTCCTGGATCGGCTCATAAAACCGGTCTGCGTCGCTGGCATCACCCGACGCGCGTTGCTTCAGCATTTCCACCAGCGATCCCGGGACATACGCCTCGTCGAGGTCGTTCTCCAGTGCGGTCACCAGGCGATCATTCGCGAGCAGAACTTTGTGGTCATAGCCCGCAGCTCTGATGGTGCGCACCGCGGTGTGCAGCTTGTTCTTCGGCATGAATCGGGTGAACGCGTCTTCGGCCTCATAGGAGTGCTGGTCGAAGTCGGTCATCAGGTAGGGCAGCGTTCCGACCGTGTTTTCGATAATGGCCATTGCTATTCCTCCCACGATCAGGCCTGACGTCCACTCTCCGAGAGAATCTATCAAGTTGCGAGAATCTCTCGCAAGTGGCGCGGCTAGTGCGTGGTCGCGTCGGCGAACATGCGGCGGGTGGTGTCCGCTATATCGACCGGCTCGGAAGCCGACTGCCATTGCCAGAGCGCTGCAGCCAGGCAACCGACGGCGAGATTAGCCAGCAGCACATGCCGTCCGTTGACGTCCGTCTCGTTTTCGGCAGCGAACTGCCTGGCCAGCGCGTGTTCCCAGCGGAGCCGCATCCGCATGCTGCGCGGCTCGAGTTCGCGCGTGGTCATCACCAGTCGGGTCACTCGCTGCGTTTCGGCGTCGGCGTCATGCAGGTAGTTGTGTGCAAATTCGGCGACCGGTCCGGCCAGCGCCTCCAGTGTTTGGGCGCGACCTTGGCGGGCGGCAACGAGATTGACCAGGCCATCCACTGCATCGCGTTCGCTGACGAACAGGACTTCCTCTTTGGACCGGAAGTGGCGAAAGAACGTGGCCGGTGAGACTCCGGCGCGCTTTGCGATCTGTTCCACCGTGGTGGCCGAGTAGCCTTGCTGTTCGAACAGCGTCAGTGCTGCGGCTTCGATGTCTCGCTTGGTGCGGGAGCGGTTGCGTTCGCGCAATGACGCCATGATCGCTCCCGTTCGGCTCGGTGTTTTGATAACTGCTGGTGAACCATAGCAACGATCCACGCGAGGGTGCGCTCCGCTCCGTTGATTTCTAATATGATTGAATCATTTAACTAATGAGGCGCAGAGCGCTGGCGGTAGCCGATCAGACAGGTGGACGTCGCATGGGCACAACCGAACACGGCGGCCGAGTGGCCCTGGTCACTGCGGCCGCGGGTCAGGGCATCGGCAAAGCGATCGCAACGCGGCTTGGTGCCGACGGCGCGACCGTTATCGTCACCGACTCCCACCCCACGCGTGTCGTTGCGGCGGCCGCGGAGATCGCCGAGCGGACGGGCGCCACCGTGCATGCCAAACGACTTGATGTTGGTGTGCGCGAGGATATTTTGGAGGTGACCGATTGGGTCGCGCGCGAGGTCGGTCCGATCTCGATCTTGGTGAACAACGCGGCACACAACGAGATGGGGTCGATCTTCGACTACGAGCCCTCGAGCTGGGATCGGGTGATCGCGGTGAACCTCAGCGGGCCGTGGCTGCTGTCAAAGTCTGCAATGACCCAGATGCGCGACGCGGGCCGTGGCGGCGTCATTTTGAATGTTTCGACGTATGCGCCCGATCTGGGCGGGCTCGGTTTGGAAACGCCGTACGCGGTATCCAAGGGCGGCCTCAACGTGCTCACCCGGTGCTGCGCTCACGAGGGCGGCCCTTTCGGCATCAGGGTGAACACCTTGGCCATGGGCGTGGTCACCGGAACTCGATTCATCGATGTCTTGCACCCAGACATCAAGGCCGAGCAATTGCCGAATTCACCGTTAGGGCGGTTGCCGGACGTAACCGACATCGTCGAAGCGGCGGCATTCCTGATCTCCGACAAGTCGAGGGCAACGACCGGCGAGACACTCAACATCGCAGCGGGCATACACATGCGCTACTGAGCACGGGTACCGAACAGAGATCGAAAACCGAACCTCATCAAAGGAGAACGCATGATACCAACCCGGTTTCGAGGCAGCTCAGCAATCGTCAGCGGCGGAGCGGGCGGCCTGGGGGAGGCGGCGGTGCGTCGTCTGCATGCCGAGGGGATTGCTGTGGTCATCGCCGACTTGGCGCAGGATAAGGGCAAAGCGCTCGCTGCGGAGTTAGGCGACGCAGCCGCCTTCGTCGAGACCGACGTCACCGACGAACGCGGTGTCTTAGCGGCGATCGACACCGCACGGCAGCTGGGCACGTTCCGGTACTCCGTTATCGCTCATGGTGGGTGGGGCGTGGCGCAGCGGGTGGTGCAACGCGACGGCAGCCCGGCAGATTTGGACGGATTCACCAAGACGATCGGTCTGTATCTCACAGGTACCTACAACCTACTTCGGTTGGCGGCCGCTGCCATTGCCACGGCCGAACCGATCGACGAGGAACGTGGTGCGGTGGTGATGACTGCGTCAATCGCCGGGTACGAGGGCCAGATCGGCCAGAGTGCCTATGCCGCAGCCAAAGCCGGTGTCATCGGATTGACACTTGCCGCTGCGCGTGATTTGGGTTCGGTGGGGATAAGGGTCAACACGATCGCCCCAGGGACGATGAAAACTCCGCTGATGGAATCGGTTGGCGAAGAAGCACTGGCGAAGTTCGCGGCCTCGGTGCCGTTCCCGAAGCGCCTGGGTACTCCCGCGGAATTTGCTGACGCGGCGACGTTTCTGTTGGGGAACCGCTACGTCAACGGCGAAGTGTTGCGGCTGGACGGGGCGCAGCGCTTTGCGCCTCGGTGAAAAGGAGTTCTGATGTCGTCGACAACCTCGGCACTGGTGACTGGAGCGTCGCGCGGCATCGGCCTTGGCGTCGCAACCCGGCTGGCTCAGCGCGGATTTGGCCTGACCATCGCCGGCCGCAACGAGGGGCGACTCAGCGAGGTGGCTTCCATTCTCCACGCGCATGGCGCGGCCGGCGTGGTGTGCATGGCGGGTGATGTTCTCGACGACGGCTATCTGACGCAACTCCTCGAAGCACACGTGCAGCGCTACACCACGCTGGACGCACTTGTCCTCAATGCCGGTGCGGGTTCATCGGGTTCGATCGCCGATTTTCATCCAAAGCGTTTCGATCGACAATTCGCAATCAATCTGCGCAGCGCATTCGTTCTGATCCAGCTCGCCCTGCCCGTGCTGCGGGCTACGGCATGCGCTGGCTCCCAAGGAGCGAAAATCGTTGCGATGTCGTCGATAACCGGATTCTATGCCGAGGAGGGACTCTCGGGCTATGGTGCGGCCAAGGCGGGCTTGATCTCGTTGTGCCGCTCGATCAACCTCGAAGAAAATGTCAACGGCGTCCAGGCCACGGCCGTTGCGCCGGGTTTCGTCGACACCGACATGACCGAGTACAAGCGCGGGGTGCTCGATAAGGAGCAGATGATTCCGGTCGCCGATGTCGTCGAAGTGGTCGACATGTGCCTTCGCCTATCTCGGCGATCTGTCGTCCCCGAAGTGGTCATCGCCCGTTCAGGAAGCCTACTGAGTGCTTAAGGAGAACAATGCGAATCTTCAGTTCCGCCACCGAGATCCTCGAGGCGGTCGGCGAGGAGTTGGGTATCAGCGAATGGGTCAATGTCACCCAGGACCGGGTGCAAACTTTTGCTGACGCTACGGGTGATCATCAGTGGATTCATGTCGACGTCGAACGGGCCAAACGGGAATCGCAGTTCGGGGGGCCCATCGCCCACGGGTATCTGAGTCTGTCGCTGCTGCCGATGCTGGGCTGGCAGATTTATACGATCGAGGGTGCCAAGATGGGCATCAATTACGGGTCGAATAAGGTGCGCTTTCCGGCCGCGGTACCGGTGGGAGCCAGGGTGCGGCTCCGTTCGACACTACACAGCGCCGAGCAGATACCCGATGGAACGTTGCAATTGATCGTCAACCAGGTGCTCGAGATTGACGGTCAGCCGAAACCGGCTGTGGTCGCCGAGACCATCAGCCGAATCGCGTTCTGACGACGCGTCCCGATCGAGCCCCTCAGGCGCCGCCGGTCAGCATCACCGTCTGACCGGTCATGTATTTCATACCGTCGGAAACCAGTGCGACCACTGCCCGACCGATGTCGTTTTCGGCATCGCCCATCCGACCCAACGGAAATGCTTCTGAAGCACGGTCGTCTAGACAGGTCGACTCGTTCGACCAGGTGATTTGCATCGACCGGCAGCGCGACGCCGGTGACGACGTCTGCACCCTCTTCGGCGAATCGCACGCAGTGGGCTCGCCCCTGTCCGCGCTCGGCGCCGGTGATGAACACAACCTTTCCCTCTGGGCGTTTGATCATCTGTCTGTCCTCGCCGGTACCGGTCTGACAGTGTAAAGTCAGCTCGATGAGCAGGCTCGATATGTCGAATGATGAACTCGTGGAACGATTTCCCGGTGAACCAATCACTCACGACAATAAGGCGCATTATCTCGGACGCCTTGAGCGCCGGTTGCTCATCAACCGATGCGATGCCTGCGGGACCTGGCACCATCCGCCCCGGTCCCTTTGTGCGGAGTGCTGGTCGTCGGACGTGACCGCCACCGTTGTGTCGGGTGCGGGCACGATCGCACTCGCGATTTTCCTGCACCAGGGTCCACCGGCGGAGGGCGTCGACTACTCCGCGCCGTACCCGGTTGTCACGGTAGACCTTGATGACGCGCCCGGGGCCCGGTTCACGGCAACGGTCGTTGATGCGCCTCGCGAGGATATCGTGATCGGCGCACGCGTGGCATTGGACTGGACAGAGCGCCACGGCAGCCCCATGCCAGTCTTCCGAATCGGAGAAATTGCGTGAAATCGACGAACGCGGTTGCGAATCCCCTCAGGCATCGGGTCGCGATTGCCGCAGCGGCCAGCACTGGATTCACCGCCACCAACTCTGAACGCACGCAAACCGGATTGGCGGCGCAAGCGTGTATCGACGTCATACGTCAGTGCGGGCTGACCGCTGCCGACATTGACGGGCTGTGTGGTTCATGGCCCACGACGGCGGATTTGCAGAATACGCTTGGGATCCCACGCACCACGTGGACGGCCAACCCGTTGATCCCGTTCGGCAATCACCTCGCCGCTGCTGCCGCTGCCGTGTATGCCGGTCTCGCCAACGTGGTCCTCGTCTACCACGCGGCATACAGGATGGCATGGAATACGGCTTCCTCGATGCGCGACCCATTTCGTCGCATCGCCACACCTGGACTTGCCGACCCACACCCGGGGCCAGAAACGATGGCGGCCTCGGTCGGCTACGCCGGTTGGGCATCCCGGTATGTACACGATTATCGGGTACCCAGGGCTGCGCTCGGCAGGGTCGCGCTCAACGATCGCTCCAATGCCGCGCGAAACCCTCTCGCGGCGTTGCGAACCCCTATCACCATGGACGACTATTTGGCGGCTCGAATGATCCGCGAACCGCTGTGTCTGCTCGATATGGATCTGCCGGTGGATGGTGCGGACGCGTTCATCGTGACGAGCGCGGAACGGGCGAGGGATATGCCGTTTCCTCCCGTGCTTATCGATGCCGTGGTGCTGGGCCAGTCGGACCGAAACGACGAGGACCAGATTCGCGGGTTGGACCACCACGGTCAGCAGGTCGTCGTCGACACGCTGAAGGCGAAGAGCGACTTCTGGATTGAGGACACCGACGTGTACTTCCCCTACGACGGCTTCTCGATCCTGGCGTTGAACTGGATCGAGAACACCGGGTGGTGCGGACGTGGGGAGGCGGGTGATTTCCTCGAGGAGCATTGGGATGAAACCACCAACCGTGTGTTGATCAACGGCCGGGTACCGATAAATCCGCACGGCGGCTCACTGTCCGAAGGCGCCACCCAGGGATCGGGGCACGTTCGCGAGGCGGTCCACCAGTTGCAAGGTCTCGCCGGCGAGCGCCAGGTACCCGACGCGCAGCGCGCGTTGCTGACGCCCGGCGGATTCTTCTTCAACGCTCAAGGTCTGACGTTGAGCCGAGGGTGACGAGTCACCGTGCCGAGTGCTGCCCAGCCGCTGGCTGCGTCCGGACTCGCACGGTTAGCGATCGATTTCGTTCCGGATATCCTCCGGCAGAACGCCTTCGGTGATGTCGTCGCCGCCGAGGTCAGTGGGGAAGATGATCGACGTGCGGGCGAAATTGCCACCGTCCGCGGACGCGATGGTCTGTCCTGACATGTACCGCGACTCGTCGGACACGAGGAACAGCGCTAGGTAGGCGTTGTCACGGATCACCGGTGGCTGTTCAAGACGTAGAGGCATCGCTCGCTTATCCGGGTCCCAGGGCGTCATCTCCTCGTAGGACTTGCCCAGTACGTCCGCTTCGGGCCCCATCGCGAAGTTGACCGACATGCCGTGGACGGGGCAGAGCGCGTTTGCGCGGATTCCAAATTTACCGAGCTCAAGCGCTGCTGCGCGGGTCAAACCGTTGGCGGCTGCTTTGGATGCCGTGTACATCGGGAAACCTGGGTAGGCGTTGAACGACGCGGCGGACGAGGTGGCGAGTAGATTACCGGTCTCCCCGTTGGTGACCATCCACTTCGCTGCGGCGCGCCAGGCCAGGTAGATGCCCGTGACGTTGACCGCGAAAATGTTGTCCCAGTCCGCCAGCGCGGAGTCAACGAACCCGCTCATGCCGAACCCGGGCTCGGGGATACCGGCGTTGGCCCACATGACGTCGATGCGCCCGTGGGCCTCCACGGTCTCGGCGACGAGCCGCTCCATATCGGATTCGCTGCGTACATCGGCGTCGGTGGAAGTTGCATTTCCGCCTTCAGCGAGAATTTGTTCGGCGACAGCCTTCGCGCGGCCGGGTACGACGTCGCTGGTGACGACGGTAGCGCCTTCTGAGGAGAACAGCAGGGCAGACTCCCTGCCGAGTCCTGAACCCGAGCCGGTGATCGCGATGACCTTGTCCTTGAGCCGCATGTGATGTCCCATCCTTGGTGCGCGAAGCGATTGTAGCGCAAAAACCGATAAATCATCTGCCTGTTTTGGCAGCCCGGCCGTGCCTGATGTTAGTGTGTGTCCAATTACGTTACATCGTAAGGTTCGCTGACTACAGCCGGTGCAGAAGGTGGGAATGATGACGGACACAGCAGAAAAGAAGCGGTTCGACCCGCGCTTGGCACCGCTGACGCAGCAGGTGAAGGACATGCGGGAACCGCAACCCATCTACTATCGTCTGGCCAACGAGGTGAGAGCCGAAGTGGTCGAAGGCGTTTACACGCTGTACCGCTTGTCCGACATCCTCGCTGTCAACCGGCACCCTGAGGTTCTCGGTGCCGGCGGTCAAGGCGGCTCGTTCGGCAACGACGGCGCGCTCATCCCGCTGGAGATTGACGGTGAAGATCACCGCAAGTGGCGCCGCATCCTGGACCCGATGTTTGCCCCGAAGCGGATCGCGTTCCTGGAGGATCAGATCCGCGCGCTGTCCCGAGAGCTCATCGATTCGTTCGCGGCGAAGGGACGCGCGGAACTCCACGATGCGTTCTGCGTGCCGCTACCCAGCTTGACGTTCCTTCGACTCGTGGGCGCGCCGGTCGACAGGCTCGACTTCTTCATCGAGTTCAAAGACGGCGTGATCCATCCGCAGGGTGATACCCAAGAGGAGATGGAGGCCAACATGATGGTGTCGGCCGCCAAGATCTACGAGTTCTTTGTAACTTTTCTCGCTGAACGGCGCGCAGAGACGGGCGAGCGGGAGGACATCGTATCGCAGCTGATCCATTCCGAGTTCGACGGACAGCCACTGACGGACGAACAACTGGTCAACGTCATGTTCCTGTTCATGTTCGCCGGATTGGACACGGTGACGTCCTCGTTGTCCTGTATTTTCGCCTGGCTGGGCGCGCATCCCGAGGAGCGCGACCGGCTGGTGGCCGATTCTTCGCTCATCCCGCTCGCCGTCGAGGAACTACTCCGGTACGAGTCGCCGGTGCCGTCCGGGTTTCGATACGCCGAGGCTGACATCGACCTGGGTGACGGTCTGGTCATCCCGAAGGGCGCCGCGATCCACGTGGTGTGGTCGTCAGCGAATGTCGACCCGAAAGCTTTCGACGATCCATTGAGCGTCAAGCTCGACCGTGGCCGCATCAGCCACATCGCCTTCGCCAGCGGCACGCATCGTTGTCTTGGCTCGCACTTGGCTCGCATGGAGCTTCGCATCGCCGTCGAGGAGCTCCTGAAGGCCGTTCCGGATTTCACCATCGACTCCGAGGCACCGCTCGAGTTCAACAACGTGGCCGTGCGGGCTGCGCTGCAACTGCCGATCAAGTTCACACCGCGCGCTTAGCGCCGCCAGCTAGCGCGCTGATCTCCCGCGGGCCGACTTCGGGATGGGTTTCGGTGGATTCTCTAGCTGCACGCGTAAACCCGCGATGAGAGTATCGATGCCATATGCGAAGAAGTCTCGACCCCGCAGCTGTGCGAGGTGGGGGATAAGCGAACTCAACGGCTCACCGAGTTCGGGATTGCTCGGCCACTCATCGTGCCCGCCCAGCGTCTGAACTTGATAGCGACCAAAGAGATACGTGTGAATCATCGCGTAAGAAAGGAATACCCGAGGGCCCTCGAATCCCGCGTCCACCAGAATCTGGTGGATCGCGCTCATCAGCGACAAGTCGGTGTGTGTCATACGCTCGAGGAGCACGCTGGCCACTCCCGGGTGGTCGTGCAGTCGGGCATCGATATTTTCGAGGACCGTGCGCAGGCGTTCGTCCCACGAGCCGGCGGACCGCGGAGGAATCTCTACCTCTGACAACAACTTTCGCGCAACAAGCTCGAGCAGCTCCTGCTTGTCATGGACATACCAATAGGGGGCCATGGCGGAACGGCCCAACTCTCGGGAGAGTCGGCGCATCGACAAGGCCTCCAAGCCCTCAGCCCGGATGATCGTCAACGCGGCTTCGACAATCTGATCCTCGGTCAGCGTCGGAGTCTTTCCGCGGCGAGGCGCGGAGTTGGCGTTGATGGAGCTGATGGTCGTACCCGTCCCGGTCGGTGGAATCCAATCAGATGATGTTAGTCGACCCAGCACGCGTTATGACGGTCTACATCGAGGCGGCCCGACTTCTCACGTCAGATACCGTGGCGGTGTGATGGGCTGTCAGTGACATTCACGAAGGTTAGCCGCGAACGTTGATGCCGCCCGGATAACCGCCGCCGCCGAACATCCTGTCGAGCGCGTCGTAGTCCGTGGCCCCTCCGCTGCGGGGCAGCGCGTCGATGAATTCAACCGTCTTCGGCTTCTTGTAGGAGGCAATGCGTGCTCGGCAGTGCTCGATGATCTCCTCGGCGCTGACGGTCGCGCCGTCTTCGAGTGTGACAACCGCCTTGACCGATTGCGTGAAACGGGCATCGGGCACGCCGATGATTGCGGCCTCTTTGATCGCAGGATGGCTAGTCAGGCAGGACTCGACTTCAGGTGGGTAGATATTCTCGGCCGCCGACTTGATCATCCTGGTCATCGTGCCGATGAAATGGATGGTGCCGTCGGATTCACGACGTCCGCAGTCCGTTGTATGCCACCAACCGTTTCGCATGCGGGCGGCATTGACTTCCGGCCTATTCCAGTACCCGAGGTGGACGGTGTCCCCCTTGATCGTGATCTCGCCAGTGCTGCCATTGGGGACCTCGGTGCCCTCCGCATCGACGATGCGAACCAGACTCATGGGGGAAGGCCGTCCCGAATTGCCGATTCCTCTGCCGCCGAAGGCATTCAGCACAGCCAGGCCGGTTACTTCGGTCTGCCCGAATCCGCCGCCGGACGCGCTCCAGGCTGTGGTGTCGGGCGGCAGCGCATCCCCCCATACCGGCGCGAGCGCGCCCGCGCGCAGGCAGGAGATATCGAGCTTGCGGGATTCGTTGAGGGCCTTCATCTCGAGGATCGTGGGCGGCATCAGGAATGCCGACGTGACGCGCTCGGTGGCAATGATATTGAGGAGCTCGTCGGCCTGCACGCGGCGAACGTAGACGTTAGTGCCACCTGCTACGAAAACCGGCATCGCGTCGAACTGGAAGTTGCCGATGTGGAACAGCGGCCCGGAATTGATAAAGACACTGTCATTGCTTGCGCCGGTCACCGGTCCGGTGACGGTGGCCATCGCGATCAAGTTGCGGTTGCTCAGCATCGAGCCGTTGGGGCGACCGCTGATCGCGGCGGTATAAATCACGAAGACTGCGTCGTCCGGTTCGCTGGCGCGCGCGACCGGATTGTCGCCGGCAGTCGCGAGGAGGTTCTCGTACGCGTCTGCCGCCTCTGTATCGTGCTGAATCCACGTGGCCGAAGTACCGGCCAGCGACCGAGCGGCCTCGACGCGATGACCAATTTCCTCCTGTTGCCAGACGATGACCTTCGGGTCGAAGTCGTCGATCACAAATGCGAATTCCTCCGCGGACTGCCGCCAATTCGCCGCGCAGATCATGGCACCCAGACGCGAACACGCGATCATCAGTTCGAGGAAGCGGAACGATGTCTGCGCCAGCCACAGCACCCGATCGCCCCGGCGGACACCGCGCTGTGCCAGCAGACGGGCGGCGCCGTCGACTCGGCCGTCGAGCTCCGGCCAGGTCAGCCGCACCGAACCGTCGATCACCGCGACCTTGTCCGGGTACTGGCGACGGTGCTCAGCGCAGACGTCAGAAAGTGTGACACCGGGCATGGGGTCCTCCGCTCGGTTAGGTGAATGCGCATAATTATCTACCACTATGGGCTGTGGTGGACCTCACGTTACAGTGTAACGTCAGAGGCGCGCCGTCGGCCCACGCCAATACGGCAAGCGTGCCCGAACGAAGGAGGATCGTGACCGTCCAATCCGACCCGACCTCGGCCTCAATCGGTGCGGTCGACTCACCAGGACAGTATCTGCAACACGAGATCGAGACGGCTCCGCGCGAGGAGATCACTCGGTGGCAGGAGCAGCGGGTCATCGAGCTCGTCGCCTACGTCTGGGAGCGCGCGCCCTTCTATCGGGAGTTGTGGTCGGAAGCGGGCCTTTCCGGCCCTGGGGACGTTCGTTCCCTCGCGGACTTCAGCAACAAGATTCCCACGTTCGGCAAGTCCGATATCCGCGAATACCGCGCCCGGACCGGTGATCCATTCGGCGGTCTGTTGTGTGTCGACCGGTCAGAACTGACGTCGATCACATCAACGTCGGGTACCACATCGGCGCCCGAGCCCTTGCCGGAGATCTGGGAACAGAGCCCTCCGTTGCCGACGATGTCGACGCGTTCAATCTGGGAACTCGGCCTTCGGCCCGGCGACCGCGCGCTGGTTCCGACCGGGACGTTCCGCAATTACATAGCCCGTCACTACCACGCGCTTGGTCTGATTCCGGTGTTCTGCGATTGCTGGATCGGTCAGGGTGAGCGCGTCCTCCAGGCGATCGAGCGGCATCAGATCGCCTACATGCAGCTGTTCCTCCCCACGGTGATGGAATTCGAGCAACTCGAACCGAAGTACGACATCGCCAAGATGTTGCGATCGCTCAAGGGTGCCTCCTTTGCCGGCCAGCCTCTCGGCGCAGTGCTCTCGCGAAAGGTCAGGATCGACTGGGGAATCAATCTCATGACCTACACCAGTGCCGGGGACACGGGGACGGCCTGGGAAGGCGGCGAGCACGACGGATACCACTTGCAGGAGGACACGGTGTATCCGGAGTTCCTCGACCCACAGACCGGTGAGCCGGTGGCGGACGGCGAGATTGGTGAGCTTGTCGCGACGGACCTCGATAATCCTGCGGCGCCCTACATCCGGTTCCGCTCCGAAGATTTGGTGCGCATGACGCGGCAGCCGACACCGAGCGGGCGCACCCACGCGCGCACATGGGTGGTGGGGAGAGCAGGCGACGAGATCAAGGTGGGCGCCAAGGCGCTCGTGCTGTCGGAGATATGGGCCCTCGTCGAATCTCTGCCGGAGTGTGGCGACGCCCTGTTCCAAGTGGTCAAGTACGCACCGACAATGGAGATTCTTCGGGTGCGCGTCGGTTATGCGCCGGACCGCACCGGAGACGTGAACGAGTTGCACGAACGCGCTGTTGCCCTCCTGGTGAAGGAACTCGGAGTGAACGTGGAAGTGGAGATGATGACGGTCGACCAGATCCTGGCCACCAGTACCAGTGTCGCGAAGTTCCCGAGGACGGTGAAGGCATGAGCCGCGCCACGATGCTCGCGGCGACCAAGGACCTTCCGCGCCCGCCGCTGTACGGTATCGCGTCGTGTCAGGTTGGTACCGAGTTCCGTGACTTCGAGATCGGATGGGATGAGGTCGAGCGCGACACCGACTGGGCAACAGCCGTATTGCGTACAGCCGGGCTCACCAAGGGCGACTTCGCCATCACCACCATGATGAGTTGGGAGGACGCCTGGTCAGCTCCGGTGATCGACGCACTGCGACGGCTCGGCGTGGTATTCCTGCCGGCCGAGGTCTTTGGCTGGGACGCAAAACGTTTCGTGTACTTCGCTCAGGCGCTTGCGCCGAAGGCGATCATTGGACTCGGTGCTGAGACGCTGGACGGCATCGCCCAGTTCGACGCCGATGCGGGCGAGCTGCTGTCTGGTATCCCCATGGTATGGGCCCGCGAGGACGCATATCCGAAGCTCGCGGAACTCGGCGTTCCAGCTCATTCGTACGTGCGGCTCGGACCGGCGCTCGCGCTGGGGCTGCCGGGCGTGGGAACCGTTGTCAATTCCGCGGAATGGTCGGTGACGTCTGACGATGGCCGTTTGATCGTGTCCACCGCGGGAGAGCGTGCATCGATGTTCAGGGAACTCGATACGGGCATTCGGGGAAGCGTCGGGCGAGTCACCGAGCACGGTGTGCTCGTCAACTTCGAGTCCTGAGGCCGGCCTCACCCGAGTCGTCGAATGCGCTGCCGGGGCCGCCCTATCGCTCGGAGCCGACCCCGCCGCAAAGCAGCAACATCGCCGGATCAGCGTCCGACGCCAGGCCGTCGTTTAGACGTGCGGGCTGGCGATGGTCTTGACGCGAAGGTATTCGCGGAAGCCCTCGATGCCGTGCTCCGAACCGACACCGCTGATTCCCCAGCCGCCGAAGGGTGCGTCGGCCGCGAGGTAGAAGGACATGCCGATGTTGACAGTGCCGGCACGCAGCCTGTTGGCTACCCGCCAGGCTCGCTCCTCATCGGAGGACTGGACGTACGCGCTCAAGCCGTAACGCGTGTTGTTGGCGACGCGCACCGCCTCGTCGTCGTCACCGTCGTACTTGACGACGGCGAGTACGGGGCCGAACACTTCCGTCTGCGCCAGCTCCGCGTTCTCGTCGACATCGACGACCAGGGTCGGCTCGTACCAGTTGCCCTTGGGGCGGTCGCCGCGCTTACCGCCGACGAGAACCCTCGCGCCGTCGGCGCGGGCGCGATCGACGAGGCCCTCCATGCGGTCCACCTGCTCCCTGCGGATGATCGGGCCGATGACGTTCGCCGGGTCCATGGGATCGCCCCAGGACAGTCCGCCGAGGGTCGTCTCCAAGCGTTGGACGAGCTCGTCATAGATGTCGGCGTGCACCACCATGCGCGTCGCCAAGGCACAACCCTGACCGCTGTTCGACATGCACATCATCGTGCCCAACATGCAGGTCAGATCGAGGTTGGCGTCGGGTAGCACGATATTCCCGGACTTGCCGCCGAGTTCAAGGACGACTTTGCGGATGCCGTTGGCGGCGCGCTCCTGGATGCGCTGGCCGACACCGGGGGAGCCGGTGAAGTGGAACAGGTCCACGCGCGGGTCACCCGTCAACGCGTCACCGGCGATCGCCTTGTCCGCCGAGCTGATCGTGTTGAACACACCCCGCGGGATGTCGGTCTTCTCCTGTGCCACCTGCGCCATCTTCGCGGCGACAAGAGGGGTGTCGGGGGCGCTCTTGAGGACCACGGTGTTGCCGGTCGCCATCGCGTGCGTGACCTTCCAAATGGCGGTCATGAACGGGGCGTTCCACGGAGTGATCGCGCCCACCACGCCGTAAGGCTCGTATCGAACCCGCCGGTTGCTCTTCATGCCCAGCACCTCGCCCGGACCGAGGTCGCGCTCCCATTCAAACGACGTGGTGAGCTCGTTCCAGAAATCCATGCCGTCGATCATGTAATCGACGTGGGTCGGCCACACCGACGCCGGGACGCCGGCCTCCTGGGTCAGCAGCGTGCGAAAGGCGGGGGCTTCCTCGTAGAGCGCGGCCTGGAGCTGCTCGAGGCAGTGTCGACGGAATTTGTGATCGGTCCCCCACGAGGACTCGTCGAACGCCCGGCGGGCCGCGGTTACGGCGTCGTGGACGTCGTCGGGCGCAGCATCCGCGGCCGACGCCACCACCGAGTCATCGGCGGGATTGATGACGTCGTAGCGCTTGCCCGACTTCGCCTCCCTGAACTCGCCGTCGATGAACAGTCGGCCCTCGTGGTCGGTCTGCGACATGCTCGGCCCTTTCGGATAAATATGGATTGTCGTCATCGCGTGACACGCTGCAATGCAACCGGTCACGGATGATTTTCACTGTAACGTGACCCATCGCATAGTTCAATAATCTGCCTAATTTAGACGGTTACGGATGCGTCTGACGAAGTCATGCATGCCCAGCGGGCGCCGGGCTAGGCGCCGCCGGTGAGCATTACCGTTTCTCCGGTCTGGTAACTCATGTCATCGGACACCAACACGACTACGGCGCGTCCGATGTCGGTCTCCGGATCACCCATGCGGCGCAGTGGAATTCGGTCCAACTGCCGCTGAAACTGTGCCGGATGCCGTTGGCGGAAGTCCTCGGCGCCCGGGGACATGGCGTTTGGGACGACGACGTTGATCCGGATGCCGTCGGGTCCCCATTCCCTGGCTGCCACCCGCGAGAGTCCGCGGATAGCCTCCTTCGCCATCGCATAGGCGCCGAAGGTGCGATTGCCTTCGATCGCTGTCGACGAACCCAGGTTGACGATCGAACCACCACCCCGCTCTTTGAGGTGTGGGTAGGCCGCCTGCATTCCGTAGAACGTCGCTAAAGCCCCTGTGCGATAACATAATTCAACGTCATCATCAGTGAGGTCGATCAGCGGCCGTTGGACCGCCGATTGGGCGTTGTTCACCAGTATGTCGAGGCCGCCAAAGGCGTGGACCGCGGCCGCTACCATGTCATTTATCTGGCCCCGATCGCCGACGTCGCACTGGTGAGCACGTGCGGCGCCCCCGAAATCGGTGATCTCACCGGCCACTTGCAGGCATTTCTCAAGCGTGCGTCCCGCGATGAACACGCCAGCGCCTTCCTTGGCCAGCGCGAGTGCAATCCCGCGGCCAACACCCTGGCCGCCACCGGTGACCACAGCAACTCGCCCGGTGAGACGCGAACCGATGACTCCTTCGGCGTGGGGCATCGATACCTCCTGGCGTAACGGCCGATCCGACCTTACACCGTAATGTAAACCGTGTACGGTCGTGGTCATGCTTAGTGAGAGACAGGGTCGATGAACGCGGGCACACCGGATGCGGACCTGCTGTCGTGGATCGGCACCGACCTGCAGGCGTTGCCCCGCAGTGAAGGTGGTGTCGGATTGTGCGGAGCGTGCATGCCGAATTCGCGGTGCCGTCTCGGTCTAGTCGAGGAACGGCTCGACGAGGATGACGTTCTCGTTTCGGACTTGGTATGTCCATCCGGTCACGAGGGCGGGCCGGGGGTAGCTCATGGCGGATGGACGGCCAGCGTCATGGACGAGGTGCTCGGGCACGTTCCGCTCAACCACAATCAGCTCAGTGTGACCGCGACGATCACCGTCGACTTCCGCAAACCCGTACCCATTGAGCGTCCACTGCGGGCCCGCGCATGGATCGACAAGATCGAGGGCAAAAAATGGTATATCTCAGGGGAACTGGTGTTGCTGCCGGGCAACGGTGTGCTGGCCACAGCGACGGGTCTTTGGATCGCTCGCGACGCCTCGCACTTCGCGCGCCATCGTGCATGGCTGGCTGAGCAGGACGCGGCCGCGGGAACTGTTGCGGACTAGTGCCGGCGTTCGAATCGATGGCACGGGCACGCAATTTGTCCTCGGAGGGGACCTGTTCTAGATCCCCAAGCGCTCGAGCAGGCGTTCGTGGGACAGCGCCGGTCCGCCGAACAGCAGGCTGGCGCTCTGCGCGCGACGAACGAGTGAAGCGACTGATTCGTGCAAGTCGAGAATCTCGGCGACTATACCCGTCGCCCGCACCGCTGCCGCCGAGCAGGCGATGTGCGCTGTTGCCGATGCCGCCGGCGATGGGTTGGACACCGCGTGACGCCACGATGCGTACGCTGCCGCGTGGGCCATTGCGACGTCAGCGGCGCGAGGATCGGCATCGCCGTGACCATCGTGCAGCGTGATAATGGCGGCCTCGATGAGGCCGACCTGCTCGGCGGCCAACGCGGTGGTAGCGCGGTCGATGAGTTGCGACATCAAGCGGCCACCCCCGCCCTCGATGCCTAGAAGAGTCGCGGGCGTGTCGCTGAACGTCGCGCCGAACAGCGGGCGAGACGAATCGGTGACGTCGTGCGGGGCTATCACCAATCCGGCGCTGCCAGCGTCGACGGCGAACAGCGACGGTCCGGCCACCGATCGCCCGATCACGAGCACAACACCTGCGGCATCGGCGGCGGGTACGTAGTTCTTCTCGCCAGTGAGGCGCCATCCGTTGTCGGTCGGCTGCGCACGGGTACGGACCAGAGCGGGATCCCACGATCCAGTCTGTTCAGCGGCGGCCAGGGTGCCGACGACGTCGCCGGAGAGCAGACGCTGGCCCAACCGCGCAGCCTCCTCGCAGCGTGTTACCGCATCGAGGGCCTGCCAGGCCAGACCCAGGCTGGCGAACAACGGAGAGTCGACGACGCCGCGACCGATGGCGCGCATCGCGTCCCCCAGGCCCGCCGCCCCACGGTTGCGCACCAGGCCGGTCCAGTCGGCTGCCGGCACGTACTCGATAGCACGGATTCGACTATCGAAGTAAGCGGTCGTATCGCCCACCGCTCGTTGTGCGGCCTCGTGCGCGCGTTTGGCGAATCGGGTTGTGTCCAACGCCATGTCGAGGTAGCGAGCACGCAGCGGGTTACCGGTGTCGGCGATGAGTTTAGGGCCTAAGACGTCGGCAACGAAAGCGGAGCCGGCGCCGTAGGCTTGTGCCTGCACTGCGTCGGATAGCGAAGCGGGAATGTCGTCGTCTGCCGCGATCTGGCGGGCCGAGTCAAGGTCGACCAGCAAGGCGGCGAGATCCCGCCGGAGCGCCCGGTCGTCCCAGGTCCAGGTGGACCGCATCAGTGCCGTCAACGCGTCGGCGCTGAGCACTGTGTCGAGTTCTGCGACGTCGTAGGTATGCGGGGTCGTGTCCGACATCGGAACCCTTTCGTCGTCAACGTTTTGGCGTTGTCTGCGGCATTCAACGTTACAGTGTATAGTCGACTGCATTGTCGTATGAGGGCAGTAGCACCCGCCGCCCACGGGGACACGTGGTTGGACCTGAAAGGAGTGGCGCGGCATGACCGAAACCATCAGTTCGCCGACGGATCAGCCGATCGGAGTGCCGGAGAAAATCTGGGCGCACTCCGGTGACTCACACGCGATGGAGCCCGAGGACCTTTGGACGTCGCGGCTGCCTAAACACCTTGCCGACCGTGCGCCAAGGTCTGAGCGCGGTGAGAAGTACGAGATCACCTACGTAGACGGCAAACGGCTGGACCGGCAGCTGAACGACTTCATGGATGCGATGCGCCCGCCGGGCTTCAAAGACCTCGACATCCGACTGCAGGATCTCGAGCAGGAGGGCGTGCGGTGCCAGCTCGCCTTCCCCTCGTCGGGGTTCTGGTCGGCGAACATCGATGATCCTGAGTTGTCCAAGGCCGTCGCGCACGCGTGGAATGAATGGTCTCGGGACGACTTCATGGGCCGCCAGAACCGGATCTTCACTCCGGCCATTGTCCCGCTGGTGGACGTCGCCGATACGGTCGCGGAGCTGGAATGGGCGGCGGAGAACGGCTTCCAGTCGATCTTCCTGCCCTGCGGAATGCCCGCCGACCGGGAATGGGGCCTCGAGCGCTGGAATCCGTTGTGGGACGCGGCCGCTGCCAACGGCATGGTGCTCGCCTACCACATCGGCACCGGCGGAGCGACCGTCGTCTACCGCGGGCCCGGCGGCGCGGTCGTGAACTACATGGAGACGACGTATCCGGGGATGAGGGTGGTGTCACATCTCGTGGCGAGCGGGGCGCTCGACCGCAATCCGTCCCTGAAGGTGCTTGTCGCCGAGGGCGGCGCGGGATGGGTGCCGGCCATCGGAGACCGGATGGATGAGGCCTACCGCCAGCACGGCATGTTCGTGCGTCCGCGACTCGACCGCCTCCCGAGCGAAATCGTTCGGGCCCAGGTGTACACGTCATTCCAGCACGACATCAGCGCCGTCCAGGTCATCGAGGACACCGGCTACTACAACGTGATGTGGGGCGACGACTATCCGCATCTCGAGGGCACCTACGGCCACACTCAGGAGACTCTGCATCAGATTTTCGACACCGTAGATCCGCGGATCAAGGATCGCGTGTTGCGCGGGACGTTCGAGGAGCTGTTCGAAGTACCGCCGACCGAAGAGCTGAGCCAGAAGACGAGTTAGCGTAGTCACGCGCCGAGCCGTCGACGCGAGCCTGGCTGCCCGGTTTCGCCGTCTTACTGGCGGCAAGTTCGCTTACCGGTAATGAACGAAAATCATTCGGGCGGAAGGTGAACGAACTCCAGCTGTATGCCGTCGGGGTCGACGAAATCGAACATCGAACCTGACCCAATTGGCACGCGCCGCAGTCGTAATCGGCCACGGTGGTATCGCCGAGCTTTGGGCCGACCCCAACTCGGTGCATCCGCTCGCTCATCACGTCACCAATGTGGTTGTCTACGAGGATGCTTGGGGTGCGGTTCGGGTGAGGTCGAAGGTGCTGGGGCTACGCAATGATGGCAGCGTCGGCAGCGTCACGTATGACGACGTGGTGGAGCGTCGCGACGAGGGCTGGCGCATGATCAAGCGTGTCGCCGTACTTCGTCGGCCGGGCACAATACCGGCCGCAAGCTGAGATCACGAAGGATGCAGTCCCACGGGTCGGTCCAATCCCTACTATTTTTCCGTTAAATACTTATACTATATAGGCATGGGCCGCCCGGATTGCGTCAAGCTTGCGACGTTACTGAATCGCGGGCATGCACGACGAAGGATGCGGCAGAAGCCGATTGGAGAACGGTGACCGATAATCCGATGATTGAGCAGCGGATCCAGCGCATTGAAGACACATTGGCGATACAGCAGTTGCCGATTCGCTACGCAATGGCAATCGACGAACGGGATATTGACACCTGGGTTGACTTGTTCGTGCCCGACGTGCAGGTCGGCAGGGAAAGCGTCGGCCGCGACGCACTGCGCGGTGCGATCGTCTCTATGACCCGAGCGTTCTACCGCTCCATGCATCAGATCGTTGGCCACCGAATCGAACTCACCGACAGCGATCGGGCGGTGGGTAACGTCTACTGCCGTGCCGAGCACGAAGTGGGCGAGCGCTGGGTCGTGATGGCCATCCGCTACGACGACGAGTACCGAAAGCTGGACGGCAGGTGGTACTTCCAGCGACGGCGGGAGCGGCACTGGTATGCGGCCGACCAACTGGAACGACCGCAGCAGGTTGCGTTCTCGAGCTGGGACATGGCTGGCCCGCCGAACCTGCCGCGATCTTCCACCTGGTCTGACTTCTGGTCGGATGTCGACGCTGCACAGGTTACCTCGGCCCCCGTTCAAATCGGCACGAAGGAGTGATGGTGAAGGATCTGTTGGAAGGCAAGGTCGCCGTCGTCACCGGCGCGGCATCGGGGATCGGTCGTGAGTGTGCCAAAGCTTTGGCGCGATGCGGTGCTGCGGTCGCGGTCTCGGATCTCGACTTCAAGGGGGCGCAGGCGGTGGCCGAGGAGATCGGCGCCGACGGCGGCGATGCGCTTCCCGTTGCGGTCGATATCGGCGATGACGCGCAGGTGAAATCGATGATCGAGCAGACCGTTGGGCGCTTCGGCCGACTCGACATCATCCACAACAACGCGGCGGCCACACAGCTTGCCAGCACTCGAGATGTGAACGTGGCCGACGCGGATCCCGCTGTCTGGGAGCAGACGCTGCGCATCAATGTCATGGGCACCATGCTCGCTACCAAGTTTGCACTTCCGCACTTGATCGCAGCTGGTGCGGGGAGCATCATCAACACGTCTTCGGGGGCGGGGCTGGCCGGCGACATCGGCCACACCGCATACGGGGTGTCGAAAGCAGGCATCAACGCCCTTACTCAATACACCGCAGCGCAATACGGCAAGGCCGGAGTGCGGTGCAACGCCGTCGCTCCGGGATTGATCGTCACCCCGGCCACAGAGGACACCTTTGCCGGTCCCATGGGCGAATTCATGTTGAAGCACCATTTGACGCCGCGGCTCGGCCGTCCCGCCGACATAGCCGCGTTGGTGGTTTTCCTGGCCTCGGACCATTCCGCCTTCATCACGGGGCAGGTTCTCAGCGTTGATGGCGGGCTCAACACGCACCAACCGCAGTTGGCCGACGTGCGGCAGTTCCTTGACGCCTGAGGTTTATTCGCCGACGCACGCTACGCAACGATTTGATGAATCATGATCAGAAATCTCTGGTGTCCGTGACTATGCGTGAATCGATCACCCGCACATCGTCTCTCAACGTCGGTCTCTATTTCGATCTGCGTAATCCGCCCCAGTGGGCGCAGGATCCCGCCAGGCTGTACGGGTTCACACTCGAGATGTGCGAGGAGGCCGAACATCTCGGCGCATCGTCGGCGTGGTTTTCTGAGCACCATCTCTTCGAGGACGGCTACCTCACCAGCCCGCTGACGTACGCTGCCGCCGTCGCGGCACGGACCAGTCGGTTGAGGTTGGGCACGGCGATCGTGATTGCGCCGCTTCACAAACCAGCGGAGATCGCCGAACAGAGCGTCGTGGTCGACATCCTGTCCAACGGTCGGCTCGATCTCGGCCTCGGAGCCGGGTACCGGGTGCCCGAGTTCGAATTGTTCGACGCAACGTTGAAGGCTCGTTACCGACAGACCGACGAGACCGCGCGTCGCCTGCGCGAGTTGTGGAGCCCAGGGGGTGTTCGTCCTGGCCCCATCCAGAAGTCCATCCCGATCTGGATGGGCTATCAAGGTCCACAGGGAGCGCGCCGGGCGGGCCTGCTCGGCGAGCGGCTGTTGTCGGCGGATGCCGCCCTCTGGGCGCCCTACGCTGAAGGCCTGGCGGAAGGGGGTTACTCGGACTCGGATGGCGTCATGGCAGGTGGAATCCAGTGCTGGACATCGGAGGACCCCGACCGCGACTGGCTGGTGGTGAGTAAACACCTTGCGCATCAGTTGAACTCCTACCGGCGGCACATGGTCGAAGGAACGGACACGCCGACACCAAAGCCGGTCGACGTGGACCGGATGATCGAGGACGGTCGGAGTGGTCCGCTGGGTTCGTTCATATACGGAACACCTGAGCAGGTGGCCGAACGGATTCGTGCTTACACCGCTGGAGCTCCGGTGCACGAGGTGTTCCTATGGGCCTCCATCGGGGGCATGCCCGAGGATCACGTCGCACGTAACGTCCAGACGATCTGCAACCGTTTGGCGCCCTTGCTCAGGACCGACGGACATCGCTCGAATCAGTCCGAGCCGACTTAGATCTGACCGGCCTAATGACTGACGCCATAGAGCATGTAGTAGGTCAGTTGATCGACGATCTCCTGGCGCGATGGGCGTTTCCCCTCGGCGAAGAAGAGTTCGGCGTGTTCGATCGACGACAGGACCAACCCGAATGTCAATCGGACCGTCGTGACCGGATCACGGGTCGGCAGACCGTATTCCGCCGTGCCGTCCCTGACGGTCTCCGCGAGTCGGGCGAACATCGCCTGCAATCGCGCCGCTGCCGCGGGGTGATGGGCTTGGGCACTCAGGAGGGCGACCACGAGTTGACGATTGTCGTCGAAGAATCCGTACAACAGCTCGATGTATCCGCGGCCCAGCTCGAACATCGAGTCCCCGCTCAATCCGTGGCGAGCCCAACGGTTTACCCATGCGTCAACGAACGATTCAAACGGCGCCAGAACCGCTTCGTCGAACAGTCCCGACTTGCTGCCGAAATGGCGGAACAACAAGACTTCGCCCACTTGCGCGCGTTCACTGATCTGCTTGGTAGTCGCACCCGCATAGCCGAGTTCGGCGAAGACGTCGCGCGCGGCAGCCAGCAGGCGTGCGCGCACCTCGTCGCCGGAACGCCTCGTGCGCGTTGGGCGTCCCGCTCCGGTCGTGGTCATACGAGCTCCTCACCGCCGCGTCGTCGAAAGGTGACGTTGCCACATAACCCTGGACCCTCTGGACATTGACATTGAAATCCGGCGGCTTTATACAGTGAATACTATCTAACTGCATACTATGGGACGGCTACGGCTTCGTAGCCTAAGCGACAGGATCCGACAATGAGCGACAGTGCGGCTGCCGGGACGGACGTGGTGGGCCGACACGGCGTCGCCGCGGACGTGCCACATGGCGGTCGCGCCTACGTGGCCGGCGTCGACGGATTCACAGTGACCAGCGAGACCGTGGGACAAGCGCTTATGCGGCTGGCCGACGAGGCCGCCGAGCGCCCCGCGGTAATGTGGACGACCGATCGTGGCGCCGCAGAGCTCACGTGGCTGGAACTGTGTGACCGGGCCCGCCGTGGTGCGGCGATTCTTTTCGAGTTGAACCCCCGCCGCGAGCGCGTGGCCATCGCGGCGTTGAACTCGGTGGAGTGGATCGTAGCGATGTTCGCGTGCGCCTTCGCCGGTATGCCGATTGTCCCGATCAGCGCGTCGGGTTCGGATGACGAGACACGGCATCAACTCGACCACGCTCGGGTGGGCGTGGTCTTGGCGGCGAGATCGGCCGGGAATTACCGCGTGCTCGACAGGATGAACGCGCTGGCCGCTTCTCTGGAACGACCGCTCGTCGTGCGTGACATTGCCGACCTCGGTTCAACCGTGCTGGCGAGCCCGACGGCAGTGTCGCCTACCGATGAGCTTCTGGTGCAGTTCACCTCTGGCACAACGGGTCGGCCCAAGGCGGCCAGCTTGTCCCACCGTGCGGCGCTCAGCTGCGGTGCGGTCTTCATGCGGGCCGTCGGTTGTTCAGAGGGCGATCGGTTTCTCAACCCCCTGCCGCTGCACCACGTTGGCGGGTCGGTGACGGGCCTGATTGCGGTGCTGGCCATCGGGGGCGCCTACATCCTGGTGGAACGGTTTAGCCCGCAAGCGGTGCTGGATGCTCTGCGCCAGACTCGACCCTCCATAGCGGGGTTGGTGCCGACGATGATGATCGACCTGCTTGCGTTGCCTGACGTTACCCCGGCCGATTTCGCAAGTCTGCGTACGGTCATTGGCGGCGCGGCCGCGGTCGACCCCGCGCTGATAGCGCAGATGGAGCACCGTCTGGGCATCACCATGATCGGGTCTTACGGACAGAGTGAGGCACCCGCGATGACCGCCTCGTCACGTGAGGACTCGCCGACGGTGCGCACCCAGACGCTAGGGCGCTGTCTTGCCGGTCGAGATTTCGCCATACGCGACCGTGCCGGCGCGATCACGGCGCTGGGCGAGATCGGCGAGCTATGCGTACGAGGGCCGTTGACGATGTCGGGATACTTGCGGCCCGAGGGCGGCGTCGACCCCGCGGTCGACGCGGAGGGCTGGCGACCTACCGGTGATCTGTGCTCGATGGATCACAACGGGGTGATCAGCTTTCACGGACGCATTCGCGAGGTGGTGATCCGTGGCGGTCTTAACGTGTACCCCGCGGAGGTTGAGCAGGCGATCTCGACACACGAATCCGTCTCGGAGGTAGCGGTTTTCGGGATTGCCGACAAGCGGCTGGGCGAGCGGGTGGTGGCCGCGGTGATTCCAACCGGAGGTGGCGCGGTGGATGTGGATCAATTGACAGCGCTTGCCGCGGAGAGGCTCAGTTCCTACAAGCGGCCGGCCGAGTGGCTTGTGGTCACGTCGCTACCTCGCACGAGCACGGGCAAAGTGCGCAAGCACCTGCTGCGCGAGTGGTACGAAAACGGGACTCTGGAGGCCAACTGCGCAGCCACGCCAGCCGGCTGAGTTCATCTGGCAGATCGCGCCTTCGCCCCGGCTACCGCCTCGCGATGCTCGCCGGAGTGCATGCTGCGCAGTTCCGCTTGCACCGCCGACTCGAACGCCCGGTCGAGCTGATAGTCGAGGTAGCCGTTGAGTGCGCGCTTTGTATCCTGCAGCGCCGCAGGCGGAACAGCTGCCAGGCGCTCCGCTAGCGCGATGGCTTCGGTCAGCAGGTCAACGGCGGTCACCACGCGCGACGCGATTCCCACCTGCACGGCGCGTTCGGCGGGGATGCGTTCGCCGAGGAACAGGTACTCCTTGGCGCGGCCGAGCCCCACAAGAGCGGGAAGGGCTAGGCCGCCGTCGCCGGGAACGAGGCCCATCCGCAGATGCGGGTCGGCGAGGAAGCTGCCTTCGGCCAGTAAAACGATGTCGGAGAGCACCGCCAGGCTGCAGCCCAGTCCGACCGCGGGTCCGTTGACCGCCGCGATGACCGGAACCGGGCAACGCACCATCCCGGTGATGATTGCCCGCGTTTCAGAGATTGTTTGCGAGCGCATCTCCGCGTCGTCAATGTTCTCCTGCATGTAATCGAAATCGCCGCCGGCGCTGAAGCATTCGCCGGCACCGGTGAGCACGACGGCGCGGACATCGTCGTCGTCAGCGAGGTCTTGCCAGAGTCGCGCCAGCGATTGATGCATGACCCGGTTTATCCCGTTACGGTGCTCGGGCCGGTTAAGCGTGACGATCCGGAGGTGACCGACCGCGGTCACCATGACCTCGGGTGCGAGGCCATACAGGTTCTTATCTGGCACGGTTGAACTCCTATCGCCTGGATGTCGCCTCGCCGGGGGGCACTTCGACAGCGATCCCGTCATCACCCGGGCATCCGCCAGCTAAACGTGTACAGCGTAAAGTAGCATCGTTCTTCGATTCCGATGAAAGCAGTGTCGATGACCCTTCGCGTGGAGCTGATCAAACCCGTTCCCGTTGATCGCCGCCGACACCCCGAAGAAACGCCGGCGGGACCATGAGCGGCTCCAAGCCGGATGACCGCCGCATCGGCTTGCTGCTGCAACGGTGCCGCCTGGAGGTGGACAACGGAACTTTGCCGTCCGCACAGGTTGCCGTCTACGTGGCGGGCAAGCAGTACGCTTTCGAAACCTTCGGTGCGGCTGCGTCTTCGACGCGTTACGTGCTGCAGTCAGCGGGTCGGACCGTGGTCGCTGGGGTGGTCTGGAAGCTCATCTCGGAGGTACTTCTCGATGTCAGCCGCACTGTTGCGTCCTACATACCCGAGTTCGGAACCAACGGCAAGGACGTGGTGACCGTCGAGCAAGTGCTTACCCATGTGGCAGGGTTTCCGCTTGCCCCACTGGGCTATCCGCAGATGCTGCGCCGCGAAGAACGACTCGAGGCATTCTCCCGGTGGCGCCTGACTTCCGCACCCGGCGAGGTCCTGCAGTTTCATCTGACCTCTGCGGCGTGGGTGATCGCAGAACTATGCGAGCGGGTGACCGGAGTGCCCATCGCTACCTATCTTCGCGATGTGTTGACAGGCCCACTGGGCTTGAACAGCATCGAGATCGGGCCGCCGGTGCGCGACCAGCACAATGTGGCACCCTTCGTCCAGATCGATAGATCTGACAGCAATACCCGTAACCCCTGGGGGCCTTGGTATCTGGCAGATCCGCAGATCCTCGCGGCGGCTGAGCCGAGCCACTCCATAGTGGCGACGGCTGCCGACCTGGCGGGCTGGTATCAGGCATTGATGTATTCGCCGCTCTGGCGTCGCGAGATGGTAGACGATGCCCTACGCATACGCATCACCTTGCCGGTGACCGGCGAACGTGGCGGAACCCCCAGTGTGCCCGGAAATCTCGGTCTTTTCGTCGTGGTCGTCGGTGACGACGGACTGTCGCGAGGTTTTCTGCCGACCGCCACGGGACCGCGCACCTTTGGCCACGGGGGAGCGCCTTGTCAGATCGGCTTCGCGGATCCGGACACTGGGCTGTCATTCGCGTTCCTTACCAACGGCTACCCGGCCTCCGGCTACGAACAGAGCCGTGTGGGCTTGAATCGCATCATCAATATCGCCAATCTAGCGGCCGACCTCTTCGACTGACAATCCGGTGGAGTCACATATGTCATCAACGTTCCGGCAAGACAACTCATTTAGAACCCTCGGCGAAGCCGACCGATGATGCCCCAGCCGGCGCATGCGGTGTTCGATCGTCCCGCCGCGGCGATCGCGCGCATCACCATAAATCGCCCGAATCGACTGGGGGCGTACACCCCGCGTATGTGCGCGGAGATTCTCGAATCTGTGGAGAATGTCCGGCGCGACGACACGATCCGGGTGTTGATTCTCACCGGCTCGGGACGCGGCTTTTGCACCGGCGGTGATGTGTCTCCCGATGGCGGCTTCGATGAGGTGCTTGCCCAGCAGAATGGCCGGGCCCGCGAGTTGCGCGAGGACTCACACGCGGTCGTCAAGGCCCTCTATCACCTCGACAAACCGGTGATTTGCGCGATCAACGGGATCGCGGTCAACGGTGGCTTGGCATTCGCGCTGGCATCCGACATCCGGCTCGTCGCGCGAAGCGCCCGGCTCGGCGATACGACCGGCCGTGTCGGTCTTCTCCCCGACGAGGGCGGTGCATGGCTCTTCCCGCGAACGATGGGATACGACAAGGCATTTCGCATGGTCGCGCTGTCCGAGATGTACACCGCCGAGGAGGCGGCCGCGCTCGGATTGGCAACCGCGGTCGTCGACGACGACGACCTGGACACCCGCACGCTGGAGCTGGCCGAGAAGCTGGCCGCCGGCGCACCGCTGGCGTTGCGGACCGTGAAGTTCATGATGCGTCGCGCCCTGGACGGCACCCTGGATTCGGCGCTCGGGGACGCGCAGCAGGCCGTTTTATGGTTGGGTGCCAGCGCCGATGCGCACGAAGGTAAGAGCGCTTTCCTCGAACGACGGCCGCCGCGTTTCACGGGCCGCTGACATGACCACGTCGACCGCCGTGATTGACGGACGTACGGTACTGGACCGCTTTCGTAATGCCGTATCGACGATGCCCACGCGTCCGGCGGTCATCTACTTCGGCACCGTGCTGAGCTTGGCCGACCTCAACCGCGCCAGCGACGAGCTGGCCGCCTGCCTGCATGCGCAAGGGTTGGCCCGAGGTGACCGCCTGGCGTTGTACCTGCAAAACATGCCGCAATATCTGATAGGTCTGCTCGCGGCCTGGAAGCTGGGCGGGATCGGTGTACCGGTCAACCCCATGCTGAAAGCCAACGAGGTCGGGAAAATCCTCGACGACGCCACCCCACGAATTCTCATCGCGCTCGACGAACTCTGCACTGGCGCGTTGCGGCAGATGTTGGCGCGCAGCAGTGTTCGTCAAGTCATTACGACCAGCGCTCTGGACTGGGCCGGCGATACCGATGCCCGGGTGCTTCCCGCTGAGCGTGCTGCCGTCCCTGACGGCGCCGTCGATCTCATCGATCTCCTCGACCGGCACGCCGGCGAAGTGCCACAGGCCTTTTCGCCGGAGCCCGACGACGTCGCGGTCATCACCTACACCTCGGGCACGACCGGCGTGCCCAAGGGCGCGATGAACACCCACCGAAACGTCGCCGTTGGTGGAGCCGCCTACTGCGACTGGTTCAGCCTGAGCAGCGCCGATATCGTTCTCGCGGTAGCTCCGTTGTTCCATGTGACCGGCTTGACCGGGCACATCGCCTGTGCGCTCAGCGCACCGGCGCCTCTTATCCTGTGCTACCGATTTCACCCCGACATGATCGTGCAGGTCATTCGACGGCACCGGCCGACGTTCACCGTCGCCGCGATAACCGCGTTGATCGCGCTCGTCGACAGCGACGCCACCCGCGACGATCTCGCGAGCCTGACCAAGATCGCCTCCGGTGGTGCGCCGGTTGCGATCGGTGTGGTCGAAAGATTCGAACATCGGTTTGGCGCCTACATCCGCAACGTCTACGGCATGACCGAGACGACATCGCCGGTGCTGGCGGTGCCCCCGGCCGGTCGTGCCCCCGTCGAGAAGCGCACGGGCGCACTGTCGGTGGGTGTCCCGGTGCTGTCGGCGCGTGTGGCGGTGCTCGACGACGAAGGGGCGCAGATCGGACCGGGCCAGATCGGCGAACTGGCCGTCGACGGCCCACAGATCGTGCCCGGGTACTGGCGTAATGCCGAAGCCGGCGCCGAGGCCCGGACCGGCAACTGGTTCAGGACAGGCGATGTCGGCTACGTCGACGATGGTGGCTGGTATTACCTGGTGGACCGCAAGAAGGATGTGATCATCGCCAGCGGCTTCAAGGTATGGCCGCGCGAGGTCGAGGATGTTCTGTACTCGCACGCTGCAGTGCTAGAGGCCGGTGTCGTCGGGCGACCCGATCCGTACCGTGGCGAGTCGGTGGTGGCGTATGTCTCTGTGCGCGAAGGGTTTACCATTGAGCCCGGCGAACTCGTGCAGTTCTGCCGGGACCGGCTTGCCGCATACAAGTACCCGCGCGAAATCGAAATCGTCGACGCGATTCCCAAAACCGTGACGGGCAAAATCTTGCGCCGTAACCTGCGCGAGACCGCCGCGGGCGGCTAGATACAGAGCTCCACGACTTCGGCGTCAGCATCGAAGGTGCGGCGGATCCACTCGCGCAGGGTCTCATTATCGTAGCCAGGCAAAGCTTTTCCTCCATCTGCAACAGCGGGCGACGGATCCGCCGCGTTCGGCGGCCCTAGTGTCAAAGCCAGTTCCCCGCGATGAAGTCAGTGCAACCTTAGTGTGTGGTTTGGTGCGGCATGAATTAAAGAAATGCCGGGTGTCCGGCGACGGTTCGAGTTTTAACGACGGTAGATGGGCTCGTCGCGGCGCCCGGCCGCGCTGTGCACCCCGACGGCTGAGGCGGTCACCTTGCCGTCGTGACGAATCTCCGCGCAGGTCAAGAACAGATCGCCGGTCTGCCCGGCGGTGTGAGCCCACAGCTCGAGTGGTTGCCCTATCGGCGTGCGCCGGCGGTAGGTGGTTGTCAGAGTCTGGGTGTATCCGACGCCGCCGGCGGCCAGCACCGCAAGGTTCGCGAGTTCGTCGAGCAGGGCCGCGATAACGCCCCCGTGAGCGCAGCCGATCGGGCCCGCATGAACGGGTGTCAAGGTGACTGTGCCTCGGACTTGGTTTTGCTCACACCATACTTCACTGTTTCCGGCGGTGGGATTCAGTTCGCCCAAAATTGGGCTGTAGGGCACGGTTTTGCGCAAATCCGCGGCATCCCAGACCAGCGTCCCGTCCCCGGGTGGAGCCAGCTGCTCTACCGCGTAGGGCCCATGCCAGGCATGCTCGTCCAGCGCGGACTGCGCCTGCTTGAGCAGCACGCGCACCTCGCTGAGCACCTCGGGCGGGGGCGCCGCGGCAATTCGAGCGGCGACCGCCAGCTTGTGGACTTCGCGTACCAGGGCCGCCATGTCGTCTGTCATCCGAGCATGTCCTCGGTAATCCCGTAGCGCGGTAAGGCGCCGACCGCCCACGGCTCCATCACCCCGTACCCCCGCTCGTCGCCGCAGGTGCATTCGACCGGGATCTCTTCGCAGCCGTACAGCTCGTCCAAGACTTTCTTTTCGCGTAGGTCCAGACACTCGCCGCCGACGTCGAGCGGACCGCGGTATCCGCCTTGCCACCAGCCGCGGAAGCCGAAGTACCCTCCGCCGCGGAAGTAGTAGACAAGATCGCGCCATTCGCAGCGGATTTCGCGCTTGGTTCCGTCTTCCAGACCGACCTGTGCCTGAAGTGATCGCGCGCGGCGTGAATTCGGCCAGAAGTCAAATTCGAGGTCCAGCGCGGTGATTCTGAGCCGGGGCCGGGAATCTTCTGCGAAAACAACGAACCCCTCCGACGATCCAGTGCTCGACTGCACCGGGCGCCCACCGGGTCCCTGGGTGAAAGTGGACGACAGCGCCCACGTCCCGAAATTGAAGTTGAGGTAACCGTGCAGTACGCCGTGTGGCTGAGCGGGGGATGGTCGCAGGCCCGATTCCGCAGCGGCGGTGGGATCACTGAACCAGAACGCTCCCGGATGGGGAACACCCGTCATCGCCCGAATGCCCCAAGATCGGTCCTTATAGGCATAACTGCGTTCGGGGTCGAGACGATAGGTGCGGCCTTCGACGGTGACTTCGCCGCCGGCCCGGCCGGGTTGGAAGTATCGGATGGTGTGATTGCCGGTGATGCCCCGGTCTCGCCGCACGCCCGGCCTGCCGACGATCGGCGAGAAATCGCTTTCGAAGGTCACATCGAAACTGATGTCAAGCTCGTTGGCGGCCAGCGTAACTCGATTCTTGCTCGGCGGTGTCACCACCTCCCAGGCCACCGGACCGACGACGGTGCGATCGATGTCGGGGCGCAGCTCGCGCGATGCGCGGACGTTCCACTGTCGCCCCGGTACCGCGACGCCGGCAAAAGCGTCCATCACATCGCGGTTGGTGTACTTGCCGATACCGACGGCGATGAGAACTTCGCCGGACGTGTCGTAGGCGACGATGTAACCCTTTTCGGTCCAGTTGCGGTCTGTGGTGGTCACCTGCTCGAAGCTGGCAACCGCTTGATGGTGGAGATATTCGTCCGCCGCGGTCAACACGACATCTGTCATGGTTTTCCTTTCTAATCAACGAAGCAGCTCGGCAAGCCGCCGCGTTGCGACGTTGTCGCACAGGTAGTTCGGTGGGAATTGCAGTTGGGGAGGGCTCAGCTGCACGGTGAGCGCCAACATGGCGGCCATCCGCAACCCCTGCACAGCGCGGTGGAACTGCAAATCGGTGATCGGCGCGTCGGTGCGGCGCGCGTAGTGCGCGATGGTTTCGCCGGGGTCTGGCAGACCCGTCAGTCGCTGAACGCCGTTGAGTTCCGCCACCACCTCGTCCACGAGCAGAAAGTAGGCGAGGTCACCTTCCGGTGGCCCGATGTGGGCCAATTCCCAGTCCAGCACCGCCGCGACGCGGCCGTTGCGGTAGATGATGTTGCCGGGCCGCGCGTCTCCCCAGCACAACGAGACACGCAAACCGGATGGTATGCGAGACCTCAGTAGCCGCAGCGCCTCGTCCAGGATGGGTACCTGCACGCCGACGCGGTTCAGTTGTGACTCAATGACATCCAGTATTCGGCGGACCGACGCCTCGCCGGTCAGGTGATGGTCCAGTTGCGCCGGGAGCGCCAGCTCGTCGGGCCGCAGCAGGTGCAGGTCCGCCATCACGTCCACGGCGGCGAACCACATCGCCCGGCGGCGGTCGAGGGTCGCCTCGAAAAACAGGCCGTGCCCGTGGAATCCAGGACGGAATCCGGAAGCGACCTTCCCATCGACACGACGCATCAGATAACCGGGTACGCCGAGGACTTCCGGATCATCGATGTACCAGATGACTTCCGGTACCGGCACCGCAGTACCGTTCAACGCGGCCATCACGTCGTACTGGAGGCGAAGGTCGTAATCGGGAAACAGGCCGCCCTCGGCGGTCTGTGCCCGCAACACCAGCTCGATGCGCCTGGTGCCGCCGGGCCCTTCCCAGGTGAGATCGGTGAACGCTGTGACGTTGGAGAAGCCCGAACTGGCCGGAACAAATGGGGACAACGCGACCGACCTCGCGTCGGGCAATACTCGCGAGATCCACTTCACCAGGCGGTCGCGCCGCTGCTCGAGCAGCTCGACGTCAGAGTCGTCAGTCACGCGCGGTGCCCGTCACCAAGGTCGCAGTCATGTCGAATTGAGTCTGAGGTCGTGTGCCTACGCTGACAAGAACCGAGCCACTGGTACCACTCGCAGTGGTAGGAAAACAACATGGCGAGCACGACATCCGAATCCGATCAGCGACGTCATGAACTGGCTGATTTCCTGCGGTCGCGCCGCTCCCAGGTGCGACCAGAGCAGGTCGGCCTTCCCGCGGACGTGGGCCGGCGCCGGGTGAGGGGTTTGCGCCGGGAGGAGGTCGCGCACCTATCGCGCGTGAGCTACAGCTGGTACACGCGTCTCGAGCAAGGGCACGACGTTCACGCCACAGCCGACGTCATCGACAGCATCGCGGTGGCGTTGCAACTGAGCGAAGGCGAACATCGTCACCTGCGTCGGCTGGCAGGCTTGTCGCTGGGGCAACGCAACGAAAATGCGCTCGCCGTCGACGACCCCATCGGCAAGCTGCTGGAGCGCGTGTTGCCGGCGCCCGCTTATGTCGTTGATTCTCGTTTCGAATACCTCGCGTGGAACGACGCGTTGGCCGCGGTGTTCTGTGATATCGGTGCATTGCCGCGGACCCGCAGAAACGTGCTGTGGGCGACGTTTGCAGTGCCCGGTGTGCGACGATCGCTGGTCAATTGGGAAGAGCACGCGCGTCAGGTGGTCGGTCAGTTCCGGGCGGAGGCAGCGGCGCATCCCGAGGATCAGCGGTTCGCCACCATGGCCGCCGAGCTGAACGCCGCGAGTGAGGAGTTCCGGCGTTGGTGGGTGGCGCACGAGGTCGTCCTGGCCGCAGCCGGCCAACAGTCCTTCCGCCATGCGGGCGTGGGATTGCTTTCGACCGATCTGATTCAGCTGCGGCTGATCGATCGCCCGTCATTGAAGGTCGTCGTCCACCAGCCGTCGACGGACGAGGACGAGCGTAAGCTCGAAGCGCTTCGTGGGGACGCTCATTGGGGTGCGGCTGTCAATCGTGATGCGTTGCAGCCGTAGGCCTGCATTCGCGTCGAACTTGCTTACGCTTTCGCCGCAGCGTGTCAGTGAGATGCACTGCTGCACTTTGCCATCCCTCGGAAGCAATCAGGACTGCGCCTTCAGGTGCGAAGCCGGATCCTGACTCGGTATTGGATTACCCATGGTGGACTCATTGGCTCTGGAAGCTGCGCCGCCGGCGGGAGTTCAAAATACCTAAAAATAATTTAGCGATTTACTGTGCCGCTGACACGTTCTTACGCTGTAACGTGACGTCAACAACTGTGCCTGCAGCGAGGAGTTCAGCGTGAGCACGTTAACCACATCCGGGCCTGTCCGGGCCGAGCTCGTGGTCGAAGTTTCGGATAGCTGCGAGGTACCCGGTGCACTGAGCGTCGCTGCCACCGTCTTCCTTCCTCCGGCAGAAGCGCTTGCCGACGGTGCGACCGTCCTCTACGCGCTGCCCGGGGGCGGCTACAGCCGCGGCTACTACGACATGCACTTCCCCGGTCACGCTGACTATTCGCAAGCCGAGCATCACACAGCGCGCGGTCTGGTGCTCGTCGCGATCGACCATCTCGGAGTGGGACAAAGCACGCCACAAGTCTGCGACAAGGTTCGGGTCGAGGATATCGCTGCGGCTAACCACGCTGCAGTACAGGCAATCTCGAACGCCCTCGAAGAGGGCAACGTCGCGCCAGGGTACCCGCCGGTGCGTATCGCCCGTCGTGTCGGGGTCGGGCAGTCGATGGGCGGGGCCGTAACGCTCATCATGGCCGCCGCGCATCGCACCTACGATGCGATCGCAATTCTGGGTTTCAGCGGCATTCATACGGTGCTTCCCTTCCCGGACGAGATCGAGTCCAGTGACGTTGCCGCACGGGCTGGTGTCCACAGCAGGCAGGAAGACGTCGCCGAGCAGTCCGTTGCCGAAACCGCCAAGTTGATTCCAGGATTCTTGTATCCGTTCTTTTGGTCCGACGTACCCGCGGACATTGTGCAAGCCGACATCGGCGGAAGATATCCATTCCGTGAGAAGGCCCCTGCCTTTGGCAGCGCGACGGTGCCCAGCTGCGCTGTTGCGATGTTGTCAGCCGGCTACGTGGCAGCCGAAGCCGCCGCGGTTCAGTGCCCCGTGTTCATCGGCCTCGGTGAGCGCGACACCGCGGCAAAGCCTTTGATGGAACCGTCGGCATACGAAAAGTCCACAGACATAACCCTTTTCATCTGTGAACAGATGGCGCACATGCACAACTTCGCCTCTTCGCGACGCAAGCTGTGGGACCGTTTGACCGGATGGTGCCAGGCACTGCCGTGAACTCGTGGATCGTTGCGCTGTCGCATTGTTCTCGCGGCCGGAAGTGCGTCGCGACTATTGACAGTTCGGCGCGACCCGCCTATACAGTGATTACTTACTAGTGGGTGGCCCGCACCAAAGATGCGTACCTTCTAGCCATGGAGGGTGCGGCCTGTCGTCTGGGCATTTTGCGCGTGCGATTAGCAGCGCCAGACCGATGGGGCACCGCCCTCGGACGGAGGGACAAACTATGACGGACATCGAATCAAGAATGGCGTCACGTTTCGACCACCACGATCCTGAATTAGCCAGAGACGGTGTGCCCCAGAAGGTTTACCGGCATCTACGCGAAAAGTGCCCATTCACTTGGTCTGATGCCTACGAGGGTTTCTGGGTTGCCTCGACGTATGCCGACATCGAGGACGTGATCCGTGACCCGGACACCTTTGCATCGGCGGGTGGCATCTTGATCCCTGATCCCTCTAATCAGATGTCGCCGGAAGACCAGCAGGAGCGGATCGAGATGCGAAGAGGCGTCATCGGACCTCCCGTGTCGTATGACCCTCCGGTGCACACACCGATCCGCCGCAAGCTCGAGCCGCTCTTCTCTCCTGCGGTGGTACGCGAGCGTGAGGACTACATCCGGTCTGTGGCAGATGAATGGATCGATTCGTTCATGGCCGATGGACAGTGCGACCTAATTACACAGTTCTGCGCGCCCGTGCCCACGATCGTCGTTCTGAATTGGTTAGGCCTGCACGATGAGGACTGGAAGGTTTGGTCGGATGCCGTGCTCGATCAGTTCAGCCGCCCCGGACAGTATGGTCCGGACATCTCGGCGGTCGATCTCGGGAAGTTGTTGGCGATCCTGCACGATCGCCGCGACCACCCCGGCGACGATGTCGTCACGGCGATCACCCAGATCCGCGTTGATGGCGAACCGCTCCATGATCTCGAGATGGTCTCCCTACTCGCTCAGCTGGTGTTCGCGGGCCTAGACACCACCACCAATGCGACCGCCAGCACCTTCGTGGAGTTGTACCGTCGCCCCGAGCTGCGCGAGGAGCTCGCCAACACCCCGAACCACGATCGACTGTGGGCCAGTGCAATCGAAGAATTTCTGCGCTACACCTGTCCCATCCAGGGCTTCAAACGGACGGCGCGCAACAAGTCCTCGGTGGCCGGACGAGCGATCGAAGCCGGCCAGCGCGTGTACATGATCTGGGCCTCGGCGAATTTCGACGAGCGTGAGTTCGATCGTCCGGACCTCGTCGACATCCGCCGTACCACGAATCGGCATATGACATTCGGCCGCGGGATCCACCGATGCCTCGGTTCGCACCTGGCTCGTCTGGAAATGAAGGTGATGGTGCAACAAGTCTTGCGGCGCCTCGGGGATTACACCGTGGACGAGTCCAAGCTCCGGCTTCACCACGATGTCGGGATCGCCTACGGATACGAGTCTTTGCCTATCGAGTTCAATCCGGGGGGCGGTAAGCGGAGCGGCGCCGGCGACGTCCCGACATCGGTTTCGGCGAGCTAGGGCGCTTCAGTGCAACGCAATCGGATGAGATCGGAGTGTAGACATGGGCTTGCTTGACGGGCGGGTGGCATTCGTTACCGGCGCGGCGCGCGGGATGGGGCGCAACCACGCGGTTCGGCTGGCACGCGAAGGGGCTTCGGTCATCGCGGTCGACGTCGCGGCGCCGGTGTCAACGCACAACGGGTATCCGGCGGCCACGGAAACGGATCTGAAAGAGACTGCCCGGCTCCTCGAAGCCGTAGGGCGCCCGCACTTGGTCGAGGTGGCCGACGTTCGTGACTCCGCGGCGCTGAACAATATCCTGGCCGATGGCGTGGCCCGGTTTGGTCAACGCCTCGACGTCGTCGTGGCGAACGCCGGAATCAATAATTGGGGCCGGTTTTGGGAGATGCCCGACGATCAGTGGCAGACCATGATCGACGTCAACCTCACGGGCGTCTGGCGCACGATGAAAGCTGCCGTGCCGCACATGCTCTCGGCTGGTAACGGCGGCTCCATCATTACCATCAGCTCGGTGGCGGGGCTCAAGGCGTTGCCCAGCCAGTCCCACTACACGGCCGCCAAACACGGTGTGACCGGTCTGACGAAGGCCGCCGCGATCGAGTTGGGGGAGTACAACATTCGGGTGAATTCGATTCACCCGTGGGGTGTCTCCACCGCGATGGCAGAGGATCCATTTATCGAGAAGACCCTCACCGCCCACCCGAACTACCTCATGTCGTTCGGAAGTGTGTTACCCGCTGTGCTCACTGCCGACTCGGACGATATCTCCGATGCCGTAGTCTATTTGGCATCCGACCTGTCGCGTGCGGTCACCGGTACTCAGCTGACCGTCGACATGGGCGCGACGAAAGTCTGAGGAAACAGACGTGGCGGACTTCTTTTCAGTGATCAACGCCCAGCGTGCGTGCCGGCGCTTCGATCCGGACGCCAAGGTGGCCGATGCAGACGTGGAGCGGATGCTCGACGCGGCGGTGCATGCACCCAGCGCGGAGAACACCCAGCCCTGGCGCTTCGTGGTGGTGCGGAATGAACAGGCGCGAATTGATCTGGCCGCTTGGTGGACCGAGACGTGGCAGGCGGGCGGCTCGCAATATGCGCGCCAGGTAGCCACGGACGCGATGTTCGCCGACCTTGAGTTTGCCGTCGGGCCTCAAGGTTTCGCCGCTGCGCCGGTCGTTGTCGTGGTGTGCCTGGATACCGAGAAGGTCCTGGAGGTTTTCGCCCAGTCATCCATCTATCCCGCGGTGCAGAACCTGTTGCTGGCGGCCAATGCCCTGGGGTACGGATCGTGTCTGACCACCGGCTTGACGCTGTTCGGGGTGGAACGGGTTCGTGAGCGGCTGGGCCTGCCCGAAACGATCACGCCGATGGCGGCGGTCTATATCGGCAAACCCGCCATCGCGCTCAAGCCGCCGCGGCGACGGCCGGCACAGGAAGTGACCTACCGTGAGCGCTTCGGCGCCCCCTGGTGAATGGGGATCGATGACCGTTCGCGTGCCGCGGCACCCCAGTGACATCACCGCTGCTTGGATGTCGGAGGTGTTGGGGGCAGAGGTCGCCCAGGTGACGATCACCGAGACCATCGGCGGCACCGCAACCAAAATCCTGCTGCGCATCGACTACGCCGGCCCCACCGATCTGCCGACGACGATGTGCCTGAAGGCCGGCATGGGCGAGCACGCGCCGTTCATGGCCCAAGTCGGGATCTACGCCACCGAAGCGCTGTTTTTCCGTGACGAGGTCAAGCGCAGCAACGTTCATGCACCGCAAGCTTACTGGGCCGACATCGACGACGAACTGTTCGGTGCAGTTCTGATCGAGGACTTGAGCCGCCCGTCGGTCCGCTTCTGTTCAGGCCGTTTCCCGTTGAGCGCCGACGAAGCGGCTTCGGTGCTGGACAATGTGGCATTACTGCACGCTGGATGCTGGAACAGCCCGTGGCTGGAAACCGCCGACTGGCTGGAGCACTTCGCGAGTCCCAACAGCAAAGGACGCGCGTACTTTTCGATGCTTGGACTCGATGTGGTCCAACAGTTCATCGACAACCGTGCGGACATGCTTCCGGCCGAACTGAACCGAGCGCAACGATGCATCGACCTCTTCTGGGGTTTCGTCGCGACTTCGGAAAAGGGGCCGCAAACGCTGTTGCACGGGGATCTACACGTCGGCAATGTGTACTTCGACGGTGCGCAAGCGGCGATGTGCGACTGGCAGGTTCTAGGCCGCGGATCACCCGCCTTCGACCTGGCTTATTTCATCGGCTCGGCGCTGACGATCGAAGAACGACGAGCGGCCGAGCGTGAATTGTTGCGCCACTACCTCAACGCCCTTGGCGCCGCGGGCGTTGCCGACGTACCCGGTGAGGACGAGCTATGGCTGCTGTACCGCGCCCACATGGCCTACGGATTGATGGCATGGCTGACCAACCCCGAGGCGTTTCAGGCGGGCGACATCATCGCCCAGGTCATCCCGAGATTCGCAACTGCCGTAGTCGATCTCGATACCGCGCAGGCCGTCGGTCTGACGCAATGACCGCCCTGCGCCCCTACGACCCGATTGGGAGAAACCTATGAGCGCACCCATCGACACCCTTTGTTCATATAGAGAAGAGCTTGTACTACGGCATATCGACGCCGAAAACCGCAACGACGCTGATACGGCACTTGCAACTTTCACCCGACCCAAGTACGACCTCACAGCGGTCGAAGGTCCGGTGATCGAGGGGAAAGGGCCCGTTCACGATCTCATCGCATCGTTCGGCACCTCGCTGCCATCGATCAACTACGTCGCGCGTCACATTCACCACGCCGACCACGCCGTGATCGTCGAATATCAGATCACCGGACGGCATGACGGCGAATACAACGGGATTGAGCCCACGGGTTCCGTTGTCGACTATCCCGCGATCGCGGTATACGAGTTCGATGGGCCGGATCTGGTCTGTGAACGGATGTACGTCAACCTGCGTGGCCTCGAAGCGCAGCTTCGAGGTATGGGTGGGCAGACAACCGCCTAATCGGTTCCTGGAGACTGACCGGAGCAGGAATACCACGCATGAGGGGGGCGTTGGCCGATCTCGAGCTGCTTGACGGTAAATTATTTAAACGATAACGTACTGATCAGTGCCTTCTCGCGGGAAGTTAGGTATGCCTGCGGAAATGGGCCTCGCGCCAGTCGAGGTGCGCACCGTTGACCCATCATTTCGGACGAAAGTGTCTCAAGTTGAGCGCCAGCAAGCAGCAGCCTGTCGCCGAAGGACTATTCACCTGGCCTTCTGACGAACCTCAGCTCATCGGATCCGAGCGCGACGGGCGGTATTCATTTCCCGCACGGCCCAACGAGAATCAGGTCCTGCTGAAGCGGCGCGGTACCTTGTGGGGCTTCACCACTCAGCAGTTCCGGCCGCCCTCGCCGCCCTACGACGGCGACGACACGGCCGAGACGTTCGAACCTTACGCGCTCGGTTACGTCGAATTGCCTGGGCAATTGATGGTGCAGGCGCGATTCACCGAGTCCAGCTCCGACAAGTTGACGATCGGTCAGCAGATGGAACTCAGGGTTGTCCCTTACACCGTCCGTCCGGACGGTACCGAGATCCTTACCTTCGCATTCGCGCCAGTGGAAGGGAATTAATGATGACCGGCGTTGCGATTGTTGGTGTCGGCCTACATCCTTTCGGGCGCTACGGGGACAAGCTTTGTCTACAGATGGGTGCCGAGGCCGCACAGGCGGCGCTCGCCGACGCCGGCACCGAGTGGTCGCGCATCCAGGCCGCCTACGTCGGTAGCTACGAGGTATCCAATCCCGATGCCGTCGTGGGATGGCTCGGATTGACGGGCATACCGGTGCGCGGTGTGTTCAACGGCTGCGCGACCGGTGGCACATCACTTCAAATGGCGGCGCAGGCAATTCGCCATGGCGAGGCTGATGTCGCGATGGCGATCGGGATGGACAAGCATCCGCGTGGTGCTTTCGCCGCCGACCCCTCCGTGGTCGGACTGCCGAGCTGGTACGGCCAGACGGGGATGTTTCTCACTACCCACTTCTTTGGCACAAAGATCAACCGCTACATGCACGAGTACGGAGTGACCACCGGGACACTGGCGCGTGTCGCCGCCAAGAATCTCGCCAATGGCGCAATCAATCCGCAAGCGTGGCGGCGAAAGGCGATTTCGGTCGAGGAAATCCTGCACTCCGATGTGGTGAACTACCCGCTGACTCGTTACATGTACTGCAACCCCGACGAAGGAGCGGCCGCACTGGTCTTGTGCCGCGCCGACCTGGCTGAACGGTTCACCTCCAAGCCGGTCTACGTGCGGGCGGCGGAATTGCGCACTCGTCGTGACGGGGCATTCGAGGTGCAAAGTCCATCATTGCCGTTGCAGAGTTCTCCCAGTCCGACCGCCGATGCGTCGCGGGCGGCCTACGAGATCGCCGGTATCGGCCCTGAGGACGTTGACGTCGCTCAGCTGCAGGACACTGACGCCGGATCGGAGGTAATCCACATGGCCGAGAACGGGTTCTGCGCCGACGGCGAACAGGAGAAGTGGATTGCCGACGGCGACACCGAGATCGGTGGCCGGTTACCGGTCAACACCGACGGCGGGCTGATTGCGAACGGCGAGCCGATTGGGGCATCCGGCCTGCGCCAGGTCTACGAGATCGTCCTCCAGTTGCAGGGTCGTGCCGGCAAACGCCAGGTTTCCAACGATCCCCGCGTCGGCTATACCCACCTATACGGTGCACCGGGCGCCTCGGCGGTGTCGATTTTGTCACGCTAAGGCCCACCGACGGTTGTCTAGCTGCCAGTAAGTGCTGCCGTTCACGTGACCGGTGCATCAACGATCATGCCTTGACGTTAAATTATTTAACCGATAAATTGCCTGATAGAAGTGCTGCATGTGGACGCGTTTCAGTGCGGCCGCATCACATACGTGGCGGAAATCTCACGGGTGAGGCAGGGGAGATATGGAAACCGCATCACGATTCGACGCCCGGCTGGCCCCGGTTACCCAACGTGTCAAGAGCATGGCGACGCCGCAAACCTTCTTCAGTGACAAAGCCGGAAACGTTCGTGCCGAACGCGCCGACGGTGTGGTCACTCTGTACCGGCACGAGGACATCATCAAGATCAACCGTCATCCCGCGATACTCGGCACCGGCGGCAGGGGTGGGACTTTCGGCAACGACAACCCGCTGATTCCACTCGAGATTGACGGCGAGGAGCACAAGAAATGGCGGCGCCTACTCGACCCGTTGTTCGCTCCGAAACAGATCGCCTTCCTCGAATCATCGGTGCGGGATCGCGCGTGCGCGCTCATCGATGCATTCATCGATCAAGGTAAGGTCGAACTGACCGAGGCATTCTGTGTCCCACTTCCCTGCCTGACGTTCCTCAACTTGGTCGGCGCGCCGGTCGAAGACCTCGATTTCTTCCTCGAGTTCAAGAACAACGTCGTCCATCCCAAGGGTGACACCATCGAAGAGATGGACGCCAACATGACCATCGCCGGCGCGAAGCTGCTGGAATACTTCGTGGACTTCATCGCCGAGCGCCGCCAAGATGCCGAGCCCAAGGGCGACCTGATTGCAGTCCTGATGGAGTCGGAAGTCGACGGATCACCACTGACCGATCAGGAACTGCTGAACATCATGTTCCTGCTGATGTTCGCAGGTCTGGACACTGTCACGGCGTCGTTATCGTGCGTCTTCGCCTGGCTTGGCCAGCATCCCGGCGAGCGTGACCGGTTGGTCGCTGACCCGTTGCTGATCCCCACGGCCGTGGAAGAGATCATGCGCTACGAGTCGCCAGTTCCCTCCGGACAGCGTTATGCGGAGGAAGACATCGACCTCGGTGACGGCCTGGTAGTCGAAGCAGGCGAAGCAATTCACGCCATCTGGGCCGCGGCCAATGTCGATCCCACAGCGTACGACGATCCGCTCACCGTCAATTTCGACCGCGGACGGACAAGTCATATCGTGTTCGCCAGTGGCACACACCGGTGCCTCGGCTCTCATCTTGCACGAATGGAATTGCGCATCGCCACCGAGGAATTGCTCACGCGCATTCCCGACTTCCATGTCACGCCTGGGGAGGAGCTCTTGTACGACAACGTCTCAGTCCGCACGGTCACCCGCCTTCCTATTTCCTTTGCAGCGCAATCAGTTTCATCCGGCACTTAACCTCCGGCACGACGCATAAGGAGAGAATGTCTTTGAAGATTCGGCTCGATTCCGACAGGTGTGTTGGGCATGCCCAGTGCTATGCGGTAAATCCCGACATGTTCCCGCTCGACGATGCCGGCTACAGCACATTGCAAGCTCACATCGTTCGTCCCGAGGACGTCGATATCGCGCGTGCCGGGGTCTCGGCCTGTCCGGAACAGGCTTTGATCCTCGAGGACGATGATCAGCCCTGAGGGTGTGAGCCGGATCGGCTGGTGGATCGTTGTGCGCGCCTGATCCCGTAGAGCCCACGACGTCGAAACGCCGGATCCCGTGGAGGAAAGGTTCGGGATCGAGACGCTCGATTATCAACAAGGGGATGCCACGGCGATCCTGCGGCTACCGATTCGCGGGCTGCGAAATCCGATTACAAACGAACCGACTCTCGCCCCGCTGGCGCTGCTCGTCGACGATGCTGGCAGTACCGCCACGTACGCGTGTCGTGGCAGACGTTGGCGGGTCACGTCGGAGCTGAGCATGCAGTTCGTTGCGGGTGCTGAATCGCTTGTCGAATGCGGTCTCGACGAGTACGTGCTCGCAAATGCCCGAATATTGAGCGCAACCCCTGGCAGTGCACTAGCCGAGTGCACACTGATGTTCGGCCCCAAACTAATTGGGGTGGCAACTGTACGGTCGGTGTACATCTCGGGGCACGTGGCCACTACCCACCGCCCATCCGAGACATTGGTGAAGACATCATGCACGTCGCTCGCCGAGCTCATGGCAGTCACGCCCTCGCCGGACGCGATATCGCGCTATACACTAAAGCAATTGCCCGATCCGATGGTCTTCAATGCAAAGGGGACGGTGCACGGAGGGGTGTCGGCCACGGCTGCCGAACTAGTTGCCAGCGCTGCTATCTGGGGTGAGACCTCTGGTGGCGGGTTTCGTTCAGGGTCTCTGCACGTCAATTTCCTGCGGCCATTCATCGCCGATGCCGATTCATGTTACCGGGGATCCGTCGTGCATGCGGGTTCAACAGTCGCCGTCGCCGAAGCGCAAGCAATCGCATCAAACGGCAAGATAGTGGTCACAGCACAGTTCACCGAATATCGATAGATGTAGGGGCAGAATCGATTTCATTATACGAGCTTTTGGGCGCCTCCGGCCGAGCGGCAGATCGCACATCCAGGGAGTCGTAGGAGGAATCTTGGGGCCACTGGCAGGACTGAGGGTCATCGAAGTCACCAATTTGGCACCGGTGCCATTCGGCTGCATGGTATTGGCGGATTTGGGAGCACAGGTGGTCCGGATCGACCGTCCCAAACGGGCCGGGCCCACCCTTCAACCACCACCCGGACCGCTGGATCGTGGTAAGTACGTTCTGAGCCTCGACATCAAAGCTGTTGAGGGCAAGGAGAGGTTGCTTGCGATCGCTGAGCACGCCGACGTCTTCGTGGAGGGCTTTCGGCCAGGTGTGGCAGAGCGATTCGGGATCGGACCGGCCGACGTTCAATCCCGTAATCCTGGGATCATCTACGGCAGAATGACCGGCTGGGGCCAGCAGGGCCCCCTGGCCCACATTGCCGGCCACGACATCAATTACATCGCGGTCGCCGGTGCTTTAGATCTGATCGGCCGTCCTGGTCAATCGCCGGTACCACCAGGCAACCTTCTGGGTGATGTCGCGGGTGGCGGAATGTTGTTGGCACTAGGTATTTTGGCAGCGTTGCACGAACGGCACACCTCAGGCCACGGCCAGGTCGTCGACGCGGCAATGGTGGATGGCGCTGCGCTCTACACCGCATTCATGCACGGCATGCACGCCGCCGGCTTGTGGAACGGGCCCCGCGGCCACAACGTGGTTGACGGTGCGGCTCCGTTTTATGACTCCTACCAGTGTGCTGACGGCGCCTACATCGCAGTCGGATGCTTTGAGCCCCAGCTCTCTCGTGAGTTGCTCGAAAAGCTGGATATCGACCATGCGGCCGTTCCGGCGCAGATGGATCGCGCCGGATGGCCGATGCTGCGCCAGGCACTCGGTGAGAGGTTCAAACAACGCTCACGTGACGAGTGGGCTCGTTTCTTCGCCGACTCCGACGCATGCGTGACGCCGGTGCTTAGCCCATGGGAAGCGCACAATCATCCCCATCATCGCTCACGGAAATCCTTCATCGAGGTGGCCGGCCTTGTGCAGCCGGCGCCGGCGCCGCGGTTCGAACGAACCCCGCCGCCGACACCGGGTCCCCCTGTCGACAGCAGAGCGTCTGTCGAAGAGTTGCTCTCGAGTTGGGGAGTCCCGGATGCGTCTGCCGCCGTCTGACCGTGAGGCGGTGGTTGTCTTTGCGAGGGCCGCGGGCATGCGGTGAAGGTCGGCTGTTGGCGGCTGCACGACCGGATCGCCCGCTTATCAACAGCGAGATCGCCTCGACCGAGGAACACGGCGCCGGCCCACTGCGGGCTGCCGGCCATGTGCTAATCGGAATGCGGGTCCCGAGGCGCTGACAAACGATGGCACGCTTGGCCGCACTGAGCGAAAGGGTGTTGGTAGGTCCGGTGGTGCTGCTATTACCGCTCTACGATCCGGCGATTCTCTCTAAGCAGTTGGCGGAGTTGGACCGCAGCAGAGGTGGCCGCATCGCCGTTGGCATCGGTGTAGGAGGGGAGTATCCGCTGGAGTTGACTGGCTGCGGTGTCTCATTGCACGACCGGGGACCGCGGACCGACGAGGCAATCGACCTCATGCGCGCGTTGTGGATGGACAGGCGCGGCAACCACGAAAGTCGTTACTGGCCTGCGCTCGACGCCACCGTCGGCCCACCGCCAATACGATGTGGAGGTCCGCCGATCGTCGTGGCCGGACGTAAACGCCCGGCGACGTGCCGCGCTGCTCGTCGTGGCGACGGGGGATGCCCTTCTGGTCTCTCCCCGGAGATATGCAGAGTCGGTGAACGTCATCGCCTTCGAGGCCGCCAGTGCGGGACGGGATTGGGCCGCGTTCGAATGGATGTGTTTCGTGTATGTCAGGGTCGACGATGATGCGTCGGCGGCGCGGCAGCGAGCGCTCAGTTTCATCGGTGACGGTCAGGCGGGAAGCTTCCACGTCGATTCAATGCGGTGCTGAACAAGATCGCGGCGGTGGGCGACCGGATACGGTAACCACGCGCTTACACGTATACGTTGACACTGGGGTTGGTCACCCGGTTCTCGCCTGCTGTGCACACGGGTGCTCACAGAAGTAACCCCAAGGCTTTTGGCGCCGCGGCGGGTGATCGGGGAATAGCCACTAAGCTTCACCATGCCACTGGCAGGGTGCGTCGGCCCCAGAAATTGAACGGTGCAATCCGTGTGGTGGGACCATCGAGTCGCAGAGTCGGGAAGCTGTCGAGCAGCGCGTTGACGGCGATGTGTGCCTCAAGCCGTGAAAGTTGGGCGCCGGGGCACACGTGTGCCCCACGGCCGAACGCGACGTGACGGCGTAGTTCCTCGGGAGAGCGGTCAAGCCGAAATTCGTCTGGCTCGGTAAATACGTCCGGATCCCGGTTCGCTGAACCGTAATTGACGTGAATCTTGGACTTCGCCGGGATCGCGACGCCGCTGAGTTCGACGTCATGCAGGCTGGTTCGGAACATGCCCAGCACGGGAGCGTCGAAGCGGAGGCTTTCTTCGATCGCGCGGTCGACAAGCGAACGATCTACGACTAGCGCAGCCCAGAGGTGGGGTTGTTCCAGCAGTCGCCAGATCAGGTTTGTCAGAAGTGAAGTGGTGGTCTCGTTTCCTGCGAGCAGCAGGTTCATCAGGGAGTTCGAGATCTCCAGATCGGTCAGTGGCCGGCCATCTTCGGTACGGAACACTAGGAGGGTCGACATCAGATCGTCGGGTATCAGTATTCCCAGATATTTGGGTCCTGGCTCCGCGACCGATTCGAGTGCGGCGCGGCGCGGCGCGAGTTGCTCATCCCAGTACTGGTTGAGTTCATCGACGATGCGATGGAATTCGCTGACGTCGGTGTTGTTCATGCCCTCTGCCATGAGCGTGTCGGACAGTTCCTTGAACCGATCGTGATCGCCGCTGACTCCCAACAGCCTGGCAATCACAGCCACCGGCAGGGGGGCGGCGAACAGGTCATGAAAGTCACCGGGGCCGTGCTGGCGCATGCCGTTGACGAGATCGTCGACTTGCGCGGTGATTTCAGGCTCGAGCGCAGCGATGCTGCGCGGTGTAAGCCCGGAGAGCACGGCGCGCCGGAACTTCAAATGTTCGGGACCATCGTTGTTGAAACCGACGCCGCGTTGGAACTGCGGTGAGATGCCATAGCGCGCGGTCCAATCGTCGCGGTTCATCGCGATCTCCACCACGTCGGCGTGTTTGAACGCGGTGTAGAAGGGTGGCTCGTGGCCATCGAATCGGTGCACTGGACACTGTGCCCGCATGGCGGCATAGGCAGGGAAGGGGTTCTTCATGACTTGGGGTCCCAGGGGGTCGTAGATCGGGCAGCCGGGCACGGTGATACTCCTATATTAAGGATCCAGGGTGGTGCCCTAATGATTGCGCCGTTGTGCGGTTCCGTCAAGGGGTGCGATGCTGCGGCCGTGACGACTTCGAAACCCCGGCAGCCCAACCGCGTAGGCAGGCCTCGCGATCAGGCCCTAACTGCGCGCATCCTGGATGCCGCGCGCCAAGAACTTGCTGCGGTAGGCGTCGACGGTTTCAGCATCCGGCAGGTTGCGCGCCGGGCGCAGGTGACGCGCAAGGCAATCATCGGCCGCTGGCCAGCCGCTGAGGGCCTCCTGCATGACGCCCTGGGGGCCATCGATGAGCTGCAGTTTGAACCCACGGGCGATTTGGCTACCGACCTCACTGAACTCGGCGAGCTTTTCATCGCCGGCCTGAGATCTGGAGCGCTCGACCTGCAGCTGCGTGTCACTGCCGACGCCCCCGAGCATCCACAGGTCTACGACATACTCCGGCGACACGTGGAAGAGCCGATGTCGCGAGCACTCGGCAAGGCGTTTAAAGCGGCGCAGGATTCAGGACAGGTTCGCGGTGGCGATGTCGCCTGGCTGATACGCGGGTTCGTGGGCGCCCTTCTCGCCAGGACCTTTCAACAACCACGGCGTGTCCCTCCGTCATCGATCGATCTGCAGGAGCTGGTTGCAGAGATGCAGCAGTGGAGCCGGCCAGCATCGTCGCCGTGAAATCGAGCTGACTGTCACGCATGTGGCCCTGCGGGGCGCTTTCCCAGTTCCGATCGCAACGATCCCCAGCCCCAAAGCCGGGGAAGTACCCGGTGCGGCGGCGAAAACCGCATTTGCGTGAGGGGTGTCTCCACCCCCCGGATTCGGGGACCGGGCGCTGGGATATGGAACGTCAATCGCGACAACCCGTTGTACACGTGTCCCATGCGGTGCCGCCCGATTCGCCACCGGCCCAGGGGAAGCGAGCCCGCGAAGCGATGATCCGCACGACAGTCAAGAACGTCGCGAGGCTCAGTTGGGCAGTTTCGCAAAGGCCCATCACTGTTAGCTCGACGGATCTCTGACCGCCCGGAAGCGAGGAATCCGATAAATTGTATAGACGTATAGGTTAGGTAATCGGATGTTGCTCGCGGGCCGGCGGACACCTGACGCGTGATTTTCTTAGCGTCTTCGGATACGCACGTTCCCTAGACCGTAATTAGTGCAATTGTATTCCTGAATCGAAGTGCAATGGGAATGCATTGGTCGGCGTCGAGTGCCGGTGTGCGGATGCGACTACAGGGAGCACTTCGTCCACTGCGGTAGCGATGAGGGCCGACAGTTCGGAATCGGGGACGGTGGCCCATCGTCGGTACGCAACGGTAATCGCGCCAATCAGGGCGCTGGCCCGCACGTCCCAGAGCAGCAGGTCGTCGGCGGAGGGTTCTGTCGCGTACTCAGTCGCGGTTGTGGCGCGAAGCGCGGAGGCCAGCGTGGTCTGTACCCGATGCGATGCCCCCAGGAAATATCGCCACACTTTTTCGTCCGTCGCGGCCAGTCGCATCATTTCGCGACTTTCTCCATTTAATTCAATATCGGCGTCTTTGATGGCAGTTATGATTGCGTCTCGCAGTGGCAAACATTGAATCAATTCGGAGAGTTGCTGCAAAAATTTTTTGATCGATTCCTCGACAGTTGCTGCAAATAACTCGCTCTTGCTTCCGAAATACCGATAAAGCGTCCGAGGTGATACACCCGCAATGGCAGCAATAGCCGACATCTTGGTCGCCGTATAACCTTGGACTCGGAAGGTATGGATTGCTGCCGCGACTATCTCGCGGTGCGTCGTCTCCATCCGCTCGCGCGTTGGTACCGCCTCGTAACTGGGAAAAGAGCCGGACGAACGACGACGCGCCACGTGTCGCAGTGTGTCACAGTCACACCGTGCCGCACGAGGATTGGTTTCCCGGGGTGTTCGTATCAGATGTCGCGCGCGAGGCCTCAGCAAAGGCGCTGGTTTGGCGTGAGAGTACCAACCTGTATTGAAAAACCAATTGCATCGACTGTTGCTCGACAAGTTTTTTGTGGTGTAGGGTTCACCGCAGCCGGGGGTGCTTCGATCACAGTATTAACGGAGACCTAGGAAATCGGGGATTGCGGAGGGTTAGTTGGCAATGCAGTGTCCAGGTCCGTCCGGTGGAGGCGCGTTTTGATCTCCGCCGGAACTCTCTCTAAGGGCATCGAAGGCGCAGCCAAGCCACTCCGGGGCGTCGGTGGCTTCTTTGCGATGTCGCTGGACACGTTCGTAGCGATCTTTCGGCCGCCCTTCGCGCTGCGCGAGTTCCTCACCCAGACCTGGTTCGTGGCGCGCGTATCGCTGCTGCCGACAGTCCTGCTGTCGATACCGTTCACCACGCTGGTGGTGTTCATCCTCAATGTGTTGCTCGTCGAGATCGGGGCGGCCGACTATTCGGGAAGCGGCGCGGCGTTAGGCACGGTGAACCAGATCGGTCCGATCGTGACCGTGCTGGTCGTCGCCGGGGCCGGAGCGACCGCCATGTGCGCCGACCTGGGAGCGCGCACCATCCGCGAGGAGCTCGACGCGATGCGGGTCATGGGCATCGATCCCATCCAGGCCCTCGTAGTGCCGCGCGTACTGGCGGGAACCCTTGTCGCCCTGATGCTCTCCGCGTTGGTCACGATGGTGGGCTTGGTTGGCTCATTCGGATTTTCGGTCTTCATCCAGCACGTCACACCGGGCGCGTGGGTGGGTGGACTGACACTGATCGTCGGGTTGGCGGACGTCATCATCGCGATGATGAAGGCCGCCCTGTTTGGTCTGTCCGCCAGCCTGATCGCCTGTTACAAGGGCACCACGGTGGGCGGTGGGCCCGCCGGCGTGGGCAACTCAGTGAATGAGACTGTGGTCTATACATTTATGGCTTTGTTCGCCATAGACGTGGTCGCGACCGCGGTGGGCGTGAAGGTGAGTCCGAAGTGAGTGCAACCGTACCGAGCACCCTGTTTGGCCGCACCGCCATGCTGGGATCGGGGCTCGCATCGGGCTGGAACCGCATCGGGCGGCAAACCCAGTTCTACATATTCACCCTGCGCAGCATTGGTGATGCTGTAGTCGCCTACCCTGTCGAACTACTGCGTCAGATCGCCCAGATGGCCTTGGGTGCAGGCGCTTTGATACTCATCGGCGGCACGACGGTCATCGTTGGCTTTCTCACGCTGTCCGCCGGTGCTCTTGTCGCGGTCCAGGGTTATAACGCTCTGGCCAACATCGGCGTGGACGCACTAGTCGGGTTTGTCGCCGCATTCATCAACGTTCGCCTTGCCGCTCCGTTGATCGCCACCGTCGGGTTGGCGGCCACCATCGGAGCGGGTGCCACCGCTCAGCTGGGTGCCATGCGCATCAACGAGGAGATCGATGCCCTAGAAGTCATCGGGGTCCGATCGGTGTCGTTCCTCGCCTCTACGAGGGTTGTCGCCGGTGTCATCGTGGTGGTACCGCTGTATTGCGTCGCGTTGCTCACCTCTTTTATGGCTTCGCAAGTAGTTGTCGGCATGTACGGTCAGTCGGCGGGTGTCTACAAACACTATTTCCGCACGTTCCTGAATCCGACCGACATGCTGTGGTCGGTGCTGCTGGTGATCATCTCCGGCGTCGTGGTGATGCTGGTGCACACCTACTACGGTTACACGGCATCGGGCGGACCCGCGGGTGTGGGCGAGGCCGTGGGACGTGCGGTGCGGGCGTCACTGGTCATTGCGGTATTCGTGATCTTGTTCGCGTCGTTGGCAATTTACGGCCACACCGGCAACTTTCACCTCGCGGAGTGACGGCGTGACGCGCAGACCTGGAGAAAGTCGCCTGCATCCGGCATGGTGGACTGGAGCTCTCATCATCGGGACCGTCGGCATGGTCGTGCTGTCCATGCTTCTGTTTAACCGGTCCTTCAATTCCTATGTGCCGGTGACACTTACGTCGGATCGAGCCGGTCTCATGATGGAAGCCGGCGCGAAAGTCAAATTACGCGGCGTCGACGTCGGACATGTCGCGGCGATCTCCGGGGGCAAGGAACCGGTCAGCCTGCACCTGAACATCGACACCGGCCAGATCAAATACATCCCGGCCAACGTCGACGCCCAGATCAAGGCCACCAGCGCGTTCGGCAACAAGTTCGTGGAGCTGGTCTATCCCAAAAACCCAAGTCCCCGAAGGCTTTCAGCCGGAGCAGTGCTGCACTCACGTAACGTCACCGTGGAGGTGAACACCGTCTTGCAGAACCTGGTCAATCTGCTCCACCAGATTGACCCGTCGAAACTCAACGCAGTGCTGACCACGCTCGCGGACGGTCTGCGCGGCCAGGGCGATCGCATTGGTGAAGCTATCACCGGCGCCAACCAGGTTCTTATGGCTGTGAACCCTAGAAGCGAGACCATCAGGCAAGACTGGCGTGCGCTCGGGAATTTCAGCGACACGTACGGCGCCGCGGCGCAGAACATCCTCAGCACCCTTGATGCGGCCAGCGTCACCAGCGCCACGATCAACGATCACGCGAAGTCGTTGGACTCACTGCTACTCAACGCAATCGGGCTCGCCCACGAAGGAATCAACACCATTGGTCCCAATGAAGACAACCTGATCCGCGCGATCAACATTCTCGAGCCAACCACCAACCTGCTGATGAAGTACAACCCGGAATACACCTGCTTGCTGACGGGGACCAAGCATTTCCTGGACACGATCGGCTACTACGCCACCGGCGGCGGAAACGGGTACAGCCTGATCACCGACACCGCGTTGATGTTCGGCGAAGACCCCTATGTATATCCAGACAACCTGCCCATCGTCGCGGCCAAGGGCGGGCCAGGTGGTAAGCCGGGTTGCGGCTCGCTACCCGACGCGGCGAAAAACTATCCGGTTCGCTACTTGGTGACGAACACCGGCTGGGGGACCGGCATGGACATACGGCCCAACATCGGCCTGGGCCATCCCTGCTATTCCCAATACTTCCAAGTGACCAGGGGCACCCCTCAGACTCCGAGCTACCGCTGCGTAGGCCCGCCATCGCCGGGCCTGGCCGTTCCGGCGCCCGGACCGCTGCCGCTGCCCCCACCCCCCGGGGGGCCGCCGCCCGGGCCAGTCCCCGAAGCCGCACCAGCTCCGCCGGGCCCATGATGATCTTCGACCAAAGGAACTCGCGATGAGAGAAAGCCTCTCCGGAATCCTATGGCGCCTCAGCCTCTTCATGATGGTGTGCGTGCTGGGCATCGTCGCGATCATCGCGGTGTTCGGACAGCTCAGGTTTCAATCAGAGAAGACCTATAGCGCGATCTTCGCCGACGTCAGCGGCCTTCGTGACGGCAATTTCGTACGCATCGCCGGTGTTGAGGTCGGCAAAGTGAAGAAGATCGACGTCAACGACGACGCGACTGTGACTGTGCAGTTTTCCGCCGACGACTCGGTGGTGTTGACGCAGGGCAGCAGGGCGGCTGTCCGTTACGAGAACCTCATCGGCGATCGGTATATGGCTCTCGACGAAGGAACCGGCTCCGTTCAGATACTTCATCCCGGTCAAACCATCCCCCTCGAAAGAACGCAACCCGCACTGGATTTGGAAGCCCTGATCGGCGGCTTCCGTCCCTTGCTGCGCGCTTTGGACCCCGACAAGGTCAACGCATTGACGGGACAACTGATCGTGGCGTTCCAGGGCGAAGGCGCCACGATCGGCTCCTTTTTGACTCAAACCGCCTCGGTGGCAAATACTTTGGCGGACCGTGACCAGCTGATCGGCCAGGTCATCACCAACCTCAACACGTTGCTGGATTCTCTGGGTGGCCAGACCAAACAATTCGACAAGGCCGTGCAATCCGTGTCAGAGCTCGTGAAGGGTCTTTCTGATCGCCGCACGGACGTCAGCAACGGGGTCGCCTACCTCAACGCCGCCGCGGGTTCGGTTGCCGACTTGCTCACCCAGGCACGCCCTCCGTTGCAGAACACCGTTCACCAGGCCGACCGCACGTCCGGACAGATCCTCGCCGACCACGACTACGTCGACAATCTGCTCGACAAATTGCCTGAGAAATACGCGATCCTGGCACGGCAAGGCCTACAAGGCGACTTCTTCAGCTTCTACCTGTGCGACGCGATCCTCAAACTCAACGGCAAGGGCGGCCAGCCAATGTATGTGAAGGTGGCCGGCCAGGCCTCGGGTAGGTGCACGCCGAAGTGAAAACCTTCTCCGAACGCAATCCGCTCATCATCGGCGCCATCGGGTTGGGCGCTACGGCTGGAATTGTGCTCGCCGCGCTGTTCTACGACAAGCTGCCGTTCATCTCCAGCGGAACCACGTACACCGCGTACTTCACCGAGGCCGGCGGGCTCAAAGGTAACGCCGACGTTCAGGTGTCCGGGTACCGCGTGGGAAAGGTCGCCAGCATCAAACTCGACGGGCAAAGAGTCCGGGTGACTTTCAAGATCACCGACAACATCCGCCTGGGTGACCGCACCGAGGCCGCCATCAGAACCAACACGTTACTGGGAACCAAGATTGTCCAAGTGAGTCCGCGCGGCACAGGCCGACTATCCGAGCCCATCCCGCTGGAGCGGACCACATCCCCGTACCAATTATCAGATGCCCTAGGGGATCTCACGAAGACCATCAGCGGCCTCGATACGGGTCAAGTGTCCAAATCGCTCGCCACCCTCGCGCAGACCTTCAAGGACACCCCTCCGGATCTGCGGGTTGCGGTCGAAGGTGTGTCCCGCTTGTCGCAGACTCTTGACAACCGCGACGAGCAGCTGCGCAATCTGCTGACCAACGCCAACAAGGCGACCACGGTATTGGCCCAGCGGAGCGACCAGGTAGTCGGCTTGATCTCAAATACCAACGCCTTGTTGGCTTCTCTGCTCGAGCAGAGCAGCGCGCTCGACCATATCGCCAACAACGTCTCGTCGCTGAGCAAGCAGCTGTCCGGCCTGATTGCCGATAACCGTAGTCAGCTCAAGCCAGCTCTGGACAAGATCAACGGTGTCCTGACAATCCTCGACAACCGCAAAGACCGCATCCAAAAATCCGTCAAACTGCTCAATGCCTACGCGATGTCATTGGGCGAATCCGTCGCGTCGGGACCGTTTTTCAACGCCTATGTAGTGAACCTGCTGCCGGGACAGTTTGTGCAGCCGTTTGTCGATGCGGCCTTCAAAGACCTGGGACTGGACCCCCATGTCCTGCTGCCGTCTCAGCGCACCGAGCCTCCGGTGGGACAGCCCGCGACGCCGCCGCTTCCGATGCCCTATCCGCGTACCGGACAAGGGGGGCCGCCACGGCTCAACCTGCCTGATGCCATTACCGGCAATCCCAATGATCATCAGTGCGGTCCCGTGCCATTGCCGGGTCCGGGGTGTTATCCATATCGCGAGCCACCACCGGCCCCGCCGCCAGGGGGGCCGCCGCCCGGCCCGCCGGCGCCGGCACCCCCAGGATTTGGCTCCGTGCCCTCGCCGTCACCGTCGCCTGTGTTCGTTCCGGCGCCCGGCGAGGCGGCCCCCGGATCTTCAGGGGGACAGCGATGACCATTCGTCGTAAGGCGCAAGCCGCACTCGCCGGCACGCTTGCGCTGCTGTTGGTGGGCGGCATCGCCATGGCCGTCCTCAACGCCAGCGCCGGCGCGAAGACGCGAATTGTAGCGTATTTCGACAACAGCAACGGTATCTATGCCGGTGATGACGTGTTCATCCTGGGTGTGTCGGTCGGCAAGGTCGAAAAGATCGAACCCCAGCCGATGCGGGCCAAGATCACCTTCTATGTCGATGCCGAATACAAGGTTCCCGCCGACGCCAAAGCGGCAATTGTCTCTCCGACGCTGGTGACGGCGCGCGCGATCCAACTCACCCCCGTCTATGCCAGGGGTCCCGCGATGAAGAGCGGTGCCATCATCCCGCAGGACCGCACAGCCGTGCCAGTGGAGTTCGATGATTTGCGTAAACAACTCGATAAACTGACCGCGACGCTGCAACCGGACCGGCCCGGCGGCGTGAGCACTCTCGGTGATTTCATCAACACCGCCGCGGACAACCTCCGCGGCCAGGGTGTCAACATTCGTGACACCCTGATCAAAGTCTCGCAGGCGTTTTCGGTGCTGGGCGATCACAGCAACGACATCTTCGGCACCGTAAAAAATTTGGCGGTTCTCGTCTCGGCGCTGCAGTCAAGCACCGACCTGATGCGCCAGCTCAATCAAAACCTCGCCTCGGTCACCGGTCTGCTCGCGGACGATCCCAATGCGATCGCCAACGCCGCCGACAATCTCAACAAAGCTGTGGTCGACGTTCAGTCCTTCATTGGCGAAAACCGTGAGCCGCTGGGCACCACCGCGGACAAGCTGACATCGGTGAGCAACGCGCTCGTCGAGAGCATCGACGACATCAAACAGACGCTGCACATCGCCCCGACGGCCTTCCAAAACTTCGTCAACATCTATCATCCCGCCTACGGCGCTTTCACCGGCGCCTTGGCGGTGAACCAATTCTCCGACCCGATCGCCTTCCTGTGCGGCGCAATTCAAGCGGCCTCCCGGCTGAACAACGAGCAGTCGGCCAAGCTGTGCGTGCAGTATCTGGCGCCGATCGTCAAGAACCGCCAATACAACTTCCTTCCGCTGGGTGGCAATCCCTTCGCTGGCCCCATCGCACGACCCAACGAGGTCACCTTCAGCGAGGACTGGCTGCGCGGGTTGTCCGAACCTGGACAGATCAGGGATCACTATGAGGGGCCACTGCCCGATGAAGGCCACCCACCACCGGGCACGGTGCCCCCGGTGGCGGCACCCATTGGGGTGCCTCAGGATTCAAGTCCGGTACCGCTTCCGGCTCAGGCCACCCCTACCGATCCTGCGGCCGGGCTGTCCGGCCTGATGACGCCCCCCGGAGGTGGGTCATGACCTGCCTGCTGCACAGGCCGCGCGCGGTGATGGCGTTGGCCGCCATCGGGCTGAGCCTCCTGTCGGGATGCCAGTGGCGTGGACTGAACTCGCTGCCATTGCCGGGAACCGCCGGGGGAGGGCCCGGCTCCTACAGCGTGCAGGTGCAGCTACCCGATATCACTACGCTACAACAGAATTCGCGGGTCCGTGTCGGCGACGTCACCGTTGGCAATGTCACCAAGATCGAGCGCCAAAACTGGCATGCCCTGCTGACGCTGAGGCTGGCCGGAGATGTCGACCTGCCGGCCAACGCCACCGCCAAGCTCGGACAGTCCAGTCTTTTGGGATCGGTGTATGTCGAGTTGGCTCCCCCCGCCGACACACCGCCGCGCGGCAAACTGCGCCAGGGGTCAATGATCCCGCTGTCGTCCGCCGGGATGTACCCGACCACAGAACAGACACTCTCGGCGGCGTCGCTGCTTCTCAACGGCGGGGGTGTCGGTCAGATTCAGCAAATCACCCAAACGCTCAGTGCCGCGTTCGCCGGACGCGAGCAAGACCTCAAAAGTCTGATCCACCAACTGGATAAGTTCGTTACCTACTTGGATGACCAGTCAGGCGACATCATCTCGGCCACCGACAAACTCAACAACCTGGTCGGTCAGTTCGCCGACGACAAACCCGTCGTCGACCGCGCGTTGAAGACCATCCCCGACGCGCTGGCGGTACTCAAGGATCGGCGCGCACAACTGGTCGAAGCCGTCGACCAACTCGGGAAGTTCAGCGCGTTGGTCGCCAAGGCAAGTAACCAGACCAAGGAGAGTTTGGTTTCCGAACTGCGCCAAATCGGCCCGGTGCTGGATTCGCTGGCCAATGCCGGTCCCGCCCTGACCCGATCGTTGAGCCAGCTTGCCACCTACCCGTGGCCTAATGAAACGCTGGACAAGTGGATTCGTGGTGACTACGCCAACCTGACCGCCGTTGTCGACTTGACGCTGAGCCGGATCGACCAGAGCATATTCACCGGCACGCGATGGGAAGGCAACCTCACTGAACTCGAAATGCAGTGGGGCCGAACGATCGGGCAGATGCCCAGTCCCTACACGGCCGGCAATCCGCTGATCAGACCCTATCGCTGGGATCAGGGGCCCTGACATGAACCTCACCAGAAAGATCAGGATCCAACTGGCGATCTTCGCTGTGGTCGCTGTGGTCGCGATCGGCATCATCGGTTTTGGCTACATGAACTTGCCGTCCCTCCTGTTCGGCGTCGGTCACTACGACGTCAAGATGGAGTTGCCGGAAGCAGCCAACCTGTATCCCACCGGCAACGTCACCTATCGCGGGACCGAGGTAGGTCGGGTCACCTCGGTACATCTGACCGACAGCGGAGTCGAGGCCGAATTAGCGCTGAGATCAGGGATTCCCATCCCTTCGGATCTCGATGCCGAGGTGCACAGTCAGACGGCCGTCGGTGAGCAATACGTTGCGCTACTGCCGCGCAACGCCACGTCGCCGCCGCTGAAAAACGGCGACGTGATACCGCGTAGCCAGACGTCGGTTCCTCCCGACATCAACGATCTGCTCAACTCCGCCAACCACGGCCTGCAGGCCATCCCGAACGACAACCTCAAAACTGTGGTCGACGAAAGCTACACCGCACTGGGCGGCCTGAGCCCCGAATTCACCCGCTTTGTTAAGGGATCCACCTCACTGGCCATCGACGCACAAAAGAACATCGATGACATCACCGCGCTGATTGATGGCAGCAAACCGGTGCTGGACACCCAGACCGACACTAGCGATGCCGTGCAGGGGTGGGCCAAACACCTGGCCACCATCACCGGCGAACTCAAGAACAAAGACCGCGCCGTCGCCGGCGTCCTCGACAACGGTCCGGCCGCAGCGGATCAAGCGCGAGCATTATTCGACCGGCTGAACCCAACGCTGCCAACGTTGCTGGCCAACCTGGTGAGCGTCGGACAGGTCGCGGTCACCTACCAGAATGACCTGGAACAGCTACTGGTCCTGCTGCCAGTGGGCATCGCCGACATCCAGGGCAGCGGCGTGCCGGATCAAGATCTCAAGTCCGCCTATCGCAGCATCTACCTGAGTTTCCATTTGAACCTCAACCTGCCGCACCCGTGCACCACCGGCTTCCTGCCCGCACAGCAACGGCGCGACGCCTCCTTCGTCGACGCTCCGGGTCGCCCAGCGGGTGAATTATATTGCCGCATACCCCAAGACGCGATGTTCGATGTGCGCGGCGCGCGCAACATTCCCTGCGAGACAGTTCCCGGCAAGCGAGCGCCGACCGTGAAACTGTGCGAGAGCAAGGACCCCTACATACCGCTGAACGAGGGCGACAACTGGAAAGGCGACCCCAACAGCACTCTGTCGGGCCAAGACATTCCGCAGATGCCGCCCGGCACCCCACCGCGCTCGGTATCGCCGGCGCCGGGTGCCCCGCCACCTATACCGGCTGTCGCCGCCGCTGAATACGACCCCGCGACAGGCACCTACCTGGGTCCGGACGGACGCACCTATACCCAGGCCGACCTGGCTGACCACCGACCAAGGGAGCAGACGTGGCAAAGCATGCTGATGCCGCAGAACGCGCGATGAACGGCTCGACGGCCGTGCTGCTGCAGCCGGGGGCACCCGTCCCGGAATTCGATGACAACCATGGCCCGGTCGAGGAAGAGGTCGGCGCCGCCGCCGCGACCCAAGGAGAGTGTGAAGGCGAGGAGCAGGCCCAGGCCGCAGAATCCGCGGACGGATCCAATGCCTGTGCGCCCGAGCCTAATCAGGGTGTTCGACTTGCGCTGGTCGTGGGGCTGGTAACCGTGCTCGCGCTGGGCGGTGTGGCCGGATGGTTCGGCTACGACGTCTATCAGAACCACCAGCAAGACAAGACGCGCAGCCTGTTCCTGGCCGTCGGAAAACAGGGCGCGCTGAACCTGACCACCATCAACTACACCGAAGCCGACGCGGACGTCCAGCGAATCCTGGAGTCATCGACCGGGCAGTTCTACGACGACTTCTCCAAACGTGCCCCAGCGTTCGTCGACGTGGTGAAGGAAGCGCAAGCCAAGACCGACGGCAAGATCACCGAGGCGGGCTTGGAATCGGTGAACGCCAATTCGGCGCGCGTGTTGGTGGCGATGCTGGTGAACACCACCAACAAAGGCGTCAGCGACCAGCAGCCACGGCACTGGCGGATGCGCATCGACGTACAGAAAGTAGGCGACACAGTGAAGGTCGCGAATGTGGGGTTTGTCCCGTGATCGGATTGCGTCGTCGCCGGCGGAGCGTTGACGAGGTGAATGACACCCGCTGCGATGCGCTCGACGAGGCATCATCGCCGGATCAGGTGTACGACGCCGCAATCCTTGACGCCGACGCTGCTGACAACATCGAGGCATGTTCTGCCGCTGAGGACGAGCGGCAGGATCCACCATCAGACACCGAAACAAGCGATCCTGCGACGTACGCGAAAGTTGCCGGCGCCCGGTGGAAGCGGATGGTCGCGTACGGGCTGCTGCCGGTGTTTGTGCTCCTGACCGCGGGCGGTACCGGATACCTCAAATGGCTACAGGCCAGTGCACGCGAAACGCAAAGCGCACGAATTGAATCCGTGCAGGCGGCCGCCGAAGGCACAATCAAGATACTTTCCTATAGCCCGGAATCGGTTGATCATGATCTCGATGCGGCGCGTGACAGACTTACTGGCGCTTTCCGTGACGCTTACACCCGGCTGGCCCACGAGGTGGTCATTCCGGGCTCCAAGGAAAGGAAGATCTCGGCGACGGCGACCGTGCCCGCCGCAACGTCGGTATCGGCAAGCCCGAGCCGCGCAGTCGTCATGGTCTTCGTCAACCAGAGCCTTGCGGTTGCCAATGATCCACCCTCCAGCACTGCGTCAACAGTGCGAGTCACGATGGACAAGCACGAAGACCGCTGGCTCATCTCCGATTTCACGCCCATCTAGCGACTGGCGGGTACAACATCCGCCGGCCTGGACGGTTGAAAGAGAAAGGAATACCGGATGATTCACTCGTTACGCGGCCGTGCGCCAACGTTGGCCGTTCCGGTGATTCTGATCGTCGGGGCAGCTCTTAACGTGCCAAGCGCTCACGGCGACAATGACAACAACACCCTTGTGCCGAACAACAAACGACTCAATGACGGTGTCATCGCCAACGTCTACACCGCGCAGCGGCAGGCCGGTTGCGACCACGACGTCAACAGCAACCCCCAGCTTCAGCTGGCTGCCCAACGGCACACCGACGATCTGATGAACAACCGGAACCTAAACGGGGACATCGGCTCCGACGGCTCCAACCCCCAGGATCGTGCAAACGCCACCGGCTACCGCGGCGCGGTCACGGAAACCGTGGCGATCAACCCGGCGATGGCCATCAATGGCATGGACATTCTCAAGCAGTGGTTCAACGACCCTGCGGCGAAGGCGACGATGACCGACTGCGCCAACAGCCAAGTCGGGGTGTGGTCCGAAAACAGCCTCAATCGCACCGTCGTGGTGGCCGTCTATGGTCACCCGGATCAGCGACCGGCGAGTCACCAGCCGGCACAGCCGGCGGCGGAACCCGGGCAGCTGCCACAGCCCCTCGACGTACTTGCCAGCGGCCCAGTCGCCATGGATCCCACCCCCGACTACGACGCCAGCGACGAGGTGGAAAAAGTAGACCAGTGGTTCGCGTGGATCCTGCGGGGCGTGAGCCCGTCGCCGGGCTACCCGCCGCAATAATGCTTATCTGCAACATATTTGGGCGACGGAGGCTGACATGGGGGTCGTGGTGTTGTCACCGGTGGTGCGAGTGATCTGCGTTGCCGTCCTGTCTCTCGGGTTTGGCGGTGCAAGCGTGACGGCGGGAACTACGGCGATAGTAAGGGCGGCCGGCTACGAAAGCCTGATGGTCCCGTCTGCGGCGATGGGCCGCGACATCCCCGTGGCCTTCCTGGCCGGCGGTCCGCACGCGGTCTATCTGCTCGATGCTTTTGACGCCGGCCCCAATGTCAGCAACTGGGTCACTGCGGGCAACGCGATGAGTACGCTGGCCGGAAAGGGGATCTCGGTGGTGGCCCCGGCCGGTGGGGCATACAGCATGTACACCAACTGGGAGCAAGACGGCAGCAAGCAGTGGGACACCTTCCTGTCCAGTGAGCTGCCGGACTGGCTGGCCGCCAACAAGGGCCTGGAGCCAGGTGGCCATGCCGTCGTGGGTGCTTCTCAGGGTGGTTATGCCGCAATGGCATTAGCCGCCTTCCACCCCGACCGGTTCGGCTACGCCGGTTCGCTGTCGGGATTCTTATACCCGTCGAGCACCACCACTAACGGCGCCATCCTGGCCGGTATGCAGCAATTCGGCGGTGTGGACGGCAGCAGAATGTGGGGTGCTCCGCAGTTGGGCCGGTGGAAATGGCACGACCCGTGGGTGCATGCCGCGCTCCTGGCGCAGAACAACACGCGCATTTGGGTGTTTTCCGCAAAGTCCGGAGCCAGTGATCCCGCGGCCGTATTCGGCGTCCCCGACCAGGTGACAGGAATGGGCCTCGAGTTCTACCAACAGTACCGCAGCGTCAGCGGGCGCAACGGCCACTTCGACTTCACCGACGGCGGCGACAACGGCTGGGGCTCGTGGTCCGGACAGTTGGGCGCCATGTCCGGTGACGTCGTCGCGACGATCCGCTAAGCCCTCTTCGCTGCGCGGCAACCCATCCTGACGTCACCGCGGGCAGCTATTTCGGCCCCGCTGAGGACTGGAGGCCCGACCAGGGGGATCGCGTCCCGCGTGGTGGTAGTCATAAGAGCATGGCATCGCGTCGAACAGCCGACCGACCATTGGCGGTGTCGAGACACGTTGGTGAACTCGGTTTGACCAGTGACGACGGTGGCCCGTTGTATCGATGGTCGGAATCCACTTGGCCGGATAATGCGGACGCAGTGTCCAACGGCCTGACAGTCGACATGACGGGTTTGACGGCATTTGCGGGCCGGGCGGGGCTGCAATCTACGTTCACCGGAAGGCCAGACACCGATGAGCGGCATCGGTACATCACTGTGATGTCCAAGTCCGAACTAGGTATCAAGTCGCTTGACCGTGAAGGACTGTCGTTGGGCGGTCTGTGACCTCGAGCCGGAGTCCCGTGCCATTGTCGATCTCCAGGACACCGCCGGCTTTCCGATCTTTGTCGTCTCGAAGCCACCATTGCCCAACGCATCGCCGAATTAGCCCCATACCAACAGCCTTGCGCTGATCTGCCGAGAAGTGAAGTGCTAGCTGCGGGCGGACTGCACAAAGTGCGTCGGTCCGCCCGGGCCCTTTGCAGACGCCAGGGCAGGGGCGAACGAGTCATAGTGACGAAACGATTCGTCAGGCGTCTTGGGTTGGCTTGCCGGCGGGGCGCCCGTGTTCGCGCCTAATCGGTGAGCTCCGAAGAAATGACACGAATTTGAAACGGATCGCAGATGACACCGTGTGAGACACATGCGATCGCCGCAGGTCAAGGCTCCGCGATATGACACCGGATTTGGGAGCCTACAGCGGGGGTGTGTGGGGTACATCGCGCCGCGCAGACCGGCGGCTATGGCGGACACACGAGTGCACTGAAGGCCATGAAGCTAGCTCAACTAGATCAGCTGTATCTGCTGTATCGTGTGGATTCGGCATTCGGCAAGCTGAGCCGGAAGGGGTGTTCGTGGCCGGGAGAGAATCTTTCGTCTTAGCCGGTAGCCATGAGCGTGTCCGTCCGATGAAGATGTCGGATCAGGTTGCGGCTCAGATCCGGCGGATGATCGCGCGAGGCGAGCTTGTCGACGGGGACTGGTTGCCCACCGAGGCCGAGCTCATCGAGCGGTTCGGGGTTTCCCGCCCTACCCTGCGGGAAGCTTTTAGGCTGCTGGAAGGCGATTCTCTGGTCACCATCCGTCGCGGTCCCCCCGGCGGGGCACGGGTCACGCTGCCGGGCCCGGACGCCGTCGCGGACCTGTTCGGGATGATCTTGATGCTGTCGGGCACCACGATCGGCGACGTTTGGGATGCACGGTTGACCATCGAACCGCCGGCCGTGCGGCGGCTGGCCGAATCGGCCACCAAAGACGCGCTGAAAGACCTTGATACCGAACTGGAACACGTCAGGGCCGCCATCGATGATCCCCGCGAATTCAGCAAAGCGGGAGTGCGGTACCACGTCAAACTGGTGCAGCTATCGGGGAATCACACTCTCACCGCTGTCATCGGCATGCTCTCTGAAATCGTCGAACGCGAGCTCACGAAATCTTTGGCCGAAATCGGACCGGACAGCGACGAGGTGCGCCGCGCGAACCGCCGTGCCCTTCGAGGCTACGAGAAAATCGCCGAACTGATCCACGCAGGTGACGGAGAAGCTGCCGAAGCCGCATGGCGCGATCACATGAAGAGCGCGCGCCGCTACGTCGCGAAGACCCAAAAGCAGGATCGCGTCATCGACTTGCTGTACTAGCGCCGACTCCGCTTGACGTGCGGAGCCGCTTCGCGAGGGGCCCTCGCTATTGACCGGGGGCGCGCCAGATAACTAACTGCGGTTGCCTCATACGCGCCCGAGAAGCAGCTCGGGCCACACCCCGGATATTTGGTGAACAGTTGGGGCCGCGCATCCGATCGGTCGAACACGGCCGGAGCCGATAACCCGTGTCGGCTGCTGGCGGCCGGGCGGTCGCAGGGGATATCGAAGAATATAAAGAATCTTACTTCAGAGGATTGACACAACGCCGCAATAACGCCTACATTCGCCAATGAAAGACAAGCGGAAGACGGGCGAATCGCGGATGCGTGCGACAAACACCCTCGCCTTGAGCGATCTACGTCTCTGCTTTCTTGCCCAGCCTGCTCGCGTGGCACGCGGTGGGTGTTCTCAGGCGACAGCCAAAGCCGCTGACCACGACCGCGTAGCTATTGATTTTCAGTTTGCTGAGCGGCACTAAGCCCGCTGCGGTGAAAGGAGTTATATTATGCCGCTTCAGGATTGGATGAAGTTGGTATCGGTGGACGATCATGCGATCGAGCCGGCGGATGTGTGGACGTCGCGGATGCCCGCGAAGTACGACCGGGGCGAGATTCCCCATGTGGAAGAGGTCGAGGTCGACGCGGCGCGGCTGCAACTGGGGGCCACCGCACACGGTCGAGTGCAGTCCTGGGTGTACGCGGGCAAGAGTTACCCGCAGATCGGGCTGAACGCGGTGGCGGGCAAGGATCCGCGGACCTGGGATGTGGAGCCGGCCCGCTACGACGACATGCGCCCCGGCTGCTACGACCCCGTTGAGCGGCTCAAGGATATGGACGAAGACGGGGTGTGGGCGCACCTGTGCTTCCCCAGCTTCGCCCGGTTCGCCGGTACCCGGTTCCTGGAGGGGCCCGACCGCGAGATGGCCCTGGATTGTGTGCGGGCCTGGAACGACTGGATGCTGCAGGAATGGTGTGGTACCGCGCCGGATCGCTTTGTGCCCCTTACTATTCTGCCGCTATGGGACGTGGAACTGTGTGTGGCGGAGCTGCACCGGGTGATCGGGCTGGGAGCGCGCGCGATCTGCTTCCCCGAGAACCCGTCGCCGCTGGGGTTGCCGTCGTTCCACACCGAGCACTGGGATCCGGTGTTGTCGATCGCGCAGGAAAGCGGGATGCCGTTGATGCTGCATTTCGGTACGAGCTCGCGTACGCCGTATGTCAGCCCGGACGCCCCCACGCCGGTGGTGGTCTCCCAGATGGGGCTGAACTCGATGGGCACGCTGGCCGATCTGCTGTTCTCGCGGACGTTTCACGCCTTCCCCGACCTGAAGGTGGCGCTGGCCGAGGGTGGCACGGGTTGGCTGCCCTACATGCTTGAGCGCATCGATCAGGTATGGGACAAGCATCGCTGGTATGCCCACGTGGACACCGAGACGCGACCGTCGACGCTGTTCTCGAAGAACGTGTGGGGGTGCTTCATCGTCGACCAAGCCGGCATCGACTTCCGTCACCGCATCGGCGTGGACCGGCTGACCTGGGAATGCGACTACCCGCATTCGGATTCTCGCTGGCCCCACTCGCGTAAGGGTATGGCCGAGATGCTGGCCAACGTTCCCGATGACGAAGCCCACCGCATCGCCGAGCTCAACGCCTGCGAATTGCTCGGATGGCGACCCTGGGCGTCATAGCCGGCGCCAGCCAGAAGCCGGTCCGGGTCGTTCAGTGGGGTACGGGTAACACCGGAGCCGTTGCGCTGCAGGCGATCCTGGAAGTGGCGGGCCTCGACCTCGTCGGGGTATGGGCGCACAAGCCCGAGTTGTCCGGCGAAGACGCCGGACGGCTGGTGGGGGCAGATCATGCGATCGGCGTGACCATCACCAACGACCGTGAATCCGCGCTGGCGGCCACCCCCGACTGCGTCAGCTACATGGCCACCGACCGGGGCCGCCACCACGACGTCATCAACGACTTCTGCATGATCCTGGCCGCCGGGTGCAACGTCGTCACCACGACCCACCCGTTGTTGGTTCATCCGGCCGGCGACGGGCAGGAGGTGCACGATCGCATCGAAACCGCTTGCCAGACCGGCAGATCGTCGTTTTTTTGCACCGGCGTCGAACCGGGTTTCATGGCCGATGCCCTGGTGTTACACCTGACCAGTTTGTCGCGCGACATCACCCGCATCCATGTGCAGGAGGCCATGAACGTCGGCAGCTACCGCGGCGGCCGGTGGCGTTCCGGGCTGGGCAGCGACGTGACGACCGATGCGCAGCGATACGTGTCCGGGACCATCGCGCACAACTGGCTGGGCCCGATGACGATGCTCGCCGACGGTCTCGGTGTCACGCTCGGCCGCGTATACGAGAAGCGTGAAATCGCGTCCGCTGGACACGAATTCACCGTCCCAGCGGGGACATACGGCCCAGACGAGGCCGCGGCACTGCGTTTCGAGGTGATCGGTGAAGTCGGGGGCCAGCCGCTGTTCGTCATCGAGCACTGCTACCGGTTGCTCGACGAGGTCGCGCCGGACTGGCCGCGGCCGGTCGACCCCCGACGCCGCACCACACGTATCCGGATCTCCGGTCGCCCCGACATCGACGTTGACGTCGCCCTCGGCGGACACGACCTCGACGCCACCCAACAGGGCGTACTGGCGACCGTGATGCGTGCGATCAACGCCATTCCCGTTGTCTGCGCGGCAGATCCGGGTATGTACAGTCCCCTCGATCTGCCATTGATCACGGGGCGAGACACCATCCGGAACACCAAGACGGAGGCGTGATGAGCGATCTCAGGGTTGCCCTGTGCGGAATGGGCGACGTCGGCCACTACGCCATCCGGGGTGTCCTCAGCCGGCCCGACATGACGCTCTGTGCGGTGCAGACCTTTTCCCTGGACAAGGCGGGCAAGGACGCCGCGGAGTTGATCGGCTGGGAGTCGTGCGGCGCCTTGCTGACGACGTCGCTGGACGAGGTCCTGGCACAGCGGCCCGACGCGCTCCTCTATTGCGGCAAGAGCCGTAGCTACGAACCCGTCCTGCCCTACCTGCGAGCCGGAATCGACATCGCATATTTGGGGATCCCCGAGCTGCTGCACCCGCCGTCGTGTCCGCCGGAGATCCGTGAGCCCATCGAAGAGGCGGCGTTGGCAGGGGGCGCGTCGATCATGTACGGGGGCATCGATCCCGGCTTCTCCACCCAGTTGCTGCCCTTCGTGCTGTCGGCGGTAAGCGAACGCATCGATCACCTCACCGTCTACGAGGTACGCGACTACGACCCGCTCCCGCTGTGGCGCCTCGACGATCTGGGCCTGGGCGCCATGGATACGTCCGCCAGCCGCTTCTACCGCGCCGGAGTGCTGGACCGCACCTGGGGATCCTCGCTGCGGGGGCTGGCCGACGCATTCGGATTCCCGAACGTGCAGGTGGAGGAGTTTCACGAAAGCTTCCGCTGCACAGAGCCTTTCGACGTCCCCGCCAAGCGTGTCGAGACCGGGGCGATCGCCGCGATCCGATTCGGCCTCACCGGCGCCGTCGACGGAGTGGAGCGGTTCAGAATCGAACACGTCAACCGGCTGCGCCGCGACATCGCCGAACACTGGCGCCATCAACAGGGCTACGGGGTCGAAATCCGTGGCATACCAGACTATGATCTGCATTTGAGCCTGCGCGACCCAGCGGGAAAGCAGGACCGCCCCGCGCTGTTCGGCACCGCGATGTACAACATCAACATCCTGCCGGCCCTGATCGCCGCCGAGCCGGGCATCCGCACCCCGTTCGAGCTGGCCGTCACCGGGTGCCGCAACATCGGTGGCCGTCACCAGGACGACAACTGGACGATCTCCCCCCACCTGCACGCGCGCCAGGCGGGAGGCTGACATGCCGATTTCGCTTGCCAAGCAACGCCGCGGTGACTTCAACCATCAGGCGGTCCTGTCGGCGGTTGAGATCGACTTCGCGGACATGCTGCCGACGTTTCGCTACCACCACCTCGTTCAAGACGGCACCTACCTGTACGGCGGCTTCGCCGACCAGGCGGGACGCCGATACACGGTGTTGCGCAAGATCAGTGGCGAACTCAGCGCCGGCTTGGTGCTCAACGCCTCGGACGGCCAGAACCTTGCTGCACACCCCCGGGCCGCCGAGACGATGCGCGGGGGCACCCTGCGGTACCAGGCCGACGACAGCGGATTTCGCATCCGGCCGTCGTCGGTAAAGGGCAGCTTGGGTGAGCCGTTCAGCCTGGAGATGACGCGAGAGACGACGGTATGGGACGAGGGCGACGTGATGCGCGTCGAGGGCCGGATCGTCGGTGACTGCGGACTGCAGTGGTATGACCCAGGCCGCGAGGCCGGCGACCTCTACGTGTCGCACATCCTGCGGGCAGCCGGAACGCTGCTCGGCCAGCAGGTGGAGGGATTTTTTTCCGTCGATCAGCAACACCTGGTGCCCGGAACGGTCTGGCGGCAGACGCCGTACTTCCAGCGCCTGGAGGTGGCGTGGTTCACCATGGGCGTCGAGTACGACGACGGGACAATCGAAGTCGGCCAGCTGTGTCATGGCGGTGACGACTGGGGATTCGCCATCATGGCCAACCAGGACGGCCCGTTCAAGCTGACGCGCGATGTGACGGGCAGGCCCAGCTTCGGCGACGACGAGTTTCCCACGCGGGTCGACTACATTATCGACGGCGAGGACTGGGTGTGGCAGGCGCATGCCGACGGGGTGATGCCCGGCTACGCGGCCGACCCGCACTACCGCCCGGCCGACGGATGGTGTACACGGGCCGGCGAAAAGCGCTCCGTCGTCGCATCATTCGGCTGGATCGACGCCTTCAACGACGGCCGCAGTTGAGCGGCGACCTGATCGGTCGCCGCGTCCTGGTGACCGGGGCATCCACCGGCATCGGAGCGGCCGTGGCCCGGCGCGTCGTGGCCGCGGGTGGCGTCGCCGCGCTGCTGGCGAGGCGGGCTGATCGGTTGTCAGAGTTGGTGTCGGAGTTGGGCGATCGCGCATCAGCGGTCCTCTGCGATGTCACGGACCAGACGCAACTACAAGCCGCAGTCGCGGAGGCGGCCGCAGCCATGGGCGGCATCGACGCGGTAGTGGCGAACGCCGGTGCGGCCCACATGGGCCACATCGCCACCGGTGATCCGGCTGTCTGGCGTGAGTTCATCGAGCTGAACGTGGTCGCGTGCCTGAGCACCGTACGTTACTGCCTCGACCACGTCGCCGCCGCGCCCGCTGACGTCGTGCTAGTTGGCTCGACGGCCGCGCACCGGCCCTCGGAAGCGACCGGGATCTATGCCGCCTCGAAGACTGCGGTCGCGGCCGCAGCGGAATCGCTTCGGCTGGAACTGGGTTCCCGCGGGATCCGGGTGTGCCTGCTGGAACCGGGACGGGTCGACACCGATATCGGGCAGAACGCGCGACTCGAACCCGGCGGCCGCCATGGAACGATGGGATCGGACTTCACCCCCCTCACGGCGGAGGAGGTCGCCGAGGTGGTGGCGTTTGTATTGAGCAGACCGGACAACGTCGCGCTGAACACGGTGGTGTTGCGGCCCGTCGGTCAGCGATCGCCATGAGGCTTATCTGTTGAAATATCCTTTAAAGCAAGGAGATTGGTGATGTCAGAAGCTAAGGCTCCGTTGCCGGCGTTGGATCCCGGCAACACGCCGTTTTGGACCGGAGGCGCGGCGGGCGAGCTGCTCATCTGCCGGTGTGGCGCGTGTCGGCGCTGGCTGCACCCGCCGGTCCCAGTGTGCAGGTTCTGCCTGAGCACCGACGTGACACCCGAGGCGTCCTGCGGCCGCGGCACCGTGTTGACCTACACGATCAACCGTCAGCCGTGGTTGCCCTCGCTGCCGCCGCCGTACGTCATCGCGGTGATCGCTCTGGATGACGACCCGGAGCTGCGGCTGACGTCGCGCCTGGTGGACGTCGAACCGGAGGAGGCATCGATCGGCATGCGGGTCAGTGTTCGATTCGAAGAGGCCGACGACGTCTGGCTGCCGCTGTTCGGCCCCGAGCGGGATCAACGATGAGCGACGAAGGCACCGGCACGGTAATCAGCGGGATCGGGCAATCCGAGGTCGGTCGGCGGTTGGGTCGCTCCGGTTTGTCCCTGACCATCGAGGCGGTGCTCGGTGCGCTCGCCGACTCGGGTCTCGATCGGTCCCAGATCGACGGGATCTCGACGTGGCCGGGTGGATCGGGACCCGCTCCCGGCTTCACCGGGGCGGGCGTGTGGGACGTCAAGGACGCGCTCGGCCTCAACCTCGAGTGGTTCTCGGGCGGTAGCGAAACCGCCGGTCAACTCGGCGCGATCATCAACGCGGTGGCGGCGATTCGCGCCGGGCTGGCCACCCACGTCCTGTGTTTCCGCACCGTGTGGGAGAGCACCGCGCAGACGGCAGGCCGACGCGCATCGGTGATCGGATCCGGCGGCGAGCGCGTCGAGGGCTCGCATCAATGGATGGTGCCGTTCGGCGCGGTCTCGGCCACCAACTGGGCGGGCCTGCTTGCCACCCGTCACTTCCACGAATTCGGCACCACGCGTGAGCAGGTCGCCGGCCTGGCCACCACGCTGCGCGCCAATGCCGCCCTGAATCCCAAAGCGGTGCTGAAGGATCCGATGAGCATCGACGATTATCTGAACGCGCGCATGATCTCCGAGCCGCTGTGCCTGTTCGACTGCGACATCCCGGTCGACGGCTCCACCGCGGTGATCGTCTCCGCCGCCGGCGCCGCAACCGATCTCGCGGCACATCCCGTCCGCATCGAAGCGGTGGGTGCCGCATTGCATGGCCGACCGTACTGGGACCAGCATGCCGATCTGACGTCGATGGCGGCGCAGGACGCCTCGGAGTCACTGTGGTCTAGGACGACACTGACGCCCAAGGACGTCGACATCGCCCAGTTGTATGACGGCTTCTCGATCTTGACGCTGATCTGGCTGGAAGCCCTCGGATTGTGCGGCAAGGGGGAGGCGGGCCCATTTGTGGCCGCCGGCAAGCGGATTGCGCGCACGGGCGAACTCCCGCTCAACACGGGGGGCGGCCAGCTGTCGGCCGGGAGGCTGCACGGGTTCGGCCACCTGCACGAGGCCTGTGTCCAGCTGCGCGGGGTGGGTGGGAAGCGCCAGGTTCCCGGCCAGCCTGAGGTCGCGGTGGTGGCCGCGGGCGGCGGATACCTGGGCGGTGTGCTGCTACTCACTTGCAATCGGTAATGGGAATTCGATCAAGGAAGGGAAGGGATGCGATGAAGGTCAGTGTCGACAACTCGCGCTGCGAGGCACACGGAATGTGCGAGGCGACGGTACCGGAGTTCTTCACCCTCGATGACGACGGCTACAGCTCGATCGGCAAAGACAAGCCCGTGCCGCCCGGGCAGGAGGACCTAGTTCGTATGGGCGTCGAAGCCTGCCCGGTCCAGGCCCTGTCGATCACCGAAGACTAGCGAGGCGGGCTTGTCACAATCGAATAGCTAGCCTAAGCTGCTATCCGTATCGGACGGTATCCGTCGGTAATCGAAGATCTAGTGAATCGAGTTCTAGGTGAAAACCCCCATTTGCGACATGCTTGGCGTCGAATTCCCCTTGCTGGCCTTCAGTCATTGCCGTGACGTAGTCGCCGCCGTGACCAACGCCGGCGGGTTCGGTGTGCTTGGGGCGTCGTCGCACAGCCCCGAGGAACTCGAGCACGAGCTGGCCTGGATCGACGATCACGTCGGCGGCAAGCCCTACGGGGTCGACATCGTCTGCCCGGAGAAGTTCGAGGGCAAGGGACTGGACCTGACTACCGAACAGATCGTCGCGATGGTCCCCGCCGAGCACCGCGAGTACGTCGCCAAGTTGCTCTCCGAGCACGGGGTGACCCTTGACGAGATAGGGGACGAGCCGTTCAGGATGATTCAAGGGGTATCCGACACCATTGGCGAAGAGCTGCTTGATGTGTCGTTTCGCCATCCCATCAAGCTGATGGCCAACGCCCTCGGTGTTCCGCCGCAGTTCATGATCGACCGCGCCAAGGCCGAGGGTGTTCCGGTCGCCGCGCTGGTCGGCGCGAAGGAGCACGCCATCAAGCAGGTGAACGCGGGTGTGGATGTGCTGGTGGTGCAGGGCACCGAGGCCGGCGGCCACTGCGGCGAGGTCACGACCATGGTCCTTGTGCCCGAGGTGATCGAGGCCATCCGCCCGGTCCGGGACGTGCCGGTGTTGGCCGCCGGGGGCATCGTCACGGGGCGTCAGGTGGCGGCCTCGATCGCGCTGGGCGCCGCGGGCGCCTGGACGGGATCGGTCTGGTTGACCACCGAGGAGGCCGAGACGGCGCCCTACACCGTGGAGAAAATGCTGAGCGCCTCGTCCCGGGACACGATCCGGTCCAAGGGCCGCACCGGAAAGCTGTCGCGGCAACTGAAATCGGCGTGGACGGACGCGTGGACGGCCGAGGCCAGCGGGCCTGGCGCGCTGCCGATGCCGTTGCAGTCGGTCGTGTCCGAGAACGTACTGCGCCGGCTGGACGTTCTCGCCGAGAACGGCAACACAGGAGCCCAGGAGTTGGCCACCTATTGGGTGGGTCAGGGCGTTGGTCTGATGGACAAAGTCAAGCCGGCTCGTGAGGTGGTGCGCGAAATGATCGAGGACTACGTGGATGCGGCAGAACGCCTCGCGGGCTCACTGGAGGGCTGACCTAACGATGACAACCGAGACCATCACCCTCGACCCGCGAACGCCGATTGTTGTGGGCGTAGGGCAGGCCGCCGAACGCGTCGACGACACCGACTACCGGGGCCTGTCACCGATCGACCTCGCGGTCACCGCCGCACAGGCGGCGGTCGCGGACGCCGGTGCGGACGCGCCGAAAGTCATTGCGGCGATCGACACCATCGCATGCACCCGCCAATTCGAGGACTCGACCCCCGGCGCACCGGCGCCGCTGGGAAAGTCGACGAAATACCCTGTCTCGGTCGGCAACCGGCTCGGTGCGACCCCCAAGCGGGCGGTCCTGGAGATCGCCGGGGGACAGTCACCGCAACACCTGGTCACCGAGTTCGCTCGTGAGATTGTCGCCGGAAACGTCAACGTCGTCCTGCTGGCCGGAGCCGAGGCGATATCCACCATTCGCCATCTCGCCAAGTCGGAGAACAAGCCCGACTTCTCCGACGACCCGTCGGATTCCGACGCCACGTACGAGGATCGCGGTTTCGGCCTGGCCGGGTTGGTCACCATGGAGCAGGTGGCCCACGGACTCACCACCGCGCCCGCCCAGTACGCATTGCTGGAGAACGCCCGTCGGGCGGTTCGGGGCGAGACCCGGGAAAAGTACTCGGCCGCCATGGGCGCCCTGTTCGCGCCATTCACCAAAGTGGCCGCCACCAATCCATTTTCAGCGGCGCCCGATGAGCACAGCGCCGAAGAGCTCGCCACGGTCACCGAGCGCAACCGGATGATCGCCGACCCCTACCCGCGCTTCATGGTTGCCCGGGATCAGGTGAACCAGGGCGCCGCGGTGCTGCTGATGTCGGTGGAATCGGCCCGCCGCATCGGGATCGATGAAAGCAAATGGGTGTTCCTGCACGGTCAGGCCGACCTGCGCGACCGAAACCTGCTCGAGCGTGCCAACTTAGGAGAGGGGCCTGGCGCCGTGTCTGCGGTCAGGCATGCCCTCGAGGTCGCCGGCCTGAGGCTCGATGACATCGGCTTTTTCGACTTCTATTCCTGCTTCCCGATCGCGGTCTCCAATATCACGGAAACGCTGGGGCTTTCACCCGACGACCCGCGCGGCCTGACCCTTACCGGCGGCCTGCCGTTCTTCGGCGGCGCCGGCAACAACTACTCGATGCACGCCATCGCCGAGGCGGTGGGCCGAGTCCGTTCTAAGCCCGGAAGTTACGCGTTGGTGTCGGCCAACGGCGGTGTCGTCTCGAAGACGTCGGTGGGCATCTATGGCACCAAACCCGCTGAGTTGCGGACGGATAACAGCGACAAGTTGCAGCACGAGATCAACGCCCTCGACTTCCCGCCCCACATCGCCCACCCCAGCGGCTGGGCCACCATCGAGGCCTACACCGTGGTGCACGGCCGCGGCGGGCAGAAGACCGGCATCGTGATCGGGCGCCTCGACGACGGTGGGGGGCGGTTCCTGTCCCAGGTCGCCCACGGGGACGTCGAGTTGCTGTCGGTGCTGGAAACCTCCGAGCAACCCATCGGCGAACGCGTGTACGTCACCGCGTTCGGATACGGCAACCGCGTCACGCGCTCGGACGCGACCGCTGCGTCGCTTTTCCCCACGCGCGCAGCCGTTCTGCGCGACGACTACGAGTTCATCAAGGTCCGTTGCGACGGGCACCTACTCGAGGTCACCATCAACCGGCCCGATGTGCGCAACTGTCTGCACCCGCCGGCCCACGAGGAACTCGACGAGGTGTTTGACGTGTTCTTCGCTGATCGTGACCTGTGGGCGGCGATCATCACCGGAGAGGGAAGCAAGGCGTTCTGCGCCGGCAATGACCTGGTTTACAGCGCGAGCGGCAAGCCGATGTATGTGCCGTTCAACGGCTTCGGCGGGCTGACCGGTCGGCGAAACATGCACAAGCCGGTGATCGCCGCGGTCAACGGGTTCGCCATGGGCGGTGGTTTTGAGATCGCCCTGACCTGTCACCTCGTGGTCGCCGACGAGTCCGCAAAGTTCGCGCTGAGCGAGGTCAAGGTCGGGCTGATTGCCGGCGCCGGTGGGGTGATCCGGTTGCCGCGATCGATTCCGCCAAAGGTCGCCAACGAGATGATTCTGACCGGCCGTCGCATCGGGGCGGAAGAGGCAAAGGAGCTGGGCGTCGTCAACCGGGTGGCTCCCGAGGGCCAGGCACTGGCGGCCGCCCGGGAGTTGGCGGCCGAGATCCTCGACGCCTCGCCGACATCGGTGCGGTTGTCGCTGAAGCTGATGGAGCAAACGCGCGGCATCGCCGACACGGTCGACGCGGTGACCGCGCCGAACGACATCGTCGACGAGCTGATGACGAGCGCGGACGCGATCGAGGGCATGACCGCGTTCGCGATGAAGCGCCAACCGGAGTGGAAGAACCAATGAGCAACGACGCGTCGGAACTGGCCGCGTTCGAGAATTCCGTAGCCGGGGTCATCGAAAAGATCTGGGGTGATGCCACCTCCGCCGAAAGCGGTGAGGTGGGCAAGCTTTGGGAGGCCGCCGCCGAACAGGGCTGGTTCGAACTGGGTGACGCAGGGGCGCTCGACCTCGCGGTCGCCGCGACGCGGCGGCTGGGTCGCTCGGCCTGTCCGCTCCCGGTCCTGGACACCTACGCGGCAACCGAGCTGTTCGACGAGCCGGGCATCGCGAGCGGCGAGGTGCGCCTGGTCCTCACCGCGGACCCGAGTGGCCCGATCGACGCGGGTGGCGCGGCCACGCATGTGCTGGTGATACCGAGCGAGGGCGGCGTCGCGCGGCTGCGCGCTATCACCGAGCAGACGGCACTGCCGGGCCTCGCCGTGCCATCGTGGAGTCGTGTCAGTCTGGGCGAGACGGTGGCGGAGCGCGAGATCGACCGCGACCGGGCCGACCGGGCTCTGGTGCTGACACGGTTGGGCAAGGCCGTACGCGCTTTGGCCGCTGCCGAGTACGCCCACGAACTGGCCCTCGAACATGCCAAAGCGCGCAAGCAATTCGGCAAGGTGATCGGAAGCTTCGGCGCCGTGCAGCAGCGCACCGCGCAGTGCCAGATCGAGATCAGATCGGCTAACCTGCTTCTCGGGGACGCTATTTCGGCACTCCGCAACGGCCGCACCGGCGCGGTGTTGGCAGCTGAGATCGCCGTAGCCCACGTCGCGGCGATCGCCCCCAAGGTGCAACTGGGCGCTCACCACACGCTGGCCGCCATGGGCTACTTCAACGAACACCCCGCCCCGTGGCTGTTCCGGCGGGTGCACAGCGACGTCACTTTGCTGTCGACGGTCGCGCTGGCCCAGGGGTCCGTGGGCGACGTACTGGTGGAGACCGAATCTCGGCTGCCTGCAGCGGATCTCGGGGAAACCGGCGAAGCCTTCCGCGCCGAGTACCTCCAGTTCATCGCCGAGCACGGCGGCCGGGACAAGGCGCCGACACCGATGAACATCGATACCGACATGATCCACGGCATGGCGGACAACGGGTGGTTCGGCTTCGGCTGGCCCGCCGAATACGGCGGTCGCAATGCCTCACTGGCCGAGCAGGTGGTGCTCAACGAGGAGACCACGTACAACCGGGTCGGAGCGACGAAGCCGCTGGGATCGGTGATGCTGCTGGGCGCGTCGATCCTGAGGCACGGCAGCGAGGAGCAGAAACAGAAGTTTCTTCCGATCATCCGTGCGGGCGAGATGAACTTTTGCCTGGGCTACTCGGAGCCCGAGGCCGGTTCCGATCTCGCGTCGCTGCGCACCCGCGCGGTCCGCGACGGCGACGAGTGGGTGATCAACGGCCAAAAGCTGTGGACCACGGGTGGGCATGTCTCCGACTGGGTTTGGCTGGCCGCGCGGACCGATCCCGACGCCCAGCCCCGCCACGCGGGCATCACCGTGTTCCTCTTTCGCATGGACACACCGGGTGTGACGATTCAGCAGCACACCGCGCTCTCCGGTGAGGTGTCGTGCACCGTCTTCTACGACAACGTGCGGATGCCCGATTCCGCGCGCGTCGGTGAGGTGAACGGCGGCTGGTCGGTCATCGTGGACGCCCTTGCCGGCGAACGAATCACAATGGGCAACATCGCCGCATCCATGCATCGCCAACTCGACGATCTGCTCGACTTCGTCGGCCCCGACCCGGTGGGCCTGGTCGGCGCGCGAGGCTCGGCGAAGCGCGCATCGATCACGGACCTCGCGGTGCGAGTCCAAGCCACCCGGGCGCTGGTAACCGCCGCCGTGCAGGCCAGCTCGACCGACATCGGCGCGATGTTCGACGCCGCGATGGCTGGGGTGATGGGGGGCGACCTCGCCGAGGACTTCGGTGAGGCTACCTTGGCGATCTTCGGTCCGTCCGCCGCGTTGAGTCGCGGCTCGGGCGAGAACGACATTCCCGGCGGCGGGGCCTTTGAATACGGGCTTCGGCAATCGATCATGTACGTGGTTGGCGGCGGCACCAACGATGTCCAGCGCGGGCTGATCGCCCGTGGCCTGGGCCTGCCCCGCTAGCCGACTAACGAAAGGACGGCGACCATGCCCGACACACTTCCCTTGAGCGGCCTGCGCGTCATCGACTTCACCGACGGCGCGGCCGGTTTCGCGGGCCGCTTCCTGGCCGACCTGGGCGCCGATGTAGTGCTGGTGGAGCCGCCGGAGGGCGCCGCGTCGCGCCGGTCCGAGCCCCAATACGACGGCCACGGTCTGCGCTTCGCGACCGCGCATGCCAACAAGCGCGGCGTCGTCGTCGACATCAACACGGCCGAGGGACGTCAACAGTTGCTCGGATTGACCGATGGCGCGGACATCTTCCTGGAATCCCATCCGGCGGGGCGCCTCACCGAACTCGGCGTCGGGCACGCGACGATGCGCGAGCGCAACCCACGGCTGGTCGTGGTTTCGGTTACCGACTTCGGGCAGACCGGCCCTTATCGCGACTATCACGCCAGCGAGGCGGTGTTCACCGCCATGTCGTCGCTACTCACCCGCTCCGGAGCGCCAGGGCGTGAACCGCTTTTGCCACCTGGCGAATTGGCCACGCAGACGGCCGCCGTCGACGTCGCCTATGCCGCGCTGCTGGCGTACTTCAAAGCGCAGCGCGGTGGCGGTGGGGATTATCTCGACTGTTCGTTGTTCGAACTCGTTGCCCAGGATCTCGACCCCGGATTCGGGATGGCCGGCACTGCGACCATGGGCCAGCCGCTCTACACCGCGGCGCCGGGGCGGCCAGACGTGCGCATGATGTACCCCATCGTGCCGTGCGGCGACGGACACGTCCGGATGTTCGTCGCCTCGGCCAAGCAGTGGCGTGCCCTTTTCACCTGGATGGGCGAGCCAGAGGCGCTGTCCGATCCGGTGTTCGAGCAGCTCTTCGGCCGCTTCATGAACTGGGGCAAGATCCGCCCGGTAATCGTCGACTTCTTCGCCGACAGGACCCGCGACGAAATCGTCTCGCACGGATCCCAATTGGGAATCGCGATCGCACCACTGAACACCGGCCATGAAATCCTGACCAGTGACCACGTTCGCGAACGTAAAGCCTTCGTCGACGCGGAGATCGCACCCGGCGTGCGCGCCGCCATCCCGAACGGCTACCTCGAATTCGACGACGAGCGGGCTGGATTTCGGCACCGCGCACCGGAACTCGGCGAGCATACGGACGAAGTTTTGGCCGAAGACTTTCGTCCGGCGGCCATGGCGAGCACGGACGTGGACGCCCGGCCGCTGGCCGGTGTGCGGGTGCTCGATCTCGGCGTCATTGTGGTCGGCGCGGAAACCGGTCGCCAGCTCGCCGATCAGGGCGCCGAGGTGATCAAGGTGGAGAACCGCGCGTTCATCGACGGTGCGCGCCAAACAGATTCCCCAGGGAAGGTGGGCTATTCGTTCGCGCTGGGCAACCGCAACAAACGCAGCTTGGGACTGAACCTGCGCAGCGACGCGGGCAAAGAGCTGTTCGGCCGATTGGTCGCCTCCTCCGATGTGGTGCTGACCAACTTCAAACCCGGAACGCTCGACTCACTCGGGCTGGGCTACGCCAAGCTCAAAGCCATCAATCCACGCATCATCGTGGTCGAGAGCAGCGCGTTGGGCAGCACCGGGTCGTGGTCGCGGCGAATGGGTTACGGTCCCCTGGTGCGCGCCACTGTGGGGCTGACCACGCTGTGGCGCCACCGCGACGCACCTGAGGGTTTCGGTGATGACCAGACTGTCTATCCCGATCACGCCGCGGCGCGCGTGGGTGCCGCCGGGGTCGTCGCCGCGTTGATCGAGCGCGAGCGGACCGGGGTGGGGCAATGGATCGGTGTGGCACAAATGGAGACGGTGTTCTGCCAGTTGGCTACCGAATACGTTCGCGAATCCCTCGACCCCGGGACCATGGTCGCTAAAGGAAACAGCGGCGAATTCGACGCGCCGGCAGGCATTTACCGGTGCACTGGTGAGGACGCATACTGCGCGGTGACCGTGCAGGGTGATGACGACTGGGCCAAGCTGGCCAAAGTCATCGGCCGGCCGGAGTTCGCGGACAAGGCCGAGTACGCGACGGCCGCCGATCGCGTCGCGCACCGCGGTGAACTCGACGCGCTGGTGCAGGATTGGATCGCGCCGCTGACGCCGCGTGACGCGCAGGAGCGCCTGCAGGCCGCGGGAGTGGCCGCCGGTGCCGCGGTCCACGTCAAGGATCTGCTCAGCGAGCCGCACCTGGCGGCCCGCCATCAGCTGGGCGAACTGGACCAGCCCGGCCACGAAGAGCCGCTGGAGGCCTTCATGGGTCCGGCGCTCTTCGAAAACATCCCAGAGCCACTGCTGCGGGCCGCGCCCGCGATGGCGGCCGATACCCGCGACATCTGCCGCGACCTGCTCGGCATGTCGGCCGCCGAGATCGACGAGCTCGTTACCGCCGAGGTCCTCGCACTCACTCAGGCCGCAGACAAATAGCGCCGCCCGTCACCAGTCTTACTAAGTAAACTATATTGGTTAGCGGTTCGTATTGACGCTGCAAGCAGCAAGGCGGCCATCGTCGCCGCTGCGCGCACCGCGATCGGCACCTCGCGGTGGGGCAGCCTCGCGAGCATGCCGGCGATCGAGCTGGCCAAGCCGGTGGTTGCGGCCGTCGTTGACCGCTCGGGTCTGGCCCCAAGCGATTTCGACGACCTCGTGTTGGCGGAAAGTCTGCAAGGCGGTGGCGGCCTCGACGCGCTGTCCATGTGCGCCGGTGGCGGCATGGGCGCGGTGATGGTGATCGAGGTTTCCTAGATCCGGAACGTCCCTCTCAGCGGGTGCGCGGCGCGCGCTTGTTGGTGCGTGAATCGGTGTCGGCGCCGGCGTTGCCGATATGGGTGTAGGACAACCCGTGTCGCTGCGCCACGCTGGGCGGTAGGTCACGGGCCTCCCACATCGCGCGGACGGTGCCTTGGATCGCCTGCGGGCGTCGGGTTGCGATCTCTGCCGCTAATTCGGCTGCGCGGGAACGTAGTTGGTCGTCCGGTACAACTTCGGTCACCAGCCCGAGGCGCTGTGCAGTGTCGGCGCCGATCCGCTCCTCGCTGCCGAGGAGCGCCCAGCGCATCACGTCGCCGTAGGGCACGCCTCGAGCAATCATGCCCATCGGTTCGAGCGCGGACACGACGCCGCCGTTGGCGTGCGGGTCGAAGAACACCGTCGACTCGGAGCAGATCGCGAAGTCGGCTTCGTTGACGAAATACATTGCGCCGCCAGCCACCATGCCGTGCAGCGCCGCGATCACCGGCTTCCACACCAGGTGCGCCTTGGGGCCGAGCAAGACGCCCGGATCCTCCTGGTTGAAGATCGGCTCGTGAAACCACCACGGACCCTTTTCGACGTCGATACCGGTGGAGAACGCCCGGTCACCGTTGGCCTGCACGACGGCCACCCGGATGTCATCGTCCTCCCGGGTCCGGCGCCAGACCGCGGCCACTTCGTCGGCCATGCGTTCGTTGAAGGAATTCAGCCTCTCGGGCCGATTGAGCGTCAGCGTGGCGACATGGCCGCTCACGTGGAACTCGATGGTCTCAAAGTCGGTCATGTCTGTCACATTGCTCCTGCCTTGCCTGCTCATTCAGAAGGACACGGGTTAATGGGCGTGGCCGGCCTGGGCCTCGCTCTCGCGGGTGAGCCCGGCGGCCAGTATCAGTTCCTCGTGCAACTCGAACCACACGGTGTGATACGAGTCGACGATCGGGCGTGTCAGCCAGGCCGTCTCTCCCGCCTGCACCTTCGTCAGCGCGGCCTGCAACTTGTCCGAATAGCTTGCCAACCGAGGTATCTCGTTCGCGACGGCCGCGTTGACCGGTGTCACCCTCCGGTGTACGTCGGCGAGCCGGGCCAGCACGGCCGCGTCGTACTCGTCGTCATCGTGCGGATTCGGCTCACCGTTTTTGAGCTGCCAATCCGACACCAGCGCTTTGAAATCGGCATTGATGCTGCGGAACTTGTCATAGGCGACGGCGATGGCATCCTGGTCCCCCTTTTCCCGCTCGCCCGCAAGCAGCTCGCTGAGCCGGGTGCGACCCTCGGGGGAGATTCGGATCGTCTTTCCCTCGATGAGCAAGCCCGCCTCGATCACCGCTCTGACCGCGTCGGCCACGGTGGCTGGGTCTTCACCTGTGGTGCTCGCGATGTCGTCCTGCCCGATGCGGCCTTTGAGGCGAACCGCTTGCAGGACTTTCAGCTCAATCATCACCGATCCTTCCAACGACCACGCGGTCGCCATCGCGGCTCGAACTCCGAATATATATCCTTCAGATGTATAGCGCCCTCGATCATAGCCAGTTCGATGCCGCGTTCTTCGGGAGGAGACCGTGATGGTCGCCGGGGTCGCCGTCGTAACCGGAGCCGCCAGCGGAATGGGCGAACTGATGACCACCCGGCTCACGAACGCGGGATGGACCGTGGCCGCGGTCGATCTCCCCGGACCCAAACTGGACGCCGTCGCCGCCCGCACCGGCGCTGTCGCGCACCCGTGTGACGTCACGGATGACGACCAGGTCGGCGCGACCGCCCGGGCCGTCGCGGACCGATTCGGTGCGATCGACAGAGTGGTCAATGCGGCCGGCATCGCGGTCTCGGGCCGCATCGAAGATCTGCCGCAGGATGCCTTCGAACGTTCGATGAACGTCAACTACCTCGGGACCGTGCGTTGGGTGAAGGCGGTGCTGCCGGGTATGCGCGCACGCTGCGCGGGCGAGGTGGTGCTGTTCGCTTCGCTCGCCGGGTGGATGCCGACGCCTGCGATGGCGGCCTACACGGCGACCGCCGTCGTGGGTTTGCCGGGACCCTGGATATGGAACTGAAGGGCAGTGGTGTCAGTGTGCGGTGCGTCTGTCCCGCTGGGGTTCAGACACCGATGCTCGACGACATCATGGCCCAGGGAATGTCCGAACGGCTGAAGAACCTGTCTCCCGTTGCGGCTCCCGAGCAGGTCATCGACGCCATCGAGGCGTCGCTGGTCCGTCGGCACGCGAGGATCCACGTGTTCCCCGGTATACCGGCGAAAGGACTATGGCGAATGCGCCGGCTATCGCCGCGGCTGCTTGCCGGTGTGGTGCGACGCCTCTCGGCCATCACCTGAGTCGCGCCGCACATCCATCGCAACAATTACCTAGCACCGGTTCACAGGTTGAGCTGTTTAACTTAGTGTGATAGCAGCGAGGACGCATGGTCATTGCTGCGAGCCAGGGAGCGGGGTGGTCTCATGGGGGTACGTCTGGGGAAGAACGCCTCCGGCGGTGTCACCAGCGGGCGGCACCGACTCCCGCGCGCTGCCGAACCTGCAGCGTCCGATGCGACGGAGCCGATCGCCGGTTGGAATACGGCCGATTGGCCCGATGAGCTGGTGGACCTCGAGGAGGCATCCACCGTGGGCCTTCCCGGGGTCCCGGCTGATGTGGACAAGGCCCCGACTGATGACTCGACGGCCATTGCTTCCCCTCCGAAGGGCCGCCGCTGGCCACGGGTCGTCGCCTTCGTCCTGCTGCCCACGCTGACCGTGATCCTCGGGGGCGGCGCCGGCTGCTTGGCGTGGGACACCATGTCGGCGCATCTCGTGCAGCAAGCGCGCGCGGAATCGGTTCATGCGGCTACGGACGGCGCGTTGGCTCTGCTGGCCTACCAGCCCGACACCGCGGAGAAAAGTCTCGGCGCCGCCCGCGAATTGCTGACCGGCAAATTCAAAACGTCTTACGCAGTATTCACACACCAGCACGTGATCCCGGACGCACGCGAACAGCACATTACTTCGGTGGTCACGGTGCCAGCCGCGGCGTTCGTGCAGGCATCGATCGACCACGCGGTGGTCATCGTATTCGTCAATCAGACCTTCCTCCGCGACCCGGACCCGCCCACGAGCACCGCGTCCGACGTCCGCGTAACCCTCGAGAAAATTGGCCACCGCTGGTTGATCTCCGACTTCACGCCGGTCTGATCGCTAGCAAGACACCCGCCGCCCGAATCAACAGCTAAGGGGTTCAATGAAAATCGTCAAGAAGGCCGTGATGGCTGCAATTGGTGCCGCCGTGGCGGCGTTGTGCTGCACGGCGCCGGCTGGCGCTGACCCCGCCAACGATCCTTGCGAACTGGCAGTGACATTTCTCTGCAAATTCATGCCCGTCGCGCCAAATCTCGACCACGACATTGACCTGACACAGGGCCCGGCCACCATCAACGGCGTATCGGTTCCGCAGCTTCCCGCCTCGAATCCCAGTGGCGCGCCGGCGGCGTCACCATTTGGTCCGTGAGTGGATGGCGCTGCCACCGGCGCGCGCATCCGTGTTAATATAGTTAACCTGGTTATATATTTTAGGGATCATCACTAAGGGGTCGATCGGTTGACTATTTCGTTGCTGCTGGAAATGGCCTCCAGTGAAGCGCCCGAGCGTCCGGCGGTAGTCGACGGTGATACCCGTTGGACCCTTGCCGATTTATCGCGGCTGGCCGACGGTGGCGCCGGGGTGGCCGCGGCGAGCGGTGCACGTCATGTCGCCTACATCGGAGTCGGCGGGGCGATGTTGCCGCTGCTGTTGTTCTCGAGCGCTCGTGCCGCAGTACCGTTCTGTCCGCTGAATTACCGCCTCAGTAGCGACGCGCTGCGCGAGTTGCTCGACCGGATCGCGTCTCCGTTATTGATCGTTGATCCGCAGTATCGCGGCATCCTCGCCGATCTTGGCGTCGAGGCGTTGTCAAGCGACGAGTTCATCCAGCGCGCTGCGACTGTGGAGCCGGTGGCGATGATGCCAGAGCCGGACGACGTCGCGGTGTTGTTGTTCACCTCCGGAACGACCGCACGTCCCAAAGCCGTGGAGTTGTCTCATGACAACCTCGTCAGTTATGTCACGGGGACAGTCGAATTCGGTGCGGCGTCACCGCAGGACTCCGCGCTAGTTTGCGTACCGCCCTACCACATCGCCGGTGTGGGCGCGGCATTGTCGAACATCTATGCCGGCAGGCGGCTGGTTTACCTTCCCAATTTCGATGCGCGAGAATGGATCCGCCTGGTCGACCAGGAGAAGGTCACCAACGCGACGGTGGTGCCGACGATGCTGGACCGGATCGCCTCGACTTTGGAATCTGAACCTGCTGACTTGAGTTCACTGCGCAGCCTCGCCTACGGTGGCTCCAAAGTCCCGCTGCCCCTGGTTCGCAAGGTGCTGACACTGCTTCCACACGTCGGCTTCGTGAACGCCTACGGTCTCACCGAGACGAGTTCGACGGTCGCGGTGCTGACTCCCGAAGACCATTGGGCGGCACTCAATTCAGACGATCAGGCCACCGTGCGGCGCCTGGGCTCGGTTGGACGTCCGGTGCCCGACATCGAGGTGCAAATCCGAGATGAGAACGGTCGAGTCCAACCCGCCGGCGTCACCGGGGAACTGTTCCTACGCGGCCCCCAAGTGTCCGGACGTTATGCAGAAATCGGCTCGGTGCTCGACGACGACGGATGGTTCCCCACTAAAGATCTGGCGCTGCACGACGACGACGGCTATCTGTTTGTCCTGGGCCGTAGCGACGACACCATCATTCGCGGCGGAGAAAACATCGCGCCGGCTGAGTTGGAAGAGGTTCTGGTCGAGCATGCTTCGGTGCGTGACGTCGCGATTGTCGGCGCCGATGACCAAGAATGGGGACAAATCATCGTCGCGGTCGTGGTGCCCGCGGCGGGTACGAGTCCGACGGATACCGAGCTGCAAAAGTGGATGCGCGCGCGTCTCCGAGGGTCGCGCACGCCCGACCGCATCGTGTTCCGTGATGAGCTGCCGGTCTCGCCGACGGGCAAAATTCTTCGCCGGGAACTCACCAGGGAACTGAATTCGAGCCTCGCTCAGCCCTGACGCCGGGCAGCCGCCCTCACGTCGTGGGCACGGCAGCGAGAACCATATCGACCAGTGCCTCGGTGAACTTTTCGGCCTCTTTGGCAACTCGCCCCATGCGTGACGGTGGTGTAGCCATGTAGTGCATCAGCAGCCCGCCGAAAAGGGCATCCAGCATGAGGGTGACCGGCGCGTTTTCAGGTAGGTCGCCGCGTTCGACGCCACGCTGTGTGATCGCCCGCATGGCGGTGGCCTGCGCGGCCATGAAAGCCTCCCAGCGCGGCGCCAGTTCGGGTACTGAGCGCGCCTCCGCGCTGAGCCGCACGACGACGTCACCGACGTCGCTGACCAAGAGGTCAAACGTGCTGCGGCTCAATACACGTAGGTCACTGCGCAGGCTGCCCGTATCGATATCGAGCGGCAGCGCGATGCGGGCCTCGAGCGTGTCGAGGAGCAACGCCGTTTGGTCGGGCCAGCGCAGGTAGATCGACGACTTGCCGACCCGGGCCTCCCTGGCCACCGCGTCGATGCTGAAACCGGCCCAGCCGACGCGCCCATACAGTTCACACGCGGCCTGGCGCACGCGTTCCTCCACCATCGGGTCGCGGGGCCGACCGGTGCCCGCATTTGCCGATCGTGTCATGACCGTCCTTGCCCGTTCGACTCGATCTCAGAAAAATACTGGAGCGCAATTATGGCCCAGGATCGGGGGACTGCCCGCCAAACGCGCAAACCAGCGGGCCGTTTTCAGCCGTCGAGCAGGTTCTGCGCGATGAGCGCGCGATGCGTTGACGGTGATCCGTACGTCGCCTCGAGGGCCTTGGCCCGGCGCAGAAACAGATGTAGATCGCATTCCCACGTCACACCGATGCCGCCGTGCAACTGGATCGCGTCGCTGACCACCGTGACGGCGTTGCCGGTGGCCACCGCCTGGGCCAACCACACCGACCGCGCGGTGCGGTCGCTTTCGGCGAGCGCCCAGGCCGCGCCGTAGACCGCCGATCTCGCGTTCTCGACGGCCACAAGCATGTCGGCAAGGCGATGCTTGACGGCCTGGAAGGTTCCGACGGGAAGGCCGAACTGGTGCCGTTCGGTGGTGTAACGCGCGGTCTGCTGCAGTGCGGTATCGGCAGCGCCCGCCGCCTCGGCGGCAGCCAGGGTCATCAGCAGTTCGCCGGGGCGCTCGGTGGTCTCGGTGCCGGACAGCAGCTCGGCGTCGGCGTCACCGAATTCCGCGCTCGCGGCGGGCCGGGTGCGATCGACGGTGGGCAGAGCGGTGACTTGGGCGGCCTCGGTGATGAACCATCTTGTCCGCCCGTCGACGATGGCGGGGACCAGCAACACGTTGGCGGCACCGGCGTCGGGGATGAGCGGAAGATGACCGTTGAGTCGCCACTGCATCCCGTCCCGGCGCGCCTCGATCGCATCGAGGTTGGCCGGGGTCGGCAGGACGATGCCGGCGATCGACTCGCCGCGAGCCAGTGGGATCAGCAGCCGTTTCCGCTGATCGTCAGAGCCCAGCAGCGCAACGATTTCGGCGGCGGCGGAGTGTTCGCTGAACGGGACTGCCCCTACCGTACGGCCCAACTCCTCGGCGATGATCACCTGTTCGACGGGGCCTGCGCCGCCGCCTTCGTAGCGCTCCGAGACTCCCACGCCTACCACACCGGCGTCACACAGCGCGCTCCAGAGCCGGGCGTCGAACACCGACTGGCCCTCGTAACACCCGCGAGGTTCGGCCTCCCGCCGACACGCCTCGGAAATCAAGCTGCGCAGCGCTTCATGCTCTTCGGTGAACTCAAACTTCATGCATCGGCCCAAGGGTCTCGGGGCTGCCCGAGGATGCGCTCGGCCAGCACATTGCGCTGAATTTCCGAGGTACCGCCGCCGATGGTGGATGCGCGTGTGCGCAGCCAGCCCAGGGCCCACTTGCCGCGGTTGGGCGCATTGGCAGCACCGCGGTCGAGGATGGCGAACTCTCCGCCCAGATCAAGGGCCAACTCATGCTGACGCTGTTCGACGTGCTGGCCGAACAGCTTGGACATGGCGCCCTCCGGGCCCGGCTCCTTGCCGGCCAATACCTTGGCCAAATTTCGCATTCCATTGAGCCGCACCAGCTCCACGTCGATCCATGCCTGAGCGATTCGGTCGCGTATGTGCGGGTCATCAGCGGCACGAACGCCATGCGGATCCGGGGTTTTCGCCATCGCGATGGCCTTGCGCAGCGTCGCCGTCAACGCCATCTGCTGACCCATGAACAAGATCGCCCGCTCGTTGGCCAAGGTGGTGCGGGTGACGTTCCAGCCGTCGTTGAGCTCTCCGACCACGTTGCTCAGTGGCACCCGTACTTCGTCGAGAAACACCTCGTTGAACCCCGCGTCACCGGAGATCTGGTGGATGGGCCGGACGTCGACGCCGGTGGCGGACATCGGGACCAAGACAAAACTGATACCACGACGTTTGGGCGCGTCAGGGTCGGTGCGCACCAGCGCGAACATCCAGTCGGCGTGCTGGGCGCCTGATGTCCAGATTTTCTGTCCGGTGATCACCAGGCTGTCACCGTCGATGACACCTCGGGTCCGCAGCGACGCGAGGTCGGAGCCGGCCCCGGGCTCCGAAAAGCCTTGACACCATATGTGCTGGCCATCGAGCATCGGCGGCAGGAAGCGTTGTTGCTGCTCGGTTGTGCCGTGCGCGATGAGGGTGGGCCCGCACAGGTTCAGACCGATCCGACCGGCCAACGGGGGAACCCGGCGCTCGGCCGAAACGAGGTAGAAGATCAGTTGCTGTCGGGCGGTGGCTGCTCGGCCACCGAATTCGGGTGGCCAGGTGATGGCCGCCCAGCCACCGGCCGCCATCTCCGACTGCCATTCGCGGGTTAACGCATGCTTGACGTCGTCGCCGGTGGCAGTCGCGAGTCTCTTGTTCATCGGTGGGAGGTGTGCGTTCAGCCACGACGTCCACGCCTCGGCAAATACGGCATCCTCTTCGGACAGATCGATGTCCAGCTCGCCGAGCCCGGGGGGCGGCGCCGTCTTGGGGTCCTGCTGCACAGCGAATAGTATAACCTGGTTGACGATTTACTACGCGAGATGGTCGGAGTGACGGATGTTCGATGAGCGTTGGCCTCAGCAGGCCGAGGAACTTGCGGATGCGCTCGCCGCCGTTCTCACCAAATACTGCTCACCGGAGGCCCTGCGCGGCATGGAGGTTGGTGAGTCCGAGGCGGCGACCTTTGTTGAGCAGCTTGATCAGGCGGTCCGCGATTTCGGCCTGTGGGAGCTACCCCCCGATCCGTATCTGTTGACCCGCGCGGCGGTCACGCTCGGTGCGCACCTTGCGCCGGTGCCGTTCGTCTCGGCGATGCCGGCCCGCATTCTGCTCGGCAAGCCTGACGTGGCCAACGGCGTCGACCGGTCGGTGGTGCCGGCGGGACTTTCGCGAGTAGCGGTTCCCCTGCAGTCGGGTCTTGGCATCTCAGGACTGGCCGGTGCGGCGCGTCGCAGCGCCGCGGGAGAGTCCGTGGTATTCGTCGAAAACGTCAGTCCGCAGGCGTGTGATGGTGATGTGGACGCGATGCGTGCTTGGGGTTTTCTGCTGGAGTCGGCCCAACTGGTCGGCGCCGCCCAAGCGCTGATCCGTTATGGGGTCAACTACGTCGCCGAGCGCCGCCAGTTCGGGGTTCCCGTCGGCAGCTTCCAGGGTGTTTCCCATCCGTTGGCGGACGTTGCGACCGCCGTGCAGGCCGCCGACTTGCTGATGCGTCATGCGACGTATCTCGCCGCGGCAGACGGGGCCTTGCCGCTTTTCGCCGCGGTCATGGCGGCGGCCAAGACACGTGCGGCGTCGCGTCAGGCCGCGGCCACCGTGCATCAGGCGCTGGGCGGCTACGGCTTCACTGTCGAGGCCGACTGCCAGCTGTACTCCAGGCGCATTCGCGCGTGGAGCGCCGCGATGCCGGACCCCGCTCCGTGGCTGGCGCAACTGGCCCGAACGTTGGCCGATCCCGCGACGCGGGACCAAGCCACTGACTTATGGCAGTTCGACCGTGGTTTCACCTTGCCCCGGTGGTCACGCGAAAGTGGTTGAGCCGCAATCGGTCTAGGATCGTTTCTTTGCCGTACGGATCTTACTAGGTGGTGTCCGCACTGCCGGCAGGATCAGCGTGTCGATGACTTGACGAACGAAATCGGCGTCGGCCGTCTGTCCGCCGATGACACGCAGCAGGCCCATCGCCGATATGACGTCAGCGAGCAACGACCAGTCGTGGGTGGCGGACATCTCGCCACGGTCCGCGGCTCGCGCCAGGACTGTCGACATCATCCGTCTCCCCCTGAAGAGCATCAAATCGTCGAGTGCCGTGGCCAGTTCAGGGTCGTGCGCGGCCTCCAGGGCTACCCGCAACACCACGTCATTGGAGATCAAACCGTTGTCGTTGCGCTGCACGCGGTCAACCAGTGCATCGAGGTCTCCGACCAGGCTGCCGGTGTTGGGAGCGTCATCGCCGACCAACTCGGGTCGCCAGTAGACCAGAGCGTCCGTCATCAAGGCGGCTTTTGAAGACCACCGTCGGTAGATTGCGGCCTTGCCGACTCCCGCGCGGGCAACGATGTCGTTCAAGCTGGTGGCGTGGTAGCCGTGCTTTGCCAGGGCTTCCAACTTGCGAAATCGGCACCGGTCGGGGCATACAAATCTTTTTTGAACGCTCGGAACAAGTTGTGCCCCTAACCTTTCCCGCGCTGTGCGGACATAGCCATACCTAGAATGTTTATTGCGAAACCCACCCAGTTAGCGGAACTCGAGCTCCGCATCGATGGAACTGTTCAGCATCGGAAGAGATGGTCAGACGATGGAGGCCCGCCGGTGCGTGCGAGGATCCGGACGTGAGCACGAGGGGTTCGGGCGCGGGCCCTGGTCGCCCCCGCGACCCGGACATGGACGCCCGCGTGCTGGATGCGGCATTGCGTGTCTACGCCGCGCACGGCAAGGCGGGCTTCACCGTTGACCTGGTGGCCAAGACGGCCGGCTGCAGCCGACCGGCGGTGTACGCGCGCTGGCCGACCCGACAGGATCTGCTTCTCGCGGCGGTGAGATCGTTCGACGCGGGCCTCGAGGTCGCCGACGAGGGCAGTGTGCGGGATCAGCTTGTGTCCGTGGCGCAACAGATGCTCGAAGGCTTCTCCAGCACGCACGGAATCGCGACGTTTCGCATCGTCTTCGACAGCAGCGACGACGAGGCGCTGCGCGCCGAATGGGAACAGATCAATACCGTGCGGCTCAAGAGCGCACGAGAAGTCCTCGAGCGCGGTGTCGCACGGGGCGAGTGGCACCCGGACGTGGCCTCAACGGAATTTCTCCGCAGCCTCACCGGGGCGACGATGTTGCAGGGGTTCTATACGAACCTGGGCTTCCCCGAACAGTCGGCTTCCGCCCGGCGCGAGGCCGAAAGGATGGTCGATTTCCTGCTGCGCGGACGCACACTCGGTTCTGACTGAGGCCCTGTTACGGCGGAGGCTCGCGTGGTACGGTCACCAATTAGCTGCATTGTGTGCATTTAATTGGCCTGGAGGTCGCTGAGATGGCGGAGAACTTCCCGCGCCGAGCCGATTTCGCGCATCAGCCGTTGGTCGGCTTTTTCCGACCGGAGGCCGACCAGAGCGTGGTCACCCGGACCTACTTCGGGCTGGTCCTGGAAGGCACCTGGTTCTACGGCATCCTGCGCACCGCGGACGGGCGGTCGTACGCGATGCTACGCAAGGCGGTCGGGTACACCACGCGCGATATCGCCATCATGGCGTCCGACGACGTCGGGCTGCGGGCCGACCCCCGCAGTTCGCAGGCTTCCGTCGGCGGCAAGGTCCGCCGCGACTTTATCGACGGCTACGACCTGACGGCCGGCGGTTCGGCGCGCGCCGCGAACTTCGAAGTCCAGTTGGGGGACCGAGATTTCGCGTGGCGGGAACAGGGCACCGAAGGCCAACTTCTCGACATCCGCGGTAGCCTCGCGGCGCCCGGATTTCACGTCTACGTTCCCTGGCGCAACGGGCCGGGGGAGGCTGGGGTCCCGGGTGAGCCCGGCGCCCTGTATTACACGTCGACACCGTATTTCGCCGAGGGCACGATATTCGGCGAACCGGTCACGGGATTCTTCGCCGTCGACCAGAGCTATCTCCCGCACGGCGTCGACTGGAACAACAGCGCGATCTGGATGCGCCTGCAGGGCGGCTGGAACGTCTTCGCCAATGAGTACGGCGACGGTTCGGTCGAGTGGGGGCACATGAGCATCGGTGCCGACCGTTTCCGCTTCGCGGCGGTGGCGTCCTCGGATGCGGTGCTCGTCGACTCCCGCAACGTCGGCGCCAAGATCGATTGGCGCGACGACGAATTCGTCGACCGGATCACCTTTGACTTGGGAGATGGGCGACCGTGGGAGTTCGTGACCGACTCCAACGGTCAGATGGTCGAGTTCTCGGCTGCCCGGCCGGGTTGGTCGGGTCACGCCGGCGTGCTCCGGCGCGTCGGTGAAACTCGTGAACTCAAGCGCCACTGGGCATGGCAGGAAGTCTTTCCCGACCGCGTGTAAGTAGTTCCGCCACTTGCGATTTTGAGGAGCACTCGATGCGAGTCCTGGTGACCGGAGCCAGCGGTGTCTTCGGCCGGGTGATCTGCCGCGACCTCGTTCGGCGAGGTGCGTCGGTCGTGGCTCTCGCGCGGCGCACGGTCGACATCACCGGGGTGGCCTCTATCAGCGGCGATATTCGCGATGCCGAAGCTGTCGAGCGGGCCATGCGGGGTTGCGACCGGGTGGTGCATTTGGCCTTTCTGCTGGCTCCGTTGCGGTCGTCGACCGGCGTGGAAGACATCAACATCGGTGGGACGCGGAACGTGTTGCGCGCCATGGAATCCACCGGAGCCGAAAAGCTGGTCTTCACCTCCTCGACCCTCGCGTACGGGCCGTGGCCGGACAACCCGGACGTCATCGCGGAAGACCATCCGCTGCGGCCGCATCCGGACGTGCTCTACGCGAAGCACAAGGCGATCTGCGAGGAGCTGATTCACGAGTCGGGTGTGCCGTCGGTCATCACCCGCACCTGTGTGGTGGCTGGGCGCGATATGGACAATTACGAGTTCCGCTTCCTGGCACACCCCATGCTGGTGGCTCCCACCGGAGAGATGCGCCCGTGGCAGTTCCTGCACACCGACGACGTGGGCCGATTCCACGCCGAAGCGGCCCTCGGTGATCGCACGGGCACAGTCAACGTCGGACCCCTCGACACGGGTCTGACGATTGACGAGATCGCCGAGATTCTCCAAAAGCGGCTTGTCAAACTGCCTTTCAAAATCCTCCGCTCCGGAGCGGCCGCCGCATGGCGTGCCGATCTGCTCGAGCTCAGCCCAGCCGACCTGGACGGTTTCCGTTACATGCCCACCCTGGACACCACACGTTTGGTCAGCGAATGGGAATACACCCCGGTGCACGATTCGCGCTCGGCGTTGACCGATGCGCGTGCCGGAGTGAGGGCGGTGACGTATTTGGGCACAGCCCGGGTGCCCACACCTTGGCGAACCCCCACACCGGATCACCGTTGGGTGCGCGACCACCGTCCCCCGGAAGCGCATTGCGTCGATCCCGCCCCCGCCGGGCTGCGCGGCGAGTTCGACGATTACATCGACGCCCGCTATCCCACACTGACCACCGCCAACGTGGGCGAAGCATTCCCCGGAACGCTGACCCCGATGTCGCTGCTGATCGGCAGGGATGCGCTGCGCCTCGCCGGAGCCATCCAGGTCGAGGTGTTGGGCATGCGCGACGATGAGGTCGTGCGCGCGCAGCGCACACTGAGCATCGCCTCCGTCGGCCATCGCCTGTACACAAATCTCTCTGTCGTCCACGCGATGGCGCGCGCGATGCCGGGCACCAATCCGCGCGAGGTCGACGAACACGTGCTGGGCGTCGCGCACACCGCGGACAGCACCGACGAGCGTGCACCGGTCCTCGAGTCGCTCCGCTCGGTGCTGGGCATGCCCCCGGCCGTCCTGCGGATGGCCGGCGTGGGCCGCCGAGTGGCCGAAATCGGCCGGCGCATCGAGGCTTTAGCACCATCGCCGGAACAACTCGGCCGACTAAACGACAACGCCCTGGTGACACTGATCGACTCGATGCGCGAACTCACCATCGATGCCTGGGCGTATAGCACCACAACAAACTTGGTCGCGTCGGCGGCTCAGGCTCTGGTGCGCAAGGTGGCTCCCGACCTCGATCTGTCGGCGATGCGTGGCGGCACGACCGGACTCGCCAGTGCTTCCCTCCTGGGCGGGGTTCGCCGGCTGGCAGACATGTCGCGGGCACGGCCGCAACTCGAACGAGCAGTCCGATCCGAACCGGCAGAGGACCTCGTCAAGCGCCTCGACGATGTCGACCCGATGTTCGCCAAAGCCTTCTGGCAATTGATCGCGGCCGCCGGCCATCGGGGGCCGGGGGAGACCGAGCTGGCCAACCCGATGTACGGCGACGATCCCGCCAAGCTTGTCGATGTCGTGCGGATGGCGATGGACGTGCGGATCCACGCATTCCCCGATCCGGCAGGGCTTTCGGGGATTCCCCGGCGGGTCATCGCCGCGCTGAACGCCGCCGTGCGGCGACGCGAGCGCTCCAAGGACGTCGCCATGCGCGCTACTCACTCGCTCCGAGTAGGGCTCCGCGAGGTCGGTCGCCGTCAGGTTGAGGCCGGAGTGTTCGATGACGTCGGCGACATTTTCTATCTGGTGCCCGACGAGATCGCCGTGCCTGCGGCCAACGCCGAGCGCATACCCGCCCGTCGCGCTGAGCGCGTCAGGCTGGCGGGGCTGAATCTGCCCACTATCTTCACCCTGCATTGGGAACCGGTCCAGAACCGGAACGGCGAAACTAATGTTCAGCTGCTGCAGGGTATCGGCGCTTCACCGGGGGTTGTGCGCGGCCGGGTGCGGGTGGCGCATTCACCGGATGACATCGATGACATCGCACCCGACAGCATCCTCGTCGTGCGGGTCACCGATGTCGGCTGGACGCCGCTCTTCGGCTGCGTGGCAGCGGTCGTCACTGATGTGGGTGGTCTGCACTCGCACGCGGCGATCGTCGCGCGCGAGTTCGGCATACCCTGCGTCGTGGGAACGAGCTCCGCCAGCCTAGACCTCAGGAACGGTTGCCTCGTCGAGGTTGACGGCGCGCGCGGTACTGTGACGCCGGTGCGTCCCTGATGACGGAATATTCCGCCCTGGCTCGCTGAAGGGCCAAGTCGACGAGTTGCTCGGCGTAATCGTCACTCGGAGTGCTGACCGACACACCGTCGCGTCGTGCCATTGCTTCGTAAAGCACTGCACCGGAGAGCAATCCGGTGACCATGGTCGGCGACAGACCGGCTTCGATCTGGCCCCCATCGATACCTTGCTGGACGAGTTGGGTGACAGCCCACCTCTCGATCTCGGACTTGTGTGAAACCAGCAGGTGACGGGTGCTTCCCGGCGGACCGCCATGCTCAGAAGTATTCCGAGCCGCCGTCGACGTTGAGTAGCACACCGTTGACATAACTAGCCCGCTCCGACAGCAGGAAGGCGATGGCATCGGCGATGTCCTCGGGCACGCCGAAGCGGCTGCCCCAGGTCGCTCCGCCATAGACCTGGTTACGCTCGCGGAAATCCTCGTCCTCGGTGTGGCCGGATTTCGCCATGCGTTGCGTGCGCTCCTCGACCAACTGCTCGTTCAAGATCATGCCGGGCAGCACAGCATTGGCCCGGATGCCTTGGGCGCCGTATTCTTTGGCGAGGTTCTTGGTGAAATGGGCCAGCGCCGCCTTCTGCGCCGAGTAGTGCGCGATGCGGGGAATGAAGTGGCGCACCGACATCGCCGACGTCGTCACGATCGCGCCGCCACCGTTGTTCAACATGGCCGGGATCGCGGTGCGGGCGATCCGCACCGACGTCATCAGCACGGACTGAAAAGCCCTCTCCCACAAATCGTCCGGCTCTACGGGTGATGTCCGTACCTCGCACAAGCCGACGGTGTTGACGACCCTGTCCAAATGCCCGTAGTGCTCGGTGGTCTCTTTGACCACTTTCTCGGCGTCGCCGGCGCGGGTGAGGTCGGCGACCACGGTCAATGTGGAGGCTGCGCCGGCGTTGGCGACTTCTTGCGCGACCGATTGCAGGCTCGGCTTGGCGACATACCGATACTCGGAATCACCCTCTTCGCGCCCGCGCGAACACAGGACGACGTGGGCGCCTTCCGTCCCGAGCCGCAGCGCGGTCGCTCGGCCCATGCCCTGTGTCGCGCCGAGAACGACCGCGACCTTGTCCTTGAGTCCGAGATCCATGAGCTGTCTCCGTTCAGCCTCGCGGCAGGCCCAGCCCGCGTTGGGCGATGATGTTGCGCTGAATTTCACTGGTGCCGCCAATGATTGACAGCACTGTGGACGCGCGCAGGAAGTGCTCGGCGTCCTCGGCCAGGGGGTCCCCGCTGTCGCGGGTGTACGCATCGGGGCCCAGAGCGTCGACGAGCCACTGCGCGACACGCTGGGCGACCGCCGGCCCGTGCAGCTTGCTCATCGAGGCTTCGCCGCTGGCGGGCTCGCCGCGCTCGCCCAGCGCGACGACCTGCTGACCGAGCAGCCGCTCGGCCTGCAGTTCCATGATGAATTCGCCGATCTGGCGGTACGCGTCCTCGTCGAGTTGGGTGCCGCGGGTGCCGATCCGGTCGAGATAGCGTGCCAGCAACAGACGCGCCTCGCGGCCGCCGAAGCTCATCGAGCGCTCCATGTCCAGCGCCCGCGACATCATCGTCCACGCCTGGCCCGGCTGCCCGATCAGCGACCGCGCCGGCACTGTCACGTTGTCGAAGAAGCAGGCGTTGACCCGCCATCCGCCCATCACCCGAATCGGTTGGATGGTCACTCCGGGGGCGCGCGCATCGATCATCAACAGCGACAGCCCTTTATGGCGACTACTGTCGGGTTCGGTCCGCACCAGGGTGAAGATCCAGTCGGCTATATGCGCGCCGGAGGTCCACATCTTCTGGCCGGTGACGATGAAGTCACCGTCGGACGTCCGGGTGGCCTTGGTCCGCAGGGCCAGCATGTCGCTACCGGCCTCGGGTTCGCTGTATCCGCCGGCGTAGCTCCACGAGGCGTCGATGATGTGCGGGATATGCTCGGCCGCAAGGTCTTCGGGGCCGAATGTGGCCAACATCCAACCGACGGCCTCGGCCTGTTCCAGGCCGTAGGTGGGTAGTCCGGCCGAATCGAGTTCCTCGTGCGCGACGAACCGATCCGTCTGCGATGCGGGCCGACCCATCGGCTCGGGCCACCCCAGGCCGATGACGTTCTGGCGAACCAGCCACGGGTGAAAGTGGCTCGGCGCCTGGCGGTCGCTTTCCAGTTGGGCCATCTCGGCCCGCATCGCCGCCATGTCGGCGGCGCTGAACTCGTCGATGTGGCCGCGCAGCTCGTCGCGTAGCCGCGCCTCGTCTTCGTCAAGTCGGAAACGCATGTCCCTCCGTCGTTCTCAGGCGAGCAGGCTGTAGCCGCCGTCAACGGGAATGGTCAGCCCCGTGACGAACTGGAAGTCGCTGGACAACAGAGCGACGATGACCGAGGCCAGCTCGTCGGGATGACCGAGCCGGCGCAGCGGAGTCTTCTGCGCGACTGCGTCTTGCATGTCCTTGACGCCGGCGATGATGTCCTCGCCGCCGTGGCCGGGGTTGTTCACCAGCGAGGGGGAGATGCCGTTAACCCGCACGCCGCGCGGGCCGAGTTCGGCACCGAAGTAGCGGACGAGGTTTTCCATCGCCGCCTTGGCGGGTCCGATCGCTCCGTAGTAGCGCGCGTAGTGGTTGGCGCCCAGGCTGCTGACCGCCACTACCGAGCCGCCGACCTTCTCCAGTTCCGGCACGGCGGTGCGCACCGCTTCCCACAGGCCCCACACCTGCACGTCGAAGACGCGGTCGTACTCGTCGCGGGTCACCTTCATCGTGCGTCCGGCGGTGATCGGCACCGCGGTGGTCACCAATCCGCCGAGCCCGCCCAGCTGTTCGATCGAGGAAGCGACCAGGCCGGCCGCGTCGGTACCGAGATCGCCGCGCACCAGCACCGGCTCGGGACCGCCGGTGGCCGCGGCCAATTCCTGCGTTTCCTTGGCGGCGGTCTCGTTTTCCAGGTAGCCGATGGCGCAGCGGCTGCCCGCCGCGGTCAGTTCCACCACGGTGGAACGCCCGATTCCTCGGCTGCCGCCGATAACGAGGACCTTGTCGGGCAGGGTCCGGGTGTAGGTCTGCGCCGTCATTGCGCCGTCCCCTTTCCGTAGTGCTCGTCACGTTTCCGGAACGCGTCGCTGGTGCCGCCCTTAGAGCGTTCCTTGACGAAGTTGAACTCGTCGGGTTCGAACCGCAGGTTCGTGCCGTAGCTGTGGAAGAGGTAGGAGGTGGTTTCCTCCAGGCCCAACGCCGAGCTGGCCTCGACGAGGCGGTAAGCCTCCTTGGCGATGGTGATGCCGTCCGCGGGCATCTTCGCGACTTGTGCAGCCAACGCTTCTGTTTCGGCCGCGACGTCTGCTTCGTCACAGAAACGCGTGAACAGCTTGGCGGATTCGAATTCCGCGCCGGTGGCCATGCGTCCCGTCAGCATGAGGTCGCGCGCGATGACGGGTCCCAGCCGGTGCATGAACAGGGCGACGTTGCCCAGCACAGGCCCGAGGAAGCGCGCGGCCGGCATGCCGATCTTGGCCTGGCGGGAGACGACGGCCAGGTCCGCGGCCAGCGCCAGCTCCAGCCCCAACCCGAGCGCGTAGGACTCCACCTGAACGATGGTCGCCTTGGGGAATCCGATGAACTCGTGGAACATCCGCTGGCCCTTGCGGTCTACGGTCAGTCGACGTCGTTGGCTGGGGCGACGATCGTCGCCCGGCGTGTTGTACCAGCCGTAGGCACGGTTGAGGTCGACCCCCGTGGTGAAGACGCCGCCTTCGCCCCGCACCAGCACCACCTTGATGGCGTCGTCCTCGGCTAGGTCGTCCAGGTAGCGGCCCATCAGCTCGCAATCCTCGGGTGCCATCGCATTCTTCTTGGCCGGATTACAGATGGTGATCCGGGCGATGTGGGTGTCGTGGTCCTTGGTCAGGATCACCCGGTCGGCCTGATCGGGTGGGGCCGTGCCGGCTTCGGCTGCGGTCATGTCAGTTCCCTCCTTTGGGATCGGTGAAGAAGTTCTTGGTGACGACGTCGCGGGACAGCACCCGCAACATCACCTCGTCGGCGCCGCCCCCGATGGACAGCAGTCTGGAGTCGCGGAAGAAGCGGGAGGTCCACGTCTCGGCCATGTACCCCATGCCTCCGTGGTACTGCATGCACGTATCGGCCACTCGGCGAATCAGCTTGCCCGCCAGTAACTTCGCGCTGCTGGTGCGGCGAGTGACATCGGCGCCCGCGACGATCAGCTCGGCGCAGGAGTGGGCATAGTGTTTCACCGCGTCCACCTCACAGGCCAGTTCGGCGAGGTTGTACTGCAAGTACTGGTTGTCGATGAGCTCGCCGCCGAACGCAGGACGCTCGGACAGGTAATCCACCGTGCGCTCGATGGCCGTCTCCATTTGTCCAACCGCCTGATAGACGGCGCAGATTCGCTCGGTCTGGAACTGCTCCATCTGCTGCTGGAAGCCACGCCCGACTTCCCCGATGGTGTTGCTGACCGGAACGCGGACGCGGTCGAAGGTCAGCTCCGCGGTGTCCGAGCACCAGTTGCCGAGCTTCTTCAGCGACCGGCTCACGGTCAGTCCCGGTGCGTCGTTCGGAACGATGATCTGACTCATGCCCCGGTACCCACCCTCGTCGGAGGTGCGCACCAGCAGGCAAAGCCAGTCTCCCTGAACACCGTTGGTGATGTAGGTCTTGGCGCCGCTGATGAGCCAGTCCCCACCGTCGCGCACGGCCTTCGTGCGGATACCGGCCACATCGGAGCCGGCGTCCGGTTCGGTCACCGCGATCGAGCAGATCCGCTCACCGGCGATCGCCGGCGCGAGGAATTCGCGCTTGAGTTGATCGCTGCCGTGCGCATGCAGGGACGGCGTGGCCATGTTGGCCTGCACGTTGTACGCCATCGGGATTCCGTTGCCGGGGAGCCGACCGAACTCTTCGCAGGCGATCACGGTGAACCAGTGGTCTGCGCCCTCGCCGCCGTATTCGGGGTCGTATTCAAGACCTAGAAGTCCGAGCTTGGCGAATTCCGGGAATAGCTCGTGGGCGGGGAATTGCCCGCGCTCCTCCCACTCTTCGTAATGCGGCTCGACCGTTTTGGCCAGCATCTCCCTGACGCTGGACCGAAACATGTCGTGTTCCTTGGTGAATTGCAAATCAGGCCTCCGTCGCGATGAGTTCGGGTAGCAGCGCGGCGGGCACGGCGGTGCGGACCGCGCGAAAGCGCTCGCCGAGGCTTTTGGCTTGGGGGTCCTCGCGCAGCGAGGCCGATACACCGGTGCCCAGCAGGCCGCTGATGACGACGTTCACGGCGCGCAGGTTCGGCAGCGGATATACACGGATCTCGTGGCCCCGGAACTCCGGCAGCAGGGCGGCTAGTCGGTGTGGGGCGGTGAGATAGTCGAGCAGCGGAGCATGGCGCTCGTCGCGCACCCACAGCCCCAGGTTGGCGTTGCCTCCCTTGTCCCCGGAGCGGGCTCCCACATAGCCGCCGACGTCAATGACGGTGAGGTCGGCATCATCGCATTCATCGGCGGCCAGGGTATTCCGCGGTTGGTCGACCGCGACGGCGCGGGTACGTGTGGGAGAGGCGATGTCAACCTCGTTGCCGCCCACTTCAACCCGCGGTCGAAGCCGCGAAACGTCGATCAGCGTCGGCCAGCCCACCAAGAACTCGGCCGCGGATCCCGGCGGCGTCGTGAGGTATAGGCCCGGAAAGCTCGCGAGCGCGGTGGCCACCACCGCCGAGGAAAACTCCCGGCCCACCGCCGCGGAGTCGGGGTCGGCCACCGAGATCCTCAGGTAGCTCTGATCGTCGGGTGCCGCGGAATCCAGTTTGGCCCCGACAACTTCGACGGCAGATTCGGCGAACCGTGAGCGACCGCCGTCGATTTGGGCCCAGACGGCCCGCTCGGCCAACTCGGCCTTGGCTTTCCGGTCGATGCCGGTGATCACCAGTGTCATCGAATTGCGAAAGCCGCCCGGGTAGGTCAGCAGGGCCTTGGCCTGCGCGGGCGCGGGTTCGCCGGCGGTTGCGGAGATTTCGATCCGGTCGTCCCCGAGCTGGCGCAACTGCGTGGTGTCGAACCGGGCGACCACGTCGGGCACGGGATAGCGCGGGCCGGCGATCTCGTAGAGGAGTTGGGCGGTGACCGTGTCAACGGTGACCGCGCCGCCCGTCCCCGCGGCCTTGGTGATCACGCTGCTGCCGTCGCTGTCGATTTCGGCGATGGGAAAGCCCGGTTCGGTCAGGTCTGCGACTTCCGTGAAGAACGCGAAATTGCCCCCGGTGACCTGTGTTCCGCACTCGATGGCATGGCCCGCGACGGTGGCGCCGGCCAACGCGTCGAAGTCGTCGGCGGTCCAGCCGTGCCACCACGCGGCGGCGCCCGACACCACCGCGGCGTCGGCGACGCGCCCGGTGATCACCATGTCGGCGCCGGCCCGCAGGGCCGAGGTGATGCCGTGGCCACCGAGGTACGCGTTGGCGGCCACCACCTCCTTGCTATCCCCGATCCAGGCCTCGCCGGTGTCGAGGTGGTAAAAAGCCTCACCCGCGGAACGTAATTCGTCGATGCGCTCGGTCAGGTCGTCGCCTTCGACCACCGCAAGGGTGACGTCGATGCCGAACCGCTCGGCGATCTGGCGCACCCGATCGGCGCAGCCGCGGGGGTCGATACCGCCGGCGTTCGATACCACCTTGACACCGCGCTCGTGGCACCGACCCAACACGTGTTCCATCTGGGTGATGAACGTGCCGGCGTAGCCGGCACGTCCGCGTCGGCGGCTCTTGGCCAGGATCGACATCGTCAGCTCGGCGAGCCAGTCCCCGGTCAACACGTCGATCGGCTCACAGCCGTCGAGCAGCTGCGCGGCCGCGCTGACCCGATCGCCGAAGAAGCCGGAGCAGTTGGCAATTCGGACCGGGCGGGTGCTCATGGCCGATCCTCGAGTTCCACCAGCACCCGCCCCGCCGCGACCGACTGGCCGGCCTCCACGTGCACCCGGGTCACCGTCGCGTCGGCGTGGGCGCGGATGACGTGCTCCATCTTCATCGCTTCCACCACGACGAGCCGATCGCCGGCCGAAACGTCCTGTCCCTCGGACACATGAACTGATTGGACGGTTCCGGGCATCGGAGACGTGGGGCCACCCACGATGCTGTCGATGTTGGGCTCGGCGAATCGCGGCGCGCGGCGGAGGGTGACCTGCCCGTTGGGCCCGTTGACCCAGACGCGAACGCCCGCATCGTGCTCGAGCGGGCTATCGGTGCTGACCTGGAGCACCCGGCAGATGCCGTCAACCTCGATGCGCCATCGACCGTTGTCATGCGCCAGGCAGCGAACGGCGACGTCGGTGTCGTCCACCCGAAACGAGGGGAACGAATGGCCGGCCGCCGCGGGCGGCACGTACGAAACGCCGTATTCGGTGCCGTGATCGTCGATGACGGTCCACTGGACGGGTGGTCTGGGGGTATTGGACCAGGCGGTGGGCATGGCGAAGCGGTCCACGTCGGCGTCGACGGCGGCGACGACGGCCGCCGCGACGGCGTAGTGCGGTAGCGGCTCGGCGGCCACCAGGTCGGTGCGGCGCTCCAGCCAGTTCACCGACACGTCGCCGCTGCGATAGTCCTCATCGGACAGGATGTGCCGCAGCGCAACCACGTTGGTGGCCGGCCCATGTAGCACCAGGTCAGCCAACGCGTCATCGAGCGTGCTGATCGCCTCGGCGCGGGAACGGCCGTTGGCGATGACCTTGGTGATCATCGAGTCGTAGTACGGGCTGATCGTCACGCCGGCCGCGATGCCGTCCTCGTAACGAACGCCGTTGTCGTGAGGGTGGGAGTAGCGATGGACGCAACCGATGCTGGGCAGCCAACCCGTGTGCGGGTCCTCGGCGCACACCCGGGCCTGGATCGAGTGGCCGGTGAATGTCACGTTGGATTGGCGCAACGGCAACTTCATGCCGTCTGCGATGTCGAGTTGCAGGGCAACGAGATCGAGCCCGGTGACCTCCTCGGTGACCGTGTGCTCGACCTGCAGTCGGGTGTTCATTTCCAGGAAGAAGAATTCGTCGCCCTGAACCAGGAATTCGCAGGTGCCTGCGCCGACGTAGCCGATCTCTTCGGCCAGCCGAACCGCCGCCGCGGCCATGGTGGCCCGCAGGCCGGCGTCGACCAATACCGCCGGGCATTCCTCGAGAAGCTTTTGGTGCCGGCGCTGCACCGAGCATTCGCGATCGCCGAGGTGCAGCACGTTGCCATGCGCGTCACCGAAGATCTGAATCTCAACGTGCCGCGGGCCGGTCAGGAATCGTTCGAGGAAGACCGTGGCGTCACCGAACGCCGCGCTGGCCTCCCGCTGCGCGGAGGTCACGGCGTGTTCCAGGTCCTCGGCGGATTCGACCAGACGGATCCCTCGCCCGCCGCCGCCGGCACTTGCCTTGACCAGCAACGGATAACCGACACGGTCGGCGAGGTCAAAAAGATCGTCGGTGGCGTCGGTCGTGATCACGGCGTCGGGCAGCACAGGAACGGACGCTTTGCGGGCGAGTTCCTTGGCGCGCACCTTCGACCCCATGGCCGCAACGCACTCCGGCGGCGGACCGACGAATGTCAGGCCGGCCGCGTCGACCGCCTCCGCGAACGGCGCGCTCTCGGCGAGGAATCCATAGCCCGGGTGGATAGCGTCGCAGTTGGTGCGGCGCGCGGCGTCCAGCACGGCCGATATGTCCAGATAGGTGTCCGCGGCCGATTCGCCTTGCAGCGCAACAGATTCGTCGACATCGTCGAGGTAGGGCAGCATCGCGTCGGGTTCCGAATACAGACCCACCGTGCGTATCCCGCGGCCGCGCGCCGCGCGCGCCACCCTGCTGGCCACCTCGCCGCGGTTGGCGATCAACAAACGTTGCACCACGTATCTCCTGGTCCTGTGGTCTCACGCTAAAAACGGAAGACGCCGAAGCCGGCCGGGGGACGGCCGGGCGCGGGCTGATGGTCACGCGACATGGCAAACGCCACGGTGAGTGCGGCCCGGCTGTGTCGGGGATCGATGATCCCGTCGTCCCAGCCGCGCCCGGTCGCGTACAGGGCGGTGGACTCGGACTCGATGCGGGCCTCGTCCTCGGCGCGCTGGTTCTCGTCGGCGGCCTCGTCGAACTCGCGGTTCTTCGATTCGGCCGAGCGCCGCCGCACGATGGACATGACACCGGCGAGCTGGCGGCCACCCATGACCGCGATGCGATGACTCGGCCAGGTCAGGACCAGGCGGGGGCGGTAGGCGCGGCCCGCCATCGCGTAGTTGCCCGCCCCGTAGCTCACCCCGACCATCAAGGTGACGTGCGGAACCTGGGAATTGGCAACGGCATTGATGAGCTTCGCGCCGTCCTTGATGATGCCGCCCTTTTCGGCCGCGGTGCCGACCATGAAGCCGGTGATGTTCTGGATGAACAGGATTGGCATCGAGAGCTGATTGCACAACGAGATGAACTGCGCGCCCTTCTGCGACTCGGGGGAGAACAGAATTCCGTTGTTCGCCAGGATGCCGATCGGCATGCCGTTCAGGTGGGCCCAGCCGGTCACCAGGTTCGGCCCGTAGAGGGGTTTGAACTCGTCGAACACCGAGCCATCAACGATCCGACCGATCACCTCCCGGATATCGAAAGGTGTTTTCGGGTCGTCCGGCACGACGCCCAGCAGCTCGTCGGGATCGTGTAGGGGAGCGGGACCGCCCGGCACCGGGGGCGCGGTGCCGAAGCGTGACACCACCGCCCGCGCCTGACGGATCGCGTCGGGCTCGTCGGCGGCGAGGTAGTCGGCCAAACCCGACACCCGGGCGTGCATGTCGGCACCACCAAGCTCCTGCTCGGTGACGTCCTCGTCGATGGCCATCTTGACCAGCGGCGGCCCGCCCAGAAATGCGTAGCCGCCATCCTTGACGAAGACCGTGTAGTCACTCATCCCCGGCAGGTAGGCGCCGCCGGCCGTCGAGGAACCGAAAACCAGTGACACAGTTGGTATTCCGGCCGCCGAAAGCTCGGTTAGGCGACGGAACTGTTCCCCGCCGGGAACGAAGATGTCGGCCTGCTTGTCCAGGTCGGCACCACCGGATTCGACCAGGGTCACGACCGGCAGACGGTTGGTCTCGGCGATGTCCATCGCGCGCAGGGTCCGGGTGATCGAGGTCGGCGACAGCGAGCCGCCGCGGATGGTCGGGTCGTTGGCGATGACGACGACCGCGCGACCGCACACCTCGGCGATGGCGGTGACCAGGCCACCGCCCAGCGGATCGGTGGTTCCCCAGCCCGCCAGCGGGGAGAGTTCGAGCAGGAAGCCGTGCCGGTCACACAGCAGCGCCAATCGCTCACGGACGGGGAGCTTTCCGCGGTCGCGGTGCCGCTGCACGGAAGCGGGGGAGCCGCCCTGCGCGACCTCATCTTGCAACCCCTGGATCTCGGCCAGCAACGACTCCATCCGCTGGCGCGCCCGCTGATACGGCTCCCCGGACGATGCGACTTCGGTGTCCAGAACCGGCACAGCACCTCCAAACTATTAACCTGGTTATACAAAAGGTGCGACCGCTTTGGCAAGCCGCGCCGGGATTCAGGGTTTGAGTGCAAACGCCTCGACCGCGTTGTCATGCATGAACAGCTGCTCGACCTCGGGCTTGAGCTCCAGCTCCACCAATCCGGTCATCGCCGCCTCGAACGTCAATATCGGCCAGTCGCTTGCCCAGATGCATTTCCGCTTGCCGTAGGTGCGCAGGAAATGGACGAACTGCGGCGGGTAATACTTGGGCAGATGCGCGCTGGTGTCGATCCAGACGTTGGGGTGCTTGGCGGCGACGGCGATCATTTCGTCGGTCCACGGCCAGCCGATGTGGCCGGCGATGAGCCGCAGTTCGGGAAAATCGATGGCAATCCGGTCGATGTGTCCGGGGCGCCCGGTTTCCGAGGTGTAGGTGGACGGCCCGGTGCCACCCGTCTGAATCTGCACGGTGATGTCGAGATCGGAGCAGGCCGCGTAGAGCGGGTACCACTGCGCTTCCGTAGGAATCTTGTCGAGGATGAACGGCTCCAGTTTGAGGCCCTTGAAGCCGTATTCGCCGACCAGCGCGCGCAGCGTGTGGACGGCGGACATCACGCCGTCGGGGGACCACGGGTTGACGCTGGCCACACCGATCAGCCGGTCCGAGTAGCGCCGCACCGCGTCGACGACGGCCTCGTTGGGAATGAGTGGTCCGGCCGAACACAGGGCCTTGTCGATGCCGGCCGCGTCCATCTCCTCGATCATCGTCTCGAGGGGGATGCCGCTGCGCATCCGCGCCCCATGCTCCATTCGGTCGGCCAGGGTGAAATTCCGCTGTGGCATCTTGGCCACGGCGTCGGCCGGCCAGGGTTGCACCCAGGCGTCGATGATGGGGACGCGGCTCATGGGGTTTCAACCTCTCGGCAGGCCGAGCACCCGCTCGGCGATCATCGTCTTGACAATTTCATCGGTCCCGCCGGCGATATGGAAGGCCGGTGCGGACAACAGGACCAGGCGCCAGTCGTCCAGGCCCGAGTCCCGCTGCGAGAGCCGGCCGCCCAACCGGTCGGCGAGGGCATCGGCCAGCGTGCTGACGACGCCGCCGGTGGCGAGCTTGGCCAGCGCGGCCTCCGGCCCGGGCGATTCGCCGGCGAGGATGCGCCGATGCATGCCGGTTTCGAACGCAGCCAGGGCACGTTGATCGATGACGGCGTCGATGAAGGTTTCGCGGGCCGCGCCGTCGGGCCAGCCGAGGCCGCCGGCCTGGCGCACCAATCGGCCCAGCGACCGCCCGAAACTGGAGAAGCGTTCGAAGCCGAGGGTGGTCATCGCGACCGACCAACCGCCGCCGACCTCGCCGAGCACAGCGTCGGCGGGCAGTTCGACATCGTCGAAGAACACCTCGGAGAACGACGAGCCGCCGGTCATCTGCTTAAGCGACCGGACCTCGATGCCCGGGCTCGACATGTCCACGACGAAGGCCGTAAGGCCGCGGTGGCGCGCCTGCGTGGGATCGGTTCGGGCCAACAGGTAGCCGTACTGCGCGTGCCGGGCCTCCGAGGTCCACACCTTCTGGCCGGTCACTCGCCATCCGTCGTCGGTACGGAGCGCTCGGGTGGCGACCCCGGCCAAATCGCTGCCGGCGCCGGGCTCGCTGAACAACTGACACCAGATTTCGTCGCCGCGAAGGATCGCCTCGCAGTGCCGCTTTTGCTCCGGGGTGCCGACCGAAAGCAGGGTCGGTCCGATCATTTCCAGCGTGACGCCGAAGCAGCCGCGCGGGAGGTCGTACTCCGATTCCAGGTCGGCCCAGGCCAGAGCGTACGCCGACGGCAACTCACGCCCGCCGACCTCCCGCGGCCAGGTCAGGCCCGCGAAGCCGCGGTCAAAGAGCAGCCGCTGCCAGGTGACGCAGCTGGCGCGCCACGCCTCGGGGTCCGCGATCTCCCGAAACTGGGCGAACATCGCGTCCGGAAAGCCATCGGGCCGGTACACGGCGTGGGTGTCGAGGAATTCCTTCGCCTCTTTGAGGAAAGTGTCAACCGAATCGGGCTGGGGCTCCATCACGCTCTCTACTGTCTGTCACGCTCGGCTTGGTACGTTAAATACTAACCTGGTTATATGTTAGGCCATCATCAGTTGGGAGGAGTGTTCGGTGACATCTCCGTCATCTGCTGTCAGAGCCAAGGCGGGCGCGCCCAGCCTGCTCGCGGACGGGCAGCTCGTCGTTCGCCTGGACGGCAGCCACGTCTACCCGCGCATGCAGGTGGGTGGGAAGGCGCACGGGTTGTCGAAGATCCGGGCCGCGGGATTGCCTACCCCTCCGGCTTTTACCGCGACCGTCGACGCGTGCAGGCAGTACTTCGAAGCGCCGGACGACCTGATGGCCCGGCTGTGGCCGCAGATCCGCGAGGGCATTTCCTGGCTGGAGTCCGAATCGGGGCACACCTTCGGGCGCGGCCCGGTGCCCCTGCTGCTCTCGGTGCGCAGCGGTGCGCCGGCGAGCATGCCGGGCATGATGGACACGGTGTTGAACCTCGGCATCAACGACGAGGTCGAGCGAATTCTCGCCGAAAAGTGCGGCGCCGAGTTCGCCCGGGACACGCATCGGCGGTTCCGGGAGCTGTTCGGTCAGGTGGTCGGGCTGACCGGGGACCGTATTCCTACCGATCCGTACGGCCAGCTGCGTGCGGCGGTCACCGCGGTATTCGATTCGTGGAACTCCGAGCGTGCCGTGTCCTATCGGCGCCACCACAAGCTCGAGGGAAAGATGGCCGGCACGGCAGTCACGGTGCAGGCCATGGTGTTCGGCAATCTCGATGAGCGCTCGGGCACCGGGGTTTTGTTCAGCCGGAATCCTCTCACCGGCGAGGCCCAACCCTACGGTGAGTGGCTGCCTCGCGGGCAGGGCGAGGATGTCGTCAGCGGGAAATTCGACCCGCTGCCACTGACCGCGCTCGCCGAGCAGCACCCCGACATCCATCGTCAGCTGCTGGAGGCGGCGTCCTGGCTCGAGGTGGACGGCGCCGATGTCCAGGACATCGAGTTCACCGTCGAGGCGGGCAAGCTCTACCTGCTGCAGACGCGTGCGGCGAAAAGGTCGGCGAAGGCCGCGGTGGCCATCGCCGTTGCCTTGCAGCGCGAGGCCCTCATCACCGTCGAGGAGGCCCTGGCGCGAGTCAGCCCGACCCAGATCGACGTGCTGCTCACCCCTGTCATCGAGCCCGCGGCGCTGGCCGAGGCGACCGTGGTCGCCTCCGGACTGCCCGCCTGTCCCGGCGTGGGCGCGGGCCGCGTGGTCGGCGACAGCGACGCCGCCGAGGACGCGGCGGATGAGGACGAGAACGTTGTGCTCGCCCGCGAAACCACCAGTCCCGATGATGTGAGCGGCATGATCGCCGCGCAGGCGGTGATCACCGAACAGGGTGGGTCCACCTCCCACGCCGCGGTGGTGAGCAGGGAATTGCACACCCCGTGCGTCGTCGGGTGCGGGCTGGGTAGCCTGCGCGGATTGGCCGGAACCGAAGTCACCGTCGACGGCGGTACCGGCAACGTCTACGCGGGGCTGCTGCCGCTGACCCAGCCATCTGAAAGCGCCGATGCGGACATGGCCGCCCTGCTCGCGTGGGCACGTGAGCGCAGCCCCGTGGAAGTGGTGCCCGAACCGAGCCCCGACCTACCGCGGGTCGACCATCGGGATCCCGCAGCCGTTTTTCAGGCCGTCGGTGTGGGCGCCTCGGCCGTGACCGCGGAACATCCCCTGCCGGTCTTGCTTATGATTTTGGAACGGCAGCGCAACGCCGGTGGCGGCTTTCGCTAACCTGGATTCCTATTTAGATGCAACAATAAATTCGTGTACCCCGACAGTGAGGCCATATCGCACCCCACCGCGGGCCAGCTTGTGGCTGACAACATCCGCCGCAAGATCATCCTCGGTGAGTTCCGCGATGGCGATTTTCTGCCGAACGAGGGCCAGCTCCTCACCCAATATGGCGTGTCGCGCCCCGTGTTGCGCGAAGCTATCCGCATCCTGCAGTCCGAATCGCTATTGACCATCCGGCGCGGCAGCAAGGGTGGCGCCCGTGTGAACGCGCCGCGGCCAGACCCGGTGGCGCGCCAGGCTGGCGGACTGTTGCAGTACGGGCACACAACGGTTTTCGATGTGTTCCGGGCGCGTGCCATCATCGAGCCGCCGGCGGTACGGCTGCTCGCCGAGAACGTCACCCCGCTGACGGTGCAGCGGCTACGCGAGGCGCTGGAGCAGGAAGCCGGCGCCATCAACGACCCGCGCCGGTGGGGGAAGACGCACGCCGAATTTCATACGTTGGTAGTGGAACTCTCCGGCAGCAACACACTGGCCCTGTTCGCGCACATCATGGCTGAGATCACGACGGCCCACACCGAGGCGGTGTGGAAGCACGCGACCGATGACGCGGAAAAGCGCGCTGCGGCCGAGTTGGCGCATCGCGTGCACCGCAAGTTGGTTCGCCTGGTCGAGGACGGCAAGGCTGCCGACGCCGAACTGTTGTGGCGCCGGCACCTGGAGGAGACCACCGAGAAGATGCTCGACAACCAGGGACAGCGAGAACTGCTTGACCTGATCGGCTGACCCGCGGGGAAACTATTCTATGTAACCTGGTTATACTATTCTTCGGCCGTGCTGAAGGAGAGTGACGTGAGCGCCGAGCTGCTTGAAGATCTGAGGACAACCACCCGTCGGGCGTTGAGTGCGGGCAGCGGCGATGTGGTTGATGAGCTGGGCCTCGTCGGGTTGCTCGTCGATTCCGATCTCGGCGGGCTCGGCATGGGTGATCAGGAGATGGCCCTGGTCGGCACGGAACTGGGTCGCGCGCTGTCCCCGTCCAGCTTTCTGCCGACCGCCGTGCTCGCCACCACCCTGTTGATTCACGCCGAGACAAAGGCGGCGGCCGAGAGTCTGGCCGGCGTGATGGCCGGTGACACCCGCTGCGGCGTTGCGCTCGCGGATTCCAATGCGTCGTGGGCGGGTTCGCAGCGCTCGCGGGCCCCGGTCACGGCCGTCGCGTCCGACGGCGGCTGGTTGCTCAACGGGACCGTTTGGGGCTTGTCGACGCCGGCCCAGCCGGATTCGATGTTGACGGTAGCTTCCATCGACGGGAACGCGGTGCTGTTCGCGGTGGCCGGTGAGCATCTTTACGTCACGCCGGCGGATCAACTCGACGCTTCGCGCGGGCTGGTTGAGCTGACGTTGTCCGACGTTCCTGCCCGACTACTGGCCGACAATGCCTCCGCCGCAAGAGCTTTCGGTGAGGCCTACCGGCGCGGGCTGCTGGCGGTCGGTGCCGAGCAAGTCGGGGTGGCGCGCGCATCGTTGGACTTGGCGGTGGAATACGCGAAGACCCGGAGTCAGTTTGGCTCACCGGTCGGCTCGTTCCAGGCGATCAAGCATCGTTGCGCCGAGGTGTTGCTCGACGTGGAGCTTGCGGATGCGGTCGTCGATCAAGCCGTGCACAGCGGGACGTCGGTCGATGCCGAGTTGGCGTTCACCGTCGCCACCCGCGCCGCGCTGGCGGCCACCGAAGCGTGCATTCAGATCCACGGTGGCATCGGATTCACGTGGGAACATCAGGCCCATCGATACCTGCGCCGCGCGCGGGTCAATGCCACGCTGCTGGGTCCGTCGGCGGTCCACCGCGGTGCGATTGCCGCGTCGGCCGGCCTGAACACCGCTGAGGGGGGACAGCGGTGATCGGCGAACTGACCGTGCTGCGCATCGTCGCGATCAAGGGCCGGGTGTCCGCCGACGCGGTGGCCGGCAGCCTCGACGCCGAGCCCGCGGCCGTGCAGCAGGCGCTGGACGGATTCGTCGAGTCCGAGCTGATCAAGTCCACGCCGATGGGCTTCCGCATCGCACCGGCCGGTCGCGCGCGGTGCGCCGAACTCGTCGCCGCCGAACACCGGGCCGCCGATCAATCGGCGGTGACGCAGATCTATGAGACCTTCTGCGAGCACAATGACGAACTCAAGGCCGTCGTCACCGACTGGCAGACGCGCGGGCCCGATCAGCCGAACGACCACACCGACGAAGACTACGACCGCGGCGTGATCGATCGCTTGCTTGCGTTGCACAAGAACGTTATTCCGCTCGCCGACCAGATCGCCGAAGTGGCCCCACGGCTGGCTCATTACAAGAACCGCTTGCAGCGCGCCGCCGACGCGGTGGCCGCGGGCGACCACACCTACGTCGCGCGGCCGATCCTGGACAGCTACCACACCGTGTGGTTCGAACTCCACGAAGACCTCATCGGATTGGCCGGGTTGACCCGGGCCGGTGAAGCCGCGGCGGGGCGCGGCGCGTGAGCGTCGTTCAGGTTGAACGGCAGGGCGGCGTCGCCCGATTGCTGTTGGACTCGCCGGCGAACCGAAACGCGCTATCGGCACGGCTGCGCTCCGAGTTGTACACGGCGCTGCGCGAGGCCATGGCGGACGGCGACGTCCGCAGTATTGTGTTGGGCCACACCGGAACCGTGTTCTGTTCGGGCGCCGACCTGAAGGAGGCCCGCAGCGGGCCACCGGCCCCCGAAACGCCGACGGTGCCGCAAATCCTGGCCGAGATCTGGGGCTCACCCAAACCCGTCATCGCCGCACTCGGTGGCGTGGCCCGTGCCGGGGGGCTGGGCCTGGTTGCCGCGTGTGACATCGTCATCGCGAGTAGTGCAATCAGCTTCGCGTGCACCGAGGTTCGGATCGGTGTGGTGCCCGCGGTGATATCGGCCGTGATGGCACCGAGAATGAGCGCCGCGGCGCTGCATCAGCTCTTCCTCACCGGCTTGCCGGTCAGCGCCCAGTGGGCACAACGGGCGGGGTTGGTCGATCTGGTCGTCGAGCCCGATGAACTCGGCGATGAATTGCGCCGTGTAACAGACGCGTTCGGACTTGCGGCGCCGGGCGCGCTGGCGGCCACCAAACAGCTGACCCGAAGCGAGGCCGCCATCGCCGAGTTGCGGGCGGAGCTTGCCGAGCTCGAACGGCTGTCGGCTCATTACTTCGCATCTGAGGAAGGCCGCGAGGGCCTGGCCGCGTTCGCGGAGAAGCGCAGTCCCAACTGGGCGCGCTGAAGCGCTGATACCGTTGCGCCGTGGCCCCAACCATCGCATTTATCCACGGAGGTTTGCACGACGGTCGCTGCTGGGCCGAAACGGTTGACGCTCTTCGTGTCCTTCTTCCCGACGTCGCCGCCATCAGTGTCGACCTACCCGGTCGATCCGATGGCCCCGGAGATTTGGCGTCACTCACGATCGAAGACTGTGTGCATTCGGTGACGAAGCAGATCATAGAGCGCACCGACGGCGAGACCGTTGTCCTGGTGGGGCATTCACTGGCCGGTGTGCTGCTGTCCGGGGTTGTGCAGGGGCTGGGGATCCAGCGGGTGGCGGAGGTGATTCTCGTGGCGTGTTGCGTGCCGCCGACGGGGGCATCGGTCTTGGACACACTGCCCTCGGTGATGAAGCCCGTGGTGGGGCGCTTCGCCAGAAACTCGCCAGTGCTCTACAAGTTTCCGCCGGGGTGGACGCGTCATTTCTTCGGCAACCGCGCGACCCGCGTGCAACGCACCCGGATCAAAGCCGGGCTGGTGCCGGAAAGCTCGGCGCTGATAACCGAACTCGTCACGGCGAGCTGGCCGCGGTCGGTCCGCAAGAGTTGGGTGCTCACCCAACGGGACCGGGCTTTACCTCCGAGCAAGCAACGCGGTTTCATTCGTAACGTGGGCGGTGTCGACAAGCTCGTCACGATCGACGCCGGCCACGAAGTGATGTTCACCCATCCCAGGGAGCTGGCGAATGTGATTGTGGGCTTGGTAGACCGGTGATGTGGCTATTGGTTGGGCCCCGAGTGCGTCAACGGAATTGGGAGGTACGGTGAGGGGCACGCGTAATGCGTGCCCGGCCCGCACTGACCGGCAATCAGCCAGCTCGGAATGCCGGCCGGCATGGGGTCAGCCTGGAACGTCGTCCAGATCATCAGGACGTTGTACACGCCGTAAACGATGTTCATGAGCGCCACGACAGCCAGCACTCGTACTACGCCCTGCCACGTCCGGCTTTGCAGCCTCTCGACGCCCTGCTCGATGAAGGTATGCCCTTTGTCGTCGCGGAAGTAGTAGAGGATGCCCGCCACCGCCCAGACCGGCCCCCAGAAGATCGACTCGTAAACCGGGAACTGCCAGCGGGTTCCGCCCCACACCGAGAACGCGTGGACGGCCGCCGGATAGGCGTAGAGCCCGACCCGAATGAAAACCAACTCCACGAGAAGATCGAGAAGTATCGCCGCGACCACCCCCACGGCAACCAGGCCTGCGACCGAGATACCGGGAAAACGCCGCCTGGTTCGGCGCATCGAGCCTGCCACGAACAAACCCGCCAGCATGATGCCGTAGATGTACGCGGCACCCATGCACAGCAGCGGTTCCGGCAGCCTCGAGGCAGTGGGGTTGATGGCTCCCGGAAGATATCCCGTCCAACTGCTCATGTTGACGAAGTACGCGTTGTAGAAAAAACCCGGCCGGCCCCAACCGATCCCGGGATCTTGCCACCACAGCGTCGCGAAGGCGACGATGAGCACCGCTTGCGTGGAGGGCCGCCCCTCGCGCCGCGATGTCCGCCAGGCCCGCCAAGCCATGAAGAGGGCGAGCGCGACGCCCCCGACTTCCATGACACGAACCCCGAGGAGGGTGTGGGTCGGGACCGGATCGCTGCCCACGTCGGCGCGCCGGAAATCGTCCGAGATGATCCACCGCGCAAAGACCCAAACCTCAACCGCGAGTATCAGTCCGCCGAGGGCCGCGAACCATACAATCGGCCGGGGTCGTTTGGCGGCAAGTCCTTCGGCCGGTTGCCGCGGGCGCAGGGTGGTGGCCATGCGCGCCTCCTACGGTCCAATGGCCAAACTGTACACACGTGTACAGTTTGGGGTCAACGGTATTTTCGATCGAAGGCGGTCCGATGGCGCGACGGGGACGCGACGACTATTACGAGGCCGCCTTGGAAATCCTTGAAGAGCAAGGGTTTCTCGCGCTGACGGCGTCAGCGCTCTGTGACTGGATGAACATCACGAGGGGCGCCTTCTACCATCATTTCGACAGCTTTGACGAGTTCCTGGACGGCTTGCTGGCGTTCTGGGAACTGCATTACAGCCATGAGCTCATCAACGAATCGGTGGCGATCGAAGACGTGGCCGCGATGCTCAAACGCGAGACGGAGATGGTGTCGTCGTTGCGGCACGGCGCCGAGATTGCGATTCGCGCCTGGGGCGCGACTGATGCCCGAGTGGCCAGCGCCCAGAAGCGTGTCGATCGGGTGCGTCACGACGGTCTTCGGCTCGCCTTTGAGCGGCGCAACATCTCGGCGACCGCCTCAAGTTTTTATGCCGACCTTGCGTTGAACACGTTGATCGGGGCTCAGATGCGCGGTGCGAGCCGTCGGCAAGTCAAAGTGCTCTTCGAGAGGCTTAGCCGGTTGATACTTGCTGCCAGCCAAGCCGATATTTTTCAGCAGTAGGGACTAAGCGGCCAGGAACTCGAGCAATGCGCCCACGTAGGACGCTCCCTCTTCCAGAAACGGGGCGTGCCCACTCTGTTCGAAGGTCATCAGCTTGCCGTTGGTGAGTAGTTGTGCTGCGCAGCTTGAGATTTCATAGGGCACAAAAGTGTCATGGCGGCCGTGGATCAGGAGCGTCGGCACCGTGAGCGCGGCCATTTGGGCTCGCTGGTCGATCTCGAACAAATTTGCGTACGAGACAGCCGATGCCACGCCGGACTGCATCCACTGTTGCCAAGCCCATTGCACGACATGCGGACTCACCGCTTGATGAAACAACGACTCCGCCATTTGCCAGTAGAAGCCGATGCGGTCGTCGTTGATAGCCTGCAGAACGGATTCGGCCATCCCCTCGGGAAAGCCAACCGGCCAGTCGCTGTCCTGCACCATCCGCGGCGTCGCGCCGCCGGTGATGACCAGCCGCGTCAACCTATCGCCAAGGCGTGCGGCCGCGTCGATCGCCACGGCACCGCCAAGCGACCAGCCCACCAGAGCGAAGCGGTCGAGTCCACACGCGTCGGCGACCGAGATGACGTCGCCTCCGAGGTGGGCGATCGAAACGTCGCGGAAATCGGGATCGGAGTCGCCACACGCGCGTTGGTCGAAGGTGACGACCTCGTGGCCGGCTGACAGCAGGGCCGGCACAACGCGATCCCAATTCCGGTGGTTCCAGCCGCCGCCGTGCACCAGCAGCACGGGATGCCCAAGACCGGGACCGTAGTGCTGCACGGCCAAACTGTGCTCGCCCTCGACATAAACACGCGTCATCCGCTAATACCTCCATTGATTCGCCTGGCCATGAAAAGTATTGAGATCCGTTGACTGGTCACCGATCACCCAAAATTTCGGCTTCCACGTGACCGAGGTGCGCGGCCATCTCGCGCACGGCTGCCTCCTCGTCGCCAGAGGCGACCGCTTCGGCGATGCGCGCGTGCTCCGCGTAGGTGGCCTCGGCGCGCTGCTCGGCATGTTGCTGCGCAACGTAATTCACCGACAGGTGCGTCAACGCCTCGATGAACAACAGCAGCGCCGGATTCCCGGTGATTTCGGCGATGACGATGTGCACGTTGTTCGGTCCGATGTCACGCACGTGGTCGCTGGGCGTCTTTTGCTCCTCGGCGACTGCTGCCCGCAACCGGTCGGCCCACACGTTGTTGATCCGGCGAGCCGCCAGCCGCACGCACGTCAGTTCGACCTCGCACTTGGCCTCCAAGATGTGCTCGCCGCTGACGTTACGGCTAGCGAGGTACATCTCGAGGGCGTGCGCGGTCGTCGTGGCTTCGGGGCTGGTGATCACCAGGCCGCCGCCGCGTCCCATCCGCATCTTCGCGATCCCTTGTTGCTCGAGGATGCGTGTCGCCTCGCGCAAGACGTTGCGCCCCACGCCGAAGCGCTTGATCAGCTCGGACTCTGAGCCGAGATTGGTTCCCTCGACCCAGTTGGACTCTTGGATCTCCTCGGTGAGCTTCGATACCAGCGACTGGGCCACGCGGGTACCGTCCACCGATCGATTTCGGCCGGAGGAATTCATGCCGTGATCGTCCGACAAAGCTGGCCGCCCGGGCAATCCGGCACCGGGTCGCGCGACCGCGGACGAGAAAATCTGATTTTCACCCTGGCACTCCTACTTGACGTAGGTCACACTCTACCGCAAAAGTAGGTCCCTACTTAATGAGTTGTCTAAGACCGCATGGAACCTCACGTGGTGCCCGACCTAAGGAGCCGACATGACTGCGCTGAAGTACAAGCTGTTCAGCGTCGATGATCACATCGTCGAACCGCCGAACGTCTGGACCGGACGCGTACCGAGCAAGTACGGCGACCAGATCCCGCACGTGATCGAAGAAGACGGGCGCCAGTTCTGGGTGTGGGAAGGCGAGAAGATCCCCCAGATGGGGCTCAACGCCGTCGCCGGCAAACCGCAAGAGGAATGGAACACCGAGCCAGTGCGCTACACCGACATGCTCCCGGGTTGTTATGACCCGACCGAACGCGCCAAGGACATGCGCAACGACGGAATTCTGGCTTCGTTGTGCTTCCCGACGCTGACCGGGTTCGGTGGCCGGGTGCTGAACAACATCGGCGACAAGCAGTTCGCATCGTTGCTCGTTCGGGCATACAACGACTTCATCCTCGACGAGTGGTGCGCGGCCGCCCCCGACATCTACGTGCCCATGATTGCCGGACAGCTGTGGGACCCGCGGGGAATGGCCGACGAGATCCGGCGCTGCGCCGAGCGCGGTGCCCGCGCGCTGACCTTCCCTGAGGGCACCGTCTCCCTGGGACTGCCCTCGTTGTTCAGCGATTACTGGGACCCGATCTGGCAGGCCTGCGAGGAGGCCGAGGTCGTCGTCTGCATGCACATCGGGTCGAGCGGGTCACTGACCAACCCCGCGCCGGACGGTCACTTCATCATCCCGATCGCGCTGGGCAACCTGAACGCGCAGGCCGCGATGGTGACGTTCGCGATGTCGCCTGTGCCGCGCAAGTTTCCGAACATCAAGCTCGCGATCTCCGAAGGCGGCATCGGCTGGATCGCGTCGGCGTTGGAACGCGCCGACCGTCAATTCAAGAAGCACCGCCTGCACCAGCACATGGACGACCTGCTGCCGAGCGAGGTCTGGCACCGCAATATCTGGGGCTGCATGATCGACGAGCCGATCGGCCTGAAATCTCGCTACGACATCGGCGTCGACAAGATCCTGTGGGAGTGCGACTACCCGCACTGCGACAGCACCTGGCCGGACAGCCAGAAACTCGTCGAAGAGTTCCTCGGCGAGTTACCTCAGGAGGAGATCACCGCGATCACCTACGGCAACGCGGAGAAACTGTTCCGCTGGAAGATCGGCGTCGGGCCGGCCAACTGACGACCAGACAGGTAGTTGCTATGGAAACCCCAAAGATCATCTCCGTCGACGACCACGTGATCGAACCTCCCACCCTTTGGCAGGCACGCCTTCCGGAGAAGTACCGCGACATCGGGCCCCGTGTGGTCCGCAAGCAGGGTCGGATGACTTTTGCCGACGGCGCACTGAAATTCGAGGAGTCCTCGGACGCGCCGGTCGTCGACCTGTGGCTGTACGAGGACCTGGTGTGGCCGATACCTCGAGGAATGGCGCAGGTGGGTCATCTCGACGAGATGTCCGCTTCTTCGATCAACTACGACGACATCGCGCCGGGTTGCTGGCAGCAGGGGCCTCGGCTGACCGACCTGGCCGCCAACCACACCGATGGGTCGCTTTCGTTCCCGAGCTTCCCGCGGTTTTGCGGACAGACCTTCGCGGAACGTAAGGACAAAGAGCTGGCCTTGCTATGCGTTAAGGCCTACAACGACTGGATGATTGACGAGTGGTGTGCCGGAGCGGGCGCAGGGGTCCTCATCCCGTTGACGCTCATCCCGCTCTGGGACCCCGAACTGGCGGCGGCGGAAGTTCGCCGCTGCGCCGACAAGGGTTCGTTCGCCGTTGCCTTCTCGGAGAATCCCGTCCCGCTCGGGCTTCCGAGTATCCATGGGCCGCACTGGGATCCGTTCCTGCGGGCATGCGAAGAAAGCCACACAGTGATCAACATGCACATCGGCTCTTCTTCGCAGATGGCGGTCACCGCGCCCGACGCCCCGCTGGAAGCGGGAATGGCGCTCACGGCCGAGAATTCGGTGCACGCCTTCGTCGACTGGCTGACGTCGGGAGTCTTTGCGCGACGGCCGGGACTGAAAGCCGCGCTGTCCGAAGGCCAGGTCGGCTGGATGCCATTCATGATCGAGCGCCTCGACTCGGTTTGGGAGCGAAGTCACTTCTACGGCGACCGACTCCGCGACGTCTTACCCGAGCCGCCGAGCAGCTACATCGCCGGGCACCTCTACGGGTGTGTGTTCGACGACGTGGAGGGTCTGTTGCGTCGCGACGTGGTCGGCATGAGTCAGATCATGTTTGAAACCGACTATCCGCACAGCGATTCGACGTTCCCGCATTCGAGGGAAACCGCCGAAAAGCTCGTTCAGCGGGCCGGACTCGATGAGCAGGAGACCTACCAGCTGCTGCGCGGCAACGCCATCGAGTGTTTCGGGCTGGAGAGGCTGGGCTTCACAAAATGAGCGCGGAGGCACCAGACCGCCACGACGAGGAACGACTCACCAAGCGCGCCCGAGCCCCGCACAAGATCGGCGTCTGCATGGAGTTTGCCGGCGGCACGCAGGTCTTGCAGGACTTCCTCGACGGCATCCGGCTCGCACTCGATGAGGCCATCGAGCGCGGGGACATCGACCGCGACGTCGACCTGGTGGTGCGGCAGGTGCAAGGGCCGATGCGCGGCACCAGCGCACCGGTGATCAAAGCGTGGCGGGAACTCGTGCACGACGAGGACTGCCTCGCCGTGCTCGGCCCGGTGGTCACCGAGGCGAACCTTGCGCTATGTGACGAGGTCAATGAGACTGGCGTGCCAACGATCTCGTTCTGCGCCACGGCAGACTGGGCCGGTCCCTACTGCTATGCCTTGCAGAACGGCGGTTACACCGACGAGGCGCATGTGCTTGCGGGTTGGCTGGCGCATGGGGGTTGCCGGTCGGTCGCGGTATTTCGCGAGGCGGGTCTCATCGGTGAGGAATTCGGCTCCGCTTTCAAAGCGGCGGCACGGCGGCGCGGCCTGCGGATTACGGTCGACCATGAGGTCGGGCTGTTCAATACTTATGCGCCCGTGGAGCCGGCGCTGGCGATCGCGCACGCGGCCGGCACGGATGCCGTGCTGGTGCTCTCCGCATACGGTGCGCTCGCACCCGTGCAGCGTGAACTGGCGCGCGTCACGGCGGAATGGGACTGGCGCCCGCGGCTGGCACAGAACATGACCTGGGTGGGACTCACCGCGTTCGGCGCCACCGGCGACTTCGACGCCGACGCCATTCGGCAGGCATACGAGGGCTGGATCGGCCTCGACCAAATTCACGAGAACAATGAGCATTTCCAGGCCGTCCTGGACCGCTTCGAGGCCCGGTACGGCCGCCGACCCTTTCACGCATACACCGCCCTCGGGTTCGACCACGGGGCGGTCGTCGCCGATGTGCTTGCCGGCCTGCGGCCGCCATCGCCGGCCGGATTCAAGGCCGGGTTGGAGCGGATCAGGGTCAAACCTGCTTGCATCGGGGCGCCCGGCACGGTCATCAGCTTCGGGCCCCACGACAATCGCGGATACAAGGGTGAGTACATCGTGCTGCGCACGGTCCGCGATGGCGTCGAACAGCCGATGGGCCTGAGTTGGACTGACCTGGTCGCGACCGAACCGGAGATGGTGGGGACCGAGGATGGCGAGTCCGCCAGCAGCGGCATGTCCGGCGCGGGCTCCGCGTACGAGCTTGCCGGCGCTCGCGACCCGTATCGCATTGGTGTGCTGCAGGACTGGGCGTTATGGGCACCGGTGGGGGACTGGTATGCCGGTCTGACGCTGGCCTTCGAGGAAGCCTTCGAAACGGGGCTCGTCGACCGGCCGATCGAATTGGTGGTTCGCGAGGTCGAAGGTCCACCGGACGGTCAATTCGCGTCGGTCCGCAGGGCGTGGCGTGAACTGGTCGAGGACGAGATGGTGCTGGCCACCGTCGGACCGTTTATCACCGAGACCGCACGCGCGCTGCGTGACGACATCGAGCAGGCCAAGGTACCGTGCATGTCATATTGCGCCACAACTGGTTTCGATGGCGACTACACCTTCCAGTTGCCCAACGGCACCTTCGCCGACGAGACCTTCTTGGTCGCACGGCATCTGATCGAGCGCGGTGTCCGGCGCGTCGGGGTGGTCCGCGAGGACAATCCCATCGGGGACGAGTACTACTTCTACTTCCGCCAGCACGCCCAACGCCTCGGTCTCGACATCGCCAGTGACCAACTGGTGTCGCCGCGCGTCGACGACGAGGGCATGCGGGCGGCCCTGGCCAAGATCCGGTCCTCCGGTGCGGACGGTTTGGCGCACCTGGGTTACGGATTGACGTTCTACGCAATCCTGCACGGGCTCAACGAGATTGTGGGTGACTGGGATGTGCCGCGCTGCACAATCACGACCTGGGTCACCTGCAGCGGCCTGGACCAGGAACGTGGTAGTCCGGTACTGCTGAATCTGCCGGCTCCGACGGACTTGTTGGAGGGGTGGGTCGGTGTGGACCTCCCGCACGAGGGCAACCGCGTGTGGGCGGGCTTCCTCAATCGGTATACCAAACGGTTCGGGGGACCGCCGCCGGTGTGCTGTTACCCGGCCCACATGTATGACATCGGACGTGTCCTCGCAGAAGGGTTGGCGTTTGCCCGGCCGGTCAGCCCCGACGGACTGCGTCGCGGACTCGAGCGGGTACGCATGCTTCCCGCCACGATGGGAGCGCCGGGCACCGTCATTGGTTTCGGGCCGTGGGATCACCGCGGCTACAAAGGCTCGGATTACCTGGTGCTCCGCACGGTGCGCAACGGTAACGAGGGCCTCGTTGACAACCTGCTCGGTACCAAAGGGTCGTCAGAACAATGAAACTCGAACGCCGCGACGTAGACGGCTTCTTCATTGACGGTGCGATGCGTCCCGCTGCCTCCTCCGAGCGGGTGGCCGTCATTCACCCGGCCGACGAAGAAATCGTGGGGTCGGTCCCCAAGTCGACTCCCGAGGATATGGCCGCGGCGACAGCCGCCGCCAGACGCGCGTTCGATGAGGGCCCGTGGCCCCACACATCCCCGGCCGAGCGCGCCGACATGCTAATCGCCATCGCCGATGGGCTCGAGAAACGCCTCGACGACCTTGCCTGGTTGAGCACCGCCCAGAACGGCATGCCCATCACCCTCGCCCGGCAGAGCCAGGGACTGGAGCTGCTGCGCTTCTACGCCGAGATCGCCAAAGACGTGCCCTGGGAGGAGCGTCGACAAGGGCTGTCCGGTGCCGGACTAGTCCGGCGGACACCCGTGGGCGTGGCGGGGCTGATCGTTCCGTGGAACGCACCGTCGCTGTTGATGAACAAATTGCCGGCCGCGTTGATCGCCGGCTGCACCACGGTGGTCAAACCGTCGCCGGAAACTCCGCTGGATACCTATGTGTTGGCCGAAGTGCTCCAGGAAGTCGGGCTGCCGCCGGGCGTGGTGAACATCGTCGCCGGTGACGCCGCGGTGGGCCAGTATCTGGTCGACGATCGCGCGGTGGACAAGATCAGCTTTACCGGCAGCACCGAAGCCGGCCGAAAGATCATGGCCAGGCTGGCCGGCCGGATCGGCAGGGTCAGTCTGGAACTCGGCGGCAAGTCGGCCTCAATCCTGCTTGACGACGCGCCATTGGAGACTGCCCTGCCGGTCACCATGGCCGGGTCCTGCCTGAACAACGGCCAGGCGTGCATTGCGCTCTCCCGGGTGATCGCGCCACGATCTCGCTACCAAGAAGTCGTCGACACCCTGGCAGCCATGGTCGGCAGCCTTCCCGTGGGTGACCCGTTCGACGAGTCGATGTTCGTCGGTCCCGTGGTGAACGCCAAACAACGCGACCGTGCGCTGCGCTATATCGACATCGGAAAGTCGGAGGGGGCGCGGGTTGTCGTGGGTGGGGGGACCGTGCCCGGCCGCGACAAGGGATTCTGGTTGCAGCCAACGGTGCTCGCCGATGTAGGCAACGACATGCGCGTCGCGCGGGAAGAGATCTTCGCGGCGGTCATCTCGGTGATTCCCTACGACGGTGGCGATGAAGCTGCGGTGGCCATGGCCAACGACAGCCAGTACGGGCTGTCCGGCGCGGTATGGAGCGCAGATCCTCAGCGCGCGCTCGAAGTCGCCCGAAAAATACGGACCGGCACCATCACGGTCAACGGCTTCACCTATGACATCGGCCTGCCGTTCGGCGGATTCAAGCAATCCGGCATTGGGCGCGAATGGGGTCTTGAAGGGCTCGAAGGCTATATCGAATACCAGACCATCAATCTGCCAGAAGGCCTTTGAGAACAACGCATTTCCAGCGAAGGGAGCTGAACCATGACCGCCGTACCCACTGACTTCGCGGCGCTCGGAGGGCCATCCGATATCGAGGAACGGGTACGAACGTTCAGCACCTTCGCCCCTTGGGCACAGACGGATCCGGCGGGTGCCTTCGCCGAGGTGCGCGACCACGCGCGGATCGCGCACTCGGATGAGTTCGGTGGCTTCTGGATACCGACTCGTTATGAAGACATCGAATGGGTGGCCCGTCATCCGGAAATCTTCGCTAACGCCGAGGCGCTCATCCCGTATCAAAAGACCCTTCCCACCAAGGGAATTCCCCTCGAGCTCGACGGTGAAGAACACACCGCCTGGCGTCACACTCTCGCTGATTGCTTCAACCCCTCGGTGGTGAACCACTTCACCCCGCAAATCGAGCAACTCACCCAGGATCTGGTCGAAAAGGCCGCACAGGAGGAACGATTCGATTTTGCACCGAAATTCGCGGTACAGCTTCCCGCTGGCGTTTTCCTGGTGAACTTCGGTGTCGACCCGGCATCGCTGCCACAACTTCTTGAGTTCAAGAACTGGTATGTGCGTGAGGGTCTCACCGCTGACTCACCCGACCAGCTGGCCAAGGCGACCACGCCCTTGCTCGACTTTTTTCAGGGCGAGGTGGACAAGCGACGGTCCGAGGGGTTCGAAGGTCGTCGCGATGTCATCAGTCGACTGCTGGCCGGCAATTACCAGGGCAGGCCGCTCACCGACGACGAGATCATCAATGCCTCCTTCGTCACGATGATGGCCAGCCTCGACACCACCACGTCGGCGCTCAATCTGAGTTGGTTGACGCTGGCTCAGCGGCCAGATCTACGGGCGCGTGTCACCGATGAGCCCGAGCGGATCCCGCTCCTTGCTGAAGAACTGATTCGGTACCAACCGGTGCTGACGACAGCGCGGATAGTCACCCAAGAGGTCGAACTGGCGGGGGCCACACTGCGCCCGGGCGACAAGGTGCTGATGTCGTGGGGGATGGCTGGACGGGATCCGGAAGCCTACGAGCGGGTCGACGACTGCTGGTTCGATCGTCCGCCGCACCGCACGCTGGCATTCGGTGTCGGACCCCACCGCTGCCTTGGCATGCATGTTGCCCGGCGCATCATCGCCGTGGCCTTGCGCGAATGGCATTCCCGCATCCCGAATTACCGCCTGGATCCGGACAGCCCGCCGATCAGCTACTACAGCCCGGTAAGGGGAGTGATGTCTCTGCCCCTGCTCATCGGAAAGGAATGAAGCATTAATGCAAATCACCGCCGCGGTTCTTCGCAAAGCCGGTGGACCGATGTCGGTCGAAGCCCTCGATCTCGATGACCCGAGGCCTACCGAGATAATCGTCGAGATCGCCGGAACCGGTATCTGCCACACCGACTTGTCGTTCCGTGACGGTGCGTGGCCGTACCCGTTGCCGGCCGTTCTCGGCCACGAAGGTGCGGGCACCGTTGTGGCCATCGGATCGGCGGTGCGCAGCGTCAAAGTGGGTGACCCCGTCGTGCTGTCGTTCGGATTCTGCGGCGGCTGTCCGTCCTGTTTATCGGGCCGTCCGGCGAACTGCCCGGAGGCGGCGTTGATCAACATGCGCGGCACCAGAGCGGACGGAACAGTCACGTTGTCGCAGAACGGCATTGCGGTGCACGGCTTGTTCAACACGCAATCGTCTTTCGCCACTCACGTGCTCACCGAAGAGCGGTTCGCGACCAGGCTTCCCGACAGCGTGGCGCTCGAACTCGCCGGCACCCTCGGCTGCGGTGTTCCTACTGGGGCCGGATCAGTGCTGAACGTGCTGAAACCACAGCCGAATTCGACCGTTGCGGTCTTCGGGCTGGGTGCGGTAGGGCTGTCGGCGGTGGCGGCGGCCGGGCTCAGCGGGTGCTCGCGCGTTGTTGGTGTCGATCTCAATCCCGCCCGACTCAGTCTCGCGCGCGAATTCGGCGCGACGGACGTGATAGATGCCGGCGCGGGAAACGTGGTCGGCGCCATCCAAGACCTCATTCCCGGCGGGGTCGATGGCGCGATCGAGGCCAGCGGCGTCAAGCCGGTCCTGAGCGATGCCTTCATGTCCACCACACTCACCGGGACGACCGTTCTGGTGGGGGCGGCCCCGATCGGAACGACCTATGAAATCGATTCCGTGTCTTTGCTTGCCGGCCGCACGTTACGCGGTTGCACCATGGGCCTGGCCAATCCCCGCGTGTTCATTCCGCAACTGGTCCGGATGTGGGAGCGGGGGTTGCTCCCCATCGGACGGATGAGCAAGACGTTCAAGCTGAACGACGTCGAGACGGCGCTGGCCGCTGCCGCGGACGGATCGGTGGTCAAACCCGTCCTGATCCCATGACACGCGCCAAGGAATCGAAAGTAAAGAGATGAACGCACTTCAGACCGTGGAAGCTTTTCTCGACGCCTATTGGTCGCAGGACCACAACAACACGTTATCTCTCGTGACTGAGGACTTTTCGTGGCAGAACGTCGCATCGCCCGCAGTGTCGATTACCTCGCGGTCCACGATGCGCGAGGTGCTGGTGAACCAGAACATGGGGTTTCCCGAGCCGATTGAAGCGGGGCATCACGAGACCCTGAACGCGGTCGCGGATAAGGGCCTGGTCTTGCATGAGCGGGTGGACCATTGGGTCTTACGCGAAACGGCAATGAGTTGTCCATGTTGCGCCGTCTTCCAGGTCACAGACGAAAGAGTCGCGCTGTGGCGTGACTATTACGACATCGGCCATGTGATGCGCCAGTTTGAGTCTGCGGGCATCAAAGTCGATACATCACAGTGGTTCTGAAGAGTCTGCTGTCTTACGAATCGTGTACAGCGAGGATGAACGGAGAAGAGGCAAAGTGACAAAAATCGGTGTTTACGGGCAATTCACTCCGCCATTGGCTGCGGCGGTTGATTACTCGAAGTCTTGTGAAGACATGGGATTCGATGCGATCGCCTACACCGACCAAATCTCAGGCAACTGCCCGAACTCGGTGTGGGACGAGTTTCCGGTGGCCAAGGCGTGGGGCCGGCAAAATAATTTCCTCGATGCAAGCGTCGTCATGGCTCTCAGCGCCGCGGCTACCCGGCGGATTGAGCTGTACCTGGGCGCTATCGATGTGGTGCGTCACGCGCCGTCGAAGCTGGCGCAGCATTTCTTGACGCTGGACCATGCATCCAAGGGGCGCGCATTCTTCGCGCTCGGGGCATCCGAAGCGAAGAACGTACTTATGTACGGCCACAAGCGATTCGGATCGGCGAAGAAACTCGAAGATAGCTTGGCGATCATCCGCCTGTTGTTTGACAGCAACGGTGAGCCGGTGTGGTACGAGGGTGAACAGTATTCGATGAAGGGCGGCCTGCTGGAGCTTGAGCCGTACGGCTCAGCACCGCCCAAGGTATTGGCGGCAACCGGCGGGTCTCCGGAGACGTTGGATATCGTGGGTCGCTACGGTGATGGGTTGTTGACGAACCTGCCGGGGATGTCACACGGGGGACCGGAGCAGTTGAGCAATGACATAGCCATTGTCCGTCAAGCCGCTGAACGCGCCGGGCGCGATCCGGATCAGCTGCGTTTTGCTGCATCCGTTCTCACGCTGATGGGCGACGAAGCCGTGGTAGACCGGTTGGCGGCCACGGACATACTGCGTTGGAACACCATCGTTTACGGCGGGGTCCGCGGGGAGGACTGGTGTCGGTACGGATTTGAGCATCCGCTCGGCAACGACTGGGGATACGCTAAAAACCTCGTCCCAGAACGGATGACAGCTGACACATTCCACGAGGCCGCCCGGGCTGTTCCGTCGGAGGCGGTCAAACGTGTCGGCCACTTCACGGGTACCCCGGCAGACGTCGCACGGCAGATCGAACCGTACCTGGAAGCCGGGTTGGACTACGCCTTCCTCGTCGAGCACGCGCCGCTGGCGGACCCGACGCTGGTCACCGAATCGGCCGCGAACCTGGCAGAGTTGACCTCCTTGCTGCGGCAGGGGCGCGGACTGTCCCTGGCTGGTTCGCGTACCGGTGGATATCTGGGGATCGGCGACACCGAATGAGGTACCGCGGTTTGCCAGCCGCTGTGCCCCGGCTCTTACGGTAGCCTAGGGCGGTCAGCGTGAGCTGCGTGTCGCTCGGAGGTAGGCAGAACGAACCGCCCCGCCCGGAGCAGCCTCGCGAGGCTGATGTGACCAGGTGCCGAAGCTTCCTAGGCCGCGGACTTTTCCAGGATGTGCACGCCGCAGGCGGAGCCCAAGCCGATCACGTGGGCCAGCCCGACGTTGGCGTTTTCGATCTGGCGGTCGCCGGCCTCGCCGCGCAGGTGGTGGCAGATCTCCCAGATGTTGGCGATCCCGGTGGCCGCGATGGGGTGGCCCTTGGACTCCAGCCCGCCGGAGACGTTGACCGGAGTGGACCCATCACGCCAGGTGGCTCCCGAGTTGAAAAAGTCTGCGGCCCCGCCCTCTTCGCACAGCATCAGGTTGTCGTAGTGCACCAGCTCGGCGGTGGCGAAGCAGTCGTGCAGCTCAACGAGATTGAGGTCGCTCGGCCCGATGCCGGCCTGCTCGTAGGCGATCGCGGCGGCCCTGCGGGTCAGCGTGTTAACGTTCGGCAGCACCTGGCAGCCCGCCTCGTACGGGTCGGTGGTCAGCACCGACGCTGAGACTTTCACCGCACGTCGCCGTTGCTCGGCTGACAGCTTCTTCAGCGTTTCGCCATTGCACACGACCGCGGCGGCGGCGCCGTCGCAGTTGGCCGAGCACATGGGGCGGGTGTTCGGGTAGGCGATCATAACGTCGTTCATGATCTGCTCGAGCGTGAACTTCTTCTGGTAGGCGGCAAGCGGATTCAGCGTCGAGTGAGCGTGGTTCTTCTCGCTGATCTTGGCGAACAGCTCGAAACTGGTGCCGCCGTATTTATGGCCGTACTCGGTGCCGATCTGGGCGAACACCCCGGGCATGGCCTCGGTGCCGATCCGGCCGTCGATTCCCGCGACCGCGCCGAACCGACCCGACGGCGCCCACACGTCGGCGTCATCCTGCTTTTGCCCACCGGCGCCCAGCAGCCCGGCCCCGGACAGCTTCTCCACTCCGACAGCCAGGCCGTAGTCGACCTCGCCGGCCTTGACGGCCATGATCGCCGTGCGCAAAGCGGTCGCACCGGTGGCGCAGGCGTTGGCGACGTTATAGACCGGGATGCCCGTTTGGCCGATCTGCTTCTGCAGCTGCTGGCCGAGGCCCGCGCTCGCGTTCATCAGGTTGCCCGCCGCCAGCACACCGATGTCGGCCATGGTCACGCCGGCATCGGCCAGAGCGGCGGTGGCAGCCTCCGCCGCCAAATCGACGGTGTCCAGCTCGGGGTGCTTGCCGAACTTGGTCATTCGGATGCCGAGGATCCAGATGTCGTCGCTGGCGCTCATCGTCGTTGCTCCTTCGTTGCGCGAATAGGGTGGTTGGTCAATTGGCGGGTTCGAATCCGAAGCCGATCGCCTCGGTGCCTTGGGAGTCGGCGCCCATGGAGTACGTGGTGAGCCGGACCTCCATCCCGTCGCGGACGTGCTCGGGGTCGGGTTCGACATTGATGAGGTTGGCGCGGACCTGGGTGCCGTCGCAGTCGACCACTGAAGCGACAAAGGGCGTGGGGACGCCGGGCGCGGCGAAGGTAACGATCGTGAACGTGCGCACGGTGCCTTCGGTCGCGACGGGGACGGTCTTGAACTCGTTGGCGAAGCAGCCGGCGCACGCGTTGCGGCGGTCGAAGTAGCGGGCACCGCAATTGGCGCATTCCTGGGCGACCAGGTGCGGTTGGCCGTCGTCAAGCACCAGATAGTCGACCATTGGGATCTGCGCGGCCATAAACACCTCCGTTGTTTGGCAGTGACGCTAGCGAGTCAGAATGAGTGCCGACAAGCGGGGTCGGTTCTCGCGTCAGTGTTGTCCAAGCTCAGCCTTCTGACTCAAGTGCTGAAGCGTCATTTTCATCGAATCCAACAGCCGGTCGGGACGGCCGGCCAGCCCGTCGAGGAACAGAACCACGGTCGGTGTACCGACCGTTTCGAACCGTTCACACAGAACCGTGGCGTCGCCGTCCGGAACCAACTCGAAACTCCATCGTGTCGTGGCTCCGCTCCAGTGCCGCGCATCGAATGTCAGACGCCGACCCGGTTCGGCCGCGACGACCTCACACGTGGTGGACCAGCGCATCACTCCCCATCGGTTGTTACCCCGAAACCGGGCTCCCACCGCCGGCTTCGACGCCCCATCGAGCCAGCGGCCACCCGTGCATTCCGGACTCCAGCGCCCCATCTGGGTGACGTCGCTGAGCAAGGTCCACAGCGAATCGGCCGTGGCGGGGGAGCGAAGTGAGACCTCTCCGGAGAACTGTTTCACTGGCGGTTCTCAGCTGGCACGATCGTCGCCTCCGTGCGGGGTCCAACCCGAACGTCGATGTTGGCCTGGCCCAATTCGTCGCTCCTGAAAGGGATCTCGGTACCGTCAATCTTCACCGTGTACGCCGACTGCGGACGCAGCCGACCGAGCTCAAGGCTCACGCCCTCTGCCAGGCCGAGTCCCGGGGCGGCCCGCAAGACCAGGCGCAGGTCGGCGCCGCCGCTGGTGGCCTGCGCGACCGTCGCCTGGTCGAATCGGACCTTCTTCAACAGCGGTCCGCGCAGCGTGCTCGCCGGCGGTCGCGTGGTGATAAGGCGGGTCCAGTCTCCGGGGCGGGTCAAAAGCGCCTGGGCGGCCAGGGCATTAGCGTAGGTGGAGCCGAACTCGTACCGTCGCTGGCCGTCGACCACCGCCGGCTGGTTGAACTGCTCGAGGGCGCGCTCCGCGGCGTCGGCGACACCCATATCCCCGAATTCCCGTGCGGCCAACAGGATCATGGCCCGTGCCGGCAGCCCGGTGGAGCGATAGTTGCCGGAATCGAGCATGAATGGCTTCGCGAGATAGTCTGCCAAACCGCCCTTTCCGAGCTGGAGGATCTCTTGGCAGGCGATCGCCCACAGCGTGCGGGCCAACTGTGGAAACACCGGCGCCACCCACCCCGCGGCCAGGAAGAACATCAGCGAACTGCCGGCCGGAAGTCCTATTCCGGTGTAGTCGGAGCGAAAGCCGACCAATGTGCCGGCGGGAGTCATGAGCTCGCCACGCAGACCGCGCAGGAATGGCTCCGACACGGCCCCAAGGTCTTGGGTTCCGAACGCCGCGTCGTGCGATGCCACACTGAGCAGGCCGTACATGTTGCATGCGGAGTACGTCCAATTGGGTTCGCAGGCATACAGAGTCTGCGGTGAATGAGCGAAGTTCCGCATCAGCGACTCCTGGAAGGAATGGGAGTCGTGCCGGTACGTCTTCCTGGGATTGCCGAGCCCGAACACCAGGGCGTCGGGACCCACGAATCGGTCACTTCCGGTAGTCGAGTGATAGGTGTTGAGGCAGATGCCCGACCATCCGGTCAGCATGATGTTCTCGTGCCCGCCCGGATCGTAGTGGTTACTGAGTCGGCCCCAAAGCCGTTCGAGCCGCCAGTATTTCCACACTTTGGGAAGTGTGAGCTTTTCAATCAGCCGCTCCTGCGCGGTCGAGAGATAACCGTGAAAATTCGGCGTGTAGTGGCGTTGCACCTGAGCCAGCGCATATTGCACGTGGTTGAGTTGGTAGCGCAACGCGGATGGCTGGAACTGCTCGATGATGTCGAACCCGACGAACTGATCCAGGGGCTGCAGCCCGAGGCCGAGCAGCCAACGGACATGCCCCGCCTGGGTTTCGTCGAGCTCGCGTGGCCCGGGTTCCGTGGGCACAATGCGCCGCTCGAAGGCAGCGAGCTCGGTCGGAAGGTACGCCATTCGCTCGTCGCGCAAACGGCGTGCGCGGCGCACCATGATCGCGCGACCGACCACGATGGTCAGCGCGACGGCACCGACGATCGCCAATGCCGCGGCCGCGGGTGCGAATCGAGGCGACGGAACGGGGCGACCGACAGCCATCACGGCCGCCACCAACGCAGCCGTCAGCCATGTCAGCAGGGGCGCGACCACGTTCCCGGTGGCGAACCACAGCACAAAGGCGATCGTCAGGACGGCCAGCGTCGCGGCGATACCCAGCACTGCCCACCAGCCGAAGACGAGGAACCCACCGCCGGGGAGCAGGAAACCGAGACCCAGAGCCTGCCACGACGCGGACAACCCAACCGCCGCCGGAAGCAATCCTACGAGCGCGATGACGGTGTATCCCAGCATGCTGCGCCGCAACCGGCGCGAGGTAACCGGGCCGTTGAAGCGCGAACGCTGCGGCAGTTCATAAGAATCCAGGCCGGACTCCCGGATCGAATTATCGCTCAACAAACTCATGAGGTCTCCGCTATTTCGGGTATTTCTCTACGTGATGCGCTGCCCTGCCCACGTTTACGGTCGCGCGACCGACGAAGCCACTCGTTGATCCGAGTGAATATCGCCGCCACCAACACGCAACACGCCATGTCGAGTCGGCTTACGCCCTCGCCCCGCCGCCACGCGCCAATCGGCGGGACGCCGCTCGGCGTTGCCAACCGACGTAGGCCGGCAGGCCGCGCTTCAAAAGCGGCGAGTAGGGCGGTGTCAACAGACTGGCCATGCTGAACGGGAGCTTGCTCGTCGTCACCGTGCGGTGGTGCGTGAAGGTGTCGAAGCCCGTCTTGCCGTGATAGGCGCCCGAGCCGCTGTGTCCCACCCCACCGAAGGGGGCGGCCATCATCGCGCAATGCACGGCGAAGTCGTTGATCGTCATGCCGCCGCTCTGCGTTCTCTTGCGGAATTCGTCGAGCCCGGATTCGGGCGGCCCATACCAGTACGCGGCCAACGGCGAGGGTCGTGCCGCGACGTAATCACACACCTCGCCGATGGTGTCGTAGGGCAGGACCGACAACACTGGTCCGAAGACCTCTTCCCGGGTGATGCGCATGTTGTCGTTGACGCCCACGGCGATGGTCGGCGGAATGCGCCGGCGCGCCGAATCCGTTGCGGTACCGGTGTCATAGAGCGTGGCTCCGTGCGAGCGCGCATCTTCGATCAAACCGGTCACCCGCCGGAAGTTCTTGTCGTCCACGATGGTGACCATGCCCGCTTCGCCCTCGTTCGCGGCAGCGATCTTGCCCTGTTCGAGCGCCGCGTCGACGAAGTCGTCGACCCGGTCGCGAGGCACGAAGGCGTAGTCGGGGCAGAGGCAGAGCTGGCCGCCGTTGGTCAACCGCGCCGCGATGATGCGCCGCGCCATCGCCCTGACATCGGCGTCGGGGGCGACCACCGCGGGATTCTTGCCCCCCAGTTCGAGGGTGACGGGGACGAGGTTTTTGCCCGCTACCGCGGCTACCAGCGCACCCACGCTGGGCGATCCGGTGAAGAACAGGTGATCGAAGGGCAGCGCGCTGAACGCAGCGCCGACATCGGCGCCACCGGTGACGACGGTCAACTCGGTCGAGTCAAAATACTTGGCCGCCTTGGCGGCGAACAGCTCCGCGGTGCGCGAGGTGACCTCGGAGAACTTGATCATCACGCGGTTGCCTGCGGCCAGTGCCGACGCAGCGGGCTGAACGACCAGGCCAACCGGGAAGTTCCACGGCCCGATGATGCCCACCACGCCCAGCGGCTTCTTGTCGACCACGGTCGGCACCCCGAGCAGGCCGGTGGACCGCAGCTTCTGCGGTCGCATCCACGACTTCAGATTGCGGCGGGTCGCAAGCAGATCAGGCAGGATTCCCACGACTTCCGACATGAGGTTGATTGCGTGGGGTCGATTTCCGAAGTCGGCGTTGAGCGCCGCCGAGAAGTCGTCGGCCCCCTCGGTGAGGAGCAGGATCAGCCGGTCGATCCGGTCGCGCCGCAGCGCCACGGATGGCTCTCCGGCACGGAGGAAGTCGGACCGCTGCGCATCCAGGAGGGATCTCAACTCGAGGGACCGGTCACCGTCGACCGACGGCACGACATTTTCTAGATCAGTGGACATGGTCTTCCGTTCGGTGTTCTTGTGGAGCAATACGTTTAGCGAGGGGCATCGCTGCTGCGGCGCAGGCGGCAAACATCAGGATGCCGCCCAGACGCTGGTCGACGGCCGACGACAGCCCGAACGGGTTGGCGTGGTGCATATAAGGAAAGGGCCGGATCAGGACGGCCAGGCCGAGGATCGCCGCGACTTCCTGCCCGACGATCATCGCGCAGCGACGCACCCGCGGGTCGACATGTCGGGTGGTCAGCAATATGGTGGCCCAGAAGACCAGCCCGACCGATACGACCAGGGGCGCAAGCCAAAGGGGAACCGCGGCCAGGTCCATGCCTCGGTCATGGACCGCAGGCACATGTAGGGCAATCAGGAGCGTCGAATTGAGGGCGACGGCCAAGATGACGGGGGCCATCCACAGTGCCGACCGCGAAACGGCAGCGGACGACTGCCGCGGTCGCAGCGCGCCAATGAATAACAGCGGCGCGGCCACCAGCAGGGCCTCGAGCGCCGCCATCGCCACGAGGTGGGACTGCACGGACATGGCGCGCACTTCTCCGGACGCGCCGACCGCAATGAGCCCGACCGCGGCAACGACTGCGGGGATGCGCGCCCGGGTCGCCAGCCACCAGATCAGCGCCGCCACGGTGAGTGCGGCGAAAATAAGTGTCGTCGCCTGCCAATGGATTTGCACCGGCTTCGGGCTCATGTCCGGCATGCTCGCCATGTCGGAGTGACTCATCGGCGGTGACGCATGGCGACTACTGAAAAGTATCGTCGCGACTACGAGCGCGACCGCGATCTCGGCACTTGCTGCGAGCCAGAGGCCCGGCGACGGCCGGCGGATGTCCGCCGTCGCCGGGTCGGCCGTGTGTGTCTGCATCAGGGATTCTTGACCAGCGACGGTAGATTCTTCTGTGACACCGCTCGTGACAGGACGGCGGCCAGTTTGGCTCCCTTGCCTACCAGGGCCTGCCGCTTTCCGGCGGCCAGCGCGTCGTATCCCGCTCGGGCGACGACTTCGGGCGAACCGGCCTTCTTCTTTTCAAACATGTTGTGCAACATCGACTTTTCGCCGAATACGTCGATACCACCGGCCTCCGCGAATTTGGTCTGAGTCGCGCCAGGAGTTAAGCACGTGACGGTGACGCCATAGGGCTTCAGTTCGGCGGCCAGCGCATACGTGAACGTGTTGACGTATGACTTACTGCCTCCGTAAGAGGCGAAGCGCACCGAGGGAACCATCCCCGCCGTCGAACCGACGTTGAGGATGGCGCCCCGGCGGCGCTCCTTCATCTGCCGGCCGAACAGCATCGAGGTCATGGTCAACGTGATCACATTGAGCTCCAACATGTTCGCCACGCGTTCCGGGGCCAGGTCAACCGCGTCACCGAAGCAGGCGAAGCCGGCGTTGTTGATCAGGATGTCGGGGAACCAGTCGTTCTCCTGACACCACCGCAGCAACGCCTCGGCCGCATCCGGCTTGGCGAGGTCCATCTGCAGGGTCTCCAGGCGTGCGGCGCCGAAGGCGAAGTCGTTGCTCAGCTGGTCGAGTTCAGCCTGGACCAGGCTGACCGCGAGCACACGCGAACCGTCCTCGAGGTACAGCTTGGTGAATTCTTTGCCGATGCCGGAGCCGGCGCCGGTCACGAGGACCTTCTTCATATGTCAGTGTCTCTCTTTCTCGTCGCTGTATGCGTGATTACGACATCGGGGTGAGCGAAACTTCGGTTCGCCCTGCCAGCTCGACGGGAACGGTCAAGCGGCCCAAATCATCTGCGGTTAGTTCTCCGTCGCGCGCGCCGCGTAGGCGGTAGCCCCGGCGCGGGACCAGGCGCTCCACTCCGAGCTCGGCGCGGGTCGGCCCTTCACCCGGGTGCAGGACCAGGCGAAGGTCGCTGCCGTCGGTGCGGGTCGAGGTGACAAGCACTTGCGGATAGCACGCTCCATCCAAGACGGGGCCATGCAATACCGCCTCGCCGGGGCCGTCGCTGATCAGTGCGCGGTGACCGCCGGGCGGGTTGAACCGGGCGAGCGCCAACATCGCGTTCATGTTCGTGGACAACTCGTCATACCAACGGGTGCCGTTGCTTTCGGTGGGCGCCATCTGCCGATCGAGGGAGGTCGCCAGCACGTCGTAGAGCTCGGTGTCGCCCATCTCGGCGGCCGCCCACATCACGGGCGCGAACGCGCCCAAGTGCGTCTTGCGGTAGTTGCCCGTGTCGATGGCGTCCCAGCCCCGCAGCACGATGGTCGGCTCGGGCCCGGAGGTGTCGATGAATTCACGGCGCACGATCGCCCAACAACGTTGCGCGAGTTCAGGGTCGAAGGCGTGCAGCATGCTGGCCAGGCCGCAGTCGGCCATCGTGGAGGTGAGCATCGGAATGGTGATGCCAAGCCGCGCGGATCGGATGGCGGTGACCCGCCCGTCCGGCGTGATGAACTCCTCGTGCAGCCGGCGCCGGAAATCCTCGCCCATCGATTCGATGAAACGGGTGCCGTGCAATCGGTCCGACATCGCCAGAGTATTGATGCCGGTCATGTTGCAGGCGCTGTAAATCCAGTTCGGCTCACAGGGAAACAACGTCATCCCGGACCGTTGCATGTTGTCGTGTACCGCCGTCGCGACCATGTCGTGGGTGTACGGCCAGGTGCGCTTGCCGAGCCGGAAGGGTAACGCGCCACTGTGACGGTAGCGGTCGTCCCCGGTGTTGGATTCGTACGCGCCCAGCATCGTTCCGAGGTAGCCCGACAGCATGATGTTGTCGCGTTTCATCGGGTCCCAGTCGAGGCTGAGGTTGCCCCAGGTCTGCTCAAAAGCCCAGTAGCGCCAGATCGGCGGTAGGGTCAGCTTGTCGATCAGGTTGCGCTGAGCGGCGGACAGGTAGCCGTGAAACGATGGGGTGTAGTGCAATTGAGCCATCGCCAGTGCCCACTGCATGAAGTTCAGCTGGTAGCGGATCGCCGAGGTCTGGAACTGGTCCACCTTGGTGAAGCCGTCGAACTTGTCGAGTGGTTGCAGCGCCCGATCGAACAGCGACCGCAAGGTCGCCATATCTTGAACCGAAAGTTCGTCGTGCACCGCGTCTTTGGGTTGTGGGTCGATTCGCGGGACGGTTGTCAGGTACTGGGCCCGGGTGCGGCCGCGATCCTGTGCGGCGCGGAAGGCGCGGTGCCGACCCAGGGTGCCCGCCACGGCCACGCCGAGCAGCGCCCCGGGCACCGCCACTCGGGCACCATTCCACGTCTTGCGCCCGCGGGCGGCCTGCTTGCGCGCATTGAACGCCGTGGCCACCCAGAGGAGCGGCGGCAGCACGATGTTTCCGCTGCCGAACCACGCCACCAACGAAGCCGCGAAGCCCCCCAGCGTCGCCAGGAACCGTAGCGGGCTGCGGGTGAAGATGTAGCCGGCGCCGGGCGCCAAGGCACCCAGGGCCAACGCGCGAGCGCCGGGCCGCCTGCTGAAGATCGATACCCCGACGGCAACAGCTGCCCCGATCGTCGCGGCGATTCCCGTTCGTCGCAGCAGTGCCCGCACGGCGGGGCCGTTCGGTGCATCGGGAACCGTGAGCTCGTATCCGAGCTTGAGGTCGTCATCTCGCTCGACTGTCGACGTTGACATACTCAGCTCACTCCTTGGCTGCGCCGCGACTTCACTTACTCACGAGGCTGTTTCGCTAGTGCTCATTGTGGGCGGCGACCACCGCGCCACCTGCACCGGCGATTTCGGTTGACGCCGGGTGGGAATCTTCCGGAACGCCGCGCCGACCAGGGCGGCCACCAGTACACAGCACGCCATCAGCGGCTCTCCCTCGTGCCAGAAAGCGCTGCGGGGGGACCGCTAAAGGCCTGCGTCAGTGCGAAAAAAATGTGGTCCCCTTCACGCCGATGCATTTTGTGTGATCTGGCGCTAGCATAATACCGACGCGAAACGTCGGCAATAGGGTAGCGCATATTGCATGGCGCGAAACGTTTAGACTTCGACGAACGAGAGGACGTCGATGGGTGCAAACGGAGCCGGTCCGTCGGCGAAACAGGCTGTGCGCGTGGGGCCGTCCCGCAAGCCTGGGGCTGGGCGCCGACGAGACCCGACGATCGACGACAGGCTCAGGCACGCGGCTCGCGCACTGTACGGTCGCGAGGGCTGGGCCGGGTTTCACTTCGAGGGCGTTGCCAAAGCCGCCGCTGTCAGCAAGGACGCGGTCTACCGACGCTATTCCGATGCGCAGTCGCTGCTGCTGGATGCGTTGTCGGATCAAGTGGTTCCTGGACTTGCCGATGATCGACCGATCGAGGACGCCCTGGTCGCGTACGCGTGCGATGCGTTCAGGTATTTCGCCAGTGGTATCGGGAATGCCAATCTGAGGGTCCACGTCGACGGCGGCCGGTATCCGGAAGTACTGCAGGAATACCGAAAGCGTGTAGTCGAGCCACAGATCGAGCAAGCGGTCGGCGTGCTCGAGCGGGCCCGTCGAAACGGCGAGATCCATGTCGACGCGTCGTCGGCGGCCGTGATCGAGGCGCTGGGCGGAGCGGTGATGGTCTATGCGCTGGCATCGTCGTGGCGGCTTGACGAAACCGACGAACTTGATCCGGCCACGGTGCGCCAGCTGACCGATTTCGTCCAGCAGATTCTGTACGGGCGGCTCGTCGACCGATCGAACGGATAAGGCCGCGAGAGGTTCAGATCTTCAGCAGTGCACCGCCGTCGACGGCCAGTTGCAACCCGGTGACGTAACGGGACTCGTCCGACGCGAGAAACACGATGGCGTGCGCGACGTCGTCGGGTTCGACGTAGGGGATCGGCATCGACTGCATCCGCGGGAACGCGTCTTCGACGTCGGACCGGGTCGGCTCGCTCAGGTCTTTGCGGAAGGCCTTGTACATCGGCGGGCTGTGCAGCATGTCGGTGTTGCAGTTCGTCGGGTGGACCGCGTTGACGCGAATGCCTTGAGCAGCAACCTGCCTGGCGAGGACCACCACATACTGGCTGATGAACTGCTTGGCCAGACCGTAGCCTGCTCCGCCCGGGCCGTTGCCCGGGTTGTTCACCGCGTTGGGCAGCATGGCCGCCACCGATCCGGTCGCGATGATGGACCCTCCCGCGGGCACCCAGGGCAGCGCGACGTGGATCGTGTTGAGCACACCGATCAGGTCGACGTCGACCGCGTCGGCGAACGCCGATACCGGGTAGTCGGGGCCGATGGGACAGATGCCTGCGTTGGCGACCACGATGTCGAGCCGGCCGAAGCCGTCGACGGCCGGGGCTACAGCGTTGTGCAGCGACGGCCGGTCGCGCACGTCAGCGACGACCGCGACAGCACGCTGGTCGAACTTCTCGACCAGCCGCACGGTCTCGTCGAGGTCTTCGGCTGTGGCCATCGAGTAGCCGACGCCGGGGATGTCCGCGCAGATGTCGATGAGGATGACGTCGGCGCCCTCCTCGGCCAGGCGGATCGCATGGTGGCGGCCCTGCCCCCGCGCGGCGCCGGTGATCAGCGCTACCTTTCCCGCCACTCGTCCCATGGCACACCCTCTCGATCGCCTTGGTTAACCGAACGCGGCCAATCCGGGGGACCGCGAACCAGAATCCTATTACTTGGTTAGTCTATTGTCACCACGCTGTCGTACGAAGGAGAGGCCACCGAGATGCCTGGGGTATTGGACGGCGTCCGCGTCATCGAACTCGCGACGTGGGGCTTCATTCCGTCGGCGGGCGTCGCGCTCGCCGACTGGGGCGCCGAGGTGATCAAGGTGGAGCACCCATCGCACGGCGATCCGATGCGCGGGCTGGTCAGCGCGGCACTGACGCCGCCCGGCCAACAGCCGGTCAGCTATATGTTCCAGACGTTCAGCCGCAACAAGGCGAGCGTTGGGATCGATCTGACCAGCGAGACCGGCCGGGAGGCGTTGTATCGGCTGGTGGCCACCGCCGACGTGTTCCTGACCAACTATCTGGCCCCGGTGCGACGCAAACTGCGCGTCGACGTCGAGGACCTCACGAAGGTCAACCCCCGGCTGGTCTACGCACGCGGGAGCGGGCTGGGCCCGCACGGCGACGAGGCCGACACCGGTGGCTTCGATCTGGCGTCCTACTGGTCGCGCGGCGGCGTGGCCTATGTCAGCACCCCGGAAGACGCCGAGTACCCGCCGCCGATGCCCGGCTCGGCGTTCGGCGATCTGCAGTCCGGCTTGTACGCCGCGGGCGGTGTCACCGCTGCCCTGTTCGCCCGCGAACGCACCGGCACCGCTCAGGTTGTCGACGTCAGCCTGCTCGGCGCCTCGGTGTGGGGCACCGCTCCACACATCGCCGCGTCGTCGTTGTTCGACATCGACGCCATGCCGCGCAGCGACCACCAGTCGGCGCATAACCCGATCACCAACACCTACCGGACTAGCGACGGGCGGTTCGTCGCACTCGTCATGCTGGAATCGGACCGATTCTGGGCTCCGCTGATGGAACTCATCGGGCGAGCGGACTTGGCCACCGATTCGCGCTTCGCCGACGGCGCGGCCCGCAGCGCCAACAGCAAGGCGTGCATCGCCGAACTGGACGCCATCTTCGCGGCCCGCACCGCGGACGAATGGCGAGAGATGCTCGGCCGGCAGCGGGGCGTCTGGGCAATCGTCCAGTCGCCGCAGGAAACCCGCTGCGATCCACAGGTTCTCGCCAACGGGTACGTCGGGTCCTTGGACGTCGACGGCGACGCCGTGCTGACCGTGGCGATGCCGCCGGTGCAATTCAACGATTACCGACCGAGTCCGAGTCCGGCGCCGGAGCTGGGCGCCGACACCGATCGGGTGCTGCTCGACCTCGGATATGACTGGGACCAGCTGGTGGAGATGAAGGTCGAGGGCGCCATCACCTGACGGTCGGCCCGTCGTAGCCAGGCCGACCCGTCTGTTAATATAACCTGGTTAGTCAATTGAGCATCGACAACCGCGGCGCGTGCCAGTAAAGGTGACGAATGGATCTTCCGGACCAGATGCGGGCGAGGATTTCCGCCCGCGGCGAGGAGCCGTTGCTCTGCTACGGCGAGTCGTGGCGCAGCCACGACGAGTTCTGCGCGGTCGCTGAGCAGATCGATGCGACGCTGTCAGCCCACGGCATCGGGCCCGGTTGTCCCGTCGGCGTGTTCATGCGCAACCGCCCTGGGCCGGTCGCCGCCCTGGCCGTTCTGCTTGCCAGTCGCCGGCCGCTGATCGTGCTCAACCCGGCGATGCCGGACGCCACCGTCGGGAACGACATCGGTTCGCTGCGGCCGCCGGCCGTGCTTGCCGACCCGGAGGATTGGCGTCGGGCGGCCGTCGGGACGGCTGTGGCTGAGACGGGCGCGCTCGGGATCTCGATCGACTTCGGCGCCGACGACGCGGTGCGGATGGTCAACGAGCGGGCCCCGGGCGTCGAACACGCCACGGCCGAAGCCGACGTCGCGATCCTCATGCCCACCAGCGGGACTACCGGTCCGCCCAAGCGGATACCGTTGCGCTACAACGAAATCGAGCAGGCTCTGCGCGGTGCGCAAGAACACTACATGAACGGCAGCGCGCGTGTCGGCAGCGTTCGCGGGGCGGGGGTGCAGATCTGTGCCCTGCCGCCGACCAACATCAGCGGTCTGTGGGCCTTGGTCACCGCGCTCAGTGGTGGCGGACGAATCCTGTTGCAGGACAGGTTCGAGACCGAAGCGTGGTCGCAGGCTGTGGCACAATACCGGCCGCGTTCGGTGTCGGTGCCCCCCGCGGCCCTGCGGATGATCCTCGACGCGGGCGTGGACCCGAAGAGGTTGTCGAGCCTCAAAGCGGTCTGGGCCGGCGCCGCGCCGGTTGGCTCCGATCTGGCCGACGCCTTCGAAAAGGCGTACGGATGCCCGGTGCTGGTCAGCTATGGGGCGACCGAGTTCACCGGTGGGATCACCGGATGGTCGCTGCGGGACTGGCGGCAGTGGAAGGACACCAAACGCGGCAGCGTGGGCCGCGCCCACCCCGGCGTCGAGATCTCCATCATCGACCCCGAAACGCATGAGGAGCTGGCCTCAGGCCAACACGGCATCGTGCGGGTGCGCTCCGCGCAGGCTGCCGGCGGAGACGGCGAATGGGTCCGCACCAATGATCTGGGCAGTATCGACCAGGACGGCTTCGTCTGGATCCGCGGACGTGCCGACGATGTGATCAACCGCGGCGGATTCAAGGTTTTTCCGGCCGAGATCGAGGACTGCCTGGAAGGGCATCCGCAGGTGCGCGAGGCGGTCGCGTTCGGGATTCCCGACGAGCGACTCGGCCAGGTGCCCGTCGCGGTCGTCGTCGCCCAGGGTGGGGTGAGTCCCGATGAGCTGGTCGCCTGGGTCAAATCCAGGCTTCCCGCATACAAAGCGCCGGTGACGGTGTCGACCACCGAATCGATTCCGCGCAACGCGGCTATGAAGGTGCTGCGCGGGAAAGTCCGCGAACGATTCGAAGGCATTGCTGCGCAATCGAATTAGCGCGGTTTCAAGGAGGTTCGAAGTACATTGGGGCAGAAGCATTTCGGCGACCGAGTTGCGGTGGTTACGGGAGCGGGCAACGGCTTGGGTCGCGCGCACGCGCTCGCGTTCGCGGCGGCCGGCGCGGCCGTGGTGGTCAATGACCTGGGCGGTGGGCGCGACGGGAGCGGCGGTTCCACCGGGACGGCGCAACGGGTTGTTGACGAGATCACCGAGGCCGGTGGACGGGCGGTCGCCAACACCGACGACATCAGCTCGTGGGACGGCGCCAAAGCGTTGATCGATCAAGCCGTGGACACTTTCGGCGGGTTGGACGTTCTGGTCAACAATGCCGGCATCCTGCGCGACCGGATGCTGACTTCGATGTCCGAGGCGGAATGGGATGCGGTAATCGGCGTGCACCTCAAAGGCACGTTCTGTCCCACCCGGCACGCGGCCGAATACTGGCGCCAGCGCGCCAAGGACGGCCTGCCCAACGGCGCCCGGGTCATCAACACCACCTCTCCATCGGGCCTCTTCGGTAGCCCCGGGCAGACCAACTACGGTGCGGCGAAGGCGGGTATCGCCGGTTTCACCGTGATCGCGGCGATGGAATTGCAGCGTTACGGTGTCACGGTCAATGCCGTCGCTCCCACCGCGCTGACCCGACTCACCGACGATCTGCCGGTCGTGCATGAGATGGCCCAGACCGTCGACTTGTCGCCCGACGGCGTATCGCCGGTGGTGCTGTGGTTGGCCGGCCCCGCGGCTCGCGACGTGACGGGCCGTGTGCTGGCCGTGATCGGTGGCACCATTGCCGTCGTGGAAGGGTGGGCCTACGGGCCCGAGGTGCACAGCGACGAGCGCTGGACGACGCAGCGTCTCGATGCAGTGCTGCCCGACCTGCTCGCCAAGGCGGCGCCCAACGCCGACATGACCGGACGCCGGCCGGTCCAGTGAGTGCGTCAACCGCCCATCCGGCGCACCGGCTGATCGGCCACGTGTTGTTGGCCTACGATATGCCCATTGAGCGTGGCAAGATCCGCGAATTTGCCGTCGCGACCGGTGCCGTGGACTCCGTGTATCAAGGACCGAATCCTCCTGTGCCGCCGACGTTTTTGGCCACGTCCATGCACTGGGAGCCGCAAGATCCCTCGCTCGCCACGCTGCTGGGCCTGAATCTGAGCCGGGTGTTGCAGGGCGGCCAGGAATACAGCTTCATCGGCAAGTTGCCGCAGGCCGGCGACACGTTGCACGCCGAGACCTCGGTGGAATCGGTGACCGACAAGCAAAGTGGCCGGGGCGGCCAGATGACGTTGATCGTGGTACTTACCCGGTTCCTGCGGCCCGACGGCTCGGTGGCCGCCGAAAGCCGCGCGACCGTCATCGAGAGGGCGGCGTCATGAGTCGTCGACTTTCACCGGACGACTTAGCGGCCGGAACCGCCTTGCCCGAGCGGCGGTTCGGGCCGCAGACCCGCACCGATATCGTCCGCTATCAGGGCGCCAGCGGCGACTTCAACCCTATTCATCACGATGACGAGTTCGCGCGATCAGCTGGTATGCCAGGCATTTTCAGTGTTGGCATGCTGCAGGCCGGGTACCTGGGCACCTACTGCGTGGAGCTGTTCGGTCCGGAAAGTGTGCGACGGCTGTCGGTCAGATTCGCCGAGCAAGTCTGGCCCGGCGACGAGTTGGTGTGCCGGGGCACCGTGTCCACCGTGACGCCGACCGAGGACGGGCACACTGCCGAATTGGAATTGACCGTTGGCCGCCTCGACGGCGTTGTCGCGGTATCGGCCGCCGCAACGGTGCTGCTCCCCGGCAACGGGGCACCGTCATGACGGGCATTCACCAAATCCAGACGGTTGCCGTCGGTAACCTGATGGAAGGCATTGCCGGGGTGAGCAGACCTGGTGACGTTGGTCCCTACCACCGACCCGCGCCCCGATTAAAGTAAAAGACTAACCACGTTAGCGAAAAGGAGTGACGATGCCGCTGCAGGATCACATGCAGTTGATCTCCGTCGACGACCACCTGATCGAGCACCCTCGGGTGTGGGCCGACCGGCTGCCGGCCAAATATCAAGAGCTCGGCCCGCGCATCGTGGAGGTGCCGCGGGCCAAGGGCGGTCCGCCCAGCCAGGTGTGGGAGTACCAGGGCCAGACGTACCCGCAGATCGGTCTCAACGCGGTAGCCGGCAAGAAGCCCGAAGAGTATGGTATCGACCCCTCGCGCTTCGATGAGATGCTGCCCGGCTGTTACGACCCGGTGCAGCGGTTGGCCGACATGGACCTCGACGGAGTCGAGGCTGCGCTGTGTTTCCCTTCCTTTCCCCGGTTCGCGGGCACCGTGTTCCTGGAGGGCGCTGACCGTGAGGTGGCGCTTGCGTCGGTGACGGCGTTCAACGATTTCATTCTCGACGAGTGGTGCGCGGCGGCACCCCGCCGATACATCCCACTGGTCATCCTGCCGTTGTGGGACGTCGATCGCGCTGTCGCCGAGGTGCACCGGACCTTTGCCAAGGGCGCGAAAACCATTGCGTTCCCTGAGAATCCGTATCCGCTCGGTCTGCCATCGATTCACACCGACCACTGGGACCCGCTGTTCAGCGTCGCCGAGGAATACGACATGCCCCTGTCGTTGCACTTCGGCACGTCGGGCCAATCTCCCCGGCCGTCGCCGGACGGGCCCCTCGCGGTCAGTATCTCGTTGTTCAGCTGCAACTCCATGTACGCCCTGTCCGACCTGCTGTTTTCGCCGGTATTCCACCGTCATCCCAAGCTGAAGGTGGCATTGTCCGAGGGCGGCATCGGCTGGGTGCCCTTCATGCTCGAGCGAGCGGACTACGTGTGGGAGCGGCACCGCTTCTACCAGAACGTCAATCAGGAACGCCGGCCGTCGGAGCTGTATTACGACCACATCTATTCGTGCTTCATCGAAGACCATCACGGACTGGAAGCCCGCGACGAGGTCGGCATGGACAACATCTTGTGGGAGTGCGACTACCCGCACTCCGATTCCAATTGGCCCAACAGCCGCAAGGTCGCCGAAGAAGTGTTCATGAAGATCCCGGACGCAGACGTCCACAAGATCGTCGAACTCAACGCACGGCGGGTATTCAATTTCCCCCGCGCCGAGAAATGAGCCGCGACTCGATAGAACCGATCCCACCCGAAGTCATGCTCGGTACCTCGGACTGGGATGACGAAGATCTGCTGACCGTCATCGAGGCATCGGATCGCCTCATCGGAGAGATCAGCGCCACACGAGAGCGTATCCGGCACGCGGAAGAGGTTCTGGCAGAGGGTAGTACGGCGACCGTGCCTGGGACCAACCTGGCTGCCGAACGCAAACGCTTGGAGGACTTGATGCAGGCGGTCGAACGCATCAAGGCCGCGCAGACCAACGCCCCTCGGTGAATGGTGCAGTCGCGAATGCGTGGGCCCATCAAAGCTGTTGTCTTCGACATGGGCGGAGTGCTGACCGTCGATCCCTTCCAGGCCTGTCGTGACTATGCCGTCGAGTTGGGCATACCGGCGGACACGTTCGTCGACCACCTGCGCGGTCCGAAGTTCGCCGAAGTGGAAACCGGTGACTGCTCGATACGCGATTTCCTCAAGTTCGTCTGCCGGGATGTCGAGGTGCGGCTGGGCACCCGCGTCGACATTCATCGTCTGGGCGCCTGCCTGGCCGCCGGCCAGCAGGTGCGTCCCGAGATGGTTGCGTTGGTGCACGACCTGGTAAGGGGTGGAGTGAAGGTCGGTGTGCTCACCAACAATGCGAAAGAGGCACGATCGTGGTGGACCAGCGGTGTGCTGCCGATCGAAAGTTTCGCAGCGATCGTGGATTCTTCGGAGGTCGGCATGCGAAAACCCGATCCGGCGATCTTCGCACTCACGGCCGAGCGCATCGGTTGCCGGCCAGACGGATTGCTGTACTTCGACGACTCCGCAGAGAACGTCGCTGGAGCCGTGGCGTCGGGTCTTATCGCTCGATTGTTCAACTCGCCGGGCGACTGCCGGCGCGAATGTGCCGACCGTGGACTGGTGTAGCCGCCATGTTTGTGCCCCATGCCACAGTCGAATAAGCTAACCAGGTTATAGTTAAGTAATCGGTTTGAGACCTGTGAAGGTGAGATGTCGGGACGAGTTCTGGTTACCGGAGGCACCGGCGCCGCCGGCGCCGCGACGGTCAAATGGCTGCGCCGGATGGGCGCCGATGTCGTGGTCTTGGCGCGGCGCACGCCCGCGGTACCGATCCCAGGCGTGACCTACGTAGCCGCCGACATCCAGGATGCCGACAGCGTGTCGCGCGCCGTCGCAGATTGCGACGCGATAGTCCATTTCGCCTGGACGGTCTCGGCAATGCAAAGCCCCGAGGTCGCCGAGGGCATCGACATCGGCGGCACCACCAACCTGCTGCGCGGGATGACTGACCACGACTGCCGCAGGATGGTGTTCGCCTCGTCGATCACCGTCTACGGCGGCCACCCGGACCATCCGCAGCCGTTCACCGAGGACGAGACACCGCGCCCCGCGGCCTCGTTCCACTACGAACGCAACAAGGTGCGCGCGGAGAAGATGATCACCGAGTCCGGTGTGGAGGCGGTCAACGTGCGCCCGACCGTGATCGTCGGGCGCTCGGCGTGGAGTGCGCCGGCCAGCATCTTCCGCCAACCGGTGGTTGTCACACCCGGCCGCGAGGCACGCATGCAGCTGGTCCACGTCGACGACGTCGGGCGGTTCTGCGCGTCGGCGGCGTTGGGCGGGCCGACCGGCACCGTCAATCTCAACGCGGATGACACCCTGACCTTCAGTGAGATGGCCCGGATCGTGGGAAGGCCGGTGCTGAATTCCGGTGCGCGGTTCTCCCGGGCGCTGGCCGGCGCGATCGGCAAGGCGCGCAACTACCAGTCGGTGCCCGACCTCATCGAGCTGTTCATGCACTACCCGCTGGGTGACACCCGCAAGTTGCACGAGGAGTTCGGGTTCTCCTGCGCTTTCAGCTCGGCCGAGGCCGTCGCCGACATGACGGACTGGTCGTCGAGCAAATGGACAGTCGGCACCCGCTCGGTGCGCAAGCCCGTCCGCTTGGCCGAGCCGGTCGTCTTTCCGCGCGACACCACGGGGTCAGACGGCAGCGCGGTGCGGATCGTGCCGTCCGAATACACGGGTGAATTCGACAACGTCACCGGCGATCCGGCCCTGCCCGAGTGGAGCGCGGCGAATCTCTCCGAGGCGTTTCCGGGGCCGATGACCCCATTCTCGCTCGGCCTGGCAACCCGCATCATGTTCAGCGCCGCGAATCTTCTCGATAGCCTCTTCCCGCTCGACCCCGAGTTGATGAGCATGGTCAGTGCCAAACAGGTTGGCACGATTGGCCATCGGCTCTACAACAACATGACGGTGATGAAGGAACTCGCAAAAGCCATTCCGGGCCAGACCCCGGAGAGCTTCGAGCACCAGATGAACGGCACCCCCTTGCCGGATGGATACCGCGCGCCACGGATGACGGCCGCCGACGTTGTCGCCGCGGGCAAAGCGGCATTTAAGGGTGGACCCCAGATCTCCGGTCTCGGACACGAGGTGTCCGACATGGAACGCCGGACCGAGCGGTTGGTCGCCGGCCGACCCGACCTGCAAGGCCTCACCGATCACAAGTTGCTCGCTCGCATCGAGCTGATTACCGACATGGTGGTGCGCGCGTGGGATATCAACTGTATGAACACGTTTATGGTCAGCCTTCCCATGAATCTGATCGCACAGCGCTACGGCGATGACGTCGCGATGAACGTGCGCGCCGGGACACAGAACCTGCGCAGTGCGGCTCTGCTGGCCGGGGTGCGCGAACTCGCCGGGATCGTCGCAACGGATGACGGGCTGCGCCGGTTGATCGACGACAGCCCCCGCGAGGTGGTTCTGGACAAACTTCGCAGCGATGCGCCGCTATTCGCCGCCAGGTTCGACCGGCTGGTCGCGGACTGCGGACATCGTGGACCCGGCGAGACGGAACTGAGCAACCCCGTCTACGCCGACGCACCCGAACTGCTGCTGCGCTCGGTGATGGGCAGCATCCACACCGGACATGCGCCTCCCGCCGTACGCGCGCGAACGCCGTTGGGGCGCTCATTGGTTCGCACCGCAGTCAGCGCGATTGCGCGACGGGAACGCGGACGCGACGTCTGTATGCGCATCACCTATGAGCTGCGACTCGCCCTGCGGGAATGGGGGCGCCGGCTGGCCGAGCGGGGAACGCTCGAGGCGACGACCGACGTTCACTACCTGTCGGTGGACGAAATCTACTATCCGCCCGCGGATTCCACGGAACGCGTGGCGCGGCGTCGCGACGAACGAAAGCGACTGGCCGCGCTGAACTTCCCGATTCACTTCCGCCAGCCGTGGAGCCCGCCCGACGACACCGCCGTCGACGGCGCCGAAGTGCTCAACGGGCTCGCCGTCTCGCCCGGATTGGCGCAGGGGAGGGTCCGCATCATGGTGGACGCGGATGACGACTTCGAGCCCGGGGAAATCCTGGTTGCCAACGTCACCGACACCGGGTGGACCCCCTTCTTCGGTTGCGCCGCCGCGGTGGTCACCAACGTCGGGGGCATGATGTCGCACGCGGCGATCGTCGCCCGAGAATTCGGTGTGCCCGCGGTGGTCAACACCGTGACCGCGACTCAACGTCTCAGAAACGGCCAACTCGTCGAGGTCGACGGCAGGGCGGGCACCATTCGCATCATCGATGAAACACCATCCGCGGTATAGGAGGGATGCACCGTGTCAGGCAAGAGCGATTTCGGACATCGGACACTCGTCGGGACTTTCGAACCCAGCGGATCCGACTCGGATCCGACGCGCACGTATTTCGGTCTTTCACTGTCGATTACGTGGTTCTATCTCAACTTCCGGGATAGCGACGGCAAGCTGCACTTCGCTTACCGGGGTGTCTTGGGGCTCGAGGGGTCGATGCACGGAACATGCTTCGAGTCCCGTGATGGCGCCCTGCGCAAAATGACCATGCCGACCGGACGTGAGTTCTTCCGTGGCCCCGTCGTCACCACCGCGACCGATGAGCAGTACCGCATTGCCAGTAAGCCCTCCGAACCGGGCTACGCCACAGGTCAGCCCTTTGAGATGGCACGCACGGCAACCGAACTGAGCTACCGCGAAGGCGACGAACTTGTCTTCGGCGGCCGGCGGCTCGGACCGGGAATGCAGGTGTACGTGCCCAGCGGCCCGACACCGCTCTTGTACACCTCACTGCTGCACCGGGTTTCGGGAACGGCGTTCGGGAAGTCGGCGGAGGGATTCCTATGGCTCGACCACTGCTACCTACCGCCCGGGGTCACGTGGCGGAACAGCGACTTTTTCAAGGGTGTCGAACTGGCATGGACTCCCTTCGGTACCGAGTTCACCGATGGGTCGATAGAAATGGGCCACATCTGCTACGGCGCTGACGGTTTCAACTTCGCGGTGATCGTCGACGGCGACGGCGAGGTCTTGTATGCTACCTCCAACGTGTCCGCGCGGGACATCAAGTACAAGCCCAACACGTTTCCCGAGCACATGTACTACGAAGTTGACGGCGTGGACTGGGAGTGGTCAGCGGTCGAGGACGGCGAACTCCCCGAGCAGGCTTCCGGCCATGATTTCTACCGCTCCTCGGAAGGTTATCTGCGCCGCGTCGGAGAAACCCGGACGCCGAAGGTGTATCACTCCTACAACGAATTCTTCCCGCCGGCCATCAGCGCTTGGGAGAAGACGGGACGGATCATCGGACGGTGACCAGCGACAGGCGAGCAGAGGTGCTCTCATCGGTCGGGCCGTTGCTGCGGCCGGCTCCGACCCCCGATGAGGAGGAGTTCTGGCGCTCCGGTGCGGACGGCACGCTGCGAATGCAGCGATGCGGGAACTGCCGGAAATTCCAGCACCCGCCGAACCCCGTTTGCTTCCACTGTGTTTCGCGCGACCTGGCCTTCGAGCCGGTGAGTGGCGATGGGATCGTGTATTCCTTCACCATCAACCATCAGCCCTGGTTGCCGCACCTGCGCGACCCCTACGCCGTGATTGTGGTCGAGCTCGACGAACAACCGGGGCTGCGTTTCGTCAGCCGCCTGGTGGACACTCCGGTGGCCGACGTTCGGATCGGCACACGGGTGCGTGTTGTCTTCGAGCCGCTGGGTGAGGGGTTGTTCGCGCCGATGTTCACCGCTGTCGGGGAGGAGCGGCGATGACCAACCCCGAGCGGGAGGCGGTCATCCGCGGTTTCGGCGCCTCCCAGGTGGGACGCCGGCTACCGGTCAGCGAGATGGCCTTGACCGTCGATGCATGCCTGGCCGCGCTGGCCGATGCGGGCCTCCAGCGTGGCGAGATCGATGGCCTCGCAACGTTCCCCGGTGGAGGATTCGACACCCCGGGCTTGGCCGGTCCGGGAGCCGACGAGGTGCACGCTGCCCTGGGTTTGCAGACCAACTGGAAATTCGGCGGCCCCGAAGGCGGCCAGCTGAGTGCCTTCTTCTCGGCCTGCCTTGCGGTCGCCACCGGCCTCGCCCGCCACGTCCTGGTGTATCGCACGGTCGGTGAAGCTTCGGCGCAGGGGGCTGCGGGGCGGGCGGGGGCACTCGCCGGTGCTGCGGACGCCGCGGTCTCGGGGTTCCGCCGCTGGCTCGCGCCGTTCGACGCGCACTCGCCGGCTAACTGGATCGCCCTCTACGCCCAACGCCATATGCACGAATTCGGCACCACCCGTGAGCATTTGGGTACCATCGCGGTGAACAATCGGCGCAATGCCGGAGGAAATCCGGATGCGGTGTACCGCACCCCGATGACGCTCGAGGACTACTTCAACGCACGGATGATCACCACACCGTTCGGCCTGCTGGACTGCGACGTGCCCTGCGACGCATCGGTGGCTTTCGTGGTCTCCCATGTCGATACCGCCGCCGACGGGCCGCATCCCGCCGTCGGTATCGAGTCGATCGGGTGGGCGATGCGACACCGGCCGCTGTGGGATCAGTGGTCCGACATGACCGAGATGGCCGCATGGGACGCCGCGGCTCACCTGTGGGAGCGCAGCGAACTGCGCCCCGAGGACGTGGACCAAGTGCAGCTCTACGACGGGTTCTCCTTCCTTCCGCTGGCATGGCTGGAGGCGCTGGGGTTCTGCGGCAAGGGGGAATCCGGTCCGTTCCTCGAATCAGGCAAGCGCATCGCTTCCGACGGCAGGCTGCCGTTGAACACCGGCGGCGGTCAGCTGTCGGCGGGACGACTGCATGGATGCGGGCTGCTTTACGAGGCGTGCGTGCAACTCCGGGGCCAGGGCGGCGACCGCCAGGCCGGCCGGCCGAATACCGTGGCCGTCGGTGTCGGCGGGGGGCCCACGGCCGGCGCGGCGCTGTTGGTGCGGCGATGAGCGCGGTCGTGGAGGTGGCGTTGATCCGTCACGGCCTGCCGAACCGGATCGAGGGCATCGTCAAACCCGACCCGGCGCTTACCGAGAGCGGTTTCGAACAGGCCCGGGCAGTCGCAGCCGCACTGGTGCTGTTGCCCGTCCGGACGATCGCCAGCAGTGCGCTGCTGCGCGCCCGCCAGACGGCCCAGCCCACAGCCGAGAAGCTGGGCCTGGCCGTGGACATCCACGAAGACCTCGCGGAATTCGACAACGGCGCCGACTTCTACATCCCGATCGAGGACATGATCGCCGAAGCCGATCCACGGCTGGACAAATGGCGGGAAATGATGGCCCGGCCCGATATGGAAGGACCATTGGCCGACTTCCGGCGTACGGCGACCGCGGCGGTCGGGCGGGTGGCCGTCGCCGGCCCACCCGGCCTGGGAGCGATCTTCTGTCACGGCGGGGTCATCGGGGCATGTGTGGAGAAGGCTGTCGGCGATGTTCGCCTGCCGCTGGCCGAGCCGCATTACGGCTCGATCACCCGCATCGTCATTGAGTCCGGTGGTCAATGGAAGTTGCGGACGTACAACGAGATCCACCACATTGAACGGTTGACAAGGCGCCGGGAGGAGCGTAATGAGTTTTCGCGATGACGGCAAGGTGTACCTCGAAGTCGGCGTCAACGAGGTGGTCAGCAAGGACGACAACCCGAACGTCCCCTACGGCGCCGAGGAGACGGCTCGCAACGTCGCCGAGTGCATTCGGCATGGCGCCACCGTGGTGCATTTCCATGCCCGCTACGCCGACGGCCGGCAGGCCTGGACCGACGATGACGTCTCTCGCACCATCTTGGCTACGGCGGCTCGCGAGGTCGATCCCTTGGCCTACCCCAGCTACCACGGCAGCCTCGACCACATCTGGGCGCTGGCCCAGCGCCCGCCGGTCGGCACCCGGCTGCTACTCACACCGTTTGACCCGGTCCAACACGTCAAGCGGGTGCTGTGGATGGAAGAGGAAAACCGTTTCGGGGTGGTCAGTTTCGGTCCCGACGACCCCAACAACTCGAACCCGCCGTATCCACCCGAGTTGGACCGGTTCGCCGAGCTGGGGCTGGTCCCGAATATCGCCGTGTTCAACGCGGCCGATATGCGCTGGGTGGCTCTGGCGGCCCGCATCGGTATCTTGCGCCAGCCGCTGAACATCAAGCTGTTCTTCTCGGATCGCTGGGTCTCCAACAACGACCCCGACCCCGAAGTCATTGACTTCTTGATGTCACGAATTCCTGCCGACATCGATCACGAAACCGTGGTGGTGCCCTACGCCATGAGCTCGGCCGAGCGGTCCCAGGCGCTGTGGGAGCGTGCCCTCGACCGGGGCCTGGGCATTCGGGTCGGCATCGGCGATTGCCCATGGGCCTTCCCGACTGCCACCAACGCCGAGATGGTCGATCGTGCGGTCGATTTGATCACCAGCAGAGGACTGACGCCGGCAACACAAGCGGACCTACGCGCCCGCATCGGCGCGCCGGCAGTGACCGAGGCTGCATCATGAGCGGCCGCATCATCCGGGTAAGGGTGGACCCGGAACTGTGTATGGGCCACGGTCAGTGCTACACCCGCGCCCCACAAGTCTATGAGCCCGACGACGAGGGCTTCTGCGTGGTCATCGAGTCGCAGGTCGAAGGCGACCTGTTGCTGCACGCGATCGAGGGCGCCGAGGCCTGCCCGGAATCAGCGATCAGCGTGACGGAAGCATCGCGGGCCGGTACACCGGCGTCCGAGAGCGAGAGGTAAGCCAGTGTCTGAAAATATCGAAACGCCAGCGCCATTCGATCCATTCACCCCGGTGGTGGACCCCTACACTCCGCTGAAAGAGGCGGCATCGCGCTGCCCAGTATTCCCGGCGCCCAACGGAGCCTGTGTGGTCACCGGCGCGAACAACGTTGCCGCGGTCTTCAAAGATTCGGCAACATTCCGCAGCGAACTTCGCCCCCGCACGCCGGGGACCCAGCCGAGCATGGTGCACCTCGATGGTGAAGAGCACACGCGGATGCGCAAGCTCGTCGTCAAGGCCTTCACGCCGCGCGCAGTCAAGAACGTCGAAGACCCCACTTATGCCATCGCGCACGAGCTCATCGACCGATTCATCGGACGCGGTGCGGCGGACTTGTGCGCGGAGTTCGCATTTCTGTTGCCGGCCATGGTGATCGCGGAGCTGATCGGCATTCCCGCGGGCGACCGCTCGCAATTCGTTCAGTGGGCCGACGATGCCATCACCGCCGCCGGCCCCGATTCCAGTGGCTACGCCGAATCCGACCCTGACCTACGCGAATACGTACTGGGCATCATCGACCAGCGTCGCAAGGTGCCGGGTGAGGATCTGCTCAGTCAGCTGATTCAGGTGCACGACGGTGAAGACCGCCTTCGCACCGAGGAACTCGTCGCACTGGTCCGCATGCTCATTCTCGCGGGCACCGACACCACAGCCAACCTGATCGGCTCGATGCTGCACTACCTGCTGTCCGATCGATCTCGTTGGGAGCGGCTCCGCAATGACCATGCACTGATAGCCAACGTGATTGAAGAGACACTGCGCTGCGATCCACCGCTGTACTGGGTACCCAGGATGACCGCTGTCGATGTTGAGGTTGCGGGCACCCAAATCCCCGCGAAAACGTTGGTGTGCAACGCGGTTGGGCACGCCAACCGCGATCCCGAGGTCGTCGAACGTCCCGACGAGTGGGATATGGACCGGCCTGCTATACGAAACCGCACCCACCAGACGTTCGGTTTCGGCGAACACTTCTGCATCGGGTCGTCGCTGGCCCGGCTGGAAGCGACGATCGTCCTGGAGGTGCTGCTGGAGCGACTGCCCGATCTGGTCCTTTCCGGCGACTACGCCTACCAGCCGCACGGCCCATTGATGATGCGTGGCGTCAAGGCGATGCCGGTGACCTTCGCGCCCGCCGATCCCCGATGACCTCACTGCGTTCCCCCGGCACACACCTGCTCATCGACGGCGAGCTTGTGAGCGATGTCGCCGCAACCGTCGATGTCATCAACCCATCCACGGGGGAGCCGGTACGAACGGTGCCGTTGGGCGGGGTCGGTGAGATCGACGCCGCGATCGCGGCGGCCCGACGGGCCTTCGATGATGGCGAGTGGCCCTCGTTGCCGGCCGCCGAACGCGCCAAAATCCTCACGCGCCTCGGCGATCTCGTCGACGCACATACTGTGGACTTCACCCACTTCGTGGAAACGGAGGTCGGGACGTGTCGACGGATCGCCGGGCCGGGGCAAGTGATCCGTCCCATGGATCACTACCGCGACATGGTGTCCAAGGGGTGTGCCGAACTGGGGTACGTCCTTCCCGAACTGCCGGGTCCGCCGGCCACCGGGCAACGAGTCGTGCGGGAACCTTGGGGCGTGGTCGCCGCCATCACGCCGTGGAACGCACCACACCTGCTCAACCTGTGGAAAGTGGCCCCGGCCCTCGTGACCGGCAACACCATGGTGCTCAAACCCGCCCCCGAGGCGCCCAGCTGCGCACTTCTGCTCGGTGAGTTGGCGGCCCAGGCCGGAGTTCCCCGCGGAGTGCTGAATGTCGTTACCGGCGGTGCCGATGCCGGTCGGATGATGGTGTCGGATGCCCGCGTCGACATGGTCGCATTCACCGGATCCTCGGCGGTCGGTCGTGCCATCGCCCAGTCCGCCGGAGCCACCCTCAAACACACTTTGCTCGAATTGGGCGGTAAGTCAGCACTTCTGGCGCTGGCGGACGCCGATGTGCCTTCGCTCGTGGCCGCAGTGCTGCGCTTCGTGACACTTGCCGGCCAGGGATGTGGCTTGCTGACCCGTGTCTTGGTCCCCGACGCATTGCACGACGGCGTGGTCGCCGGACTCGTGGCGGCGCTGCAACGGGTGCGTGTCGGGCGCGCCGACGATCCCAATACGTTGATGGGACCGGTCATCTCCGCGGCCGCCCGCGACCGGATCGAGGCGACGGTGCACGACGCGGTCGCATCCGGTGCGAGGGTTGTCTGTGGCGGCGGTAGGCCGGCACAGGTGCCTGCCGGCGGATTCTATTTCGAGCCAACGGTGTTGACGAATGTGACCAACGACATGGCGGTCGCCCGCGAAGAAATCTTCGGTCCGGTAATCGTCGTCATCCGCTACAGCGGCGACCCCGACGAGGGCGTCCGGCTGGCCAATGACTCGCCCTACGGACTCGTCGGGGCGGTCTGGACCGCCGACACCGCGCTCGGAGTGCGCCTGGCGGGTCGGATTCGCGCGGGGCAGGTCCGCGTCAATGCGACCGCCTCGGGCAACGAGGCGCCCTTCGGTGGTTACAAGCAGTCCGGGGTCGGCCGCGAAGTGGGCCGGGAAGGCCTGCTCGAATACACCACCGTCAAGTACATCGGTTGGCAAATTCTCACATTCGATTAATCGAAAGGACAACATGTCTCACGTTTTACGGGTCGGCGACCTGGACTTCGCCACCGCTGTCAGCTGTTATGAACCCAACCTCGACATGCACCTGCCCACCGCGCGGCCGTTTGGCCTCACCGAGGAGTCGACCTACCTCTACGGTGGCTGGCGTGACGAGTCCGGGGCGCTGCACATCGTCGAGCGCAAATTCTGCGGACCGATGACCGCAGGGTTGTGGATGATGACCACGCGCTCGGGAAAAGTCACCCTCGCCCCGGAGTCCTTGCAGACGGTGCGCGGTGAGGTCAAACGCGAATACTCGGCCACCGAACACCATTTGCATGGCTCGTTGCTCGGCAAGGCCGGGGGAGCGCCCGAGGAAGGACTCGACTACCGCCTGAGCTCGGGAGCGATGCACTGGCGCGAGGGCGGCATCCTGCAGCTGGAGGGAGCCCTGGTGGGCCCGGGGATCCAGATCGGGTCGCTCGATCACGACGAACCGTTCTTCTACACGAGCGAGCTGTACAAGGTGTACGGCGACGTTCTCGGCGAGTCGGTGGAAGGCTTTGTGTTCCTCGACCACGGCTACTGGCCACATGGGCAGGATTGGAAGGAGTGGCGAATCTTCAACGGGACCCAGCTATCGTGGTCGGCCTTCGCCACCGAATTCGCCGACGGCCACGTCGAATGGGGTCAGGTCGCCATCGGTCGGCAAAAGTTCAATTTCGTTGCGGTAGCGGACGAATATGGCCCAGTGGTTATGGACGTCGACACCAGAGGCGGCATCGAACCCGACCCCGACGACTGGGCCCAGCGGATTGGTTACCGGGCGCACGACGGACGGACCTGGGTCTTCGAGTTGGAGCCGGGTGGGCAGATGTCGCAATTCTCGGCGGCACGCTGGGGCGGGTATCGCGCGCAGGCCGGCCACATCCTGCGTGATGGCGAGAGCCGTGACGTCAAGGTCGCCTTCGCCTGGGGCGAGACTTTCATGGAGCGTTTCCGGGAAGAGGGTATTGGGTCGGTCGACACGCTGCTTACGGGTGTGCAGAACGCACTGGTCTGACGCAGTCAACGACGCGGTTGCCGCGCCGCATCCGATCGGCAGGCTCGGGACGCCCGCAGGGTTGCGGCCGTGGTCGCGTTTCTGCTTCCGACGAGGCGTCCGTCGTCACCGGTGCTTTCTATTCCGTCGACAGCGGCTACACCGCACTGATTTTCCCGCGCGAGAGATGGCCGCGGTGTCGAACTCGAGCTGTCTTCTGCCGCAAGGGTAGGGCTCTCCGCGAACCTCGTAACGGCCGAAGCGGTAAGGCATGTCCTGACGCTCGATGTGTTGCACGTCCGACGGGACGACCGGCCGAAGGCCGCTATGCAAGCGGATGCTTAAGTAAGCGTTTGCTTGACTAGGGCGGAACTGATGCCTACCGTGCGCCACATACACACAACAACGTTGAAGGGACATGGGTAGGTATGACTGCGACTACCAGGGGAAAGCGACACGCGCTGGTTTCGACCGACGGTCATGCGGGTGCGAGCCTGTTGGGTTACCGGGAGTATCTGGAGGCTCGCTGGCATGAGGAGTTCGACCGGTGGGCTTCCGCTTTCGACGATGATGCGTGGAGTGACATCGACGACGAGGAGGAATTCCAGTCGGGGGCGTCGTCGTTCATGTCCCCGGTCAACTGGGACAGCGGTTTACGTCAAGCGGCCCTGGAAAAAGAGGGCATCGTCGCCGAGGTGCTGTTTCCCAACACGATTCAGCCGTTCTACCCGACCGGCACGCTTGCCGCGGCACCGCCGCGAGCCCGCGAGGACTACGAGCGGCGTTGGGCCGGGCTGCGGGCCCACAACCGTTGGTTGAAGGATTTCTGCGATGAGTTGCCGGGTCAGCGCATCGGCTTGGCCCAGCTGTTCCTGAACGATGTGGACAACGCCGTCGAGGAGGTTCGCTGGGCCAAGCAGGCAGGGCTCAAGGGTGTTCTGCTACCACCGGATCACCACCTGAACATCCAGAACTTGTACTACCGTTCGCTAGATCCGCTCTGGGCGGTCTGCGCCGAGTTGAACATGCCGGTGCACCGCCACGGCATCATCGTCTCCTCCGATGAGGACGGACCGCGGTCGCGGGCCGGAGCCCAGGCGGTCGGGCTCTACGAATCGTTCTACTTCGGGCGGCGCGGGCTGTCTCAGTTGATCTTGTCCGGCGCCTTCGAACGTCATCCAGACCTTCAATTCGTCGTCACGGAAGTCGGCGGCGCGGCATGGACTGTGCCGGAGCTAGCGACGCTGGACCAGCTGGTGCGAGCGGCGGGCGTGGAGAACACCATCCGCCGTCAGCTGATCGGTGATGCGGTGGATCAGTTGTCGCTGCTGCCTAGCGAGTATTTCAGGCGGCAGGTCCATATCAGCACGGGTTTCCACCGTGATGACGTGCCCAAGCGTCACGAGATCGGCATCGACCGGATCCTGTGGGGCGCGGATTTCCCGCACCACGAGGGAACAGCCGGTTACACGCTGGAGTGGCTACGCGCGTCGATGAGCGGATTACCCGAATCTGAGGTGCGCGCCATCACCTCGCTGAACGCCGCCGACGTGTACGACGCCGATCTGGAGTTCTTGCAGACCCAGGCCGACCGAGTCGGGCCCACGGTGGAGCAAGTGGCGACTCCCCTTGCGGTTGAAGATATTCCGACAGACCCAAACTTCTTCCTGGCATTTCCGGAGCTCCTCGAGACGGTGGGGATGCGGTAATGGGCGGGCGTCGTATCGGTGATTTCGAAGGTCGCACACTGGTCGGTACGTTCGATCCTGAGCCGGCTAGCTGTTCACATCAGGCCCGGCCCTTTGGGCTGGTCATGGACTGCACCTATGTGTGGGGAACCTTCCGTGACGAGGACGGTAACCCGACCTCGGCGGTCCGCAGGATCGCAACCGCCGGTGACACCACCGGCCTGACCATGCTGAATTCACCGCGCCCGGGTGGCGATTCCCGCATCGTTGCCGAGGTCGGTGCGAACGCTTTCGTCGGACGGGCTCTTCCGTCGATCACCGAACAAGCGGTCCGGTTCGTCGGCGGTAAGGCCTATCCGCACGGTGATCGTGGCTTCGAATTCACCATGAGTTCCTCCGATTTACACTGGGCTGAAGCGGATTTCATCGATCTGTCGGGCCGTATCGTGGGCCCCGGTCTTCAGTTCCTGACACCTTGGCCGGACGGTGCGGTGATGTACACCTCGCGGTTGTGGCACGTCCAAGGGACCGTGCGCTGCGCCGCGGTCACCGGTTTCATGGGTGTCGACAATGTCTTCGCTCCACCCGGCTACTCCTGGGGCCACGAACCTGTATCCGACGCTTATGAACTCAGCTGGTACACCTGGGGAAATCAGTACGACGACGGAACTCTTGAGGTCGGACACATCGCAAAAGGGCATGGCCACTGGGGATTTGCCTTGGTGAACAACGATGTCGGCGAGCTGACCCGCAGCACGAACATCACATCTTCGGTCGACGAACGTGACGAAGTGGGTTGGCCACTGCACATCACATACGACGTCGACGAGGAGCCGTGGGAGTGGGTGGCCGACGATCGCGGCCGGATGCCCGACATGGGGTTACCCGGCCAACGACGAACACCCAACTCCGAAGGTCAGTTTCGGCGGGTGGGTGAAACGCGTCGGATCACGACGTGGATGGCGTGGGGAGAGACAGTCCCCGCGAACGGCGACGTGTCGCGGCCGGCGCCGCCCATTTGAGAAGCGGCGTCGGCGACACGGCTGCGCTACTCGTCTGATCGGCGCACCGGGCGGCCTTTGCGCGGGCGACCCGAAGAGCGAGCGGGAGTTCGCCTTTTCTTCGTGGCGGCTGACTCGAGATCCAGCCTCACCACAGCGTCAACCACAAACCGGGCAATGCGCTTGGGGCCCGCCTGGACTACCGATGGCCGGTGAACGACGTCATAGAGCACGCCCAGGCCTAGCGTCCATGCCACCACCATGTCGGCCAGTAGCGGACCTTCAGGGCCGGTCATCTGTTCGGCGATGCGGGCCGAGATTCTCTCGAGCGTGTCGGTGGCGGTTTTCTCACCGCTTCGGGCGTCGCGCATGAGCCTGGCGACGAAGCTCCCCACTTCGTCGTCGTCCACCGCAAAAGACTGAATCATGCGCAGCACACCCGCTTCCCAGCCGTCGGCGAACAACTCGTTGATGTACTCACGCCGCGGCGCCGAGCGTTCGAACAGCTCCTCCTTCGAGCCGAAGTAGCGAAAGATCAGTGACTGGTTTACTCCAGCGCGGTCGGCGATGTCACGCACGGTTGCGTCGGCGTATCCCCGTTCCGTGAACAACCGCCGGGCCGCGCGCAAGATGGCCACCTTCTTGGCCTCCGGATCTCGTCGCCACATCGGGGGTTGGGCCATATCCGCCTCCGTTCTGTGCCGGCACGACCCTGTCGTGATCGAGTGCCCGACACTATCAATCGGGCGGCGCCTCGCGGTCAGCTCCGCTCGGGCACCGGTCATCGTCGAGGCTCCGCACCAGATCGTCGAGCACCGCCCGCTCGGCGAGGAAATCTTCGCCATCCCCATAAGGCGCTATAATATTAACCAGGTTATACCTTTCGCTTTTATGTTGTCCCCGAGGAATGCTCAATGAAATGTGGAACACCGAATCTGCGGTTCGAGACCTTTGAGACGTGCATCGCGGCGACCGTCGACGCCGAACACCGCGGCCACGGGGCCAGCTTCTTCACCAGCCAGATGCAGGGTTACTACGAGCCCGAGGTTCTGCAGAAGGTCACCGGACGCCCGTTGGGAAGCGACCGCGTCGGCATGGGTTTTCCCGATCCCGCACCCGTCATCGCGGCGGCGGGTCAGGCGACGAGCGAAATCGACCTGGTCATCAGCGCGTACGACACCGTGCGCCGAGGCCCCGCGGTGTTGGCCCAAACGCTCTTGACGCTGGATCACGCCACCCGCGGCCGCGCGGTTATGGCGGTCGGCGCCGGTGAAGTCAAGCAACTTTCCGGCTATGGCTACAGCCGCAAGAATGCGCTCGGCAAGCAGGTCGACGGCTTACGGTGCCTGCGCGCATTGCTGGATTCCGGCGGCGCGCCGGTCCATGTCGAGGGGAAACACTGGCGAATTGATGGCGGCCGCATGCCAATCCGTCCATATCGGGACAGCCCACCACCGATCTGGTCCACACCCGGCCCGCCGTGGGAGGTGATCGGCGCGTGCGCCGACGGGCTACTGACTAGTCTGCGACGGCACCGAGGTGGCTTGGACGGTTTCCGCCACGATGTTGGTGAACTGTGCGCCGCGACGGCCAGGGCCGGGCGAGACGTCGACAGGCTGCAGGTGGGTGGGGTGGTGTTGTGCCTGATCGCCGAGGATCGGGCGATGCTCACCGAGATGATGAACAGTCGTGTCACCCGCTTTTACACGCTTTTGCTGGGCGCCGATCGGGGCGAGCAGTGGCGCGAGCGTGGATACCGACACCCGCTGGGCGACGACTGGGGGTACGCACGGTGCGCGGCTCCCGGTCGAGCCACGGCGCCTGAGCTCAGCGCCGCGGTGGACCAGGTATCGCCGGGAGCCGTCGCGGATCTGGCATTCTTCGCCGGAACGCGAGACCAGGTTTGTGAGACACTGGCCGAATATGTGGCCGCCGGGTTGACGTACGCGTCAATTGTTGATTACAGCGGTCGGGTTGACTCGTCGCTGGCCGAAAACGCCAGGGCCAACGTCGAATTCCTGATAAGCGAACTGCAGGGCTTGGCTATCCCCGCTCATAGATGATGCGTCGTACGGATGCGTCGAGGCGTCAACGAGGTTCGCGCCTAACCCCCGGTTCCTGGCATCGCGGGCGAGTATGCCGGAGGCGGGTAGACCCCTCGAAGAATCCATGGTAACCACTTCAAGCCGAACTCAAGCTCGTCGCTGGCGTCGTAGTCGAGACTCGGATCCATCTTGATAACCCCTCGAAGTTGCCGTTCGATCCATTTACCGTCGGCTCTTGATTATTGCACTAACATAACTTCGTTAAAAGGGTGGCGACAACGGCAGACGGCCGGGAGGGAAGGTTGGACGTGAGGTTTCCTCTGATAATCGTGCGCGCGGCACTGGCGATAGTCCTGGGTATGGGGTTACTGGCGCCGGTCTCGATGCCTGCGGCCGAGGCGGCGGCCGTCGAGAATCTGATGGTCCCCTCGCCGGCAATGGGTCGTGACATCCCGGTCTCATTCATGGCCGGAGGTTCGCACGCCGTCTATTTGCTCGATGCCTTCAACGCGGGAGACCCGGTCAGCAACTGGGTGACCGCGGGCAACGCGATGAACACCCTTGCCGGCAAGGGCATCTCGGTGGTCGCCCCGGCCAGCGGCGCCTACAGTCTCTACACCGACTGGGAACGCGATGGTGGACGCCAATGGGACACGTTCTTGTCGAGCGAGCTGCCCAACTGGTTGGCTGCCAACAAGGGCCTGGCCCCCGGTGGGCACGCTGTCGTCGGGGCGGCGCAAGGTGGCACCGGCGCGATGATGTTGGCCGAGGTGCACCCCGACCGATTCCGCTACGCGGGTTCGATGTCGGGCTTCCTGTACCCGTCGAACTCCACCGTCAACGGTGCGATCACCGAGGGCATGATGCGATTCGGCGGCGTCGACACCCAGAACATGTGGGGCGCAGCCCAACTCGGCCGGTGGAAGTGGCACGACCCCTACGTGCACATCGGAGACCTGGTGAACAACAACACCCGGGTGTGGGTCTTCAGTCCGCAGACACTGACCGCCAGCGACCCGGCCGCCATGATCGGCTACCCCGACCAGGCGGCGGGTACCAATCTGTCGTTCTACGCGTACTACAAGCAGGTCGGGGGCCACAACGGCAACTTCGACCTACCCGCCAGTGGAGACCACGGCTGGTCATCGTGGGGCCCTGAGTTGGGCGCGATGGCGGGCGATTTGGCCGCCAACATCAGGTGATTGCGGGAACACCCGCGATCACTCCATGACGTCGCGAACCCTGGTCTTCTTGCAGGTCTTGAGGATCTCGGCCGCGGAGTTCTCCATGTGTCTGGCCCAGTGCGCCTCGGCCTCCAGGCCGTCACGCGCTTTGACCAGCTCCACTAGGCGGCTGTAAGAACGTAAAAGTTTGTCGGCCTTGGCCTTCGGCATCGTGTTGTGCGCGCCGACTATCGCGTCGGTGACATGCCGCAGGGAGATCTCGTCCAGCATTCCGGCGATGATGCCGAGGGTTACGTTGCCCGATAGCTCGACCATTCGACGATGCAGGTGCGCCGACGCGCGGGCCAGATCGCCGGCCGCGAGGGCTTGGGGCATCTGGCTCACAATTTGTTCGAGTTCGTTGTGCGCGTCTTGCGTGCCGTGTTCCGCGAGCAGTTTGGCTGCCTGCGGTTCGATCACTACCCTTGCGTTCAAGACGTCGGCGAGTGTGGCGCTGGACAGTTCGAGCAACAACCCGGCCGGCCGGGCGACGATTTCGGGACCCGGCACGCGGACTCGCGCGCCGGTGCGTGAGCCGCGTCGAACCTCCACGAGTCGCTCGGACTCCAACACCCGCACCGCTTCACGCAATGTCGGCCTGCTGATACCGAAATGAGCCATCAGCTCGGTTTCGTGCGGCAGGTAATCGCCGTCGTTGAGCTGACCGTCAACCACCATCCGACGCAGCGTCCGCGCAACAATCTCAGCGGTTTTCGGTGATCGCACTGCACCCGATGCGCCGTCGGCGCCGACCAGCGGTGCCAGTGCATCTGGCCGACTCAAAGCGGCCCCCTCGTCCGACGTGAACTTACACTACACAGCAAATCGTCACGATACGCATTGCGCGTTACATCGAGCCGGTGAGTAGTTTGCTTTGTCGATCGCATCACCGTGGGTCGTGCATCTGCGCTATCTGCCTCGTCCAGTAAGTTCCCAAGTATTGCAACCATTCTGGCGTCAGCACGCCACTTTGACAGTGAAGTCATTTACGGTCCGGTTATAGGGTTGCTCGGCATTGAAGCCGGGGGCGGTCCCGGTGAGCGAGAATGTCTGATCAACCATGGCTAACCGGGCGTCGCCCTGCAGATCCTGCCAATAGCTGCCGGTGAACCCCTGAACGTCGTTGAACGCGACTCCCTTTGGACCACCGGACCCGACCAACACCGTGGTGCGTGCACCAGCACGGCCAATGTTGATCCGGGTCAACCCCTTTCCGATGCTTTCGCACTCCACATCGTGGATCTGGCCCGCATCATTGCCGTTAACGGTGACTTGCGCTGTCCCGCTGGGTAATGCGCCGTTCGGCAGTCTGAGCGCAGGTGGCCCCGACGAGCACCCCGCGGTGCCGAGCAGTAAAAACAGGAGGGCGGTACTGTATCGGCGCTGCATGGATCACCTCGGATGTGCTCATGGCCGTGATGGTTGAGGGTTGTCATGTTAACTAGCGGCATGGCCGCAAGCCACACGTTCTCTGGTGCGTTACCGCGTTTCGACACACGCGTTGGCTGGCCGGAATGCAGGACCATTAGCGTCCGGCTTGGGTCTACTGCGGCGCCGCGGCCGGGTTTGGACGCTCAGCGCCAAGATAGCTGGGCGACGGCGTACCGCATCGCTCGCGACCAATTGACGGTTGGCTCAGCAAACTGGAACCGCAGGCCCGCGGGGGTTGTGTTGGTTGCTGAAAGCAGCGGGTTCTCGTCGGCCGAACGAATGCCTGAGATCGCTAGCGAACCTGCGAAGGCAAGCTTTGTGACCTCCCCCGGGTGGACACAAAACGGTGGACCGATGCGTCCACAGGCCACCCCGGAAATGGGGTTTGCGCCCCGTCTGATTGATCTAGCTTTCACCAGGTGATACGTCGTAAATCGTGATCTGATGTGACGGGGCGGGCAGGCCTCGCGTCGAGCCATGTTCTACGTAGGTGCCGACCTCGACGATGGCGGTGGCAAAGGTAATTTTGACACGCGCTCAGCAAAGAACACTTGGCTTACTAGGTAGTCTTAGTAGCTACACTCGCCAACCGGTCGAGATTGTTGCCAGAGTCGTAGCAGGTGCGGTACCGTCTTGCGGCATCCTCCGTGGTGGGGGTCACAGTTGGGTCGAGGTCAGCGCTTTTGTCACGTAAGGGGATCGACGCTATGCCGGTCACTAGCCCATGCGCAGGTGCGCGCTAGTGGTTGCAACGAGTCCAATCACAAAGCCGCTGCGGGAGATCGGTGGCTTCGTCGCCATGTCTCTGGACACGATGGTCGCGTTGGTCCGAACGCCGTTCGCCTGGCGCGAGTTCATCCACCAGAGTTGGTTCACCGCCCGGGTGTCCCTGGTACCCGCGGTCCTACTGGCGGTCGTCTTCAATGCATTCGTCATCTTCCTACTCGACGTCTTGATATTCGAGATCGGCGCCGCCGACAACTCCGGAACCGGTGCGGCCCTCGCGGTTGTCGCACAGATTGGTCCTGCGATCACTGTGCTGGTGATCGGTGGGGCGGCGGCCACCGCGATGTGCGCCGACCTCGGGGCGCGCACCATCCGCGAAGAGATCGACGCGATGCGAGTGATGGGTATCAACCCGATTCAGCGGTTGGTGGTGCCCAGGGTGGCAGCGCTCACCGTCAACAGCTTCTTGCTGAGCGGTCTTGGGACCATGGTCGGTTTGTTTTCCGATTACTGCTTCGCCGTTTATATTTCGAACGTCAACCCGGGTGCCTACGCAGCGAGTTTGACGTTGCTCATCGGGCTTCCCGACGTGATCATCGCGGTCATCAAGGCGACGATGTTCGGTCTCGCAGCAGGTTTGATCGCGTGCTACAAGGGCTTCACCGTGGGGGGCGGTCCGCAGGGTGTCGGTAACGCCGTCAACGAGACCGTTGTGTATACCTTCATGGCGCTCTACGTGATCAACACGCTTCTGAGCGCCGTTCTCGCGCAGGTCCAGCACTGATGAGCGCCCCGAGTACGCGAGCACCGAGACTGGTCCGGGCAGTACGGACCGGAGTCGACGGATGGAATCGCATCGGAGAGCAAACCGCGTTCTATGTCCGGGCGCTGGGCTGCATCAAGGATGCGCTCGTCAATTACCGAACGGAAACGATTCGCGTCATCGCTCAGATGAGTATGGGCGTCGGCGCGCTTGCCCTCATCGGCGGCACCATTGCGATCGTCGCCTTTCTCCTGCTCAACGTCGGTCTGCTGATTGCCATCGTCGGATATAGCCAGACGGCCAATCTCGGTGTGGAGGCGCTAGTTGGCTTTTTCTCCGCGTACGTCAACCCGCGTCTGGCCGCACCGTTGATTACTGCCATTGGTCTGGCCGCCACGATCGGTGCCGGCGCCACGGCACAACTCGGGGCGATGCGGATCAGTGAGGAGATCGATGCCCTCGAGGTGATCGGCGTTCGCGCCATGTCGTATCTGGTAGCTACGCGGCTGGTGGGCGGCGTCGCGTTGGCAATCCCGTTGTGCTGCATATCTTTGCTCGTCGGGTTCTTGTCGACGCAGTTCCTTGTCCAATTCGCTTACGGGCAGTCAAGTGGTGTCTACAACCACTATTTCAACACGTTTTTGCAACCCACTGACGTGATCTGGGCGATGCTGCAGGTGATCCTGCAGGGGGTCGTCGTCATGCTCATCCACACGTATTACGGCTACAACGCCAGCGGCGGGCCGGCCGGCGTCGGAGAGGCGACGGGCCGCGCGGTACGCGCTTCACTGGTGGTGTTGACACTCGTCACGGCCGCTGCCGGCCTGGCGCTTTACGGTCGGTCCGGCAACTTCCATCTGTCGGGCTAGCAATCATGGAACAGAAGCGACGTGCAGCTGGCCTACACCCGGCCCTTTGGACCCTCTTTCTCGTCGTGCTGATCGTCGCGGCCGGTGTCTTCACCGCGCTTGCCTTCAACCGGGATTTGCAACCGTACGCCCGTGTCACCCTGGTATCCGATCGGTCCGGTCTCGTCATGGACCCGGGGGCAAAGGTCAAATTGCGCGGCGTGGAAGTCGGTCGGGTGTCCTCAGTGGAGCCGGACGCTCGGGTAAAGCTGCAACTGGAGCTCTTTCCGGACCAGCTCAAGTACATTCCGGCCAACGTCGAGGCTCAGATCACCGCACCAACCGCCTTCGGCGCCAAGTACGTAGAGCTGGTCACCCCCGCCCAGCCCAGCCCCAAGAATTTGGTAGCCGGGGCGGTGCTCCGGTCGCGCAATGTGAGCACCGAGGTGAACACCACCTTCCAGAACCTCGTCGGCGTGCTGAACCAGATCGACCCGGCGAAACTCAACGCCGTGCTCTCGGCCCTGGGTGAGGGCTTCCGCGGAAAGGGCGAGGCCCTCGGCCAAGCGACCACCGACTTCAACCAAGTGCTGTTGGCAATCAATCCGCGCAGTGAGACCATCCGGGCCGACTACCGCGCCTTGAAGGGCTTCAGCGACACGTATGCCGCCGCGGCCCCGGACATCGTGACCGTGCTCGATGCCGCCAGCACGACGAGCAAAACGATCACCGACAACGCACAGGCCCTCGACTCGCTGCTGGTGAACGTGATCGGGCTGTCCGACGGCGGCATCAACCTCCTCGGCCCGGCCAAGGACAACCTGATTCACGGGGTCAATGTCCTCGAGCCGACGACGCGTTTGCTGATGAAGTACAACCCGGAACTGACCTGCCTGCTGGTGGGCGGGTATGAGATCCTGCCCCAACTAGAGGAAGCCACCGCCGGTCACAACGGAAAGTCGCTGATCGGTGACGCGGGCATCTTGTTCGGTGACGACATGTACCGGTACCCGGAAAACCTGCCCATCAACGGTGCCAAGGGTGGACCTGGCGGAGCGCCTGGCTGCGGTTCACTGCCGGACGTCGGCAAGAACTTCCCGGCACGCTACGTCGTGACCGACACCGGGTGGGGCCGAGGAATGGATGTTCGACCTAACCCCGGTATCGGCTTCCCTGGGCTCGCCAACTACGGCCCCCAGAGCCGCGGGACTCCCAAGCCCCCGAGCATCTACCACCTCAACGGTGGTCCGGCGCCCGGCCCGGTCCCGTATCCGGGTGCGCCACCCTACGGAGCGCCGTGGTACCTGCCGGATGGCACGCCGTTGTACCCCGGCCTGCCGGCCGCCATACCGGGACGGCCGAAGGAACCCGGCCCGCCGCCACCGGGATCGGAACCCTTCGTGCCGGCGCACCCAGCGCAGGTGCAACCGACACCCGTGCCAACGATGCCACCGCCTCCACCACCGCCGGCCTCGCCGGACGACGCCTCCGAACACTGACCGCCGAAGCGATAGAGAAAGGTAGACATGCGGGAGAATTTGCGCGGCTCGCTGTGGCGCCTCGGCATCTACACCGTGGTGTGCCTGACGGCGGTAGCGCTGGTTTTCCTCATCTTCGGCCAGTTCCGCTTTCAGGACGAGAAGACCTACACCGCGCACTTCGCGAACATCTCCGGGCTGCGCGATGGAAATTTCGTCCGCATCGCCGGTGTCGAGGTGGGCAAGGTCAAGAAGATCTCGATCCAGTCGGACTCGACCCTCAACGTGCAGTTCTCCGTTCTCCCGTCGGCGGTGCTCACCGAGGGCACCCGCGCCGCCGTCCGCTATGACGACCTCATCGGCGGCCGATTCCTGGCGCTGGAAGAGGGAGCCGGCGGCGTCAAGAGACTCCATGCCGGCGACACCATCCCCTTGAGCCAGACCGAGCCGGCCCTGGATCTGGACGCGTTGATCGGCGGATTCCGACCGCTGTTCCGCGCGTTGAATCCGGAGCAGATCAACGCGTTGAGCGGCCAGCTGATCGCGGCCTTTCAAGGCGAGGGCCCGACGATCAGCTCATTTCTCACCCAGGCCGCCGCGCTAACTAACACGCTGGCCGACAGGGATCAGCTGATCGGTCAGGTCATCGTCAACCTGAACACCGTGCTCGGGTCGCTTGGCGGCCAGAGCAAGCAGTTCGCCAAGGCCGTCGATTCGCTCTCGGACCTGGTGAAGGGCCTCGAAGCGCGTAAGCAGGACATCAGCAACGCGGTCGCTTACGGCAACGCGGCCGCCGGGGGCATCGCCAGCCTGCTGGCGCAGGGCCGCCCGGCGATCAAGAAGGTGGTCCACGAAACGGACCGGATCGCCGGACTGATCGATGCCGATCGCGACTACGTCGACAACGCGCTCAACACCCTGCCCGACGCGTATCAAATGCTGGGCAGATTGGGCATTTACGGTGACTTCTTCACCTTCTACCTGTGCGACCTGATGCTGAAGGTCAATGGCAAGGGTGGCCAGCCGGTCTATATCAAGTTGGCCGGCCAGGACACTGGAAGGTGCATGCCGAAATGAAAGACTTCTCCGAACGCAATCCATTGGTAGTCGGCGCCGTCGGCATTGGTCTGACCCTGGGCATCATGTGGCTCTCGCTGAACTACCAGAAATTGCCCTTCATCAACCAGAACACCGAGTACACCGCCTACTTCGCCGAGGCGGGTGGGCTCGCCGCCGGTAATCCCGTTCAAGTCTCGGGATTCCGAGTGGGAGACGTGTCATCCGTCGACCTCGACGGTCCGCGAGTGCGGGTCAAGTTCAAGGTCGCCAGCGATGTCCGGATCGGCGACCGCAGCGAAGCGGCAATCAAGTTGAAAACCTTGCTCGGGTCCAAGCTCCTCGAGATCAGCTCGCGGGGAGATGGACGGCTGGACAAGCCGATTCCGCTCGACCGGACGACCTCGCCGTATCAGCTTCCCGACGCGCTCGGTGATCTGGCGACCACCATCAGCGGGCTGAACACCGATCAATTGTCAAAGTCGCTGGCGGTGCTGTCGGACACGTTCTCCAACACACCGCCCGACCTGCGGGCCGCCGTGCAGGGTGTGGCGCGGTTCTCCGAGACGCTGGACCAACGCGACGCCCAGCTGAGGACTCTGTTGGAGAATGCAAGCAAGGCCACCACGGTGCTTTCCGAACGCAGCAACGAAGTGGTGAGTCTGGTCAACAACACCAACGCCCTGTTGGTCCAGTTGAAATCGCAAAGCGCTGCGCTGGACCAGATTTCGGGCAACATTTCGGCGGTGGCCCAACAGGTCAAGGGATTTATCGCGGACAACCGCCAAACGCTCAAGCCCGCGCTGGAGAAGCTCAACAGGGTGTTGGGCGTCGTTGACAACCGCAAGGAGCGGGTGCAGAAGGCGATCAAGGGGCTTAACGCGTACGCGCTGTCACTCGGCGAATCGGTGGCGTCCGGCCCCTACTTCAAGGCCTACCTGGCTAACTTGCTGCCCGGACAGTTCGTGCAGCCGTTTATCGATGCGGCCTTCTCCGACCTGGGACTCGATCCCAACGTCTTGCTGCCGTCGCAGCGCAGCGACCCGCAGACCGGTCAGCCGGCGACCCCGCCGCTGCCCCAGCCGTACCCGCGTACCGGCCAGGGGGGACCGCCACGGCTCAACTTGCCCGACGCCATCACCGGCAATCCCGACGACCACCAGTGCGGTCCCGTTCCACTGCCGGGTCCGGGCTGCTACCCGTATCGGGAACCGCCCCCGGCCCCGCCGCCAGGAGGACCGCCGCCGGGGCCCCCGGCATTGACGCCGCCGGGTCCGGGAGCATCCGTTCCCACCCCGCCGGGACCGTTCCAGCAGACGGCGCCAGGACAGGCATCGCCGACCCCGCCGGCACAGGGGGGTGGACAGTGATGCATTCCAGAAGGGCCAGAATCGGCCTCGCCGTGCTGTTGGCCGCGGTGCTGATCGGCGGCGTCGTCGCGGTGGTGCGCACCGCGACGGGCGCCGGGCGGACGTACGTCACGGCATACTTCGACAACAGCAACGGGATCTACGCCGGCGACAGCATCGTGGTCCTCGGTGTGCCCGTCGGCAAGATCGAAAAAATCGAGCCGTACCCAGACCGCGTGAAGGTGTCCTTCTGGTACAAGGACAAGTACAAAGTACCCGCCGATGCCAAAGCGGTGATTCTGTCACCATCCCTGGTCACGGTCCGGGCGATCCAGCTGACGCCCGCTTACAACGGTGGACCGGCAATGAAGAGCCATGCGGTAATCCCGCAGGAGCGCACCGCCGTCCCCGTGGAATGGGACGACTTTCGTCAACAACTCGAAAAGCTCACCCAGACATTGCAACCCACCCAACCGGGTGGCGTGAGCACGCTGGGCGCCTTCATCGACACCGCGGCCGACAATCTGCGCGGCCAGGGACCCGACATCCGTAACACGATTATCAAGCTGTCGCAGGCGATCTCGGCGCTCGGGGACCACAGCGGCGATTTGTTCAAAACCTTCAAGAATCTGTCGGTACTGGTGTCGGCGCTGCACGACAGCGGCGACCTGTTGCAACATCTGAACCAAAATCTGGCCTCGGTAACGCATGCGTTGGCAAACAACCCGAATGAGGTCGCCAACGCGGCGCGGGATCTCAACGACGTGGTCGACGATGTCAAGAGCTTCGTGGCCGAGAACCGCGACGAACTGGGCACCACGTCGGACAAACTCGCGTCGGTAACCAACGCCGTGGTGGAGAGCCTCGACGACATCAAGCAGACGCTGCACGTCGGAGCACCGGCGTTCCAGAACTTCGCCAACATCTACCAGCCGGCGAACATCGCGCTGACCGGAGCCGTCGCGGTCACCAACTTCGCCAATCCCGTCCAGTTCCTGTGCTCGGCGGTGCAGGCCGCATCGCGGTTGGGCGCCGAACAGTCGGCGAAGCTGTGCGTGCAGTACCTGGCGCCGATCATGAAGAACCGTCAGTACAGCTTCCCTCCGCTGGGCTTCAATCCCTTCAGCGGTGTCATGGCGCGGCCCAACGAGGTCACCTACAGCGAAGACTGGCTGCGGCCGGATTACGTCCCGCCGCCGGGACCCCCACCGACCGAGCAGTTCCGCGAAGTACCGCCACCGCCCAATGGTCCCCTGCCACCGGCGAACCGGATCTACAACTACTTCGGCAACGGGATGGTGGACCCGGACCACGCGAATGCGCCGTTCGTGCCTTCCCGACTACCGGACCCCATACCGACCGACCCGACCGACGGTTTGCGCGGAATGATGGTGCCGCACGGAGGTGGGCAGTGAGTCGATGCTCCCGACGCATCGGTACCGGTGCCCTGGTGCTACTGCTCGCGACCGTGCTGGCCGGCTGCGGCTTCCTCCGCGACTTCCGCGGAGCGAACTCGTTGCCGCTGCCCGGCACCAAAGGTGGTGGGCCAGGGTCGTACACGATCCAGGCGCAGCTTCCCGACGTGCAGAACCTGAAGGAGAACTCCCGGGTCCGGGTAAACGATGTCACGGTCGGCAACGTGACGAAGGTCGAACTCCAGGGTTGGCATGCGCTGGTGACCATGTCGTTGGAAGGCAATGTCAACCTGCCGGCGAACGCGACGGCCACGATCGGCCAGACCAGCTTGCTCGGTTCGGTGCACGTCGAACTGGCACCGCCCAAGGAGGGCAGCCCGCCAACGGGCAAGCTCAAGAACGGATCCGTGATTCCTTTGTCGTCGGGAGGAGCGTTCCCGTCGACCGAGCAAACGCTGGCAGCGGTTTCTCTGGTGCTCAACGGTGGTGGGCTGGGCAACGTCCAGGACATCACCAAGGCGCTGAGCACCGCGTTCTCCGGCCGCGAAAAGGATCTGCGAAGCCTGCTCGGGCAGTTGGACAAGTTCGTCGGTTACCTCAATGACCAAAAAGACGACATCATTTCCGCGACGGACAGCCTCAACAATGTCGTCGGCCAGTTCGCCGACCAGAAGCCGGTCGTCGACAAGGCGCTCAAAACCATTCCCGATGCGCTGGCCGTGCTGAAGAACCAGCGGGAAAACCTGGTGATCGCCCTGGCGCAACTGGGCAAATTCAGTGCGCTCGCCGCCGACTCGGTCAACCAGACCAAGGAGAATTTGGTCAAGGAGCTCAAGGACCTCGGACCCGTGTTGCAATCCCTGGCCGACGCCGGTCCGGCCCTGACCCGGTCGCTGGACTTCTTCTCGACGTATCCGTTCCCGAAGCCGACGATCAGCAAATGGATTCGCGGCGACTACGGGAACATCAGCGCCATCATCGACATGACGTTGAGCCGGATCGACAACTCGTTCTTCACGGGCACCCGCTGGGAGGGCAATCTGACGGAACTCGAGCTGCAATGGGGCCGCACCATCGGCCAGTTGCCCAGCCCCTACACAGCCCGCAACCCACTGGTCGTTCCCTACCATTTCGACCAGGGGGCGTGACGTGCTGACACGGCGCATCAGGATCCAGATGGCGGTCTTCACGGCGATCGCGTTGATCGCGATCGCGGCCGTCTTTTTCGGCTACCTTAAGGTCCAGAACGTGTTTTTCGGCATCGACCGTTACACGGTCACGGTGCAGCTGCCCCAGGCGGGTGGGCTGTACCCGGGCGGGAACGTTACGTACCGGGGAGTCACGGTTGGCCGGGTGGAGGCGGTGCGGCTGACCAGAACCGGCGCCGAGGCAGTTCTTCAGATGAATTCGGATTACGACATTCCCGCCAAGGACCTCGCCGTCGAAGTCCACAGCGTGTCCGCGGTGGGCGAGCAGTACGTCGCGCTGACGCCGCACAGTCAGACCGGGCCCAAGCTGAGAAACGGCGACGTTATCCCGGTGAATCGCGCGTCCGTGCCGCCCGACATCAACTCGCTGGTGGCGGCGGCCAATCGCGGCCTGCAGGCCATCCCGCGCGACAACCTGAAAACCGTCGTCGATGAGAGCTATGTGGCGTTCGGCGGGCTCGGACCGGAGCTTTCCCGGCTGCTAAAGGGCACAACCGATCTGGCGATCGACGCCCGCAAGAACCTGGACTCGCTGACCACACTCATCGACCAATCGAAGCCGGTGCTCGACAGCCAAACCGAGTCATCGGACGCGGTGCAGGCCTGGGCGTCGAACTTGGCCAACGTCACCAAACAACTGCAAACCCAGGACGCCGCCGTCCAGGGTGTGATCAACAAAGGCTCCCCGGCGGCGGAGGAGACCCGTCAGCTTTTCGACCGACTGCAGCCGACGCTGCCGGTCGTGCTGGCCAACTTGGCCGCCGTGGGCGACGTCGGGGTCGCCTACCGTGCCGACCTCGAGCAGATCCTGGTGCTGCTGCCCGAGGAAACGGCTTCGGGCCAGGCCACCCTGCTGCCCGATAAGAACATCAAGTCGAGTTATCCCGGCCTGAACCTGAGCTTCAATATCAACCTGAACCTGCCGCCGGCGTGCACGACCGGTTATCTACCGGCCCAGCAGATCCGCTCGCCTAGCTTTGAAGACCATCCGGATCGGCCGGCGGGCGACCTGTACTGCCGAATACCGCAGGATGCGGCGCTGAACGTGCGCGGGGCCCGTAACTATCCGTGCGAGACTCGCCCGGGAAAACGCGCCCCGACCGTGAAGATGTGCGAAAGCGACGAGGAGTACATCCCCCTCAACGAGGGCTACAACTGGAAGGGTGACCCCAACGCGACGCTCTCGGGGCAGGACGTGCCGCAACTCGATCCCGGCGCGCCGAAGAGCCCGGCGGCCGCCCCGTCCGGGACGTCGTCGACCGCGGGGGCCACGTCGCCTTCGCCCGCTTCGGGCCCGCCTCCGATCGCGGTCACTCGCTATGATCCCGCGACGGGCACGTATGTTGGACCAGACGGGCGGCAATACCGACAAACTGATCTAGCTCATCCGTCCACCGGGGAGCAGACATGGCAGCAGATGCTGATGCCCCCGAAGGCGAAAAGATGAGCGATACCGGGACCACAAAACAGTCGTCGACGGAATCGGAAACGTCATCGCCTTCCGACTCGTCATCGACCGAGGATGAGGCCAGCACCGCCGGCGATGTCGAAGGTGACGAGACCTCCGACGAGGGTGCGGATGCAGCTGCAGACGGGGATGCGGGGTCGGACGGACCTGGCGGCGCCGGCGATGACGAGGTGGCAGGACCGACGAAACGGCGGATCTCCATGTCGCCTGTTCGGCTGGCAATGGTGGTTGGTGTGGTTGCCGTCCT
>NZ_SCRH01000048.1 GCF_004298145.1 Mycobacterium sp.
GCCGTCGGAGGTGATGCTGGCGCCCATGATGCGGGCCAAGATGTTGGCCCCGCGGGCCTTGGCGTGTTCCTCGGTTTCGATCACCATCAGCGCGCCGGCCTCGCCGAACACGAAGCCGGTGCGGTCGCGGTCGAACGGGCGACACGCCCCGGCCGGGTCGTCGTTCTTGGTGGACATCACGATCCGCATCTTGGCGAACGCCGCGATCGCGACCGCCTCGATCCTGACCTCGACGCCGCCGCAGATCGCGATGTCGGCCTCGCCGAAGACGATGTTGCGCCACGCCTGGGCGATGCCCTCCGAACCGGACGCACACGCCGACACGGGGGTGATCACCCCGGCCCTGGCGTGGCGTTCCAGACCCACCGCCGCCGCGGCGCCGTTGGGCATGTACTTCTGCACCGCCAGCGGGGAGACCGCCTTCATGCCACGCGCGCGCAGATCGTCGTAGCTGAACACGATCTGCTCCGCCGACCCCAGGCCGGTGCCGATGGACACCATCAGCCGGTTGCTGTCGACCTCGGGTGAGCCGGCGTTCTCCCACGCCCGCCGGCTCAAGATGGTCGACATCATTTGCAGGTAACCCATCCGGTGGCGTTCGGCGCGGGTCAGTCCGCCGTCGAATTCCTCCAACAGATGACCGCCGATGCGCACCGGCAGGTCAAACTCCTCGATGAACGAATCCTCGAGTTTGCGGATACCACTTTGGCTGTCCTGCAACAGCTTCCAGGTGGTCTCGGCGTCAGTCGCCAGTGCGGTCGTCATGGCGACGCCAGTGACCACCACGTTTGGCAGCGTTTTCCCGGTAACCAGCTCCGCCATGACTCCCGAAACCTTTCATTTGATGAGAGTTGCTAACGATTGACGCCGAGCCCCACTCACCCCACCAAATCATGTCAACACCATCCATCATTGTCGCCGACGTCAAGCGCCGCGGCGCCACCAGACACGGCGAGGGCCGATATTGACCCGATCGAATCGGGCGGCTCGCGGCTACGTGGCGCGTACCGCCTGCGCTTTCGCCATCAGCGCGCGGCCACCGGGCAAGGGCCGCAGGACGGCGCGGGCCAGCCGGTCACGGCCGCGGATGCCTTCGGTCCTGGCCCGGCCGGCGCGCAGGTGGCGCCAGCCCAGGCCGGCCCACGACGCCGCGACCAGGGCGTCGGTCACCCCGCCACGGGCCCGGCGCCGGTCGACGACGGCCAGGCCGAGCGCGGTCACCGAGTGCACCGTGTCGACCCAGACCCCGGCCGCCAGCACCTCCGGACCGGGGTCGACACCCGATAACAGCGCCTGGACCAGATGGCGTGCGCCCAGGATCCGGGTGACGACGATCGCCCTGCGATCGACCCGTATCCCGTGAATGTGGCCCAGCACCTCGGCGGGGGCGGCCAGTAGCACGCCGCCCCATCCCGCGCGGATCAGCTCGATGGCACGAATCTTCATGGCGTACCGGCTAACCGGCGCGCAAAGGGGCCCACCCGTTCGATGAACCGATCGAAGAAGGCCGCCGCGTTCCCATTCTTGAGGTCAATCCCGATCAGCGCGTTGGGTTCTCGACGACCCGACCAGTCGGTCACCGTCATGGCGCGGGTCAGGGTCCCGGTCAGCTCGATGTCCACCGTCGCCAAACGGGTCGTCACGAGCTCGGGATCCAGCGCGACGGCGGCGGCCAGCGGATCGTGCATATGTGCCTGATACCCGTGGCCGAGTTCGTGATAGGCCTCCAGGTAGAACCGCGTCGCGTCCTCGATCACCCGGATCAGCGGGTTGGACGCGCTCGACCGGGTTCCGCGTTCGTCGTGCTCGCTCAGCTGCGTCGTCGTCGACTCCGCGGCGGCCGCCAGCCGCGCCAGGTGCTCCGGCGTCATCGCGACCCTGCGGGTCAAGTCCAGGCCGCACAGGATCGGAAGCCGCTGCTGCTCAATGGCTTCATGACCCCAGCCCGCCAGCACCTCGGCCGCGGCCTCGGGGTCCACGCTGATGTTCCATTCCGCCACCGCGGTGGTGTTGCCCCGGTGGTCGTAGCTACCGCCCATGATCACCAGCCGGCGCAGCAGCGTCGGCAGTGTCGGCTCGGCGCGCAGCGCCAGCGCCAGATTGGTCAGCGGGCCGGTCGCCACGCCGATGAGCTCGCCGGGGTGGGCGCGCGCCGCCCGCACCCAGGCGCTGGCCGAGTCGTAGTCGGTGAGCCGGCGCCCGCCCGGCGGCAGGTCGGCGTAGCCCAATCCTCTGGGGCCGTGGACCTTTGACGGCAGACGCATCGGTCCGGTCAGGGTCTGGTCGGAACCCTGGGAAACCGGTATGCCGTCGACACCGCACAGCCGCAGCAGGCCCAGATTGTTTTCGCAAACCTGCTGTACGCAGACGTTTCCGCCGGTCGAGGCGATGCCGACCACCTCGGCGTCCGGGCTGGCGAACAGGTACATCAGCGCCAGCGCGTCATCCACGCCGGTATCGACGTCGACGAAAACGGGAACGTTCACTGTGTACACAGTAGCCAAATCGGCGGTTAGGCTGACATCATGCCCACGATGTCGGAGCCCCCCGAGGGGTCGGAGCTAACGCCGCACTTCGACGATGTGCAGGCCCACTACGACTTGTCGGACGACTTCTTCCGGCTATTCCTCGACCCGACCCAGACGTACAGCTGCGCCTACTTCGAGCGTGACGACATGACGCTGGAAGAGGCGCAGATCGCCAAGATCGATCTCGCCCTCGGCAAACTTGGGCTGCAACCGGGCATGACGTTGCTCGACGTCGGCTGCGGGTGGGGCGCCACCATGATGCGCGCGATGGAACGCTACGACGTCAATGTCGTCGGCCTCACCCTGAGCCGCAACCAGGCCGACCACGTCGAGCGGTTGATCGCGCGATCGGCCAGCCCCCGTTCCGCGCGGATCCTGCTGCAGGGCTGGGAGCAGTTCGACGAGCCCGTCGACCGGATCGTCAGCATCGGCGCCTTCGAGCACTTCGGGCACGAGCGCTACGACGCGTTCTTCACCCTCGCGCATAGCGTGCTGCCCGATGACGGGATCATGCTGCTGCACACCATCACCGGGCTGCACCCGACGGAGATGGCCGAGCGCGGCATGCCCTTATCGTTTCTGTTCGCCCGATTCGTCAAATTCATTGTGACCGAGATCTTCCCGGGCGGGCGGCTGCCGTCGATACCGATGGTGCAGGAGCGCGCGACCGCGAACGGTTTCACCGTGAGCCGCGTGCAGTCGCTGCAGCCGCACTACGCGAAGACGCTCGACATCTGGGCCGCCGCGCTGCAGGCCCACAAGGACGAGGCCATCGCGGTGCAGTCCGAGGAAGTCTACGAGCGGTACATGAAATACCTGACCGGCTGCGCTGAGATGTTCCGCATCGGATACATCGACGTCAATCAGTTCACGCTGCAGAAATGACTACCAGTGCACGCCGGGCACCAGGCGGACCAGCCGCTTGACTCCCCGGGGCGTGCGGATGCCGCCGGTGACGGCGCGGACGGGCCGGTTGGGCTTGCGGCGTGCGGCCCGTTGCGCGGGCGCCGGATTCGCGGCCTGGCCGCGTGCCGCGGCCGAGTCGGGATAGCCGAGATAGAGCTGGTGCAGGATTCGCCGAGAAGTCCTGGGGGCGAAGTAATTTCCGGCTTCGGCGAGCGTGCCCAGCGGGGTGTCGATGCGCGCCGGCTTTTCCACCAGCCCGCGCACCACCATCGCCGCCGCGCGCTCGGGGCTGATCGCCGGCACCGGGTTGAGCCGGTGCGACGGCACGATCATGGGGGTGCGCACCAGCGGCATGTGGATGTTGGTGAAGGTGATGTGGTCGGACAGCACCTCGGACCCGACCACGTCGGAGAACGCGTCCAGCGCGGCCTTGGTCGGTAGGTAGGAGCTGTATTTGGGGTTGCGTGCCTGCACGCCGGCGCTCGACACGTTGACGACGTGACCGAATCGCCGCTCGCGCCAATGGGGTAGCAGCGCCAGCACCATCCGCACCGCGCCGAAGTAGTTGACCGCCATCACCCGTTCGTAATCGTGCAGCCGGTCGGTGGAGTTGACGACCGAGCGGCGGATGGAACGGCCGGCGTTGTTCACCAGGTAATCGACATGCTCGAAGCGTCCCAGGATGTCCTTGACGGTGTGTTCCACCGATGCGGAATCGGTGATATCGCAGGTAAAGGCATGGGCGACACCACCATTGGCGCGGATCTCGGCGACCAGCTGGTCCAGCGCCGCGCCGTTTCGGGCCAGCGCGAACACGGTGGCACCGCGCTCGGCGATCGCGATGGCCGATGCCCGGCCGATGCCGCTGGATGCGCCGGTGATAATGACGTGCCGGCCCTGCAACGGTCCTTGCGGATCGTCGCGGCGGGCGCGATCCGGATCGAGGTGCTCCGCCCAGTACCGCCAGAGCCGGGGCGCGTAGGAGGAGAACTCCGGAACACGTATTCCGTTGCCCCCCAAGATGTTTCGGGTTTTCTCGCTGACGAAGGTGGGGGCCAGATCGACGAGGTCGAGCGCTTGCGCGGGAATGCCCAGCTGGGTGGCCGCCATGTTGCGCACCACCCTGGCCCGTCCGCGCACCTTGAGCACCGGGGCGGCCACCGAGCGGGGCAGCGACCCGCGCAGCGGCGGCAGCCCGGCCGCCTTGGCCACACCGCGGTAGATGCCCCGCAGGCCGACGGTCTTTTCGGCGGTAAGGTGGAACGCCCGCCCGTCGCAGCCCTCGGCATGCAGCAGGGCGACCAGCGCGTCGACGACGTAGTCGACCGGGACGATGTTGGTGCGGCCGGTGTCGGGCAGCAGGATCGGGGTCAGCTTGGGCAGCACCGCCAACTTGGCCAGCACGCCGAAGAAGTAGTACGGCCCGTCCACCTTGTCCATCTCGCCGGTGCGTGAATCGCCCACGACCACCGCCGGGCGGTAGATGCGATAACGCAGCCCGGGCGCCGAGCGCACCAGCAGTTCGGCTTCGAACTTGGTCTGGTGATAGGGCGTCGGCAGTTGCTGGCCGACGTCGAAATCGTCCTCGGTGTACTCGCCGCGGAAGTCACCCGCCACGGCGATCGACGACACGTGGTGCATCGTCGCGTCCAGCCGCTGCGCCAGGCCGATCACCGCGCGGGTGCCTTCGACGTTGGTGGCGCTTTGCTCGGCCTCGCCGGCGGTGATGTCGTAGATCGCCGCGCAGTGCACCACATGGTCGACCTCGCCCAGCTCGGCGAGGACCTCGTCGGTCAGGTCCAGCTCCGGCAGCTCGGCGACCAGCGGTTTTACCCGCTCACCCCATTGATCACCCCACGCGGCCGCGAGCCGTTCGAAGCGGCCCAGCGACCGCCGTCGGACCAGCACCCACACCTGCGCATCGGGCCGGGTTTCCAGAAGACGGGACACGACGCGGCGACCGATAAACCCGGTACCGCCGGTAACGACATACCGCATGAAGACATGGTGGCGGCTGGCAGCCGCGCGCGTCAACTGCCGATCTTCACAGGGGGCTTGGTCCGGCTAGTTGTGGAAGTCGCGGATGCCGTCCCAATCGACCAGCGTCCAGCCGGTCATCGGGTTACCGGTGATCACCACGCGGCCGGTGGTCGGTAGCGGGTGGGTGTTCATCAGGCTGTCCTTGCCGTTGCGGGCGTTCATCAGCGTCCACACCATGATCGAGTTCCGGTGCGAGAACACCACCGGGTTGCGGTGGCCGCTGTTGTAGATCTTGTTGACGGCCGCGGTGAACTGGTCGTTGAACTCTTTGCCGCTGATCGAGCCGGGGATGCTGTTCGACACATCGCCCTTGATCCAGTCCGCCGGTGCCAGCAGGTACGTCGAGGACGCCATCGACTCGGGCTTGCCGTTGTACCAGCCGGCGTTGATCTCCTGGATGCCGGGCAGAACCTCGGTTTGCTTGCCGAGTTCGGCGGCCAGCGGGGCGGCGGTTTGCTGCGCCCTGGTCATGGTGGAGGCGTAGACGCTGTCGTAGTCCTTGCGGCCGAGTTGGTGCGCGACCTGTTCGGCCTGCCCCTTGCCCTCCGGCGTCAGACCCGGGCCCGGCACGTCGGTGTCGATGGTGCCGCTGGCGTTGGATTCCGACTGGGCGTGCCGGACGAACGTCACCGTGATGGACCGCGCCTGCGGTGAGCCGCCGCAGCCGGCGACGATCACCGTTGCGGTGAGAGCCGCGACCGCGGCTGAGGCCTTCCGGATCATGCTGCGCTTGGGCATGGGAGATAGCCTGCCCTGCCGACGGCTTCGGTGGGAAGGGTTTGCGATGGTTTGTTACCGCGCGGCCTCGGGGAGATCGGCGGACCGCGTGATGATCGAGCTCGCGCTCAGGGCGCTGTTGATCGACACCTCGGCCAACAGCCCGGGCGCGGCGACCATGTCGCCCACCAGATAGCGATCGTCGCCCTGGTCGATCGACGGTCGGTCCCGCCAGCTCTGACCGGGGAGTTCAAGCGCGCCGGTGCGGAAGTTGGCCGACTGGTCGCGTCGCCACGTGACACGATCCCGCCACTGAGGGAAGGCGAGGTCGAACAGCCGCTCCAGCCGGGCCAGGCCGGCGGCCTTGGATTCGCCTGCAAGCAAAGGGATCTCACCCTGGATCAGCGAATGGCCCGGCGGCGCCAGGGATTTGTCCTGGCTGGTGAAGCGCTCGGCGAAACCGCCCTGATCAAGGTCGAACACCGCGAATGCGTCGCGGCGATGTCGCTCTATCCCGATATCAAGCAGGGCGGCGCGGCCGCTTTCCCAGCGCAGCGAGTCATCACCCAACAGGCCTCGCGCGGCCTCCAGCGAGGTCGCGACGACCGCCGGCCCCGTCTCGGGTAGTGACGCGACCCGGGAATCGGTGTGGATATCGACTCCCAGCGATCGGGCGTAGCGCTCCATTCGGGAAATCACCGCGGCCCAACCGCCGCTCGGATATCGGGTGACCGGCGGATAGCGCGGCGTCGTCACCCGCAGGAATCGCTCGAACACGAATCGGGCCGACAACCGGCCCGGATCGGCCTCGTAGATCGCCGGACCCACTATGCCTGCGGCGGCATCGCATGCGGCTGTGCCGAACTTTTCGGTCGCCCATTCGCGAAAGCTGCGGTCGACCGGGGCCCGGTGGCGGCGACCGAAGCACGCCATCGCCGTAAAGCTGGCCGGTGGGATGCGTCGCAGCCGCCCCGCATGGCGGAATCGCACCCGCGCCAGCTGCGCCACGCCGAGCCGCTCCGCCGGAGTGACCAGTTTCCGCGCGGCCAACCACCGCCAGGGCACGCCTTCATAGAACGCGTGCGTGCCGTCATTGGCGATGTAGGGCGCCGCTGTGGAGCGGGCCCGGCCGCCAAGTGTCGAATGTGCTTCGTACAGAGTGGTATTCGTACCCCGCTCTGCGCACGCGATGGCGACCGTCAGACCGGCAAGGCCGCCGCCGATGACCGTCACGTTTCTCGTCGGAGCCATCGATCACCTCATGCCGGACGCGGGCCAAGCTACTACGGACAGTAGTATGGCGGACCCCGGATGTGAAGGGCGGGCCTTGGTCATGCCGTCGTTGTGGCGGATGCCAGAGTGGACCGAGGATCCCTACAAACGATCAGGAGACCCCATGGCGATTGACCCGAGCGCCGTCGGCGCGGTGACCGAACCCATGCCCTTCGAATGGACCGACCGGGACACGCTGCTCTACGCGCTCGGTGTCGGCGCCGGTCTCGACGACCTGGCATTCACCACCGAGAACAGCCACGACATCGACCAGCAGGTGCTCCCCACGTACGCGGTGATCTGCTGCCCGGCGTTCGGCGCGGCGGGCCTGGTCGGAAAGTTCAACTGGGCCATGCTGTTACACGGATCGCAGAGCATCCGGCTGCATGCGCCGCTGCCGCCCGCGGGAAAGCTTTCGGTGGTTTCCGAGGTCGCCGACATCCAGGACAAGGGCGAGGGCAAGAACGCGATCCTCGTGTTGCGCGGCCGGGGCACCGACCCGCAATCAGGGCAGCTGATCGCCGAGACGCTCACCACGCTGGTCATCCGCGGCGAGGGCGGCTTCGGGGGGATGCCGGGTCAGCGGCCGGTCGCGCCCGAATTCCCGGACCGCGAGCCCGACGCGCGGATCGCGCTGCCCACCCGCGAAGACCAGGCGCTGATCTACCGGCTCTCCGGTGACCGCAACCCGCTGCACAGCGACCCCTGGTTCGCCCGGGAAATGGCCGGGTTCCCCAAGCCGATCCTGCACGGGTTGTGCACCTACGGGGTGTCCGGGCGCGCACTGGTGTCCGAGCTCGGCGGGGGCGTCGCGGCCAACATCACCTCGATCGCCTCGCGATTCACCTCGCCGGTGTTTCCCGGCGAGACACTGACCACGCTGATCTGGCGGACCGGGCCGGGCAAGGCCGTGTTCCGCACCGAGGCTTCCGCGCCGGAGGGCGCCGACGGGGCAGAGGCCCGGGTGGTGCTCGACGACGGCGTGGTGGAATACGCCTAACGTTCGAGGCCGTGGAGCTGGTCCGCCAGCCGGTCGGTGAATTCGGCGGCCCGCGCTGGGCTGTCCAGGGCGAACAGCGCGGCGGTGGCGCGGTCGCCATCGTCGTTGTGCCGCACCAGGATCGGCACACCGACGATATCGCTCGCGCGGACCGCGTCGAACGCGTCTTCGTCGGTGATGTCATCGCCGAGGTAGACCGGCGTCAGTGAACCCGACCCGGCCCCGTGCAGGTGATCGATCACCCAGCGCAGCGTTTTACCCTTGTCCCAGTCCAGGTCCGGTCGCAGCTCGATGACCTCGCGTCCGGTGGTCACCCGGAGGGCGTCGCGGCGGCCCGCCGCGCGCACCGCGGCCAGCACCTCACCGACGCGTTCGCGTTCGGCGTTGCGGTAATGCACGGCAACGCCGAATCGCTTGTGCTCCACCACAACTCCGAGAATCGCACCGAGCTGGCCGCGCAGCTGGCCGGCCGCCTGCTCCAGCACCGGGATGGCCGCGGCCGCGGGGTCGTTCTGGTGGTGTGTCCCGTCGGGTGCGGTGAGCTCGAAACCGTGGCTGCCCGCGTACCAGATGCCCGGTACGCCAAGGCGGTTCGTCACGTCTGCGAGATCGCGGCCGGACAGCACCGCGACTGGACAGCGTGCGGCCAACTTTCCCAGCGCCTCGGTGGCCCCGGCGACGGGCCGGGCGGCGTCCGGGTCGTCGACGATGTCGGACAGCGTGCCGTCGAAGTCGAAGAACACGGCCGGTCGCCGGTGGGCCAGGCCGTCGGCCAGGGCCTGCATCGCATCGGGCAGCTGCGACATCCGGCGGTCGCCGGTGCGCACGCCGATCTCGCGCAGGTCGGTGACCACCGCGTCGGCCCCGGCGTCACGCAACGCGTCGGGGCGCCCGGAGGGGTCGACGCCGATCACCCAGGCGAATCCCGCGGCGCGGGCGGTCTCGACGCCCGCGGCGTCCCCGGCGACCACGACGCCACGGCCCGGGCGCACGTTCAGGCGGTCGGCCGCCCGCGCCGGGCCGTCCGCCGAAACGACGGCGGTGCGCACGCCGATCTCGTGCAGCTGCGCGGCCAGGGCGGAGCCGAGCGCGATCTCGGCCCCGAACAGCACCGCGTCATGGCGTCGCGGGTCGATGATGACCGTCATGGTCACGACATTAGGTGGTCTGCTGTGCCCCACCGCGTCGGCAATGCGGCGATTGCAGGGGTGACGCCGGAATCCGTGCAACATTGCTTTCCCAGTTTAGTGGTAAAGTAATGGGATGCGTATTACCATCGACAAGGTGGGGCGGTTGGTCATCCCCAAATCGCTGCGCGAGCAGGCGGGCATCGCTGCGGGCGAGGTCGAGATATCCCTCGATGGGGCGGCCATCCGCATCGAGAGCGTGGCGGCCGACGATCTCGTCGAGGAGGACGGGCTTCTCCTGCTGCCCAGCGGCGGCCCGGAGCTGGACGCCGACGCGGTGAGGGAGCTGCGGCTTGCCGACCAGCGCTGAACATGTGCTGGTCGACACCAGTGCGGCCCTTGCGCTGGCGCAGCGTGAGAACCCATTTCACCGTGCCGCCAGGGCCAGGCTGCTCGGCTGCCGGCGGGGGATGTCCGGGCATGCGGCCGTGGAGCTGATGTCGGTGTTGACACGACTGCCACCGCCACACCGCCTCAGTCCAGCTGCGGCGTTCCGGCTGGGTGAGGTCAATTTCCCGGAGTCATGCTTCTTGTCCGCGGCGGCCACCGAAGGCCTGCTGCGGGAGTTTGCCCAAGCGGGTTTGGCGGGTGGCGCGCTGTACGACGGCCTCGTCGGCGCCGCCGCCCGCAACCACAAGCTCCCGCTCATCACGTGCGACCGACGAGCCGTGCCGACGTATCGGCTCCTCGGCGTCGACCACGAGCTGCTGTCATCGTCGTCTTAGTATCGAACACCAGTTCGATACACTCGGATGGGTGGGCTGGTTCAACGGGCCGCCGAGCTGGGCGGAAATGGAGCGGGTGCTCGACAGCAAGCCGCGCCATGCCGGCGGACCGGCGGAATCGGAACAGGACGGGCCCCTGTCGCGCAAGCGCGCGACGTACCAGCCGCCGGGTGGCGGCCGGGCGTCCCGCTCGTCCGTCGCCTATGCCGAACTGCATGCGCATTCGGCGTTCAGCTTCTTGGACGGGGCGAGCACGCCCGAGGAGCTGGTCGAGGAGGCGGCCCGGCTGGACCTGCGCTCCCTGGCGCTCACCGACCACGACGGCTTGTACGGGGCGGTGCGGTTCGCCGAGGCCGCCGCCGAGCTCGACATGCGTACCGTGTTCGGCGCCGAACTGTCGCTGGGCGGTGCGGCCCGCACCGAGCGCCCCGATCCGGCCGGGCCGCACCTGCTGGTGCTGGCCCGCGGCCCCGAGGGTTACCGGCGGCTGTCGCGGCAACTGGCCGCGGCGCATCTGGCCGGCGGCGAGAAGGGCAAGCCCCGTTACGATTTCGACGCGCTGACCGAGGCCGCCGCCGGTGGGCACTGGCACATCTTGACCGGATGCCGCAAAGGCCATGTGCGCCAAGCGCTTTCCGGCGGTGGGCCGGACGCGGCGGAGCGGGCGCTGGCCGACCTGGTGGACCGGTTCGGCGCCGCGCGGGTCAGCATCGAGTTGACCCACCACGGTCAGCCCCTCGACGACGAACGCAACGCGGTGCTGGCCGCGCTGGCCCCGCGCTTCGGTGTCCGAGTCGTCGCCACCACCGGGGCGCATTTCGCGGGGCCGTCGCGGCGCCGGCTGGCCATGGCGATGGGCGCCATCCGGGCCCGGCAGTCCCTGGACTGCGCCGCCGGGTGGCTGGCCCCGCTGGGTGGTTCGCACCTGCGCTCCGGTGAGGAGATGGCCCGGCTGTTCGGGCAGCGGCCCGACGCGGTGACGGCGGCCGCCGAGCTGGGCGAGCAGTGCGCGTTCGGGCTGGCGCTCATCGCGCCCCAGCTGCCCCCGTTCGACGTGCCCGACGGGCACACCGAGGACAGCTGGCTGCGGCAGTTGACGATGGCCGGGGCGCGCGACCGCTACGGGCCGAGCGCACCGCGCGCGTACTCCCAGATCGAGCGCGAGCTGAAAGTCATTGCCCAGCTGCGGTTTCCGGGCTACTTCCTGGTGGTGCACGATATCGCCCGGTTCTGCCGGGACAACAACATCCTGTGTCAGGGCAGGGGATCGGCGGCAAACTCCGCGGTCTGCTACGCCCTCGGCGTCACCGCCGTCGACCCGGTGGCCAACGAGCTGCTGTTCGAGCGCTTCCTGTCGCCGGCCCGCGACGGGCCGCCCGACATCGACATGGACATCGAGTCCGACCAGCGCGAAAAAGTCATCCAGTACGTCTATGACAAATACGGCCGTGACTACGCCGCCCAGGTCGCCAACGTCATCACCTACCGCGGAAAGATCGCGGTGCGCGACATGGCCCGCGCCCTGGGCTTCTCGCAGGGTCAGCAGGACGCCTGGAGCAAGCAGATCAGCCACTGGGGCGGCGCAGCGGATTCACCGGACATCGACGGCATTCCCGAGCAGGTGATCGACCTGGCGAACCAGATCCGGAACCTGCCGCGGCACATGGGTATTCACTCCGGTGGCATGGTGATCTGCGACCGCCCGATCGCCGACGTGTGCCCGGTGGAGTGGGCGCGGATGGAGAATCGCAGCGTCCTGCAGTGGGACAAAGACGACTGTGCGGCAATCGGTTTGGTGAAGTTCGACCTGCTCGGGCTGGGCATGCTTTCGGCGCTGCACTACGCCATCGACCTGCTGGCCGAGCACAAGGACATCGAGGTGGACCTGGCCCGCCTCGACCTCTCCGAGCCGGCGGTGTACGGGATGCTGGCCCGTGCCGATTCCGTCGGCGTGTTCCAGGTGGAGTCGCGCGCGCAGATGGCCACCCTGCCGCGGCTGAAGCCGCGGGTGTTCTACGACCTGGTGGTGGAGGTCGCGCTGATCCGTCCCGGGCCCATCCAGGGTGGGTCGGTGCACCCCTACATCCGGCGGCGCAACGGCCTGGATCCGGTGGTCTACGACCACCCGTCCATGGAATCGGCGCTGCGAAAGACGCTGGGGGTGCCGCTCTTTCAGGAACAGCTGATGCAGCTCGCGGTCGACTGCGCCGGCTTTTCCGCTGCCGAGGCCGACCAGTTGCGCCGTGCCATGGGATCCAAGCGTTCCACCGAACGGATGCGACGGCTGCGTGGCCGGTTCTACGACGGGATGCGTGCGCTGCACGGCGCCCCCGACGAGGTGATCGACCGCACCTACGAAAAGCTGGAGGCGTTTGCCAATTTCGGTTTCCCGGAAAGCCACGCACTGAGCTTCGCGTCGCTGGTGTTCTACTCGTCGTGGTTCAAGCTGCACCACCCGGCGGCGTTCTGCGCCGCACTGCTGCGCGCCCAGCCGATGGGTTTCTACTCGCCACAGTCGCTGGTGGCCGACGCGCGCCGGCATGGCGTGACGGTGCACGGCCCGGACGTCAACGCCAGCCTGGCGCACGCCACGCTCGAGAACGCCGGGATGGAGGTACGGCTGGGTCTGGGGGCCGTCCGCCACATCGGCGACGACCTTGCCGAGACGCTGGTCGAAGAACGAAAAGCCAACGGCCCGTTCACCTCCCTGCTGGACCTGACCACCCGGATGCAGCTCTCCGTGCCGCAGACCGAGGCGCTGGCCACCGCCGGTGCTTTTGCCTGCTTTTCCATGTCCCGGCGCGAGGGGCTGTGGGCGGCCGGCGCGGCGGCCACCCAGCGGCCGGGCCGACTGCCCGGGGTGGGCTCGTCCTCGCACATCCCGGCGCTGCCCGGGATGAGTGAGCTGGAACTGGCCGCCGCCGACGTGTGGGCCACCGGCGTCTCCCCGGACAGTTACCCGACGCAGTTCCTGCGGGAAGACCTGGACGCCATGGGGGTGGTGCCCGCCGAGAAGCTGGGATCGGTGACCGACGGCGACCGCGTGCTGATCGCCGGCGCGGTGACCCACCGGCAGCGCCCCGGGACGGCCCAGGGGGTGACATTCCTCAACCTGGAGGACGAGACCGGGATGGTCAACGTGCTCTGCGCGCCGGGGGTGTGGGCGCGGCATCGCAAGCTGGCGAATTCGGCGCCGGCGCTGCTGGTGCGCGGGCAGGTCCAAAACGCCAGCGGCGCGATCACCGTCGTCGCCGAAAGGTTGGGCCGCATCACCCTGGCGGTCGGCTCGCGCTCGCGCGACTTCCGGTGACGATCGATCGGAACGCGTTACGAGAAAGTTCCGAAAGTGTTCTGACAGAGCTCGGAAATGTGTATTCTTCTCCGCGTGAATGCGGTCGAAGACCTCAGCGCGTACGCGATCTCGGGGGCCGTGAAAGCGTCGCCCCCCGCCGGGCGCCGGTTCCCATCGGAGTGCCGCACGCCGGCCGAGGGCATCGCGGACGGCATCGAGGCGGAGCGCCTGGGCTTCTCCCGCGTCTGGGTCTCCGAGCGGTACGACATCAAGCACGCCGACGTCGTGCTCTCGGGCATCGCCGCCCGGACCGAGCGGATCCGGCTTGCGACCGGGACCATCGATCCGCAGACACGCCAGATCTGGAACACCGCCGCCTTCGGCGCGACGATGCACGCCTGCTATGGACCGCGCCTCGACCTGTGCCTCGGGCTCGGCGACGACGCAATATTTCGCCACATGGGGCTGCGCAAGGCCAGCTACCGCGAAATCATTGAATACGTAAGCCTTTATCGGCGGCTGTGGGCCGGCGAGACGGTCTCCTACGACGGTCAATCGGGCGTGTTCGCCGACTTCTCGATGTCGGAGACCTTCGATGGCGAACCGCCGCGGCTGTGGCTGGGTTCGTTCGCGAACCCCCAGGGCGCGGAGACGATCGCGGCCGCCTTCGATGGCGTGATCCTGCCGCCGATCTTCACTCCCGGGGCGACCCGCGCCGCCGTCGGCCGGATCCGCGACGCGTGCGCGCGGATCGGCCGCGACCCCGGCGAGGTCCGGATCGTGCAGTCGGTGGTCACCGCGCCGGATCTATCGGAGGAAGAGGCGCGGCAGCTCGCGCACGGGCGGACCGTCTCGTACTTCGTCTACCCCGGCTACGGGGAGAACCTCGCCCGCGTCAACGGCTGGGACGAAGACGTCGTGCTCGCGGTCCGTCGCCACCCTATGTTCACCGGCGTCGGCAAGGTGCCCGACATGGTTTTTCATCGTCACGAAATGCTGGCCCCCGCGGAGCTCATCCCCGACGAATGGATGCTCGACTCGTGCGCCATCGGAACCGCCGAGGAGTGCGCGACGAACTTGCGACGATTCATCGACGCCGGGGCGGATGAGGTCGCGACCTACGGGTCGACCCCCGGTCAGAACGCGGGCCTGATCGACGCCTGGCGACTCGCGAAGCGAGAAACAGCCCGAGAAACAGCCCGAGAAACAGCCCGAGAAACAGCCGATGCCTAGAACTGTCGTTCGTCGCCGGCCCAAAGTGCATGACATCGCTCGCGAGGACGTGATCGACGCGGCGGCGGCGATCGTCGCCGAAAGCGGCTATGAGGCCCTCAGCATGAGGGCGCTCGCCGACCGCTGCGAGGTGCCGATCACAACGATCTATCGACTCATCACCGCCAAGGAGCAGTTGCTCGGAGCGCTCGCCGATCGGCTGTTCCGCGAGATCATGGAGCCTATACCGGCGAGCTCCGCGTCGTGGGAATCCGAAGTGCTGACGATCTTCTGCACGGCGAACCGCCTGCTGCACGAACATCCGGAACTCGCGGAGATCGTCGCCCGGCAGCACACGAACGGCCAGGTCGGCTTCGCCACCGCGGAGCGCACCATCCGGGCGCTGCGCCGGGCCGGACTGACGGCCGAGAACGCCGCGGTCGCGTTCAACGCGCTCGTCGCCTACACGATCGGATTCACGCAACGTCAACTGCACACGACGACCGCAAGCGTGGGCGAGCGCTGGGCGCTGGTGCAGGAACTTCCGCGGGAGGAGTACGAAAACGTGCACGCCTTGAATCAGGCGCTGATCGCACGCCCGTCCAGTGAGCAGTTCGAGGAGGGCTTGAAGGTAATAGTGCGAGGCTTCGTCCAGGGCCTGCAGCGATGAGCGCCGCGGTCCCGCCGACCTTGGCGGCGCTGACCGTCGACTGGTTCGCGCACGCGCTCGACCTGCCCGTCGCCACGGCGGAGGCCGAGCCCGTAGCATTTGCCGGCGCGACAACCGATTTGGCGCGCGTGCGACTCACTTACGATGACGGCACGACGGGACCGGCGAGCGTGGTCGCCAAGATCACCGGTCAGGACGAGGTTCGCGCCGCGATGGACGCGGCGATGGGCCTGTTCGCCCGTGAGGCGCGCTTCTACGCCACGTTCGCGCAGCACGTTCCGGTCCGCGCCCCGCGCTGTTTCTATGTGGGGGATGGTCGCGAGACGCCGCTTTTGCTCGAGGACCTGGGGCAGCTGCGGATGGGCGATCAGATGGAGGGCCTGACGATCCAGGACGCCGAGCGGATCATCGATGCGCTGGCCGGGCTCCACGCCGCCTTCTGGAATACGCCTGCCCGGCAACAGGATTGGCTGCTCAACCCGGTGGACCCCGGCTTCGCCGGGATGGTTGCCCACCTGGTTTCCAGCGGAAGCGGCGCCCTGCGTGATCGCTTCACCGGCCGGGTCCCCGAGGAGTCGCTGCAGGCGGTGCTTCGGCACGCGGGCGACTGGCAAGCCGTGCTCACCCGGGGAGTCGAGGGACCGCACACCGTCGCGCACCACGACGCGCGGCTCGACAACGTTTTCTTCGAGCCCGACGGCACCCCGGTCTTCATCGATTGGCAGGCCGTCGCCGACGCGCGCGGAACGCACGACATCGCGCTGCTCCTCACCCAGAGCATGAAAGTTGAATTGCTGCAAGATAATTGGGAGACCCTGCTTCGGCGCTACCACGCCGAGCTGATCAGCCGCGGCGTCGACGACTACAGCTGGGACGATTGCCGGCGGCATTACCGCCAGAACGTCCTGTTCTCCCTCGGCGCCGGGATGGCCCTGCTGGGCGAGATGGACATCGGCGACGGTCGCGGACTCGGTGACGCGATTGTGATCCGAGCGCTGAATCACATCGCCGACGTGAACGCCTTCGACGCGCTGTAGACCTCAACCACGGGCAGGACATCCGATGACGAAAAGACGGGTAGAGACCGCGATCGCGGTGTGGGCCGACCGCAACCTGCCACCGAAACTTGTGCAGCAGCAGTGTCAGGCGCTCGAGCAGACGGGCGCGCTTGACGGGATACTGCTCGCCGACCAGTTCACCAATTTCATCCCCCGTCAACTCTGGACCGCGGAGAACACGCCGATGGCTCGGGTCATGACCGATCCGGACTCGCACCCGGACGTCTTCGTGATGGCGGCTTACATCGCCGCGGCGGCGCCCGGGTTGAGCCTCGCTATTTCGACCGACGCCGTCCGGCGTGGCCCGGCGGAGCTGATCACCACGATGCTGACGCTGGCGAACATCACCGAGGGCAAGGTCAGCTTTCAGGTGGGCGGGGGCGAGATCAAGCAGACCGGACCATTCGGCCATCCCACCAATCAGGGCATGTCGCGGATGAAGGATCTGTTTGCGCTCTACCGCATGGTCCTCGAGGCCAAAGGGGAGCCGTTCGACTACTCGGGGCGCCGGTGGACGTTCGACCACGCAACACTCGGTGCGGGGATGCCCCACCGGCCGTCGCTCTACGGGCTCGGCGCCGGACCCACGTTGCTCAAGCACACCGCGGCGTGGGCCGATGGACTGGCGGTCACGTGCCCGCCCGCGTGGGAGAGCGTCGAACGATTCGCCACCGAGCGCCAAAAGCTGCTGGACGAGGTCGAACGGCTCGGCCGGAATCCGGACGATTTCCGCTTCGCGATCTGGTTCCCGGCGTTGCTGGCGGACTCACCCGAAGACCTGGAACCGCATCTGGCGAACCCGATCATCAAGTGGCTGAGCGCCTTGTTCGGCCGCATCGACAACATGCTCTGGAAAGACATCGGGCTGCCGGCGCCGCTCGGCGAGGACTTCGTCTATTACAAGCAATTCCTTCCCTACCAGACCCCGGACGCGCTGATTGACCAAGTGATCGCCACGGTGACGCCGGAGCACACGTACGCGGGCTGGGTGTGTGGCACACCCAAGCAGGTCGCTGACCAGATCCAGCTCTACATCGATGCCGGAGCGGATTGGGTGTGCCCGATGGACTATCTGCCGATGGTCCTCGAGCCGGAGGCCGCCCAGGCCGCGGCCGCGCGCTCCATCGAGCTTTGCGACCTCATCCATCAGCGCAACCCGGCCTGATAGGCACGGTCAGACGAAACTCCTGTCGCGCGCGGCTGGGACGGCAGGCACGGTCGAGGTGCTCAGCCGCGCCGGAACCGTCGGATAGGCGGCCCGCGACGCAGGGCCATTCGCTAGGCTGAATATATTTTCATTCCCGATAACATAATCGCTCTCGGCGGCAAGGATGAGGAGATAACCGCATGGCAAAACATGCAACCGACGACGGTGAGCTGGAGTCGCCCAACCCCGTGCACATGGCGTCCCGGGCGGAAACGCACTGGACGACAGTGAACTTCGGCGAGGCGATCCAAGGCGTACAGAAGCCGCTCAGTTGGGGAATCTGGAACTACGGGATGGAAATTGCGTGCCGGCGTGCGTTCGGCGCGCTCGGCGTGCTGCGTCCCAGCGAGGTGCCGCCGCCCCCCGCGGCGGACGACCGCATGTCCGGGATCTTCTACGGCCGGCCCGCGGGCAACGTGAATTTCTTCCGAGCGGTCGGTGACCGCCTGCCCGGCAGCTCGGCCGATGTGCTTGAAGAAAAGATGTTCGGGCGGGTGACCGACACTTTCAGTTGGGGTGGCCCGGCCGGGCTGCTGCGTACCCTCACGGTCCTGCGCAAGATGCCGGTCGCGGCGCTGCGCAGCCCGCGCGTATTGCCGGGGTTGCTGGAAGATCAGCGGACGTGGTGGCGGCGCAACGCCATCGATTCTCCTCCGCAGACGCTGGCCGACGCGCAGCGGCTGGTGCGCGAGGGCGCCGAGCGGTTCGCCACGGTCGGTGTGCCGCACACGATCGTGAGCATGCTCGGCCCGCAGCTGCTCGAGGCGCTGAACGCTCTCGCCGAGCAGGCGACGGGCGATGCGAGTTTGGGTACCACCCTCGCTACCGGGTTCGGAGGGATGGAGGAGACCCAGATCATCAGCGACCTATGGGAGGCGTCCCACGGGAGGCTGACCGTGGCGGACATCCAGTGCCGTCACGGCTTTCACGGGCCCGACGAGGGCCGGCTCGATACCCAAAGCTGGCGCGAGGACCCTCGTCCGGTCGAGGCGATAATGCGTGGCTACGCGGCACGCGGAACAACCGACCCGCGCGAGCGCGAGCGCGCGCAGGTGGCGGCGCGCACTGCCGCCGCGGCCAGGGTGCTCAGTGGTTTGCCCAGAGCGAAGCGTCCGCTGGCCAAACTGGTCATGGGTCTGGCGGCCCGCTTCATCCCGGCGCGCGAGATCGGCAAGGCGTCCTTTCTGCACGACCTCGACGGGGCTCGCTGCGGGGCCCGTGTCGGTGGCCGGATCCTGGCCGACCAGGGACTGCTCGACGACCCAGAGGACGCCTTCTTCCTCACGTTGGAGGAGTTCACCGGCGAGCCCACGGGCAGGCTGCGAGAGCTCGCGGCGGAGCGCAAGAGCAATCACGAGCGCTACCTGAGCCTCCACCTCCCACCGACCTGGGCGGGCAATCCAACCCCGATCGTGCTTGGCCCCGGCGCGGACGCCGCCGCGGGCGGGCGCGCGCGCCGGCTCACCGGCATCGGGGTCGTGGGCGAGAAGGTCACCGGGCGCGCACGCGTCGTCTCGGATCCGAGCGGGGTCGATCTGGACCCTGGCGACATCCTTGTCTGCAAGACGACCGATCCGAGCTGGACGCCCCTGTTCATGCTCGCCGACGCGCTCGTGATCGACACCGGTGGCCAGATGAGCCACGGCGCCATCGTCGCCAGGGAACTCGGCGTGTGCTGCGTAATCAACACCGTCACCGGCACCAGCGACATTCCCGACGGCTCGATGATCATCGTCGACGGGTCCACCGGCGTCGTCGAAATCGTCGACTAACCGCTCATTGGCGCGAAGGTAACCTCCCACACATGACCCTCAACTTGTCCGTCGACGAAGTCCTCGCCACCACCCGCTCGGTCCGTAAACGCCTCGACTTCGACAAGCCGGTGAGCCGTGACGTGCTGATGGAATGCCTCGAACTCGCGCTGCAGGCGCCCACCGGCTCCAACGCGCAAGGCTGGCAATGGATCTTCGTCGAGGACGCCGAGAAGAAGAAGGCGATCGCCGACATCTACCTGGCCAACGCCCGCAGCTACCTCAGCCTGCCGTTCGCCGAATATCCCGAGGGCGACACCCGTGGCGAGCGGATGCCCAAGGTCAGGGACTCCGCGCTTTATCTCGCCGAGCACATGCACGAGGCGCCGGTGCTGATGATCCCCTGCCTTGAGGGGCGGGTGGAGAAGGCGCCCCTGGGACTGAGCGCGTCGTTCTGGGCGTCGCTGTTCCCGGCGGTGTGGAGCTTCTGCCTGGCGCTGCGCTCGCGCGGGCTGGGCACCTGCTGGACCACGCTGCACCTGGTCAACGACGGCGACCGGCAGGCCGCCGAGGTGCTCGGCATCCCGAACGACCACTACAGCCAGGGCGGCCTGTTCCCGATCGCCTACACCAAGGGCACCGACTTCCGCCCGGCCAAGCGGCTGCCCGCCGAGCAGGTCACGCACTGGGACACCTGGTAGGCCGCCCGGGCTACACGGCCCCGGCGTACCCGTGCTGCCGCCACGCCTCGTAGGCGGCGATCGCCGCGGCGTTCGACAGGTTCAGCGAACGCCGGCCCGCCAGCATCGGGATGCGGACCTGCGTGGTGATGTGCGCGTCGGCCAGCGTCGCCGCGTCCAGCCCGGTGGGCTCGGGACCGAACATCAGCACGTCCCCGGCGCGGTAGCGCACGTCGGCGAACGAGGTGGGCGCGTGCGAGGAGAACGCGATCACCCGCTCCGGCGACAGCGCGTCCCAGGCGGCCGCCAGCGAGGCGTGCACCGTGACCGAGGCCAGGTCGTGGTAGTCCAGCCCGGCGCGTCGCAGCTTGGGTTCGGACAGGTCGAACCCCATCGGCTCGACCAGATGCAATTCGCAGCCGGTCGCCGCCACCATCCGGATGGCGTTGCCCGTATTGGGCGCGATGCGTGGGCAGTAGAACATCAACTTGAACACAACGCGATAATGGTCGCATGGTCGAACAGAGCATTTGGATGCAGAAGGTCGCCGCCGATCCCGGGCATTCGCATTGGTATATCGAACGATTCCGGGCCATGGCCCGTGCGGGTGACGACCTGGCCGGCGAGGCCCGCTTCGTGGACGCCATGGCGCCCCGCGGCGCCCGCATTCTCGACGCCGGGTGTGGGCCCGGCCGGTTGGGCGGGTTCCTGGCCGCGGCCGGCCACCAGGTGGTCGGCGTGGACGTCGACCCGGCGCTCATCGAAGCGGCCGAGCAGGATCACCCCGGCCCGCACTGGCTGGTCGGTGACCTCGCCGAACTTGACCTGCCCGCGCGCGGCATCGCCGAACCGTTCGACATCATCGTCTCCGCCGGCAACGTCATGACGTTCCTGGCCCCGAGCACCCGGGTCCAGGTGCTCAGGCGGCTCCGCGCCCACGTCGCCGCCGACGGGCGCGCGGCGATCGGCTTCGGGGCCGGCCGCGACTATGACTTCGAGGTGTTTCTGGGCGACGCGGTCGACGCGGGGTTCGCGATCGATGTGCTGCTTTCCACCTGGGATGTGCGCCCGTTCACCGACGATTCCGACTTCCTGGTCGCGGTTCTTCGGCCCGCTTGAGTTTGTCGCGGTTTTTCGCGATCCCGGTGTTTGCCAGGGGTGACCGTGGGCGCGCGGCACCACCTTGGAGGGACCTGTCTGCTCAGTAACGATTCTGGTGGGCTGGGCCGCGGGCTGTCATACTCGTCGGATTGCCACACTTACACGCGCGCGCCTATCTGGCGCGGGGCGGGTGGAAATAAAGCAGGAAGTTTCATGAGTCTCTCGTTTCGTTCAGCGCCTCGCGTCAGCGCAGCGGCCGGTCGCGCGGCCGCGATGACGTGACCATGTTCACCCGCCCGGCCGCGCCGGCCGAGGCGGACGCCCCCCGGCCCGCACCGATCCGCGCCACCGACACCGCCAAACGCCCGCCGGCCTGGTCGCTGGGCAACTGGCCGGTCGGCTGGAAGGTGCTGGCGATCGTGCTGGTGCCGCTGATATTGGCGACGGTTTTCGGTGTGCTTCGCATCCACACCGCGATGGCCAGCTCGGCGGGTCTGCGGCTGGCCGCCACCCGCGCCGACGTGGTTCCGGTGATCACGAAATATATGTCGGCTTTGGATGTCGCGCTGCAGGCCGGCTCCGCCGGACGCGACGTCGAGGGCGCCAAGAAGAACTACGAGGCACGCAAATTCGAACTGGAGAGCAGGCTGGCCGACACCGACGTCACCGACGACGTCCGGTCCGGGGTGAACACCCTGCTCGACGGAGGTCAGATGCTGGTGAACAAGGTGGCTGACAACGGTCTCGGTTTACGGGAGCGGGTGACTCTCTACGCGCCGATCCTGTTGACGGCCGAAGACGTCATCAACGCGTCGGTGCGCGTGGACAACGAGCAGATCCGCGCCCAGGCGCAGGGGTTGAGCCGGGCGGTCGGCGCGCGCGGGCAGATGACGATGCAGAAAATCCTGGTCACCCGTGGGGCCGACCTGCCCGAGCCCCAGCTGCGTACCTCGATGGCCACCCTGGCGGGCACCGAACCGTCGACGCTGTTCGGCATGAGCGAAGTGCTCGGGGCCGGGTCGCCGGAGGCCAAGACACTGCAACAGCAGATGGTGAGCCGGATGGCGATCATGTCCGATCCGGCCAGCGTGCTCGTCGACAACACCGAGCTGCTGCGATCCATACAAACCACCGACGACATCGCCGAACAGGTCATCACGAACGTCACCGCCTCGGTGACCAAGTCGGTGCATGCACAGGCCGCCGATCGGCGCGGCGCCGCGATCCTGGACAGCGTTGTGGTTTTGGCCGCGATCGTCATCGCGCTGATCGTGGTGCTCCTGGTGGCGCGCGCGCTGGTGCGGCCGCTGCGCATCCTGCGCGACGGTGCGCTCAAAGTCGCCCACACCGATCTCGAGGAAGAGATCGCCCGCGTGAAAGCCGGTGGGGCCGAACCGGTTCCGACCCCGCTGCCGGTGTACACCACCGAGGAGATCGGCCAGGTCGCCCACGCCGTCGACGAACTGCACACCCAGGCCCTGCTGCTGGCCGGCGACGAGGCGCGGTTGCGGCTGCTGGTCAACGACATGTTCGAGACCATGTCGCGGCGCAGCCGGTCGCTGGTCGACCAGCAGCTGGCGCTCATCGACCGGCTGGAGCGCAACGAAGAGAATCCTGATCGCCTGGACAGCCTGTTCCGGCTGGACCACCTGGCGGCCCGGCTGCGCCGCAACAGTGCCAACCTGCTGGTGCTGGCCGGCGCGCAGCTCGCACGCGACCAGCGCGACCCGGTGCCGCTGGCGACGGTGATCAACGCCGCGGTGTCCGAGGTCGAGGACTACCGCCGCGTCGAGATCGCCGGGCTGCCCGAGTGCGCGCTGGCCGGCGCGGCCGCGGGCGGCGCCATCCATCTGTTCGCCGAGCTGATCGACAACGCCCTGCGCTACTCGCCGCCGGCGACGTCGGCGCGGGTGTCGGCGTCCCGCGGCGGCTCAGATCCCCAAGCGGGAGTCGTGGTGCGGATCGCCGACTGCGGACTGGGAATGAACGACGCCGACCGGCGCATCGCCAACATGCGGTTGCAGGCCGGCGGCGACGTCAGCCCCGACAACGCCCGCCACATGGGTCTTTTCGTGGTCGGCCGGATCGCGGCCCGGCACGGCATGCGGGTGGGGCTGCGTGGCCCGGCGGCCAACGAGTCGGGCTCGGGCACCACCGCCGAGATCTACCTGCCGCCCACGGTGCTCACCGGGCTGAACGCGGTGGAATCGGCTGCGCCCCGGCATATCCGGGCGGTGTCGTCGCCGAGCGTCAAACTCGCCGGCGCGATCACCACGCCCGCGGCCGCCGACGACGCCGGGCGGCGGGCCGGCAGGCAAGAGCCGGCGGCCCGCAGCGCCCCGGACGCGGCCGGGCCGTCGGTCACCCTGTTGCCGCGCCGCAATCCGGGTTCCAGCGGCATCACCGAAGTCCCCGCCCCGCCTGCCGAACAACAGCCCCCGCGGCGGCGCCGTGAGCTGGCGACCCCGTGGTGGGAAGACGCGCCCAAGGCCGCGCCGGCTCCCGGGCCGGCCGAGCCCGCGCCGGCGGCGCGCGAGCCGGCGGCGCCCGAGCCCGCGGCGTGCGAGCCCAAACCGGCTCCGGCCCAACCGGTCCGGGCGGCATCGGACACCTCGGCCTTCTTCGCCGCCCGGTCCCGGGAACCCCGGCAGGACGAGCCCGCCGGCCTGGCGGCCGACGATGACGTCATCTACCGGCGGATGCTCTCGGAGATGCTGGGCGATCCGCATGACCTGGTCAACAGCCCCGACCTCGATTGGCAGTCGGTCTGGGACCGCGGCTGGACCCTGGCGGCTGCGGCCGAGGACAAGCCCGTCGAGTCGCAGACCACCGACCACGGCCTGCCGGTCCGCACTCCCGGCGCCCGGCTGGTGCCCGGCGGCGCGAACGGAACCGGTCGGACCGAAACCGACGAGCCCGAGCACGGCCTCAATGGCAGGTCGCCGTCGCACCGGGAGCCGCAGCACGCGGCCGTCACCCGGGACCCCGAGGCGGTGCGCGCCTCGTTCAGCAACCATTTCGGTGGCGTGCGCACCGGACGTTCACACGCCCGTGAGACGGATCGTGAAAGTAGTGAAGGACCCGACCAACAATGACGTCACCCGACAATTTCTCCGGCGGGTCCCTGGACTGGCTGGTGACCAGGTTCGCCCGCGAGGTGCCCGGCGTCGCGCACGCGCTGCTGGTGTCCGTCGACGGGCTGCCCATCGCCGCCAGCGAGCACCTGCCCCGTGAACGCGCCGACCAGCTGGCCGCCGTGGCCTCCGGGCTGGCCAGCCTGGCGACGGGCGCCGCGCAGTTGTTCGAGGGCGGGCAGGTGCTGCAGTCGGTGGTCGAGATGGCCAACGGCTACCTGTTGTTGATGCGCGTCGGCGATGGCTCGCATCTGGCGACGCTGGCCGTGACGTCGTGCGACATCGGTCAGATCGGCTACGAGATGGCCGTCCTCGTCGAACGGGTGGGGGGCGTGGTGCAGCCGACCCGCCGGTCCGCTGCGCACTCGTGAGCCGCGATGGAAACCCCCGAGACCTGGCCCGCGCACCGTAAGGGGAACCTGGTCCGCCCGTACACCCTGACGTCGGGGCGGACCGACACCAACGTCGAGCTGCCCCTGGAGGCGCCGATCCAGAGCCTGCAGGCCGGCCTGACCCACCGGTGGCCGCCCAACGATGCGCGCGGCAGAATCATCCGGCTGTGCGGCCAGGGCCCGCCAAGCCCGTCGGTGGCCGAAATCTCGGCGCGCCTGGACCTGCCGCTCGGCGTCGCGCGCGTCCTGGTCGGGGATCTGGTCCTGTCCGGTTACCTTCGGGTGCATAGAACTTTGTCCGAGCGTTCGACCTCCGATGAGCGCCACGAACTCATAGGAAGGACCCTGCGTGGCTTACGCGCACTCTGAAGCGCAGCCCGACTCCGGCGCCCACGCGTCGACGAAGATCGTGATCGCCGGCGGATTCGGGGCCGGCAAGACCACGTTCGTCGGGGCGGTGTCGGAGATCATGCCACTGCGCACCGAGGCGATGCTCACCGACGCCTCGACCGCCGTCGACGCGCTCGAGGCCACCCCGGACAAGCGGACCACCACCGTCGCGATGGACTTCGGCCGGATCACGCTGGCCGAAGACCTCGTGCTCTACCTCTTCGGCACCCCGGGGCAGCGCCGCTTCTGGTTCATGTGGGACGACCTGGTCCGCGGCGCGATCGGTGCGGTGGTGCTGGTCGACTGCCGGCGCCTGCAGGACAGCTTCGCCGCCGTCGACTTCTTCGAGCACCGAAACCTGCCGTTCCTGGTCGCGGTCAACGAGTTCGACGGCGCTCCGCGCTACCCGGTTGCCGAAGTGCGCGAAGCGCTGACCTTGCCCCCGCACATTCCGGTGATCACGGTCGACGCCCGGGATCGCCGGTCGGCGACCGACGCCCTCATCGCGGTCAGCGAATACGCTCTGGCCAGCCTGACGCCCAATTGACCGAGTTACGCGGCGGGTCGACCGTCACCGCGTGCGACTTCGCAGGCCACGACTTCACCGACGAGGACCTGAGCCGGTTGCAGACCGAGCGGGCCGTGTTCACCGAATGCAATTTCAGCGGCGCCGACCTGGCCGAGTCGCGACATCGCGGTTCGGCCTTCCGCAACTGCACCTTCCACCGGACGTCGTTGTGGCACAGCTCTTTTGCCCAATGCTCCATGCTGGGGTCGGTGTTCGTGCAGTGCCGGCTCCGGCCGATCACATTCGACGAGGTGGATTTCACGCTCGCCGTGCTCGCCGGCATCGACCTTCGGGGCGTCGACTTCAGCGGCTGCCGGCTGCGGGAGACCAGCCTGGTGGAGGCCGACCTGCGCAAGACCGTGCTGCGCGGCGCGGACCTGCGCGGCGCGCGGACCGTCGGGGCCCGGCTGGACGGCGCCGATCTGCGGGGCGCCGTCATCGACCCCGGGTTGTGGACGACCGCGTCGCTGACCGGTGCCCGCGTCGACGTCGATCAGGCCGTGGCCTTCGCGCTGGCGCACGGGTTGCGGCTCGGCGGCGAGGCCTGATCGCTCAGCGCCTGAGCCGGATGCGCCAGCGCACCAGCGCGGCGTAGCCGACCGAGAGCACCGCGAGCATGCCCATGTCGAGCAGCCAGGCCGCGGGTGTGTGCTGGAAATGGCTGTCCCGGGGGCTTTGCGGGCCGGGCGACACCGCCCACAGGTCAACGGTCGACCCCTGCGCGGCGTACCCCCACCGCGACGGCACCAGCCAGGACAGCTGGTCGAGAAAGATCCGGTCGGTGACCGGCACCATGCCGCCGGAGAGCACCATCTGCATCATCAGGGACACCACCAGCAGCGGCATGACCTGCTCGCCTGTGCGGGCCAGCGCCGAGAGCAGCAGCCCGAGCATCGCCGCGGCCACGCACGTCGCCGCCACGGCCACGAACAGCTCGACGGTGGCGTCACCGAGCAGCACCGCCGGTCGTGTCGGCTTTCCCTTGCCCAGCACCACGATGGTGGTGGCGATGGCCGCCTGGACGACGGCGAACGCGCAGAACACCGCGACCTTGGCCAGCAGGTAGGCCGTGGTCGACAGGCCGACCGCCTGTTCCCGCCGGAAGATCGGCCGCTCCCCGACGAGGTCGCGGATGGTCAGCGCGGTTCCCATGAACGCGGCGGCCATGGTGAGCAAGCTCAGGATCATCCCGGCCTCGCCCCCCGATTCGCTTGCCGGATCGGCATAGCCGAAACCGGCGCTGCCGGGGACGGTCAGCGACAGTGCACCCATGACGAACGGCAGCACCGCCAGGAACACGAAGTAGGCGCGGTCGGCCACGACCAGCCGGACCTGGCGGCGGGCGATCGTGGAGAACTGGCGGCGCTTGCTGGTCTGCGCCGGCGTGCCCAGCGCGGCCGGCGCCTGGGTCCGCCTCGGCGGTGGCGGTCTGTTCGCCGCTTCCGTTCGGGCCCGGAAGCGGCGATTCGCCTCGTCCGGGTCGGCGCCCACCTTGGCGAAGATGCGCGCCCAGTTGGTGGTTCCCATGGCCGCGCCGATCTGGCCGGGCGGGCCCAGGAACGCCGTCTTGCCGCCCGGCGCCATCAGCAGCACCTGGTCGCAGATGTCGAGGTAGGTCAACGAGTGCGTCACCACCAGCACGACGCGGCCGGCGTCGGCGAGTTGCCGCAGCATGGTCATGACCTGCAGATCCAGCGCCGGGTCCAGGCCCGACGTCGGTTCGTCGAGGATCAGCAGCGACGGCCCGGTGAGCAACTCCAGCGCCACCGACGCGCGCTTACGCTGCCCCCCGGACAGCTTGTCGACTCGGGTGTTCGCGTGTTCGGTCAAGCCCAGCTCGTCGAGAACCTGCGCGACGACCTGGGCGCGATCGGCCTTGCTGGTGTCCGGCGGCAGGCGCAGCTCGGCGGCGTAGCCGAGCGCCTGGCTGACCGTGAGCTGACGGTGCACGACGTCGTCCTGGGGGACCATCCCGATGCGGGTGCGCAGCGGCGCGTACTCGGTGTGGATGTCGTGGCCCTCGAAGGTGACCGAGCCCGAAGTCGGGGTCGCGTACCCGGCGATCAGCCGCGACAGTGTGGTCTTGCCCGCGCCGGACCCGCCGATCAGCGCGGTCAAGGTACCGGGACGAGCGGTCAGCGAGATCCGTTCCAGCAGGCTCTTGCCACCGATGCCGAAGTTGACCTCGCGCACCTCGAGGCCGCCGGCGTGGCTCGCCGCCTCCTGGCGGCGAACCAGCACGCCGCCGCGCAGCACCAGGTCGACGTTCCCGATCGTGACCACGTCGCCGTCGGACAGCGCCGCCGACCCGACCCTGACGCCGTTGACGAAGGTGCCGTTGCTGCTGTTCGCGTCGCGGATCTCGGCGCCGGCCGGCGTCGGGATCAAGAAGGCGTGATGGCGGGAGGCCAGCACGTCGTTCACGACGACGTCGTTGTTGAGCGCGCGCCCGATCCACGCGGTCCGCCCGGGCACCGGCAGGCGACCGGATTCGGGCCCCGGGACCGCGACCCGCGTGGTGGGAAATTCCCCGGTGTCACCGCCGGCCATGCCGGCCGATGGTGGAGGTGCGGCGCGCTGGGCATCTCCGCGTCGCGACGAGCGTGCCGCTGGCCGGCCCACCTCGAAGGTGATCCGCGGGCCGTCGGGCTTGCCGATGTTGATGGTCTGGCCGTCGTGGATGTCGACGACCGGCACCCGCTGGCCGTCGAGGTAAACCCCGTTCAGCGTGTTGTTGTCAACCGCCAGCCACCGGCCCCGATCGAAGCGCAGCAGCACGTGTGCGCGGGCGATCAACGGGTGCGCCACCCGCAAGTCGGCCCGCAGATCGCTGCCGACGACCGCGTCGCGGCCCGCGGCAAAGCTGCCCTCGGAGCGCTCGGATCGAGCCGTCAGCACGGGCTGGGCAGGTCGGGTCATCGCATCCAGGTTTGAGTTCGCGGCTCGCGCTCCGGCCTCAGCGTTTCAGCCGGATGTGCCAGCGGACGAAGCCGGTGTAACCGATCGACAGCAGCATGAGCATGGCCATGTCGAAGATGAAGATGTGTTTGGAGTGCTGCCAAATCGGGTCGTTGAGCGGGATCTGCTTGACCTTCACCAGCGCCGGGAAGTCGATCGACGACGCCCCCGCGGCGTACCCCCAACGCGCAGGCGTCAGCCACGCCAGCTGTTCGAGGCCAATCCGCTGGTAGACCGGGATCATCCCGCTGGAGAACACCAGCTGCGACATGATCGACACCACGAGCAGCGGCATGATCTGCTCATTGGACTGCGCCAACGCCGACAACAGCAGGCCGAGCATCGCCGACGCCACACAGGTGCCCGCCACGGTGACGAACAGCGAGAAGGTGGAGTTGCCGAAGAACGGGGGATCTGCCGTCGGCGCCCCCTTGCCCAGCCGCACGATGGTGGTCGCCACCGCGGCCTGGGCGGTCGCGAACACGCAGAACACCGCGATCTTCGCCAGCAGATAGGCGGTGGTGGACAGGCCGACGGCCTGCTCTCGCCGGAAGATGGCGCGCTCGCCGATGAGATCCCGGATGGTCAGCGCGGTGCCCATGAAGACGGCACCGATGTTCAACAGCACCATGATGTACTGCGGCTGCGTGGGCGCAGGGCCCATCGGGTCGGCCGGCCCGAGGCCGGGATGCGGGCCCTTCACCGTCAGCGACAACGCGCCGATGAGGAACGGAAGGATCGCCAGGAAGATCGTGTACCCACGGTCGGACACGACCAGGCGGACCTGGCGGCGGGCGATCGTGGACAGCTGCCGCCACAGGTCGGCTCGGGGCGGCTCGCCCAGATCCGCGGGACTCTGCGGACTCGGTGGCCGCTGCGATCGCTGGTCGCGCTCCTTGAAGCGCCGGTTGGCCTCGTCCGGGTCGGCACCCACCTTGGCGAAAATGTCAGCCCAGTTGCGGGTGCCCATGGCGGTCTCGACCTGGTCGGGCGGACCGCAGAACGCGGTCTTGCCGCCCGGCGCGATCAGCAGGATCTGATCGCACACCTCCAGGTAGGACACCGAGTGGGTCACGACCAGCACCACGCGGCCCGCGTCGGCGAGCTGGCGCAGCATCAGCATGACCTGACGGTCCAGCGCCGGGTCCAGACCGGACGTCGGCTCGTCGAGGAGCAGCAGCGACGGCTGGGTGAGCAGCTCGAGGGCGACCGAGGCGCGTTTGCGCTGGCCGCCCGAGAGCTTGTCCACCCGGGTGTCGGCGTGCTGGGTCATGTCGAGTTCCTCGAGCACCTGAGCGACGACGCGGGCCCGTTCCTCTTTGCTGGTGTCGGGTGGCAGGCGCAGTTCGGCGGCGTAGTTCAGGGCCTGGTTGACCGTGAGCTGGCGGTGGACCACGTCGTCCTGCGGGACCATCCCGATCCTGCTGCGCATGGAGGCGTACTCGGTGTGGATGTTGTGGCCCTCGAACGTCACCGTGCCCGACGTGGGGCTGGTGTAGCCGACGATCAGCCGCGACAGCGTGGTCTTCCCGGCGCCCGAACCGCCGATGATGGCCGTCAGCGTCCCGGGCCGGGCGGTCACCGAGATGTGGTCGAGCAGCTGCTTGCCGTGGTCGACGGTGTAGCAGACGGAGTTGACCTCCAGCCCGCCGGTCCGCGTGGCCGCCTCGGTGCGCCGGACCAGGCTGTCGCCGGTGAACACCAGGTCGACGTTTCCGATGGTGACCACGTCGTCCTCGGTCAGCACCGCCGAACCGACCCGGACGCCGTTGACGAAGGTGCCGTTCACGCTGTGCGCGTCGCGGATCTCGGTGCCCAGCGGCGTCTGGATCAAAAACGCGTGGTGGCGTGAGGCCAGCACGTCCTGGATGACGATGTCGTTGTCGGTGGCCCGGCCGATGGTTTGCGAACCGGCCGGCTGCCGGATCGCGCCGGACCGCGACGGCAACAGCGCGTGGAACATCTTCGTCGCCAGGTTCGCCACCTCGGGCGGCTTGGCGGAGGCGCGCGCCGAGTGCGTGTGCGGGATCACCGCAGGGGCCATCGAGCCGCGGGCCGGCATCTGCGGCACCGGCGGGGCGTGGTGCAGCGGGGGCGGCGGCGCGGCGGGCGGGTAGGCCGGCGGCCGCCCACCACCACCGCCGTACATGGTTTGCCCCGGGGGGCCGGGCCGGTGCGCCGGTGCGGGCTGCGGTCGCCTCGGCGGGGCCGCCCAGTTGGGTGTGCGCCCGGCCGGGGGTGGCGGGCCGGGCGGAGCGGCGACGGGCGGGGCCGGTTGCGCCGACCACGCCACGGCCGCCATCGGGATACCCATCGATTCGGTCTTGGGCGGACGCCCGGCCATCCCCTGGTGACGCCCGACGTCGAACGTCAGCAGCGGCCCGTCCGGGTTTCCGATGTTGAGGGTTTGCCCGTCGTGGATCTCGACAACCGGCACGCGCCGGCCGTTGACGAAAGTTCCGTTGAGCGAACCGTTGTCGATGGCCAGCCACTTGCCCTGATCGAAACGCAGCAACAGGTGGGCGCGCGAAATCAGGGGGTGCGTGATGCGCATGTCGGCTCGCAGATCGCGTCCGACGACCACATCGTGGCCCGCCGCGAAGGTATGCTCCGATCCTTCGTGATGGACGGTTAGCGCTGGCGGGGCTGGTGCTGACATCGCCACAACTGTAGCTTGCAGCCCTGTGGATCAGCCTGGAGCGCCGACGGCGTCGGGTGCGCCCGTGACCACGCAGTGGGTTCGGCTGTAGATCGTGGGCATGCACCGATTGCAGTGCGTGCACGCCGAGTGCACCCGATGCTGGGCGTCGTCGGCGGCGATCCGGTTGATCAGATCCGGCTCGGCCAGCAACGCCCGGGCCATCGCGACGAACTCGAATCCCTCCGCCATCGCCAGTTCCATCGTCTCCCGGTTGGTGATGCCGCCGAGCAGGATCAACGGCATTTTCAGCTCGGCGCGGAACAGCTTGGCGTCGCGCAATAGATAGGCCTCGCGGTAGGGGTATTCGCGCAGGAACTTCTTGCCGGTCATGCGCATGCCCCAGCGCAGCGGCGGCTTGAACGCGCCGGCGAACTCCTTGATAGGCGCGTCGCCGCGAAACAGGTACATCGGATTGACCAGTGAGCTGCCCGCGGTCAGTTCGATCGCGTCCAGCCCGCCATCCTCCTCCAGCCACTTGGCGGTGGTCAGCGATTCCTCGGTGCTGATGCCGCCGCGAACGCCGTCGGCCATGTTCAGCTTGGCGGTCACCGCGATCGGTGTGCCTTCCTTTTCCACCGCACGCCGAACGGCCATCACCATGCCGCGGGCGACCTTCGCCCGGTTCTGCAGCGATCCGCCGAACTCGTCGTCGCGGCGATTGATCAGTGGGGACAGGAACGAACTCGCCAGATAGTTGTGGCCCAGATGGATTTCGACGGCGTCGAATCCGGCTTCGATGGCCAGCTGCGCGGCGTTGGCGTGCCCGGCGATGACCGCGTCGATGTCCTCGCGGGTTGCCTTCTTGGCGAACCGCATTCCGATCGGGTTGAAGAAGCGGACCGGCGCCAGGGCCTTGGCCTTGTTGGACTTGGCGTTGGCCACCGGGCCGGCGTGGCCGATCTGGGCGCTGACGGCGGCGCCCTCGGCGTGGATCGCGTTGGTGAGCCGGCGGAACCCGGGCACCGCCTCCGGCCGCATCCAGATCCCGTTGCCCTCGGTGCGGCCGCCGGGGGAGACGGCGCAGTAGGCGACGGTCGTCATGCCGACCCCGCCGGCCGCCGGCAGCCGGTGGAATTCGATGAGGTCCTCGGTCACCAGCGCGTCCGGCGTGCGCGCCTCGAACGTGGCGGACTTGATGGTGCGGTTGCGCAGCGTTATCGGACCGAGCTTCGCGGGGCTGAACACGTCCGGAGCACTAGACATACCGGGAGCCTAATGGCGATCGCAAGCGCGGCGAAGCCGGGCGTGGCGGGTCGCCATCATTGGGCACCTGGCGATCGCAAGCGCGGCGAAGCCGGGCGTGGCGGGTCGCCATCATCGATATCTGCCAGACTGTCAGCGTGGGAGCAATCACGCTGGACGGCAAGGCCACCCGCGACGAGATCTTCGTCGACCTCAAAGAGCGGGTGGCCGCGTTGACGGCATCGGGACGCACCCCCGGCTTGGGCACCATCCTGGTGGGCGAGGACCCGGGCTCGCAGGCTTACGTGCGGGGCAAGCACGCCGACTGCGCCAAGGTCGGGATCACCTCGATCCGCCGCGACCTGGCCGCCGACACCAGCACCGCCACGCTCAACGACACCATCGACGAGCTGAACGCCAACCCCGACTGCACGGGTTACATCGTGCAGTTGCCGCTGCCCAAGCACCTGGATGAGAACGCGGCGCTCGAGCGCGTCGACCCGAACAAGGACGCCGACGGGCTGCACCCGACGAATTTGGGCCGGCTGGTGCTCAACAACCCGGCCCCGCTGCCGTGTACGCCGCGCGGCATCGTGCACCTGCTGCGCCGCTACGATGTCGAGATCGCCGGGGCGCACGTGGTCGTGATCGGCCGCGGTGTGACGGTCGGTCGCCCGTTGGGGCTGCTGCTGACCCGCCGTTCCGAGAACGCCACGGTGACGTTGTGTCACACCGGAACTCGCGACCTGCCGGCGTTGACCAGGCAGGCCGACATCATCGTCGCCGCCGTCGGGGTCCCACACCTGCTGACCGCCGACATGGTGCGTCCCGGTGCCGCGGTGCTCGACGTGGGGGTCAGCCGGACGGAAGACGGACTCGTCGGCGACGTGCACCCCGATGTGTGGGATGTGGCCGGCCACGTGTCACCCAACCCCGGTGGTGTGGGCCCGTTGACCCGCGCGTTCCTGCTGACCAACGTTGTCGAGCTGGCCGAGCGGGAATGACCGCGCGGACCGTGCTGCGCGCCCAATGGCCGATCCTGTTGGTGGGCTTGATCTTTGCCACGGCGCTGGCCCTGGTGGGGGCCAACTTCTGGCGTCGCGGTTCGTTGTTGATCGGCATCGGAGTGGGCGTGGCCGCGCTGTTGCGATTGGTGCTGTCCGAGGAACGGGCCGGCCTACTGGTGGTGCGCGGCAAGGGAATCGACTTCATCACCACCGCGGCGGTCGGGGCGGCAATGGTCTATATCGCGTGGACCATCGACCCGCTGGGCACCGTGTAGACACTCGACTTAGAAACGCGGCAGCGCCGGCACCTGCCCCGGCAGCTGGCCGGCCATTCCCGTCATGCCCGGTATTTGGCCCGCCATGCCCGGTATCTGCCCGGGCATTCCGGGGACCTGCCCGCCCATTCCCGGGATCTGTCCGGGCATTCCCGGCACCTGTGGCATGGCGCCGGACAGGTTGCCGCTGGCGATGTTCGCCATCTCCTGCGGACAGTACGTCTGTATCGCGATCGTGGTGAACATGCTCGCCATCTGCGGTGACATGCCCCGACCGGCGACGCTGGACGCGGCCGCGGCGAAGTTGCCGCCCGGCTGCGAGAGCATCGGGCAGATCGACTCGCCGACGGCCATCGCGTTTCCGGGTTCGCCGAAGTCGACGCCGGCGTGATTGAGCGCGTCGATGAAGTCGTCGCCGTTGCCCTCCGCGCCGGCCGGCGCCGCGAACGCCGAGGCCACGGTGAGCAGGCCGGCGGCCGCGGCCAGCAGGCGAACGGTGAGGGGCTGATGACGCAAAACCCAGATCCATCGATGAGTTCGTGTAAGTGCCTTCACGCCAGCCTTCCCGTCCGCATGGAGTGCACCTGACGGCACTCGAGCCACGCCTACGAACTCTGAGCTATCACTGTCACGTTTGCGAAACGGTGGGATAAAGGTTCGCACAATAAGCGTTTCGTGAGGTCGGTGCTCTCGCGTTGTCGATTAATGGGCGGCGCCGTAGGGCGGGCGGCTTCGTGGGCGGTGCGCCCTCGCCAACACCGCGGGTTCGGTAGCCCAGCGATGCCGCGAACTCCTGTCCGGGCACCGCACACCAAGCGGTGCAACACTTCTCGGTTGGTGGCTACGTCAACTGTCTAGAAGCCGATGGCGGTGGGTCCATCGCCTGACGGTTCGGTACCTGGGGCACGTCGTTGACGCTCCGGTCACCCGCCTCCAGCCTCACGCGGACGCCATAACGGATATCCGAAACGTATATCGAAATCCCTTGTATCACTGCGGTTTCAGCGGTCACAATGCGGGGTTTTTTGTCGGTGGGCCCCGATAGTTTCGCGGTGTGAGTCCAACTAGTCAGCACGATGTCGACGCGGTGTTCGATGCGCTCGATGCCGATTTGGACCGCGCCTGCGCGCTGTCATTAGACGCGTTGAACCCGCGGCAACAACTGGCGGTGTTGGAGCGCTGTGAGACGCTGCGCCGGCGCATACCCGCGGTGGAGCATCCGCTGATCAATTCCCTGGCGCGCCAAGCCCCGTCCTCAGAACTCGGCGGCACGCTCTCGTACGCGCTGACCGAGGCGACGCTGATCAGCGGGGCCGAAGCGTCTCGGCGCATCAAAGAAGCACGGGATCTGGGGCCGCGCCACGGGCTGACCGGCGAACCGTTGTCGCCGATGTTAGCCGCGACCGCGGCCGCCCAACGCGACGGCACACTCGGAGCCGGCCAGGTCGCGGTGATCCGCAAGTTCTACCGCCGGCTGCCCGGCTGGGTCGACGGGGCGGCCCGCGAGTGCGCCGAGGCCGAACTGGCCAAGCTCGGAACCCAGTTTCGTCCCGAACAACTCAGCGAGCTGGCCCGGGGGCTCGAAAATGCGGTCAACCCAGACGGCACCTTCACCGACGAGGACCGCGCCCGCCAACGCGGCCTGACCCTGGGTAACCAACAGGCCGACGGCATGTCAGCACTGCGCGGCTGGATCAGCCCCGAGCTGCGGGCGACCCTCGAAGCCGCCTTCGCCAAGCTCGCCGCACCGGGAATGTGCAACTCGTTCGACGACACGCCCTGTGTAGACGGCGCTCCCACCCAAGAGGCTATCGAGCGTGATCCGCGCTCGGCGGGCCAGCGTAACCACGACGCACTCCTCGCGGCACTGCGCGCGCTGCTGGCCTCCGGTGAGTTGGGTCAGCACAACGGGTTGCCGGCCTCCATCATCGTCACCACCACGCTGGCCGAGTTGGAGGCTGCCGCCGGGCGGGGTCTGACCGGCGGCGGCACCATCTTGCCGATGAGCGATGTGATCCGCCTCGCACGTCACGCCCATCACTACCTGGCCGTCTTCGACAAAGGTAAGGCCCTGGCGCTCTATCACACCAAACGGCTGGCCTCACCCGGGCAGCGAATCGTCTTGTACGCCAAGGATCGCGGTTGTAGCGCGCCGGGATGTACCGTGCCCGGTTACTACTGCGAAGTCCACCACGTCACCGACTGGGCCGCGTGCCACACCACCGACGTAGACGACCTCACCTTCGCCTGCGGCCCGCATCACCGCCTGCTGCGACCCGGCGGCTGGAGCACCCGAAAGAACGCCGGGGGTGACACCGAATGGCGTCGGCCCCCTCACCTGGACCGTGGCCAACCCCGCATCAACACTTTCCACCACCCCGAAAAGCTGTTGCGCGACGGGGATGATGACGACACGTGGTAACTCGCTTGGAAACTTGAATTACGGTTAGGAGTCTGAGAAGTCGGGCACTGTGATCGTGCCGTCCTCGGCCAGCGCGAACCCGGGGTTGTGGGCGATCTCCCACGCGTGGCCATCGAGATCGCCGAACGCACCCGCATACCCGCCGTAGAACGTCTCGGCAGCAGCGCGGGTAATGGTCGCGCCCGCGCCCTCTGCCGCGGCCATGATCTCGTCCACGTCGGTGCGCGAGCGCACGTTGTGAGCCAAAGCGACGCCGCCGAAACCGTCATCGCCTTGGTCGGTGATGCCGAGATCGGCTGAAAGCTTTTCCCTCGCCCACAGACCCACCGGGAGACCGCCGGCCTGGAAGAAGACCGTTTCCTGCACCTCGTGACCGTGCCAGCCGAGGCGTTCATAGAAGCGGCGGGCGCGATCCAGATCGGCAACGCCCAGGGTAATCAGACTCAGCCGTTGCTCCATCCCGTTACCCGGCCAGCGTCGCGCGGGTGCACATGGTGACATAGGGCAGCGCCAAGCCGGTCGCATGCGCCAGCGCCGGATGGGTGGCGAGCAACTCGCGTACCTGGTCGAGCGTTCGGGAGCGGACCTCGGTCGGCGAGGTGATGCAGTAGCTGCGCGACGCGACGAGGTCGATCAGTGCTTGCGGCGTAAGGTAACTCGTCCACTCGACCTGATGCTGCGCGAGTTCGGTGAACGGCTCGGGCAGCTTCACCTGGGTGCGGCCGTCGCCGTCGCTGCCGATGATCCGGCCCAGTTCGCGCACCCAGCCGAGCCGCTCGTCGCGGGTGTTCCACACCAGACCCAGCCGCCCGCCCGGCCGCAGCACGCGGGCCACCTCCGGAATCGCGCGCTCGGGGTCCATCCAGTGCCACGCCTGCGCCACCAGCACCACGTCAACACTGTTGTCTTCCAACGGAATCTCTTCCCCCGTACCCAGCAGGGCCTGGGTTTCGGGCAGCGAGGTCCGCAACACCTCCAGCATGTCCGGGATCGGGTCGACGGCCACCACGTCCAGGCCGCGCTCCACCAGCCGGGTCGTCAGCTTGCCGGTGCCCGCACCCAGGTCGAGCACCTGACGCGCGCCTATCGGCAACAGCCAGTCGATCGCCTCGGGGGGATAGGAGGGGCGGCCACGCTCATAAGCCGCGGCCGCCGAGCCGAACGACAAGGAGCGGTCCTGCCGCGAGCGGGTCACCGTTGCGACGTGCCTTCCCTGCTGTCCGCGGTGGCCAACACCAGTGTCTCGCGGATCAATTCGCCGACCGCGTCGGATTCCACCAGGAAGCCGTCGTGCCCGCAGACGGAGTCGACCACCCGCAGAGCGGCGCAGCCCGGCAGCTGCTCGGCCAGCTCCTCCTGCAAGCGCAGCGGGTACAGCCGGTCGGACGTGATGCCGCCCACCACCACCGGCACCGGGCAGCCACCCAACGCTTCGGGCACCCCGCCGCGTCCCCGGCCGACGTCGTGACTGTTCAGTGCCTCGGTCAACACCACGTAACTGCCCGCGTCGAAGCGCTCCAGCAGCTTGTCGCCCTGGTACTCCAGGTAGCTCTGCACCGCGTAGCGGCCGCCGTCGGCCGGATCCTCGTCGTTCTGCCCGTCGTTGGCGAACCGGCTGTCGAGCTCGACTTCACCGCGGTAGGTCAGGTGGGCGAAGCGCCGCGCGATCGCCAGCCCGGTTTCGGGCGTGAGTCCGGTGTCGTGATAGTCGCCGCCCTGCCAATTCGGGTCGGCCTTGATCGCCGCGATCTGCGTGGACTGGGTGCCGATCTGATCTGCGGTGGCGCGCGCGCCCACCGCCAGCAGCAGCCCGGCCCGAACCCGGTTCGGGTGACCGACGATCCACTCCAAAGCCCTTGCGCCACCCATGGATCCACCGACCACGGCGGCGACCTCGTCGATCCCCAGCGCGGCCAGCGCGGCGATGTCGGCTTCCACCTGGTCGCGGATCGAAACCCGCGGGAACCTTGAGCCCCAAGGCTTTCCGTTCCGGGTCCGCGAGCTGGGCCCGGTGGAGCCGCGGCAGCCGCCCAGCACGTTGGTGGCCACCGCGCACCAGCGGTCGGTGTCGATCGGAGCGCCGGGCCCGACCATCCCGTCCCACCAGCCGCCGGTGGGATGTCCGGGTCCGGCCGGCCCGGTGATGTGCGAGTCACCGGTCAGTGCGTGCAACACCACCACCACGTTGTCGCGCGTCGGCGACAACTCGCCCCAGCGCTGCACGGCGATGTGCACGTCGTCGATCACCGCGCCGCTTTCGGTGGTCAGCGAGCCGATATGGACGAAGCCGATTTCGCCTTCGTCGGGCAGCGTTTGGGTGGGCACGTCGGAGATCGTCATCGACCGGGCTCCCTTAGAAGGCCGCCACGGCGTGCGGATCGGTGCCCGACGCCCCCGCGGTCGTCCCGAATTTACTTGCCGCGGCGAAGCCGAGCTCCAGGTCGGCCAGGATGTCGTCGATCCCCTCGATGCCGACGGACAGCCGCACCAGCCCCGGGCTCACCCCGGTGCTCAGCTGTTCCTGCGGGGACAGCTGAGCGTGCGTCGTGGAGGCCGGGTGGATCACCAGGGAACGCACGTCGCCGATGTTGGCGACGTGGCTGTGTAGCTTCAGCGCGTTCACGAAGGCCTTGCCGGCGTCGACGCCGCCGGCCAGCTCGAAGGCGAGCACCGCCCCGACTCCCTTGGGCGCCAACTTCTTTGCCCGCTCGTACCAGGGTGAGCCGGGCAGGCTCGCGTAGTTGACCGACAGCACGCGCTCGTGGCCTGCCAAAAATTCGGCCACGCGGCGCGCGTTGGCGACGTGGCGTTCCATGCGCAGGCTCAGCGTCTCGATACCCTGGGCAACCAGGAACGCGTTGAACGGCGCTGCGGCCGAACCGAGATCACGCAGCAGTTGCACCCGCGCCTTGAGCGCATAGGCGGGCGGACCGAGTTCGGCGTAGACCACGCCGTGGTAGCTCGGGTCGGGCGTGGTGAATCCCGGGAAACGACCCTGCGTCCAGTCGAACGTGCCGCCGTCGACGATGACTCCGGCGATCGCGGAGCCGTGCCCACCGAGGTACTTGGTGGCCGAGTGCACCACGATGTCCGCGCCGTGCTGCAGCGGCTGGATCAGGTACGGCGTGGCGATGGTGTTGTCGACGATCAGCGGGACGCCGTTGGCGTGGGCGACCCCGGAGACCCCGGGGATGTCCAGGACGTCGATCTGCGGGTTGGAGATGGTCTCGGCGAAGAAGCCTTTGGTGTTCGGCCGTACCGCGGCCTGCCACGAATCCAGATCGTCGGGGTTCTCCACGAAGCTGACCTCGATACCCAGCTTGGCCAGCGAATAGTGGAACAGGTTGTACGTCCCGCCGTAGAGACGCGGGCTCGAGACGATGTGATCTCCGGCACACGCCAGGTTCAATATGGCGAATGTCTCAGCGGCCTGCCCCGAGCTGAGGAAAAGCGCGGCGACGCCGCCTTCGAGCGTGGCGATGCGCTGCTCGACAACGTCGGTGGTCGGGTTACCGATCCGGGTGTAGATGTTGCCCGGAACCTCCAGCCCGAACAGGGCGGCGGCGTGTGTGGTGTCGTCAAAGACGTACGACGTGGTCTGGTAGATCGGTAGCGCGCGGGCGTTGGTGGCCGGGTCGGGGTGCTGACCGGCGTGCACCTGCTTGGTCTCGAACGACCAGTGCGCGGTCGGATCGATGTCGTCGCCGCTGGTAGTGCCATCGGAAGAGGCATGGGAAGGGGCGTTGTCGGAACTCACGTGGGTTGGCTTTCTCCTGGGAAATGGGCTTCTGATCTCAGCGGGATCTCAGCGGGATCTCTGCGGCGGCGGGCCGGCTAACACCGGCACACGATTGCCTACATCGGCGATCTGAAAGGGTGAGCCGATCGCAAGGAGCTGGACAGAAGCACATCACGTGTCCCCTCTAGTCAGGGGTCCGTTATGGCGGACCCGCGCTTGCCGCGCAGCCTGTGGCTACTAGACCTGGTCATCACCCGGGGCACCCCACCGCGGTTGGAGGGTTGCCGGCCAGCAAGCCGGGGCTTGACGCTGGCGCTCATGACCAATACGAAGACTATCTTACTGTGCCGACCCGCTGCCAACCGTGGCGGCGCACATGCAGGTCGACGCCCGTCCAAACACCCTTGATAACGTGGCGGTTAGATTGCTGAGCCCCCATAGATTTGTCCGATATCGAAGATCTTGCCGCCGGGAGAGGGACCGTGAGCGCCGAAGAGCCGACCGTCATCTACACGCTGACCGACGAGGCGCCGCTGCTGGCGACCTACGCGTTCCTGCCGATCGTGCGTGCCTTCGCCGAACCGGCGGGCATCGAGATCAAGACCAGCGACATCTCGGTGGCGGCCCGGATCCTCGCGGAGTTCCCCGAGCACCTGACCGACGAGCAGCGGGTTCCGGACAACCTGGCGGAACTGGGCCGGCTGACGAAGCTGGCCGACACCAACATCATCAAGCTGCCGAACATCAGTGCCTCGGTGCCCCAGCTGATTGCCGCCGTCAAGGAACTGCAAGGCAAGGGATTCAAGGTTCCGGACTTTCCGCAAAGTCCGAAGACCGACGAGGACAAGGAAATTCGCGCCCGCTACGGCAAATGCCTGGGCAGCGCCGTGAACCCGGTACTGCGGCAAGGTAACTCGGACCGACGCGCACCCAAGGCCGTCAAGGAGTATGCGCGCAAGCACCCGCACAGCATGGCGGACTGGTCGCCGGCGTCGCGCACCCATGTCGCGACCATGCGGAGCGGCGACTTCTACCACGGCGAGAAGTCGATGACGCTGGACCGCGCGCGCAACGTGAAGATGGAGCTGGAGACCGAAAGCGGCAAGACAATCGTGCTCAAGCCGATGGTGTCGCTGCGCAACGCCGACGTCATCGATTCCATGTTCATGAGCAAGAAGGCCCTGATTGAGTTCTACGAAGAGCAGATGCAGGATGCCTACGAGACCGGCGTGATGTTCTCCCTGCACGTCAAGGCGACCATGATGAAGGTCTCCCACCCCATCGTCTTCGGCCACGCCGTGAAGATCTTCTACAAGGACGCCTTCGCCAAGCACCAGGCGCTCTTCGACGAACTCGGCGTCGACGTCAACAACGGATTGGTCGATCTGTACAGCAAGATCGAGTCGCTGCCCGCGTCGCTGCACGAGGAGATCATCCGCGATCTGCACGCGTGCCACGAGCACCGGCCCGAGCTGGCGATGGTCGATTCGGCCAAGGGCATCAGCAACTTTCATTCGCCCAGCGACGTGATCGTCGACGCGTCGATGCCGGCGATGATCCGCGCGGGCGGCAAGATGTGGGGCGCCGACGGGCGGCAGAAGGACACCAAGGCCGTTAATCCCGAGTCCACCTTCGCCCGGATCTACCAAGAGATCATCAACTTCTGTAAGACCCACGGGCAGTTCGATCCGACGACGATGGGAACGGTCCCCAACGTCGGGCTGATGGCGCAGCAGGCCGAGGAGTACGGCTCGCACGACAAGACGTTCGAGATCCCCGAGGACGGCGTCGCCAATATCGTCGACCTCGACACCGGGGAAGTCCTGCTGACCCAGAAGGTGGAAAGCGGCGACATCTGGCGCATGCCCATCGTCCGGGACGAAGCGATCCGCGACTGGGTCAAGCTGGCCGTCACCCGCGCGCGAAACTCGGGCATGACGGTGCTGTTCTGGCTGGACACCGAACGTCCGCACGAGGTCGAGCTGCGCAAGAAGGTCAAGGAGTACCTCAAGGAGCACGACACCGAGGGCCTGCAGATCCAGATCATGCCGCAGGTGTGGGCCATGAGGTACACGCTGGAGCGCGCGATGCGCGGCCAGGACACCATCGCCGCCACCGGAAACATCCTGCGCGACTACCTCACCGACCTGTTCCCGATCCTGGAGCTGGGCACCAGCGCCAAGATGCTGTCCATCGTGCCGTTGATGGCCGGGGGCGGAATGTACGAGACCGGGGCGGGCGGTTCGGCGCCCAAGCACGTCCACCAACTTGTCGAGGAGAATCATCTGCGCTGGGATTCCCTCGGTGAGTTCCTTGCCCTGGGAGCGTGTTTCGAGGACATCGGTATCAAGACCAACAATGAGCGCGCCAAGCTGTTGGGCAAGACGCTGGATGCCGCGATCGGAAAGCTGTTGGACAACAACAAGAGTCCGTCTCGCAAGACCGGTGAACTCGACAACCGCGGCAGCCAGTTCTATCTGGCGCTGTACTGGGCGGCCGAACTCGCCGCCCAAAACGACGACGAGGAGTTGCGCGAGCGCTTCGCCGCGCTGGCCGACTCGTTGGGCCGCAGTGAGGACGCCATCGTGGCCGAACTCGCCGAGGTGCAGGGCGAGGCGGTCGACATCGGCGGTTACTACTACCCCGACAACGAGAAGACGACCGCAGTGATGCGGCCGAGCAAGACGTTCAACGAGGTGCTAGCGGCTGCGCACGGCTGAGGCCGCAGGGAGGTTTCGGACGCCTTGAAACCAAGCATGTCCAATCTGGTTTCCAAAGAAACCAAGATCAAAGTCAAAGGCCGCGTCGTCGAGCTCGACGGTGACGAGATGACCCGCGTCATCTGGAAGCTGATCAAGGACTTGTTGATCCTGCCGCACCTCGACATCGATTTGGACTACTACGACCTGGGCATCGAGCACCGCGACCGCACCGACGACCAGGTGACGATCGACGCGGCCTACGCGATCAAGAAGCACGGTGTGGGCGTCAAGTGTGCGACGATCACCCCCGACGAGGCGCGCGTCCAAGAGTTCAACCTCAAGAAGATGTGGCTGTCGCCGAACGGGACGATCCGCAACATCTTGGGCGGCACCATCTTCCGCGAACCGATCGTCATCTCCAACGTGCCGCGCCTGGTTCCCGGCTGGACCAAGCCGATCGTCATCGGGCGCCACGCTTTCGGCGACCAGTACCGGGCGACCAACTTCAAGGTCGACAAGCCCGGCACCGTCGCGATCACCTTCACCCCCGCGGACGGCAGCGAGCCGATCGTGCACGAGATGGTGTCCATCCCCGACGACGGCGGTGTCGTGATGGGGATGTACAACTTCAAGGACTCCGTACGCGACTTCGCGCGGGCGACCTTCAAGTACGGCCTGAACGCCAAATGGCCGGTGTACCTGTCCACCAAGAACACCATCCTCAAGGCCTACGACGGCATGTTCAAAGACGAGTTCCAGCGCATCTACGACGAGGAATTCAAGGAGCAGTTCGATGCCGAGGGCCTGACCTACGAGCACCGGCTGATCGACGACATGGTCGCCGCCTGCCTCAAGTGGGAGGGCGGCTACGTGTGGGCGTGCAAGAACTACGACGGCGACGTGCAGTCCGACGCCATCGCGCAGGGCTACGGTTCGCTGGGGTTGATGACCTCGGTGCTGATGACGGCCGACGGCAAGACGGTCGAGGCCGAGGCCGCGCACGGCACCGTCACGCGGCACTTCCGGCAGTATCAGGCCGGCAAGCCGACCTCGACCAACCCGATCGCCTCGATCTTCGCCTGGACGCGCGGGCTGGCGCACCGCGGCAAGCTGGACGACACCCCCGAGGTGATCGAGTTCGCGCAGACGCTGGAAACCGTCATCGTCTCCACGGTCGAGAGCGGGAAGATGACCAAGGACCTCGCCATCCTGATCGGCCCCGACCAACAGTGGCAGCAGAGCGAGGAATTCCTCAACTCGATCGCCGAGAACCTGGAAAAGAAGCTGGCTAACTAGCCGGCGGTCGGTGCCGGTCCGAAAATCGGTCGGGGCCGGTGGCGCACTCGTCGAGGAAGTCGGCGATGGCCGCGGTGATGCGCTCGGGGGCCTCGAACATCGGTACGTGCCCGACGCCGTCGAGCTTGGTGATCTTTGTGCCCGTGGGCAGGAAGTCGGTGAAATGCCGGCTGAACCTGCTGGGCGGCACCACCCGGTCCTTCTCGCACAGCACCAGCTGCACCGGTACCGCGGTCTGCGCCAGCTCCAGCAGCCCCGGCGCCAGCAGCGCCTTGATCAGCAGCTGGAAATAGGCCGGGCAGTGCGCGGCGTCGTCGACCACCCCGCGCAGTTGCTCCTCGCTGGCCCCGTCCGGGGTCGCGCTCAGCGGCAGGGTCGCCAGCCGGCGGCTCAGTGGCAGCCGCAGCGTGTGCTGGCCCAACAGCCGGGCCAGCGCCAGGATCGGCATGCCGGCGATGAACTTGCTGATGACCTCGAATTTGACCGGGCTCCAGCGCGTCCACCCGCCCGCGGCGCCGACGCCGGTGACGCTGCGGGCCCGCCCGCGCCGCTCGAGCTCGAAGGCCACCCAGCCGCCCAGCGAGTTACCCACCAGGTGCGCGCTGTCCCAGCCGAGTTGGTCGAGCAGACGCTCGATGTGGTCGGCCAGCACCGACGAGCTCAACAGCCAGGTGCCCGCAAAGGGCCCGCCGTTGTGCCCGGCCATGGTCGGGGCGAAGACCTCGTAGCGGCCGGTGTCGGCCAGCCGCGGCGCTACCGGATCCCACACCGTTTGCGACATCAAAAATCCGTGCAGCAGCACGACCGGCTCGCCGGAACCCAGGTGGGTCGGCGGACGGGCCGAAGGCGACGCCGAGCGAGCGGGGCTCACGAGGACGGACCCGAGCAGACGAGATTGCGCATAACCCGACATTAAAGGCGGTACCGCCGGTACCGCAAGGTGCCTGATCGTGAGGGTGCGGCTGGCCGCACACTCGGCACCGAACGTGAAGCTGGCCGCACGCTGGGTTGCCACGGCGCGCGTGAAAAGATCGGTGCATCATGAGCACCGCTACCGGATCCAGCCGCATTTTCTCCGGCGTGCAGCCCACGTCCGATTCGCTTCACCTGGGTAACGCGCTGGGCGCCATCACCCGGTGGGTCGAGCTGCAGGACGACTGGGGAGATGACTGGGACGCGTTCTTCTGCGTCGTCGACCTGCATGCCATCACCATCGCCCAGGATCCCGAGGCGCTGCGACGGCGGACCCTGGTCACCGCCGCCCAATACCTGGCGCTGGGCATCGACCCGGCCCGCAGCACCGTCTTCGTGCAGAGCCACGTGCCCGCCCACACCCAGCTGGCCTGGGTGCTGGGCTGCTTCACCGGCTTCGGGCAGGCGTCGCGGATGACGCAGTTCAAGGACAAGTCGCTGCGCCAGGGCGCCGACTCCACCACCGTGGGTTTGTTCACCTACCCGGTGCTGCAGGCCGCCGACGTGCTGGCCTACGACACCGATCTGGTGCCGGTGGGCGAGGACCAGCGCCAGCACCTCGAGCTGGCCCGCGACGTGGCGCAGCGGTTCAACGCCCGATTCCCGGACACCTTCGTCGTGCCGGACGTGCTCATCCCCAAGGCCACCGCGAAGATCTACGACCTGGCCGACCCGACGTCGAAGATGAGCAAGTCCGCGGCCACCGATGCCGGGCTGATCAACCTGCTCGACGATCCGGCGTTGTCGGCCAAGAAGATTCGTTCGGCGGTGACCGACAGCGAGCGCGAGATCCGCTTCGACACCGTCGCCAAGCCCGGCGTGTCCAACCTGCTGACCATCCAGTCTGCGGTCAGCGGCGTGGACATCGACAAGCTCGTCGAGGGCTATGCCGGAAGGGGTTACGGCGACTTGAAAAAGGACACCGCGGAGGCGGTGGTCGAGTTCGTCGCCCCGATCAAGGCCCGCGTGGACGAACTGCGGGCCGACCCGGCCGAATTGGAGGCCATTTTGGCGGCCGGAGCCGAAAGGGCCCAGGATGTCGCCGGGAAAACGGTCCAACGGGTCTACGATCGGCTTGGGTTCCTTCCGCAACGGAGGTAAGAAGTTTCACCATGAGCGAGCCGGCCGAGGCAGGCATTCTCGATCGGCTGCGGGCCCGCCACGGGTGGCTCGACCACATCATTCGCGCCTACCGGCGTTTCGACGAGCGCAACGGCGGGTTCTTCGCCGCCGGCCTCACGTATTACACGATTTTCGCGTTGTTTCCGTTGCTCATGGTCGGTTTCGCGGTGTTCGGATTCGTTCTGGCGCGGCGGCCGCAGCTGCTGAGCTCGATCGACGATCACATCCGCTCCCAGGTGTCGGGCAGGCTGGGTAATCAGCTGCAGGAGTTGATGAACTCGGCCATCGATGCCCGGACGTCGGTCGGTGTCATCGGTCTGGTCACCGCGGTGTGGGCGGGCCTGGGCTGGATATCGCACCTGCGGCAGGCGCTGACCGAGATGTGGTGGGACCGCCACTTCGAGTCACCGGGCTTCGTGCGCGGCAGGTTCTCCGATCTGCTGGCGATGGTGGGGACGTTCGCGGTGATCGTGGCCACCGTCGCGCTGACCACCGTCGGCCACGCCGCACCCATGGCCACGTTGCTGAAATGGCTCGGCATACCGCAGTTTGCGGTGTTCGACTGGCTCTTCTGGCTTTTCTCGATCCTGATCGCGACGCTGGTGTCGTGGCTGCTGTTCACCTGGATGATTGCGCGCCTGCCCCGGGAAAAGGTGAGTTTCGTCGATTCGATGCGGGCCGGGCTGATCGCGGCGATCGGCTTCGAAGTGTTCAAACAGGTGGCGTCGATCTATCTGAAGGCGGTGTTGCGCAGCCCGGCGGGCGTCGCGTTCGGCCCGGTGCTGGGGTTGATGGTGTTCGCTTACATCACCGCCTATCTCGTCCTGTTCTGCACGGCGTGGGCGGCGACGGCATCCACCGATCCGCGCGACCGACACGTCGAGCCCCCCGCCCCGGCGATCATCGCGCCGCGGGTGCACATGGACGAGGGCCTGGGCACCCGCCAGACGCTCACCGCGATGGCATTGGGAGCTGTTGGGGCGCTAACGCTTTCCCGCATTGCGGGTTTCGCTCACCGTAACCGCTAGCTGACCAGCTTCAAACCCACGATGCAGGCCACGATCCCGGCGATCAGCAACAGCTTGGTCAACGACGCCGGTTCGTCGCCGATCAGCGCCGCGTAGCCCACCGTGAGCACGGCCCCGATGCCGACCCACACCGCATAACTGGTCCCGACCGCCACGGTGCGCATCGCACTCGCCAGCCCGGCCATCGAAAGCCCCAGCGCGACAACGAAGACCAGCGACGGGCCAAGCCGGGAGAAGCCGTCGGACTTGTTCAGGGCGGTCGCCCACACCGCCTCCAATACCCCCGACGCGATCAAGACGAGCCATGCCATCGCGCACCTCCGCGGCGCCGTCTTTTCGCTGGCCGGGTACGGGGCCCCTCGTCCGGTGTCAGGTGCTGACCGGCTCGATGTTAGCAAACTCGTCTCGGATAGTCCTGCCAGTCGCCCAGCAGCATGACGGCTACGACCCGTAGATCACGTTCCAGCACAACGAGATTGGCGTTGTAGCCGGGCCGCAGGCTGCCGACCCGATCCAGGCCCAGAGCCCGCGCCGGCGTCGCGGCGGTCGTCTGCACCGCGGCCTCGAGCGCGGTATCGGCATCGGACCCCAGCCCGGCCACGGCGCGGAAGAGCCGATCCATGGTGGCCGTGCTGCCCGCGATCGTCGACGCCCCGTGCACCCGCGCGACGCCGGACACCACATCGATGCGCACCGTGCCGAGCCGGTACGCGCCGTCGGCGCGGCCCGCCGCGGCGATCGCGTCGGTGATCACGGCGACCCGGTCCGCGCCGGCCGCCTCGATCACCGCGTGCACCAGGTCCGGGTGCAGGTGCACTCCGTCGGCGATCAGCTCGACGGTCACCCGCGGGTCCCGGAGCAGGGCCAGCGCCGGGCCCGGTTCGCGATGGTGCAGCGGCGGCATCGCGTTGAACAGATGCGTGCCGACCGTGGTGCCCAGCGCGATGGCGTGCTGCGTCTGCTCGTAGGTCGCATCCGTATGACCCACCGCCACAACGACTCCCGCGTCCGTGAAACGCCGGATCGCGGCATCGGCCCCGGGCAGCTCGGGCGCCAGGGTGACCATCTTGATGGTGTCACCGCCGGCGGTCAGCACCGCGTCGATCTCGTTGGGGTCAGGGTCACGCATCTGGGTGCGGTCGTGGGCTCCGCAGCGCGCCCCGCTCAGCCAGGGGCCTTCCAGATGAATGCCCGCGACGACGCCGGCCCGGGTCGCCTCGGCGAGCGCGCGCACCCCGCTGAGCAGTTCGGGGGGCGAGGCGGTCACCAGGCTGGCGAGCGTGGTGGTGGTGCCGTGGCCCAGGTGGAAGGCGGCGGCGGCGTCGATGCCGTCCGCGTCGGTGTAGGAAGCCCCGCCGCCGCCGTGCACGTGCATGTCGATAAAGCCCGGCGCCACAGTGCAATCGGGAAAATCATGGTCGGCCGGGCGTGGCGGCGGGCCGGGCGCGCAGGCCACGATCCGGCCGCCGGAGGCCTCGAGCCAGCCCGGCCGACAGATCCGCCCGCCGAGGACCATCGTTCCCGCGGCGATCAATCCCATCGGCCGCCGTTTTCCCAGAAGTGACGGATGTCCTCGAGCTGGCGGCCCTTGGTCTCCGGCGCATACCGGTAGACGAAGGCGAACGCGACCACCGCGAGCACCGCGAACGCCGCGAAAGTCCCTGCGCCGCCCAATGAATGCAGCATGGTGAGGAAGACGGCGGCGATGATGGCGTTGGCCACCAGGTTGGAGGTCAGCATGGTGCTCGACCCGAGGGACCGCAGCCGGGACGGGAAGCTTTCGCTGGCGTACACCCAGCCCAGGGAGCCGAAGCCCATGGTGTAGCCGAAGATGAACAGCAGCACGCCCGCGAGCCCGGCGGCCGCACCGCCGGTGCCGCGGCCGAATACGGCCATCAGGACCACGTCGGCGACGATCATCATGGCGGTGCCGCACAACAGGATTGGCCGCCTGCCCAGCCGGTCGACCAGCAGCAGCGCCGTGCCGACGGCCGCCAATCCGGCCACCTGCACCAGCGCCGGCAGCCCCAGTAGCGCGAAATTGCCGGTGAAGCCCATGGCCTGAAATATCCGGGGGCTGTAATAGATGATCGCGTTGATGCCGGTGATCTGGATCAGGAAGCCGAGAACGACCACGAAGACGGTGGCGCGAAGATAGGGCCTGCGAACCATTTCCGGCAGCATCTCGGAAAGGCTGCCGCTACCCTCGCTCAACGCGCGGCCGATCTCGGCCAGCTCCTCGTCGACCCGCGCGTCGGGCTCCACCCTCAGCAGCGCGCGCCGGGCGTCGTCCACCCGGCCTTTGAGCAGGTACCATCGCGCCGTGTCGGGCATCCGAATCACCAACGGCGCCAACAGCGCTGCGGGCACGCAGGCCAGCCCCAGCATCCACCGCCAGCTGTGTGTGCCCGCCAGCAGGTAACCGGTCAAGTAACCGACGATGAGCCCACTGACGATCGCCAGCTGATAGGCCGTCAGCAGTGAGCCGCGCACCGCCGTCGGCGCCGATTCGGCCACGTATACCGGGACCACCACCACCGTCACGCCGATGGTCAGGCCGACGAGCAGTCGCGCCGCCAACAGCATCGGCAGCGAGACCGAAAACGCGGCCAGCAGCGCGAAAACCGCGTAGGCGAACAGGATCAGCACCACCGACTTTTTCCGCCCGATCACGTTGGCCAGCACGCCGGCGCCGAGCGCTCCGATGATCTGACCGATCACCACCATCGTCGTCAGCAGTTCCTGTTGCCGGGTGGACAGTCCGAAATCCTCGGTGACGAACAACTGCGCGCCGGCGATGATCGACAGGTCGTAGCCGTAGATGATGCCCACGCTGGCGGCGGTCAGCCCGACCAGCAGGCCGCGCCGGGCTTCGGTCACCTCGGTGAGTCTAGTGTCGCGGGCCGAGCGCTCATTGAGCGCGGCTTGGTACCCGATGCTCCCCGATCGGGGACGGGGGAATTCCGCCCGTCATGTCCGATCGGGGGATGTTTCCAGCTGCTCAGCGCCCATAAATTCGCTTCCGACTTGTTATGGCGAGAAGTTGCGCCGCCCGCACCCCGCGGCGCCCGCTGCTATCTTGATCGCGTGCGCCGCGCGCCGAAGGACCTCGAGATCGTGCGGCTCAACCGACCTCGAGGGGTGCGGTGGGCGGCAGTCGCGGTGATCGCCCTGCTCGCGCCACTTGCTCTCACGCACTGCCCGCGCACAGTCGAAGCTTTGGCCACCATCGTCGCCGTACACCATGAATCTGCACGGGCGGCGGCCCCCGTCGGTGAGCAGCTGGTCGACCACTCGCGCGCCGCGTCGATGCACCATAAGGCCGCCCCGCGGGAGCTGTGCCGCAGCAGCGATTTTACTTTCGTTGCGAGTGGTTCGCCGTCTGGTACCGATGACACACGGAGCACGCCCGCGGTCGGTTTTACGCAGGGGATCGACGTCTCCGCGGGTATCGCGAGAGGACCTCCGCCAGGGCTCCGGCATGCGCCGCGTGCTTTCAGCGGACGCGCTCGCCTTCATATGTTCTGCCTGCTCCGGCGCTGAGGAATACCCCATCGCCGGAGTGAATGCTGCTTCCCGCAGCCGCGGATAGTGCGCGCCAATTCTTTCGGCCATCCATTTTCATGATTGTTTCCGCTGTTTTAAAGGATGGTATTTTCGATGCGAAATCAGGACCTCACTCTTGAGCGCAGCACCCAAAGCTCGTCAGCTGCGCTCATTCTCCTCCCGCTCCGACTGGTTGCAGGCTGGGCTTATTTTTCGGCGTTTTGGCGCAGGGCGATTCTCGCCGACAAGCTGGACCCCGGCACCCCCGGGTATGTGGGAGAGAAGTTCAACAATTTCCTTCCCAACGCGCTGGGCATCAAGCCAGCCATAAGCTACCTTGTGCTGCACCCAGATCTTCTGAAATGGTCCATGATCGCCTTCACGATGGTGGAAGCGCTTGTCGGATTGTGTCTCATGCTCGGGATATTCACCCGGACAATGGGTGCGAGCGCCATGCTGCTGGCCTTCGGCATTCTGCTGGGCGCAGGATGGCTGGGGACCACCTGTCTCGACGAATGGCAGATTGGAATTCTAGGTATCGCGTCCGGAAGCGCGTTCTTGCTCAGCGGAGGCGGCGAGTACTCGGTCGACGACCTGCTGAGGCGCAAGGGCCTGAGCTTCACCCGGGCGAAATATTTCACCTGGCTCGCCTCGGGTGAAGTGAAGGTCAGAAAACCGGTTGTCGTCATCGGGGCGGTCGCGGTGCTTTCGGTAACGCTGGTGACCAACCAATACTTTCACGGCGGTGTCTACGGGCCGCTGCACAACAAGTCGGTCAAACCGGTGGTCGAAATCTCCGATGCGACGATCACGGACGGCGGTTTGCGGTTTACGGTCTATCGGACCGAAGGCGTGGATGTATACGGCTCATTCCTGGTCAGTGTCGCTCTACTCGATAACGGCAAGACAATTTTCAAGGTGGCCGGGCCGCAGCTGAGCCAACTCCCCAAGAGCGACATATCGAATTACCACGTGGCGGCGGTGAAACCGGGAACGTGCGGCCTGGTCATACCATTGGGCGGCAAAGCCCGGATCTCGCTCAACACCGGGACTGCAACTATTGACAGGAATCGGAGCTACACACTTTCCCTCACCGACGTGAGTGGCGTCCGCTGGCAAAAACCGGTCACCGGAGCGTGACGTTCGGTGGCCACCGCATCTTTGGCGTGAGGACACTTCTCGGCGAGGCTGACGGGGGGCGGGCGAGCGGCGCTCAGCGGTGTTGGGGTCGACGGTTCATCGAGCGTGCGGCCATGATCAAGCTGAACACGACGATGCTGCCGATGACACCGACGCCCACCCGGACCGGCATGGCGTCCGCGGAACCGATGATCCCGCCGGCCGCAGCGTTATTGGCGGGCCGGTCGGCGGCGGCGGTGTCGCGCTTGGCGGGCGCCAGCGACGGGTCGGGCGCGACCAGCGAGCCGACCTGGGTGCCCTGCGGGGTGGCGAACCCGTAGTCCAGCAGGTGCGCGGCCTGCTCCCACGGCGCGATCGGCTGGCGGGTCCCGTGCAGCAGCACCGCCACCAGCCGCCGCCCGTCGCGGTTGGCCGCGCCCACGAACGTCTGGCCCGCGTCGTCGGTGTACCCGGTCTTGCCGCCCAGGGCGCCGGGGTATTGGTAGAGCAGCTGGTTGTCGTTTTCCAGCTCGTAGCCCGGGTGGTCGCCGTGGCCGGGGAAATCGAAGGTTCGCGTCGCGACGATGTCGGCGAACGTGGGGTTCTGCCACGCGTAGCGGTAGAACAGCCCGACGTCGTAGGCCGAGGTGCTCATGCCGGGTGCGTCCAGCCCCGACGGCGTCGCCACCCGGGTGTCCTGGCCGCCCAGCTTGGCGGCCAGCACGTTGATCTTCTCCAGCGCCTGCTGTATGCCGCCGAGCTGCATGGCCAGCGCGTGGGCGGCGTCGTTGCCGGAGTGCATCAGGAGCCCGTGCAGCAGCTGGTTGACGGTGAACACGCCGCCCTCCTGGACGCCGACCTTGGTGCCCTCGGCGGCCGCGTCGTCGGCGGTTCCGGACACCGACTTGTTCAGGTTGAGTGTGTTGATGGAGGCCATCGCCACCAGCACCTTGATGATGCTGGCCGGGCGGTGACGACCGTGCGGGTCTTTGGCGGCGATGACGGCGCCGCTGTCCAGGTCGGCCACCAGCCAGGCCTCGGCGGACACGTCACCCGGTAGCGGCGGCGTGTTCGGCGCGGCGACGATGCCGCAGCTGCCCAGGGCGTCACCGCCGATGGACTTGGCGGGTACCGCCAGCGGGATCGGGGGGTCGCCGGCCGTGGGGACCTCCGACGAATCCACCGCCGCCGGGGTGTTCACCTTGTACGGGCAGTTCGCGGGTGCGGCATTGGGTTCGGCGCCGGGTTCGGCCCGCCCCAGCGGCAACGCCGCCGGGGCCGCGACCGTGGCCGGGGCGGCCATCAGGAAAAACGCCGCTGCCAGGCATGATACGGAACGTAACAGGGTCATCGTCTGTGCACAGTAAGCGATCGAGGGCCCGAATCCGGGGAGCCGCGCTGTGACTGGTGAGACGGAAGTTACTCAGCCGCACCGACGGGCCCGGGTTACGCTGGGCGCGCGGCCGGCGGGAATGCGCCCGCCCGCACCGATTCCAGAGGATTTGCCATTTCCGACGATCGATTGTGGACCAGGTTGCGGCGCAAGCGCGATGGCGCGAGTGAGGCGCCCGGCGCCGGCCCGCGCGCGCTGAAGGATTTGCTCAAACAGGTCGAGAAGGCAACCCAGGTGCGGCGTTCCGGGCTGGATCAGGTGCTGGCGGAGCTGAAGCTGCATCGTGACGCCACAACCGAGCCGGAGCGGCGGTCGGCACTTGCCTGGCTGTGCAACTCCGTATCGCGGTTCGCGCACAACCCGAGCGCCCCGCATGCCCGCGAGGTGATGCTGGCCGCCGACGCGGTCAGGCGCGCGCCCATCGGTTAGAGCCGCTCGGACTCCTCGCGCAGGACGCCACGGAGGATGGATTCGATGGTGTCGAATTCGGCTCGGCCACTGATCAGCGGCGGCGCCAGCTGGATGACCGAATCGCCGCGGTCGTCGGTGCGGCAGTACAGCCCGGCCGCAAACAGCGCCGAGCCGACCCGGGCGAGCAGCACCCGGCGCTCGGGGTCGCTGAACGTCTGCTTGGTCGCCTTGTCCTTGACCAGTTCCACGCCGTAGAAGAAACCCTCGCCGCGCACGTCGCCGACGATGGGCAGGTCGTAGAGCTTTTCCAGGGTGGCGCGGAACGCGGGCGCGTTGGTTTTGACGTGATCGTTGAGCCCCTCGCGCTCGAAGATGTCGAGGTTGGCCAGCCCGACGGCCGCCGAAACCGGGTGGCCGCCAAAGGTATAGCCGTGCGGGAACATCGTCGCGCCGTCGTTGAACGGCTCGAACAAGCGCTCGCTGGCGATCATGGCGCCGATCGGCGAGTAGCCCGACGTCATCCCCTTGGCGCAGGTGATCATGTCGGGCACGTAGCCGAAGTCGTCGCAGGCGAACATCGACCCGATGCGGCCGAACGCGCAGATCACCTCGTCGGAGACCAACAGCACGTCGTAGGAGTCGCAGATCTGGCGCACCCGTTCGAAATAGCCTGGGGGAGGAGGGATGCTGCCTCCGGCGTTCTGCACCGGCTCGAGGAATACCGCGGCCACGGTGTCGGGGCCCTCGAACTCGATGGCCTCGGCGATCCGGTCCGCGGCCCACTGCCCGAAGGCCTTGGCGTCGGTTTCCAGACCGGCTCCGAACGGTTCCGGCGCCCGATAGAAATTGGTGTTGGGCACCCGGAAGCCCCCGGGCGTCACTGGCTCGAACGGCGCCTTGTAGCGGGGCAGCCCGGTGATCGCCAGGGCGCCCTGGGTGGTGCCGTGGTAGGCCACCGATCGCGAAATCACCTTGTACTTACCGGGTTTGCCGGTGAGCTTGAAGTACTGCTTGGCCAGTTTCCACGCGGTCTCGACGGCCTCGGTGCCGCCGGTGGTGAAGAAGACCCGGTTCAGGTCGCCCGGCGTGTAGCCCGCGAGACGCTCGGCGAGCTCGATGGCCGTCGGGGTGGCATACCCCCACAGCGGGAAGAACGCCAGCGTGCCCGCCTGCCGGGCGGCGGCCTCGGCGAGCTCGGCCCGGCCGTGGCCGACCTGCACGGTGAACAGCCCGGAAAGGCCGTCGAGGTAGCTCTTGCCGCGGTCGTCGAAGATGGTGACGCCCTCGCCGCGGGTGATGATCGGCGGCGTGATTCCCGGGCCGTGCCGGGAGAAGTGCAGCCACAGGTTGTCGGTCATGTTGGTGGTGAGCGTAACGCTAGGTTCGATCGCCCGGCTCCTCACTCGCGCCGTTCCGGCGCTCGCCGTCGCCGGGCTAGGTTCGATCGCCCGGCTCCTCACTCGCGCCGTTCCGGCGCTCGCCGTCGCCGGGCTAGGTTCGATCGCCCGGCTCCTCACTCGCGCCGTTCCGGCGCTCGTCGTCGCCGGGCTAGGCTCGTCGGTATGACCTCGACGCGGGTCGCCGAATTCGAAGCCCTTCGGCCGCATCTCATGTCGGTGGCCTACCGGTTGACCGGCACCGTCGCCGATGCCGAGGACATCGTCCAGGATGCCTGGCTGCGCTGGCACCGGCAGGACACGGCAATAGCCGACCTGCGGGCGTGGTTGACCACGGTGGTGAGCAGGCTGGGTCTGGACAGGTTGCGCTCGGCCGCGCATCGTCGCGAGACCTACACCGGAAACTGGCTGCCCGAGCCGGTGGTCACCGGGTTGGGTCCCCCTGCTCCGGAAGCCGATCCGTTGTCGGCGGTGGTGGCCGGCGAGGACGCCCGATTCGCGGCGATGGTGGTGCTGGAACGGCTCTCGCCCGATCAGCGGGTCGCGTTCGTGTTGCACGACGGGTTCGCCGTGCCGTTCGCCGAGGTGGCCGAGGTGCTGGGAACCAGCGAGGCCGGCGCCCGGCAGCTCGCGTCGCGGGCGCGCAAGGCCGTCACGGCCGAGCCGCCGCCCGAACCGGATCCGTCGCACAACGAGGTGGTGGGCAAGTTGTTGGCCGCCATGGCCGCCGCCGATCTGGAGGCCGTGGTGGCGCTGCTGCACCCGGACGTGATCCTGACCGGCGATGCGAATGGCAAGGCGCCCACCGCAATCAACGTCATCCAGGGTGCGGACAAGGTGGCCCGATTCTTCTTTGGCCTGGCGCAGCGTTACGGCCCGTCGATGTTCACCGCCTATCAGCTGGGGTTCGTCAACGGCGAACTCGGCATCTACACGGCCGGCTGCCCGGCCGGTGACGGCTACCGCGAGATGGCGCCGCGGATCACGGCGGTGACGATGCGCGACGGAAAGGTCTGCGCGCTATGGGATATCGCCAATCCCGAGAAGTTCACCGGGTCTCCGCTGCGTCCGTCTCGTTAGTACACGACCTGTGGGTGTCACATCGACACGATGACGAAACCGAGCGTGGCTGCGCACAAAGCAAGCATGCCGGTCGCATTGACGAATAGGTTACGGCCGAAATCGCGAGTCGTGACATGCATTGTGATCGCGATGATGAAGTAGCCGACCAGCGCAACGCCGGTCACTAACGCAAGCGGCGGGAACCAGATCCCGATTATCAGGCCGGCTGCCGATGCGACTTTCAGGACCGGTAGAACGCGCCAGAAGCGGCGCGGAAACCGGACGTCGACCAGGCAGTCACGGATGAATCCGACAGGTTTCCAGCAGAGAGCGGCATCGGCGAGCTGGATCACGGCCAGCGCGGCGAGCGGCCACCAGGTGATGATCATGAATGTCTCCTGATTTCGGTGCGAATGGGTTACGCGCTGGAGACGGTGTAGCCGGCAGATATGTGACTGCCGATGATCGTTGAGCGTGACACTGGCACCACGGCTCGGGAACGTGGCCGTGGCGCCGCTTTTGGGGACAGGGGCTCGATCCGAGCTTTCTGTGTCATATCCCTCAGACGAGGCAGGCCTGAGATGTGTGACGGTCCGTGGCACCAATAGAAAGGTTTCAAACGTGCCATCGCATGCGGTAGCACTTTCGCGAATAGCGCGCCGGTTCTGGAGAGGTACTCCTGTGACGGATGCTGCGCTGATCGACGGGCCAATCAGCGCGAGAACATGATCGCGCGCTTGACCTCCTGGATCGCCTTGGTGACCTGGATGCCGCGCGGGCAGGCCTCGGTGCAGTTGAACGTGGTGCGGCACCGCCACACGCCGTCGACCTCGTTGAGGATGTCCAGGCGTTCGGCGGCGCCCTCGTCGCGGCTGTCGAAGATGAAGCGGTGTGCGTTGACGAACGCCGCCGGTCCGTAATAGCTGCCCTCGTGCCAGAAGACCGGGCAACTGGTGGTGCACGCCGCGCACAGGATGCACTTGGTGGTGTCGTCGTAGCGGGCGCGGTCGGTCGGGCTCTGGATGCGTTCGCGGGTCGGCGGGTTGCCGGAGGTGATCAGGTACGGCTTGATCGCCCGGTAGGCGTCGAAGAACGGCTCCATGTCGACCACCAGGTCCTTCTCGACCGGCAGCCCGCGGATCGGCTCGACCGTAATGGTCAAGGTCTTTCCGGGCTTTGGCTTTTCGGGCAGCAGATCCCGCATCAGCACCTTGCACGCCAGCCGATTGACACCGTTGATCCGCATGGCGTCCGAACCGCACACCCCGTGCGCGCAGGAGCGGCGGAAGGTCAGCGTCCCGTCCAGGTAGCTCTTGATGTAGATCAGCAGGTTGAGCATCCGGTCGCTGGGCAGGCACGGCACCCGAAAGCTTTGCCAGCCACCGGTTTCCGCGAAGGCGTCGGGCTGGTCGGGGTTGAACCTGGCGATCTTGACGGTCACCATCACCGCCCCGTCGGGAACGGGCGGCAGGGGCGGTTCCAGAGTCTCCACCTGTGGCCCTACAACGTCCGTCATCAGTACTTCCGTTCCTTGGGTTCGTAGCGCGTCTGCACCACGGGCTTGAAGTCCAGCGCGATGTCGCTCAGCAGGTCGCTGCCCTGCTTATCGGTCCCAATTTCCTTGTAGGCCATGGTGTGGCGCATGTAGTTGACGTCGTCCCGGTTCGGGTAGTCCTCGCGGGCGTGGCCGCCGCGAGACTCCTTGCGGTTTAGCGCCCCGACCACGGTGACCTCGGCCAGTTCCAGCAAAAAGCCCAGCTCGATGGCTTCCAGCAGGTCGCTGTTGAAGCGCTTTCCCTTGTCGTGCACGGTAATTCGGGAATATCGCTCCTTCAAGGCGTGGATGTCGGTCAGCGCCTGCTTCAGCGTCTCTTCGGTGCGGAACACCGCGGCGTTGTTGTCCATGGTCTGCTGCAGGGCGCCCCGGATGTCGGCGACGCGCTCGGTGCCGTGCTCGCTCAAGATGTCGCCGACCCAGCCGACGACCATCGCCGCCGGCTCCGGGGGCATGTCGACGAAGTCGTGTCGCCGCGCGTAATTGGCGGCGGCGATGCCGGCGCGGCGGCCGAACACGTTGATGTCCAGCAGCGAGTTGGTGCCCAGCCGGTTGGCGCCATGCACCGACACACACGCGCACTCGCCGGCCGCGTACAGGCCGGGAACGGTGGATGTGTTGTCGGCCAACACCTGTCCGGTGACGGTGGTGGGGATGCCGCCCATCACGTAGTGGCACGTCGGGTACACCGGGACCAGCTCGTGCACCGGGTCCACACCCAGATAGGTGCGGGCGAACTCGGTGATGTCGGGCAGTTTGGCCGCGAGCACATCCTCGCCGAGGTGGCGGACGTCGATGTAGACGTAGTCCTTGTGCGGGCCGGCGCCGCGGCCCTCCAGGACCTCCAGAACCATGGACCGGGCGACGATGTCGCGCGGCGCCAGGTCGACGATCGTCGGAGCGTAGCGCTCCATGAACCGCTCACCCTCGCCGTTGAGCAGCCGCCCACCCTCGCCGCGCACGGCCTCGGAGATCAAGATGCCCAAACCGGCCAGTCCGGTCGGGTGGAATTGGTGAAACTCCATGTCCTCCAACGGAAGTCCCTTGCGGAAGACGATGCCGATGCCGTCGCCGGTCAGGGTGTGTGCGTTCGAGGTGGTCTTGTACATCCGGCCCGAGCCGCCGGTCGCGAGCACGATGGCCTTGGCGTGGAAGACGTGGATCTCGCCGGTGGCCAGCTCGTAGGCGACCACACCGGTGGCCACCGGCCCGCTCGGGGTCTGGGTGAGCACCAGGTCCAGCGCGTAGAACTCGTTGAAGAACTCCACGTCGTGACGGACGCAGTTCTGATACAGCGTCTGCAGGATCATGTGCCCGGTGCGGTCGGCGGCGTAACAGGACCGGCGCACCGGGGCCTTGCCGTGGTCGCGGGTGTGCCCGCCGAAGCGGCGCTGGTCGATGCGGCCCTCGGGGGTGCGGTTGAACGGCATCCCCATCTTCTCCAGGTCGAGCACCGCGTCGATGGCTTCCTTGCACATGATCTCCACCGCGTCCTGGTCGGCGAGGTAGTCGCCGCCCTTGACGGTGTCGAAGGTGTGCCATTCCCAGTTGTCGTCTTCGACGTTGGCCAGCGCCGCGCACATCCCGCCCTGGGCGGCCCCGGTGTGGCTGCGGGTGGGGTAGAGCTTGGTCAGCACCGCCGTACGCGTCCGAGGAGCCGCTTCCACCGCGGCCCGCATCCCGGCACCGCCCGCACCGACGATCACCACGTCGTACCGGTGTTGCTGGATCACGGGTCAGCCTCCCTCGATCAGGAAATGTTGGGGTCGAATGTCAGCAGCACGTAGGTGCCCAGCACCAACGTGAACCCCATCGACAACAACAGCAGGCTGTTGAGCCAGAACCGGGTGCTGTCCTTGCGGCTGTAGTCGTCGATGATGGTGCGCAGGCCGTTGCCGCCGTGCAGTTGCGCCAGCCACAGCAGCGCCAGGTCCCAGATTTGCCAGAACGGCGACGCCCAGCGCTGCGCCACATAGTTGAAGTCGATGCGGTAAACGCCGTTGTCCCACATCAGCATGATGAACAGGTGGCCGATCGCCAGGACGAGCAGCGCGACGCCCGAGAACCGCATGAACAGCCAGGCGAATTTCTCGAAGTTGGGGATGCCGGCCCGGTGCCGCGGCGAACGGGGATTGTCCAGGCTGGCGGGGCGGTCGTGGGAGCGTTGCTTGACCGGCGCCGTCTGGCCCCGGGTCAGCTGAAGATCGGGGCTGCTCATCGGAAGTGGTCCATCATGTGGACCACGGTCACCACGCCGGCCGAGACCATCAGCAGCAGGAACACGACGCCGACGATCCAGAACATCAGCCGCTGGTAGCGCGGGCCTTCGGACCAGAAGTCGATCAGGATCACCCGGATCCCGTTCAGGCCGTGGAATCCGACCGCGGCGATCAGGCCGTATTCCATCAGGCCGACGATCGGCATCTGATAGTCGTGGATCACCGCGTTGTAGGTCTGCGGGCTGACCCGCAGCATCGCGGCGTCCAGGACGTGCACGAACAGGAAAAAGAAGATCGTCGCGCCGCTGATGCGATGCAGCACCCACGCCCACATGCCGGGATCTCCCCGGTACAGGGTCCGCGGCGGCCTGCGTTTACGCGATGGAGCCGGTACCGGTGTCGCCGGATCCGCGGTTGTCGGTTGCGTACTCACCCCAGTGTCACCCCAGTCCTCCGCCTTTTTGCGACATGCTTTGTGCGACGTTGCGCGACAGTCACGCCGGGCACTTGAGCTTAGCTCGCACACGGCGTGGCTTGCGCCGATGTCCGTCAAGCGAAATGCCGTGTTGCGGCTAGGGTGACTGTCGGAAGCGGCCATGGGTGAGCGGGGTTGCGTGATGCCGGGTATCGACTGGAATGCGCTGCGGGACAAGGCAATACAGGCGTCCGCGGGGGCCTACGCGCCCTACTCCCGGTTCGGTGTCGGTGCGGCCGCGCTGGTCGACGACGGCCGTGTGGTCACCGGGTGCAATGTGGAGAACGTCTCATATGGCCTTGGTTTCTGCGCCGAGTGCGCCGTGGTGTGCGCCCTGCATTCGACCGGCGGCGGCCGGCTGGTCGCGCTGGCGTGCGTGGGTCAGCGCGGATCGGTGCTGATGCCGTGCGGGCGATGCCGCCAGGTCCTGCTCGAGCACGGGGGCCCTGAGTTGTTGATCGACCATCCGGGCGGGCCGCGCCGGCTCGGTGACCTGCTGCCGGACGCCTTCGGCCCCGACGACCTGGCCGCGGGGCGCGGCTGATGCCGCCCGGGTTCGACGCGCCCACGGTGATCAGGACCAAGCGCGACGGCGGCCGGTTGTCCGACGCCGCCATCGACTGGGTCGTCGACGCCTACACCGACGGCCGGGTGGCCGAGGAACAGATGGCGGCCCTGCTGATGGCGATCCTGTTGCGCGGCATGGATCGCGGCGAGACCGCCCGGTGGACGTCGGCGATGCTGGCCTCGGGCGAACGGCTCGACTTCAGCGACCTCGGCGTACCCACGGTGGACAAGCACTCCACCGGCGGGGTGGGGGACAAGATCACCCTGCCCCTGGTGCCCGTCGTCGCCGCCTGCGGCGCGGCGGTGCCGCAGGCGTCGGGCCGCGGGCTCGGCCATACCGGCGGCACCCTGGACAAGCTGGAATCCATCGCCGGTTTCACCGCCGAGCTGTCCAAGCGGCGCGTGCGCGACCAGCTGCGCGTCCTCGGCGCGGCCATCTTCGCCGCCGGCGATCTGGCCCCCGCCGACGCCAAACTGTATGCGCTGCGCGACATCACCGCCACCGTCGAGTCGCTGCCGCTGATCGCCAGCTCGGTGATGAGCAAGAAGCTGGCCGAGGGGACCGGCGCGCTGGTGCTCGACGTGAAGGTCGGTTCCGGGGCGTTCACCGACTCGGAGGCGCAGTCGCGCGAGCTGGCGCAAATCATGGTCGAGCTGGGCGCCGCGCACGGGGTGCCCACCCGCGCGCTGCTGACGGACATGGACGGTCCGCTGGGCGCGACCGTCGGCAACGCCCTCGAGGTCGCCGAGTCGCTCGAGGTGCTGGCCGGGGGCGGCCCGCCCGACGTCGTCGAGCTGACGCTGCGGCTGGCCTCCGAGATGCTCGAGCTGGCCGGGATCGACGACCGCGATCCCGCCGAGACGCTGTGCGACGGCACCGCGATGGACCGATTTCGCCGGCTCATCGCCGCCCAGGGCGGCGATTTGTCGGTGCCGTTGCCGATCGGTCGGCACGCCGAGGCCGTGACCGCCGCCCGGGGCGGCACAATGGGCGATATCGACGCGATGGCAGTGGGGCTGGCGGCTTGGCGGCTCGGTGCGGGCAGATCCCGTCCGGGCGATCGGGTGCAGTTGGGCGCCGGCATCAGGATGCACCGCCGTCCCGGCGAGCCGGTCACGGCCGGTGAGCCGCTGTTCACCCTGTATACCGACACCCCGGAGCGCTTCGGCGCGGCGCTCGCCGAGCTGGACGGCGGCTGGAGCGTCGGCGACACGCCCCCGGCTTCCCGGCCGCTGATCATCGATCGGATCGTCACATGACCACGCCACTGGGTCTGGAGCAGATCCGCAAGGCGCCCAAGGCGCTGCTGCACGACCACCTCGACGGCGGGCTGCGCCCGTCGACCGTGCTGGAGATCGCCGGGCAGGTCGGCTACGACGAGCTGCCCGCCACCGAGGTCGACGAGTTGGCGACGTGGTTTCGCACGCGATCGCACAGCGGATCGCTGGAGCGCTACCTGGAGCCGTTTTCACACACCGTCGCGGTGATGCAGACACCCGAGGCGCTGCATCGCGTCGCCTACGAGTGCGTCGAAGATTTGGCCGCCGACTCGGTGGTCTACGCCGAGATCCGGTTCGCGCCCGAGCTGCACATCGACCGTGGGCTGTCCTTCGACGCCATCGTCGACGCCGTGCTGGCCGGGCTCGCCGACGGCGAGAAGGCCTGCGCCGGCGCGGGCCGTCCGATCGTGGTGCGCCTGCTGGTCACCGCGATGCGGCACGCGGCGGTGTCCCGGGAGATCGCCGAGCTGGCAATCCGGTTCCGGGACAAGGGGGTTGTCGGTTTCGACATCGCCGGCGCCGAGGCCGGCAACCCGCCGACCCGGCACCTGGATGCTTTCGAGTACATGCGAGATCACAACGCCCGCTTCACTATTCATGCCGGTGAGGCGTTCGGCCTGCCGTCCATCCACGAGGCGATCGCCTTCTGCGGCGCCGACCGGCTGGGCCACGGGGTGCGGATCGTCGACGACATCGAAGTGCTGCCCGACGGACAGGTCCGGTTGGGCCAACAGGCAGCGATCCTGCGGGACAAGCGGATTCCGCTGGAACTGTGTCCGAGCTCGAACGTGCAGACGGGCGCCGTCAAGAGCATCGCCGAGCATCCGTTCGATCTGCTGGCCCGCGCGCGGTTCCGGGTGACCGTCAACACCGATAACCGGTTGATGAGCGACACCTTCATGAGCCGCGAAATGCTCCGCCTGGTCGAGGCTTTCGGCTACGGCTGGAGCGACCTCGAGCGGTTCACCATCAACGCGATGAAGTCCGCGTTCATCCCGTTCGACGAGCGGCTGGCGATCATCGACGAGGTGATCAAGCCGCGGTACGCGGTGCTGATCGGCTGATAGGCCGCCGGCGTCATCGGGAGGGGTTCGATCAGTCTGGCCCGCCGCGGCCAAAGCCGGTAGCCCATAACGGATCCGGCTCGACGGACAGCCCGATGGCGCGCGCCGTGCCGGCCAAGTGGGTCTGCACCAGGCGCACCGCTCGCGGGATATCGCCATCGCGCAGGGCTTCGGCGATATCCTGATGCTCCTTCAGGATCGTGGCCACCCGATCGGGGTCGCGCAGCGCCGATTCGCCGATCATCCGCATCTGGCGGTCGCGCAACGACGCGTAGAAACCGGACAGGATGGCGTTGCCCGACTCCTGCAGCGTGATGGCGTGGAAGGCGCGGTCGGCCGCCACGAACGCCCGCCAGTCCGTCGCGGCCGCCGCGTCGCGTTGCCGGGCAAGCTCGACCGACAGCCGCTCGAACACGGCGGCGCGCGCGGTCGTGTCGCGCCCGATCACCTTGCCGGCCGCGAACTGCTCCAGCACCAACCGCGCCTCCATCACCGCGCGCACCTCGTCGGGCGAAACCGGAACCACCAGGGCGCCGCGCTGCGGATACAGGCGCAGCAATCCCTCGGCTTCCAGCCGCAGGAACGCCTCGCGCACGGGCGTTCGCGACATCCCCAGCGCGGTGGCCACGTCGCCCTCGCTGATCAGTTCGCCACCGGGGAACTCCCCGGCGAGCACCCGCGTCTTGACGTAGTCGAGCGCGCGATCCTTGGCCGTCCCCGATCGGGCGTCCTTTGCTGCCACGCCGAGCCCTTCTCTGGTAGCCAAGTCGTATCTCAACCGTGCTGATGACCGTACACCCGCGGCGTCTACCTGCGGTGTTTGACGCTTAGATACAAGATAAATACTATTCCGATACGAGATAACCGTAAGCGGCGAGGGAGACCGACATGCCCACCACGCAGCAGCTCGTGACACCGAACCTGGACCCGATGGTCCCCGCGCCCATGATCAACGTCGCCGAGTACGGGTTCGAGGGCCGGTTCGACGAGTGGGCCGAGCAGGCCGAGTACTTCGAGTACTCGAAGGCCGCCAACCCGATCGGCTCGGGTTTCACCCCCCGGATGCCGATCACGCGGTTCGGTCCCGAGACCTACCTGGACGCGCCGACCGGCGTGATCCCGCTGGACCTGTCCACCGAGCTGGGCGGCCCGACCGGCCCGGCGACCAGCCCCGCGCTGCTGGCCAACTTCGTGAGTATCCGCGCGAACGAACACGTCGACACCAACCCCAACGCCACCTCGCAGCTGTATTACGTGCTCTACGGGCGAGGCTTCGCGGCGGTCAACGGCCGGCTGGTCGAGTGGGAGAAGGGCGACTTTTTGACGCTGCCCGCCGGGGCGCACTCGGTGTTTTACGCCGCCACCGACACGACCATGTACTGGGTGCACGACGAGCCGCTGATGCGCTACCTCGGCGCCGACGCCACCCGGGCGCGGTTCCGCCCGACCAAGTTCCGCCGCGCCGACGCCGTCGCCAAGCTGACCGAGATCGCCTCACGCCCCGGCGCCAACGACAAGAGCCGGGTCAGCGTCCTGTTGGCCAACGCCGATCAGGACCAGACCCTGACCATCACCCACGTGCTGTGGGCCATGCTCGGCGTGCTTCCGCCGCATCAGGTGCAGCGTCCGCACCGGCACCAGTCGGTCGCGTTGGACCTCATCCTGGATGCGCCGCCGGCCGGGTGCTACACGCTGCTGGGCACGCGCCTCGACGAGCGCGGCGACATCGTCGATCCCATCCGGGTGGACTGGCAGGCCGGCTGCGCCTTCACTACCCCGCCCGGCATGTGGCACGCGCACTACAACGAGACCGACGAGGCCGCACACCTGATCCCCGTCCAGGACGCCGGGCTGCAGACCTACCTGCGCAGCCTCGACATCAAGTTCACCCAGCGCCGCGATCTCGGCGCCGGGTGAGCCGCTCATCTCGGCTGATGCCGTTCTGCGATCAGGCCGGCCAATTGCGCGCCGAAGAGTTTCACAGCGTGATCGGCGTCGGCAAGAAATCCCACCTGTAAGTGAAAGTCATGCCAGCGCTTTGTGAAGCTGCGATGCATCACCGTGCTACCCACTGCCCGAAGCGCAATTTCGCTTTCGAGCTTGTCCGCGTCGACGGCGAGCGGATCGTCTCCGGCCGAGTGCATGATGATCGGCGGCAGTGACGCGAGGTCGCCGTGGATGGGCGAGATGCGGGGGTCGCCCGCATCGCATGTCCCCGCGTAGAACCGGCACCATTCGGCGGTGAGCGACGGGATGATGAGTGGATCGTTCCCGGGTGACCGTGCTGCGGCTTGGTCGGTGGCGAGATCCAGCCACGGACAGATCAGCCCCAGCGCGGCGGGCGCTGGCAAAGGTGTGTCCCGAATCCGCTGGGCCAGCGCGAGAGTCAGCCCGCCGCCGGCCGAGTCGCCGGCCACGGCAATCGTGGCAACTTCTTCGAACAGCGCTCGGTAGGCGCCAAGTACGTCGTCCAACGCGGCCGGGAACGGATGCTCGGGTGCAAGACGGTAATCGACGACGATCAGCTGCATGGCTGCCGCGACGGAGAGAGCGCCGGCGAATCCTCGATAGCCCCTGGCACTGCCCGACGCGTACCCGCCTCCGTGTAAGAACAGCAACGCGGCGTCCGACCGCGCATTCGGAGGCGTGACCCTTTCGACCGGCACGCCGCCGAGTGCGTCGACCTCTACCGTCACCCCGGCAGGGAGTCGGGACGCGCCAGCAATCACATCAACGACTCGCCGCTTGGTGGCCATCGACAAGCGGGGAGAGGTGAAAACCGGGCGCAGGGCACGCAGCCCGAGCCGTAGGAGTGCCGGGGGAACTCGCACGAGTTTTCGCTTTCTGTGAAGTAAGTACTTGCTACACTAGCGCATGCCAATCACCCATAGCAACGGAAACGGCGACGAATGACGACCATCGACACAGTGAATGAGGCGCAGGCGGTCGAGGTCCTGGTGCTGGGTGCAGGCATCTGCGGTATCGCTGTGGCGATCGGCCTCCGGAAGGCGGGCATCGACGATGTCGTCATCGTCGAGCGTTCAGACAGCGTCGGTGGCACGTGGCACCACAACACCTATCCGGGATGCGCAGTCGACATCCCGTCGCATCTGTATTCCTTCTCATTCGCACCCAAACCCGATTGGTCACGCGTGTATGGAACCCAGGCGGAGCTCGAGGCGTACATCGCGACCGTGGTCGACGACTTCGGGGTGCGTGACAATGTGCGAATCGAGACCGAGGTACTCGAGGCGCGGTGGGACACCGGCGATCATCGCTGGCATGTGGTGACTAACCGTGGTGCTTTCCGGGCGCGGTTCTTCGTGATAGCGGCTGGCCCGCTGCACGAGCCGGTCATCCCCGCGCTTCCTGGCCGAGACACGTTCCAGGGGACAGCTTTTCATTCCTCGCAGTGGCCTGAGGACATCGACGTGATCGGCCGTGCGGTAGTGGCGATCGGAACCGGCGCTTCGGCCATTCAATTCGTTCCGGCGATTCAGTCGCGGGTACGCAGGCTCACCCTCGTCCAGCGCACGCCGTCCTGGGTCCTGCCCAAGCCCGATTGGGACATCACCGAGACGTCGAAGCGCTGTCTCGCGAGAGTCCCGATATTGATGAAGTTGCTTCGCCTGTTCACGTGGTTGATCCTCGACATCTTCACGTCAGCGGCGTTACATTCGCCACGTATCGCCCGAATGGTGGGTATCTTCGGCCGTTTGCACATTCGCCGGCACATCAACGACCCGTCGACGCGGAAGGCGTTGACGCCCCGGTATGCGCCCGCCTGTAAGCGTCTCTGTTTCTCCAACGATTACTACCGCGCGCTTGCGCAGCCCAACGTCGATCTGGTGACGTCGCCGGCCGTCGAAGTGCGCGAGCATTCCGTAGTGACCTCGGATGGACGCGAAATCCCCGCCGACATCATCATTTATGGCACCGGCTTTCACACGTTGCAGCACCATCCGGTCACCGAACGCGTCCGTGGTCGGTCCGGTGAGACGCTCGCCCAGGTGTGGAGAGGCAATCCCAAGGCCCACATGGGCACGACCATCAGTGGGTTTCCTAATGCATTCATGATGTTCGGTCCCAATGTCGGAACACTGTCCGGCTTCACCATGGCCGAGGCGCAAACTCACTACATCGTCGGCGCGATCGAGGCGGTCCGCCGGCTGGGAGTCGTTGCGTTCGACGTCACTGCCAATGCACAGGACGCCTTTGTCGCAGAGGCTGACAGAACATTGAACAAGTCCACATTCGCTCTCGGGGGCTGCGACAGTTACTACTTGGCGGACGGCCATCGACGCGTGTCGTTACCCTGGCCGGGAACGATGTATTCGCTGACAAGACGCCTTCGGAAGTTCGACCTAGAGTCATATCAGCTGATCGGCCAGCGTTAGAGGGTGATATAGCGAAAGGCGTTGCTCATGGCGTCGACTTCTCCCGGTGAGATCTGTGATTAGCTTGTGGCCCAAGGGATGTTGACACCTTCGAATCGGGCGCTGGCGTGTCGAACGACGCCGACCGTCGCGAAACGGTTGAATACGCCGTGCCACTGGGCTGGTTAGGCGATGCGCTGACATCGCAAGTGTCGCCATCTCCCGGGCTTCGCGGGCGGGCGCCAACCTGACAACCGCGGTGGTTCCCGTGGACGGCGGCGCTACCGACGCTCGGTGATCCGACGATGCCACCTATCCAAAGCGCTTCCGCGGCACGTCTTTTAGTTGACGCCTACACCCTCAAGGAGCATCGTGGTGATCGCGTCCGCAGTTGCCGCTCGATTACGGTTTCGTTTGCACAGCTTATCTGTCACGGAAAGAAACCACGTCATGCCGACCGTCAATCGCACCATGAGTGCGATATCGAAATCCTTGTGCCGCCAAGCCGGGAGGTTCGCCTTGACGACGTCCTCGATCTTTGTCAACGATGGGTCGATGCGATTCCGGAAGTATTCTTCCGAGCGGGTGGCTTGACCGAACAGCACGACCCCCAGCAACGGGCCGATTTCATCCATGACCCCCAGCAGGTCGTCGACGAACTTATGGGTGCGTTCATGCATCACCGTCCCGCTGCTGTCGAACGTTTCCGGAGGAGCACCGGAAAACCCAACCAGTTTGGCGACTGCGGCCTCGAGCGGGTCCGCAACCGCAGCCTCGAACAACTCCTCTTTTGACGCAAAGTGGCGGTACAACAGGGCTTCGTTCACCCCCGCCGCGGTCGCAAGATCGCGGGTGCGGGCACCGTCGAATCCCGCCTGTTCGAAGACCAGCCGCGCAGATTCGATGATCTGCTCTCGGCGCTCGTCGGCGGAAAGTCGTGGCTGCGGGTTCGTGTACACGGCCCGACTCCGCCGGGCCTTAGCCATGCCGAAATCGCAGCGTAGTAGGTGAATACTTCATAGTCTGAGCATACTCTGGGCGTCCGTGAAAGGGGTGCCGGCAACGTCGGCAGATCAGACCCGCGCGCCGTAACGGGAGATGTATGCGGCCCGCCAACAACGGCATTGCCCACGCGCCACAAAATTGCGCGCCGACTCCTGCGATGTGGTGGCGGTGACCATGTCATGATCCCTAACCGCGGCCCGCGAGCACCCAGAGATGGTCCTCGCTGCCACCTAATGTGTGCTCAATGGCAGTCAGCCGCGAGACATACTGGCCCCCAAGATATTCGGCATGCATGCCGATACCGCCATGCATTTTCATCGCTCCTTGGCCGATATATATTGTGGTGCAACGGATTTGCGGCTTGGTGCGTGCTCCGAGGGACGGTCGGCCACATGCGCAGAGCGGTGCGCCGGGCCCACGCCGCTGAGGGGTAAGTTCGTATCGAATAGGGTGGCTGTTCGAGCGTTGCCTGGTACGAGGGTCGGGAGGCCGACATCATGAAGCTGCCCCTGCTGGGCCCGGTGTCGCTGTCTGGATTCCAGAACCCCTGGCTCTTCCTGTCGCTGCTGGTGGTGCTGCTCGTGATCGGCCTCTACGTCGTACAGCAATTCGCCCGCCGTCGCCGGGTGCTGCGGTTCGCCAACATGGAGGTGCTGGAGCGCGTCGCCCCGCCGCACCCGAGCCGGTGGCGGCATGTGCCGACCATCCTGCTGGCCGCATCGCTGGTCCTGCTGACCACGGCGATGGCCGGGCCGACGTCTGACGTCCGGATCCCGCTCAACCGCGCGGTCGTGATGCTGGTCATCGACGTCTCGGAATCGATGGCCTCCAACGATGTTCCGCCCAACCGCCTGGCCGCCGCGAAGGAGGCCGGCAAGAAGTTCGCCGACCAGCTGACGCCGGCCATCAACCTGGGGCTGGTGGAATTCGCGGCCAACGCCACACTGTTGGTTCCCCCGACGACGAACCGCGGCGCGGTGAAATCGGGCATCGACAGCCTGCAGCCCGCCCCGAAAACCGCTACGGGAGAAGGCATTTTCACCGCGCTGCAGGCGATCGCGACGGTCGGTTCGGTGATGGGTGGCGGCGACGGCCCGCCGCCGGCGCGGATCGTGCTGGAGTCCGACGGAGCCGAGAACGTGCCGCTGGACCCCAACGCGCCCCAGGGGGCGTTCACCGCGGCCCGGGCCGCCAAGGCCGGGGGCGTGCAGATATCGACGATCTCGTTCGGCACCCCCTACGGCACCGTCGACTACGAGGGCGCCACCATTCCGGTTCCGGTGGACGATCAGACCCTGCAGAAGATCTGCGAGATCACCGACGGCCAGGCGTTCCACGCCGACAGCCTGGACTCCCTGGAGAACGTGTACACGACGTTGCAGCGCCAGATCGGCTACGAAACCGTCAAGGGCGACGCGAGCCTGGCCTGGATGCTGCTGGGTGCCCTCGTGATGGCCGGCGCCGTCCTGGCGGGCCTGCTGCTCAACCGCAGGCTGCCCGCCTGAAATCCCGGGTGGCCCCTAGGTCGGCAGGCGCCGGTTGATCAGCAGCGCCAGCGCCGTCGCGATCAGGGCGGCCAGCACCCCGAGCCGCAGCCAGCCGGAGCTGCCCGGCCCCGGCACCGTGCGGTAGCCGATCTCGTTCTCGATCGCGTTGTAGCTCTTGTTGAGCTCGCCGATGTTGGTGGCGGTGTAGGACTGCCCGCCGGAGAGCCTGGCGATCGTCTTCATCTGGTCGGTCGACACCGGCACCGCGACACGTTGCCCGTCCATCTCGATTTCACCGCCCTTGGTGCCGAACGAGATCGTCGAGATCTGCACGCCCTCGTCCTTGGCCAGGCGCGCCGCGGTGTAGACACCGTCGTGCGGATCGCTGGGATTGGAGGGCTTGTTCTCGCGGCCGTCGGAGAGCAGCACGATGCGGGCCGGCGGCGGATCGTCGCCCCCGGTCACCGCCGTGGCGCCGATCGCGTGCAGGGCGGTGAAGATGGCCTGGCCGGTGGCCGTGCTGTCGGCGAAGTCCAGCTTCTTCAGTGCGTCGATGGTCGCCTGGTGCTGCGGGGTGGGCGGCACCAGCAGATAGGGCGTGCCCGCGAAGCCGACCAGCCCGAGGTTGATGCCCGGCGTCAGCTGGCCGGCGAACTGGCCGGCGGCCTGTTCGGCGGCCTTGAGCCGGTTGGGCTCGACGTCGGTTGCCCGCATGGACTGCGACATGTCCACGACGAGCATGATGACGGCGCGATTGCGCGGGATGCGCATGTCGTGGGTGGGGGTGGCCAGCGCGATGGTCAGCAACGCCAGGCACAGCAGCGACGCGGCGATCGGCAGATGCCGCCACGGCGACTGCGCCACGGCGGCGTCGGTGTACCGGTGCAGCCGTCGGCGGCGACGAGCCTGGACGAGGAGGTAGACGGCCAGCAAGGCCAACGGGACCAAACCGAACACCAACATGCCCGGACGCTGGAACCCGTAGAGGGGCAGCGGGCCGATTCCGGGAAGCGACATGTCACTCAACCTTCCCGTCTGCTGATGCTGCCGCCAGTAAAGAGGAGACTCGGGGACCCGTCAAACCTACGGCGCCGGTCGCGCCCTATTCGCGGCGCAGCCGCCCCTCGACGAATTGCTCCAATTTCTCCCACTCGCGCACCGCCGCGGCGTAGGGGGGCGACGGCTTGGTGACCGAGTCGGGTTCGAGCACGGCGGCCACCAGCTTGCCCAGCGGCCGGTTGGTTTCGAGCGCCTTGTCGACCGCGGGATCCTCGGAGTAGTCGCCGATGTCACGGAGCACCTCGATGGCCAGCTCCAGTTGCTCGCGGTCCACGGCGTCCGGCCCGTCGGCGAGGTCGTCGGTCAGGCCGCTGAGCACGTAGATGTTGTCGTCGGTGATCTCGACCGCCAGGGAACCGTCGGTGGCGGCGGTGCGGATGTCGTCGTAGGTGCTCAGATCGGACAGGTCGTGGTCGTGCTCGTCGGCCAGGTAGCGGGCCAGCGCGCGCTCGGACGTGAACACGCTGATCCGTCCGTTGCGGCCCAGGAAGATCGGCTGGTCGTCGAGGTAGCAGCGCAGTGTGTAGAGGGTGCCCGAGCTCGTCATGATCCGGATCGGATCGATGCCCACCTGCAGCCAGAAGTCCTTGTCGCCGCCCAGCACCGCGGTGGCGCCGCCCGCCCGGTCGTCGGTGTCGTCGGTGTCCTCGTCTTCGCCTTCGTCGTCCCCGGATTCCTCGAGGGTGTCCTCGCCGCCGGCTGCGGCGGCGTCTTCGGTGTCGGTGTCGTCGACTTCGTCTTCTTGTTGGCGCTCTTCGGCGAGTTCGTCGGCGGCCTTGTCCGACAGTTTGTCATCGACCTCGGGGGTGGTGGCGATGTCGTCGATCGCGCCGAGTACGTCGTCCCAGCTGCGCCCGATGACCTCGGCGATCGAATGCCAGCGTTTGGCGCCGGCCTTGCCGGTGAAGTGCTCGATCCCACCCGACACGGTGCCCAGGCTGGGATTGCCGTTGAAGAACTTCGACACCGCCGCCAGCTCGCACACCGATCCGATGGAGGAGACGATGGCCAGCGTGCCCGCCAGTGCGGCCACCGATTCCTCGGTGGGCTTCTCCGATACCAGCTCCTCGACCGCGATCAGATCGAACTGCTTGTCGTCGGCGGGTTCGAAGTCGTGCGCGTGCGCCGAGGTCAGGTCCTTCCACGCCGGATGGTCGGTCAGGTCGTTGTCGGTGTCCGACCGCACGAACGCGACCAGATCGGCGACGGAGGAGAAGACGAACAGGTCCTCGTCCTTGCCCAGGAACGCCTCCCACTCGTCGCCGGAGTCGCGCCAGCGGGGCGCCCACACGGTGTAGCGGTCACCGGCGGACAGGCTCAGGCGAATGGGCACGAGGTCAGCAGCCATGCGGCACACAATAGCGACGACCGGCGACCGCGCTGTCGGGGCAGTGGCGATCGTGAGCGCGGTGGAGCCGGGTGAAGCGGGTCGCCACCGTTGGGGTTGGTGGCGATCGTGAGCGCGGTGGAGCCGGGTGAAGCGGGTCGCCACCGTTGGAACTAACCCCAGATATCGGTGATGGGAGCGGCGCTGGCGGCGTAGCCCGTCTTGGGTAGCCCGTACATCTGCTCCACCGTGGACAGCACGTTGTAGTGGTTGATCTGTTCGCTGTAGTTGCCGGGGCGGACGAGAGCGCCGTAGAACACCGTGGGGATCTGGTTGCGGCTGCCGTTATCGTCCTCGTCGAACGTCAGGATCAGCAGGCTGTTGTTGGCCAGCGCCCAGTTGGCGTACCCGGACAGATTGCGGTTGAGCCAGGCGTCGGCCTGCGCGATCGAGCCATCGTGCATGTTGTTGTCGTTGTCGGGGATGACGAACGACACGGTCGGCAGGTTGGCGTAGTTGCCCATCGGGAACGCGGAGAACGGCAGCGAGTTCGCCGCCGGCACGTTGGTGAAGTTGGTCCACGGCACGTGCTTGCGTGCGTACTTGCCCGCGGTGCAGACGGGTGAGCCGGCCGCCGGCAGGCCTTCGGCGAAGCCGACGAACGTGTGTCCCGCGGCGAGCAATTCGGATCCGAGGTTGGGTGCGGCGCCGGCGTTGACCGGGCACAGGTTCTTGGTCACCCCGAAGGTGTTGCCGGCGAACAGCGCCAGGTAATTCGGTTCGCTGGGGTGTGTTTCGGCGAACGACTGCGTCATGTTGGCACCGCCCGCGGCCAGCGAGGTGATGAAGGGCGCCGACTTGTTGCCGATGATGCCGTTTTCGGAACGGTTTTCCTCGACCACGATCACGATGTGCGCCGGTTGCGGAATGGCCGCTGCCGCAAGGCCTATGCGCGGGGTCAGCGGACTTGCCGCCAATCCCACCACGGCCACCACGCCGAGCGTGAGCAGCAGGCGATGCGCCCTGTCGAGCAGCCTTCTCGGACTTCGAATTTCGCGCGACACCCCGGGAGTATACGAACGTGCCTGGGCCATGTCCGGGACGAGCGCATGCGTGTCAGAAGGGCTTTGCGCGATCGTTATATACCCTTCATGGGATGGACGTGTGCGTGATCGACCACCCGTTGGCCGCGGCCCGGCTGACGGTGCTGCGTGACGAACGGACCGGTAACGCAGGGTTTCGGGCCGCGCTGCGCGAACTCACGCTGATGCTGGTGTACGAAGCCAGCCGGGAGGCACCGCGCACGTCGATCAAGATCCGCACGCCGGTGGCCGCGACGGTCGGGACGCGACTGGTCAATGCGCCGCTGCTGGTTCCGGTGCTGCGGGCCGGGTTGGGCATGGTCGAGGCCGCGCAGGCCGCGATACCCGAGGCGGAGGTGGGCTTCGTCGGGGTCGCCCGCGACGAGGAAACCCACCTGCCGGTCCCGTATCTCGAGGCGCTGCCCGACAAACTTGCGCGTAGGCCGGTGCTGGTCCTCGACCCCATGCTGGCCACCGGCGGGTCGATGGCGCACACCATCGGCCTGCTGCAGCGTCGCGGCGCGACCGATATCACCGTGCTCTGCGCGGTGGCCGCGCCCGAAGGCCTTGCGGCGGTGCGGAAAGCGGCGCCGAACGCGCGGGTGTTCACCGCCGCGGTCGACAAGGGGCTCAACAAGTCGGCCTATATCGTGCCGGGGCTCGGCGATGCCGGTGACCGCCAGTTCGGGCCGAACCTGTTCACCAGCTCTGCACAGCCGCGACCAGCTCCGCGCGCAGGGCGCCGGCGCGCCGCCGTGAAGAATCCAGGTCCTCGCCAGCCGCGCGGCGAATCTCCAAGTAGCACTTCAGCTTCGGCTCGGTCCCGGAAGGCCGCACCACCACCCTGACCGACGTGTCGTCGTCGCCGCCGGTGAAGATCAGCGCGTCGGTGATGTCGGTGAGGTGCGCGGCGAACCCGGCCAGTGTCGCCGGCGGGGTCCTCCGCAGCCGGCGCATCAGTACGGCAGCCTCGGCGGGGTCGGCGACCCGGCGCGACACCGCGGCGACGTCGTGCACCCCGTAGCGGCGGGCCAGCTCGTCGAGTAGGTCGACAATCGATCGGCCCTGCCGCAGCAGCGTGGCGACCAGGTCGCACACCAGCACCGCGGCGCTGATGCCGTCCTTGTCGCGCACCGCGGCCGGATCCACGCAGTGCCCGATCGCTTCCTCGTAGGCGTATACCAGGGTGCCGCCGGGCACCTCGGTATCGGCGCGCGCCAGCCATTTGAATCCGGTGAGGGTTTCGACGTGGACGGCGCCGTGGTGCGCGGCGATGGCCGACAGCATCCGCGAGGACACCACCGTGCTGGCCACCACCGGCGTTTCGGCACGCTGCGGCTGAGAAAGAATGTAATCACCGAGCAGCCAACCGGTTTCGTCGCCGGACAGCATCCGCCATCCCGACCCGTCGGGAATGCCGACGGCGCACCGGTCGGCGTCGGGGTCCAGCGCGATCGCCACGTCGGCGCCCACGTCGGCGGCCAGGGCCAGCAGCGCGTCGGCGGCGCCGGGCTCCTCGGGGTTAGGGAACGCGACGGTGGGAAAGTCCGGGTCCGGGGCGAATTGGGTTGCGACGGTGTGCACCTGGGTGAACCCGGCGCGGCGCAACGTCTCCACGGCCACCGTGCCGCCCACTCCGTGCAGCGCCGTCAGGGTCACCCGCGCCGAACCCGCGCCGCGCCGCAGCCCGGCCGCTCGCTCGATGTAGCGCTCGACCAGATCGACCTGTGCGGGTTGGACGGGTGTCCTGCCGATCTGGTCTGCCGGCGGTGCGCCGGCCATCGCCGCTTCGATCTCGCGGTCGGTGGGGGAGATGATCTGGATGCCGCCGTCGACGTACACCTTGTAGCCGTTGTCGGCCGGCGGGTTGTGCGATGCCGTGATCTGGATCCCGGCGAGCGCGCCGGTGTGCCGCACCGCGAACGCGACCACCGGAGTGGGCACCGGACCCGGCAGAAACAGCACGGAAAACCCTTGATCGGCAAGCACTTCGGCGGTCACCGTGGCGAATACCGCTGAGCCGTAACGAGCGTCGCGGCCCACGATCACCTGCGCACCGGGCGGGGCTTGCCGACTGAGCACCTGTGCCACCGCCCAGGTGGCCCGCGACACCACCGCGACGTTCATGGCGTCGGGCCCGCCGCGCACCGGGCCGCGCAGGCCTGCGGTGCCGAACGTCAGGGGATGGGCGAAGCGCGCGGCGAGTTCGTCGGGGTCGCATGCGGCGAGCTCGGCGGCCGTGGTCCGGTCGGGGTCGTGGGCGATCCACTCCTCGGGCGTCATGGCCCTAAAACCGGGGCAGCCGCTCGAGGATCAGGGCCAGCAGGGCGCCCATCCGGCTTGCGGCCGCGGCACCGGCGGAAAGCACCTCGACGTGGCTCAGCGGCTCGCCGGCGAGGCCGGCCGCCAAATTGGTCACCAGCGACACCCCGAGCACCTCGGCGCCGACCGCCCGCGCCGCGATGGTCTCGTGCACCGTCGACATGCCCACCAGGTCGGCGCCCAGCGTCCGCAGCATCCGGATTTCCGCGGGCGTCTCGTAGTGCGGGCCGGGCAGGCCGGCGTAGACGCCCTCGGTCAGCGTCGGGTCGGCCTGGCCGGCGAATTCGCGCAGCCGTGGGGAGTAGGCGTCGGTCAGGTCGACGAATTGCGGGCCGACCAGCGGGGAACGCGCGGTCAGGTTCAGATGGTCGCTGATCAACACCGGTTCGCCGACCGTCATGCCCGGGCGCAGTCCGCCCGCCGCGTTGGTGAGCACGACCGCGCGCACGCCGGCCGCGCAGGCCGCCCGTACCGGATGCACGACGTGGCGCAGGTCGTGGCCCTCGTAGGCGTGGATGCGGCCGACCAGGACCAGCACCCGGTGTGCGCCGATGCGCATCGACAACAGCTCGCCGGTGTGCCCGATCGCGGTGGGCGGGGAGAACCCGGGCAGGTCGGCTTGGGGCAGCACGGCGGTCGGCGTGCCCAGCGCCGCGACCGCCGGCGACCATCCCGAGCCGAGGACGATGGCGACGTCATGCTCGGCGACTCCGGTGCGCTCCGCGATGACCACGGCGGCCCGGCGCGCGAGCTCGCCTGGGTCGGACGGGGTTTCGGCCACAGGGAGGAGCCTAGCCCGGCGACGGCGAGCGCCGGTGGGGCGCGAGTGAGGAGTCGGGCGATCGAGCCTGGCCCGGCGACGGTGAGCGCCGGTGGGGCGCGAGTGAGGAGTCGGGCGATCGAGCCTGGCCCGGCGACGGTGAGCGC
>NZ_SCRH01000049.1 GCF_004298145.1 Mycobacterium sp.
CGGCGAGATGGTGACGGCCACCCAATCGGTGGGCGACGAGACGCTCGAGCTGCTGGGCAGCGAGATGAACTACGTCGTCCAGGTCGTCAGCCCGGAGGACGAGGACCGCGAGCTGCTCGAGTCGTTCGACCTGAGCTACGGCGAGGACGAGGGCACCGAGGAAGACCTGCAGACCCGTCCGCCGGTGGTGACCGTGATGGGTCACGTCGACCACGGTAAAACCCGACTGCTGGACACCATTCGTAAGGCCAACGTTCGCGAGGCCGAGGCGGGCGGCATCACCCAGCACATCGGTGCCTACCAGGTGTCCGTCGAGCACGACGGCGCCGAGCGGCCGATCACCTTCATCGACACCCCGGGTCACGAGGCGTTCACCGCCATGCGTGCCCGCGGTGCGAAGGCCACCGACATCGCGATCCTGGTGGTCGCTGCCGACGACGGCGTCATGCCGCAGACGGTGGAGGCCGTCAACCACGCGCAGGCCGCCGACGTGCCAATTGTGGTGGCGGTCAACAAGATCGACGTGGAGGGTGCCGACCCGGCCAAGATCCGCGGGCAGCTCACCGAATACGGTTTGGTGGCAGAGGATTTCGGTGGCGAGACGATGTTCGTCGACATCTCGGCCAAGCAGGGCACCAACATCGAGCAGCTGCTCGAGGCGGTGCTGCTGACCGCGGACGCCGCCCTGGACCTGCGGGCCAACCCCGACATGGAGGCCCAGGGTGTGGCGATCGAGGCGCACCTGGACCGAGGCCGCGGGCCGGTCGCGACCGTTCTGGTGCAGCGCGGCACGCTGCGCGTCGGCGACTCGGTGGTCGCCGGCGATGCCTATGGCCGCGTCCGCCGCATGGTCGACGAGCATGGCGACGACGTCGAGGAGGCGCTGCCGTCGCGGCCGGTGCAGGTCATCGGCTTCACGTCGGTGCCCGGCGCCGGTGACAACCTGCTGGTCGTCGACGAGGACCGGATCGCCCGCCAGATCGCCGACAAGCGCAGCGCCCGCAAGCGCAACGCGCTGGCGGCGCGTACGCGCAAGCGGATCAGCCTGGAGGACCTGGATTCGGCGCTGAAGGAGACCAGCCAGCTGAACCTGATCCTCAAGGGCGACAACGCCGGTACGGTCGAGGCGCTGGAAGAGGCCCTGATGGGCATCCAGATCGACGACGAGGTGGAGCTGCGCGTCATCGACCGCGGTGTCGGTGGCATCACCGAAACCAACGTCAACCTGGCGTCGGCCTCGGACGCGGTGATCATCGGCTTCAACGTGCGGGCCGAGGGCAAGGCCACCGAGCTGGCCAACCGCGAGGGCGTGGAGATCCGCTACTACTCGGTGATCTACCAGGCGATCGACGAGATCGAGAAGGCCCTGCGCGGCATGCTCAAGCCGATCTACGAGGAGAACCAGCTGGGCCGCGCCGAGATCCGGGCGATCTTCCGGTCCTCCAAGGTGGGCATCATCGCCGGCTGCATGATCAGTTCCGGTGTGGTGCGGCGCAACGCCAAGGCCCGGCTGTTGCGCGACAACGTCGTGGTCACCGAGAACCTCACGATCCACTCGCTGCGGCGCGAAAAAGATGATGTGACCGAGGTCCGCGAGGGCTTCGAATGCGGTATGACGCTGGGCTATTCCGACATCAAGGAAGGCGACATCATCGAGTCCTACGAGTTGGTCCAAAAGGAACGTGCGTGAGTCGAAATGGCTGACCCGGCCCGGGCCCGCCGCCTGGCCAAGCGGATCAACACGATCGTCGCCTCGGCGATCGAGTTCGAGATCAAGGACCCCGGGCTGGACGGGGTCACCGTCGTGGACGCGAAGGTGACCGCCGACCTGCACGACGCGACGGTGTTCTACACGGTGATGGGACGCACGCTGGACGACGAGCCGGATTACGGGGCCGCCGCGGCGGCGCTGGAGCGGGCCAAGGGCGCGCTGCGCACCCTGGTCGGGGCGGGCACCGGCGTGCGTTTCACACCCACCCTCACCTTCACCCGCGACACCACGTCGGACAACGTGCAGCGGATGGACGAGTTGCTGGCGCGGGCTCGCGCCGCGGACGCTGATCTGGCGCGGGTTCGTTCTGGCGCCAAGCCGGCTGGGGAGGCCGATCCATACCGGGATGGCGGATCGGGCGTGGAGCCCGGCCTCGACGGGAGCATCAGTGACGACGACCAACGCGAATACTGAACTGACCGGTGTGGGAACACGCGTCGACGCGGCGGCCGCCGTCGAACTACTGTCGGACGCCGCCACCGTCGCGGTGATCGCCCATGTGCATCCCGACGCCGACACGATCGGCGCCGGGCTGGCGCTGGGTTTGGTGCTGGACAAGTGCGGCAAGCGGGTCGAGGTCGGTTTCGCCGAGCCGGCGGGGCTGCCGGAATCGCTGGCATCGCTGCCGGGCTGCCGGCTGCTGGTCAGTCCGGATGCGATGCGCCGTGACGTCGATTTGGTTGTCACCGTTGATGTTCCGAGCGTCAAGCGACTGGGCGCGTTGAGCGACCTGGCCGTATCGGGCGCCGAGGTGCTGGTGATCGACCATCACGCCTCCAACGACGTGTTCGGCACGGCCAATTTCGTCGACGTGTCGGCTGATTCGACAACGATGATGATCGCCGACCTTCTCGACGCATGGGGCAAACCCATCGATCCCGATGTCGCGCACTGCATTTACGCCGGCCTGACGACCGATACCGGATCTTTCCGCTGGGCCAGTGCGCGCGCCCTTCGCCTGGCCGCCCGGCTGGTCGATGCCGGCGTGGACAACGCCGCGATCAGCCGGACCCTGATGGACACCCATCCGTTCGGGTGGCTGCCACTGCTGTCGCGCGTGCTGGCGTCGGCCCGGTTGCTGCCGGACGTGGCCGGCGGCCGGGGCCTGGTGTATGCGGTTGTCGGCAACCAGGATTGGATCAGTTCACGCCCGGAGGAAGTCGAAAGCATCGTCGACATCGTGCGGACCACGCAGCAGGCCGAGGTGGCTGCGGTCTTCAAGGAGATCGCGCCGCAGCAGTGGTCGGTGTCGATGCGGGCCAAGGCCGAGGTGGACCTGGCGGCGGTCGCATCCGGGTTCGGCGGCGGCGGGCACCGGCTGGCGGCCGGTTACTCGACCACCGGCTCGATCGACGACGCCGTGGCGGGGCTGCGCACCGCGCTCGGGTGACCGAAGGGGATCGACCCGCTGCCGGCGGCCATCAGATCGCTGGCCTGGCGCTGCCCGCGCTGGGGGTGCTGGCGGCCGAACCGCTCTATCTGTTGTTCGACACGGCGGTCGACTGGGCCTCGCGGGTATCTGGTCGGGACTGACCACGTTCGTGGTGCTGCGACTGATCTTCGTTGGCTGGCGGGCGATCTCGGGTCGCTGGGTGGGCTGACGGCTAGTCGGTGACCGGGTGCTAAAACGCCCAGCTGCCCGAGCGCTGCACGACGAATCCGTGGTCGCCGCTGGTGGTGTCCAGACAGGCGACCAGGTTGTCGGCGCCCACCGCGCAGGTGACGTTGAGGTACGTCAACTTCTGGCCCGCGGCCAACAATTTGGCGCCCGACTTCAGCGCGGGCGCGTTGCCGTCGCATCCGCTGTGGGACATGCGGCTCAATTGGTAGCCGGGGCCCTTGAAGTCGACCGAACCCACGATGCAATCGCCCGGTCGTGGGCGGCCGCCGGGGATAGGGACGTCGTCCATTCCGGGCATGTCTCCCTTGCACTTGATGTCCTGCGAGGGTTGCGGCGCGGGCGCGGGCCCGCCGTAGAAGTCACAGACCAGGGTGTACGGGGCGGAGAAACTGATCCGCGGCGAGGCGCCCGCGGCCCCGGTGCTGACGTAGCCGTCGGCCGGGACGGCGGTGAAGCCGTCGAGATTCGGAAATCCCGGCGGTGGCGGCTGGGCGGACGCGGGCGGCGCGCCGACCGCGATCGCCGATGCCGCCAGCGTCAGGGCGCCGAGCACCCTGCTGATTCCGACGTCCGCGCGCATCACCTGATCGTATTGGGTGGCCGAAACCGGCCCAAACGGACCGCCAGAGACCGGCGCCGGACCGCCCCGCTCAGCGCACCTGAGCCCGCCCGCGCTGCAGCACCGCCTCGCGGTTGGCGGCGATGTCGTCGCCGCTGGGCCGGAATTGCCGGGCCGCCATCGCCTCCTGCCACAGCCCCGCGCCGGTCTGCGCGTCGTCGATGCGGTGATAGGACGCCAGCAGCGCCCGCACCGCGTCCTGATTGTTCCCGACGATCGAGGCCGCGACCTGGCGGGCGGCGCCCAGCAGTTGGTCGTGCGCTACCACCTCGGTCACCAGGCCGGCGCGCAACGCGTCGGCCGCCGACAGGTAATCCCCGGTCATGCTCATCCGCCGGGCCAGGCCGACGCCCACCTTCTGCGGTAGCCGCACGCTCAGCCCCCAGGTGGGCAGCAGTCCCACCCGGGCGTGCGTGTCGGCGAAGCGGGCGTTCTCCGATGCGATCAGGATGTCGCAGTACAGCGCCAGCTCCAGACCGCCGGTCACCGCGGCGCCGTTGATCGCGCCGATCACCGGCTTGCTCATCGCCGGCCACCGCGGCGAGATGTCCGGAAGCGCGGAGGAACCGCCCAACTCCTTGAGATCCAGTCCCGCACAGAACACCGGGTCGGCGCCGGTGACGATGACGACATCCACGTCGTCGTCGGTTTCGGCGTCGGCCAGGGTGCTGAAAAAGCGGTCCCGCAACGCCGAGGACAGCGCGTTGCGCGATTGGGGTCGGTTGAGGGTCAGGGTGCGTACCCGGTCCTCGGTGTCGATCAGCAGGATCTCGTCGGTCATGAGTGCAACCGTAGAGCTGGCCTCGCGAGCCGACGCAAAGGCCCCACGACACGCCGGTCGGGAGGTGCTTCTGTGTCTGCTCGCGCCGTAGAGAGCGCCGCGCGCAGCGCTTATCGTTGGGGTCATGTGCCGGAACATCACCGAACTGCGCGGTCTACAGCCGGCGGCCACGGCCGAGGAAATCGCGGCGGCGGCCCGCCAGTACGTGCGCAAGGTCAGCGGCATCACCCACCCGTCCGCGGTCAATGCCGAGGCGTTCGAGGCGGCCGTTGCCGAGGTCACCGAGACGACGACGCGGTTGCTCGGGAAGCTGGCTCCGCGGCGCCAACCGCCCAAGACGGTTCCGCCGCTGCGTCGGCCCGAGGTGGTGGCCCGGTTGGCCGGTGCGAGATCACGATGACCGCGACGATGCCCGCGCTCAAGGAGTGGAGCGCCGCCATCCATGCCCTGCTGGACGGGCGCCAGCGGGTGCTGCTGCGCAAGGGCGGCATCGGTGAGAAGCGATTCGAACTGGCCGCCCGCGAATTCCTGTTGTTCCCGACGGTCGCGCACAGCCACGCCGAGCGGGTGCGCGCCGAGCATCGAGACCTGTTAAAGCCCGCCGCCGGCGACAGCACCGACGACGAGCTGGTGATCCGCGCCGCCGCGAAAGTGGTTGCGGCAGTGCCGGTTAACCGGCCAGAAGGCCTTTGCGCCATCGAGGACCTGCACATCTGGACGGCCGAGTCGGTGCGCGCCGACCGGCTCGACTTCCGCCCCAAGCACAAACTGGCCGTGCTGGTGGTGTCGGTGATCGCGCTGGCCGAGCCGGTCCGCATCGTCCGGACCCCGGAATACGCCGGCTGCAAAAGCTGGGTGGAGCTGCCGGTGCACGCGCCGTGGGCGTCACCGGTTCACGACCCCGTTGACGACCAGGCCACGCTAGCCGCGGTCGCCGTCCGCGTCCGCGACGCCGTTGGCTGACAACTCGGCCGCGCCGACGGGCAACAGCAGCCGGGAGCGTCCGTAGCGCACGCTGTGGGTGACCGGCGTGGCGTGCCGGGCGGTCAGCACCGGTTCGTCGCCGCCGAGGTTGTGCGCGTAGCGCGGCGACCAGCTGCCGGTGATCAGCACCCGGATGCGTGAACCGGCACGGAAGCGGTGGGCCAGGCCGTCGAGCTCGAGGCGAACGATCTTCTCCGACTTCGATTTTGCCACGGCGGGCAACCGTCGGTAGGCCTCGCTGACGTTGCGTGACCGACCCTTGACGTCGACCTCGCTCACCCGCACGAACAGGTCGGCGTGCGGATTGTCGGCGCCATGCGCGAGTTCGACGACCGGGGTTCCGTAGGCGTAGAGGTCCCGGGTGAGGGTGGCGCTGGTGAAGGCCAGCACGTCGGCGCGCGACGCGAGCGGGCTGTCGTCGCGGTAACCCCCGCTGGCGGACAGCAGCGGGCCGCCAGTGGTGGGTGTGGGATCGGCCGGGTCGTAGCGAAATGTGGCCGGGGACAGCCCTTTCAGGGTCGGTGCGGTCTCGCCCAGGTAGCCGCCGGGCCGCAGGTACAGCGCGCGCTCGGTGGTGGCGGGCGGCCACTCGGACAGGCTGCGCCAGGCCTGTCCCCGGTCCACGCCGGTGACGCAGACCCGAACCGGGCTGGGCCGGCGCGCGGCGGGGGCGCCACCCAGATGGATGCCCAGCCAATCCAGTGATTCCTGGGTGCATGTGGCCAGCCCGGTGGTGAGCAGCTGGGTGTGCGTCCACGGGCCGACGGTGAGCGCGACATCGACACCCCGGCCACGCAGATGCGCGTACTGCTGCAGCGTCTGCCTGATGAAGATGTCTTGCCAGCCGCCCACCAGCAGCACGGGCACCTGCACCCGGTCCAGGGCCTGGTCGCACCGCAAGGCGTTCCAGAACGGGTCGTCGGGATCGCTGTGTTCGACCCAGGATTCGAACCACGGCGCGCCCGTGCCGAGCAGGGCCCGTGCGGATTCGCCCAGTGGCGCCGCGGCCGCGGCCTGGGCCACTTTGCGGCGCGTCTGCAACTGGCGCAGCGCGGACCGGGCGCGCACCGGGTCCTCCTGGTGCGCCACCATATCGCTCCAGCCCAAGAAGTCGTTGACCGCGAACGCCCCTGTGCCCCAAACCGATTCGTTGAAATCGTGCGGCCCGACGGCGATCACGGCGGTGGCCAGTTCCGGCGGGGGATCCTGCAGCAGGGCCCACTGGGTGAATCCCAGGTAGGACATACCGATGGTGGCGAAACGGCCGGTGAACCACGGCTGCTCACGTAGCCACGCGACGGTGTCGGCGCCGTCGGCGACCTCGGTGGCCATCGGCTCGAAAACCCCGCCCGACCCGAACGTCCCGCGCACACTCTGCAGCACCACGTGATAGCCGCGTGCCGCATACAGCCCGCCGAATATCAGGGTGAACGGAAATCCGCGTCCGTACGGGCCGCGGACCAGCACGGTACCGACGGCCGCGGACGTGGCGGGTGCGTAGTGGTCGGCCACCAGCTGGACCCCGTCGCGCATCGGTACGCGGACGCGCTCCACGCTGTAGTCGATGGTCGCCGGCGGCAGACCCAGCAGCCGGCCGAGGGCCTTGCCGCCCAGGTGTCGCAGGGTGTGCAGGGCCGGCTGGGCCGGTCGGATCGAGGTGGTGCTCACCCTAGAACTTGTAGTACGGCGCCAGGTCGTTGGCGCGCTGCAGGTTGGTCTGCATGCAATCGACCTCGGGATCGGAGTAGACCGTCGAGTAGTACAGCGCCTGCTGCAGCACCCCGTAGCTGGTCTTGAACACGACCATGCAGGAGTAGAACCAGTAGCTGTTGTGATAGGTCGGCTTGAGCACCCAGTACTGCGCGGCGCGGTGGCCCGCGATCGTCGTCTCGACGGCGTCGGCCGGCAGCGAGGCCTCGTAGGTGCGCCAGATGATCGGCTCGACGGCCACCTGATAGTTGCCGGCGTCGAAGTGGCAGCGCAGGCCGTCTTCGTGTTCGGGCGGTGTGAATGCCAGCCCGAGCCGCTGGATGACATCGAACGGAATGTCCTCGCACGCGTCGAAGGGGCGCGGGTCGGTGGTCGCCACGATGGGACTCTTCATGGTGGTTTCCATCGGCTGGGCGGTCGAGCGCAGCTCGACCGACCGATCGCCGCCGCCCGGCATGGAAAGGTCTTGCGGGGCGGTCAGCAAGCCCACCGTGCCGCCGATGGCCGCTGTGAGCAGCGCACCAAGCGCCCCCATCAGGCGAACACTGGCGAACACGACACCCCCTGACGCCGCAGCGGTCCTTTCGGGGGAGTGTACAAGTCGCGCAAGCGGCGTCACAGGCAAACCTGAACTTGTTCTAATTCGCCCGCTGATCGGCTCCGACGACACCCGGGTGCCGGGCGCGAAACGGGCCTGCCCGGCTCGGGTCGTTAGGGTGGTTATTCGTGGCTGGGCATAGTTCGGGGCAGGAATCGACCAACGGTGGGCAGCCGACGTTGTGGGCGGTGTCCGATCTGCACACCGGTCACCTCGGCAACAAGCCGGTCACCGAGTCACTGCATCCGTCGTCGCCGGACGACTGGCTGATCGTCGCCGGGGACGTCGCCGAGCGCACCGACGAGATCCGTTGGGCCCTAGACCTGCTAAGACGGCGGTTCGCCAAGGTGATCTGGGTGCCGGGCAACCACGAGCTGTGGACCACCACCCGTGACCCCGTGCAGATCTTCGGCAAGGCGCGCTACGACTACCTGGTCAACATGTGCGACGAGATGGGTGTGGTCACGCCCGAGCATCCGTTCCCCGTTTGGACCGAGCGCGGCGGCCCGGCCACGATCGTGCCGATGTTTTTGCTCTACGACTACAGCTTCTTGCCCGAGGGCGCCGCGAGCAAAGCCGAGGGCCTGACCATCGCCCGGGAGCGCAACGTGGTGGCCACCGACGAGTTCCTGCTGTCCTCCGAGCCGTACCCCACGCGCGAGGCGTGGTGCCGCGAGCGACTGGAGATCACCCGCGCCCGTCTCGAAGAGCTGGACTGGATGACACCGACGGTTCTGGTCAATCACTTTCCGTTGGTTCGCGACCCCTGCGACGCGCTGTTCTACCCGGAGTTCTCGCTGTGGTGCGGAACCACCAAGACCGCCGACTGGCACACCCGCTACAACGCCGTCTGTTCGGTCTACGGCCACCTGCACATCCCGCGGACCACGTGGTACGACGACGTGCGCTTCGAGGAGGTGTCGGTGGGCTATCCGCGCGAGTGGCGGCGCCGCCCGCCGCCCAGCTGGCTGCGTCAGGTGCTGCCCGATCCCGGGTACGCGCCGGGCGACCTCAACGACTTCGGTGGTCACTTCGAGATCACTCCCGAGATGCGGCAGCAGGTCACGCAGTTCCGGGAACGGTTGCGGCAGCGGCAATCACGATGACGGGGGAGCACACGCTGGTGTCCTCCGTCCTGCCGGCCTCCGACGGCCTGGCCTATTCGGAGGTGTACACCGATCCGCCCGATCTCGCCCCGCTGCCCGAAGAGGAGCCGTTGATCGCCCGGTCGGTGGCCAAGCGGCGCAACGAGTTCGTCACGGTCCGGTACTGCGCCCGGATCGCGCTGGGTGAGCTCGGCCTGCCGCCGGTGCCGATCCTCAAGGGGGAGAAGGGAGAACCCTGCTGGCCCGACGGCGTGGTCGGCAGCCTCACCCATTGCACGGGTTACCGCGGTGCGGTGGTGGGCCGCAACGACGCGCTGCGCTCGGTGGGCATCGACGCCGAACCGCACGACGTGTTGCCCGACGGCGTGCTCAACGCGATCAGCTTGCCGGCCGAACGCACCGAGATGCCCGCCAACCTGTCGGGAGATCTGCATTGGGACCGAATCCTGTTCTGCGCCAAGGAGGCAACGTACAAGGCGTGGTTCCCGCTGACCAAGAGGTGGCTGGGCTTCGAGGACGCCCACATCACGTTTGAGGCGGACAGCCCCGGGTCGGCGACGGGCGGTTTCGTCTCGCGGATCCTGATCGATCCGTCGGCGCTGTCCGGTCCGCCGCTGACGGAGCTGGCGGGCCGTTGGTCGGTCGAGCGCGGGCTGGTGCTGACCGCCATCGTGCTATGAGCGGTCCGGGCATCGTCGTCGTCGACAAGCCGCCCGCGATGACCAGCCATGACGTGGTGGGGCGCTGCCGGCGGATCTTTTCCACCCGCCGGGTGGGGCACGCGGGCACGCTGGACCCGATGGCCACCGGCGTGCTGGTGATCGGCGTCGAGCGCGCCACCAAGATCCTCGGCCTGCTGACGGCGGCCACCAAGTCGTACACGGCCACGGTCCGCCTGGGCCAGCGCACGTCCACCGACGACGCCGAGGGCGAACTGCTGGACACCGTCGCGGCGGGGCACCTGACCCGAGAGGCGATCGAGGCCGCCGTCGACGCATTGCGGGGCGACATCCAGCAGGTGCCGTCGACGGTCAGCGCGATCAAGGTGGGCGGGAAGCGCGCGTACCGGCTGGTCCGTGAGGGCCAGACCGTCGAGCTCGAGGCCCGCCCGGTGCGCGTCGACCGGTTCGAGGTGTGCGGCCTCCGTCCCGGACCGCAGGGCCTGGACGTCGTCGACATTGACGTCGAGGTCGACTGCTCGTCGGGAACCTACGTTCGCGCGCTGGCCCGCGATCTGGGCGCCGCGCTGGGGGTGGGCGGACACCTGACGGCGTTGCGGCGCACCCGCGTCGGGCGCTTCGGGCTGGAGCAGGCGCATTCGCTCGACGAGCTGGCCGAGCGCCCGCGGCTGAGCTACAGCCTGGACGAGGCCTGCCTGCTGATCTTCCCGCGCCGCGACCTGTCCGCCGGGGAGGCCGAGGCCGGCGCCAACGGCCGGTCGCTGCCGCCGGCGGGGGTCGACGGCGTGTACGCCGCCTGTGACCCCGACGGCCGGGTGATCGCGCTGCTGCGCGACGAGGGTTCGCGGACCAAGTCGGTGGTGGTGATCCGCCCGGCGACGCTGTAACGGGTCCCGGCCGAGCGGTTGGTCGGGCCGCGTTGCACACTGAGGTATCCAGGCGGCCCACTATTCGGAAGGGGACAACGATGTCCAACAAGGTTTACGTCGTCGGCGTCGGCATGACGAAATTCGAGAAGCCGGGTCGCCGCGAGGGCTGGGACTACCCGGACATGGCGCGGGAATCGGGCACCAACGCCCTGAAGGACGCGGGCATCGCCTACGGCGAGGTGCAGCAGGGCTACGTCGGCTACGTCGCCGGTGATTCGACGTCCGGGCAGCGCGCGCTCTACGAGCTCGGCATGACCGGCATCCCGGTTGTCAACGTCAACAACAACTGCTCCACCGGCTCCACGGCGCTATTCCTGGCGGCACAGGCCATCCGCGGCGGCATCGTCGACTGCGCGATCGCGCTGGGTTTCGAGAAGATGCAGCCCGGTTCGCTGAAGCTTGGCGCCGAGGATCGCGAATCGCCGATGGGCAAACACGTCAAGGCGATGGCCGAGATCGACGAGTTCGCGATGCCCGTCGCGCCGTGGATGTTCGGCGCCGCCGGGCGCGAACACATGAAGCAATACGGCTCCACCGCAGAACATTTCGCCAAGATCGGCTACAAGAACCACAAGCACTCGGTGAACAACCCGTTCGCCCAGTTCCAGGAGTCCTACACGCTCGAGGACATCCTGGCGGCGCGGATGATCTCGGACCCGCTGACCAAGCTGCAGTGTTCGCCGACCTCCGACGGTTCGGGCGCGGCGATCCTGGCCTCGGAGAGTTTCGTCGACAACCACGGGCTGGCCGGCCAGGCCGTGGAGATCGTCGGTCAGGCCATGACCACCGACTTCGCCTCGACGTTCGACGGAAGTGCCAAGAACCTCATCGGCTACGACATGAATGTGCAGGCCGCACAACAGGTCTACGACCAGTGCGGGCTGGGGCCGCACGATTTCCAGGTCATCGAACTGCACGACTGCTTCTCGGCCAACGAGCTGCTGCTCTACGAAGCCCTGGGCTTGTGCGGGCCGGGTGAGGCGCCCAAGCTGATCGACAACGGCGACACCACCTATGGCGGGCGCTGGGTGGTCAACCCGTCGGGCGGCCTGATCTCCAAGGGGCACCCGCTGGGCGCGACCGGACTGGCGCAGTGTGCGGAATTGACCTGGCAGCTGCGGGGCACGGCCGACAAGCGTCAGGTCGAGGGCGTCAGCGCCGGGCTGCAACACAACATCGGGTTGGGCGGCGCCGCCGTCGTCACCGCCTACCAGCGCGCCGAACGCTAAGGGCGCCATGATCGAGTGGTCCGACACCGACCTGATGGTCCGGGACGCCGTCCGGCAGTTTGTCGACAAAGAGATCCGGCCGCATGTGGACGAATTGGAAACCGGCGCGATGTCGCCCTATCCGATCGCGCGCAAGCTGTTCAGCCAGTTCGGCCTCGACGTGATGGCCGCCGAGTCGGTCAAGAAGATGCTGGACCGGGAACGGGCCAAGCTCGACGGGGCGCGCGAGCCCGACGAAAAGCCGGACGGCGAAAGCGGTTTCGGCGGCGGGGCCCAGGGATCGATGATCGCGGTGCTGGTGTCCGAAATCGCCCGGGTCAGCATCGGGCTGCTGAGCACCGCGTCGGTGAGCCTCGGCCTGGGCGCGGCGACCATCATGAGCCGCGGCACGCTGGCCCAGAAGGAGCGTTGGCTACCCGAGCTGATGACGCTGGAAAAGATTGCGGCGTGGGCCATCACCGAGCCGGACTCGGGCTCGGACGCGTTCGGTGGCATGAAGACCTACGTCAAACGCGACGGCGGGGACTACATCCTCAACGGGCAGAAGACCTTCATCACCAACGGCCCCTGCGCGGACGTCCTGGTCGTGTACGCGAAGCTCGCTGAAGACGCAGTGGGCGACTCCGATTCGGACAAACGAAACCGGCCGGTGCTGGTCTTCGTGCTCGATGCGGGCATGCCCGGCCTGACGCAGGGCAAGCCGTTCAAGAAGATGGGCATGATGTCCTCGCCGACCGGGGAGCTGTTCTTCGACAACGTGCGGCTGAGCCCGGACCGGCTGCTCGGCGAGAGCGAACAGCACACCGATGGCGACGGCCGCGACAGCGCCCGCGCCAACTTCGCCGCCGAGCGGATCGGGATCGCGATGATGGCCCTGGGCATCATCGACGAATGCCACCGGCTGTGCGTCGATTACGCGAAGAGCCGCACGCTGTGGGGGAAGAACATCGGGCAGTTCCAGCTGATCCAGCTCAAGCTGGCGAAGATGGAGATCGCCCGAATGAACGTGCAGAACATGGTCTTTCACACCATCGAGCGCCAGCAGGCCGGTAAACCGCTGACGCTGGCCGAGGCGTCGGCGATCAAGCTGTACTCGTCGGAGGCGGCCACCGACGTGGCGATGGAGGCCGTGCAACTGTTCGGCGGCAACGGATATATGGCCGAGTACCGGGTGGAGCAATTGGCCCGCGACGCCAAGTCACTGATGATCTACGCCGGCAGCAACGAGGTGCAGGTCACCCACATCGCCAAGGGCCTGCTGAGCTCCTAGCCGATTTTGAGGTGCAGTTCGTCGAAATGCAGGATTCCTCGCGGCCACCCCAGCGTAGGTTCGCGCAGCACCGAATACTGCGGGATCCGTCGGTTCCATTCCTCGATGATGAGGCGCAACTCCAGGCGGGCGAGGTGCGAGCCCAGGCAGCGGTGCGGACCGCGACCGAACGCGAAGTGGTTGGTGCGGGTGTCGTGCAGCACGTCGGTGTCCGGGTAGCGCTCGGGATCGTGGTTAGCGGTCCCGATGCCGAGCCAGCACTGTGAGCCCGCGGGAATCGTCACCCCCGCCACTTCGACGTCGGCCGTGGTCATCCGTGGCACATGGGGTACCGGCCCGTCGACACGCAGTAGCTCTTCGATGAAATTCGGGACCGCGCTTTCATCGGCGGCGAGCTTCGCGCGCAGCGACGGGTTGCGCGCCAGTTCGTAGAGGGCGAACCCGGCGGCCGCGGTCACGGTATCCAGACCGGCGGCGATGAACAGTAAGCACAGCCCGATGATCTCGGGGTCAGTGAGTGCACCCTCGCTGGTGTCGGTCACCAGCAGGGTAAACAGATCATCGTCCCCAGGAGCTTCGCGTCGTTCGGCGATGCGCTCGATCAGGTAGGTCGTCATCTCGAGACCCAGTGTCATGGCCTCGGGTGACGGCACGCTGTCCTCCGTCGAGAAGTTCAGCAGTGTGTCCTTCCAGGCAAGCAGCTTGTCCCGGTCGGCCAGCGGCAGGCCGAACAGGGTCAAAAAGACCTGAGAGGGGAAGGGAATGGCGAGCGCACCCATGGCGTCGCAGGTATCCCCGGATGACTTGATCGCATCGATGAGGTCACCTACTTGTTTCCGCAATTGCGGCTCCCGCTCGGCCATCCGGCGGGGGCCAAAATATTTGTCCAGCGTCTTGCGATAACGGGTGTGTTCGGGCGGATCGGACTGGATCGGTATCAATGGGAACGGCATTCCGGCGAATCCGAAAGCCCCTTGCGAAGAGAACAGCTTGGGGGAGGTCGCCGCCTGCTCGACGACGTCGGCGCTGCTCAGGAAATAGACCCCAGCGTCGGATACCGCGATCTTCCCCGCCGCGAGAAGCGTGCGCCACGCCTCATTGCGGTCGTTCGCGAACGGCAGCGATTCCAGCTTCGGCAGTGCGGGGCAGGTGACTTGCATGGTTACTCCTCGAGTTGAGTCGTACAGCCCCCTGCGACTTACGGATCGAAAGTCTCCTCCCTGAGACGAAATGCCGTTAGAGTACCATCGTTGGTGTGGTTAATGTCACTTCCGCGGCTGATATTTACGTGGCGTCGGACACCGCGGCGCCGCCGGATAGTGTTCGGGACCGGTTAATTCGGACGGCCGACGTTTGGCTCCAACGCCACGGCGTCGATCAACTGTCCATCGAGGTGGTTGCCGCGGCCGCCCGCGTATCGCGGGCCACCGCCTTTCGCAAGCTCGGGGGCCGCGATCAGCTCGTCGTCGCGGTCGCGCTGGCCCGTTCAGATCGCTTCAAGCTCGAATGCGCGACGGAGATGGCCTGCCACGTCGGTGCATTCGCCAAGCTCGAGGCGGCGTTTCTCTATCTGGTCCGCGAATTGCCCAACGACCCGATCGTCCGCGAGTTATTTGCGCTCAAACCGGCGGGCGACTTCGGCCCCGAAGCCGACGCAATCGCCAATGCCACCCTGGGCCCGGCCATCGAGGCCGGGCGTGCCGCGGGAGAGGTGCGCGACGATGTGTCGATCGACGAAATCGTGCACTGGACCGTCGAGCAGCTCTACCTCGCCGTCGTGCAGACCGACCGAAGTCCTGCGGCCGTCATCAAGCGAGTTCGCACCTACCTGACGCCCGCACTCAGCGCTCATCGCGCCCACCAGTTCTCCGGCAGCATCCGCTCGCGCATCGAAAGCCTGGATTTCGCACTGGATCGGGCCCGTGAGGCGCTCTCCGCGCTACAGGAGGCCGCGCGTTCCCCGGACACGTCCTAGCGTGTCGGGCGACAGCCCGCATCCACCCGGCTTCGCCGCGCTGGCGATCGCCGCGGGCTAGGCCGTCACCCAGATCGCCCGCGCGGCCGGGCTGCCCAGATCGACGGTCGTCTCGGCGCCGTCGCCGGATTCGATCGCGACCGAGATCATGCCGGCGAACTCGCGCCGGGTGAGGACCCGCAGCCGGGAGTCGAGATTGATGCCGACGTCGGTGAAGTAGCGCAGCATCTCGGGGTCGGCGTCGGAAATGCGGGCCACCGTCCCGGCGTCCCCGTCGCCGCACGCCCACAGCTGGCGCGCGGGCGGGGTGGGCACCTGCCCGTCGGAGGCCGGGATCGGGTCACCATGCGGGTCGCGTTGCGGGAACCCCAGCTTGGCGTCGATGCGGGCCACCAGACGATCCGACACCGCGTGCTCGAGCACCTCGGCCTCGTCGTGCACCTCGTCCCAGGCGTAGCCGAGCTCGTTGACCAGGAAGGTCTCCAGCAGCCGGTGCCGGCGCACCATTTCGAGCGCCGCCCGCCGCCCCGCCTCGGTCAAGGTCACCGCGCCGTACTTCTCGTGGTCGACGAGGCCCTGCTCGGCGAGCTTGCGGATCGACTCCGAGGCCGTGCTGGCCGACACCCCGATCTTCTCGGCCAGCATCTTCGTGCTGACCTTGTGCGGCGCGTCCTTGGGGGACCACTCCTGGGCGTTCCAGATCGCCTTGAGGTAGTCCTGGCCGACCGCGGTGAGACCGCCACGCTCTTCGTCAGCCCTCACAACGACAAAGTTTAGGCAACCCAATCCGGATCCGGCGTGTTCCCCGCCACCCCGGCGGGTGTTGCGCCCTCCGGATCTCCCGGCCGGGCACTCCGCGCCGTAGGCTTGCGGTCGTGCAGCGGTGGCGCGGCCAAGACGAGATTCCCACGGACTGGGGCAGGTGTGTGCTCACCATCGGTGTGTTCGATGGTGTGCATCGCGGCCACGCGGAGCTGATCGCGCATGCGGTGAAAGCGGGGCGTGCGCGCAGCGTGCCGACGGTGTTGATGACGTTCGACCCGCACCCGATGGAAGTGGTCTATCCCGGCAGCCATCCGGCGCAACTGACGACGCTGACGCGGCGCGCCGAGCTGATCGAGGAGCTGGGCATCGACGTCTTCCTGGTGATGCCGTTCACCACCGATTTCATGAAACTCACCCCCGACCGCTACGTGCACGAGCTGCTGGTGGAGAACCTGCACGTGGTCGAGGTCGTCGTGGGGGACAACTTCACCTTCGGTAAGAAGGCGACCGGCAACGTCGAGACCCTGCGGCGCGCGGGCGATCGATTCGGGTTCGCCGTGGAGTCGATGTCGCTGCTCTCCGAGCACCACAGCAACGAGACCGTGACGTTCTCGTCCACCTACATCCGGTCCTGTGTGGACGCCGGTGACGTGGTGGCGGCCACGGAAGCCCTGGGCCGCCCGCACCGGGTCGAGGGTGTGGTGGTGCGGGGTCACGGGCGCGGCGTCGAACTGGGTTTCCCGACCGCGAACGTGGCACCGCCGATGTATTCGGCCATCCCGGCCGACGGCGTGTACGCGGCCTGGTTCACCGTGCTCGGCCACGGGCCGGTGACCGGCACCGTCGTCCCGGGCGAGCGCTATCAGGCGGCGGTTTCCGTGGGCACCAACCCGACCTTCTCCGGGCGCACCCGCACGGTCGAGGCGTTCGTCCTGGACACCGACGCCGACCTGTACGGGCAGCACGTGGCGCTGGATTTCGTCGCCCGTATCCGCGGCCAGCACAAGTTCGACTCCGTCAAGGAACTCGTCGTCGCGATGGGCAACGACACCGATCGGGCGCGCCAACTGCTCACGTGACGATCGCGAGCGCGGCGGAGCCGGGCGCGGCGGGTCGTCACCGTCCGACCCGTGACGATCGCGAGCGCGGCGGAGCCGGGCGCGGCGGGTCGTCACCGTCCGACACGTGACGATCGCGAGCGCGGCGGAGCCGGGCGCGGCCCGGCTGCTAAACTGCCGGACGACATCGGCGCGTGCTGCGGTTCGCGGTGGCCGCGCTTTGAAACATTTACCTTTCGCGGACCGATTGATGGAGATAGTTCGTGGCGCTGACAGCCGAGCAGAAAAAAGAAATCCTGGGCACCTACGGCCTGCATGACACCGACACCGGTTCCCCCGAGGCCCAGGTCGCGCTGCTGACCAAGCGGATCGCCGACCTGACCGAGCACCTGAAGGTGCACAAGCACGACCACCACTCGCGGCGCGGACTGCTGCTGCTGGTGGGGCGCCGGCGCCGGCTGCTCAAATACGTCGCCCAGATCGATGTGGCGCGCTACCGCTCGTTGGTCGAGCGCCTCGGCCTGCGTCGCTGACGCCGGGGCGTCAGCTCCCCGCAATCCCGCACGATGCTGGCGGGGCGGGGTCGCCCGTGTAGAGTGAGGACGTTCTGGGCCGGTTCGGCCCGAGCAAACGGTGCGGTCACGCAGATCCGCGTGTGCCGTTCCAGCGTGTCACTACGCACCTTCGAGGGAGCAGCCCAGTCTGCATCGGGCGGTCTTCGGTAGTGGCTGCCGGGCTCTCCGGATCTGGGGCTTCTCGGCCGCTTCGATCGATGGCCGTAGCCGTATTCAGACTGGCTCTTCGGGAAGCTCCCAGGGTGACTCGCAGGCCCGACCGGGCCCTGCGGACCCTCTCCAGGTTGCGCGTGATGACGCGAAACAGCCGAATAAGAGAGGCCGTACGGACGTCTATGTCTGTCGCTGAAATTGAAGAGGGCGTGTTCGAGGCGACCGCCACCATCGACAACGGGAGCTTCGGCACCCGCACCATCCGGTTCGAGACCGGCCGGCTGGCCCAGCAGGCCGCCGGCGCCGTGGTCGCGTACCTGGATGACGAAAACATGCTGTTGTCGGCGACCACCGCCAGCAAGAGCCCCAAGGAACACTTCGACTTCTTCCCGCTGACCGTCGATGTCGAGGAGCGGATGTACGCCGCCGGTCGCATCCCCGGCTCGTTCTTCCGTCGGGAGGGCCGTCCTTCCACCGACGCGGTCCTGACCTGCCGGCTCATCGACCGTCCGCTGCGCCCGTCGTTTATCAGCGGCCTGCGTAACGAAATCCAGGTCGTGGTGACGATCATGAGCCTGGACCCCAACGACCTGTACGACGTGGTGGCGATCAACGCCGCGTCGGCCTCCACCCAGATCAGCGGGCTGCCGTTCTCCGGCCCCATCGGCGGCGTGCGGGTCGCGCTGATCGACGGCACCTGGGTCGCGTTCCCGACCGTCGAGCAGCTTGAGCGCGCCGTGTTCGACATGGTGGTCGCGGGCCGCAAGGTTGATGACGACGTGGCGATCATGATGGTCGAGGCCGAGGCCACCGACAAGGTCATCGAGCTCGTCGAGGGCGGTGCCCAGGCACCGACGGAAACCGTTGTGGCCGAAGGCCTAGAGGCCGCCAAGCCGTTCATCGCCGCGCTGTGTACGGCTCAGCAGGAGCTGGCCGACGCGGCCGCCAAGCCCGTCGGTGAGTACCCGACCTTCCCGGACTACCAGGAAGACGTCTACTACTCGGTGGCCTCGGTGGCCACCGACGAGCTGGCCAAGGCGCTGACGATCGGCGGCAAGGCCGAGCGCGACGCGCGCACCGACGAGCTGAAAGCCGAGGTGCTGGCGCGCCTGGCTGGGGACTCTGCGACCTACGAGGGCCGCGAGAAGGAGGTCAGCGCCGCGTTCCGCTCGCTGACCAAGAAGCTGGTGCGGCAGCGCATCCTCACCGATCACTTCCGCATCGACGGCCGCGGCATCACCGATATCCGCGCCTTGTCGGCCGAGGTCGCCGTGGTGCCGCGCGCGCACGGCAGCGCGCTGTTCCAGCGCGGTGAAACCCAGATCCTGGGTGTGACCACGCTCGACATGGTCAAGATGGCGCAGCAGATCGACTCGCTGGGACCGGAAACCTCGAAACGCTATATGCACCACTACAACTTCCCGCCGTTCTCCACCGGCGAGACCGGCCGGGTGGGCTCGCCCAAGCGGCGTGAGATCGGGCACGGCGCGCTCGCCGAGCGGGCCCTGATCCCGGTGCTGCCCGGCGTCGAGGAGTTCCCGTACGCCATCCGTCAGGTGTCCGAGGCGCTGAGCTCCAACGGCTCGACGTCGATGGGTTCGGTCTGTGCGTCCACCCTTTCGCTGCTGAATGCCGGTGTGCCGCTGAAAGCGCCGGTGGCCGGCATCGCCATGGGCCTGGTCTCCGACGACGTCGAGATTGAAGGGGAGGGCCGGCTTGAGCGCCGGTTCGTCACGCTGACCGACATCCTGGGGGCCGAGGACGCGTTCGGCGACATGGACTTCAAGTGCGCGGGCACCAAGGACTTCGTCACCGCGCTGCAGCTGGACACCAAGCTCGACGGCATCCCGTCGCAGGTGCTGGCGGGTGCGCTGGCCCAGGCCAAAGATGCGCGCCTGACCATTCTCGAGGTCATGGCCGAGGCCATCGACGCACCCGACGAGATGAGCCCCTACGCGCCGCGGGTGACCACCATCAAGGTTCCGGTGGACAAGATCGGTGAGGTCATCGGCCCCAAGGGCAAGGTCATCAACGGCATCACCGAGGAGACCGGCGCGCAGATCTCCATCGAGGACGATGGCACCGTGTTCGTCGGCGCCACCGACGGGCCCTCGGCGCAGGCCGCGATCGACCGGATCAACGCCATCGCGAACCCGCAGCTGCCCACGGTCGGCGAACGGTTCCTCGGAACCGTGGTCAAGACAACGGATTTCGGTGCGTTCGTGTCGCTGCTGCCTGGTCGCGACGGCCTGGTGCACATCTCCAAACTCGGTAGGGGCAAGCGCATCGCGAAGGTCGAGGACGTGGTGAACGTCGGCGACAAGCTGCGCGTCGAAATCGCCGACATCGACAAGCGCGGCAAGATCTCGCTGGTGCTGGTGGAGGAAGACAGCTCGGCCCCCGCCGACGCTCCGGCGGCCGCCCCTGCCGATGCCGCGAGCTGATTCGGAAAAGCGCGCAGCTGACCCCGCGCTGAGGCGGGGCAAACTCACCGCCGCGGCGGACCCCGAACCGCAAGCCGCACTGCGCCGCACCACGCTGCCGGGCGGCTTGCGGGTGGTCACCGAGTATCTACCCGCGGTGCGTTCCGCCTCGGTCGGGGTCTGGGTCGGCGTCGGTTCGCGCGACGAGGGTGCCACCGTCGCCGGTGCGGCGCACTTCCTCGAGCACCTGCTGTTCAAGTCGACCCCCAGCCGTACCGCGGTGGACATCGCCCAGGCGATGGACGCCGTCGGGGGAGAGCTGAACGCGTTCACCGCCAAGGAGCACACCTGCTACTACGCGCATGTGCTCGACACCGACCTGGAGCTGGCCGTCGACCTGGTCGCCGACGTGGTGCTCAACGGCCGCTGCGCCGCCCAGGATGTCGAACTCGAACGCGACGTGGTCCTCGAGGAGATCGCGATGCGCGACGACGACCCCGAGGACGCGCTCGGGGACATGTTCCTGGGCGCGCTGTTCGGTGACCATCCGGTGGGCCGGCCCGTCATCGGCACCGCGCGGTCGGTGACGTCGATGACGCGAAGCCAGCTGCACTCGTTTCACGTCCGCCGTTACACGCCCGAACGCATGGTGGTGGCGGTGGCCGGCAACGTCGACCACGACGACGTCCTCGCGTTGGTGCGCGAGCACTTCGGCCCGCGTCTGGTCCGCGGACGCGAGCCCATCGCGCCGCGCAAGGGTGCCGGGCGGGTCACCGGCCGCCCCGGACTGACGCTGGGCAACCGGGACGCCGAGCAGACGCACGTGTCGTTGGGTGTGCGCACCCCCGGGCGCGGCTGGCAGCACCGCTGGGCGCTGTCGGTGCTGAACACCGCGTTGGGCGGCGGCCTGAGCTCTCGGCTGTTCCAGGAGGTCCGAGAGCTGCGCGGGCTGGCCTATTCCGTCTATTCGACGGTGGACATCTTCGCCGACAGCGGCGCGCTGTCCGTGTACGCCGCCTGCCAGCCCGAACGCTTTTCCGAGGTCATGGCCGTGACCAGTAAGGTCCTCGACTCCGTGGCCCGCGACGGCATCACCGAGTCGGAGTGCCGCATCGCCAAGGGCTCGCTGCGTGGCGGTCTGGTGCTGGGCCTGGAAGATTCCGGCTCGCGGATGAGTCGCCTGGGCCGCAGCGAGCTCAACTACGGCAAACACCGCACCATCGAGCACACCCTGCGGCAAATCGACCAGGTGACCGTCGATGAAGTCAACGCCGTCGCTCACCGGCTGCTCGACCAGCGCTTCGGCGCCGCGGTTCTTGGCCCCTATGCGGCCAAACGGTCACTGCCCCAACAACTTCGGGCGATGGTAGGGTAGCTCAAATGTCCGCCTCCGCACTCGCGCCGTACCGGCGCTCGCCGTCGACGTACTAGCCGAATGGTACTGGGCTTTTGGGACATCGTGGTGCCCATCGTGGGGGCCCCCATGGCCGGCGGGCCCGGGACTCCCGCGTTGGCCGCGGCGGTGTCCAACGCCGGTGGGCTCGGTTTCGTCCCCGGCGGGTATCTCAGCGCCGAGCAGTTCGCCGACGACATCGCCGCGGCGCGCAAGGCCACCACCGGCCCGCTGGGGGTGAATTTATTTGTGCCCCAGCCCAGCGTCGCCGACTGGGTGGCGCTGGACTACTACGCGGCGGAACTCGAGGAAATCGCCGACCACTACCAAGTGGAGGTCGGTCATCCGCAGTACGGCGACGACGATGGGTGGGAGCAGAAGCTCGAGGTGGTGGCCGACGTCCGCCCCGAGCTGGTGTCTTTCACGTTCGGCGTCCCGCCGCCCGATGTGATTCGGCGCCTGGGCGCGCTGGGCCTGCTGGTCATGGTCACGGTGACGTCGGCCTACGAGGCCGGAGTGGCCGTCGCAGCCGGCGCTGACAGCCTGGTGGCCCAGGGCCCCGCCGCCGGCGGGCACCGTGGCACGTTCGCGCCCGACATGGAACCCGCCAACGAGTCGCTGCATCAGCTCATCGATCGCATCCGCAACGCGCATGACGTCCCGATCATCGCCGCGGGCGGGCTGGGCACCGCCGACGAGGTCGCGGCCGCGCTGCGCAGGGGAGCGGTGGCCGCCCAGGTCGGCACCGCGCTACTGCTCGCCGACGAGGCCGGCACCAACCCCGCGCACCGCACCGCCCTGAAAAACCCGCTGTTCGCCACCACCGTTGTGACGCGGGCGTTCTCGGGCCGCTACGCGCGCGGTCTGGAAAACGACTTCACCCGCATGCTCGACCACGTGGCGCCGCTGGGCTACCCCGAGGTCAACCAGATGACATCGCCCATCCGGGAAGCGGCCGCCGCCATCGAGGATCCGAACGGAATACCGCTGTGGGCCGGGGCGGCATTCAAGCACGCCAGCGCCGGGCCCGCGGCCGACATCATCGCCGGCCTCGCGGCCGGCGGTTAGGCCCGCGCCGGCGGTCAGCCCAGTAGGCCGACCGGGTCGGTGAACGGCAGGCCGAGGTCGGTGGCCACCTGCTCGGACAGCAGCGCGCCGTCATGCGTCGAAAGACCTTTGGCCAGAGCATGATCCGAGCGGCACGCCGCCCGCCAGCCACGCTCGGCGAGCGCGAGCACATACGGCATCGTCGCGTTCGTCAGCGCCACCGTCGACGTCTTGGGCACCGCGCTGGGCATGTTCGCCACGCAGTAGAACACCGTGTCGTGCACGGCGAAGGTCGGGTGGTCGTGCGTGGTGGGCCGCGAGTCCTCGAAGCACCCACCTTGATCGATGGAGATGTCCACCAATACGGCGCCCGGCTTCATTTGTGCGACAAAAGAATTCGAGATCAGGTGGGGAGCCTTCGCGCCGGGGCGCAGCACGGCGCCGATGACCAGGTCGGCGCGCTTGACGGTGCCCTCCAGGTCATAGGCCGACGAGTAGCGGGTGCGGACCTGTCCGCCGAACTCCGCATCGAGCAACCGAAGCTTGTTGATGTTGACGTCGAGAACCGAGACCATTGCCCCCATGCCGCTGGCGACGCGGGCCGCGTTGTAGCCGGCCGTGCCCGCCCCGATCACCACGACATCGGCCGGTTTGACGCCCGGCACGCCGCCCATCAGCACGCCGCGCCCGCCGTGGGTGCGCATCAGGTGATACGCCCCCACCTGAGCGGACATCCGCCCGGCCACCTCGCTCATCGGCGCCAGCAACGGCAGTGTGCCGTCAGCGGTTTGGACCGTCTCGTAGGCGATCGACGTCGTTCCGGACGCCAACAGCGCGTCGGTGCAGGCACGCGACGCGGCCAGATGCAGATAGGTGAACAGAATCTGGTTGCGCCGCAGCAGGCCATACTCGGCCGAGACCGGTTCTTTGACCTTGAGCAGCAGGTCGGTGTCGGCCCAAACCTGTTCGGCCGTATCGGCGAGTTGGGCACCCGCCGCCTTGAACTCGGAGTCGGTGATGGAGGATCCCTCGCCGGCGCCGGACTGGACGAGCACGTCATGACCGCGGCGGATCAACTCGGCGACACCGGCGGGGGTGATGGCAACGCGAAACTCGTTCGTCTTGGTCTCGGTCGGTACGCCGACTCGCATGATCGCCCCTTGTTCGCCCATTCATTCAATTGTGAAGCCCCTTCAAGTGTAGGAAAGCTCGGATGGTCCGCAATCGATATGAATTACATCGCCTGCTGGCTATGATCGGCGGATGACCGACCCCGGCGTTTCGGCCACCGTGCGGATCGATGCCCGCCCCGACGTGGTGTACCGGCTCATCACCCACCTGCCCACCCTGGCGTCGCTGGCCGAGGAGGCGGTGGCGATGGAGTGGCGCAAAGGTGATGCGGTGAGCCCGGGCGCGGTGTTCACCGGCCACAACGAAAGCGGCGGCCGGCGCTGGAGCACCAAATGCACCGTCACCGACGCGGAACCGGGCCGACGGTTCGCTTTCGACGTGACCCACACCATCCTTCCGATCGCCCGCTGGCAATACGACATCGTCGCGGCGGACGGCGGCTGTGAGGTCACCGAAAGCACCTGGGACCGCAGGCCCGGGTGGTTCCGCAAGGTCGCCGGCAAGGCCACCGGCGTCACCGATCGGGTGGCCGCCAACACCGAGCACATCCGGCTCACGCTGCAGCGCCTCAAACAGCGCGCCGAAATCGAGTAGCCGAAGGATCGCGGGAGTTCCGATGACGCGACGCGATCCCGCCGTAGCCGTCGTCGGAGCCGGTATGTCCGGTCTGTGCGTCGCAATTGCCCTGTTGCGCAGCGGTATTACCGATGTGACCATCTTCGAGAAGGCCGACGAGGTGGGCGGCACCTGGCGGGAGAACACCTATCCGGGGCTGGTCTGCGACGTCCCCTCGCGTATCTACCAGTACAGCTTTGCCCGCAACCCCAACTGGTCGCACTTGTTTTCACCCGGCGGTGAAATCCAGGCCTATTTCGAAGACATAGCCGATCGCTACGGTTTGCGCGAACGGATCCGGTTCGGCACCGAGATCTCCCAGGCGTGTTTCGACGATGGCCGGTAGGTGCTGTGCACGGACGCCGGCGAGGAATCGAGTGTCGACTTCCTGATCTCGGCCACCGGCGTGCTGCATCACCCGCGAATGCCATCGCTTGCGGGATTGGATGACTTCGGCGGCAACGTTTTTCACTCGGCGCGCTGGGATCACGGCATCGACGTGCGGGGCCGCCGGGTCGCGGTCGTCGGCAACGGGTCGACGGGTGTGCAGCTCGTGTGCGGTCTGGCCGGGGTGGCGGGCAGGGTCATGCTGTTCCAGCGCACGGCGCAATGGGTGCTTCGGCTGGCGAATCCGCGCTACAGCACTTTCACGGGGATCACCCGACGGAAGATGCCGTGGCTCGATCGGATCGCCTACCGGGGGTACAGCGCCGTATTCGACTTCTTCGCGGTGGGACTGACTAAGCCCGGCCTGCGCCGAAAGATCATGGCGGCACTCTGCCGCGCCAGCCTGTGGGAGGTGCGTGATCCGCAGTTGCGCCGGGCCCTGACGCCGGACTACACCCCGGCCTGCAAGCGGCTGGTGATGTCGAATGGCTTCTACCGGGCCATGCAGCGCGACGATGTCGAGCTGGTCACCACCGGTATCGATCATGTGGAACGGCGCGGCATCGTGACCGACGACGGCGTCCTGCACGAGACGGACGTCATCGTGCTCGCCACCGGGTTCGACACGCACGCGTTCTTCCGGCCGATGCGGCTGATCGGCCGCGACGGGATCGCCGCCGACGACGTGTGGCGCGACGGGCCGCGGGCCTACCAAACCGTCGCAATGTCGGGCTTTCCCAACTTCTTCATGATGCTGGGGCCGCACAGCCCGGTGGGGAATCTGGCACTGACGACCGTGGCCGAATCACAGGCCGACCACATCCTGGGCTGGATCGAACGTTGGCGCCGCCGCGAATTCGACACGATCGAGCCGACGGCCGCGGCGACCGAGAGTTTCAACGCGAAGCTGCGCGCCGCGATGCCGGACACCGTGTGGACCACCGGCTGTAACAGCTGGTACCTCAACAAAGACGGGGTGCCCGAGGTGTGGCCGCTCACGCCGGCCGAACACCGCGGGATGCTGGCGAACCCCGACCCCGGCCAGTACCACCTGCGCCCGCATGTCGGAGCCCGCTGAGCGGCGGGCAGAAACCCAGTACCGGCGGTTTCGCATATCTGGGGTCGCGTACCTATACTTGGGGCGCGCGACGTCCACCGAAAAGACTTGATCGAGGGCTAAACGCCGAGGTAGGGGGCATGATGCTGACCGTCGACAACCAGGCAGCGGGTCCACATGACGCGTCGCTAGACCACGAGCGTCTGGTCCTCGAGGCGCGTGACGTGGACTTCGATTGGGCGACGTTGCCGTTCCACTACGTGCCCGGTGAGCCGTTCGCCACCCATGTCCTCAACGTGCTGCACCTGCTGCTGCCCGCGGGCGAAGAGTTCTTCGTCGAGGTGTTCAAGCAAACCTTGCCGCTGATCAAAGACGATCAGCTGCGGCTGGATGTCCAGGGGTTCATCGGCCAGGAGGCGGTGCATTCTCAAGCGCACACCAACGTGCTCGCCCACTTCGCAGCGCGCGGCATCGACCTGACGCCCTACACCGGCCAGATCAAGTGGCTGTTCGACAAGCTGCTCGGGCCCCGGCCATATTGGAGCCAGCGCCGCCAGCAGAGCTGGTTGCTCGAGCAGGTGTCTCTGGTCTCCGCCATCGAGCACTACACCGCCATCTTGGGCGAGTGGATTCTCGACTCGCCGGCCCACGACAAGATCGGTACCGATCCGGTGATGCTGGACATGCTGCGCTGGCACGGCGCCGAAGAAGTCGAACACAAGGCGGTGGCCTTCGACACCATGAAGCATCTGCGGGCCGGCTACTGGCGGCAGGTGCGCGCCCAGCTGGTCGTGTCGCCCGCCATGCTGCTGTTGTGGATTCGCGGGGTGCGGTTCATGTATTCGCTGGATCCCTACCTGGCGCCGCGCACCAAGCCGCGGTGGCGCGACTACTGGCGCGCGGCGCGCCGCGGTTTGGTGCCGGGGCCGCTGCGATTCGTGCGGGCGATCGGGAACTACTACCGGCCGGGCTTTCACCCCTCGCAGCTCGGCGGACTCGGCCTTGCCGTCGACTACCTGGCCGTCTCACCCGCCGCGCGGGCTTCGCACTGACTCATGACCACCACGTCGAGCATCACCGCCGGCGACGGCGTCACGCTGGCTGTCCACCGCTACACCGAAATCGACCCGGCATACCCAACCATCCTGGCGATTCACGGCTTTCCGGACAACCACCATGTCTGGGACGGCGTGGCTCAGGAGCTGGCCGGCCGACCCTACAACCTCGTCGCCTACGATGTGCGTGGGGCGGGTGAATCATCCTCTCCCGCAAAGCGTTCCGGGTACTTGTTTGCGCAACTGGTCGCCGACATCGGTGCGGTGATCGACAGCCTGGGTGTGGAGCGGGTGCACCTGCTGGGCCACGACTGGGGCTCGATTCAGGCGTGGGCGGCGGTCACCGACGACTCGGTGATGGGCAAAGTGGCCTCGTTCACGTCGATCTCGGGTCCGCACCTGCAGTACGCGGGGGCGTTTCTGCGGTCGGCGCGCACGCCGCGCGCGGTGGCCCGCGTCGTCAGACAGCTGATCTCGTCGGGCTATATCGGATTTTTCTTGTGCCCGGGAGTGCCGGAACTGTCGTTTCGCTCGCACGTCGGCGTGAAAGTCGTTGAGGCCCTTGAAGGCATCGGCCGCTCCAGCACCCGCAGCCAGCGCCACGAAACGCGGCGATCGACCACCGACTATGTCAACGGGCTCAACCTGTACCGGCAGAACATGCCCGCGCCGATGCTGGCACCGGGTCCGCAGCTGCCGAAGACCACGGTCGCCGTGCAGACCTTGGTTCCGCGACGAGACGTCTTCGTCACGCCCGCGCTGCAGCGCTTCACCGGCGCAATTCCCGACGGCGGCAGGGTGATCGGGATCGAGGGCGGGCACTGGGTGGTGACGTCGCGACCGGACGTCGTCGCCCGGCTGACCGCCGAATGGGTCGATTCCAGCGTCGCCGGCGGGCCCGTCGCGGCCGAGGTGCGCGGCGAACGGCGCGAGGTGCGCGGCAAGCTCGCCCTGGTCACCGGAGCCGGCGCCGGGATCGGCAGGGCCACCGCGGTGGAACTGGCCCGCCGCGGCGCCCGCAAGGTCGTGCTGGCCGATCGTGATCTGGTCGCCGCCGGCGAAACCGCCGGCGCGGTTCGCGCCGCGTGCGCCGAGGCCGCGGTCTACCGGATCGACGTCAGCGACGAGTCCGCGATGAACGACCTTGCGGCGCAAGTACGCAACGAGCACGGGGTGGTCGACATCCTGGTGAACAACGCCGGCATCGGGATGGCGGGCCGGTTCCTGGAGACCAGCTCGGCGAATTGGGAAAACATCATGGGGGTCAACGTCGGCGGCGTCATCTCCGGCAGCCGGGCGTTCGGTGCGCAGATGGTCGAGCGCGGCGAGGGCGGAACGATCATCAACGTGGCCTCGGCGGCGGCCTACCTGCCATCGAAATCGATGGTCGCCTACAGCACCACCAAGGCGGCCGTGCTGGCGCTCAGCGAATCATTGCGCGCCGACTTCGCCGACGAGGGCATCAGCGTCACCGCGGTGTGCCCGGGATTCGTCAACACCAACATCGCCAAAAACACGATCTATGCCGGAATGAGCGCGCAGCAGCAGGAACGGGCGCGGGGCAAGGCCGACGCCGCCTACCGGCGCCGCAACTTCACCCCCGAGGCGACCGCCAAGGCGATCGTGAAGGCCATCAGGACCGGGCCCGCCGTGCTGCCGATCGCCGCCGAGTCCGGGATCGGCTACGCGATGCGGCGCATCAGCCCCGGGATGGTTCGGCTGTTCGCACGCTTGGACATTCGGCAGAAGTAGGGGGATCGGTGCCGGAGAGCATTTGGGCCAGCAGGCCCGCCGACCTGTACGGCCGGCGTGACCACGATCGCTTCGGGTCGTTGTTGTGGGGTGTGCGGGCGGTGTTCGAGGGCTTCGCCACGGTGTCGCGGTGGCAGCCGTCGCGGGTGAAGCCGGTGCAGCGCAAGCTGAAAGCGGTCGTGACCAAGCGCGAGGCCGTCGCGCCGGACGTCGTCGCGCTGACATTGGCCGACCCCGACGGCGGGCTGCTTCCGTCCTGGACGCCCGGCGGGCATCTCGACATCCTGTTGCCCTCGGGCCGGCGCCGGCAATACTCGCTGTGCGGTCCGCCCGGCCGGCGCACCGACTACCGCATCGCCGTCCGCCGGATCGCCGACGGCGGGGGCGGATCCATCGAGATGCATGAGGCTTTCGACGTGGGCGACACGTGCGAGTTCGAAGGGCCGCGCAATGCGTTCTACCTCGGCACGGCCGAACGCGACGTGCTGTTCGTCATCGGCGGCATCGGGGTGACACCCATATTGCCGATGATCCGCGTCGCCGAACAGCGCGGGATCGATTGGCGTGCAATCTATGCCGGCCGCAGCCGCGAATACATGCCGCTGCTCGACGAAGTGGTGTCGGTGGCCCCGGGCCGGGTGACGGTGTGGGCCGACGACGAGTACGGCCGCTTCGCCACCGTCGACGAGTTGCTGGCAGGCGCCGGCCCGGTGACCGCCGTCTATGTGTGCGGGCCGAGTGCCATGCTCGAGGCCGTCCGGGTCGCGCGCAACCAATACGCCGGCGCGCCATTGCATTACGAGCGGTTCAGCCCGGCACCGATCGTCGACGGGGTTCCGTTCGAGCTGGAGCTCGCGCGATCACGCGAGGTGCTCGCGGTGCCGGCGAATCGGACGGCGCTGGACGTGATGCTCGATCGCGACCCGACGACCCCCTACTCGTGCCGGCAAGGCTTCTGCGGCACGTGCAGGGTCAAACTGCTTGCCGGACAGGTGGATCACCGCGGGCGTGCCGCGGCGGGCGATAACGGCATGCTGGTGTGTGTCTCGCGGGCCGACGGCGGGCGGGTGGTCATCGACGCCTGAGCAGGTGGCGCCGGGTTACGGCCGGGACTGCTCGAGGTAGGAGGCCAGCGCGTTGGTCAGACCCCTGCGCGCCATGTCGAGGTCGGCGTAGGAGCCGAGCTGTCGTTCCGACACCAGGCCGCGCATCGCACCGGGAATCAGGGCGGCCACCTCGCGGACCCGGTCCGGGTCGACGTCGAGCCCGGCGAACGCCTGCTGGCAGGTCTCCAGCCAGCTTTTGCCCCAGGAGAACAGCTCGGCGGCGGTGCGCGGGTAGAGGCGTTCGAGCTCGTCGGGATCGCGCGGCAGCGCGGCCCGCAGGTTTTCGATCGCGCGTGAATCCGGCGATGCCAGGCCGCTGTAGAGCGTCTCGATGATGGCGCCGACACGTTCACGCAGCGGTGCCTCCGGTGAGATCGGTGCCGACAGCGTCGAGAACGTCGCGGCGCGCCGCTCGGCGGTGCGGTGCAGCACCGCGGCCCAGAATCCGTCGGTGTCGCCGAACTGGTATTGCACCGCACCCCAGGTGGCGCCGATGTCCTTGGCGATGCGGTTGGCCGATACCGAGCCCGGCTCGCCGGAGCCCAGCGAGCGCAGCGCGGCCTCGAGCATGCTTTCGCGAGTCGCATGGCCCCGCCGATTGGGCCGCCGGCCCGCGATGCCGGCTCCGCTGCTCTGACGGGTCATTTGGCGATCTTATCCACTCGGGTCGGGCGGCACGGGGAATTTCATAGAGGGTACTTTGATTTTCTCGGGCCGCGGCCTATATTCGTACCCGAGGGAGGGCAGTTCAGATGGCAGGGCTCGATGGCTAAGCCGCCGTTGTCGATGAAGCCGACCGGCTGGTTCCAGGTCGCCTGGTCCGACGAGATCGGTGTCGGCGACGTGCACAAGATGAAGTACTTCGACTCCGAGATGGTCGCCTGGCGCGCGGAATCGGGTCAGCTCACCGTGATGAACGCCTACTGCGAGCACCTCGGCGCGCACCTCGGGTACGGCGGCAAGGTCGTCGGGGAGGTGCTGCAGTGTCCGTTCCACGGTTGGCAGTGGAGCCAGGAGGGCCGCAACGTCTGCATCCCGTACCAGGACCGGCCCAACCGCGGCCGGCGTATGCGCACCTACCCGGTGGTGGAACGCAACGCCTCGGTCTACATCTGGCACGACGTCGATCGCCGCGAACCCTACTTCGACCCGCCGGACGTGTTCGCCGCCTTCGGCGACGGCAGCAGCGTCGACGACTACTACCCGCAGCAGCGGCTGTACCGGGAGACCCTGGAAATGCATCCGCAGTACGTGCTGGAGAACGGCGTCGACTTCGCGCACTTCAAATACGTGCACAACACCCCGATCGTGCCGGTGTTCACCCGCCACGACTTTGCCGAGCCGGTGTCCTACGTCGACTTCACCATCACCTTCGAAGGTGACGACGGACAGAAGATCGAGGACGTCAACAGCGGTGTGCAGGCCATCAACGCCGGCCTGGGGATTGCGGTGACCAAGAGCTGGGGCATGATCGACAACCGCACCATCTCGGCGATCACCCCGGTGGACGAGTGCACGTCCGACGTCCGGTTCATGGTCTACATCGGCCGGGTGCCGGGCAATGATTCGGACCGCGCCGAACTCAAGGCGACCGAATTCGCCCACGAAGTGATCCACCAGTTCACCCAGGACATCGAAATCTGGCGGCACCAACGGTATTCGGATCCCCCGGCACTGGCCACCGCGGAGTACGAGGGATTCACGGCAATTCGCCAGTGGGCCAAGCAATTCTATCCCGATGGTATCGGCGGCAGCGCCGCCGAAGTGTACGCAGCATCCCGGAAAGGCTGAATCGCATGAATGCACCCGCTGGACCGATCCGCGTCTTCCAGGTCGGAAGCGGAAACGTCGGTTCGGAGATGATCAGGCGGATCGCGACTCAGCCCGATCTTGAACTCATTGGCGTGCACTGCTATTCGCCGGAGAAGGTGGGCAAGGACACCGGAGAGTTCGCCGGCGTGGGCGCCAATGGGGTGAAGTTCACCGGCACCGTCGAGGAGATCGTCGCCGCCAAGCCGGACGTGCTGACCTTCCACGGTGTGTTCCCCGACGAGGACCTCTACGTCACAGTGCTAGAGGCGGGGATCGATATCGTCACCACCGCGGACTGGATCACCGGCTGGCATCGCGACAAGAATCACCCGCACCCGTCGGGCAAGCCGGTGAGCCGGCTGCTGGCGGAGGCCTGTGCGAAAGGCGGCGCGACCTTCTACGGCACCGGAATGAACCCGGGCCTGAACCAGATCCTGGGCGTGGTGTGTTCGGCCGACGTCGCCGACATCGAGAACATCACCACCATCGAGTCCGTCGACGTGTCGTGCCACCACTCCAAGGACACCTGGATCGAGGTCGGCTACGGCCGGCCGGTCGACGATCCGGAGATCCCGTCGAAACTCGAGAAGTACACCCGCGTCTTCGCCGACAGCGTGTACATGATGGCCGACTGCTTCGAGCTGCCGCTCGACGAGGTCAAGTTCAGCTACGAGCTGGGCGCCTGCACCAAGGATGTCGACCTGGGCTGGTACACGCTGCCCAAGGGCTCCCTGGGCGGCAACTACATCAAGTATCAGGGCATGGTGGACGGCGTGCCGCGGGTCGAGACGCACCTGGAATGGCAGATGACCCCGCACACCGACCCGAGCTGGAACATCAAGGGCTGCTACATCACCCAGATCAAGGGCGATCCGTGCGTCTACAACAAGCACATGATCTTTCCCAAGCCCGGCGTGGACCTGTCCAACCCGGACAACTTCGCCTCCATCGGCATGACCGTCACCGGCATGCCCGCGCTGGCGTCGATCAAGTCGGTGATCGCCGCGCCGCCGGGGCTCATCACCAGCGCCGACCTGCCGCTGCGCGGATTCGCCGGGCGGTTTATCAAGTAGACCGGGTCACGGCCCGGCGCGGTCGCCGACGACGCGTTCGGGGTGGTGATAATCGTTGGTGCGGACCCCGCGGTCCAACCGCGGCGGCGGTATCCACTCGGTGCTGCCGCCTCGGTTCTTCCTTGTGCGCCAACCTTTTTCGACCAGCTTGTGATGCGGCACGCAGGCGAAGGTGAGGTTGTCGGCATCGGTCATGCCGCCGGCCGCCCACTCGTTCAAATGATGCACCTCGCACCAATAGCCGGGCGCGTCGCAGCCGGGGTGGGTGCAGCCGCGGTCGTGCGCGTACAGGACGACGCGCTGGTCCGCTGTGGCGATGCGCCGCGATCGGCCGAGATACAGTGGGCGGCTTGAATGCTCGTCGAACACGGCGAGATAGTGATAGGCGTGGCGGCCCATCCGGATGACGTCGCGCATCGGCAGCACCGTTCCGCCACCGGTCACCGCGCGCCCGGTGCCCGACGTCAGCTCCTGCAGCGTGGTCGACACGATCACGGCCACCGGCAATCCGTTGTGCCGACCGAGTTTCGGATCGCCCAGCTGCCCGCGCACCAGGGCGTTGAGCGCGTCGTGCTGGCGCTGAGCGGGACCACGCATGTCCCGGCGCGCACACTCGTCATCGGGTTCACCCTCGACACACGGTGTTTCGTCGTCCGGGTTGCACATCCCGGGCGCGGCGAAGTGGGACATCCACGCGTCCAGATTGGCCCGCAGCTCCGGGGAGGCGATCAGCTTGCCGATGCTCATCCCGTCGGAACGTTGGCCGCACCAGGTGAAGCCACGCTGACGCGCGCGGTCGGCGTCGGAGAATTTTCCGTCGGGGTTGATCCCCAGCGCGTACCGGTGTGCGGCCTTCTGCAACTGATCCGGCCGCAGCTTCTGCGCCTGTTCGGCCAGGAATCGCTCGGCGTTTTCCACCTTGTGTACGGGTGTGGACTCCGAAAGATCGCGCACAAACGCCTGGATCACGCGGAGATGCTGGCCATCGAGCACGCCGTCGCGCCACGCCACGGCGGTGGCCGGCAACTCCGGCGGCAACTCCTGACCGGTGAGCGTCAGTCGCGGTGACAGCTGGTTGACGTCGTGAAGCCGACGGCACGCCTCGGCGCAGCTGATCCGCAGCCAGTCGGCGACCACCTGGTGCACCTGGCCGCCGATCGTGGCGGGGTCCTCTCGTGCCAGGCCCGCGATCACGTCGTGGCTGACCGCGATCTGCCGCCGGCGCGAGGTCTCCATCCGTTCGAGCACGCGCAGCCGGACGGCGGGGTCTAGCACGTCGAAGTTCAGCCCGCGGATCGCCGCGTCGGCGGCGTCCTGCGCGGCCAGGGCGGCGGATACCTCGGCCGGAACTTCGATCGAATGCATGTTCGAATTTTATATCGCGGGGCCGCCGGGGGAAATGTCATCTACCAAGACATCGGTGACAGTTCTGTGTCAGGACATCGGTGATAGTTTGGGCGGTTTTGGTGGTGACACTTCTGCCCCAGGGTTCGGGTGGTGGCTGTTAATGAACCCATCGA
>NZ_SCRH01000050.1 GCF_004298145.1 Mycobacterium sp.
GCCCGGATCGCGCATGTATCGCACCGGCGACCTGGTGTGCTGGGGTACCGACGGGCAACTCGCCTACCTGGGCCGCGCCGACGAGCAGGTCAAGATCCGCGGCTACCGCATCGAACTCGGCGAGGTCCAGGCCGCGCTGGCCGCATTGGATGACGTCGATCAGGCGGTGGTGATCGCCCGCGAGGACCGCCCCGGTGACAAGCGCCTGGTGGGCTACATCACCGGAACCGCCGACCCGGGCGAGGCGCGCACCGCGTTGGCCGGGCGGCTGCCGGTCTACATGGTGCCGGCGGCCGTGGTCGGGCTCGACGCGCTGCCGCTGACACCCAACGGCAAACTCGACACCCGCGCCCTGCCCGCGGCGGAGTACACCGGCAGCGGGTACCGGGCCCCGTCCAATGCCACCGAGGAGACGCTGGCCGCCACCTTCGCCCGCGTGCTCGGCGTGGAGCGGGTCGGGGTCGACGAGTCCTTCTTCGATCTGGGTGGCGACAGCATTTCCGCGATGCGCCTGATCGCGGCGATCAACGCCGGACTGGGTGCCGACCTCGCGGTGCGGACGTTGTTCGACGCGCCCACGGTCGGGGGCTTGGGCCGGCGACTGCGCACCGACGCCACCGACGCCGAAGAGGTGGTTCCGGTGCAGACCCTGAAGCAGGGGGCCGACGGTGTTCCGCTGTTCTGCGTGCATCCCGCGGGCGGGGTGAGCTGGCCGTATCAGGTCCTCGGAAACCACCTGGATTGCCCGATCGTCGGGATTCAGGAGACCGGGCAGTGTGCGGACGCTGAATCGGTTTGCGACCTGGTCAAATTCCACGCCGACAGGATCCAAGAGGCGTATCCCGGCGGGCCGTACAATCTGCTCGGCTGGTCGTATGGTGGGGTCGTCGCGCATGAACTCGCGATCGAACTCCAGCGACGCCGATGCGTGATCGGGCGCCTGATCCTTCTCGACGCTCAACCCCGCATCGACGACAGCGTCGCGCTGCCCGAACACATCGCGGCCGAGGAGCAGACACTGGCAGAAGCCTCGTCGCCGCCCGGGATGGAACGGTTCCTCGACGCGCTGGTCCGAAATGTCCGTCGCAACATTGCGCGCTACCGGGTTCACCGGCCGGGCGTTTTCGACGGCGACATGACGATCTTTTCCGCGGTACGAGATCAGAGCGACCGCAGTTCGTATCTCGTGCAGAATTGGCGGCCGTACGTCTCCGGGGACATCGTCATTCGCGAGGTCGACTGTGCGCACGACGAGATGCTGACGACCGAGGCGGTCGGGGTCTTTGGCGAGGAACTGAACCACGTGCTGACCCTGGTGGAGCGCCGACTCTAGGTGGCGCCCGACGGCCGGGCCTGGTAGTGCCTAATGGTGCCTAATGACATTCCCCCCAGACCGTGGAGGCATCAGCTATAAGGGGTAGTGATGTCAGAGAAACGGAAGAAGTACGACCGGGAGTTCCGTGAGGGGGCTGTGCGGATCGTGTATGAGACGGGTAAGCCGATCGCCGCGGTCGCGTGGGATCTGGGGGTCAACGAGGGCGCCTTGGGCAAGTGGGTGACCCGGGACCGTGAGGCTCGGGAGGGTCGTGGGGAGTTGGCCCGCGACGATCTCGAGGAACTCAAACGCCTGCGCGGCGAAAACGCTGAGCTGCGAATGGAGCGCGATGTCCTCAAGCGATCCGTGGTCCTGTGGGTGAAGGAGGCGACGAAGTGAGCGTGGCACGTTTCATCGCCGACCAGAGGGCCAAATACCGGGTGCCGCATACGGTTACGTGTGTGCTGTTGGGGGTCAGCGTGTCGTGGTTCTACAAGTGGATCAGCCGTGCGCAGAGCACCGATGGGTTGTATACCGACACCGATCGGCGTCGCGCCGAGTTGGATGCCGCGGTCGTTGCGGCGTTCGAGGCGGCCAGGGGGCTGCACGGTTCGCCGCGGCTGGTCACTGACTTGCGTGATCTGGGCTGGGAGGTCTCGGAGAAGTCGGTGGCCGATTCGATGTGCCGCCAGGGTTTGGTGGCCCGCAAGATTCGTCGCCGTAACGGGTTGACCAAGCAAGACAAAGCCGCACCGAAGTTCCCTGACCTGCTCAAACGGAACTTCACCGCGGCTGAGCCGAACCGCAAATGGGTCGGCGACATCACTGAGATCCCGACCGAGTCCGGGCAGACGCTGCATTTGGCGACCGTGATCGACAACACCAAGCCGGAAGCGGCATAGGAAACCCTCCACGATCTCGGGGGAATCGCACTAATGGTGCCTAATGGTGCCTAATGGTGCTGCGGATGAACCGATTCCGCGCTAGGGGCCCTTTGCTTCTCTCGGACGTGTCTATGCGGGTGTGAGCGTCACCGGAAGCTCGTAAACACCGCGGGTAAATGCGTCGCGGACGTAGGTGATGTCGCCGGCGGGTTTGATGTCGCGGGTGCGCTGCAGAAGCTCCTCGAAAAGGATCTTCATTTCGAGCGACGCTACGTGTTTAGCGAGGCACTGATGCGGTCCACGGCCGAAGCTGACGTGCGGGTTCTTCTCTCGTGCCAGATTGAAGACGTTGGGTTCGTCGAAGGCCCGTTCGTCGAAGTTGCCGGCGACGAAAAGCATGACCACGATGTCACCTTCTTTGATCTGCTTGCCGTGCAGTTCGTGGTCGCGGGTGGCGGTACGCGCGAGGTGAGTGAACGGCGTGGCGATCCGGACCATCTCCTGAATGGCGACGTCGGAAATGTCTGACGCATGTTCGCGCAGATAGGCCATCTGCTCGGGGTTGCGCAGCAACTCGTGCATGCCGTGCGAGAACGCGGCTCGGGTGCTCTCGGCGGCCCCACTGGCCAGCACCGCGACGTTGCCCATCAGCTCGTCCTCGGACAAGATCTCCGGGTCGGCCCGAACCAGCGCGCTGACCACATCGTCGCCGGGTTCCTTCCGCTTGAGGTCGGCCAGTTCGAGCGAATAGTCCAGAATGCTTTGGATTGCGTTGAGGACGGCTTCAAAGGACGGAGTGATGCGGGTGTCAAACGGCGCGGCGAACATGTCTACCCAGCCGAAGAACTTTTCACGGTCTCCTCGGGGAACGCCCAGCACGTCACCAAGCGCCTCCTTCGGCATGGAGTCGGCAATGTCCGTCACGAAATTTACGGTGCCCTTTTCCAGGGCGGAGTCGACGATGTTCACCGCGTACTCCCGGAACTTCGCTTCCAGACCTTTCACCACCCGCGGGGTGAACGTGCCGGCTACGATTCCGCGTTGGGTGCGATGTTTGGCGCCATCCATGGTCAACATGCCCGGCTTCCCGCCAACCCTGGGGTCGAGTGGGCTGAACTTCCAGATGTTCACACCACCACGATCCGCGGCGTACAACTCAGGATTACGGTCGACGGCCCAGATGTCCTCGTTGCGGCTGATGATCCACGCCCGGTCGACGAGCAGCGGGTCGTCAAATTCCTGCAGGTAGCACGGTTCGTTGTCGCGGAGGTACGCGTACTGCTGCAGCGGTAGCCCGAATGTCGTGGGATCCCCGTTCGCGTAGGTATCGGCGTCCAGGACGCCAAGAGCGGGCCTAACCGTCATGACATTTACCTCCTTGTTGGGACGCGGCCCGGAAGACTCGCAACCGGCACTCGTATCAGCACTGCTTCGAGATATTGAGTTTTAGTCGCATCAACGTTGTTCGCGTTAGCGGAAGTCCATCCAGTGTCCGTGTGGGGTCCAGCCCATGTGGAAGGGGAGTTCGATTTTGCAGATGGGGCCGGTGGTGATGTCGTCGGTGTCGAAGATTTGGAATTCGCCGC
>NZ_SCRH01000074.1 GCF_004298145.1 Mycobacterium sp.
CAGTTCGTGGCCGACATCGCCGCGGGCCGCAAGCCGTATCTGGACGGCTTTCACATCGCGTTCGACAACTGGCATTCGACCGACGCGCCCGAAAACCACGCGCTGGCGCGGCAGATCTACTGCGACCTGAAGAAGGCCGGATTGATCAGTACCAATGTGGTGGAGCAGTTCTTCGACCCCGAGAAGAACATGTTCCTGCCGGATCGCTTCATCAAGGGCGAGTGCCCGAATTGCCATGCCAAGGACCAGTACGGCGACAACTGCGAGGTCTGCGGCGCGGTCTATGCGCCGACGGATCTGATCAACCCCTACTCGGCGCTGTCGGGCGCCAAGCCGGTGCTCAAAAGCTCGGAGCACTTCTTCTTCCAGCTGTCCGACCCGCGCTGCGTGGCGTTCCTGCAGGACTGGACGCAAAACGGCCAGCATGTGCAGCCCGAAGTCGCGAACAAGGTCAAGGAATGGTTCAGCGTGCGCTCCAACCCCGACGGCAGCACCAGCGAGGGCCTGGGCGACTGGGACATCAGCCGCGACGCGCCCTACTTCGGCATCGAGATTCCCGACGCGCCAGGCAAGTATTTCTACGTCTGGCTGGACGCGCCGATCGGCTACCTGGCGTCGCTGAAGAACCTGCTGGAGCGGCGCGGCCAGAGCTACGACGCCTACATGGCCGACCCGCTGCTGAAGCAGTACCACTTCATCGGCAAGGACATCGTCACCTTCCACACCCTGTTCTGGCCCGCGATGCTCAAGTTCAGCGGCCGCAAGACGCCCGACAACATCTTCGTGCACGGCTTCCTCACGGTGAACAACGGCGAGAAAATGAGCAAGAGCCGCGGCACCGGGCTGGACCCGCTCAAGTACCTGAACCTGGGCATGAACCCCGAATGGTTGCGCTACTACCTCGCGGCCAAGCTCAATGGGCGCAACGAGGATATCGACTTCAACGCCGACGACTTCATGGCGCGCGTGAACAGCGACCTGATTGGCAAGTACGTGAACATCGCGAGCCGCGCCGCTGGCTTTTTACACAAACATTTTGCGGGTCGCATTGGAGAGCTATCGTCAGGTACGGTAGGAGCGAATGGCCGGACAACTGGTCCGCTCTACGAAATACCGATCCAAAACTTTCAAAGAACCAGCGCTTCGATACTGCAGTGTTTTGAGAGCCGAGAGTTCAGCCTGGCAGTTCGGATGATCATGAGATTGGCTGACGAGATCAATGAATTCTGGGACAGTGCGAAGCCTTGGGAACTCTCGAAAAAATTCTCTACTCCCGCTAACCCCAGTGACCCAACGTACCTGCACCTTGTCTGCTCTACGGTCATTGAGGGTTTCCGGCTACTCACACTGCATTTGAAACCAATCCTGCCCAAGTTGGCTCAAGATGCAGAAGCATTTCTTCGTCTTCCAAAGCCGCTGAGTACATCCGATGTCCTGAATGTCCTTCGGTCGGGACATCAGATCGGTGAGTACAAGCACCTGATGCAGCGCGTCGATGTCAAGCAGCTTGAGGCACTGTTTGAGGCGCCAGCCCTTGCTGATTCTATGCAATCAGCTTCTGAATCAATAGCGCCCGGCGGTGAGAACATCGCGGCCACTATAGCCATCGACGACTTCGCGAAGATCGACCTGCGCATCGCGAAGATCGTCAACTGCGAAACCGTCGAAGGCTCGGTCAAGCTGCTGCGCCTGACGCTGGACGTCGGCGAGGGCCGCCACCGCAACGTCTTCAGCGGCATCGCCTCGAGCTACAAACCGGAAGATCTGATCGGCCAACACACGGTCATGGTCGCCAACCTCGCGCCGCGCAAGATGAAGTTTGGCGTCAGCGAAGGCATGGTGCTCGCCGCCAGCCACGCGAACGAGAAAGCCAGTCCCGGCATTTTTCTGCTCACCCCCTGGCCGGGCGCCCAGCCTGGCATGCGCGTGCGGTAGCCATGATCATTCCCCTGCGCGCGCGCCATCGAGGACCGACGGTCCAGGCGCATGAGCGAGCGTGGGGGTCTGCGTGTTCCCGCTGATCCGGGGCTGGACCGATGTGAACCGCACCACGCGCACCAATGTGCGCCTGGGCGCGGTGCTGGCCCTGGTCGCGGGCGCGGCCAACGCCGGCGGCTTTCTGGCCGTGGGGCAATACACCTCACACATGACGGGGGTAGTCTCGTCGGTGGCGGACAATCTGGCGCTCGGCAAGGGTACGCTGGTCGTCACCGGCATCGGCTCCTACCTCGCATTTGTGCTGGGGGCCATGACCACCGCCATTCTGGTCAACTGGGGATTGCGCCGGCAGTTGCGCAGCGCCTATGGCATCCCGTTGTTGCTGGAAGCAATTCTGCTGCTGGTTTTCGGCCTGTTCGGCGCCGTGATGAACGTCATGACGGCACTGCTGGTACCGATCACGGTCATCCTGCTGTGCTTCATGATGGGACTGCAGAACGCGGTGATCAGCAAAATATCCAACGCTGAAATTCGTACCACCCACGTCACCGGGCTGACGACTGACCTGGGAATTGAGCTGGGCAAACTGCTCTATGTGAACCGCAATGACAAGCGCCCTCCAGTGCTGGCGAACCGCGGGCGATTGCGTCTGCACGCCCTGCTGATCGCGTGCTTCTTCACGGGCAGCGTGCTCGGCGCGCTGGGTTTTCGCTCGTTCGGCTACGTCACCACCGTGCCGCTGGCCCTGATGCTGTTGCTGCTGGTGGCGCGCCCGGTGCTGGACGATTTGCGGCGGCGCCGGCAAGAGGACGATTCCTGTCGATGACAGGTGGATCCGGCCACGAATTGCTGTGGCGTCTTGCCGGCCTTCTCCGCCGCGAGTCAGAAATTGGTCCGGACGCCGACGTCGTAACCGGTACCGCTGCTGCCCGGAGTCGCCGTCAGGCCGGGATTACCGCCGCCGTTGCTGCCGTTGAAGCTGTAGGTGCCGTTGTTCTTGTTGCTGATGTGCGAAACGGCCGCGTACAGCGCGGTGCGCTTGGACAGGTTGTACACATAGCCCAGCGCCCACTGGTCGGCGCCGTCGCTGGTCGCATTGTTCTGTTTGATCCGGTTGTACGAGACCGGGATATAGCCCGGACCGGCGTTGATCGTCGCGCCCAGGCCCCAGTGCGTGTATCGGGTTCCCGCGGCGTCGGAGTTGTTCACGCCATAGTGCGCCATCACCGTGGCCACACCGAAGTCGTATGAGCCGCCGAGGTTCGATTCCTTGAACGTCGTGTACAGGGCAGGATTCGCATTGGGGCCATGCGACTGCGCATAGGACAGCGCAACATTGAACGGGCCGGCCGCGTAGCCAATGCGGCCGCCCGTGTACTGGCCAGTCGACGGCTGGCTGCTGGTGTTGCCCGCAAAGGCGTACATCAGCTGCGCATAGACGCCGCTGCCCACGATCGCGAGTCCATTCGGGCGGAACCCCCAGAGGTACTGGATGGAGTTGTTCGCACGGACCGCGGTGAGAGCGTTCGCGCCGCCGGCGGTGAGTCCGGGCCCGCCCAAGGTGATGTTGGTGCCAGCACCGGGGCCCGAATCATGGAACGGATCGAACAGCCAATGATTCACGAAAGATGGCGAGTAGTCCCGGCCCAAGCGCACTTCACCGAAGTTACCAGCCAGACTGACCGTGCTGCGGCGATTGAATGTCAAACCGCCGGCGTTACCGTTCTGCGGCGTGAACTGGCCTTCCAGCCAGAAGTTGGCCGACATGCCACCGCCCAGGCCTTCAGTACCACGAAAGCCCAATTGGTCGCCGCTGTTGCCGGACGAACTCATCATCGTCCTGCTTTGGCCGCCCATGCTGTAGTGACTGACATCGGCGTCCACCACACCCCACAGGGTCACGGAGGA
>NZ_SCRH01000051.1 GCF_004298145.1 Mycobacterium sp.
GGTGTCGGCGCGGACGGTGTCCCTACGGCCCGGGTTTCGGCCGGTGAGGGTGTGGTGCGTAAGTCGGCGATGGACCGCGGTGCCGCGCCGATTGTCGCTGCGCTGAACGGCGGAATGCGGTTGCCGGGCTTCGACGACGGTGGCGTGGTGCCTCCGATCCCGATGCCCGCTGTCCCGCCGATCAAGGCGCCCGAAGCGACCACCGGGCAGGCCGGCGCGTTCAACGATTTCCTGAACTCCGTGCAGGGCCACCCGTACCAGTACGGCACCCTGTATGACTGCAGTGGTCTCATGTCGCAGATTTACAACCGGATGACCGGCAAGCAGATGCCCAGGTTCAACACCGAAAGCGATCTTGCTGCATATGGTTTCGTCCGCGGCAGCAAGCCTGGCACATTCCAGCTAGGTATTCATCACGGCGGGGGCGGCCCGAACAGCCACATGGCCGGAACACTTCCGGATGGTCGAAGTGTCGAATCTTCAAGTAACGGTGTGCAGATCGGCACCCCGCTGGCACGCGGTGCGTTCGACCCGCAGTTCGAGGATCACTGGTTTTTGCCGGGCAGCGAAGGCATGGGTGGGGCGACCTCTGTCTTACCCGGGGTGGCGCAAGCCCCCGATGATCCGGCTGGCATGGGCGCTATGGGCGCCCCTGGCGGGAAAGATGGCCGGACACAAGGCTATATCCCTGCCGGGGCTGGTGGTAGCGGGGCTGCGGGGTCGAGTTTCTTCTCGGGCGCATTGCAGATGGGCGCCCAAGCCGTCAACGGTTTGATTGATCAGGCAGCATCGGCCGCCTCGTCCGCTGTGTCGATGGGCGCTAACGCTTTCGCCCCGGGGGCTGGCGGCGCGGCCGGCGGCGCGGCCGGGACGGCGATCGGTATCGGTACTCAGGCCGCGAAACGTGGTGTGCAGTACGGCTTCCAGATGGCCGGTATCGGCGCTGACGCTTTGACGGAAATCTTGATGCCGTTCGGTGTCCCAAGGTTTTTCCAGACTTCGCCGCAGCAGTTCATGCCGCAGCTGCCGAATATGGCCGCGGCGGTCACGACCGGGGAGAAAGCGCAAGGACAACAGGAAGGTCTGCAGACGCCTTCACCGTCTGGGCCGGTGCAGCCCGGGCAGATGCCCGGACAGCAAGTCGTTGGGAAACCAGCGCCGCTCGCGACACCGGGAACCGGGGACCTCAACCCAGCGCCACCACCCAACGCGCCCGGTCTGTCACCGACACCGGCCGGCCCGGCTGTGCCCAACCCCACACCCAATCCGGTCGCCCCGCCGGTGCCGCAGTCGGGGCCGATGGCGCAGCCGCAACCCCCCGCGCCACCGATCAAACCGACCGATTTGGGCGGCCTGTTGGGCGTATACGACACGGGCGGATGGCTGATGCCCGGCGGCATCGCAGCGAACATGACGAACAAGCCTGAGCCGATCCTCAACGACGACCAGTGGGGCAACCTGCACGCAATCGCAGCGCAGGGCATGCCGACGCCAGACCCGAAAGCCGTTGGGGGGAGCGGGGGCGACTACAGCATGCACTTCGGCGAAGGCTCAATCATCGTGAAAGACGTCAACGAGCTCCAACGGGAGCTTGACAGCCGGCAACGGCTGCAAAGATGGCGCTACGGCGGAAGACCGTAGCCGTAACCCTAAGACTCACAACTGAATAACCCGCTCGCCCATTCAAAACTGAATACCCGTCAACCATTCACAACCCAAGAGAGATCATCATGACCGACCACTACGCCGCCGCCCTCGAAGCTGACCGCGCTATCACCGCCTACGGCACATCGCATTGGCAAGCGCCGCACCACGAGCACACCAACCCAGGCCAGATGGCCGCCAAAGACCTACCGCAGCCCACACCGTTCTCCCTCAAAGCTCCTGCAACGCAGGCAGCCCCGCATCGGACCGGCGCGACGGCAGCGCAGCGCGCCTGGGCATCAAAGCAGCATGCGATGACCGCGCTTGCTGACCACATCGAAGCGATCGAACCCGCCGTGCACGACCGGCGATACACCCCAGAGATGGTCTCCGAGAACGTACAAGCATTCGCCGATACACCCGCCTATCAAGACGTGGTGAGGCAGCACGAGGCTGTGCACGCGAAAGTCGATGAGGCGCAACACACCATCGCTCAGGAACGCGCGGCGCTCATACAGCCAGGCGACGCTGCAGCCGAGTCGCGGGCGCTGCGCTACTGGGCTCGCACCGAACGGCAACTCGATGCAACCAAGGATGGCATTGGGGCGGCGCACGAGATCATCAAGTCAGCCACCCCAGAACAGTTGTCAGTGCTGGCCGAGGAACTCGAGCCGTATCTCAAGGCTAAGGGGCATGACACGCGCTGGCTGGATGATGCTTTCGCGGAGAAGGTACCAACTTACGGTGCGGCACACCGGCGTCTGGTAGCCGCACAGCAGGCAGCGATGATTAGTGACGGCGACATGCGCAGGCTGGACGACATGCTGCGGCAGGTCCCGTCGCCGGATGGGCTGCGGCCGCAGCGGATCCCGGCCATCGCCTACGACCGCCGCTACGATCCCGAGGTGGAGCTGTGACCGCGGGCGACGATAAGCCGCTGCCCGCGTTGAAGATTCCACAGGTGGTGAGCCATCGGTTGGATGGCCGCGGGAGTCCGCATTGGCCTACGCATAAAGGGAAGCGTCAGCTCGGGCGTCGGCTATCGGGTAGGGCCGGCTAGCTATGACCACGCCAGCAAACTTCCGCATGCCGCCAGCAAACACTCTGTGCCCCATCAAGATCAATCCGCCGTCCGTGTCTAATAGTGGGCGCCCTCTACGCCGCTCGGTTGACGACAAGGGCGCTCAACTGAGCTCAGTGTTGGGTTTCGGTAACAGATACCTTCTCGCATCGTCGCAGTTAAAAGGGGTGCCGGGGACCCCTGGTTACACTAAAAAGGTCTCCCGACCGGGCGCCTGGACACATCTGTGCGCACGCATCGCGTTTCATTTTCGGGTGTCAATAACGGGCACGTGTCAATAGCGGACAGCAAATAATCGGCTAACGCCAGCAAAGGACAGCAAAGGACAGCAAAGGATGACCACCCACTGCCACGAGGCGCAGCAACTCCTCGACGCGCTCGACGCCAAGCTCGCTAGGGCGGCTGAGCGCCAGGGCGTGCCGCTGACGTGGACAGCGGCCGAGGCGCACACCCTTGAGATCCTCGCGGACACAATCGACCGTCGCACCGCTCTGACCAGTGCTTTTGATGCCTGTGAGGCGTCGGAAGCCAAGACGCAGGTCAAGTTGTCCACCGAGATCCGCCAACTGGACCGCTTGGTGGTGCAGTTGCTGGGCAAGATCGACGTCGCGGCCCCGAAACAGCCGGAATCGTTGCGCACAGTGAAGGCGCGCCAGGCGGCGAATGCTCGCTGGGGGAACGCCAGTGCCTGAACTCGACGAAACCGCAGCTGAGGGCCTTTTCTGTGTGCCCGGCGCCTACGAGATGTGCCTGCAAACAACCGCGGCGTGGAGCGCCGGCCCCGACTACCGCTGGCTGCTCCGCGCTCCCCGCCGGTGGCCGAAACACTGCGCCGACACCGGCCAGCGGGTCGCATCCCTGGTCGGTGAGCTACGCGGCGGCCCGGTTGAGGCCCCGCGGTGGCTGTTCGGCGGGGCCTCGTTGCCTTTGCCGGCGGCCGCGCCGCCGTGGCTGCAAGCCGGCGGCGTTCCCTCTGTTGAGGTGTGGGCTGATGATTCGGTGCGGCCGGTGTTTGAGGTGGCGCAATGAGTAGCGCTGTGACCTGCGAAAACACCGCGGATGGCTGGCTTGAAGGTGTGGCCGAGGTGGTTGCGGAGTCGCGCGGCGGCATCACTGTGTTGTGTCCGCATTGCGGTGGCCGGCACCAGCATTCGGCGCGGGTCAAGGGCAGTAAGCAGGTGATCGCTGGCTGTCACACCGGCCACGGCCGTTGCTGCACCTATGTGGTGCCTGGTGAGCCGCCGCGGCCGCGTCCGAGCTGGGCCGAGTGATGAGGGTTGCGACGGTGATCGGCTCGACGAAACACGGTGTGGCCGTGGAGTGCCCGTTCTGCGGCGGTGTGCACCGCCATGGACGCCGGTTGCTGGGCTCCGAGGTGGCCGCGGGCTGCCACGCCGGCCACGGGTGCCGCCGCACGTACGTGATCCCGCAGCGGGGTGCGCGGTGACGTGGCGGTGGCGATGGTGGTCGCTGCGGCGCCGCGTGACCGACCTCGAGGGGCGGGTCGCGGCGCTCGAAGCCGGGCGCCCGGTAATCGTGCAGGTGGGCGGGCAAAGGCGCCCGGAGGTATTGGAAAGGAATCGAAAATGACTGACTCGCAAGGGGGGTGGACCTAGATGTGGGTTGCGCGTAATTCCGGTCTGCTGGCGCCGACGTCCTTGTCATCGGCTGAAAACCACACGGACACCGGAACTTCGGTCACTTGGACGCATGACATCGAGCCGAACGCCAAGGTGATCCTCGCGGTGTTCCCGGGCGGCTTCTACGTCACTAACGGCGGCGTCGGGGTGACGCTCGACCCGAGTGGAAGCGCGAAGACATTCACGGGTGTTGGCTCTGCCGTGTTTCTCTACAACGGCTCGAACTATTTTTACGTGAGCTTGCTTTACCTGCTCAACCCGCCGCCGGGGTTGCAGACACTTCAGGCGAAGATTGCGCCGTATACCGGTAACCCCGCGTACGGCAACATCGCTGGGGCGGCCTCGTTCACTTACGCGAACTGCTCGTCGGTGGCGAACGGTGCTCCCGCGATCAACCCCACTAGGCCGCTGACGATCACGGGCGCGCCGAATAAGACGGTGTTCAACGTGTTTAGCGGTTTCAACGCCGCCAACAACGTTTTCACGAGCACCAGCCCGAATCAGTTGTACCTGCGGCCAAGTGGGAGCGCATATCCGTTAGCGATAGCCGACGGTATCCCGGGAGCTGCATCCCCGGCGTTCGACTGTGTAGCGCAGAACGCGACCACGATCCAGCAGATTTCTTGCACCCTCACCGCGTAACAGCCCCTGGTGGTCGGTGCGGCGCCGTGTGGCAGACCTCGAGGAGCGGGTGGCGGCGTTGGAGGCTGGGCGGCCGCGGATCGTGCAAGTGGGCGCGGAGGAGGGTTCGTTCGCACGCTGCTGTCAGTATCCGAAGGCGCTGAAGTAGCTGAGTGCGTACCCGGCTGACATGATGAACGCGCCGAGACGCGTGTGATTCGGCCTGGTTTCACAATCACGCGGGGAAGGCTAGCGCTAGAATTGAGACCCGATGAAGGTATCCAATTCCCGGCGTGCGCACCGCTATTTCGACGTAGTGCGAAACCCGCACGACCACTGGAATGACCCGGTGCCACCGAAAGAGCCCGGCCCGTCCCATGCCTACCTGTTCGATCCCCGCAATCCACGCCCTGCGCAAGCCTGGATCCTGAAACATGCATCTAGTCCTGCGTTTCTTCAAGACGGCGCCGAGACAGCCGCCTGCGGGATGGGGGTTCGCACCATCTACCCGGAGCCATTCGACACAGACGGGGTGGGCGCATGTCCACGCTGCGCGGAGATGGCACTTCTGAGGCAAACGGATCCTGTCGAGTTCCAGCGGCGCCTCACGGAACGGCAGGAGCGCTGGCACGAACGCGACAACCGACGGTGGAAAGCCGTTGATCTCGCCGACCTTAAGCGCCAAGAGTCGTACGGCAGCCAACCGATTCCCGAAGAGGAAGAACCACTCTGACCGATCTCCGCATTTGGAGTGGCAAGGTGGGCTTACGATTCAGCGGTGGCAGGACTTAATCGGCTGATATACATGGATGATTCGGGTAGCCCCAACCACGGCTGGGTGGTTTATGGCTGGATCGAATGCACTCCCGAGGGGTGGCGCCCGGCGCTTCGTGCCTGGCTGGATTTGCGAAAGCAGCTGTACCAAGACCACTGCGTGCCGCCATCCACGGAATTGCACTGCACTAAGTACATCAATGGACGGCAGCACATCTCCACTACGGCACCGCCGAACAACGAATGGAAGACCCTCGGCCGTACCATTGCGGAGAAGTGCCTAAACGTGATCAAGCATTGCCCCGACTTGCGCGTCGGCGCCGTCTATAGCCAGACAGCGAAGCGGCGTAAGGATTTCTTTGCCCACAAGGCCGGTTGCTACGCAGAAACGGTGGCGATGATCGACCAGCAACTTATCGCTAACGACGAATATGGGCTGATAAACATGGACGGCACGCGCACCGATCAGAGTTACTACGCTGCGCATCGTGACCTAAAACTTTCGACACGCCGAGTTATCGAAGACCCCTTATTTCACGATTCGCACCGCTCGCAGCTAGTCCAGATGGCCGACCTCGTCGCCTACGCGACCTATATGCACCTGGCGCGCCACTCAGGAAACAAATATGGCTGGGATTGGTACGACGCGTATCTGCGTCCCTGTGCAGAGGGGGGCGACCCGGTGCAGCTTAGATACAGCTAGACCCGCCTATCCACGTGTGTGGGGCGGGTCCGCGTCAATAAGTATGCCCCGCCGTGGGCATCTTTGCAAGAGCGGGCTGGCCGGCCCAGAGGCGCGCCGTGGTTAGTACCCTCCCCGTAGGTCGGCGGCGAGGTGGATGGCGATGTCGCGCCAGCCGTCCGCCCGTTCCCGCAGTTTTGGTGGGGGGATCCGAAGAGTGCACGAACTGCAAAACGTTGCAGAATGCAAGGATTTGCACGAACTGCAAGGCGCGCCGCGATCGGGACCTAGCGCAAGCCGACACCATCCGCCACGCAAACAGAGTGCCGCCAGGGGAACGGCCCTGGCGGCACTCTGCTCTTGCGGTTGGCTGTTGGTGTCAGCGGCAGCCCATGACGCGCCGGATTTCGTCGAGGACGTCGCCGCTGCGGGGGTGGTGCCGCAGCATTTCGGCGATGGCCCGGCCGGCGCCCGGTTCGTTGTGTTTCCATGCGGCTACGGCGGCGCCGATTTCGTCGGTGTTCGGGTTGTCCATCGTTAAGCCTTCCTGGTGTGTGCTTGCAGGTTGCATCAACCGCGGGGGTGGCGCAGTAGGTCTGTGCGGGTTCACATCGAACTCATAGAGACCCAGGCGAAGACCCCGACGACGGCGGCGGCGATGAGGGCGCAGGCGATCAGGAACACGGCGTAGTTGATGGTCGCGGCCCATGACT
>NZ_SCRH01000052.1 GCF_004298145.1 Mycobacterium sp.
CAGGGCTCGATGGTGGTGACCCGCTGCGCCCCGGCTCTGCCGGAGCTGGCGATCACCACAGGGCTCGATGGTGGTGACCCGCTGCGCCCCGGCTCTGCCGGAGCTGGCGATCACCACAGGCGGTAGCCTTGACTTTTCCAGCTGCGTGTATATCGGGGAAGGACCTGGCCAGTAAGGCCGATGATTGATGAACCGGAAAAACGTTATTCGCACCATCACGGTGATTGCTGTCGTGGTGCTGCTCGGCTGGTCGTTCTTCTACTTCAGCGACGACACTCGCGGCTATAAGCCCGTCGACACGTCCGTGGCGATGTCCCAAATCACCGGCGACAACGTCAAGAGCGCACAAATCGACGATCGCGAACAGCAGCTGCGCCTGACCCTGAAGAAGGGCAATGGTGACACGGACAATTCCGACAAGGTCATCACCAAATATCCCAGCGGGTATGCGGTCGACCTGTTCAACGCCCTGAGCGCCAAGAACGCGAAGGTCAGCACCGTCGTCAACCAGGGCAGCATCTTGGGCGAGCTGCTGGTCTACGTTCTGCCGCTACTGCTGCTGGTGGGGCTGTTCGTGATGTTCTCCCGCATGCAGGGCGGCGCCCGGATGGGCTTCGGATTCGGCAAATCGCGCGCCAAGCAGCTCTCCAAGGACATGCCCAAGACCACGTTCGCCGACGTCGCCGGCGTCGACGAGGCGGTCGAGGAGCTTTACGAGATCAAGGACTTCCTGCAGAACCCCGGTCGCTATCAAGCGCTGGGCGCCAAGATCCCCAAAGGCGTGCTGCTCTACGGGCCGCCCGGGACCGGTAAGACCCTGCTTGCCCGCGCGGTGGCCGGCGAGGCCGGTGTCCCGTTCTTCACCATCTCCGGCTCCGACTTCGTCGAGATGTTCGTCGGCGTCGGCGCGTCCCGGGTACGCGACCTGTTCGAACAGGCCAAACAGAACAACCCGTGCATCATCTTCGTCGACGAGATCGACGCGGTGGGCCGCCAGCGCGGCGCGGGCCTGGGCGGCGGGCACGACGAGCGTGAGCAAACGCTGAACCAGTTGCTGGTCGAAATGGACGGGTTCGACCCGCGGGCCGGTGTCATCCTGATCGCGGCCACCAACCGGCCGGACATTCTGGACCCGGCGCTGCTGCGACCCGGCCGCTTCGACCGGCAGATCCCGGTGTCGAACCCGGACCTGGCAGGCCGACGCGCGGTGCTGGAGGTGCACTCCAAGGGCAAGCCGATCGGCCCGGACGCCGACCTCGCCGGGCTGGCCAAACGCACCGTCGGCATGACCGGCGCCGACCTGGCCAACGTCATCAACGAGGCGGCGCTGCTCACCGCCCGCGAGAACGGCACCGTCATCACCAGCGCCGCGTTGGAAGAGGCGGTGGACCGGGTGATCGGCGGGCCGCGCCGCAAGGGCCGCATCATCAGCGAGCAGGAAAAGAAGATCACCGCCTATCACGAAGGCGGGCACACCCTGGCGGCCTGGGCGATGCCCGATATCGAACCGATTTACAAGGTGACGATCTTGGCGCGCGGCCGCACCGGCGGGCACGCGGTGGCGGTGCCGGAGGAAGACAAGGGACTGCGGACCCGCTCGGAGATGATCGCGCAGTTGGTGTTTGCGATGGGTGGGCGCGCCGCCGAGGAACTGGTCTTCCGGGAGCCGACGACCGGGGCGGTGTCAGACATCGAGCAGGCCACCAAGGTCGCGCGCGCGATGGTCACAGAATTCGGGATGAGCTCCAAACTCGGTGCGGTCAAATACGGTTCGGAACACGGCGACCCCTTCCTGGGCCGCACCATGGGAACGCAGGCGGATTATTCGCACGAGGTCGCCCGCGACATCGACGACGAGATCCGCAAGCTGATCGAGGCCGCGCACACCGAGGCGTGGGAAATCCTCACCGAATACCGCGACATCCTCGACACCCTCGCGGGCGAGCTGCTGGAAAAGGAAACCCTGCACCGAGCCGAATTGGAAGGCATCTTCTCCGGCGTCGAAAAGCGGCCGCGACTGACAATGTTCGACGATTTTGGTGGCCGCATCCCATCGGACAAGCCGCCGATCAAGACGCCCGGCGAGCTGGCCATCGAGCGCGGCGAGCCCTGGCCGCCGCCCACGCCCGAGCCGGCCTTCAAGGCGGCGATCGCACGGGCCAGCGAAGCGGCCGCGGCCGCACGGCTGGGGGCCGACAGAAACGCCAACGGCGGCAACGGTTCTCATGGAAGCCGGGGCACCCCGCGCGGACAGGGCGAGCAGCACGGCCCCACCCAGCCCGACTACGGCGCGCCGGCCGGTTGGCGTGCGCCGGGATGGCCGCCGCAGCAATCGCAGCAACCGCAGCAGCAACCGCAGCAGCAACCGAACTATTGGCATCCGCCGGCGCAGCCTGGACAGCAGCCCTACTGGCAGCAACCGGCGCGCAGCTATCCCGGCCCGCAGGGGCACCCCGGACAGCAGGGCCACGCGGGGCACCAGCAGGGGTATCCGGGCCAGCCGGGCGGACCGGGTGGTTCTGGTCAGCCGGGTCAGGTGCAGCCGCCGTACCCGCCGTATCCGCCTTACCCCCCGCCCGGCCAGCCCGCCCCGGAGGGTGGCTCGCCGGACCGGCAGGATGACGACGTAAGCCGGTCCAATCCGCCGGCCCACGGCTGAGCAAACGGAGAATTCAATGGCACTGCCGGACACCGCGATGCGCCAGATACGGGTATTCGACCAGGAGCGTGCCGAGGCCGCGGTCCGCGAGTTGCTGTACGCGATCGGCGAAGACCCGGACCGGAACGGCCTGCGGGAAACACCGGCCCGCGTCGCCCGCGCCTACCAGGAGATGTTCGCCGGGCTCTACACCGATCCTGACAGCGTGTTGAACACCATGTTCGATGAGGAGCACGACGAGCTGGTGCTGGTCAAGGAAATCCCGCTGTACTCCACGTGTGAACACCACCTGGTGTCGTTCCACGGGGTGGCCCACGTCGGCTACATCCCGGGCGACGACGGCAGGGTCACCGGCCTGTCGAAGATCGCGCGGCTGGTCGACCTGTACGCGAAGCGACCCCAGGTGCAGGAGCGGCTCACCAGCCAGATCGCCGACGCCCTGATGAAAAAGCTGAATCCGCGCGGGGTGATCGTCGTGGTCGAGGCCGAGCACCTGTGTATGGCGATGCGCGGTGTCCGTAAGCCCGGAGCCACCACGACGACCTCGGCGGTGCGTGGTCTGTTCAAAACCAGCGCCGCTTCTCGAGCCGAAGCGCTCGACCTCATCCTGCGTAAGTGAGTCTGGCGTCTGTGCAGGTAATGGGAGTTCTGAACGTCACTGACGATTCGTTCTCCGACGGCGGCCGCTATCTCGACCCCGACAAGGCCGTGGCGCAGGGACTGGCTTTGGTCGCCGACGGTGCCGGCATCGTCGACGTCGGAGGAGAGTCGACCCGGCCCGGCGCCACCCGCATCGACTCCCGCGTCGAGACCTCCCGGGTTGTCCCCGTCGTCAAAGAGCTTTCATCACAAGGTATTACGGTGAGTATCGACACCATGCACGCCGATGTCGCCCGGGCGGCGCTGTGCAGCGGCGCGCGGATCGTCAACGACGTGTCCGGCGGCCGGGCCGACCCCGCCATGGCGCCGCTGCTGGCCGAGGCGAAAGTGCCCTGGGTGCTGATGCATTGGCGATCGGTCTCGGTCGAGCGTCCACACGCGGCCCCGAACTACCGCGACGTGGTCGCCGAAGTGCGCGCCGAACTGCTTGCCAGCGTCGACGCCGCAGTGTCCGCAGGCGTCGACCCCGCCCAGCTGATGATCGATCCCGGGCTAGGATTCGCCAAGACGGGACAACACAATTGGGCCCTGCTGCATGCCTTGCCGCACTTGGTCGCCACCGGGATCCCGGTACTGCTCGGCGCATCGCGCAAACGGTTTCTCGGTACGTTGTTAGCCGGGCCCGACGGTTCTCCGCGACCGCCCGATGGGCGGGAGACGGCGACCGCGGTGATTTCCGCGCTGGCCGCGCTGCACGGGGCCTGGGGGGTGCGGGTGCACGATGTGCGCGCCACGGTCGATGCGCTCAAGGTCGTGGCGGCATGGAACGACGAGACGCACACTGAGCTGGCTGGAGACGATGGCTGATCGAATCGAGTTGCGCGGGTTGAAGGTTCGCGGACAACACGGAGTTTTCGACCACGAACGCGCGAACGGGCAGGACTTCGTGGTCGACATCACGGTGTGGATCGACCTGGCCTCCGCCGGCGCCACCGATGACCTCGCCGACACCTACGACTACGCCGTGCTGGCTCAGCTGGCGGCCGACGTTGTGGCGGGTCCCGCGCGCAACCTGATCGAAACCGTCGGGGCCCAGATCGCCGACCAGGTGATGGACGACGAACGCGTGCACGCCGTCGAGGTGGTGGTGCATAAACCGCAGGCCCCGATCCCGCAGCAGTTCGCGGACGTCGCGGTGGTGGTGCGGCGGTCGCGACGGGGCGGGCGCGGTTCGGTGGTGCCGCTATGACGCGCGTCGACGACGATCACGCCGGGGCGACCGGGATCCAGGAGGGACGCCGATGACCCGCGTGGTGCTGTCCGTCGGCTCCAATCTGGGTGACCGGCTGGCGCGACTGCAGTCGGTCGTCGACGGGCTGGGCGAGGCGGTTCTCGCCGTCTCACCGGTTTACGAGACCGACCCCTGGGGCCGGGTGGATCAGGCCCCGTTTCTGAACGCGGTGCTGATCGCCGACGACCCGGTCTGCGACGGGCAGGGCTGGCTGGCCCGGGCGCAGGAGTTCGAGCGTGCGGCGGGCCGGGTCCGCGGCGAGCGCTGGGGCCCGCGCACCCTCGACGTCGATCTCATCGCCTGTTACGAAGCCTGCTACGGGCACACCGAGGTGACCTCGCGGGAGAACAACCTGACGCTGCCGCATCCGCTCGCCCATCTGCGGGCCTTCGTGCTGATCCCGTGGCTGGCCATCGACCCGGACGCGCAGCTGACCGTGGCCGACGGGCCGCAACCGGTCGCCGGCCTGCTCGCCCAGCTGGAAGAGGCCGACCGCGAGGGCGTCCGGCCGACCAGCCAGACGCTGCGACTGAACGAATCGAACGGAGAACCCCTCACCGACGGAGGGCCCGAGGCCTGATGGGACCCACCCGCAAGCGTGACCTGACGGCCGCGGTGGTCGGCGCAGCCGTCGTGGGTTACCTGCTGGTCAACGGTCTGTACCGGTGGTTTCCACCGATCACGGTGTGGACCGGGCTGTCGCTGCTGGCGGTGGCCATCGCCGAGGCGCTGTGGGCGCGCCACGTGCGCGCCAAGATCAGCGACGGCGAGATCGGGCCCGGTCCCGGCTGGTTGCATCCGCTCGCGGTGGCCCGCAGCCTGGTGGTCGCCAAGGCGTCGGCCTGGGTGGGGGCGTTGATGCTGGGCTGGTGGGTCGGAGTGCTGGTGTACTTCTTGCCGCGGCGGTCCTGGCTGCGGGCCGCCGCCGAGGACACCTCCGGAGCGGTGGTGGCGGCCATCAGCGCGCTGGCGTTGGTGGTTGCTGGGCTGTGGCTGCAACATTGCTGCAAGTCCCCGCACGATCCGACCGAGCATGGCGAGGGCGCGGAAACCTAGCCGGGGATCGAGTCGTGCATCAACCCACGTGAGAATCGCCGGAGTCGGGCGACACGCGGATTGACCTCGCGCAGGTACAGTCAGGCCATGACCGTTCTGTCCCGCGGCGCCCGGGTCCGGCGCGGCGGTCGCAGGCCGGGGTGGGTGCTCTTGACCGCGTTGCTGGTCCTCGCGATAGGTGCCAGTTCCGCATTGGTTTTCACCGATCGGGTGGAACTCCTCAAGCTCGCTGTGATCCTGGCGCTGTGGGCCGCAGTCGCCGGCGCCTTCGTTTCCGTGCTCTATCGCCGCCAAAGCGACGCCGACCAGGCCCGCGTCCGCGACCTCAAGCTGGTGTACGACCTCCAGCTCGACCGGGAGATTTCGGCCCGGCGGGAATACGAACTGACCGTGGAGTCCCAGCTGCGGCGCGAGCTGGCCTCCGAGCTGCGCGCCCAGGCCGCCGACGATCTGGCCGAGCTGCGCGCGGAACTGAGCGCGTTGCGCACCAGCCTGGAAATTCTGTTCGACACCGACCTCGCGCACCGCCCGGCCCTCGGAACGGTCGAGACCGAGCCGCAACCGGAGCGCGCCTACAGCGAGTGGGGTCGCAACGGCGAGAGCCCCCGCGACAACCCCGTCGACTGGGTGTCCAGCGATCGGGTCACATCGGTGCCCCAGGGCAACCCGCACGGCCGCGCCGACGAGACGGCCATCATCGATGTGCCCGAAGAACCCCTGCTGCCGCCCCGGCAGCCGCCGCCGCCCCGGCCGGAACGGCCCCGCTACCAGTACGGACCGGCCCAGGAACCCGCCTACCCGGCCGCGCCGGAGCCCGCGTACACCGCACCGCCGGAGCCGCGGTTCGAGCCTCGTCACCAACCGCCGCCACCGCCACCGCCGCCGGAACCCGAACCGCAGCCCATGCCGCCGCCGGAGCCGGAACCGCGGGCGGAACGGCAACGCCAGGATTGGCAGCCGGTGGCCGCCGACGGGCTGTGGTCACCGCCCGGGGCACCGGGCAGCAACTGGGCCGGCGCCGACTCCCCCGGGGAATCGGCGGGCGGACGGCGGCGCTCGCGGCATTCCGGCCTCGACGAATCCCGGGACGAAGCCTGGGGCGGCTTGCCCGTCGAGCCGCCACCCGCACCGCCGGCGCCACCGCCGCCGCCCGCACCGCCGGCGCCCTACACCGAGTCCGGTCGCCGCGCACGGTCGCGCCACTCGGCGGAGTACCGCGACTACGGTGTGCGCAATTTCGCTCCCGGCAGCGAACCGCCGGCCGCGGCGCCGTCCCCGCCGCCTTCGCCCCCGGTGCACCAGGGTCCGCCCCCCGGTGCGCCCCCGCCACCGCGCCTGGCGCCACCGCCGCCACCGGAGCACGCGCCCCGGCACGGCGGGGAGCCGCTGCCAGAGGACGCCGAAGGCGCGGGCGAAACGACCTCAACGGGCGGCCAGTCGGTCGCCGATCTGCTGGCCCGCCTGCAGGTGCAGCCCGCCGAAGGCGGTCGGCGCCGCCGCCGCGAAGGCTGAGCTGGGAGCTTCCTCACATTGGGAAACACCTGGTGATCGACTAGAGTCTTGGTGACCGAACGGTACCCACCCGGTGGGACCGGAACGAAACAAGAAATCTGTGAGGTCGTCTGCGATGGTGCAGTTCGACGGTCTGCGCCCGGCCAGGCTCAAGGTGGGAATCATCTCGGCCGGCCGGGTGGGCACCGCGCTCGGTGTCGCGCTGGAGCGCACGGACCACGTCGTGGTGGCGTGCAGCGCCATCTCCCATGCGTCGCGGCAGCGGGCGGGGCGCCGGCTGCCCGACACCCCGGTGGCGACGCCCCCGGAAGTGGCCGCCGGTGCCGAACTGTTGCTGCTCGCGGTTCCCGACAGCGAACTCGCCGGCCTGGTGTCCGGGCTGGCCGCGACGTCGGCGGTGCGGCCCGGAACCATCGTGGTCCACACGTCCGGTGCCAACGGCGTGGGTGTGCTCGCGCCGCTGGCCGAGGATGGCTGCATCCCGCTGGCGATTCACCCGGCGATGACGTTCACCGGCTCCGACGAAGACATCAGCAGGCTGCCGGACACCTGCTTCGGCATCACCGCGGCCGACGAGGTCGGATACGCGATCGGTCAATCGCTCGTCTTGGAGATGGGCGGAGAACCGTTCTGCGTCGCCGAGGACGCCCGCGTCCTCTACCACGCGGCCTTGGCCCACGCGGGCAACCACATCGTGACCGTGCTCGCCGACGCGCTGGACGCGCTGCGCGCCGCCCTGCGCGGCAGCGAACTGCTCGGCCAACAGTCCGTCGACGACCAGCCGGGCGGCATCGCCGAACGCATCATCGGGCCGCTGGCCCGAGCGGCACTGGAGAACACCCTGCAACGCGGGCAGGCCGCGCTCACCGGTCCGGTCGCGCGCGGCGACGCCGCCGCGGTCGCCGGGCATCTGGCGGCGCTGGGCCAGGTCGGACCCGAACTGGCGCAGGCGTATCGGGTCAACGCCCTGCGAACCGCCCAGCGTGCACACGCTCCCAAGGACGTCGTCGAGGTGCTGGCGCCATGAGACCCGGCAAGTCGCCGGCCTTCAAGGCGGGCGAACTCAACCTGTACCCCAACCCGCGCGACGTCACCGACGTCAGCCGCGCCCTGCGCCACACCGGCCGACGGGTGATGTTGGTGCCCACCATGGGCGCGCTGCACGACGGTCACCTGGCGCTGGTGCGTGCCGCCAAGCGGGTGCCCGGTTCGGTGGTCGTGGTCTCGATCTTCGTGAACCCGTTGCAATTCGGTGCCGGCGAGGATCTCGACGCCTACCCCCGGACCATGGATGACGACCTTGCGCTGCTGCGCTCCGAAGGTGTCGAAATCGTCTTCGCGCCAACGGCCACGGCGATGTACCCCGACGGTTTACGCACCACGGTCCAGCCCGGACCGCTGGCCGCCGAGCTCGAGGGCCGCCACCGGCCAACCCATTTCACCGGCGTGCTCACCGTCGTGTGCAAGCTGCTGCAGATCGTACGTCCGGACCGGATCTTCTTCGGCGAGAAGGACTATCAGCAGCTGGTAATGATCCGGCAGATGGTCGCCGACCTCAACGTCGACGTGGAGGTCGTCGGAGTTCCGACCGTCCGGGAAGGCGACGGCCTCGCGATGTCGTCGCGCAACCGCTACCTGGACCCCACGCAACGTGAACTGGCCGTGACGCTTTCGGCCGCGCTGACCGCCGCCGCGCATGCCGCGCACCACGGCGGTGCGGCCGCGCTGGACGCGGCGCGCGCGGTGCTCGACGCCGTGCCCGCGCTCACGGTCGACTACCTCGAGCTGCGCGACGGCGGGCTCGGCCCGGCGCCCGCCCACGGCTGCGCCCGGCTGCTGGTTGCGGCCCGGCTGGGCGCCACCAGGCTGCTGGACAACATCGAAATGCAGATCGAAACACCCGCCGGCACCGATGGGCCGGACGGTAACCACGAATACGCCCGATCACCTTGGAGGAATTGATGCTACGGACGATGCTCAGGTCGAAGATCCACCGGGCCACCGTCACGCAGGCCGACCTGCACTACGTGGGCTCGGTGACCATCGACGCCGATCTGATGGACGCCGCGGACCTGCTCGAAGGCGAGCAGGTGACGATCGTCGACATCGACAACGGTGCCCGGCTCGTCACCTACGCGATCACCGGCGAACGCGGCAGCGGAGTGATCGGGATCAACGGTGCTGCAGCGCATCTCGTCCATCCGGGCGATCTGGTGATCCTGATCGCGTACGGGACCATGCAGGAGGCGGAGGCCCGGACCTATGAGCCGCGGATCGTCTTCGTCGACGCCGGCAACAAGCCGGTCGACCTCGGCCACGACCCGGCATTCGTGCCCTCGGACGCGGCCGAGCTGCTGGATCCCCGGATAGTTGCGCGGTAGCCGTGCTGCTGGCGATCGACGTCCGTAACACCCACACCGTCGTCGGGCTGATATCGGGATCCAAAGAGCACGCAAACGTCGTGCAGCAGTGGCGGATTCGCACCGAACCGGAAATCACCGCGGACGAGTTGGCGCTGACCATCGACGGTTTGATCGGCGACGATTCCGAGCGGCTCACCGGCGCCGCCGCGCTGTCGACCGTCCCGTCGGTGCTGCACGAGGTGCGGCTCATGCTCGACCAGTACTGGCCGTCGGTGCCCCACGTGCTGATCGAGCCCGGTGTGCGCACCGGTATCCCGCTGCTTGTGGACAACCCCAAAGAAGTGGGTGCCGACCGAATCGTCAACTGCCTGGCCGCGTTTCACCGTTTCCAAAGCCCCGCCATCGTCATCGACTTCGGGTCCTCGATCTGCGTGGACGTCGTGTCGGCCAAGGGCGAGTTCCTCGGCGGCGCGATCGCGCCCGGACTCCAGGTTTCCTCCGATGCCGCCGCGGCCCGCTCGGCCGCGCTGCGCCGCGTGGAATTGACTCGGCCCCGTTCGGTGATCGGCAAGAACACCGTCGAGTGCATGCAGGCCGGGGCGGTGTTCGGCTTCGCCGGGCTGGTCGACGGCCTGGTGGGTCGCATCCGTGAGGATGTGGACGGCTTTGCCGGCGACGACGTGGCGATCGTGGCCACCGGACACACCGCGCCGCTGCTGCTGCCCGAGCTGCAAACCGTCAGCCACCACGAACAGCACCTGACCCTGCACGGCCTGCGGCTGGTCTTCGAACGCAACCGCGACGGCCAGCGAGGCCGGCTGAAGACGGCCCGCTAGGGCGCCCGCCGGTCGAACCGGCCGCGACAGTTCATTTAAGCTGGCAGGTCGTGAGTGACGCCCCAGACGCCGAAGCAGATATTCCCGAGCAGTACCGGATCCGCCGGGACAAGCGCGCTCGGCTGCTCGCCGAGGGGCGTGACCCCTACCCGGTCGCGGTCGAACGCACCCACACGCTGGCGCAGGTCCGCGCCGCTCACCCCGCCCTGCCGGTCGACACCGCGACCGATGACGTCGTCGGCGTCGCCGGCCGGGTGATCTTCGCGCGCAACTCCGGAAAACTCTGCTTCGCCACCCTGCAGGAGGGCGACGGGACCACCCTGCAGGTGATGATCAGCCTCGACAAGGTCGGCCGCGAATCTCTCGACGCGTGGAAGACCGATGTGGATCTCGGCGACATCGTCTCCGTGCACGGCAACGTGATCAGCTCCCGGCGCGGCGAGCTATCCGTCCTCGCCGACTCGTGGCGGATGGCAGCCAAGTCGTTGCGTCCGCTGCCCGTCGCGCACCGGGAGATGAGCGAAGAGGCGCGGGTGCGGCAGCGCTACGTCGACCTGATCGTCCGCCCGCAAGCCCGCGCGGTGGCACGGCAGCGAATCGCGGTCGTCCGGGCCATACGCAACGCATTGGAACGGCGCGGTTTTCTCGAAGTCGAAACCCCAATGTTGCAGACGCTGGCCGGCGGCGCGGCCGCGCGGCCCTTCATCACACATTCCAATGCGCTGGACATCGATCTCTACCTGAGGATCGCACCGGAACTGTTCCTCAAGCGCTGCGTGGTCGGTGGTCTCGACAGGGTCTTCGAACTAAATCGAGTGTTTCGAAACGAAGGTGCGGATTCCACCCATTCTCCCGAATTTTCCATGCTGGAGACCTACCAGGCCTACGGAACCTATGACGATTCGGCGGTAGTGACACGCGAGCTTATTCAAGAGGTCGCCGATGAGGCGATCGGAACCAGACAACTGCCGCTGCCCGACGGCAGCGTCTACGACATAGACGGAGAATGGGCTTCTATAGAAATGTACCCGTCGTTGTCGTCGGCGCTCGGTGAAGAGATCACGCCGGAGGCGACGGTCGAAAAGCTGCTCGGTATCGCCGAACGGCTCGGTGTCGAGATTCCCGGCGACCGGGGCTACGGGCACGGAAAGATCGTCGAGGAACTGTGGGAGCACACGGTGGGCAACTCGCTCGTCGCTCCCACGTTCGTGCGGGATTTCCCGGTTGAGACAACACCTTTGACGCGCCAGCACCGCAGCATCGCGGGCGTCACGGAGAAGTGGGACCTTTATGTGCGCGGAGTCGAACTGGCCACCGGGTACTCGGAGTTGAACGATCCGGTCGTGCAGCGGGAAAGGTTCGCCGCCCAAGCGTGCGCGGCGGCCGCCGGCGACGACGAGGCCATGGTGCTTGACGAAGATTTTCTCGCCGCACTCGAGTATGCGATGCCGCCATGCACCGGGACGGGAATGGGTATCGACCGGTTGTTGATGACTTTGACCGGACTGTCAATTCGAGAGACAGTTTTGTTCCCGATTGTTCGGCCACACTCGTAGTTGAAAGTTCAAACCCGTCTGTGAAAAAGTTCAAACCCGTCTGTGAAAAGTTCAAACACCTCGTGAAAGTTCAACACTGCAGCCTCCGTACAGATTGAGTATGCTGTGTCGTTATGGCACATTGGTGACCGGGGAGGTCGATCCAATCTGCTCAGCAACTGCTCAGGACGAAATGCGAGGGTAAGCCAATGGCAAAAAAAGTGACCGTCACCCTGGTCGATGATTTCGACGGTGCCGGCGCAGCCGACGAAACGGTCGAATTCGGGCTTGACGGGGTGACCTATGAGATTGATCTTTCGTCCAAGAATGCCGCGAAACTGCGCGGGGATCTGAAGCAATGGGTGGAAGCCGGTCGCCGTGTCGGCGGTCGCCGGCGCGGGCGTTCGGGCTCGGGACGCGGCCGCGGCGCCATCGACCGTGAGCAGAGCGCGGCGATCCGCGAATGGGCTCGCCGGAACGGGCACAACGTGTCGACGCGCGGCCGCATCCCGGCCGACGTCATCGACGCATTCCACGCGGCAACCTGACAGTCTTCAAACCGGCGCCCGGGTTCGATGCCCGGGCGCCGGTTTGTCATTTCGCTGGGCGCGAAATGATCGTCGGGCGCCCCGGGAAACGAATTGGTAGGTTTCGGCGTTTCTTCGGATACGGGCCGCAACGCCGCAGGCAGTCGCAGGTGAGATTGGTTCGCGGCGAGCAAGTTGCGTCTGTAGCGAACGAGGCGCCGCAAGGTTAGGTCCGCTGGCGAGCCGACCATTACAGTGGATGTCAGGTACGCGATTCCGGCCGCAGGGGACCGGCAGGGTTCCCGGAAGGGCCGCTAACAGATATGTACCGATGTTGAGGGAGAGCAGGTAACCCGATGTTTGAACGATTTACCGACCGAGCACGGCGGGTCGTCGTCCTGGCACAAGAAGAGGCCCGGATGCTCAACCACAACTACATCGGCACCGAGCACATCCTGCTGGGTTTGATTCACGAGGGTGAGGGCGTCGCGGCGAAGTCGCTGGAGTCGCTGGGCATCTCGCTCGAGGGCGTCCGCAGCCAGGTCGAGGAGATCATCGGCCAGGGCCAGCAGGCGCCGTCGGGCCACATTCCGTTCACGCCGCGCGCCAAGAAGGTGCTCGAGCTGAGCCTGCGTGAGGCGCTGCAGCTCGGCCACAACTACATCGGCACCGAGCACATCCTGCTGGGCCTGATCCGTGAGGGTGAGGGCGTGGCGGCGCAGGTGCTGGTGAAGCTGGGCGCCGAGCTGACCCGGGTGCGCCAGCAGGTCATCCAGCTGTTGAGCGGCTACCAGGGTAAGGAGGCCGCCGAGGCGGGCACCGGTGGCCGGGGTGGCGAGTCGGGCTCCCCTTCCACATCGCTGGTGCTCGACCAGTTCGGCCGCAACCTGACGGCCGCCGCGATGGAAGGCAAGCTGGACCCGGTCATCGGCCGCGAGAAGGAAATCGAGCGGGTGATGCAGGTGCTGAGCCGGCGCACCAAGAACAACCCGGTGCTGATCGGCGAGCCCGGCGTCGGCAAGACCGCCGTCGTCGAGGGGCTGGCGCAGGCCATCGTGCACGGCGAAGTGCCGGAGACGCTGAAGGACAAGCAGCTCTACACGCTGGACCTGGGATCGCTGGTGGCGGGCTCGCGCTACCGCGGTGATTTCGAGGAACGCCTGAAGAAGGTGCTCAAGGAGATCAACACCCGCGGCGACATCATCCTGTTCATCGACGAGCTGCACACCCTGGTGGGTGCCGGTGCCGCCGAGGGCGCGATCGACGCCGCGTCGATCCTGAAGCCCAAGCTGGCCCGCGGCGAGCTGCAGACCATCGGCGCCACCACGCTCGACGAGTACCGCAAGTACATCGAGAAGGACGCCGCCCTGGAGCGCCGCTTCCAGCCGGTGCAGGTGGGGGAGCCGACGGTGGAGCACACCATCGAAATCCTCAAGGGTCTGCGCGACCGCTACGAGGCGCACCACAGGGTCTCCATCACCGACCCGGCACTGGTCGCGGCGGCCACCCTGGCCGACCGCTACATCAACGACCGGTTCCTGCCGGACAAGGCGATCGACCTGATCGACGAGGCGGGCGCCCGGATGCGGATCCGCCGGATGACCGCGCCACCGGACCTGCGCGAGTTCGACGAGAAGATCGCGGACGCGCGCCGGGAGAAGGAATCGGCGATCGACGCCCAGGACTTCGAGAAGGCCGCCAGTCTCCGCGACCGGGAGAAGACACTTGTCGCCCAGCGCGCCGAACGCGAAAAGCAATGGCGTTCCGGCGACCTCGACGTGGTCGCCGAGGTGGACGACGAGCAGATCGCCGAGGTGCTGGGCAACTGGACCGGCATCCCGGTGTTCAAGCTCACCGAGGCCGAGACCACCCGGTTGTTGCGCATGGAGGACGAGCTGCACAAGCGGATCATCGGCCAGGAGGACGCCGTCAAGGCCGTCTCCAAGGCGATCCGCCGCACCCGCGCCGGGCTGAAAGACCCCAAGCGCCCGTCGGGTTCGTTCATCTTCGCCGGCCCGTCCGGTGTCGGTAAGACCGAGCTGTCCAAGGCGCTGGCCAACTTCCTGTTCGGCGACGACGATGCGCTCATCCAGATCGACATGGGCGAGTTCCACGACCGGTTCACCGCGTCGCGGTTGTTCGGTGCCCCGCCGGGATACGTCGGCTACGAGGAGGGCGGCCAGCTCACCGAGAAGGTGCGCCGCAAGCCGTTCTCCGTGGTGCTGTTCGACGAGATCGAGAAGGCGCATCAGGAGATCTACAACAGCCTGTTGCAGGTCCTCGAGGACGGTCGGCTCACCGACGGTCAGGGCCGCACCGTGGACTTCAAGAACACGGTGCTGATCTTCACCTCGAACCTCGGCACGTCCGACATCTCCAAGCCGGTCGGCCTGGGCTTCACCCAGGGTGGCGGTGAGAACGACTACGAGCGGATGAAGCAGAAGGTCAACGACGAGCTGAAGAAGCACTTCCGCCCGGAGTTCCTCAACCGCATCGACGAGGTCATCGTCTTCCACCAGCTGACCCGCGACGAGATCATCCGGATGGTCGACCTCATGATCGCCCGGGTCGCGGGCCAGCTCAAGAGCAAGGACATGGCCCTCGAGCTGACCGACAAGGCCAAGGCATTGCTAGCCAAGCGGGGCTTCGACCCCGTGCTGGGTGCCCGTCCACTGCGACGCACCATTCAGCGCGAGATCGAGGACCAGCTCTCCGAGAAGATCCTCTTCGACGAGATCGGGCCTGGGCAGGTCGTCACGGTCGACGTGGACAACTGGGACGGCGAAAGCGCCGGCGAGGACGCGGCGTTCACCTTCGTCGGCACCCGCAAGCCGCCGGCCGAGCCGGACCTGGCCAAGGCGGGAGCGCACAGCGCGCCGCCGGGGCCGGACGCGCAGTAGCAACCGGCGGAAACGGGCAGGTCTCGGACTGGACTACCGCCCGTTTTCGCCGCGTCCTACACTGGCTGCTGTCCTGATGTGCCACGGAATCTGGTGAAAGTCCAGAACGGTCGCGCCACTGTCCAAAGTCAGACCCGAGGCTCGTCATCCCCAGCGGGGGCGCGTTATCCCCAGAAGGAGTCGATTGTGTCTCACCCGCAGCTCACTGGCGGCCGCACCCGGTCGGTTGATCTGTCGGCGGCCAGCACCGCGCTTTGGTTGACGGCGACCGTCTTCCTCGCGTTGTTGGCGCTGTACTTCGTCGGCGTCGACCAGGGCGCTGTTTCGCTCCTCGGCAGCGATTCGCATGTGCACGAGTTCGTGCACGACGCACGCCATCTTCTCGGCTTCCCCTGCCACTGACCCGGGAAAGACCCGGCCTCGTGGAGAAACGCCTGATCGCGGGCGGCCTTCTGGCGGGTGCTGTCGGCGCGGTGCTGGCGTTCGTATTCGCCCGCCTGTGCGCCGAGCCCGTCATCGCCCGCGCGATCGCTTTTGAGGACGGCCGCACGGACGCGGAGAACGCGCACGGCGTGCACGAGCACGGCGCCGAGTTGTTCACCCGGGCGGTGCAGGCCAACGCCGGGCTGGGATTCGGTGTGCTGATCTTCGGCCTCGCCATGGGCGCGTTGTTCGCGGTGTTGTTCAGCGTCGTCTACACGCGCACGAATGAGGCGCAGCCGCAGGCGCTTTCGTTGCTTCTGGCGGCCGGTGCGTTCGGAGCGGTGTATGTGGTGCCATTTCTGAAGTATCCGCCGAATCCGCCGGCGGTCGGTCAGTCCGACACGATCGGCGCGCGCACCGGCTGGTATTTGGTGATGGTGGCATCCTCGGTCGTGTTGGCGATCGGCGCGGTATGGCTGGCGCGGCGGCTCGCCGCCCGGTTCGGCGCGTGGAACGCGAGGCTGCTGGCGGCCAGTTCCTATCTGGTGGCGATCGTCGTGGTGGCGGCGCTGCTGCCGAGCGTGGACGAGACGCCGGAACCGCTGCGCGACGCCGCGGGCACCATCGTCTATCCGGGATTCCCCGCCGACGTCCTCTACGAATTCAGGCTGGTGTCGTTGGCTACCCAGCTGGTGCTGTGGGCGGGCATCGGCCTGGTTTTCTCCGTGGTGTCGTCCCGGCTGCTGACTGAGCGCGCCTCGAGCACCGCGGCGTGACGGAGGTCGTCCGGCTGACCCTCATATCGCACGCGATGACCGAGGCGATGGCGGCCGGGCGTTTTCCCGCCGACGAGCCGCTCAACGATGTCGGGCGTCGGCAGGCTGCCGCCGCTGCGGGTCCTGGTGTTCCGACCGCTGGACGCGAATTCGCCGGACCCGAGCGGCGTGCCCGCCAAACCGCGGAACTGCTGGGGCTGAGTGCCGCCGCCGAGCCGCGGTTGGCCGACCTCGACTGCGGACGGTGGCGCGGCGAGGCGCTCGCGGCCCTGCCTCCGGCGGATCTCGAGGCGTGGCTGACCGAGCCCGCCCGGGCGCCCCACGGCGGCGAGTCGATAGTCGACCTCGTCGATCGGGTGGCCGGATGGCTGAAGTCGTTGACCGACAAGGCATTACCCACGGTAGCGGTGACGCACCCTGCGGTGGTCCGGGCGGCGATCCTGGCGGCGCTGGACATCCCGCCGGCCTCGTTCTGGCGCGTCGACGTCGCACCGGCCGGTCGCGTCGTCATGCATTTCCGCGCCGGACACTGGACGCTGCGGCTGTGACCGTCAGCGCGGCGCGATCAGCGCGAAGGCCTGTTTGGCGACCTGCAGCATCCAGCCGGTCACGGTCGGCCCATGATCGCGCGGCCAGTTCAGCTGAAAGCTGACCACCCACGGCTGCCGCGTCTTGTCGACGGCATACCAGCTAAACGTCAAATCGCCCGGCAGGCCACCGGCTTTCGCGCCGATGTAGGGCCACACCTTGTGGTCCAGCTGGATACCGGAGACCGCGGAGAGGATCTCTCGCACCGGCGCGGCCGCGCCGACGGCGTCGTCCTGCAGCGCCGCATGGACTCGGCAGATGTCCTCGGCGTTGCCGTACCACTCCGCGCCGTAAGAGGATGCCGGCGAGTGAGCGCGCGTCGGATCCGGGTCATACGGCGTGGAGTTCGCCTGCTCGAGCAGCTGGGCTCGGACTTGCGGGGATCCGTGCTCCCATTGGCCGCGCAGGTCCGGTCTGCCCCAGCCGACCGAGAACAGCTCGTACATGGTGGGGAAGGGAGTCATGCTGGCCGGGTCGTGATGGCCGGCCGTGGCGAGCGCCTCGGAGATGGCGTTCGTGCCCATTTTTCCGATCAGCAGGTCGGTTGCCATGTTGTCGCTGGTGGCGATCATCTTCTCGGCGGCCGTGCGAACCGAGACGTGGGCACCGGTGGGCAGCGCCAAGCCCGACGACCCGACGGCGCGGCTCTTGTCCGTGACGGTCAGCTGGTCGTCCCAGGACACCGTTCCGTTCTTGATGGCACCGGCCAGAGCGTGCAACACGTACAGCTTGAAAATCGATGCCAGGGGCAGAGATTCGCGAGTGTTGGTGCCCGCCACCGGGTTGCAGTGGCGTTGAACGGACGGGTTGACCTTGGCGACCTGGTAGGAGTAGCGGGCGCCGGTCTTGCTCAACACCGCGTCGATATCGTGCCACGACCTGACCGGCGGCGCCTGGGTGTCCAGGTCGAACCGGTCCACCCACCCGCCGTCGTCGGTGTGGATCCGGATGTCTTGCCGGGCACCGTAGGAAGACGTCAGGTGCAGGGTGGCGACGCTCGCGCCGATGTCGACACCGTCAAGGGTGAACGGGCGATCCCACCACAGCGCCTCCATGGTGGTTTCCACCGACTCGACCTTGTCGGGCACCGCCAGCGTGCGGACTCCGACCGGTCCGATGGGCCAGTCCGAATTGAGCATGTCCAACGTCTGCTGGGCCCGAATGCCGGGCGGGGTGCGGGTGTCGATCTGTCGCCCCGGGTTCGCCGCATTCGCCTGCGGCGACGGGGAGGGGGCGCAACCGGGCGCCAGTGTCACTACCAATGCGGTGGCGGCGCTCAGCGCCAGTGCGCGGCGCCAGGCCGACCGCCCGCTAGCCAGCCTGCTTGTTTGCGGCAACGTCCAGCACAACCTCGAATTCCAGCAGCGACGCCCCGGTCGCCACCGGGTTGGCCCGATGGCCGGCGTGAGCTTCGATGGCGGGACCCTTGGCCCACGCCTGGAACGCCTCGTCGGACTCCCAGTGCGTCACCACGAAGTAGCGGTCCTCGCCCTGGATCGGGCGCAGCAACTGGAAGCCGAGGAAGCCGGGCTGATTCTCCACCGCATGCGCGCGGTGGGCGAACCGCTTCTCCAGTTCGGGGCCGGCGTCGGCGGGAACTTCGATTGCGTTGATCTTCACCACTGGCGGCATGCCGCTAGGCTACCCCGCCCCCCGCACCTTTCAACGAGGGCGGTCCACGCAAGATGGTGACATGCCCAGCGAACTGTTGACCCGTCACGGGGGACGCGGCGAGCCATTGGTGCTGGCGCATGGGCTGATGGGGCGGGGAACCACGTGGACGCGTCAGCTGCCGTGGCTGACCCGCCTGGGCACCGTCTACAGCTACGACGCGCTATGGCACCGGGGTCGCGGCGTCGACGATCCGCACCCGATCAGCACCGAACGGTTCGTGGCAGACCTGGGCGACGCGGTCAGTGCGTTGGGCGCGCGGGTCAGGATCGTCGGGCATTCGATGGGCGCCCTGCACGCGTGGTGCCTGGCCGCCGAGCGCCCCGAGCTGGTTTCCGCCCTGGTGCTCGAGGACATGGCGCCGGATTTCCGCGGCCGCACCACCGGACCGTGGGAGCCCTGGCTGCATGCACTTCCGGTCGAATTCGATTCCGCCGAGCAGGTATTCGCCGAATTCGGGCCCGTCGCCGGGCGGTATTTCCTGGAGGCGTTCGACCGCACCGAAACCGGTTGGCGGCTGCACGGACACACCTCGCGATGGCTCGAGATCGCCGCGGAATGGGGCACCCGGGACTACTGGGCGCAGTGGCGGGCGGTGCGCGTCCCGGCGCTGCTCATCGAGGCCGGTAACTCGGTCACACCCCCGGGACAGATGCAAGAAATGTTCGAAACCGGCACCGCGGCAATGTATTTGCGGGTTTCGCAAGCCGGCCACCTGATCCACGACGAAGCGCCCGGGGAATACCGCGAAGCGGTGGAGGCTTTCCTGGCCGCGCCGGATCGGCGGCGCTGATCACAGCTGGGACGTCGGTGCCCGAGATGAAGACCGCAACAACATCTGATAACTTCTTCAATTGTTCGAATCAAGAAATTATGTAGTTGTCAGGAGATTGGCGCCGTGTCGGAGCCGTTGTACAAGCTCAAGGCCGAGTTCTTCAAGACGTTGGGGCATCCGGCGCGGATCAGGATTCTCGAGCTGTTGGTGGCGGCCGACAAGTCGGTCGGCGAGCTGTTGCCCGAGGTTGGCCTGGAATCGTCGAATCTGTCGCAGCAGCTGGGTGTGCTGCGCCGGGCCGGCGTGGTCGACGCGCTGCGGGACGGCAACACCATGATCTACTCGATCGCCTCGCCGGACATTGCCGAGCTGCTGCTGGTGGCGCGCAAGGTTCTCAGCGGGGTGCTCAGCGATCGCGTCGCGGTGTTGGAGGACCTGCGCGCCGGTGGCGCGGAGTAGGGCGGAGCAGGTCAGTGGGCTGGATCGGCAAGGTCCTGCGGGTGGGCCGGATCACCGAACCCGCCGCACCCGCACCGGACGAGTCGATGAAACCGATTGCCGAAGTGCGGGGTTCGGTTCAGGTCCGGCATGTCGACGCGGGTTCGTGCAATGGATGCGAAGTGGAGATCTCCGGCGCGTTCGGACCGGTGTACGACGTCGAGCGGTTCGGGGCGCGCCTGGTGGCGTCGCCCCGCCACGCGGATGCGCTGCTGGTGACCGGCGTCGTGACACGCAACATGGCCGGACCACTACAGACCACGGTCGCCGCCACGCCGCGCCCCCGTCGGGTGATTGCCTGTGGCGACTGTGCCCTGAACCGGGGCGTCTTCAAAGACGCCTATGGCGTCGTCGGGGCGGTTGCCGATGTGGTGCCCGTCGACGTGGAGATCCCGGGATGTCCACCGACCCCGAGCCAGATCGTCGCCGCGCTGAGGTCGGTGACCGGCAAGTGACCGCAGAACTGCCGACCAGCGAGGCGACCGGGCCGGAGCTGGTGCGCCGCAGCGACTTCGGGCCCGCGCTGGCGGGTACCCTGACATCGCTGCTTGGTGCCGGCGGCGTATGGACGGGCCTGCTGGGAATGTTCGGCACGGTTCGTGCGGTTCACATCGGCTGGTTGCTTCCGCTGTCCGGGGTCCAGCTGGATCTGGATCCGCTGGGCGGGTTCTTCATGTCGATCGCGGGGGCGGTCGCGGTCGCGGTCGGTGTTTACGTGATCGGGTATGCCCGGCACGGGCAGCTGAGCCGGGTCACGCTGACCGCATTGCCGGTGTTCGTCGCGGCGATGCTGCTGGTGCCCGCCGCGGGGGCGGCGACGACGTTTTTGTTCGCGTGGGAATTGATGGCGGTCGCGTCATTGGTGCTGGTGCTGGCTGAGCACACCCGTCCGGAGGTTCGCTCCGCCGCGCTGGTGTACGCCGTGATGACCCAGTTGGGTTTCGTGTCGATCCTGGTTGGGTTGGTGGTGCTGGCAGCCGCCGGCGGCGCGGACCGATTCGCCGATTTGCACCGGATCTCGCCGGGCACCGCCACCGCGGTCTTTGTTTTGACAGTGGCCGGGTTCGGGTCGAAGGCCGGTCTGGTGCCGTTGCACGCGTGGTTGCCGCGCGCTCACCCGGAAGCGCCCAGCCCGGTGTCGGCGCTGATGAGCGCGGCGATGGTCAACCTCGGGGTGTACGGCATCTGCCGGATCGATCTGCAGCTGCTCGGACCGGGGCCACGCTGGTGGGGACTCACCCTGATGGCGGTCGGTGCGGTCTCCGCGCTCTACGGCGTGGTGCAAGCGTCGGTGGCCACGGATCTCAAACGGCTACTGGCGTATTCGACAACCGAGAATCTCGGCTTGATCACACTCGCGTTGGGGGCCGCGACCCTGTTCGCGGCGTCCGGCGCCACCGGGCCCGCCGCGATCGCCGCGGCCGCGGCCATGCTGCACCTGATAGCGCACGCGGCGTTCAAGAGTCTCGGATTTCTGGCGGCCGGGTCGGTACTGGAAGCGACGGGGCTGCGTGACCTCGATCGGTTGGGTGGTCTGGCCCGCCGAATGCCGGCGACCACCATCCTGTTCGGGGTGGCCGCGCTCGGGGCATGTGGGCTGCCGCTCGGGGCGGGGTTCCTCAGCGAGTGGTTGCTGGTGCAGTCGCTGATCCACACGGCTTCCGGCCACGCCACCCTCCTGGCTTTGACCACGCCGCTGGCCGTGGGTGCCGTCGCACTCACCACCGGTCTGGGCGTGGCGGCGATGGTCAAGGCGTTCGGGATCGGGTTTCTGGCACGGCCGCGCAGCGACGGGGCCGCCCGCGCGCGTGAGGCGGCGCCCAGCATGGTGGCCGGTATGGTCTTCGCGGCGGCCGCCTGTGTGGTTCTCGCGCTGGTGCCCTCGGTTGTCGCGCCCGCACTGCGCCGGGCGCTCGCCGCGCTACCCGCGGCGCGGGCGGCGCAGTTCACCGATTTCGGCACCCTGGTGCGGCTGCCCGGTTTGCAGGGGTCGGTAGCGCCCGGGATCATCGCCGCCGCGTTGGGCGTGGCCGCGCTGACCGTGGCCGCGCTCGCGCAATGGCGTAGGCGGATTCGGCCCGAACCCGCTGATTTACCGCTATGGGCGTGTGGCGCAGACGGTCTCACCGCCCGCATGCAATACACCGCAACCTCTTTCGCCGAACCGTTGCAGCGAGTCTTCGACGACGTGTTGCGGCCCGACACCGATATCGAGATCACGCACGCCGCCGAGTCGAGGTATTTCGCCGAGAAGATCGTCTATCGCACCCGCATCGCCGATGCGATAGAGGAACGCTTCTATTCGCCGGTGCTGCAGATGGTGGCGACCGCCGCGGCTATGGTGCGGCGCGCCCACACCGGCAGCGTCCACCTGTATTTGGCTTACGGTGCGCTCGGCGTCCTGACAGTGCTGGTGGTCGCTCGATGAACGGGTTGTCCTACGCCGCGGGTTCGGTGCAGCTCGGCGCGGTGGTCGCCGGTTCCCCGCTCGTGGTGGGCCTGACCCGGCAGGTGCGGGCCCGCTGGGAGGGACGCGTCGGTGCGGGCATCCTGCAGCCGTGGCGTGACATCGTGAAACAGCTTGGCAAGCAACAGATCAAACCGCTCGGCACGACGGTGGTGTTCGCGGCCGCCCCCGTCCTGGTCGCCGCGTCGACGCTGCTGGTCGCCGCGATCGCACCGCTCGTCGCGACCGGATCGCCGCTGGACACCAGCGCCGACTTGGTTGCCGTCGTCGGCCTGCTGTTCTTGGGCACCGTGGCGTTGACCCTGGCCGGAATCGACACCGGCACCTCGTTCGGCGGCATGGGGGCCAGTCGCGAGATCACCATCGCCGCGTTGGTCGAGCCCACCATCTTGCTCGCGGTCTTCGCGCTCTCCATCCCGGCGGGGTCAGCCAATCTCGGTGCGCTGGTTGCACATACCATCGCCCATCCCGGTGAGGCGGTGTCACTGGCCGCAGTGCTGGCCTTCGTCGCCCTGGTGATCGTGATCGTCGCCGAGACCGGGCGCCTTCCGGTGGATAACCCGGCAACTCACCTCGAGCTGACAATGGTCCACGAGGCGATGGTCCTGGAATACGCCGGTCCCCGCCTGGCTTTGGTCGAGTGGGCGGCCGGCATGCGTCTGACCGTGCTGCTGGCGCTGTTGGCCAACCTGTTCGCGCCGTGGGGTATCGCGGGCAGCGGGTCCGGCGCGGTCGACCTTGTCATCGGCTTTGCGGCGGTGGCCGCGAAGGTCGCCGTCCTGGCAGGTGTCCTGGCCACCGTCGAGCTATTCATGGCCAAGCTTCGGCTCTTCCGGGTGCCCGAATTGCTGGCCGGGTCATTCGTGTTGGCGTTGCTCGCGGTGATCGCCGCCAACTTCTTCGGGGCGCCGGCATGACGTCCAACACGTTTGCCGTACTCGTCGACTTCGCGGCCGGAGGGGTGATCTTGGTCGCCGTGTTGGTCGTGTGGCGCCGCGATCTGGGCGCCATCGTGCACCTGCTGGCGTGGCAGGGAGTCGCCCTATCGGCAATCCCCATCCTGCGCGGTGTGTACACCCGCGATGCCGCACTTATCGCCGTCGGCCTGGCGGTCTTCGCGTTACGGGCGGTGATACTGCCGCGGCTGCTGGCTCGCGCGGCCGGCGCCACGCCGGATCGTCACCGCGAGGCCACGCCGTTGGTCAACACCGCGACATCGCTGCTGATCACCGCCGCCTTGACGCTGGTGGCGTTCGCCGCCACGCGTTCCCTGGTGAACCTGCAGCCGGGGGCCACCACCACCGCGGTCCCGGCCGCTTCCGCGGCGGTCCTCATCGCGCTGCTCGTCATGGTCACGCGGCGGCATGCGGTGTCGCAGGCCGCTGGATTCCTCATGCTGGACAACGGGATTGCCGCCACCGCCTTCTTGCTCACTGCGGGCGTGCCCCTCATCGTCGAACTCGGCGCCTCCCTGGACATCCTTTTCGCGCTTCTCGTGATCGGCGTGTTGACCGGGCGCCTGACCGGTGCCTTCGGCGGCGCCGACCTCGACGCACTGCAGGAGTTGCACGACTGATGACCGGTTTACTTCTCGCCGCGATCCTCACCCCGATTGCCGCGTCGATCGCGACCTTGATCGGCGGGTGGCGTCGGGCAACCGCGGCCCTGACCGTGCTCTCGGCGGCAACGGTTTTGGCGTGTGGGGTGGCGCTGGGTTGCGGTGTCGGGTCCGGGACCCGGCTCGTCCTGGGTGGCCTGCTGCGGGTGGACGCGCTGAGCGTCACCATGCTGATCGTCATCGGAACCGTTGCCACACTGGCGACGTGGGCCAGCATCGGTTACATCGACACCGAACTCGCTCACGGCCACACCGACGCGCGCGGCGCGCGAACGTACGGCGTGTTGACCGCGGCATTTCTGGCGGCGATGGTTGTCGCGGTGGGCGCCAACAACATTGGAGTCATCTGGGTCGCAATTGAAGCCACCACGGTGATCACCGCCTTTCTGGTCGGGCATCGCCGCACCCGTACGGCGCTCGAAGCGACCTGGAAATACGTCGTCATCTGCTCGGTCGGTATCGCGATCGCTTTTCTGGGGACCGTGCTGCTGTATTACGCCGCCGAGCACGCCGGCGCCCCTGCCGCCGCGGCACTGAACCTGGACGCGTTGGCTGCGCACGCGGCGAACCTTGATTCCGGTGTCGCGCGACTGGCCAGCGGGTTGCTACTGATCGGATACGGCGCCAAGGCCGGGCTTTTCCCGTTCCACACCTGGCTGGCCGACGCTCACAGCCAGGCCCCGGCGCCCGTTTCGGCGCTGATGAGCGGGGTGCTGCTGTCGGTCGCCATCTCGGTGCTGGTACGCATCAAACCGATCATCGACACGGCGACCGGGGCTGCCTTCATGCGGTCGGGCCTACTGGTGATCGGACTGGCGACGCTGGTCATCGCTGCCCTGATGCTGACCGTGACACCCGACATCAAACGCATGCTCGCCTACTCCTCGATGGAGAACATGGGCCTGATCGCGATCGCCGCGGCCGCCGGTACCACGCTGGCGATCGCCGCACTGCTGCTGCACGTGCTCGCGCACGGGATCGGGAAGACGGTGTTGTTCCTGGCCAGCGGCCAGTTGCAGGCGGCGCACAATTCCACCGCCATCGCCGACATCACCGCCGTGCTGCGGCGCTCCCGCGTAATAGGTTTGTCCATCGCCGTCGGTGTCATCGTGTTGCTCGGGTTGCCGCCGTTCGCGATGTTCGCCAGCGAACTGGCTATCGCCCGATCCCTCGCCGATGCGCGGCTGACCTGGGTTCTGGGTGCGGGCATGCTCGCGATCGCGATCGGCTTTGCCGCGCTGGTGCGCAACTCGGGCCGTATCCTGCTCGGCAGCGTGACCGACGCATCGGGGATGGCACCGAAAATCGTTGTGCCGGAAACGATCGCCGCGGCATTACTTCTCGGTGTCGCGGCATCGATAGCCCTCGGGGTAACCGCCGGTCCGCTCGCCGGCCTGTTCACCTCCGCAGCGAGGATCGTCGGGGCATCGCCGTGAACCATGACTTCACCCGGCACAGGCTGTCGCAGGACGAGCTGGCCAACGTGTCGGAGCAGCTGTTGGACGACGGATTTCGACTGGGCCTGGTGGCCGCACATGACGACGACAGCGTTCTCCGCATCATCTACCTGTTTCTCGCCGGCGCGCCGGACCGTCGTATCGAACTGGAATGCGTTGTGCCAAGTCATGACCCGGCGGTGCGCTCGCTGGCGTACCTGTCGTTTCCGGCCGGCCGGTTCGAGCGCGAGATGGCGGATTTGTACGGGATTCGACCCGTCGGACATCCCAAGTTGCGGCGGCTGGTGCGCCATGCGCACTGGCCGCAGCATTGGCACCCCATGCGCGGGGCCGCCGCACCGCCTCCGGAATTCGCAGGTGCCGGCCACTTTCCGTTCGTCACCGTCGAGGGGCCGGGGGTCTATGAAATCCCGGTGGGGCCGGTGCACGCGGGACTGATCGAGCCGGGCCATTTCCGCTTCTCGGTCGCCGGCGAAACCATCGTGCGCCTCAAGGCCCGGCTTTGGTTCGTCCACCGGGGCCTGGAAAAGCTGTTCGAACACCGCCCGGCCGACGGTGCGGTCGAGCTGGCCGAACGGGTCAGCGGTGACACCTCCGCTGCCCACGCACTCGCCCACAGCCTTGCCGTCGAAGACGCGCTCGGCGTGGAGGTTCCCGACGAGGCGCACCGGCTGCGGGCTCTGCTCGTCGAGCTGGAACGCCTCTACAACCACGTCACCGACCTGGGCGCACTCGCCAACGACGTCGGATTCGGGCTGGCCAACGTGCACGCTCAACGCATTCGCGAACAACTGCTGCGGCTCAACGCGTCGGTCACCGGGCATCGGCTGCTGCGCGGCGCTGTCCGCCCTGGTGGGGTCGCGGTGAAGGCGCTGCCCGACGCCGGCCTGTTGCGCGCTATTGCAGCCGACGTCGCCGAGGTGGCCGAACTGACCCTGCGTAACTCCCTCGTATACGACAGGTTCGCTGGCACCGCCGTGCTGCCCCGCGAGGACGCTGAGGCCCTCGGCTGTCTGGGCTACGTTGCGCGGGCGAGCGGAGTGCATACCGACGCCCGGCTCGAGCACCCCACCACTGCGCTACCCGTCGTTGCGGCGCGATCCGACGCGGGTGACGTGCTGGCGCGCTACACGGTGCGGCATGAGGAATTCGCCGCGTCCACCGATATTGCGTGTCACCTGATCGAATCACATTCCGGCCCAAGCGAATACGCGGTGACCATGCCGACGCCGCGCCAGGGCCGCAGCGGGGTCGGCATCGTCGAGGGCTGGCGTGGCACCATCGTTCACCGGGTGGAAACCGACGCCGCCAACCGCATCACCCGCGCGAAAATCGTCGACCCGTCGTGGTTCAACTGGCCCGCGTTGCCGGTCGCGATGGCCGACACCATCGTTCCCGACTTCCCGTTGGCCAACAAAAGCTTCAACCAGTCCTACGCCGGCAATGACCTTTGAGAGCCGCCGCTACTCCTCGCCGGCCAACGCGAACCGGCCGTCGCGCGTCTGTGTCACCAGGCCGTCGGCGAGCAGCGAATACAGCGCACGGTCCCGCTGCGCGGTATCGGTCAGCCACGCCACATCCAGCTCCGCCCTGGTGGCCGGGGAATCCTTGGCGCGCAACACATCCAGCAAGCGGCCACGAACCTGCCGGTCCGTGCCGGCGTAGGTCTGCACGCGCCGCGGCGGCCCTTGCGGGGCGGGAAAGCCGGCGTGCCGCCACGCGCACCGGCCGAGCGGGCACAGTCCACATCGCGGTGTGCGCGCGGTGCACACCGTCGCCCCCAACTCCATCAGCGCGGCGGAGAATTCCGGTGCCGTTCCGTCATCCGGCAGCAGCGCGGACACGTCGGCGTGGTCGCGGGTCACCGACGGCGCGCCGGCGTCGGGCAGCCCGTGCACCACGCGCGCGACGACCCGGCGCACGTTGGTGTCCACCACCGGCACCGGCCGGCGATAGGCGAAGCAGGCGATGGCGCGCGCGGTGTAGCTGCCGACTCCGGGCAGTGTCAGCAGGGTGTCGACGTCGTCGGGAACGACGTCGTCGTGATCGCGCGCGATGACGGTGGCGCACTCATGCAAGCGCTTGGCCCGGCGCGGATAGCCCAGCTTGCCCCAGGCGCGCAACACATCCGCGGCACTGGCCGCGGCCGTCGCCGACGGGGTCGGCCAGCGCCGCACCCAATCCGGCCAGATCGGCAGCACCCGGGCCACCGGCGTTTGCTGCAGCATGAACTCGCTGACCAGGATCTGCCAGGCGCTGACCCCGGGATCCCGCCAGGGCAGATCGCGGCGCGACCGGGCGTACCAGTCGAGAACATTGGTGACTGATATGAATTCCGGGCCCGCCGCGGCGGGTTGCGGCACAATCTCTGGCATGCCTAACACCAGTCCGATAACCGCTTGGAAGTCACTCAAAGAGGGTAACGAGCGATTCGTCGCCGGTAAGCCGCAACATCCCAGCCAGAGCGTCGAGCACCGGGCCAGCCTGGCCACGGGGCAGAAGCCCACCGCGGTCGTGTTCGGCTGCGCCGACAGCCGGGTGGCCGCCGAGCTCATCTTCGACCAGGGCCTGGGCGACATGTTCGTGGTGCGCACCGCCGGGCAGGCCATCGATTCGGCGGTCCTCGGCTCCATCGAGTTCGGCGTGGCGGTGCTCGACGTGCCGCTCATCGTCGTGCTGGGTCACGACAGCTGCGGCGCCGTCAAGGCGGCCCTGGCCGCGATCGACGAGGGCACCATACCGGGCGGATTCCTGCGCGATGTGGTGGAGCGTGTGACGCCGTCGATCCTGATGGGCCGCAGTGAGGGTCTGAGCCGCGTGGACGAGTTCGAGGCACGACACGTACGCGAAACCGTGACGCAGCTCGTGTCGCGATCGACCACGATCGCCGAGCGGGTGGCCGCGGGCACGGTGGCGGTGGCCGGGGCCACCTACCACCTTGCCGATGGGCGGGCGGCGCTATGCCACCACGTTGGCGACATCGGTGAATAGCGGCGAATAGCGGCGAATAGGGGCCGAGTGCGGCCGCACTCGGCCCGCCACTAACACAGCGATTGACCGGCAAACCTGGCGACACGCCGGGGCGGGTCAACCAAATCGGTGTGACCTGGGCCTACGCTGCAAATGTGCTCGATCTGGAACCGCGGGGCCCGCTCCCTACCGAGATCTATTGGCGGCGCAGAGGCCTGGCCGTGGGCATCGCGGTCGTCGTGGTCGGGATCGTGGCCGCCGTCGTGATCGCGTTCATGGGGCATAGCACGGGAGCCAAGCCCGCCAGCGCCGACAAGCCGAACTCGGCTCAAAGCAAGCCGGGGGCGCCCGCGCCCCAGGCGCCTCCACCGGCGGGACCCGAGCGGCCCGCCCCGGGGGTGCCGCCGGCGCAGGGCCAGAACCCCGAGACGCCCACCCCCACCGCAGCGGTGCAGCCGCCGCCGGTGCTGAAGGAGGGCGATGACTGCCCCGATTCGACGCTGGCGGTCAAGGGCCTGACCAACGCGCCCCAATACTTCATCGGTGACCAGCCGAAGTTCACCATGGTCGTCACCAACATCGGGCTGGTCGCGTGCAAGCGCGACGTCGGGGCCGCGGTGCTGGCGGCCTACGTCTACTCGCTGGACAACAAGCGGTTGTGGTCGAACCTGGACTGCGCGCCGTCCAACGAGACGCTGATCAAGACCTTCACGCCGGGCGAGCAGGTGACCACCGCGGTGACGTGGACGGGCATGGGCTCGGCGCCGCACTGCCCGCTACCGCGACCGGCGATCGGGCCGGGCACCTACAACCTGGTCGTACAGCTGGGCAATCTGCGCTCGATGCCGGTTCCGTTCATCATGAACCAGCCCCCACCGCCGCCGGGTCCGGTGCCCGGGCCGGGTCAGCCCGGGGCCGTGCCGCAGCCGGAGGCGCCGCCGATGCCCCCGCCGGCCGGCTGAGCTTTTCCGGTTCCGCTCAGCTCAGGGAGTCGGTGATCGTCGACTCCGCCAGCTGCGACAACCCTTCCCGCACGTGGCGGGCCCACATCGCGCCGATGCCGTCGACCGATTGCAGGTCGCTGGCGCTGGCCGCCAGCACGTTCTGCAGCGTCCCGAAGGAGCGGACCAGTAGGTCGGCGTGGGCGAACTGCAGCCGGGGAATGCCGGCCAGCGCGCGGTAGCCGCGCGGGCTGACCGCCGAATCCTGTGCCTCCGTCGTCGTCGGATATCCGAAAACCTTTGCCAGAGCGGTGAAATCGAGCAGCTCGGTATCCGACAGCGCATCCAGCTCGTCGAGCGTCGCGGTCATCTGCGCTTCGGACAGCGGCTCCGGACTGGCGTGGTAATCCCGCACCATCAACCCCCGGGCGTTGTCGTTGCCGCCCAGCAGTTCGTCGAGCTGCAGCCGCAGCTGGCGCCCGTCGGTGCCCAGTTCGACCACGTCGTTGTCGATCACCTGGCCGATCCGCCGGACCAACTCGAGTCGCTGCACCACCGTCAGCACATCGCGCAGCGTGACGAAATCCTCGATCTCGCCCCGCGATAGTTGCCTGCTGACCTCGTCGAGCCTGATCTTGTACCGCTCCAGAGTGGCGATCGCCTGATTGGCCCGCGACAGGATGGTCGCCGAATCGGCCACCACGTGGCGCTCCCCGGCCACGTAGACGGTCACGATGTTCATCGAGTGGCTCACCGAGATCACCGGGTATCCGGTCTGGATCGCCGCCCGCTCCGCGGAACGGTGCCTGGTTCCCGACTCGTCGGTGGCGATCGACGGGTCCGGAACCAACTGCACGTTGGCCCGCACGATGCGGCTGCCGTCGGTGGACAGCACGACGGCGCCGTCCATCTTTGCCAGCTCGCGCAGCCGGGTCGGCGCGTAACGCACGTCCAGTGCGAAGCCGCCGTCGCAGATCGCTTCGACATTTTCGTCGTTGCCGAGCACGATCAGCGCGCCGGTACGGCCACGCAGGATGCGTTCCAGGCCGTCACGCAGCCCGGTACCCGGTGCCAGGCGGGCGACGGTCTCGCGCAGGGTCGGACGACTCACAGCGTGCATTCTGCGGCCCATCGCGTCACGCGTCCAGCCGGTGCGGCATTGCGAGCTTGCCGCCGCGGTGGTCGGCGATGTCGACCATGTGTTCCAGCGCCGCGACGATGGTGGGCGCGGTGAGCGCGCGCATGCCGCGCGGCACTCCCCGGCAGCCCGGCGGGATGAGCGCGATGGCGAACCCCTGGCGCGCGGCCTCGCTCAGCCGCCGCTCCATGCCGCTGACCCGCCGTAGGTCCCCGGCGAGTCCCACCTCGCCGATCATCACCGCCGTGGTGGGCAGCGGCAGATCGGCCAGCGCGGAAGCCAACGCGACCGCGACGGCCAGATCCGACGACGGGTCGGTCAGCCGCATGCCGCCGACGGTGGACAGGTAGATGTCGTTGGCCGCGATGGGTATTTTCGCGTGCTTTTCCAGAACCGCGGTGATCATCGCGGCCCGGGAATGGTCGATGCCGCTGACGGCGCGGCGCGGCGAGCCGGCCGACGGCGTGGCCAGCAGCGCCTGCACTTCGCCGATGAGCGGACGTTTCCCGTCGAGCGTCACCGTGATCGCGGTGCCGGGGACCGGCGCCGGGCGCTGATCCAGGAACAGGTTCGACGGGTCGGCGACCCCTTCGATCCCGTTGTCGTGCAACAGGAAACACCCGACCTCGTCGGCGGCGCCGAACCGGTTCTTGATCCCCCGGACCATCCGCAGCGAGCCGTTTCGGTCGCCCTCGAAGTGCAGGACCACGTCGACGAGGTGCTCGAGGGAACGCGGCCCGGCGATGGCCCCGTCCTTGGTGACGTGCCCGACGAGGATCAGCGCAACCCCATTGGCCTTGGCCGCGGCGGTCAGCGCCGAGGTCACCGCGCGTACCTGCGTGACGCCGCCGGCGACGCCGTCGGCCTCGGTGGTGGACATGGTTTGCACCGAGTCCACGATCACCAGCGCGGGCTTGACCGTGGCGATGTGCTCGAGCACCGTGTGCAGGTCGGATTCGGCGGCCAGGTACACCTCGTCACCGCCGCACCCGATGCGGTCGGCGCGCAGCCGGATCTGGCCGGCCGACTCCTCCCCGGAGATGTACAGGGCGCGGCGGCCGGATTCCGCCCACCGGTGCGCGACCTCGAGCAACAGCGTCGACTTGCCCACGCCCGGATCGCCCGCCAGCAGCGTGACCGAACCGGGCACCACGCCCCCGCCGAGCACCCGGTCGAGTTCGTCTACGCCCGTCGAGCGGTGCTGGCTGGTATTGGGCTCGATGGAAGTGATCGGCACGGCCCGCGACGCCGCCCGGCCGGCGCGGCGCCCGGCGACGGCACTGAGCACCGGGACCTCGTCAACGGTGCCCCAGGTGCCGCACTCGAGGCAGCGGCCGACCCACTTCGCGGTGACATGCCGGCATTCCGAGCAGCGGTATTGAGAGCGCGCGGTTGCCACGTGATGACGGTATCGAGCCGCTACGACAAGCCCCCGTCACGACAGGCGGTTACCCCGCGTGATTTTGCTCCGGCGCGATCAGACCGGCCGAAATCGGCACCGCCACGGTGGCCTGCCCGGCCTTCTCGAAATTGAACGTGAAGTGGTAGGTCAGGCCGTTCGAGATGGGCTTGGCCAGGGTCACGGTCGCCTTCGCCGCGGTGCTGGAATCGATCGGGCCCGGCGCCACCTTCTGGCCCTCGGGCGTGCCGATGAACAGCATCCCGCCGGCGGGCAACCGGGTGTCGCCGCTGACCGCCACTGTGCCGATGTCGCTGGTGATGCCGATCAGTCGATCGGAGGCACTCGGCGACTGGTTGACGGCCACCAGCACCAGGTCCACCGTTCGGCCCGGCTGGAGAAAGTCGCCCGTCTGCGTGGCCTGGATGCGGATGTCGCGCAACGCCACGTGGTTGAACGTGACCTTGTTGCCGTTGATCGCGGGTTCCTGCACCGCCATCTGCGAGACCTGACCGGCCCCGCAACCGCTGAGCAGGGCGGCCGCGACGGCCACCACGCCGGCGCCGGCGACCCGGGTCGCGAACGCGGGAAGGCCGAGGCGGATCTTGAAGCGGTTCACTCTCTCAAGCCTCCTGCTGGACCGGTTCCACCTATGCAACTATGCACAGTAGTAGCACCCCCTCGCGCGCGGTAGCGCGGGGCGCGGGACCAGCGCGGGAGCGCGGCGCCAGGGATTTCTGGGTCGCTCCCGACGCCGAACGAGGGCGTTGGTAATGTGCTGCACTGCACGACTTGCTCCCCATGTCAACCCCTAATCTGCGCGTGTTGTGCCCCTGACCTGCATCGTTGCTTCGCGCGTGGTTAGGCGGCCGTGCTAGGATGAAGTAACGAAAGGGGCTCGAATCAGATGATCTTCAAGGTCGGCGACACCGTTGTTTACCCACATCACGGTGCTGCTTTAGTCGAGGCGATCGAAACCCGGACGATCAAAGGGGAACAAAAAGAATATCTCGTCTTGAAGGTGGCGCAGGGCGACCTGACCGTTCGAGTTCCCGCCGATAACGCTGAGTACGTTGGCGTCCGCGACGTCGTCGGACAAGAAGGTCTCGACAAGGTGTTCCAGGTGTTGCGCGCTCCGCACACCGAAGAGCCGACGAACTGGTCGCGCCGCTACAAGGCCAATCTCGAAAAGCTTGCCTCCGGCGATGTCAACAAGGTGGCCGAGGTAGTACGCGATCTGTGGCGTCGCGACCAGGAGCGTGGCCTGTCCGCCGGCGAGAAGCGCATGCTGGCCAAGGCCCGCCAGATTCTGGTCGGTGAATTGGCGTTGGCGGAGAGCACCGACGACGCCAAGGCGGAGACCATCCTCGACGAGGTTCTGGCCGCCGCTTCCTGAAGGTCCTGACGCTTCGGTGGCCCCGGAGACGGGCAGCTCAGGCAACGTAATCGCCGTCGTACCGGCCGCAGGGTCGGGGGAACGGCTCGCCGCCGGAATTCCCAAGGCATTCTGCGAGCTTGCCGGCCGCACCCTGCTGGAGCGCGCCGTCGGTGGTTTGCTCGAATCCGGCGTGGTCGATCACGTTGTGGTGGCCGTCCCCGTCGACCGGATCGACGAGGCCAAGCGGGTCCTCGCCGATCGGGCCACTGTGGTGGCCGGCGGGCCCGACCGCACCCAATCCGTCAGCCTGGCCCTGGCGGCTCTCCCCGCGACCGCCGTGCCCGCCTTCGTGCTGGTGCACGACGCGGCGCGGGCGCTGACCCCTCCGGCGCTGATCACCCGCGTGGTGGAGGCCCTGCGGGCCGGCCACGACGCCGTCGTGCCCGCCCTGCGGCTGCATGACACCATCAAGGCCGTGGACGCCAACGGGGTGGTCCTGGGGACGCCGGAGCGGGCCGGGCTGCGTGCGGTGCAGACGCCGCAGGGGTTCGCCACCGAACTGCTGCTGCGCGCCTATCGGGCCGGCGCCGGTGCGGCCGGCTTCACCGACGACGCGTCGCTGGTCGAACATGTCGGCGGGCAGGTTCAGGTGGTCGACGGTGACCCGCTGGCGTTCAAAATCACCACCCAGCTCGATTTGTTGCTGGCCGACGCGATCGTGCGCCGGTGAACGGGATGCTTCCGCTGCCGCGGGTCGGCCTGGGCGTCGACGTGCACCCGATCGAACCGGGGCGGCCGTGCCGGCTGCTGGGCCTGCTGTTCGCCGACGCCGACGGCTGCGCCGGGCATTCCGACGGCGACGTGGGGGCGCACGCCCTCTGCGACGCGGTGCTGTCGGCGGCCGGGCTCGGCGATGTGGGCGCCGTGTTCGGGGTCGACGACCCGCGCTGGAAGGGCGTCAGCGGCGCGGACATGCTGCGCCACGTCGCCGGCCTCACGACGGGCGCAGGATTCCGGGTTTCCAACGCCGCCGTGCAGATCATCGGGAACCGGCCGAAGGTCGGTCCACGCCGCGCCGAGGCGCAGCGAGTGTTGTCGGAATTGTTGGGGGCGCCGGTATCGGTGTCCGCGACGACGACCGACGGGTTGGGGCTGACCGGACGCGGTGAGGGCCTGGCCGCCATCGCCACGGCACTGGTGGTCCCCACGGGCTAAGCGCGCACAGCGCCGGGCGCCGGGGAACTACCCGGTAAGCTGGCACGTCGTGACCGATCGCGCCCGCTTGCGGCTACACGACACGGCAGCCGGTGCTGTCCGTGATTTCGTTCCGCTGCGCGAGGGCCATGTCTCCATCTACCTGTGTGGTGCCACCGTCCAGGGCCTTCCGCACATCGGCCACGTCCGCAGCGGAGTGGCCTTCGACATCCTGCGCCGATGGCTGATCGCGCGCGGCTGCGATGTCGCCTTCATCCGCAACGTCACCGATATCGACGACAAGATCCTCACCAAGGCGGCCGCGGCGGGCAGGCCATGGTGGGAATGGGCGGCCACCTACGAACGCGCCTTCAGCGCTGCCTACGACGCCCTGGACGTCCTGCCGCCGTCGGCCGAACCGCGGGCCACCGGCCACGTCACCCAGATGGTCGAGTTGATGCAACGCCTGATCGAAACCGATCACGCGTATGCCGCCGGCGGGGACGTCTACTTCGACGTGCTCAGCTACCCGGAGTACGGGCGACTGTCCGGCCACAAGATCGACGACGTCCATCAGGGCGAAGGCGCGGCCACCTGCAAACGCGATCAGCGCGACTTCACCCTGTGGAAGGCGGCCAAGCCCGGCGAACCCTCCTGGCCCACACCGTGGGGCCGCGGGCGCCCCGGCTGGCATCTGGAATGCTCGGCGATGGCCCGCGCCTATCTGGGTACGGAATTCGATATCCATTGCGGCGGAATGGACTTGGTCTTCCCTCACCACGAGAACGAGATCGCCCAGAGCCGTGCCGCCGGCGATGGTTTCGCCCGCTACTGGCTGCACAACGGCTGGGTGACGATGGGCGGCGAGAAGATGAGCAAATCGCTGGGCAATGTGCTGGCCATCCCGGCGATGCTGCAGCGGGTGCGACCAGCCGAGCTGCGCTACTACCTGGGCAGCGCCCACTACCGCTCGATGCTGGAATTCTCCGACACCGCTCTGCAGGACGCGGTGAAAGCCTATGTGGGGGTTGAGGAATTCCTGCACCGGGTGCGGGTGCGGGTCGGCGCCGTCGAGCCCGGCGAATGGACGCCGCGGTTCGCCGAGGCCCTCAACGACGACCTGGCCGTGCCGGCCGCGCTCGCCGAGGTGCACCAGGCCCGCGCCGAAGGCAACCGCGCCCTGGACACCGGCGATCACGACGGCGCGCTGCAGCATGCCCGGGCGATCCGCGCGATGATGGGCATCCTGGGCTGTGACCCCCTCGACGAACGCTGGGAATCCCGCGACGAGACCTCGGCGGCGCTGGCCGCCGTCGACGTGCTGGTGCACGCGGAGCTGGAGAATCGGCAGAAGGCGCGCGAGCAGCGCAACTGGGCGCTCGCCGACGAGATCCGGGATCGGCTCAAGTACGCCGGCATCGAGGTCACCGATACCGCCGACGGGCCGCAGTGGTCGCTGCAGGCCGGTCCAGAACAGTAGGGGCCGAGTAAATGGCCGGCAACTCGCGACGCCGTGGGGCAATCCGCAAGGCGGGCACCAAGAAGGGCCCCACCGTGGGCTCGGGCGGCCAGCGCCGCCGCGGGCTGGAGGGCCGCGGCCCCACGCCGCCCGCGCACCTGCGCCCCAACCACCCCGCCGCCAAGCGCGCCCAGTCGCCGTCACGGCGCCCCACCAAGCGCACCGACGAAACCGAGACGGTGCTGGGCCGCAATCCGGTGCTGGAATGCCTGCGCGCCGGCGTGCCGGCGACCGCGCTCTACGTGGCGCTGGGTAGCGAGGCCGACGAACGGCTCACCGAATCCGTCTCCCGCGCAGCTGATTTGGGTATCTCGATCCTCGAGGTACCACGCACCGACCTGGATCGGATGACCAGCAACCACCTGCACCAGGGCATCGCGCTGCAGGTGCCGCCGTACAACTACGCCCACCCCGACGATCTGCTCGACGCGACAACCGGTTCGCCGCCCGCGCTGCTGGTCGCGCTGGACAATATCTCCGACCCCCGCAACCTGGGCGCCATCGTCCGTTCGGTCGCCGCATTCGGTGGCCACGGTGTGCTGATCCCCCAGCGGCGGTCGGCCTCGGTGACGGCGGTGGCCTGGCGCACCAGCGCCGGCGCCGCGGCCCGCGTGCCCGTGGCCCGGGCCACCAATCTGACCAGGACACTGACGGATTGGGCGGATCGCGGACTGCGGGTGATCGGACTGGACGCCGGTGGGGACACCACGCTCGATGACATGGACGGCACCGACCCGTTGGTGGTCGTCGTGGGGTCGGAAGGCAAAGGGCTGTCGCGGTTGGTGCGGCAGAACTGCGACGAGGTCGTGTCCATTCCGATGGCTCAGAACACCGAATCGCTGAACGCCTCGGTGGCCGCTGGGGTGGTGCTGGCCGAAATCTCCCGCCAACGCAGACGGTGACTTCTCTTCGCGAGCGGTCCCAAAAGGGCTCGACACGCCGAGGAACTTGGGGCTTTCGCGTCTGCCCGCCAATCATGGCCGCGCTGATCGCGCTGATCGCGCTGATCGCGCTGATCGCGCTGATCGCGCTGATCGCGCCGGCTCCGGCAGCGTCCGCGCAGCCGCCCGGCTTCGACCTGCAGGCCCACCGCGGCGGGCGCGGGGAGGCCACCGAACAGTCGTTGCGCGCCTTCGCCGGGTCGCTCGAATTGGGCGTCAGCACACTGGAATTCGACATCGTACTCACCCGGGATCGACAACCGCTGGTGTGGCATGACCCGACGATCGAGGCCGAGAAATGCACCGACACCGCGCCCGCGTTCACCGGCGATCGGCAGTATCCCTACGTCGGTAAACTCGTGCACGAGCTCACCCTGGCGCAGATCCGCACCCTGGACTGCGGGCGCCGACTGGACGAATTCCCACATGCCGAAGTGGTGCGGGGCAACAAGATAGCCATCCTGCCGGAGGTTTTCGCGCTCGTCGACTCCTACCGCGCCGATGCGGTGCGCTACAACATCGAAACCAAGGTCGCGGCCGAAAATACTGGCGCCTCGGCCGATCCGCAAGAGTTTGTCGACGTGATACTGGCCGCGGTCAGGTCCGCGGGCAAGGTCGAGCGGGTGGAAATACAGAGCTTCGACTGGCGCACCCTGCCGCTGGTACACCAGGCCGAGCCGTCAATTCCGTTGGTGGCCTTGTACGACGAGCAGACCGTCGGCGATCCACTGATCGGCGCGCTGACGGTGGGCGCCGACACCGTCTCACCGGAGCACCGGCTGGTCACCGGCAAGCCGTACGTCGACCGCGCGCATGCGTTGGGGCTCAAGGTTATTCCCTGGGTAGTCAACGACACCGATGCCATGCGCGAGCAGATCGGTTATGGGGTCGACGGCATCATCACCGACTATCCGACGTTGCTGCGCGGTGTGCTGGCCCAGCTTTCCATGCCGCTGCCGCCGGCATACCGGCGGGGTTAGAGGCCCAGCAGCCGCGCCGACGCCCACAGCGCGAGCACCGCCACCCCCACTGACGCGGGCACGGTGCACACCCCCAGGCGGGTGTATTCGCCGACGCCGACATCGACGTCGTGGCTGTGCAGCACGCGTCGCCACAACAGGTTCGACAGTGAACCGACGTAGGTCAGGTTGGGGCCGATGTTGACCCCGATCAGCACCGCCAGCACCGCGACCGGGCCGGCCGGCGCGACCAGCGGCAGCAACACCAGCGTGGCCGGCAGATTGTTGACGACGTTGGCCAGCACGGCCGCGATCGCGGCGATCATCAGCAACGCGGCCAGGCCCGAACCCGACGGCAACACCGCCGACATCGCCCGGTCCATCCCGTCGAGCATGGCCGCCCGCACCACGACGCCCAGCGCCAGCACGAACACCAGGAACGACACATTGGCCGAGCGCGCGATGTCGGACATCGAGGTGTGCCGACGGCGCAGGCTGCGCACCGCCAGCACCGAGGCGCCGCACACCGCCACCCAGGCCGGTGCCAGCCCCACGGACTGGGCGACCGCGAAGCCCGCGAGCGTCAGCGCGACCACGACCAACACGAACACCGGCGGGCGCGGGGGCGCGCCGAGTCGCTCGGGATCCGGCTGCACCCGCAGGTCGCTGGCGAAGAACCACCGGAAGATCACGTAGAGGGTGGCCACCGAGCCCACCCACGGCAGCGCCATCACCAGCGTGAACTTGGTGAACGAGATGTTGGCCGTGTGGAAGGCCAGTAGGTTGGTCAGGTTCGACACCGGCAGCAACAGCGAGGCGCCGTTGGCCAGATGGGCGGTGGCGTAGGCGTACGGCCGCACCGGAGTGCGCTGTCGCCGCACCGCCGCGAGCACCACCGGGGTCAGCAACACCACGGCGGCGTCCAGGCTCAGCACGGCGGTGATCACCGCGGCGATCACGAACACCCGCCGCAGCAGGGCGCCCGACCCGACGTGTCCCCGCGCGATCGCCGCGCCCGCGGCCTCGAACAGGCCCTCGTCGTCGCACAGCTTGGCCAGCACCAGCACCGCGCCCAGGAACGCGACCACTCCGGACAACTCGGCGATCTCTTTTTCGGCCTGATGAACCGAGATCGCGCCGATCCCAATCAGGATGAGGGCGGCCGGAACCGCCGCCAGCGCCTCCGGCCAGCCCCGTGGGCGCGCGACGGCGAACCCCAGGACGACGGCAAGCAGCACCAGCGCAACGGTCAGTGCCATGATTCGGACCCGGGTCTGAACCGCTTCACATCCAAGGGTCTTCCCGCCGCCACACCGTGGGCAGGTGCAGCGCGACCCCGTCGCCAGTGGCCAGCTCATCGAGGATCCGGATGGAGAAGTCCAAGTTGTCGCCCGCATAGGGCAAGGCGCGCAACGGCTTTGTCAGCGGGCGGAAGAAGTCGTCCCAGTGAATGAGCATCACCCGGCGGGCCCCCACCGCGCGGACCGTCTCGGCCCAGTAGTCGGCCAGATACGACCGCGGCTGCAGCCCCAGTTGCCCGACGGACAGGTAAACGGCATCGGCGCGGTGCCCGGCCAGCGCACCCTTGGCGAAACCGGCGCTGCCCTGGATCAGCAGCCGCCGGCCAGTCGGCCGGTGGTGCACCAGCGTCGACCACGACTCCCCGCAGCGGTACGCCGCCGCCTTCACCGGGGTGGTCAGCGGTTCACCGATCACCCCGGGATACCGGTCGGGCGGGCAGTGGTGGGACTCCACGAGCGTTATATCATAGGCGCCCAACCGAATTGGCTGTCCGCTGAGCGCGACGACGATCCGATTTTCCGGCAGACCGTAGCCGCGCCCGACGTTGGCCGCGGACTGGCCGCCGACTAGCTGCGCGCCGGTGCGATCGGCGACCAGCGCGGAGTCCAGCACGTGGTCGATGTGCGTGTGCACCGGGATCACGGCCGCCAGCCGCGACACCTTGGCCCGCGCCAGGCATCCGTCGACGCGCGCCGGTGACGGCGCCACCTTGCCGGCCGCCACCCGGGCCAGGCCCGGCCGGGAGAAGTAGCCGTCGGTCATCAACGCCGACGAGCCGTCGTCGATCAGCAGCGTCGCCACGCCCATCCACGTCACCGAGAGCGCGCCGGGTGCCGCGGCGGGGGCGTCGAACCGGTCCGCGTACCGGGCGATGTCGGGCCGGCCGAGCTTCAGGCGCATCAGCAGAAGGACCGGATGTCGACACCGGCCGCCGTGAGGCGATCGCGCACCGCGGTGGCGATCTGCACCGCCCCGGGTGAATCACCGTGCACACAAACGGATTCCGCGCTCACGACGATCGGTCTTCCGTCGACAGCGGTGACGCGCCCCGAGGTGACTATGGCGATCACCCGCTCGGCGATCGCCGCCGGATCATGCAGCACCGCGCCGGGCTCACGGCGCGACACCAGCCGCCCGTCCGGCCGGTAGGCCCGGTCGACGCACGCCTCGGGGACCGTGCGCAGGCCGCGGCGGGCGGCCTCGTCGAAAAACACCGAACCGGCCATGCCCAGCACCGGCAGGCCGGGGTCCACCAGCCGCACCGCCTCGGCGACCGCGGCGGCCTGTTCGCCGTTGGTCACGATCGTGTTGTACAGCGCCCCATGCGGTTTGACGTAGGACACGACAGAACCGGACGCGCGCGCGATCGCCTGCAGCGCGCCGATCTGGTACACGACGTCGGCGATCAGGTCTTCGGCGGCGACGTCGATGAAGCGCCTGCCGAAGCCGGCCAGGTCGCGATAGCTGACCTGCGCTCCGATGCGCACCCCGCGCGTGGCGGCCGATCGGCATACCCGCAACAGGCCGGCGGGGTCGCCGGCGTGGAAACCGCATGCCACATTGGCGCTGGTGACGATGTCGAGCATGGCGTCGTCGTCACCGAGGCGCCAGACGCCGAAGCCCTCGCCCAAGTCGGCGTTGAGGTCGATACCGGCCACCCGCACAGCTTATGGGGCCGGCATCGCAACGTCATCGCAGCTGGTTGTTTTGTGATTGTGCCAGTTCCGACGATCAGGTGTCGCTGCAGCCGGGGATGAGCAATTCCAATGCCCGGACCGGGCAGCCGTCGACCGCGCGGGCCACCAGCTCGCGGTCTTCCTCGCGGATGTTCTCGTTGTGAACGGTGACGATGCCGTCGTCCCCGACTTCGAAGACGGCTGGGTGAATCCCCTCGCAGATTCCGTTTCCGACACACCGCTCGCGGTCGGCGACGACCTTCATGGCATCTCCTTCGCGGTTTCAGGCGTCGGCGACGAACGGAAGGCGGGCCGGCCGCCGAACATACATCCCGTCGGCGTACTCGACGGCGTCAGGATCGACGCTGAAGTTCGGGCAGCGGGCGAGCAGTTCCTCCAGGACCACCCGCGACTGCATCCGCGCGGCAGCGTTGCCGATGCAGTGGTGGTTGCCCTGAGCAAAGGTCAGAATTCCTGGTGGCTTGCGCAGCACGTCCAGTTCCTCGGAGGCCGGCCCGTATTGGCGCGAATCGCGATTGGCCGACCCGTAGAGCAACAACACCTTGCGCCCGGCCGGGATGGTGACGCCCGCGATGTCCACGTCGCGCGTGGCGGTGCGGGCCAGGCCCTGTACCGGCGACGTCAGGCGCAGCAACTCCTCCACCGCCTCGCTGATCCTGCCCGTGTCCTCGATCAACTTCGCGCGCTGATCGGGGTGCAGTGTGAGCAGTTGAGCGCTGCCGCCGAGCATCCCGATTATCGTGTCGTTACCGCCGGTGATCATGGTGAAGGCCCAGCCCAGGAGCCTTGCCAGGCCAGTGGTGTCACCGTCGCCGCCGAAGCCCGCGGCGACCAAGTGAGACACCGTGTCGTCGCCTGGATCGCTTCGGCGGCGTTGGGCCAGCTCGGTGAAGTATCCGAACAGCTCGACGATCGCGGCCCCCGCCTCCGGTTGATGTCCGCTGGCGGTGGCCTCGACGATCGCGTCGGCCCAACCACCGAAGCGGCTCCGATCCTCCTCCGACACCCCCAGATAGTGGGCCACCACCATGCTGGCCAGCGGTTTGAAGAGCTCCGCGACGATATCGCCGCCGCCTTCGGCGCGTAACCGCTCGATGCGCTCCACGACAAATTCGCGAACCGTCGGCTCGATCGAGATCATCTGCTTCGGCGTGAAACCCTTGTGGACCATCCGACGAAACTCGGTGTGCTCTGGGGGGTCGAGCATCACCAGCGGAGGATTGTCGACCAGACCCAGTCGCTCCATCTCCCCGTAGTCGACGGTCAAACCTTGCGCGGACGAGAACGTTTCGTAGTCGCGCGCGGCGGCGCAGACCTCCGCGTACCGGGACAGCACCCAGTAGTCCTTCTCCGGCGCATGCGCCGGAACAACATGGTGAACCGGGTCGTGCTCGCGCAGCGCCGCATACATCGGCCATGGATCGCGCCATGACGCACCGGAGCGGGGCGTGAACACCACGGTCTCGTCGTGCATCGTCGCAGTCATGTCCGCATCCCTCCGGAAGAATGACGAATACTCAACATAATAACGACATATATTCGTTATAGCCTGCAGCGTACGTCCCGTTGAAATTTCCCGCAAGAATCTGCGCTTCGGAGGGCTCGACCGAAACACGTCCGGCGGCGCCGAACTCGACTCGAGACCGATCGGCTGCGGCGGCCGCGATGGGCGAATCCCTCCCGGTGCCCATCCATGGATCGCGGCACCGAACGCGGAGCGCGACGGCGCCGCTGAATTTCCCACCGCGCCAACGACATCCAGCACTGGAGTGGGACGCAACCCCTTCAGCGACCGGGATACCGGGGCCTAGTGCCGACTGAGTTCGGTTGCCGTGGCCCGGAGTTCCCCGACGAAGCGCTTGCGTTCGGCCGCGGTGACGGAAGACCTCAGTGGTCCGAGCTGCAGCTCGTAGACCGCGCGGCCATCGGCGTTGAAGACCGGAGCGATCAGGTAACTCACCGACAGCGGTTTCGTGGTGGTGAGCTGCTGTGCGGTATACGGGTTCGCGCCGAGCCCGATCAGCAGTTCGAAAACTCGTTGCCGCAATGCGCTGCGCTGGGGGTGCTCGGCGAGCAGCTCGGCGATCTCGCCGAGCACGTTGAGCACCTCCGGATCCGAGTCGCCGAGGCCGAATACCGCGACGCCGTTGCGGCGCACCTGGGTCAGCACATCCTGGTATACCGGCCTGCGAGCGGCCGGCGTCGACGCCAACCACGCCGTGCGGGCCTGGGTATCCCGATGTGCGATCACCGCGGCTCCGACGGGTGCGATCAGCGGCAGCCGCACCCCGACGCCGACACCGGGTGGTATCAATCCCTGGCCGCCGACCACGCCGAGGAAGGTCATCTCGGTCGCGCCCACCAATGCCAGCGTCGCACCGCATCCGGCGCGCTGCGCCAGCTGCGCCAGTGCGTCGGTGAACCGCTCGGGCAGTGGCAGCGAATTGCGCACCGCCTCCGCCACGCCGAACAGGCCGGGCCCGAGTGTGTAACGCCGATCCGGTTGCCGCGCAGCCCAACCGGCGCGTTCGAGCGCCAGCAGGATCGATGTCACGGTGGACCGGTTCAGTTCGAGCCGCGACGCGATCGACGCCACCGAACTCGGCTCCGATTGACCCGCCAGCAACTCGACGATGGCCACCACCCGATCGGTCGGTGGCGACCCCGCCCGCTCGCCCTCGTCGTGGGGCTGCGCCATCGCGCTCCTACCGTCGTCGGTACCGCCGAGCCACCGATCCTATGACGAATAGTTGACGGCGTGTGCCAACAGACATCCCGGTGATGCGCGCGCCTGCGGTGGCGTCATTGTCTCGACGCGAGGGAACGCGACGTTCGGGGCCGCGTACGCCACAGCCTAGGCGGAAGCCTCTCGTCGGCGCCCGATCAGCCAGCAGACCAGGTAGATCAGAAACGAGATGCTCGCGACGAACACCGACACCGGCACGCCCGGCGCCAGCGACAGCACGATCCCGCCCACCGCGGCCACCTCGGCGAACAGCACGGAGATCAGCATCGCCGCGCCCGGCGAGGTGACCACCCGGGCCGCCGCGGCCGCCGGCGTGATCAGCAGCGACATCACCAGCAGCGCCCCGACGATCTGCACCGCCTGGGCCGCCACCACGCCGACCAGCGCGGCGAACACGATGCCCAGCGCGTGGACCGGCACGCCGCGGGCCGCGGCGACGTCGGGGTCGACGGTGGCGAACAACAGTGGGCGGTAACAGGTTGCCAGCACGGCGATGACGAGCACGCAGACCAGCGCCAGCATGGTCAGCCCCGTGTAGCCGACGCCGACGATCTGGCCGGTCAGCAGGGCGAAACTGGTCGCCGTCCGGCCCGGGTAGAGGTGGATGAACAACACCGCCAGGCCCAGTCCGAACGCCAGCACCACCCCGATCACGGAGTCGCGTTCCCGGGCGCGCCGGCCGAGCACGCCGAACAGCGCCGCCGCCAGGGCGCTGCCGATCAGCGCGCCCACGCCCACCCCGAATCCGACCAGCAGCGCGAAAGCGGCTCCGGTCAGCGACAATTCGCTGGACCCGTGCACGGCGAACGACATCTGCCGCATCACGATGAACGGCCCGATCAGCCCGGCTACCAACCCGAGCAGGGCGGCCGCCACCAGCGCCTGCTGCACGAAGTCGTGGCCGAGGAGATGCGCGGTGATGTCGAAGGAGAACAGGTGGTTTCCCATGTCGGCAAGCCGATGTTCCATCAGCCGTGCCCGTCGCCACGCTCGCCGGCCACCACGTAGCCGTCCTTGACCTTCACCACCTGGATGTCGGATCGATACAGCGCCGAAAGCGTCTGGCTGGTCATCACCTCTTCGACGGTGCCGATCCTGAATCGGCCGTCGACCAGGTACAGCAGCCGGTCCACATACGGCAGGATCGGGTTGATTTCGTGGGTGACGACGATGACCGTGGTCCCCGCCTCCCGGCGGCGCTGCTCGATCAGCGCCGACACCAGCTTCGCGTTCGCCGGGTCCAGCGTCAGCAGGGGTTCGTCGCAGAGCAGCAGCATCGGGTCGCTGACCAGGGCCTGGGCGATGCGCACCCGCTGCAGCTCGCCGCCCGACATCACGCCGACCCGGACATCCGCCAGGTGCTCGCCGTTGACCCGGCTCAGCGCTTGGGCGACGGCCGCGCGCCGGCGGGCCCGATCGCGGGCCCGCAGCGGGATCGCACCCCAGCGTCCCCCGTCGATACCCAGCCGAACCAGGTCCCGTCCCCGCAGCATCACGTCGTGATCCAGTGGACGGTGTTGCGGCACATAGCCGATGCGCCCGCTGCCCGAGCTGATCGGCTTTCCGTCCACCAGCCCGACGCCGGCGCTGAGCGACAGCTGCCCGAGGAGCACGTTCAGCAGCGACGTCTTGCCGCTTCCATTGGGGCCGAGCACCGCGATGAATTCGCCCCTCGACACCGACAGGTCCAGGTGATCCCACAACACGCGGTCGCCGAACGCCAGGCGGGCGCCGCGCAGCGAAACGGTGTCTGCGTGGCGGTCGACGGCCGGGGCCGTTTCGAGGCTCACGGCTGTACGGGCCGGCTCGACTGCAGCGCGGCCAGCAGTTGGTCGACCGTATTGCGTTGCCAGCTCAGGTAATCCGTGCCGTCGGGCAGGGTCTCGGCCACTTCGGTGACCGGCACGCCCGCGCGCCGCGCGGTATCGCGCAGGCTGGTGATCGCGGTAGTGGAGGTCTGCGGGTTGACCATCAGGGCCGACACTTGACGCCGGTTGATCAGGTCGAGGACCAACGCCAGATCGACCGGCGCCGGGTCGGTCTCGTTCTCGATGGCCGCCGCGAAGGCGGGTGGGGTCCGGTTCAGCAGACCGGACGCCTTGAGCAGGTAGAACGCGACCGGTTCGGTCGCCACGACCGAGGTGTGGGGGTAGCTGGTGGCGACCGTGTGTTCGGTGCCGGCGATGGTGTCGGCGTCGCGGCCGAACGCGGCGGCATTGGCGCGGTATTCCGCGGCGTTGCCCGGGTCGATCGTCGTGAGCCGGTCGGCGATCGTGGTGGCCACCGACTTGGCGACGCTCAGGTCGTAGAAGACGTGCTCGTTGCGTGGTTGCCCGTCGTTCGCGAGAAACGAGTAGGCATTGACCGGGTTGGCGCCGGGCTGGCGGGCCAGCACGTCGTCGACCCATCCGTCGTAGCCGCCGCCGTTGAAGACGACCAGGGCGGCGTCGGCGATCGCGGCGGCGTCCGAGGGGCTGGCCTCATAGGAGTGCGGATCGGTTTCCGCCCCGCTCAGGATGGATTTGACCGCCACATGGTGGCCCGCGACCGCCCGGGCCACGCTGCCCCACACATCGGTGGACGCGACGACGACGGCCGCATGCGGATGCGCCGGGTGCCCGCCGCAGCCGGCGAGCGCCGACGAACCGGCCAGGGCCAGAACGGCCGCCAGCCAACGCGCCCCATGGGCGAGCGTCGTTCGCTCCCGCGTCAGTGCCACGCGCACGTCCGATTTCCTCCCGCCCGCCAGCAAGCCGATTCACAATACTAATGAAAATCGTTTCCATTACAAAGCCGCGGGCGGAAGCGTAGGGGCCGGGCACCGATCCGCTGTAGCGTCACCGACCGTGAGCCCCACACCGCGCCGACGTGCGACCCTGGCGTCGGTGGCGGACGAGCTCAAGGTTTCGCGCACGACGATCTCGAATGCGTTCAACCGCCCCGATCAGCTCTCCGCCGACCTGCGCGAACGCGTGCTCGCGACGGCCAAGCGGCTGGGATACGCCGGCCCCGACCCGGTGGCGCGATCGTTGCGGACCCGCAAGGCCGGCGCGGTCGGTCTGGTGATGGCCGAACCGCTGACCTATTTCTTCAGTGACCCCGCCGCACGGGATTTCGTCACCGGGGTGGCGCAGTCATGCGAGGCGGTGGGGCAGGGGCTGCTGTTGGTCGCCGTCGGGCCCAGCCGCAGCCTCAAAGAGGGCACGGACGCGGTGCTTTCGGCCGGCGTGGACGGCTTCGTGGTGTATTCGGTGTGCGAGGACGATCTCTATCTGCAGGTGGTGTTGCAGCGACGGCTGCCGATCGTGGTGGTCGATCAGCCCAAGGGGCTCGCCGGCGTCTCGCGGGTGGGGATCGACGACCGCTCGGCGATGCGCGAGCTCGCCGACTACGTGCTCGGCCTGGGGCATCGTGAGATCGGGCTGCTGACCATGCGGCTGGGCCGGGACCGGCGCCAGGGCCTGGTCGACGCCGACCGGTTGCGCTCGCCCGCCTTCGACGTGCAACGCGAGCGCATCATCGGCGTGTGGGAGGCGATGACGGCCGCCGGCATCGACCCGGATTCGCTGACCGTGGTGGAAAGCTACGAACACCTGGCCGAGTCGGGTGGCAGGGCCGCCAAGGTCGCGCTGGAAACCAATCCGCGGATCACCGCGCTGATGTGCACCGCGGACATACTGGCCCTGTCCGCCATGGATTACCTGCGGGCACATGGCATTTACGTGCCGGGCCAGCTGACCGTCACCGGATTCGACGGCGTGCCCGACGCCATCAACCGCGGCTTGACCACGGTGTCGCAGTCGAGCCTGCAGAAGGGCCGCCGAGCGGGTGAGCTGTTGTTGAAGCCGCCACGGTCGGGTCTGCCGGTCGTCGAACTTCTGGACACCGCGCTGATTCGGGGCCGCACCGCCGGTCCGCCGGCGTGAGCCCCGCTACTTCGAACCTTGGTCGCCGATCAGCAGCCGCACGGCCAACTCCAGCCGATTGCTGACATCCGTGGCCGACGCCCGGCGGGTGAGCCAGGCGAGCAGGTTGTTCGTCCAGACGTCTGAAATCACCCGCGCGACCTGATATTGGTGCTCGGTCGGTTCGCCGTCGGCCATCGCGCGCGCGAACATGCCGTCGATGAGCTTCTCGACCTGGTCGACCTCGCTGGCCGCCGACGCGTCGGCGAAGACGTAGGCGCGCGTCATGGCCTCGGTCAGCAGCGGATTGCGTTGCATCGCACGGTTGAGCTTGCCCACCATGAAGTTCAGCCGCTGGAAGGGCGTGCCCCCGACCATCGCCGTGCGGTCCGTCTTGGCGTCGATGCGGCCGAATTCGCGGCCCAGCGCCGACACCAGCAGGTGCACCTTCGACGGGAAATACCGGTACAGCGTCCCCACCGCCACGTCGGCGCGATCGGCCACTGCGCGCATCTGAACCGCCTCGTAGCCGCCCTTGGACGCGATCGCCATGGTGGCGTCCAGGATGCGCTTGCGGCGTTCCCGCTGCGCCTCCGAGCCGAGTTCGGACTCGGCCAGTACCGCCACGTTTATGACCTCGCGCGGTTGCGAGTCAGAAACGCGGCTCGAATTGGCCCTGGAAGTGGCCTTAGCGTTGGCGCTAGCTGGCATGTGACGGTTTGCTCCTGTTCCGGGCGGTTCGTTTGCAAACGATACGCATTCTGCGAGTGAATTTCCCACCTCCGTACCGCCGGGGACAAGCGCATGTGCTGCTGCAATGGCGTTCGACTTGACGCTCGATCACTGGCACTATTAGAACACGTTCTAGTCTCCGGTGAGCGGGTTGCGCGCCAACTCCGGTGGAGATGTCCCCGCTTGCGGAAAGATCGGACAATCAGGACACGGGTGCCAGCCGGCCCCCTTGTCACGTCGAGTCAAGGACGCGGAGGTCCTCTCAGGTGGTAGCGACCGTCACCGACGAGCAGTTTGCCGCGCGCGCCCTGGTGCGCGACTGGGCCCGCAATGCGGCGTCGGGCCCGGGCGGGACCGCGGCGATCCGCGGCGTTGAACAGGGTGAGCCCGACGCCTGGCGGCCGGTATTCTCCCGGCTGGCCCAACTGGGGATCTTCGGTGTCGCGATCCCGGAGGAGGCCGGCGGGGCGGGCGGCAGCATCGAAGACCTGTGCGCGATGGTCGAGGAGGCGGCCAGAGCGCTGATCCCCGGGCCGGTCGCGACCACCGCGCTCGCGACGCTCGTCGTCACCGACCCCGAACTGTTGCACGCTCTGGCGGCCGGGGAGCGCTTCGCCGGGCTGGCGCTGGAAGGCGACGTGCGGTTCGACGCCGCAACGTCGAAGGCCTCGGGCACCCTGCCGCTGGCGCTGGGCGCCTCGAACACGGTGCGCGGTGGCGTGCTGTTGCTGCCCGCCGACGGGAAATGGCTGCTGATCGACACCGGCAGCGAGGGCGTGCGGGTCGAACCGCTGCGGGCCACCGACTTCTCCCGGCCGTTGGCTCGGGTGGTGTTGACCTCGGCCCCGGCCACGGTGGTGCCGGAGAACGGGGAACGCGTCGAGGAGCTGGCCGCGACGGTGCTGGCGGCCGAGGCGGCCGGCATCACCCGGTGGGCGCTGGAAACCGCCGTCGACTACGCCAAGGTGCGCGAGCAGTTCGGCAAGCCGATCGGCAGCTTCCAGGCCATCAAGCACCTGTGCGCGGAGATGCTCTGCCGCGCCGAGCAGGCCGAGGTCGCCGCCGCCGACGCCGCGCGCGCCGCGGCCGAGGACGACCGATCCCAGTTCTCCATCGCGGCGGCTCTGGCCGCGAGCACCTGCATCGCCACCGTGAAGGCCAACGTCAAGGACTGCATCCAGGTGCTCGGCGGCATCGGCTGCACCTGGGAGCACGACGCGCACCTGTATCTGCGCCGGGCGCATGCCATCGGCCGGTTCCTCGGCGGCGCCGAGCGCTGGCTGCGGCGGCTCACGGCGCTTACGCAGGACGGCGTGCGCCGGCGCCTGAGCTTGGATCTTTCTGACCTCACCGATGTCGAAGACCAGCGGGCCGAGATCGCCGCGGCCGTCGCCGAGATCGCCGCGCTGCCCGCCGAAAAGCGACAGGTTGGTTTGGCCGAGGCGGGTCTGCAGGCGCCGCACTGGCCGAAGCCGTACGGGCGCGCCGCGTCCCCGGCCGAGCAGCTGCTAATCGATCAGGAGCTGGCCGCCGCCGGTGTCGAACGGCCGGACCTGGTGATCGGCTGGTGGGCGGTGCCGACCATCCTCGAGCACGGCACACCGGAACAGGTGGAGCGCTTCGTGCCGGGCACCACGCGCGGTGAATTCCTTTGGTGCCAGCTGTTTTCCGAGCCCGGCGCGGGCTCGGACCTGGCGTCACTGCGCACAAAGGCGGTACGTGGTGACGGCGGGTGGTTGCTCACCGGGCAGAAGGTCTGGACGTCGGCGGCGCACAAGGCGAAATGGGGTGTGTGTTTGGCCCGCACCGATCCGGACGCGCCGAAACACAAAGGCATCACCTATTTTTTGGTGGAAATGAGCTCACCGGGCATCGAAATCCGGCCGCTGCGTGAGATCACCGGTGACTCGCTGTTCAACGAGGTGTTCCTTGACAACGTGTTCGTGCCCGACGAAATGGTGGTCGGCGAGGTCAACGACGGGTGGCGGCTGGCCCGCACCACGCTGGCCAACGAGCGGGTCGCGATGGCCAACGGCACGGCGCTGGGCAATCCGATGGAGGAGCTGCTGGGGATGCTGGCCGAGCTCGATCTCGACAGCGCACAGCAAGACCGGCTGGGCCGGTTGATCGTCACCGCGCAGACCGGCGCGCTGCTGGACCAGCGGATCGCCCAGCTCGCCGTGGGCGGCCAGGACCCCGGGGCGCAGTCCAGCGTGCGCAAGCTGATCGGGGTCCGCTACCGGCAGGCGCTGGCCGAATACACGATGGACGTCGCGCCGGGCGGCGGTCTGGTTGACCGGCGGGCCGACGACGACCGGGCGGTCTTCGACTTCCTCAACACCCGCTGCCTCACGATTGCCGGCGGCACCGAGCAGATCCTGCTGACGGTGGCGGCCGAGCGCCTGCTCGGCCTGCCCCGTTAGGGAAAGGCCGGCACGGCAGACGCTTTCGCGTCATGGCCGCTGATGGCTCGTGAGGAGTGCTCAGGAGAACGTGGTCTGCGCGCAGGTGCTGGGGGACGTGATGTTGACCCCGGGATAGACCACCTGGATGTGGGTGCAGACGATGACGTTGTTGTCGGTCTTGGGTTGGCCCGTCTGCCAATCGGTGGAGTCGATGCGCCCCGTCGTCTGGTACTTGTCCGGGGGGCCCTCCCCGAAGTAGACGGTGGTGATCTCGTCGGAACCCATCGACTTCATCACCCGCTCGTTCTGCCCGTTGGCGTGTGCGTCGAGGTAGGCCAGCCGGTTCGACGACCGGATCTCGGTGGTCTGGCGGGCCCACAGGCCGGGCGGGAAGCCGGCCGCTCCGTCGGGCGTGAGCATGTCCGCTCCGGCGGTGAAGTCGCAGTGGCCGTCGGCTTTGAAGCAGTTGAGGATCACGCGCGTCTCGAGCTGGTTGGGCCCGTCCAGCGGGAACAGCGTGGTGGCGGTGTTGCTCGCCGCCGCGCACACCCCGGCGGGCAGAAACACCGGCAGTGCTGCGGCGACTGCGAATCCCCATACCAGCCGCATCATCGATGCTCCCCTTCCCGCTTTGCTGACCCCAACGGGTGAACTTAACCCGCGACTACTCGTCGTAGGTGACTTCTACCGAATCAGATTCCGGGTGAGATTGACAGGCCAAAATCAGTCCCTCGTCGAGATCCTGCTGCTCGAGCACGTCGTTGACCTCCATGTTCACCTTGCCCTTGCGCAGGGTGCAGGCACACGCGCCGCAGTGACCCTCGCGGCAGGAGAACGGTGCGTCGAGGCCCTTGGCCAGCAGCACGTCGAGCAATTTGGCGTTGCGCGGCCACGACACGGTGTGGGTTTCACCGTCGAGTTCGACCACCGCGGTGGCCGGCGGCTGGTCGCCCTGGGGGGTGTCCTCGATCTTCACCGCCGCGAACGGGTCCGATTCCAGCGACTTGAAGACCTCGATATGTATTTGCGGCGCAGGAACTTTCAGCGTTTCCAGGGCTTCTTTGGCCGAGTTCATGAATGCGCCCGGGCCGCAGATGTAGACGGGACGATCGGTGTAGGGGGCCGCCAGCTTGGCCAGCGCGGTGACGCTCGGCAATCCCTGCAGCGATTCCAGCCAGTGCAGGACCGTGAGCCGGTCGGGATATTTGGCGGACAGTTCGCGCAGCGCGTCGGCGAAGATCACCGAATCCTCGTCGCGGTTGGCGTAGATCAGCGTCACCTGTCCGCTGCCGTCGGCCAGCGCCGATTTGCAGATCGACATGATCGGGGTGATGCCGCTGCCCGCGGCCATCAGCAGGAAGTCATCGCCCAGCGTTTTCGGCACGAAGTTGCCGGACGGGGCCAGCACGTGGATCCGCATGCCCGCGCGAGCGTTGTCGCACAGCCAGTTGGAGGCGTATCCGTCCGCGGTTCGTTTGACCGTGACGGCCAGGGCGTCGTCGGTGAACGGCGAGCTGCACAACGAGTAGCAGCGCGCCACCGACCCGGTGCGCTCGCTGGGAACGCGCAGCGTCAGGAACTGGCCCGGCGCGTACCGCAGCCGCGCGGGCGGGATGTCGGGGTCCCCTTCGTCGGCGGGCACCGCGAACACCAGCGACCGCGCATCCTCGGTCTCGGCGATGACCTCGGCGATCTGCAGTTCAAGGACGTGGTCACCGAGTGGCTCGTCGGGTGTTTGGTCCGGATCAGCCTCGGTCAAGGCCCGTCCCTTCCTTTCGTGGTAACTAGAACATGTTACAGAAAAGTGGATTCGTATCGCTACCAGCCGCAGGAATACCCTGCTCGACACAAATCGGAACGTGTTCTAGTCTCTGGTGTAAGTCCGCTGTGTAAGTCTGGCCCAGGAGGCAAACTTAAGTGACGTCCATTCAACAGCGTGATGCGCAGTCGATTTTGACTGGCATCGATGATCTGCTTCCGCGGATCCGGGAACGCGCGCAGGCGACGGAGGATCTGCGGCGGCTGCCCGACGAGACCGTTCAGGATCTGCAGGACGTGGGCTTCTTCACCCTGTTGCAGCCCGAGCAGTGGGGTGGATTGCAGTGCGATCCGACGCTGTTCTACGAGGCGGTCCGGCGGCTGGCCAGCGCGTGTGGGTCCACCGGCTGGGTCAGCTCCATCATCGGCGTGCACAACTGGCATCTGGCCCTGTTCGACCAGCGGGCCCAGGAGGAGGTCTGGGGCGAGGACCCCAAGACCCGGGTTTCCTCGTCGTACGCCCCGATGGGCGCGGGCGTGGTGACCGATGGCGGTTACCTGGTCAACGGCGCGTGGAACTGGTCCTCGGGCTGTGACCACGCGACATGGGCTTTCCTCGGTGGCCCGGTGATCAAGGACGGCCGCCCGGTCGACTTCGGCAGTTTCTTGATCCCGCGCAGCGAGTACCGCATCGACGACGTCTGGCACGTCGTCGGCCTGCGCGGCACCGGCAGCAACACAATCGTCGTCAAGGATGTCTTCGTGCCGCGGCATCGGTTCCTGTCCTACAAGGCGATGAACGACGGCACCGCCGGTGGGTACCAGACCAACACCGCCCCGGTCTATAAAATGCCTTGGGGCACAATGCATCCCACGACCATCTCGGCGCCGATCGTCGGCATGGCCTACGGTGCGTACGACGCGCACGTCGAGCATCAGGGTAAGCGGGTGCGTGCGGCGTTCGCCGGCGAGAAGGCCAAGGACGACCCGTTCGCCAAGGTCCGCATCGCCGAAGCGGCCAGCGACATCGACGCCGCGTGGCGCCAGTTGAGCGGCAACGTCGCCGACGAGTACGCGCTGCTGTCGGCCGGCAAGGAGATCCCGTTCGACCTGCGCGCCCGCGCCCGCCGCGACCAGGTGCGCGCCACCGGTCGGGCTATCGCTTCCATCGACCGCCTGTTCGAGGCTTCCGGCGCCACCGCCCTGGCCAATGACCAACCGGTGCAACGGTTCTGGCGCGACGCGCATGCCGGCCGGGTGCACGCGGCCAACGATCCCGAGCGGGCCTACCAGATCTTCGGGAACAACGAGTTCGGGTTGCCGCCCGGCGACACGATGGTCTAACCCGTGCCCGCCGACGACGATGATTGGGGTAGCGATGAGGTGGGGGCACCGCCCGCTTGCGGGGGAGAGCGGCGCTAAGTGACCGCCACAACGGGGGAGCTGACGTTCGAGTCGACCTCGCGCTTCGTCGAGGTCGACGTCGACGGACCGCTGAAGTTGCACTACCACGAGGCGGGGATCGGCAACGATCAGACGATCGTGCTGCTGCACGGCGGCGGTCCGGGAGCGGCGAGCTGGACGAACTGGTCGCGAAACATTCCCGTGCTCGCCGAGCGGTTTCACGTGCTGGCCGTGGACCAGCCCGGATACGGCCACTCCGACAAACGCGCCGAACACGGGCAGTTCAACCACTACGCGGCCAGGGCGCTCAAGGGGCTCTTCGACCAGCTGGGGCTGGGGCGAGTCCCGTTGGTGGGCAATTCATTAGGTGGGGGCACTGCGGTGCGGTTCGCCCTGGACCACCCCGACCGGGCCGGGCGCCTGGTGTTGATGGGGCCCGGCGGGCTGAGCATCAACCTGTTCGCGCCGGATCCCACCGAGGGCGTCAAGCGGCTGGGGAAGTTCTCCGCCGAGCCCACCCGGGAAAACCTCGAGGCGTTTCTGCGGGTGATGGTCTACAACCAGAAACTGATCACCGACGACTTGATCGATGAGCGGTTCGCGTTGGCCAGCACGCCGGAATCGCTGACGGCGACCCGGGCGATGGGAATGTCGTTCGCGGGCGCCGATTTCGAACTCGGCATGATGTGGCGCGAGGTGCACCGGCTGCGCCAGCCCGTGCTGCTGATCTGGGGCCGCGAGGACCGGGTCAATCCACTGGACGGGGCGCTGGTCGCGCTCAAGACCATTGCGCGTGCGCAGCTGCATGTTTTCGGGCAATGTGGGCACTGGGCGCAGGTGGAGAAGTTCGACGAGTTCAACAAGCTCACCATCGATTTCCTGGGAGGTGCGTGATGAGCATCCGTTCGTTGGGGTATCTGCGCATCGAGGCCACCGACATGGCGGCCTGGCGTGAGTACGGCCTGAAGGTTCTCGGCATGGTCGAGGGCTCACCTGGCTCACAAGGCAATACCGAGGGCGCGCTGTATCTGCGGATGGACGATTTCCCGGCCCGGCTGGTGATCGTGCCCGGTGAGCGCGACCATCTCATGGAGGCCGGCTGGGAGTGCGCGAACGCCGCAGGCCTGCAAGAGATCCGGGACAGGCTCGACGTGGAGGGCGTCCCCTACAAGGAAGCCACCGCCGCGCAACTGGCGGATCGCCGGGTCGTCGAGATGATCCGGTTCTCCGACCCGTCGGGCAACTGCCTGGAGGTCTTCCACGGCGTCGCCCTGGAACACCGCCGGGTGGTCAGCCCCTACGGGCACAAGTTCGTCACCGCTGAGCAGGGCCTGGGGCACGTGGTGTTGTCCACCCGCGACGACGACGAGGCGCTGCACTTCTACCGCGACGTGCTCGGCTTCAAGCTGCGCGACTCGATGCGGATGCCGCCGCAGGTGGTGGGCCGGCCCGCCGACGGGGCCCCCGCCTGGTTGCGCTTCTTCGGCTGCAACCCGCGCCACCACAGCCTGGCCTTCCTGCCGCTGCCGACGCCCAGCGGCATCGTGCACCTGATGATGGAGGTCGAGAACGCCGACGACGTGGGGCTGTGCCTGGACCGGGCGCTGCGACGCAAGGTGCCCATGTCGGCCACCCTGGGCCGCCACGTCAACGACCTGATGCTGTCGTTCTACATGAAGACACCCGGCGGGTTCGATATCGAATTCGGTTGCGAGGGAAGGCAAGTCGAAGACAACGGCTGGGTGGCCCGGGAAAGCACCGCCGTCAGCCTGTGGGGCCACGACTTCACGGTCGGCATGCGCGGCTGACCATGTCGGCGCCCCTCGATCCGCTGACCTTCCGGCAGGTGCTGGGCCAGTTCTGCACCGGCATCACCATCATCACCACCGTGCACGACGAGGCCCCCGTCGGCTTCGCCTGCCAGTCCTTTGCGGCGCTGTCGCTGGACCCGCCGCTGGTGCTGTTCTGCCCCACCAAGGTGTCGCGGTCCTGGAAGGCGATCGAGGCCACCGGCCGGTTCTGCGTCAACATGCTGACCGAGAACCAGAAGCACGTCTCGGCCCGCTTCGGCTCCAAGGAGCCCGATAAGTTCGCCGGCATCGACTGGCACCCTTCCGATCTCGGTTCACCGATCATCGACGGGTCGCTCGCCTACATCGACTGCACGGTGGCCTCCACGCACGACGGGGGCGATCACTTCGTGGTGTTCGGTGCGGTGCAATCGCTTTCGGAGGCGCCCAAGATCAAGCCGCGGCCGCTGCTGTTCTATCGCGGTGAGTACACCGGCATCGAGCCGGACAAGACGACGCCGGCGCAGTGGCGCGACGACCTGGAAGCATTCCTCACCACCACCACCCAAGACACCTGGCTGTAGCGGCGTCCCGCCGCTTCTCGGTTCGCGAGCGTAACGCCACTGCGACTCCGCGAATGTTTTTTCGCACTGGCGTTACACCCGCGGGGATACCCGGCCGCCGGACGTTGCGCGCAGGGCCCAGAATGGTTTTATGACGCTGGATCTCACTGGGTACTTCGACCGCATCGACTACCGCGGTGCCGCGGAGCCGAACCTCGAGGTGCTGCAGGATCTGATGACCGCACACACCGGGTCGATCCCGTTCGAGAACCTCGATCCGCTGATGGGAGTGCCGGTCGACGACCTGAGCCCGGAAGCCCTCACCGACAAGCTGGTGTACCGGCGCCGTGGTGGCTACTGCTATGAGCAGAACGGCCTGATGGGGTACGTGCTGGCCGAGATCGGGTTTCGGGTGCGGCGTTTGGCCGGCCGGGTGGTCTGGATGCTTCCGCCCGACGCGTCGTTGGGTGCCCAGACACACACGGTGTTGGCGGTGACGTTCCCGGGATCGCAGGGTTCGTATCTGGTCGACGTCGGTTTCGGTGGCCAGACACTGACCTCCCCCCTCCGCTTCGAGACCGGAAACGCCCAGCAGACAACGCACGAGCCGTACCGGCTCAACGACCGTGGCGACGGACTGGTGTTGCAAGCCCTGGTCCGCGGCGAGTGGCGGCCGCTGTACGTCTTCGGCACCGAGACCGTGCCGCAGGTCGACCTGAAAGTGGGGAGCTGGTATGTCTCAACGCATCCCGCGTCGATCTTCGTGACCGGCCTGATGGCCGCCCTGACGACCGACGACGCGCGCTATAACCTGGCCGGCCGCCACCTGACCATCCACCGCGCCGACGGCAGCGAGAAAATCCGCCTCGACGACGCGGCGGCGGTCGTCGACGTGCTCGGTGAGCGATTCGGCATCGACATGGCCGGTATCGGCGAGCGGGGTGCGCTCGAGGCGCGCATCGGGCAGGTGCTGGACGCTTAGTCCGCTGCCGCTAGCGCGCCGAAAGCCACGGACCGAGCCGTCGCACCGCTTCCTCGATGTCGTTGGTGGGGCCGGCGAAGGACAGCCGGACGAACGAATTGCCCCGGGTGGTGTCGAAGTCGATACCCGGTGCGATGGCCACGCCGGCCTCTGCCAACAGTTTTGAACAGAACTCGAACGAGTCCTCGGTGAAATCAGAGACGTCGGCGTACACGTAGAAGGCGCCGTCGGTGGGCGCCAGCCGCTCGACGCCGATGCCGCGCAGCCCGTCCAGCAGCAGCGAGCGGTTCCTCGCGTAGTGGTGCAGGTTGCCGTCGGCTTCGGCCGTCGCCTCCGGGGTGAACGCCGCCACCGCGGCGAGCTGCGACAGCACGGGCGGGCAGATGGTGAAGTTCCCGGTGAGGCGATCCACGGCGCGGCGTAACTCGGCCGGCACCAGCAGCCAGCCCAGCCGCCAGCCCGTCATCGCGTAATACTTCGAAAAGCTGTTGACCACCACGGCATTCCGCGACGTCTGCCACGCACAGCTCGTCTGCGGTGCGCCTTCGTAGACCAAGCCGTGGTAGACCTCGTCGCTGATCAACCGCGCCCCCGACGCGTCGCACCAGGACGCGATCGCGGCCAGCTCCTGTGGCGCGATGACCGTTCCGGTGGGGTTGGCGGGGCTCGCCACGATGACGCCCTGCACCGGGGGGTCGAGCTCGGCGAGCATCTGCGCGGTGAGCTGGAAGCGGGTCTGCGGCCCGCAGGGGATCTGGACCACCTCACATCCCAATGCCGACAAGATGTTTCGGTAGCACGGATAGCCGGGGCTGGCCAGCGCCACCCGATCACCGACGTCGAAGCAGGACAGGAAGGTGAGCAGGAACCCGCCCGAAGAGCCCGTGGTGATCACCACCGCGTCGGGTTCGACCTCGAGCCCGTGCTGGCGCTGGTAGTCCGCGGCGATCGCGGCACGCAGCTCGGGGGTGCCCAACGACACCGAGTAACCGAGCTCGTTGGAGCGCACGGCCGCCGCCGCGGCCGCTCGCACCGGCTCGGGTGCTCCGACGCTGGGCTGGCCCGCCGACAAGTTGACCAGATCACCGTGGCTGCGCTGGCGTTCGGCCGCCGCCAACCAGACATCCATCACATAGAACGGTGGGATGCCGGCGCGCAGCGAGACTCGATCGGTCACGGCGTCTTGAGTACCTCGGATTCCAGTCGGCTAAGCAGCTCTCGTGGCGTATCCAGCAGATGCGCGCTGCCGTGGGCGCGTTTGAAGTACAGGTGCATGTCGTGTTCCCAGGTGATCGCGATGCCGCCATGCAGCTGGATGCCTTCGCCGGCCACGGTGTTCAGCGCCTCGGTGGCTGCCAGGCGGGCGGCGGCGGCGTTGGTGGGAGTGGGGTCCTCACACGCGTCGGCGACGACGGCCTTCGCCGCCGCGACCGTGACATACAGGTCGGCCATCCGATGCTTGAGCGCCTGGAAGCTGCCGATCGGCCGGCCGAATTGCACTCGGTCCTTGGCGTATTCGACGGTCAGCTCCAAACAGCGTTCGGCGGCACCGATCTGCTCGGCGGCCAGCAGGACGGCCGCCTTGCTCGCCAGGCCCGGGTCCGGGCCGATCGCCTCGGTCTCCTCCGGTTGCACCCGCGCCAGACGCCGGGTCGGGTCCATCGTGGTTACGGCCTGCGCGCTGAATCGGGTCCACCTGCTCAGCCGGCCATCCTCGACGGCGACCACGACGTCGGCGATGTCGCCGTTGACCACGTAGTCGGCATCGAGCACCAGCGCGCCGATCGAGGTGCCCTCGGCCAGGCCTCCCAGCGTCGCGGCGTCCGGCTCGGCGGCGCTCAGCAGCGCCAGCTCGGCCAGCGTGGTGCCCAGCAGCGGGGACGGCACCAGGGCACGACCCAGCTCCTGTAAAACCGCTGCGGCATCGGCCAATTCACCGCCCGCACCGCCCAACTCCTCGGGTATGACCAGGGCCGCGGCGCCGACCTGCTCGCACAGCAGTTGCCAGAGCGACTCGTCGTAGCCGCGGTCAGACTCCATGGCGGCGCGCACCGCCGCCGGACCGGCGTGCTTGGCCACCAGGGCGGCGACGGTCTCGGCCAGCATCTGCCGTTCTTCACTCATGCTCATAACGCCTCCAGCACTCGCCGCCGATGGTCCTCCGGCGTGCCCCAGGCGGATCGCAGCGCCTGCACCCGCAGCAGCAACAACGACAGGTCGTGCTCCTGGGTGAAACCGATCGCGCCGTGGGTCTGCAGCGCCGAGCGCGCGGCCAACAGCCCCGCCTCGGACGCCGCCGCCTTGGCCGCGCTGACGTCGCGCGGGTCCAGCGACAACGCCGCGCCGTGCACCAGCGGCCGGGCCAGTTCGATGGCGATGTGCACATCGGCGAGCTTGTGTTTGATCGCCTGATACGAGCCGATGACCCGGCCGAACTGGGTGCGTTGCTTGGCGTAGTCGACGGCGGCGTCGCGCAGCGCCTCGGCGGCGCCGACCAGTTGCGCCGCGGTGGCCAGCGCGCCGAACTCGTAGGCGCGCTTGACATCCGCCTCCCACGCCGGCCCAGCCGCGGTCACGTCGAACAGGCGCCGGCTGGGGTCGACGGACTCGTGCTCGTCACCCGCGGTGGCTTCGGCGACCCCGTCATCGTCGGCCAGCAGGACCAGCCCGGCCGCGTCGGCGTCGACGGCGCGCGGTACCCGCGGCGGCAGCGCGACGGTGGCGATGAGCTCACCGGAGGCCAGCGCGGCGCTGTGCTCGGCGTGATCGTCGGAGGCCAGCAATACCGGTGCCACAGCGATGGATTCGACCACCGGGCCGGGCACACACCAACGCCCGAGGCGCTCGATGGCGACGACCAGGTCGATCGGATGAGCCTCGATGCCGTCGAATTTCTCCGGCACGGCCAGGGCGGTGACGCCCAGGTTGGCCAGCTGCTCCCACACCTTGCGGCCCGGCGCGGTGTCGCCCGCGGCCCACGCGCGCACGGCGCCGGGCAGGTCCGCCGCGCCGAGCGCGGCGTCGATGCTGGCCGCGAAGTCACGCTGCTGTTCGTCTAGCGCAAATTTCACTGCTTGCCCCCGGACCTTTCGCGCGGCAGGCCCAGCAGCCGCTCGGAGATGATGTTGCGCTGAATTTCGTTGGTGCCGGCGTAGATCGGGCCGCCCAGAGCGAACAGCAGCCCCTCGGTCCACGGGCCGGCGAGCTCCCCGTCGGCGGCGAGGAGGTCGAGTGCCGTCTGGTGCAGTTCGACGTCGAGATCGGACCAGAACACTTTGGTCACCGACGATTCGGCACCCAGCTCACCGCCGAGGGCCAGCCTGGTCACCGTCCCGAAGGTCTGCAGCCGGTAGGACTGCGCCTTGATCCAGCCGTCGGCGACGCGGTCGGCGAACGCGGCCGGTGAGCCGCGGTCCTTCCACAGCCGCACCAACCGTTCCGCCGTCGCCAGGAAGCGGGCCGGGCTGCGCAGCGACATGCCGCGCTCATTGCTGGACGTGCTCATGGCCGCCCGCCAACCTTCGTGCGGGGTGCCGATCACGTCCGCGTCGGGCACGAAAACGTCGTCGAGGAAGATCTCACCGAAGCCGGTGTCGCCCCCCAGCTGGACGATGGGCCGCACGGTGACACCCTTGGCTTTCAGGTCGAACATAAAGTAGGTGAGCCCGTTGTGGCGCTCGGCGCCGGGGTCGGACCGGAACAGCCCGAATCCCCGCTCGGCGAACGGGGCTCGCGAGCTCCAGATCTTCTGCCCGTTGAGCAGCCAGCCGCCGTCGGTCTGGGTGGCGGTGGATCGCAGCGACGCCAGGTCGCTGCCCGACTCGGGCTCCGACCATGCCTGCGCCCAGATCTCTTCGCCGCTGGCCATTTTCGGCAGGATCCGGTCCTGCTGTTCTTCGGTGCCGCGCGCGAACAGCGTCGGGGCCAGCATCGAGGTGCCGTTGGCGCTGGCGCGGCCGGGCGCCCCGGCGCGAAAGTACTCCTCTTCGAACACCACCCAGTGCAGCAGCGGCGCATCGCGGCCGCCGTAGCGCTTCGGCCAGGTGATCACCGAAAGGCCGGCATCGAACAGCACCCGGTCCCAATACCGGTGCTGGTCAAAGCCTTCGGCGTTGTCATATGACTTCGTCGGGATCGACTCGGCGTTGGCCGACAAGAATTCCCGGACCTCGGCCGCAAACGCCGAGGTGTCGTCGTCTAGCTCCAGATCCATCAGTCCAGCTCTCGCAGTTGTGGTTTGACCACCTTGCCGCCCGCATTGCGCGGCAACGCGTCGACGAACCGCACCGACCGCGGTGCCTTGAAGTTCGCCAAATACTCACGGGTGTAAGCGATCACAGATTGTTCATCGAGCTCGGCGCCGGGCCGGGTGACCAGGAAGGCCCGGCCGACTTCGCCGAGGCGCTCGTCGGGAACCCCGATCACCGCGGCGTCGGCCACGCCCTCCATCCGGGCCAGCACCTGCTCGATCTCGGCGGGGTAGACGTTGAATCCGCCGCAGATGTACATGTCTTTCAGCCGGTCGGTGATGCGCAGGTTGCCGGCCGTGTCGAGCACACCGATGTCACCGGTGTGCAGCCAGCCGTCGGCGTCGATGGCGGCCGCGGTGGCCGCCGGGTCGTCGAGGTAGCCCAGCATCACATTGGGCCCGCGCAGCAACACCTCGCCCGATTCGCCGGATCCCTCGGCGTCGATGCGCAATTCGAAGTCGGCGAACGGGTGCCCACAGGTGGTGGCGACGGTGACCGCGTCGTCGTCGGCGCGGCACATGGTTCCCATGCCGTTGGCCTCGGTGAGGCCGTAGGCGGTCAGCACGATGTCGATGTCGAGTTCGGACTGCATGCGCTCGACCAGCACGACCGGCACGGTGGCAGCCCCGGTCACGGCGAAGCGCAGCGAGCTCAGGTCGTAGTCGTCGCGTGCCGGATGGTCCAGCAGGGTCTGGTAAATCGTCGGCGGCCCGGGCAGCACCGTGATGCGGTGTTGCTCGATCGCCTGCAGCGCGCGCAGCGGGTCGAAGGTCAGGTGCGGGATCAGCGTCGCGCCGGTCTGCAGGCAGGCCAGGATGCCGGCCTTGTAGCCGAAGTTGTGAAAGAACGGATTGATGCACAGGTAGCGGTCGTCGCCGGTGATCTTGCCGTTGGCCGCCCACGACGCCGAGGCCGACAGCGACTGCCGGTGCGCGCACAGGACGCCTTTGCTGCGGCCGGTGGTGCCCGAGGTGAACAGGATGTCGCTGACGTCGTCGGGCGTGACCGCCGCGGCGCGGGCGGCCACCGCGTTGAGATCGGTGCCGTGCGCGAGGAATTCGTCCCACGTCCCGTCTGGGGCGTCGATCGGTATCCGCACGACGTGCCGCAAAGCGGGCAGCGTCGCACGATCCAGATCGGCGACGCGGTCGTTGCCCAGGAATTCGCCCATGCCGAACAGCACCGGCGCCTCGACGCGGGCCAGAATGTCGCCGGCCTCTCCGGCCGTGTAGCGGGTGTTCAGCGGAACCATCGCGGCGCCGGCGTGGTGGATGGCCAGGCAGGCCACCACCCAATGCCAGGTGTTGGGCGACCAGATCGCCACCCGGTCGCCGGCCCGCACACCGAGGCCGATGAGCGCCGCCGCCGCCCGGCGCACCTCATCGCGCAACGCCGCGGCGGTGAAGGACCGTTCCTCGGTGATCAGGGCGTCGTGATCGGGGTGCTGGCGCGCGAAATGATCCAGCGCCGCGGGCACGGTGCGGGGATCGGTGGTCATCGGCGACGCTCCTCGAATGCTCTGAGTCAGATCGCTCGGCTCCTCACTCATGCCGCCACGCGGCATGCATCGTCACCGAGCTACAAAGCAAGTGCTTGGTAGGTTAGCCTACAAGGCATGCAGGATGTCGAGGAGTTCCGGGCCGAGGTCCGCTCGTGGCTCGCCGACAATCTGGTCGGTGAATTCGCAGCTCTGAAGGGCCTCGGTGGCCCGGGCCGTGAGCACGAGGCCTTCGAGGAACGCCGGGCCTGGAACCAGCACCTCGCCCAGGCCGGACTGACCTGCCTGGGCTGGCCGGTCGAGCACGGCGGCCGCGGGCTTTCCACCGCGCACCGGGTGGCGTTCTACGAGGAGTACGCCCGGGCCGACGCCCCGGACAAGGTCAATCACTTCGGCGAGGAGCTGCTGGGCCCGACCCTGATCGCGTTCGGGACGCCCGAGCAGCAGCGGCGTTTCCTGCCCAAGATCCTCGACGTCACCGAGCTGTGGTGCCAGGGCTATTCGGAGCCCGGCGCAGGCAGCGACCTGGCCAACGTGGCGACCACCGCCGAACTGGACGGCGATCGATGGGTGATCAACGGCCAGAAGGTGTGGACGTCGCTGGCGCACCTGTCGCAGTGGTGCTTCGTCGTCGCGCGCACGGAGAAGGGTTCCAGGCGGCACGCGGGGCTCTCGTATCTGCTGGTGCCGCTGGACCAGCCGGGCGTTCAGGTGCGCCCGATCGTCCAGATCACCGGCACCGCGGAGTTCAACGAGGTGTTCTTCGACGACGCCCGCACCGACGCCAACCTGGTGGTCGGTGAGCCGGGCGACGGCTGGCGGGTCGCGATGGGAACGCTGACCTTCGAGAGGGGCGTGTCGACGCTCGGACAGCAGATCCGTTATGCCCGTGAGCTTTCCAATCTGGCCGAGCTCGCGCAGCGCACCGGCGCCGCGGACGACCCGTTCATCCGCGAGCGGCTGACCCGGGCGTGGACCGGGCTGCGGGCGATGCGCAGCTACGCGCTGGCCACCATGGATGTCGAGCAGCCGGGCCAGGACAACGTGTCGAAGCTGTTGTGGGCCAACTGGCATCGCGACCTGGGCGAGTTGGCGATGGACGTCATCGGCAAACCCGGTCTGGCGTTGGCCGACGGCGAATTCGACGAATGGCAGCGGCTGTTCCTGTTCACCCGCGCCGACACCATCTACGGCGGATCCAACGAGATCCAGCGCAACATCATCGCCGAGCGGGTGCTCGGCCTACCCCGAGAGGTTAAGGGATGAGCGCTTGCGCGAAGACACGGGAGGAAGCATGAGTCTGTCCGAAGCTCCCAAAGAGATTGCCGGACACGGACTTCTGCAGGGCAAGGTGGTGGTCGTGACCGCAGCCGCCGGCACCGGTATCGGCGCGGCGACCGCACGGCGGGCGCTGGCCGAGGGGGCCGACGTGGTGATCTCGGACCACCACGAACGGCGGCTGGGGGAGACGGCCGACGAGCTGGCCGCGCTCGGGCAGGGCCGCGTCGAAAGTGTGCTGTGCGACGTGACGTCTACCGCCCAGATCGACGCGCTGTTCGCGTCGGCCACGGCCCGATTGGGGCGCATCGACGTCCTGGTCAACAATGCCGGGCTGGGCGGCCAGACGCCGGTGGTCGACATGACCGACGAGGAATGGGACCGCGTCCTGGACGTGACCCTGACATCGGTGTTTCGCGCCACCCGCGCGGCACTGCGCTACTTCCGCGAGGCGTCGCACGGTGGGGTGATCGTCAACAACGCCAGCGTCCTGGGCTGGCGGGCCCAGCACTCGCAGGCGCACTATGCGGCCGCCAAGGCCGGCGTGATGGCGCTAACCCGGTGCAGCGCAATCGAAGCCGCGGAGTACGACGTCCGGATCAACGCGGTGTCGCCGAGTATCGCGCGGCACAAGTTCCTGGACAAGACGACCTCGTCCGAACTGCTCGATCGGCTCTCGGCCGGCGAAGCGTTCGGCCGCGCCGCCGAGCCGTGGGAAATCGCGGCCACCATCGCGTTCCTGGCCAGCGATTACTCGAGCTACCTCACCGGCGAGGTCATCTCGGTATCGAGCCAGCACCCCTAACTAGCCAAGCAAGCGCTTGGTTGATACTCTGGTCGGGTGGACCGCGTGACCGGTCAGGCCAATAGCCGACGAGACGAGTTGCTGGAGCTTGCCGCGACCATGTTCGCCGAGCGCGGGCTGCGCGCCACCACCGTGCGCGACATCGCCGACAGCGCCGGCATCCTGTCCGGGAGTCTGTATCACCACTTCTCGTCCAAAGAGGAGATGGTCGACGAGCTCCTGCGCAGCTTCTTGGACTGGTTGTTCAACCGCTATCGCGAGATCGTGGCCAGCGAGTCCAACCCGCTGGAGCGGCTCAAGGGCTTGTTCATGGCCTCGTTCGAGGCGATCGAACACCGGCATGCGCAGGTCGTCATCTACCAGGACGAAGCCCAGCGGCTGTTGTCCCAGCCCCGGTTCTCCTACATCGAGGACATGAACCGGCAACAACGCAAGATGTGGCTCGAGCTGCTCCACCAGGGCGTCGACGAGGGCTACTTCCGGCCCGACCTCGACGTCGACCTTGTCTACCGCTTCATCCGTGACACCACGTGGGTGTCGGTGCGTTGGTATCAGCCCGGCGGACCGCTCACCGCGCAGCAAGTGGGCCAGCAATACCTCGCCATCGTTCTTGGCGGGATCAGCAAAGAAGGAGTCTGAAACATGCCCCGTGTCGGCGACGATGCAGAGCGAAGCGATGAAGAGGAGCGACACAAATGACAGAGGCGTACGTCATCGACGCTGTGCGTACCGCGGTCGGCAAGCGCGGCGGATCGCTGGCCGGGGTACATCCGGTCGACCTAGGTGCCTATGCGTGGCGCGGACTGCTCGACCGGGTCGACGTCGACCCCGCCGCCGTTGAAGACGTGATCGCCGGCTGTGTCGATGCCATCGGCGCGCAGGCGGGGAACATCGCGCGCCTCTCGTGGCTGGCCGCCGGCTATCCCGAAGAGGTGCCCGGCGTCACCGTCGACCGCCAATGCGGGTCCAGCCAGCAGGCCATTTCCTTTGGTGCACAAGCGATTTTGGCCGGGACCGCCGACCTGATCGTCGCCGGCGGCATGCAGAACATGAGCCAGATCCCGATCTCGTCGGCCATGACCGTGGGCGAGCAGTTCGGGTTCACCTCACCGACCAACGAGTCCAAGCAGTGGTTGCACCGCTATGGCGACCAGGAGATCTCGCAGTTCCGCGGTTCGGAGCTGATCGCCGAGAAGTGGAACCTGTCGCGCGAAGAGATGGAGCGCTACGCACTGACCAGTCACGAGCGCGCGTTCGCGGCGATCCGTAGCGGCCATTTCGACAACGAAATCATCACGGTCGAAACCGAATCCGGGCCGTTCCGGGTCGACGAGGGGCCGCGCGAGTCGTCCCTGCAGAAAATGGCCGGGCTCAAGCCGCTGGTCGAGGGCGGCCGGTTGACGGCGGCCATGGCCAGCCAGATCTCCGACGGTGCCAGCGCCGTGCTGTTGGCGTCCGAGCAGGCCGTCAAGGAGCACAACCTGACACCGCGGGCCCGCATCCACCACATCAGCGCCCGCGGCGCCGACCCGGTCTTCATGCTGACCGGGCCCATTCCGGCGACCCGCTACGCGCTGGACAAGACCGGGCTGTCGATCGACGACATCGACACCGTCGAGATCAACGAGGCCTTCGCGCCCGTGGTTATGGCCTGGCTCAAGGAAGTCAAGGCCGACCCGGAGAAGGTCAACCCGAACGGCGGCGCGATTGCCCTGGGGCACCCGCTGGGCGCCACCGGCGCCAAGTTGTTCACCACCATGCTCAACGAACTCGAGCGCATCGGCGGCCGCTACGGTCTGCAGACGATGTGCGAGGGCGGGGGCACGGCCAACGTCACCATCATCGAGCGCCTGTAACTGTTCGCTTTCGCGCTGAACGTGCACTCAGCGCGAGAATCTCGTCGTTCACTTTCCGCAATGAATGCACGCTCGGCGCGGTGGTTTGGGTCACGGGTCGCCGGCACCAGACCGATCCCGCCGAGGGCCGGTCGAGATGCTGTTCAGTTCGTCGGCTGGTCCTTGACCCGGAGGAAATGCTCGATGCCGAGCCGTGCGAACGTGCGGCGGTGGTCGGCCGGCAACATGGGCAAGGCGACAGCCTGGTCGACGACCTCGGGCTGCGCCACGTCGTAGCTCTCGCCCTGGGAGGAGATGGTTGCGTGTCCCGCGGCGAGGACGTTCCGCAACCAGTCCACCCGGGTGCCATACGGCAGCGGTACGACGAACCCGCCGTCCGTCCGGTCCGCGACGACCGGCGTGGCGTACTGTTTGCCTGACCGTCGCCCGGTGTGGTGGACGGCCGATGCGTACCAATGCTTACGGCCGGCCAGCCGCAACATGAACGGGTTGAGCAGGTATCTGTTGGAGACGCGGACCGCGCCGAGCAACGGCTTGGGCCACGCTTCGGGTATCAGCGTATTCATGACTCCACGATGAGCCGGGGCCCGCGCCGATGCCAGGGTCTTTGGTCGCCTGTCTAGCGTCCTTCGACCAGCGCGGACGCCGCCTGCAGGTGCTCGATCGCGTCACGCACGATCGAGCTGATCAGTTCGGCGCAGGACGGCAGGTCCTCGAGAATGCCGGCCACCTGTCCGGACGCCAGCACGCCGGCATCGGTGTTGCCCTCAACCAGCCCGGCTTTCAACAGCATTGGGGTGTTGGCCGCCATCACCACCTGCGACCAGGTCAGCTCCTTGCCGTGCCGCATCGCGAGGCCGTCGCTGATCATCGACCGCCACGTCATCCGTGACATCTGCTTGAATTTGGCCGCATTGCGCACGGCCGCGGACAGACCCCGTACCGGCGAACCGTTTTCCAGCTTCTCGACCAGGCCGGTGCGCAGCACCCGGTGCGGCATACCGTCCACGCGGGTGGTGACGACGGTGCCGTCCAGGGCGGCGTCCAGGTAGCGCCGCTTGACCGCATCGGGCACGGTCGAATCCGAGGTCAGCAGGAAACGCGTGCCCATCGCCACGCCGGCGGCGCCGTAGCTCAATGCGGCGGCAAGGCCGCGCCCGTCGAAGAACCCACCCGCCGCGATCACCGGGATCCCGGTGCCCTGCACGGCGTCCAGCACCGACGGCAACAGCAGCGTCGTGGCGACCGGCCCGGTGTGCCCGCCACCCTCACCGCCCTGCACGATCATCGCGTCGGCGCCCCAGCCCGCGACCTTGCGTGCGTGCTTGGCCGCGCCGATCGACGGAATCACCACCGCACCGGCATCTTTGAGCCGGGCGATGAGTTCCTGCTTGGGCGCCAGGGCAAAGGACGCGACCTTGACGCCTTCGCGGATCATCAAATCGACGCGGTCGCCGGCGTCGGCGGCGTCGGCGCGGATGTTCACGCCGAACGGCTTGTCCGTGGCGGCCTTGACCTTGGCGATCGCCGTCGCCAATTCGTCCAGCGTCATGGTGGCCGAGGCCAGGATGCCCAGCCCGCCCGCGTTGGCGGTGGCGGACACCAGTCGGGCGCCGGCGACCCAGCCCATCCCGGTCTGCACCACCGGGTGCTCGACACCAACCAGTTCGGTCAGCGGCGTGCGCAATCTCATGACCGGCATATTCATCAACGTATCTCTCGGTCGCGCAACGACTTCGGGTCGATCCTTTCCCGGATCAGGCGCAGCTCTTCGTCGGTCGGCAGCCGGGTCCCCCGGGCCTCGTCGAGGCCATGGATCTCAAACGAGGTGTTCTCGCGGACCTCGGCTGCCGAAACACCGGGGTGCAGGGACACCGCACGCATGGTCCGGTCGGGGCCGCCGAAGTCGAACACGCCGAGGTTCGACACGACCCGGTACGTGTTGGCGAAGCGAAACGCCGGATTGTCGGCATCCACCCTGTCCCAGCCGACACCGCAGACCACGTCCACCTTTTCGCTGAACACCCGCTTGGAATGGTTACCCACCCAGTAGCTGGTCGCGTGGTTGATGGCGTTGCCGGGGGCGCCGCGCACGCCGAACATCTGGCGTTTGGGTTGCTGTAGCGGGCCGAACGCCGAGATGTTCTGATTGCCGAACCGGTCAACCTGATTGGCGCCCATCACCACGTGGCGGCGACCCCAGGCCAGCGTCTCGAACACGCGGCCGAACGGCATCCATCCCTCGACGGCTCCGGTCGCGCCCAGCGCCGGGGTGTCGGCCAGCAACTGGGCCTCGCCGTCGGTCAGCAAGATGTCGGGGGAGAAGGTCAAGCGGGCCAGCCGCGCTCCGACCGAGGCCATGTTGGTCATCGGGCTGACCATGATCTCGCCTGCTCCGGCAAACAATTCGGCGCAGGCGACTGCGCACACCTCGGCGCGGGTGCTGTTCACTTTTCAGGCCTCCTCTGCGAATGCGCGGACCGCCGCCTGATAGTCGTCTTCGTTGCCCGACAAGTAGGTCTGGGTGAACTTCTCCCAGCCCTCGTCGGTCGAGGCCGCCTCGGCGTAGTGCCGCTGGAACTTCTCATCGCGACCGTAATCCGGTGCGGCAGTGGTGAAGTGGGCACCGCCAGGCGCCTCCACGACGCTGTCGACCATCATGCGGTTGACCAGCAGCGCCTGCGGCGGCACCGCCTTGACCAACTCCTGGGTGGAGACGATGCGCTCCACCGACAGGTGGCGCTTCTGTGCGGCCATCAGGAACAGATCGTCGAAGTAGGGATCGATGCCGGTGTAGGCGGCGTTGCCCTGGCTGTCGCCGAGGTGCAGGTGCACGAAGGCGGCGTCCAGGCGCAGCGCCGGCATGGCGATCAGGGTTTCGTGGCCACCGCCGGGCACCGGATACGGGCTGGTGACGGTCTGCAACTCACCCTCCCAGAAGTCGGGCACCGAACTGCCCAGCCCGGCCCGAATCGGCAGGAACGGCAGTCGTTGTGCGGCGGCCTGCAACCCGCAGCGCAGCATGCCCTCGTCCATTTCGCGGGCCTCGATCGCGCCGGCGGACCGGGCCTTGGCGAACCATGGGTCGTAGAACGGCGGGGAGTCCAGCGAGACGAACCCGTAGTAGGCGCGCTTCACCTTGCCGGCCGAGCACAACAGCCCGAGGTCGGGGCCGCCATAGCTGACCACGGTCAGGTCAGTGACATCGGTGCGCAGCAGGGCTCGCACGAATGCCATTGGCTTGCGCCGCGATCCCCAGCCGCCGATGCCGATGGTCATGCCGCTGCGCACCTGCGCGACGGCCTCGTCGACGCCGGTTCTTTTGTCGGTCATTCCTTCTTGCCCTTTGCCGTACCCGCGAATGCATCCCGGTGCTCGTCGGACACCCCGGCGAGATTGAGCTCGAACGTAAAGCCTTGCTCCATGCGGTAACTCGAGTTGACCCGTTGCACGTCGATGAGGTTCAGCGCCTCCTTGGCCGCGCGGATCACCCGGGTGTCCTTGGCGGCGATGTCCCGCGCGACGCGCAACGCCGCCTCATCCAGCTGATCCCGCGGCACCACCTCGTGCACCGAACCGAAGTGGTGCAGGGTGGCGGCGTCGACGGTGGCGGCGGTGAAGAACAGGCGTCGCATCAGGTGCTGGGGAACCAGCCGGGACAGATGGGTGGCCGCGCCGAGTGCGCCGCGTTCCACCTCGGGTAGCCCGAAGGTGGCGTCCTCGGAGGCGACGATGACGTCGGAGTTGCCGACCAAACCGATGCCGCCACCGACGCAGAATCCGTTCACGGCCGCGACGACGGGCACCGCGCACTCATAGACCGCGCGGAACGCGGCGAAGCAGCCGCGGTTGGCGTCGATCAGCGCGCTGAATCCCTCGGTGCGCTGCATTTCTTTGATGTCGACCCCGGCGTTGAAACCGCGGCCCTCGGCTCGCAGGATGACGACGTGGGTTTCGGGGTCCTGGCCGGCGGCGGTGATGGTGTCGGCAAGGTCGAACCAGCCGCGCGACGGGATGGCGTTGACGGGCGGGAAGTCGACGGTGACCGCGACGATGCCCGATTCGGTGGTTTTGGATGTGATGGGCAAGGTGCCACTTCCTTGTGGGGGGTAACTACCTAAGCAAGCACTTGCTTGGTACGCTAGCACAGTGACTGGCGCCGAAGCATGCCCCCCGCTTGAAGAAGCCATGAACTTGGGGCTGGCCGGGCGGGTGGTTCTGGTCACCGGCGGTGTCCGCGGCGTGGGCGCCGGCATCAGCTCGGTTTTCGCGGCGCAGGGCGCCACCGTCGTCACCTGCGCACGACGGCCGGTCGAGGGATTGCCGTATGAATTCCACTCCTGCGACGTGCGCGACGACGACGCGGTCACGGAATTGATCGACACCGTCGCGGACCGGCACGGCAGCCTCGATGTCGTCGTCAACAACGCCGGGGGATCGCCCTACGTGCTGACCGCGGAGTCCACCGCCAAGTTCAACCGCAAGATCATTGAGCTCAATCTGATTGGTGCGCTGTCGGTTTCGCAGCACGCGAACGACAAGATGCAAGCCCAGCAGCGTGGTGGGTCGATTATCAACATATGCAGCCTGAGCGGCCGGCGGCCGTCCCCGGGCACCGGCGCATACGGGGCGGCCAAGGCGGGTCTGGAAAGCCTCACCCAGACTTTGGCTGTCGAGTGGGGGCCGAAGGTCCGGGTGAACGCCTGTGTGGTCGGCATGGTGGAGACCGAACAGTCAGAACTGTTCTACGGTGACGCCGAATCGATCGCCGCGATCTCGAAGAATGTGCCATTGGGTCGCCTGGCCAAGCCCGAGGATGTCGGTTGGGCCGCAGCATTTTTGGCCTCGGACGCGGCCTCCTACATCAGCGGGGCCTCGTTGGAGGTGCACGGCGGCGGCGAGCCGCCGCACTATCTGTCCACCACGACCGCCAGTGCGGTCAAGTAGAGGAGACACGAACTATGGGAGTGGTTGACGGCCGTGTCGTCATCGTCACCGGAGCGGGCGGCGGTATCGGCCGCGCGCACGCGCTGGCCTTTGCCGCCGAGGGTGCGCGGGTGGTAGTCAACGACATCGGGGTGGGTCTGGACGGTTCACCGGCGGGCGGCGGTAGCGCCGCCCAGGGTGTGGTCGACGAGATCACCGCCGCCGGTGGCGAAGCCGTCGCCAACGGATCCAACGTCGCCGACTGGGACCAAGCCGCCGGCCTGATCCAGACCGCGGTCGAAAACTTCGGCGGCCTGGACGTTTTGGTGAACAACGCCGGCATCGTGCGTGACAGGATGATGGCCAACACCAGCGAGGACGAGTTCGACGCCGTCATCGCCGTGCACCTCAAGGGGCACTTCGCCACGATGCGCCACGCCGCGTCGTATTGGCGTGGCCTGTCCAAAGAGGGCAAGGCGGTCGACGCCCGGATCATCAACACCAGTTCGGGCGCCGGCCTGCAGGGCAGCGTCGGGCAGGGCAACTACAGCGCCGCCAAGGCCGGGATCGCGGCGATGACGCTGGTCGGCGCGGCGGAAATGGGTCGCTACGGCGTCACCGTCAACGCTATCGCGCCCTCGGCCCGCACCCGCATGACCGAGACCGTGTTCGCCGAGATGATGTCAACCCAGGACCGGGATTTCGATGCGATGGCCCCGGAAAACGTTTCCCCGCTGGTGGTTTGGCTGGGCAGCGTCGAATCGCGCGACGTGACCGGCAAGGTGTTCGAAACCGAGGGCGGCAAGATCCGGGTCGCCGAGGGCTGGGCGCACGGGCCGCAGATCGACAAGGGGGCGAAGTGGGATCCCGCGGAGCTGGGGCCCGTCGTCGCCGACCTGCTCGCCAAGGCGCGCCCGCCGGTCGCGGTCTACGGCGCCTAACGCATCGCCTGCGCCGAACGCACCGCCTGCGCCTAACGCATCGCCTGCGCCGAACGTGCACTCACGGTGACGATTTCGGTGATCTCTCACCGCCAGTGCACGTTCGGGGAGGTGGCTCGCACACCACGAGCGGGATGACTCGGTCGGCGGCTTCGCGGTACTTCCGATAGGGCGAGTACAGCCGCATCAGCGGCGGCCAATAGCGTTCGCGTTCAGCGTCCGTGGCGTCGCGGGCGACCAAATCCAGGCGCTGGGCCCGGATCTGCACCCGCACCTCGGGATTCTCTTTGAGATTGCGATACCACAACGGATCTTCGTCTCGCCCGGCGAAGGACGCCGGCAGGATCACCCGGTCGCCGTCGCGCAGGTACAAGGTCGCGGTGGTCCGCGGCTCGTTCGATTTGCGTCCGGTCGTCGTCAGCAGCGCCGCCGGAAACCGCAACAGCTTCGCGCCGAGTCTGCCGTTGGTTCGGCGGTATACCCAAATGTGCAGGCGTGCGAAGTACTTGAGCAGCAGCGCAATCGGACGAGAATTGCGAATCCAGTCGGGCATGCTGCCCAGGATAGTTCGGCTCAGGGGTCGCAGATCACGACCGGGATGACCCGATCGGTCCAGGACCGGTAGTCGTCGAACGAGGGATACATGGCGTTCAACTTGGGCCAGTACTCGGCGCGCTCGGCCTCGGTGGCATCGCGTGCCTGCAGTTGCAGCACCTCGTCTTTGATCTGCACCGAGACTTTCGGATTGGCCTTGAGATTGAGGTACCACAGCGGGTGTTTGTCGCTGCCACCTTTCGAGGCGACCAATACCACCCGACTCCCCTCGCGCAGGTAGAGCAGCGGGCTCACCCGCGGTTCACCGGTCTTGCGGCCCGTCGTGGTCAGCAGCGCGACCGGAGCCTTCTGGAACGTCCCGCCGAATTTTCCGTTGCTGCGTCGGTAGATCCACGTGTTGCCCTTGGCCATCCATTTGATGATGAAGCCGACCCAGGGTGCATTCAGTGAACGTGGCTTCGGTTTCGGCATGATGTTCCTCTGTGCTCGATCTGGCCGGCTCCTCCGCATCCCGCTTTGCGGGCGGCGTCGTTACCGGCGCTGCTGAATGAAGGGTCGGAAGCGAACCTTGATGTGGTGGATTTCGGCTTTCCCGCTTGCACTTTCGGCCGGAATCACGAAGGTCTCGTCGACGTGCGCGGCGAGCCGACGGCTACCGAACGCCGCCTTGGTCAGCACCTGGTACGCCGCGTGCACCTCGTCGCCGTCGATGCGGTAGTCCGGCGGCGTCGTGTGCGCCAGCAGACGATACTGGATTCCGCGATTCAGGCTGCGCCGCAGATGATTTCCCGAGAACCCGTTCTTGATTCCCTGCTCGATGCGGGTGCAGTGGGCCGCGAACGGGACGGCGTCGCCCTCATGGCTGACCAGGGCGTCGATGTAGGTCTGCGCCGCGGCGATGCGGCTCTCTTCGGAGACGATCAAGTCGCGAGCTAGATGCGCTCGATGATGGTGCCCGTCGACAGGGCGCCGCCCGCACACATCGTGATCAGGGCGGTGGTCTGGTCGGTGCGCTCGAGTTCGTGCAGCGCGGTGGTGATCAGCCGGCTGCCGGTGCTGCCCACCGGGTGGCCCAACGCGATCGCGCCGCCGTTCACATTCACCTTGTCCATGTCGGGGTTGTGCACTCGCGCCCACGACAGTACGACCGACGCGAATGCCTCGTTGATCTCGGTGATGTCGATGTCGCCCATCTTCATGCCGGCCTTCTCCAGCACCTTGGCCGTCGACTGCACCGGGCCATCGAGGTGATAGTAGGGCTCGGCGCCGACCAGCGCCTGGCTGATGATGCGGGCGCGCGGCCGCAGCCCCAGGGCCTTGGCTTTGTCCTCGTCCATCCACAGCACGGCCGCCGCGCCGTCGGAGATCTGCGACGACGTTCCGGCGGTGTGGATCCCGCCTTCGATGACCGGCTTCAGCGCGCTCAGACCCGCCAGGGTCGTCTCGCGCAGGCCCTGGTCGCGGGAGATGGTGACACGCTCCGACGTCGGCTGCTTGTTCTCGTCGAGTGCCGGGGCTTCGATCGGGGAGATCTCGCGGTCGAATCGTCCCTCGGCCCAGGCCTGCTTGGCCTTGGCCTGCGAGTAAAAGCCGAACTCGTCGATGTCCGCACGGGTGATGCCACGCCGCTTGGCGATCCGCTCCGCGGCGGTGAACTGGTCGGGCAGATCGATGTCCCACGAGGCGGGCCGCAGGATGGTGCGGTCGGGGCCGGCGTTGGCGCCGAGCCCGACGCGGCTCATGGCCTCGATTCCGCAGGCGATGCCGATGTCGATGGCACCCGCGGCGATCAGGCCGGCCACCAGGCCGTTGGCCTGCTGGCCGCTGCCGCACTGGCAGTCCACGGTCATGGCGCCGACGTGGTCCGGCAGCCCGGCGACCAGCCAGCTGACCCGGCTGATGTTGTTGGACTGCTCTCCGTACTGCGTGACGCAGCCGCCGATGACCTGTTCGACTTGGCCGGCTTCAAAGCCGGAATTGCTGCCGGCCTTCTCGACCAGCGCCTTCTGGACCGCTCCCAACAGCTCGGTGGCGTGCAGGCCGGACAGCCATCCGTTCCGCTTGCCGATGGGGCTACGAGTGGCTTCAACAATGACAGGGTTACCCATTCCGTCAGGCTAGAACACGTTTCATTACTCTGACAAGCGAGGATGGTGACCTGCCTTTTATCTGCGCAGGAGGCGTGTTTTACTGGCACTAGAACACGTTGCAATTAGTGTTGTAAAAGGAGCACACCCCACATGGCACCCCCCAACATTCCCGCCGACTTCGACTTTCTCGACCCCGACCTCAACCTCGCCGGATTACCCGTCGAGGAACTCGCCCAGCTGCGCAAGGCAGAGCCGATCCACTGGGTTGACATCCCGAATGGCGCGGGCGGGTTCGAGGACCACGGATATTGGATCGTCACCAAGCACGCTGACGTCAAGGAGGTGTCGCGCCGCAGCGACGTCTTCTCGAGCTGGTTGAACGGCGCCATCCCGACCTGGCCGCCGGAGATGAAGCGGGAACAGGTCGAACTGCAGCGCAGCGTCATGCTCAACATGGACGCACCCCACCACACCCGGCTGCGCAAGATCATCTCCCGCGGGTTCACGCCACGGGCCATCGGTCGGTTGGAAGCCGAACTTGCTCAGCGCGCCCAGAACATCGCCAAGGCCGCGGCGGCCGAAGGTAGCGGCGACTTCGTCGAGCAGGTGTCGTGCGAGCTGCCGCTGCAAGCCATCGCCGGCCTGCTCGGTGTTCCTCAGGAAGATCGCGACAAGCTGTTCCGCTGGTCCAACGAGATGACCGGCGGTGAGGATCCCGAGTACGCCGACATCGATCCCGCGCAGTCGTCGATGGAACTGATCATGTACGCGATGGCGATGGCCGAAGAGCGGGGCAAGAACCCGACCGACGACATCGTCACCACGCTCATCCAGGCCGACATCGACGGTGAGAAGCTCTCCGACGACGAGTTCGGCTTCTTCGTGGTCATGCTTGCGGTGGCAGGCAACGAGACCACCCGTAACTCGATCACCCACGGAATGATCGCCTTCGCCAACAACCCGGATCAGTGGGAGCTGTTCAAGAAGGAGCGCCCGTCGACAGCCGCCGACGAGATCGTCCGCTGGGCGACGCCGGTATCGGCGTTCCAGCGCACCGCCAACGAGGACACCGAGTTGAACGGCGTCCACATCAAGAAGGGCGAGCGGGTCGTCATGTCCTACCGGTCGGCCAACTTCGACGAAGAGGTCTTCGACGACCCGCACACCTTCAACATCCTGCGCGACCCGAATCCCCATGTCGGATTCGGTGGCACCGGCGCCCACTACTGCATCGGCACCAACCTGGCCCGGATGACGATCAACCTGATCTTCAACGCGGTCGCCGATCACATGCCGGACCTCAAGCCGATCGGCGAACCCGAGCGGCTGCGGTCGGGCTGGCTCAACGGCATCAAGCATTGGCAGGTCGACTACACCGGGAAGCCCGCGGTGACGTCCTGATGGACTTCGATCTCACTGCGACGCAACAGGCCGTCGCCGATGTGGTGACGTCAGTGTTCGAGCGTGAGTTGAGTTGGGACGCCTTGGTCGACGGGGGTGTGACGGCGCTCCCGGTGCCCGAACGCCTCGGCGGCGACGGCGTGGGCCTGCCCGAGGTCGCCACCGTGCTGACCGAGATCGGTCGTCACGGCGCCATCACCCCGGCCCTGGCCACCCTGGGTTTCGGCGTGGTGCCGCTGCTTGATCTGGCCTCCGACGAACAACAGGACCGGTTTTTGGCCGGTGTCGTCCAGGGCGGCGTGCTGACCGGGGCGCTCAACGAGCCCGGTACCGCGCTGCCGGACCGGCCGTCGACCGTGTTCGCCGACGGTCGGTTGTCGGGCACCAAGGTCGGTGTCGGCTATGCCGGACAAGCGGATTGGATGATTGTCACCGCCGACAGTGCGGTGGTCGTGGTGTCGCCGAAGGCCGACGGTGTCGAGGTGGTTCAAACCCCGACCTCGAACGACTCCGAGGAGTACACGGTCACGTTCGCCGATGTCGCGGTCGGGGACTCCGGCGTTTTGGTGGGCGCGACGGCGGCCCGGGTCAACCAGATGGTCCTGGCCGCCATCGGCGCCTACGTCGACGGCCTGGTGGCCGGGGCGCTGCGATTGACCGCCGACTACGTGGCCAACCGGAAGCAATTCGGCAAGCCGCTGTCGACGTTCCAGACCGTGGCCGCGCAGCTCGCGGAGGTCTACATCGCCTCGCGCACCATCGATTTGGCGGCGAAGTCGGTCGTGTGGCGGCTGTCGGAGGGACGGGACGCCGACAACGACCTGGATGTCCTCGGCTACTGGATCACCTCCCAGGCGCCGCCGGTGATGCAGCTCTGCCACCACCTGCACGGCGGCATGGGCATGGACATCACCTATCCGATGCACCGGTACTACTCCACGATCAAGGACCTGACCCGGCTGCTGGGCGGCCCGTCGTATCGCCTCGACCTGGTGGGAGCGCAATGTTCATAGACCTGACTCCCGAGCAGCGCCAGCTGCAAGCGGAACTGCGGGAATACTTTTCGAACCTGATCTCGTCCGACGAGATGAAGGCGATGGAGCAGGACCGTCACAACGAGGCCTATCGCGCGGTAATCCGGCGGATGGGCCGCGACGGCAAGCTCGGCGTCGGGTGGCCAAAGGAGTTCGGCGGCTTGGGCTTCGGCCCGATCGAGCAGTCGATCTTCGTCAACGAGGCGCATCGGGCCGACGTGCCGCTGCCCGCGGTCACGCTGCAGACGGTCGGCCCGACGCTGCAGCAGTTCGGTAGCGAGCTGCAGAAGAAGAAATTCCTGCCGGCGATCCTGGCGGGCGAGGTGCACTTCGCGATCGGCTACACCGAGCCCGAGGCCGGCACCGACCTGGCTTCCCTGCGGACCACCGCCATGCGTCAGGGCGATGAGTACATCGTCAACGGGCAGAAGATCTTCACCACCGGCGCGCACGACGCCGACTACATCTGGCTGGCCTGCCGCACCGATCCGGAAGCCGTGAAGCACAAGGGCATCTCGATCCTGATCGTCGACACCAAGGATCCCGGCTACTCCTGGACTCCGATCATCTTGTCCGATGGCGCCCACCACACCAACGCCACGTACTACAACGACGTGCGGGTGCCCGCCGACATGCTGGTCGGCGACGAGAACGGCGGGTGGCGGCTGATCACCACCCAGCTCAACAACGAACGGGTCATGCTGGGCCCGGCGGGCCGTACCGCCGGCATCTACGACCGGCTTCGCGCCTGGGCGTCCAAGCCGGGGAGCGACGGGGTCACGCCGATCGAGCACGCCGACGTCAAGCGCGCGCTCGGTGAGATCCATGCGATGTGGCGGATCAACGAGCTGCTCAACTGGCAGGTGGCCGCCGCGGGTGAGGACATCAACGTCGCCGACGCAGCATCAACCAAAGTCTTTGGTACGGAGCGCGTTCAGTACATCGGCCGGCTCGCCGAGGAAATCGTCGGCAAGTACGGCAACCCCGCGGACTCGGACACCGCCGACCTGCTCAACTGGCTGGACTCCCAGACCAAGCGCAACCTGGTGATCACCTTCGGAGGTGGCGTGAACGAAGTGATGCGCGAGATGATCGCCGCAGCCGGACTCAAAGTGCCGAGGGTGCCTCGATGACCGAGATCCAGGACGCCATCGCGGAAATCACAGCGGCCGGCGGCCCCAAGCCCCGCGCCGGCCGTGATGCCGTGAACCAGCCGATGATCAACAACTGGGTGGAGGCCATCGGCGACAGCAACCCGATCTACGTCGACGAGGCCGCGGCCCGCGCCGTCGGGCACCCCGGAATTGTGGCCCCGCCGGCCATGATTCAGGTGTGGACCATGTTCGGCCTGGGTGGGGAGCGTCCGAAGGACGACCCCATGGGTCCCATCATGGAACTGTTCGACGACGCCGGCTACATCGGCGTGGTCGCCACCAACTGCGAGCAGACCTATCACCGCTACCTGCAGCCCGGTGAGCACGTCAGCATCACCTCGGAAATGGGCGACGTGATCGGGCCCAAGCAGACGGCGCTCGGCGAGGGCTGGTTCATCAACCAGCACATCATCTGGCGGGTGGGCGACGAGGATGTGGCCGAGATGAATTGGCGCATCCTCAAGTTCAAGCCCGCCGAATCCGAGGTTCCCGCGTCGTCGGTGCCCGACGACCTCGACCCCACCGCCATGATGCGACCGTCGTCATCGCGCGATACGGCGTTCTTCTGGGAGGGCGTCAAGGAGCACGAGCTGAGGATCCAGCGGCGCCCGGACGGCAGCCTGCAGCACCCGCCGGTGCCGGCGGTGTGGCAGGACAAAGCCGCCCCGATCGACTACGTGGTGGCCGGCGGCAAGGGCACGGTGTTCAGCTTCGTGGTGCACCACGCCCCGAAGGTGCCCGGCCGCACACTGCCGTTCGTCATCGCTTTGGTGGAGCTCGATGAGGGCGTGCGCATGCTGGGCGAGCTGCGCGGAGCCGACCCGGCCGAGGTGAAGATCGGGATGCCCGTGCACGCAACCTATATCGACTTCCCGGCCGGTGACAGCGGACCGGAGTGGAGCCTCTACGCCTGGGAGCCTGACGCATGAGCGCACCGGTCATCGACGTCGGCACCACGCTGCCCGAGCTCAAGCTCTACGGCGACCCGACGTTCATCATCTCGACGGCCCTGGCCACCAGGGACTTCCAGGACGTGCACCACGACCGTGACCTCGCGCAGGCCAAGGGGTCGAAGGATATTTTCGTCAACATCCTCACCGACACCGGGCTGGTGCAGCGCTACGTCACCGATTGGGCGGGTCCGTCGGCGCTGATCAAATCCATCGGGCTGCGCCTGGGGGTGCCGTGGTACGCCTACGACACCGTGACGTTCTCCGGTGAGGTGACCGCCGTGGAGGATGGCCTGGCCACCGTGAAGGTGTTTGGCCGCAACAGTCTTGGCGACCATGTCATCGCGACCGTGACGCTGACGATGGGGGGCGCGTAGATGTTGTCGGGTAAGGCTGCGATTGTCGGCATCGGCGCGACCGATTTTTCGAAGGACTCCGGTCGCAGCGAGCTGCGGTTGGCCGCCGAGGCGGTGCTGGATGCGTTGGACGACGCCGGGTTGAGCCCGGCCGACGTCGACGGGCTGACCACGTTCACGATGGACACCAACAAGGAGATCGCCGTGGCCCGGGCTGCGGGTATCGGGGACCTGAAGTTCTTCGCGCAGACGCACTACGGCGGTGGTGCGGCCTGCGGGACCGTGGCGCATGCCGCGATGGCCGTCGCCACCGGGGTGGCCGACGTCGTGGTGGCTTACCGCGCGTTCAACGAGCGGTCCGGGATGCGGTTCGGCCAGGTGCAGATCCGGTTGGTGGGAAGCGCTGGCGTTGAGGCTGATTCGACGACGGCGGACAACTCCTTCTCGTATCCGCATGGGCTGTCCACGCCGGCCGCGCAGGTCGCGATGATCGCCCAGCGTTACATGCACTCCTCCGGCGCGACGAGCCGCGACTTCGGCGCCATCTCGGTGGCCGATCGCAAGCACGCCGCCAAGAATCCGAAGGCGTACTTTTACGAGAAGCCGATAACCATTGAGGACCACCAGAATTCGCGGTGGATCGCCGAGCCGCTGCGGCTGCTGGACTGTTGCCAGGAGACAGACGGGGCGGTGGCGATCGTGGTGACGTCGCCCGAGCGCGCGAAGGATCTCAAGCAGCGACCGGCGATCATCGAGGCGGCGGCGCAGGGCTCCAGCCCCGACCAGTACACGATGGTCAGCTACTACCGGTCCGAGCTCGGCCTGCCGGAGATGGGGGTCGTCGGCCAGCAGCTGTGGGCGCAGTCGGGGTTGAAGCCGACCGACATCCAGACCGCTGTGTTGTACGACCACTTCACGCCGTTCACCCTGATTCAGTTGGAGGAGTTGGGGTTCTGCGGTAAGGGCGAGGCCAAGGACTTCATCGCCGACGGTGCCATCGAGATCGGCGGGCGGCTCCCCATCAACACTCACGGTGGCCAACTCGGTGAGGCCTACATCCACGGCATGAACGGCATCGCCGAGGGTGTGCGGCAACTTCGGGGTACGTCGGTGAACCCGGTGCCCGACGTCGAGCACGTCCTCGTCACCGCGGGTACGGGCGTGCCCACGTCGGGCCTCATCCTCGGCTAGCGGCTCTCGGCTCGCGCCCGGCCTTGCGCCCCTCGCGGCCCGGCCTTGCGCCCCTCGCCGCGGGGTTTCCTGCCGAGCGTGACGCTGCAGTCACGCTCGGGCGTCAACGTGACTGCTCTGTCACGCTCGCGGCGGTGTCAGTGGGCGATGGCACACTCCCGCCATGGGAGAACCGTTCATCGGCAGTGAGGCCGTAGCGGCCGGCGTGGCTTCGCATAGCCAGCTACGCCGCAAATACACGCGTGTCTTCCCCGATGTCTATATCGCTCAAGGCACTGAGTTGACGCACGTGGTGCGCTCCCGGGCCGCTTGGCTGTGGTCGCGGCGTCGTGGCGTGCTCGCGGGCTTTTCGGCTGCGAGCCTGCACGGCAGCAACTGGGTAGACGCGGCGCGGCCCGTTGACATCATTCATGACAACCGGCATGCACCATCAGGTCTGAAGACCTGGGGCGACCGGCTCGAGGGCGACGAGTTCGTATTGATCGACGGAGTCGCCGTGACGACTCCAGTACGCACCGCTCTGGACCTCGCATGTTGGTATCCGATTACGACAGCAATCGCCGCGATCGACGCGCTGGCGCGGGTGACCGATGTCAAGATGGCTGATGCGGAGCTGCTAGCTGCGCGATATCGCGGACGTCGTGGGATTGACGGTGCACGCGCCTCGCTCGACCTCGTCGACGCGGGTGCCCAATCGCCCAAGGAGACCTGGTTGCGGCTGGTATTGGTGCGGGCCGGATTGCCGCGGCCACAGACCCAGATCCCGGTGGTCGATGAATTCGGCAGTACTTTTGCCTTTCTTGACATGGGTTGGGACGACGTTAAGGTCGCTGTCGAATATGACGGGGACCAGCATCGTAGCGATCACTCTCAATACGCCTGGGACATCACGAGACTCGAAAGGCTGCGGCGTTGTGGGTGGATTGTGGTCAGGGTGATTGCCGGTGACCGGCCCGCCGATATTGTTCGCAGGGTGCGTGACGCGCTTGCTTGTCGAGCGTGACAGTGGAGTCACGCTCGACGTCGAATGTGACTGTGGCGTCACACTCGAGCCGTTGCCGCACACTCGGCGCACGCAGGCCGCACACTCGGCGCACGCAGGCCGCACACTCGGCGCAAGAAGGGCGCAGGAAGGCCGGAGAGGCCCCTAGGCCGGAACCAACTCGACGCCGGAGAGCACCACGGCGTTGTCGCGCGAGGGCGCGACAACGCTGGCCAAAAAGCGGCCGCTCTCCTTCCAGATGCCGACCCTGAGCGTTTCGCCGGGGAATGCGACCCCGGCGAAACGCGCGCCGTAGGCCGCCACCGCGCCGGTGTCACCGTCGAGCAGCGCGTCGGTGATCGCCTTGCAGGTCATCCCGTACGTGCACAGCCCGTGCAGGATGGGCTGGGAAAAGCCTGCGGCAGCGGCGAATTCGGGGTCCGAGTGCAGCGGGTTGCGGTCGCCGCACAGCCGGTAGAGCAGCGCCTGCTGCGGCAGGATCGGCACGTCGACCTCGAGATCGGGAGCCCGGTCGGGCGCGGCGTCCGACGTTGACGGGCCGCGCTCACCACCGAAGCCGCCTTCGCCGCGGGCGAAGATCGACCGTCGCTGTGTCCACAACAGCGTGCCGTCGGGCGCGGTCACCTGCGTCTCACTCCAGATCACCGCTGCCTTGCCCTTGTCCCAGATGTCCGTGAACCGGGTGACGGCCTTGCCCGAGCCCGACGGCGGCAGCGGCGCGGGCGCCTCGACCCGCTCGCTGGCGTGCAGCACCTTGCCCAGCTCGATGTCGATGCCCGGGAACCGTACGGTCGGCGGTTTCGTGGCGTGGAAGGTCGCGGCCACGTTGCCGAACGTGGGTAGCACCTGCGGGGTGTCGTCGATCAGGTAGCGAAGCTCTCGCGGATCCATCGGATCTGCGCCCGCGCCGAGTCCGAGGTGGTAGAGCTGCACATCACTACTGACCCAAGAGAATTCGATGGGATCCAGCTCGGCATTCAGCGCGACGTCTACGTCGATTGGCATTTCGGTTACCTTTCCCCGGCTCCGCCGGCAATGTGCAATGCCGCCAGGTAGCCGAACGTCATCGCCGGGCCGATGGTGCCACCCGGGCCGGGGTAGGTGTGGCCCATGACCGGGGCACTGACATTGCCTGCGGCGTAAAGGCCTTCGATGATACTGCCATCGTCGCGCAGCGCCCGGCCATGGACATCCGTGCGGATACCGCCCTTGGTACCCAGGTCGCCGGGCACCATCTTGGCGGCGTAGTACGGTGCGCGACTGATCTCGCCGAGGTTGGGATTCGGCTTGTTGGTCGGGTCCCCGTAGTACCTGTCGTAGGCGCTCTCGCCGCGCTGGAAGTCCAGATCGATACCGGAGCGCGCGAAACCGTTGAAACGCTCGACGGTGGCGGCGAATTCGCTCACCGGAAGACCGGCCTGCTGCGCCAGCTCCGAAAGTGTGTCGGCCACGATGATGACGCCGGACTCCAGCCACTTACGCGGAATACGTTGTCCGGGCTGTAATCCCGCGAAGATGTAGCGGTCCCGGTACTGCTGGTCGAATACCAGCCATGCGGGGATGTTCTCGCCGGGCCCGGGGCCCTGACCGTATTCACCGCCATACATGTGATGGCAGGCTTCGACGTAGGGCATCGATTCGTTCATGAACCGCTTGCCCGACATGTTGACGATGATCGACCCGGGCGAGTTGCGCTCGGACAACGCGAACCACGGTGCACCCACCAGCGGGACGGTCGGGCCCCACCAGGCGTCTTCCATGATGTCCAAGGCGGCGCCGAGCTTTTCGCCCGCCAGAATCCCGTCACCGGTGTTGGCCGTCGCGCCGACCGTCCACTCGGTGCTGATCGGCGCGCGCTGGTATTTGACCCGCATCTGTTCGTTGTGCTCGAACCCGCCCGACGCCAGGATCACCCCGCGCCGGGCCAGGATCAGCCGGGGCTCATCCGATGCCTGCTCCGTTCCGGGCGCTTCGGCGTGCGTTACAAAGACGCCGCGCACCACACCGTCTTCGACGTACAGGTCGGTGAGCGCGGTGTCGAGCACGACCGGAACCCCGGCGTGTTGCAGCCCGATCCGCAGCGGCCCGATCAGCGCCCGTCCCATGCCGACGAGGTTCTTACCGGTCGCCTTGGCCCACATTGTGCGGGCGCCGACCTTCAGGCTGCGCAGCACGCCCCGGGGGTGGCGCTTCAGCTGGTTCAACCGCACGTAATCCTGTTGCATCACCACGACGTTGAGCGGCACTTTGCCGTACGCGGGCTCCAGGCCGGACTCATCGGCGCCGAGCTTGCGGGCGTTGAACGGCTTCGGCTCGATCGACCGGCCCTCCGCGCGGCCGCCCGGCGACTCGGGGTAGTAGTCGGAGTAACGCGGCACCCAGCACATCTTCAACGGTGTGTGCTTCAGCACGAAAGACAACATCTCGGGCCCGCGCTCGAGGTAGGTATCGATGCGCTCCGGCTCGACGACGCTGCCGATGATTCCGTGCAGATAGGTGCGGGCCGCTTCGGCGGTGTCCTTGACCCCGTCACGCTTGAGCACTTCGTTATTTGGGATCCAAACGCCGCCGCCCGACCGTGCGGTCGAGCCTCCGAAGTGGGGGGCCTTTTCGATGACTATGGTGGAAAGACCCCGGTGAGCGGCGGTAAGGGCGGCCACCATGCCGGCTCCACCGCTCCCGACCACGACGACGTCGTACTCCTGCGCTGACATGTAGAACACGTTATAGAATTGCCCGGGGCGGCCGCTACTGGGCCGGCCGACCGTACGAGGAGAGTTTGAAAATGCTCAGTGTTGTCACCCGCGACGAGCTCGCTGCCGACTTGGCGCAGGCCGAGCGGAGCGGTGAGCCGATCGCCCCGTTGACTGCCGCCTATCCGGACATCGACGTCGTCGACGCGTATGAGATTCAGCTGATCAATATTCGTCAGCGGGTCGCCGAGGGTGCCCGGGTGCTGGGGCACAAGGTGGGGCTGTCGTCGTTGGCCATCCAGCAGATGATGGGGGTCGACGAGCCGGATTACGGGCATTTGCTCGACGACATGCAGTTGTTCGAAGACACCCCGGTCAAGGCGAACCGCTACCTGTACCCCCGGGTCGAGGTCGAGGTCGGTTTCGTCTTGAACGCGGACCTGCCGGGTGCGGGCTGCACCGAGGACGACGTGCTGGCGGTGACCGAGGCGTTGGTCCCGTCCATCGAGCTGATCGATACCCGCATCACCGACTGGCAGATCGGATTGTGCGACACCATCGCCGACAACGCCTCGTCGGCCGGTTTCGTGCTGGGACAGGCGCGCGTTTCCCCCCGCGACATCGACGTCAAGGGGATCGACGCGGTGCTGCGCTGCAACGGTGAGGTCGTCGCGCAGGGCCGTACCGATGCGGTGCTGGGCAACCCGGTCACCGCGGTGGCCTGGCTGGCGCGCAAGGTGGACGGCTTCGGCGTGCGGTTGCGCAAGGGTGACGTGGTGCTGCCCGGATCGTGCACGAAAGCGATCGACGCACACCCGGGCGACAACTTCGTCGCCGACTTCGCGGGCCTCGGTTCGGTGCGTCTATCGTTCGAATAGGCTCGAATTAAATCGACTAACTTAAATCTCAGGAGCTTCGAAAAGGGGCATCATGCCGGCTAAGGCGAGTGTGGCAATTGTCGGGTCGGGCAACATCAGCACCGACCTGCTGTACAAGCTGTTGCGATCGGAGTGGCTGGAGCCGCGCTGGATGGTCGGCATCGACCCGGACAGTGAGGGCCTGGCGCGGGCCCGCAAGCTGGGCTTGGAGACCACCCACGAGGGGGTGGACTGGCTGTTGGCGCAGTCGGAGAAGCCCGATCTGGTGTTCGAGGCCACCAGCGCCTACGTGCACCGCGACGCGGCCCCCAAGTACGAGGCCGCCGGCATCCGGGCCATCGACCTGACGCCGGCCGCGGTGGGCCCCGCGGTGATCCCGCCGGCCAACCTGCGCCAGCATTTGGATGCGCCCAACGTCAACATGATCACCTGTGGCGGGCAGGCCACCATCCCGATCGTGTTTGCGGTCTCGCGTGCGGTGGCCGACCTCGGTGGCGTGCCCTATGCCGAGATCGTCGCCTCGGTGGCCTCGCTGTCGGCAGGGCCGGGCACCCGGGCCAACATCGACGAGTTCACCAAGACCACCAGCAGGGGTGTGGAGACCATCGGCGGCGCCAAGCGGGGCAAGGCGATCATCATCTTGAACCCGGCCGACCCGCCGATGATCATGCGCGACACCATCTTTTGCGCCATTCCCGAGGACGCCGATCGGGACGCGATCGCCAAATCCATCCACGACGTGGTGGCCGAGGTGGCGACCTACGTGCCTGGCTACCGGCTGCTCAACGAACCCCAATTCGACGACCCGTCGATCAACTCCGGCGGCCAGGCCCTGGTCACCACGTTCGTCGAAGTCGAGGGCGCCGGCGATTACCTGCCCCCGTATGCGGGCAACCTGGACATCATGACCGCTGCGGCCACCAAGGTCGGTGAACAGATCGCCAAGGAATCCTTGACCGCGACGGCCCGAGGAGCCCAATCATGAGTGACATCTTCTTCAACCCGGTGTGGGACGTCCGGATGACCGACACGTCGTTGCGGGACGGCTCCCATCACAAACGCCACCAGTTCACCGCCGACGAGGTCGGCGCGATCGTGGCCGCCCTGGATGCCGCGGGGGTGCCCGTCATCGAGGTCACCCACGGCGACGGCCTGGGCGGCTCGAGCTTCAACTACGGGTTCTCCAAGACCCCCGAGCAGGAGCTGATCAAGCTCGCCGCCGAGACCGCCAAAGAGGCGAAGATCGCCTTTTTGATGCTGCCCGGCGTGGGCACCAAGGAAGACATCAAAGAGGCCCAGAACAACGGCGGCTCGATCTGCCGGATCGCCACGCACTGCACCGAGGCCGACGTGTCGATCCAGCACTTCGGCCTGGCCCGCGAACTCGGCCTGGAAACCGTCGGGTTCTTGATGATGAGCCACACCATCTCGCCCGAGAAGCTGGCCGCCCAGGCCCGCATCATGGCCGACGCCGGCTGCCAGTGCGTCTACGTGGTCGATTCGGCCGGGGCGCTGGTTCTCGAAGGCGTGCGGGACCGGGTCGCCGCGCTGGTGGCCGAACTCGGCGACGACGCCCAGGTGGGCTTTCACGGGCATGAAAACCTCGGGCTCGGGGTGGCGAACAGTGTCGAGGCCGTGCGGGCCGGCGCCAAGCAGATCGACGGCTCCTGCCGCCGCTTCGGCGCCGGGGCGGGCAACGCCCCCGTCGAGGCACTGATCGGGGTGTTCGACAAGATCGGCGTCAAGACCGGCATCGACTTCTTCGACATCGCCGACGCCGCCGAAGAGGTCGTCGCCCCCGCCATGCCCGCCGAGTGCCTGCTCGACCGCAACGCCCTGATCATGGGCTACTCCGGGGTCTACTCCAGCTTCCTCAAGCACGCCATCCGCCAGGGCGAGCGCTACGGCGTCCCGGCGCATGAGCTGCTGCACCGCGCCGGCCAGCGCAAACTCATCGGCGGCCAGGAGGACCAGCTCATCGACATCGCGCTCGAGATCAAGCGCGAGCAGGAGAGCGGCGCCGCGGCCTCGCGTTGACCCGCCGTTTCCGGGGCGGCAGGCACAGGCCAGGCAAAGCTACCGCGCGTAGCCTGGTACGCATGAGCACATCCAACGCAGTCGGCGCTCGTCGCCGCGGACTGTTCGGCCTGCTCGCCGGGGGGCTATTGACCGTGACCGCCGCGACGGTGATCGCGCTGCCCCTGGCGACCACGGCCAGCGCCAGTCCTCCGTGCGATCAGACCGTCGGTAATTCCATCGACTCGTACCTGCAGAAGCACCCGGACCTGCACCAGCAACTGCAGGCGAAATCCCAGGCCGAGGGCGGCAACGGCAACGTCATGGACTACCTGAACCGGCATCCCGACGTGCGGCAGCATCTGATCGACCTGTCGCAGCAGTGCGCACCCTAGCGAATCTGCGTCGTCTTTGAACCCCGCGGCCGACGCGCGGGAACGTTGGCCATTGACGAAAAAGTAGAACACGTTCTAGCGTCTAGGCGTGTTCTCTGATCCTCTCACCTCCGCGATCGCCGAGGCCGAAGAACTTGTCGCCGCCGCACCGCACATCGAGACCGAAGCCGACCTGCTCGAAGGACTCCAATATCTCGCCGGGTGTATCGCGGCGTGCACGCATCTGGCCTTCGACTACGACCGCGACCACCCCTTCCTGCAGTCGGGCACCGGGCCGTTCACCAAGATGGGCCTGGACAACCCCGACACGCTGTACTTCGGGACCCGGGTGCACGCCGACCACGATTACGTCGTCACCGGCCGGCGCGGCACCACCACCGACCTGAGTTTCCAGTTGCTGGGTGGCGAGTACACCGACGACAACGTGCCCGCCAGCCAGGCCGCGTTCGACGACCGGGAGCTGCAGATCGCCGCCGACGGCAGCTTCGAGTGGCGGGTGCGACCGACCAGCCCCGGACAGCTGGTCATCCGCGAGGTGTACGGCGACTGGGCGGCGCAGCGTGGCACGCTGGCGATTTCCCGGCTGGACACCGCGGGCACCGCCCCGCCGCCGCTCACTCGCACAACCATCGAAAAGCGTTTTGCCACAGCCGGAAAGCAACTTGTGAACCGGGTAAAGACGTGGCTGCAGTTCCCGCAGTGGTTCTATTTCAACATCCCGGTCAACACGATGGTCGCACCCCGGTTGACGCCCGGCGGGCTGGCGACCCAGTACTCGTCGGTCGGGCACTACGAGCTGCGGCCCGACCAGGCGCTGGTGATCACCATCCCGGTCACCGACGCTCCCTACCTCGGGTTCCAGCTGGGCAGCCTGTGGTACATCTCGCTGGACTACATCAACCACCAGACGTCGCTGAACAACACTCAGGCGCAAGCGGATCCGGACGGCAAGGTGCGCATCGTCGTCGCCGACCAGAACCCCGGCGTGACCAACTGGGTGGAGACGCTCGGGCATCGGAAGGGCATCTTGCAGTTCCGCTGGCAGCGGGTGTCGCGTCAACTGACCGATGCCGACGGTCCCACCGTCGAGCTGGTCGACTGCGACGCCGTACCGGCAACGCTGCCGTATTTCGACCATAACAAAATTTCCGAGGAAGACTGGCGCGCGCGAATCGCCCTGCGTCATCAACAAATTCAGGCGAGGATGCTGGGATGACGAAGTTGCTCGATGGCAAGGTTGTGGTGATCAGCGGCGTCGGCCCGGGTCTGGGTACGACGCTGGCGCACCGATGCGCGCGAGAGGGTGCCGACCTGGTGCTGGCGGCCCGCACGCCGGAACGCCTGGACGACGTCGCCAAGCAGATCGCCGACATCGGGGGCCGTGCGACGACGGTGCGCACCGATATCACCGATGACGGCCAGGTGAACCACCTCGTCGCCGCCACGCTGGACGCCTACGGCAAGGTCGACGTGCTGATCAACAACGCGTTCCGGGTGCCGTCGATGAAGCCGTTGGCCGGCACCACGTTTCAGCACATTCGCGACGCGATCGAACTCAGCGCGCTCGGTGCGCTGCGGCTGATCCAGGGCTTTACCGAGGCGCTGGCGGAATCCAAGGGCTCGGTCGTGAACGTCAACTCCATGGTGATCCGGCACTCACAAGCCAAGTACGGCGCATACAAGATGGCCAAATCTGCGCTACTGTCCATGTCGCAGTCGCTGGCCACCGAGCTCGGCGACCAGGGAATCCGCGTCAATTCCGTTGCGCCCGGATACATCTGGGGTGACACGTTGCAGGCCTACTTCAACCATCAGGCCAGCAAGTACGCCACCACGGCCGAGCAGATCTATGCGGCCACCGCGGCGAACTCCGACCTCAAGCGGCTGCCCACCGAGGACGAGGTCGCCTCGGCAATTTTGTTCATGGCCAGTGACTTGTCCAGCGGCATCACCGGACAGACCCTGGACGTCAACTGCGGGGAGTATCACACCTGATGATCGGCGCTGACGATGCAGGGCGCGGCGATGAGCAGGAGGCGGCGCGACAATGAGCGATCGCACCGATATCGGTACCGTCGACGAGCTGCACGCATCGGCCACCAAGCTGACCGGGCTCGACGACTTCGGCGTCGACGACGACAACTATCGCGAAGCGCTTTCAGTGCTGCTGGACTCCTACCGGCGTGAAGCCGGCCTTACGGTGTTGGGCAGCAAGATGAATCGCTTCTTCCTGCGCGGCGCGCTGGTGGCCCGGTTGCTGTCCGAGGCATCGTGGAAGCAGTTCCCGCAGCACGCCGACGTCGCGATCGAACGCCCGATTTTCGTCACCGGACTGGTGCGCACCGGAACCACGGCGTTGCACCGTCTTCTGGGTGCCGACCCGGCGCATCAGGGCCTGCACATGTGGCTGGCCGAATTCCCGCAACCGCGTCCGCCGCGCGAGACGTGGGAGTCGCACCCGCTGTACCGCCAGCTCGACGCGCAATTCACCAAGCACCACCGGGACAACCCCGGCTACACCGGCCTGCATTTCATGGCCGCATACGAGCTGGAGGAGTGCTGGCAGCTGTTGCGGCAGTCGCTGCATTCGGTGTCCTATGAAACGCTGGCGCATCTCCCGACTTACGCGCACTGGCTGTCGGGGCAGGACTGGACACCGTCATATCGGCGGCACCGCAGGAACCTTCAGCTGATCGGGCTCAATGACGCCGACAAGCGGTGGGTGCTGAAAAATCCCAGCCACCTGTTCGCGTTGGACGCGTTGATGGCGACCTACCCCGACGCACTGGTGATCCAGACTCATCGACCGGTCGAAACGATCATGGCCTCGATGTGCTCGCTGGCGCAGCACACCGCCGAGGGATGGTCGACATCGTTCACCGGGGCCCAAATCGGTGCTGACGCAATGGAAACCTGGTCGCGAGGATTGGAGCGTTTCAACACCGCCCGAGCCAAATACAGTCCCGCCCAGTTCTACGACGTCGACTACAGGGAACTGATCGCCGATCCGATGGGCACCGTGGCCGATGTCTACCGGCACTTCGGTCTGACACTGACCGATGAGGCCAGAGCCGCCATGGAACGGACCCACGCCGACAGCCAGTCCGGTGAGCGCGCGCCGAAGCATTCCTACTCGCTGGCCGACTATGGCCTCAGTGTCGAGACGGTCAAGGAGCGCTTCGCCGGGCTGTGACCGCGGCGAGAGCGCAACTGGCGACACCTTTCCAAGTGGCGCCGACGGTACGCGGTGACTAGGCGTCGGCCTCGTTTTCGAGGTAGCCCTCGGCGACGGCGTGCTCAATGCTGTCGGTCAGTTTGGGGCAGGACCGGGTGCGCGCGGTATCGCCACCGGACGCGCGCACTTCGGTGAAGTGCGCGCAACGCTGCCACGCTTCGGTGTTCCATTGCACGGCAGTGTGCCCCGGCCCAAGCCGGCGCACCGTGACGCGGACGTGGCAGAAACGGCAGTCCACCGGTAACAGACCCGAGTTGAGGTAGCGCTCACGGTCGGCGCGGCTGGCATTGGCCACCGCCGCCGCCCGCTGCGGATCATTGGCGAAATCCCTTGACTTCGACCATGATCCAGAACCACCGTCGCGGGCGGGCTCCTCCTTGTGGTCGTGATGATCGCCGTGCAGCTGCAACATCGACCGCGCAAGCCGATCGACGTCAGGTACCGCTGGCTGATCGTCGCCCATGATTCCTAGTGGTGCTCCGCCGGGACGTCGCCGGAAACCGTCTCGTCCGCCTCTGTTCCGTTGGCCTTGAGATTCTCCTCGACCTCGGAGTTCCAATATTCGTTGGCGCGGGTGGTGTCCACCTCGATCTCGAAGCGTTCCACCATTTCCGGCTCGATGTCGGCGACGTCGACATAGAACTGTTGATACCAACGGCGTAGCTGGTAGACAGCGCCGTCTTCCTCGACCAGCAGCGGATTGTCGATGCGGGTCTTGTACTTCCAGATCTCGACGTCCTGCAGGAATCCCTTGCTGACGCCCTCGGTGAACACCCTCGACAGCTTGTCGGTCATCTTGTCATCCATGCCCTTGGGCTTTTCCACGGTGACGCCCCACTGCAGCACGAACGAGTTCTGGGTCACCGGGTAGTGGCAGTTGATCAGGATCGACTCGGCCTTGTAGTCGCCGTAGCTGTTGTGCAGCCAGTTGATCATGAACGACGGCCCGAAGTAGGACGCCTCGGAATCCAGGTGTGCCTCACCGTAAGACGTGCCGAGATCGCTCACGTCGGGCCGGCCCACGTTGTGCAGGTACTGCGACGCGATGTGACCCTCGAAGACGTTCTTGAAGTACGTCGGCAATCCGAAATGGATGTAGAAGAAGTGCGCCATGTCGGTGACGTTGTCGATGATGTCGCGGCAGTTGGACCCCTCGATGAGGATGCTGTTCCATCGCCACTCGGTCCATTCGTCGCTGTGGGCTTCCGGGATGTCCGGGATTTGCACGGCGGGATCCGGCGGATTGTTTTCGTGGTCGTGCCAGACGAACAGCAGCCCGCCGCGCACGTCCGTCGCCCACGACCGCGTGCGCGCCGTCTTGGGCGTGCGCTTGGCGTACGGCACCAGCTTGCAGCGGCCGTCGCCGCCCCAGCGCCAGTCGTGAAACGGGCAGGCGACCTCGTCGCCCTTGATGGTGCCCCTCGACAGGTCTCCACCCATGTGCCGGCAATAGCCGTCGAGGACCTTGATGTCCCCATGGGAGTCGGCGAAGACCACCAGCTTGGTGCCGAAAGCCTCGATGGAATGCGGCTTGCCGTCCTGGAAGTCTTTCGCGACGCCCAGGCAGTGCCAGCCGCGGGCGTATCTGGTCGGCAAAGCACCGGGATCGATTTCCCGGATGCCAACCGCCTTGGTGTCGGTACTCACCTGTCACCTCCAACTAGTGGCCCTCTAACTAGAACACGTTACAGTTTTGCGCCGGGGGCGCGCAACGAAGGCAAGCCTGGCTCGGTCATATGCATCCTGGGGTATATCTAGACGATGCCGCTGTTTGCGTTCGAGGGCCGGTCACCACGGGTCGATCCCACCGCTTTCGTGGCCCCGACGGCCACTCTGATCGGCGACGTCGTCGTGGAGGCGGGGGCCTCGATCTGGTTCAACGCCGTACTGCGCGGCGACTACGGGCCCATCGTGGTGCGCGAGGGCGCCAATGTGCAGGACGGGTCGGTGCTGCACGCCCCTCCCGGCATCCCGGTGGACATCGGTCCCGGTGCGACGGTGGCGCATCTGTGCGTGATACACGGCGCGCACGTGGGGTCCGAGGCGCTGATCGCCAACCACGCCACCGTTCTGGACGGCGCGGTGATCGGCGCGCGCAGCCTTGTTGCGGCGCATTCACTGGTCACGGCCGGCACCCAGATCCCGGCCGGGATGCTGGCCGTCGGCGCGCCGGCCCAGATCAAGGGCCCGGTCGCCGGAACCGGCGCCGAGCTGTGGGTCACGGTGAATCCGCAGGCCTACCGTGATCTCGCCCAGCGGCATCTGGCCGGGTTGGAGCCGATCTAGACCTTGCGCGTGTTGGCCGCCGCGCGGTCCATCTCCCAATAGGCGCGCAGGGCCGCGAGCTTGCCCTCGTCGTTGGCTTTGTAGGTGAACACGCCCTCGGCGGTCGTCTGGTATTCGCCCGTGGTGATGAGGATGTGCCCGACGTTGGCTTCCTCGTTGCCGCACTGATACGTGTCGCGGAAAACGAACTCGATCTTCGCGGTGGGGGCGATGGCCTTGTCCCAGAACGCCGAAATCGCGTCCCGGCCGCGGTGCCCTTTGCCTTCGGGGTCGAACGCCGAGGGGCCGATCGGGTCCTCGACGATGGCGTCGTCGGCGAACACCGCCAGCCAGGCATCCTTGTCCCTGGCCGCCACCGCCTCGCGGGAGCGGCGGCCGGCCTCGTGCGCGGGATGCTCAGTCATCGGCGCGCTCACGCGTCGAGCTTTTGGGCCGCGGGCTTGTCGGCGCCGACCACCCACATGGAGTAATACTGCGAACCGCCACCGTAGGCGTGTCCCAATGCCTTTCGCGCCCCCGGCACCTGGTGGTCGCCGCCCTTGCCCATCACCTGGATCGCCGCTTCGGCGAAGCGAATCAGGCCCGAGGCGCCGATCGGGTTCGACGACAGCACACCGCCCGACGCATTCACCGGCAGCCGGCCGCCGATCCGGGTTTCGCCCGCTTCGGTGAGTTTCCAGCCTTCGCCCTCGGGCGCAAACCCGAGGTTTTCCAACCACATCGGCTCGAACCAGGAGAACGGCACGTAGATCTCCGCGGCGTCGATCTCGTCGATGGGGCTGGTGATGCCGGCGGCCTTCCACAGCGCGGCGGCCGCGTCACGGCCGGCCTGCGGGCTGACCTGGTCGCGCCCGGAGAACTGCAGCGGTTCGGTGCGCAGCGCCGTGGCATGGATCCATGCCACCGGATTGCCTTGCGCCAAGCGGGCTTCGGCGGCCTCCTCGTTGCCGATCACGACGGCGGCGGCGCCGTCCGACGAGGGGCATGTCTCGTCGTAGCGGATCGGGTCCCACAGCATGGGCGACGCCATCACCTTCTCCAGGGTGATGTCGGGCTGGTGCAGATGCGCCAGCGGATTCTTGCTGCCGTTGAGCCGGTCCTTGACCGCGACGATGGCACCGATGTTCGTCGGCGCGCCGGATCGACGGATGTATGAGCGCACGTGCGGGGCGAAGTAGCCACCCGCGCCAGCACCCACCGGCTTGATGAAGGGGATCGGAATTGACAACGCCCACATCGCGTTTGATTCCGACTGTTTCTCCCAGGCCATCGCCAGCACGCGCCGGTACTTGCCGGACTGCACCAGGCTGGCGGCCACCACGCCGGTGGAGCCGCCGACCGATCCCGCGGTGTGCACCCGGATCAGCGGCTTGCCGGTGGCGCCCATGGCGTCGGCCATGAACAGCTCGGGCATCATCACGCCCTCGAAGAAGTCCGGTGCCTTGCCGACCACGATGGCGTCGATGTCGTCGAAGGTGGAACCGGAGTCGGCCAGCGCGCGATCGATCGCCTCGCGCACCAGGCCGTTCATCGAAACATCCTGGCGCTTGGCGACATACTTCGTCTGTCCGGTACCTAGTACCGCAGCAATGTTCGGCCCTGCACCGGCCATCAGTTCTTCCCTTCCATGACCGCGACCAGGTTCTGTTGTAGCGCGGGCCCGCTGGTGGCGTGCGCCAGCACCCGCTCGGCGGAACCGTTCCAGATATGTTGTGCTGCAAAGCCGATGCGCTCTAGGCCGGCGACGAACATGGGGTTGGCCGCCAGCGCGCCGCCGGACGGATTGACCTTCGTCGGTCCCGGTACCCGGATGGCTTCGGCGATGATCAGGTGCTGGTGGGTGAAGGGCGCGCAGATCTCGGCCACGTCCAGGTTGTCGGTCCTGCCGCCGGTGGCGATGCGGGCCGCGGCCTTGGTCGACGTGGACTCGGTGAGATCGCGCGCGCCCAGCGACGGGGTTTCGATGCGGTGCTCGATCCCGGTGATCCAGGCGGGGTTCTTGCGCAGCTCGCGCGCCCGGTCCCCGGCCGCGAGCACTATCGCCGCGGCGCCGTCGGTGATCGGTGCGATGTCGTGCCTCCGCAGCGGATCGGCGAAGTACGGCCGGTCGAGCAACTCGGCCACGCTGATTCCCGGTTCCAGCCTGTCCACCCGGCGGGCGTTCGCCCAGGAGTCGAACGCCACGCGCGCCATCTGCTCCTCGGTCCACTTACCGGTGTCGAGCCCGACGCGGGCCTGCAGCCCCGCCATCGAGATCGAATCGGGCCACAACGGCGCCACGGTGTACGGGTCGGTCTGCCGCGACAGGATTTGGCGCAGGTTTCCGGCTGAAGACTTCCCGAAGCCGTACACCAGCGCGGTGTCGACCTCACCGGTCAGGATTTTGATGTAGGCCTCGTAGAGGGCCCACGCCGCGTCCATCTCGACGTGCGATTCGTTGATCGGCGGAACGGCGCCAATGGAGTCGATCGCTGAGATGAACGAAAAGGCCCGCCCGGCAAGGTAATCGGACGATCCCGAACACCAGAAGCCGATGTCGGTCCTTTCGATGCCCAGCTCCTCGTACAGCTCGGCGAAGCACGGTATCAACATCTCGACGCCGTTGGTGGTGCCGTCGGTGCGGCGGACGTGTGGTGCGTGGGCAAAGCCCACCACCGCAACGTTGCGAGCGCTCATGTGTTCCTAAGCCCTTTACAGGTGGTGCTTATAGGTGTCGTAGTCGGCGTCGGGTTCCCCGGTCGGCCGGAAGTACTCGATGTTGTCGATGCCAAAACCCCACTCCTCGCGGGGTTTCCACACCGCTTCCACCCGCATGCCCATCCGTACCTCGTGGGCGTCGATGTCGGCGACCAGATGCAGGAACGGGATGTCGGATCCGTCGAGCAGCACATAGGCGGCCACGTACGGCGGCTTGATGCGCTGGCCCTGGAACGGGATGTTGATGATCGCGAACGTCGTCACGGTGCCCTTGTCCGGCAGCTCGACGAACTCGGTCGTCGGCTGGCCGGTGGCCGGGTCCGCGCCGTGCGGCGGGAAATAGACCTTCCCGTTCTCGCCGGTGCGCGCGCCCAGCAGCTTGCCCTGCGCGATGGCGCGCAGGTAGGCGCTCTCCTCGTGCGAGGCGGTGTGCTGAATGGTCAGCGAGATCGGCGTGACGATCATGGTCACCGGGTCTTTTTCACCGTCAGACTGTTCCGCGACGGCTTCGGCCTCATCGCCCAGCTCGAAGTACGCGATGTCGGTGATGGCGCCCACCGGCTCGTCGGCCCAGTGCACATGCACCCGGGTGCCGGTCTTGATCGCGGAAGGATCCGCAGCTCCGACATCGATGGCATGGATCAACGGGGTGTCCGCGCCGTCGAGCTTGATCAGCGCCCAGGCGAACGGCCGGTCCAGTGGCTGACCCTCCATCGGTTCGGGCTGCCACGTCCAGGAGACGACGGTGCCCACACTGGACACCGGTACCATCTCGCCCAGCGGCTCATAGGTGACCGGGTCATATTCCGCCGGTGGCACATGCACCCGGCCATCCGATCCGCGCACCCCCAGGACCTGGCGATCACGCAGTGCGGTGAAGAACTTGCTCAGCGTGGGGCCGACCGAACGGGTGTAGTCGAAGGACAACGTCAATGGCGCGGAGAGCGGTGGCTCAGGGTGATCCATCAGGGGCGGGCTACTCGAGCTGGCTGTCACGCCATCGAGTAGAACAGGTTCTAAGAACGGATTCAACATCGGGTCTGCGGAAGGGTTAAGACGATGAAGCTGGGACTGCAGCTGGGATATTGGGGCGCTCAGCCGCCGGAGAACCACGGCGAGCTCGTCGCCGCGGCCGAGGAGGCCGGATACGACGCCGTCTTCACCGCCGAAGCGTGGGGATCCGACGCCTACACACCGCTGGCCTGGTGGGGCTCGTCGACGTCCCGGGTGCGGCTGGGCACCTCGGTGGTCCAGCTGTCCGCCCGCACCCCGACGGCCTGCGCCATGGCCGCTTTGACGCTCGATCACCTGTCCGGCGGCCGACACGTCCTCGGCCTCGGCGTCTCCGGCCCGCAGGTGGTCGAGGGCTGGTATGGCCAGTCGTTTCCCAAGCCACTGGCCCGCACCCGTGAATACATCGACATCATCCGGCAGGTGTGGGCGCGGGAGGCGCCGGTGACCAGCGACGGGCCGCACTACCCGCTGCCGCTGACCGGCGCGCGGGCGACAGGTCTGGGCAAGCCGCTCAAGTCCATCACCCATCCGCTGCGGGCCGACATCCCGATCATGCTGGGCGCCGAGGGTCCGAAGAACGTCGCGCTGGCCGCCGAAATCTGCGACGGCTGGCTGCCGATCTTCTACACGCCGCGCATGGCCGACACCTACAACGAATGGCTGGACGAGGGGTTCGCCCGCCCGGGCGCACGCCGCGGCCGCGAGGACTTCGAGATCTGCGCGACGGCCAACATCGTCATCACCGAGGACCGCAGCGCCGCGTTCGCGGCCATGAAGCCCTACATCGCGCTCTACATGGGCGGGATGGGCGCCGAGGACACCAACTTCCACGCCGACGTCTACCGCCGGATGGGCTACTCCGAGGTGGTCGACGACGTGACGAAGCTGTTCCGCGGCAACCAGAAGGACAAGGCCGCGGAAATCATCCCCGACGAGGTGATCGACGACGCCGCGATCGTCGGCGACGTCGACTACGTGCGTAAGCAGATCAAGGCCTGGGAGGCCGCCGGCGTCACCATGATGGTGGTGTCTGGCCGCAGTACGGAGCAGGTCCGCGAGCTGGCGAGCCTGATCTGACAGTCGCGCACGGAAAACTGGAACACGTTCTAGCTTTCTTGCCAGTGGCTTAGAACGCGTTCTAGATTGTCGGGATGGCCCGCCCGGCGACGATGCAGCGCGATGAGGTGGACGCGGGCAATCGACACCGGTCCGGCCGGTCAGCCGAGCGGGTGGGCGTCGCCGAATGTCATCTCGACGTGGCCGACAGATCCAGAGACCATCGCCCGCTTCGGCAGGCCCAGCGATGCCAGCTCTTTGGCGTAGGCGTGATCGCCAAGTCGCAACGTCGCGCCGCCGACCCGACCGCGCAGCCCGCGCACCCGCATCTCCCAGGGCACTTCGCGGGTGGTGCCGTCGGCGAAGGTGTACGTCTTGAGCACCTGCGGCCGCGACGTGAACAGGGACGGCACCGGCAACCCCCGGGCGAAGTCGATGCCGGCGATGTGCGCGCCGTCGGCGCTGACGTCGAATCCGAACCGGCCGTGCTCGCGAACGGTGAAGTCGGCCATGATCTTCGGGAATCCCCAGATGGAGCGCCCGGCTTCCAGGGTGAAGCTCTGGTCGACCGGCAGATGGTGGATCAACGCGGCCGCGTCGCCCAGCGCCCGCCAGCCGCGCGCCGTCGAACCGGGCGGGTTGACCATCACACAGGTGCCGAATTCGTGGTACTGCCCCAGGTCGCCGTCGATATAGCGGGCCAGCATCAGGTTGACCACCGCCCGGCCGGGCCGGTGCTGGCAGACCTGCAGGCCGCTGTAGTCGATAAGGCGTTGCGCCGCTTGCGCATCCACCGAAAACATCGCGGTGTGCACGTCCGCTTTTCGTATCCGCACCGGCATGGTGAGGACTGTCCCCGCAACGATGTGTTGTGACTCAGCCATGCCGGTTACTGTAATCCGTTCGTCAACATTTGGAGGCTGTAGATGACTTCGACCATCCCGGAAGCAATTTCGAACATCGACCTGACCGACGGCAATTTCTACGCCGACCGTCGCGCCTCACGCGAGGCCTATCGCTGGATGCGCGCCAACCAGCCGGTATTTCGCGACCGCAATGGCCTGGCCGGTGCCACCACCTATCAAGCCATCCTCGACGCCGAGCGCAATCCGGAGTTGTTCTCCAGCACCGGCGGGATCCGCCCCGAGCAGCCGGGTATGCCCTACATGATCGACATGGACGATCCCGCACATCTGTTGCGGCGCAAGCTGGTCAACGCCGGCTTCACCCGCAAGCGGGTGAAGGAGAAGGAGCCGTCCATCGCGAAGCTGTGCGACACCCTGATCGACGCGGTGTGTGAGCGCGGCGAGTGCGACTTCGTCCGCGATATCGCCGCCCCGCTGCCGATGGCGGTGATCGGCGACATGCTGGGCGTGCTGCCCTCCGAACGCGGCATGCTGTTGAAATGGTCCGATGACCTGGTCTGCGGGCTGAGTTCGCACATCGACCCCGCGTCGGACGAAGCCCAGGCGGTGATGGCCGCATTCGCCGCGTACACCGAATTCACCATGGACATCATCACCAAGCGGCGAGCCGAGCCCACCGATGACCTGTTCTCCATCCTGGTGAACGCCGAGGTGGAAGGGCAGCGCCTCCGTGACGACGAGATCGTCATGGAGACGCTACTCATCCTCATCGGCGGCGACGAGACCACGAGGCACACCTTGAGCGGCGGCACCGAACAGCTGGTCCGCCACCGCGACCAGTGGGATGCGTTGGTGCGCGACCCCTCGTTGCTTCCCGGCGCCATCGAGGAGATGCTGCGCTGGACGTCGCCGGTCAAGAACATGTGCAGAACCTTGACTGCTGATACGGACTTTCACGGCACCTCACTGCATGAGGGCGAGAAGATCATGCTGCTGTTCGAATCGGGCAACTTCGACGAGTCGGTGTTCGAAGATCCGGACAGCTTCGACATCCGGCGAAACCCGAACAGCCACGTGTCTTTCGGCTTCGGCACGCACTTCTGTCTGGGGAATCAGCTGGCCCGGCTGGAGCTGTCGATGATGACCGAGCGGGTGCTCAAGCGGCTGCCGGATCTGAGACTGGCCGACGACTCGGCTTTGCCGCTGCGGCGAGCGAACTTCGTCAGCGGCCTGGAAGCCATGCCGGTGGTGTTCACCCCGAGCGCCCCGCTGTTGGGCTGATGCGTTTGGGCCCCCGCGCCGAGCGTGTTCTCACGGCGAGATTTCGGTTGATTTCTCGCCCTGAGATCACGTTCGGCGCGCCCACGCCGCCGCCACCCGCCGGAGAATCCCGCCGGGAACGTCCACCGTGGTCACCCGGACGACGATCCACCCCAGTTCCATCGTCAGCGCCTCAATACGGGCGATGTCCCTGTTGAACTGCCTCGTATCGCTACGGTGGTGATCTCCGTCGTACTCGACTGCGACTTTGATGTCTTCCCAACCCATATCGAGTACGGCGACAAGCTCGCCGTACTCGCCGTAGACGGGAATCTGCGTCTTCGGGCGCGGATAACCGCCGTCAATGAGCAGCAGTCGCAACCACGTCTCGCGTGGTGACTCCGCCCCCGCGTCGACCATTGTCAGCGCGCGCCGCGCCCGGCGGACATTCCGATGGCCCTTGTAGCGCTGGGTGAGCGACTCGACTTCGGCGACGTCGAGTCTCGTTGCCCGGGCAAGCGCGTCGAGAGCCGCGACCGCCTTGCCGATGGGGTTGCGGCAAGCGATATCGAAGGCCGTACGAGCCGCGGAGGTCGCGGGTATGTCGCCGATCAACCGGATTTCGTTGTGTGCCAGTGAATCCGACCAAGTGTTAATACCGACCGGCGGGCGGCGGTGCTGGTAGACCAATTGCGCCGGCGCCCGGTGGTCGACCCATTTGGCCCCGTGCAGTGCCGAGGCGGAGCGCCCCGCGACGATGCCCCGTCGTCGCGACCACAGCCACGCGGCGCATGCGCGTGTTGTGGCGGTCAGTTCCGTGCCGGGGTCCACGTAGACGTCGGGGTGCAGCGACACGAACCGGCTCCGCAGCCGATACCGCGTCAGGGTGCCGGCCGCGAGCGCCTCGCTGCCGATGAAGGGTTCGCGCACGCAAGCAGTGTGGGGTCAAGCACTGACAGCGACGCCGAGTGTGACGTCAGGGCGAAAAATGAGCCAAAAAGCCGCCGTGACGTCACGCTCGGCGCAAAGGGGGCGGCCAAAGGGGGCGGCCAACGGGCCGGCGAAAGAGACCGTCTAGCGGTTTTGGAAGTTGGGCTTGCGCTTCTCGGCGAACGCCCGCGGGCCTTCCTTGGAGTCCTCGGAGAGGAACACCGGTATCCCGTTGGCGGTATCGGGCTTGAAGGCCTCTTCCTCGTGCATTCCCTCGGTCTCGCGGATCGTCTTGAGAATCGCCTGCACGGCCAAAGGTCCGTTGTTCTCGATCACTTCCGCGATCTCGAGCGCCTTGGTCAGCGCCTGCCCGTCGGGAACGACGTGGCCGATCAGGCCCATCTCCTTGGCCTCGGCGGCGGTGATGTGCCGTCCGGTCAGCAGCAGGTCGCACGCCACCGTGTAGGGGATCTGGCGCACCAGCCGCACTGCCGACCCGCCCATCGGGTACAGGCTCCACTTGGCCTCGGATATGCCGAATTTGGCGCTCTCACCGGCGACCCGGATGTCGGTGCCCTGCAGGATCTCGGTGCCGCCGGCGATGGCCGGCCCTTCGACGGCCGCGATGAGCGGCTTGGTCAGCCGCCGGCCCTTCAACAACGCGTCGATTCGCGACGGGTCGTAGCTGCCGTCCTTGAATGAGTCACCCGGCGGCTTTTGGGTCGCGGCCTTGAGGTCCATGCCCGCGCAGAAGTAGCCACCGGCCCCGGTCAGGATGCAGCAGCGAATATCGGGATCGTTGTCGACGCGATCCCAGGCCTGGACCATGATTTCCATCATTTCGGTGCTCAAAGCGTTGCGGCGGTGCGGCCGGTTCATGGTCACGATGAGGGTGTGACCACGCTGTTCCACCAGCGCGTCAGGTCCGGTTTCGCCGTTTTCTGTGTTTGCTGGGGCTCCGGCATTCTCCACGGCCACGGCAACCGCCTTTCCCTCGACAGTGGTCACGAGCTTGCCACGAAATGTAACACGTTCTAATTTGGTGGCCGTGGCCTTGAATATTGCCGATCTCGCAGAGCACGCCATCGACGCTGTGCCCGACCGTGTCGCCCTGATCTGCGGCGACGAGAAGTTGACCTACGCCCAGCTGGAGGAGAAGGCCAACCGCCTTGCCCACTACCTGATCGATCAGGGGGTGAAAAAGGACGACAAGGTCGGCCTCTACTGCCGAAACCGCATCGAGATCGTCATCGCGATGCTCGGCATCGTCAAGGCGGGCGCCATCCTGGTGAACGTCAACTACCGCTACGTCGAGGGCGAGCTTCGCTACCTGTTCGACAACTCCGACATGGTCGCGCTGGTCCACGAGCGGCAGTACTCCGACCGGGTGGCCAACGTGCTGCCCGAGACCGCGGGCGTCAAGACGATCCTGGTGGTGGAGGACGGCAGCGACAACGACTACCAGCGTTACGGCGGCGTCGAGTTCTACTCGGCGATCGCGCAGGGTTCGCCCGAGCGCGACTTCGCCGAGCTGCTGGGCGAGCGCAGCGCCGACGATATTTATATCCTGTACACCGGCGGCACCACCGGCTTCCCGAAGGGCGTGATGTGGCGCCACGAGGACATCTACCGGGTCCTGTTCGGTGGAACCGACTTCGCCACAGGCGAATTCGTCAAGGACGAGTACGACCTGGCCAAAGCCGCCGCGGCCAATCCGCCGATGGTCCGCCACCCGATTCCGCCGATGATCCACGGCGCCACCCAGTCGGCCACCTGGATGTCGATCTTCTCGGGCCAAACCACCGTTCTCGCACCGGAATTCAATGCCGACGAGGTCTGGCGCACCATCCACGACCACAAGGTGAACCTGCTGTTCTTCACCGGCGACGCGATGGCCCGGCCATTGCTGGACGCGCTGCTGGCGCAGCAGGACAAGGGGAACGGGTACGACTTGTCGTCGCTGTTCCTGCTGGCCTCCACCGCGGCCCTGTTCTCGCCGAGCCTCAAGGAGAAGTTCCTCGAGCTGCTGCCCAACCGGGTGATCACCGACTCGATCGGCTCGTCGGAAACCGGGTTCGGTGGCACCAGCATCGTCGCCAAGGACGCACCGCACAGTGGCGGCCCACGCGTGACGATCGACCACCGCACCGTCGTCCTCGACGAGGACGGTAACGAGGTCAAGCCCGGCTCCGGGGTGCGCGGCTTCATCGCGAAGAAGGGCAACATCCCGGTCGGCTACTACAAGGACGAGAAGAAGACCGCCGAGACGTTCAAGACCATCAACGGCGTCCGCTATGCCATCCCCGGCGACTTCGCGACGGTCGAGGAGGACGGCACCGTCACGATGCTGGGCCGTGGCTCGGTGTCGATCAACAGCGGCGGCGAGAAGATCTACCCCGAGGAGGTCGAGGCCGCGCTCAAGGGGCACCCCGACGTCTTCGACGCATTGGTGGTCGGCGTGCCCGATCCGCGTTACGGCCAGCATGTCGCCGCGGTCGTCCAGCCACGGCCGGGCACCCGCCCCGCGCTGTCGGAGCTGGACAGTTTCGTGCGCTCCGAGATCGCGGGATACAAGGTGCCGCGCAGCCTGTGGCTGGTCGACGAGGTCAAGCGTTCGCCCGCCGGCAAACCCGACTACCGCTGGGCCAAGGAGCAGACCGAGGCGCGACCGGCCGACGACGTGCATGCCGCTCACGTAACTGCGTGACGCGCTGGGCCCGCGCCGTGTGACCGACTTCGTCAAGCACAATCCGGACGCGCCCGCCGGTTTCTTCGCGGCGGAAGCCGCGGGGTTGCAGTGGCTTTCCGGCGTCGACGGCGGCGTGCCCTGCGCGCAGGTCGTTTCCGTCACCGCGACGAGCCTGACGCTGCGGCGGCTCGATTCGGTGAGCCCGATCCCCGAGGCGGCGCGCGCGTTCGGCGGCCGGCTCGCCGTCACGCACGACGCCGGCGCTGCGGCCTTCGGCGCGGGCCCCGACGGGTGGGACGGGCCCGGCTTCTTCGGGCCGCTCTCGCAGCCCCTGCCGATGTCGCTGCGGCCCCACCGACGCTGGGGCGAGTTCTACGCGCAGGAGCGGCTGTCCCCGATGGCCGAACTCGCGGCGGCGCGGCTCGACGCCGCGACCCGCGAGGCCGTCGACGCCGTCGCGGCGCGCTGCCGGGCGGGCGACTTCGACGACGACGACGACCGGCCGGCCCGGCTGCACGGTGATCTGTGGAGCGGCAACGTGATGTGGACGCCCGGCGGGGTGGTGCTGATCGACCCCGCCGCGCACGGCGGTCACCGCGAGACCGACCTGGCGATGCTCGCGCTGTTCGGCTGCCCGCATTACGACGCCGTCCTCGACGGGTATCAGCGGGTGCAGCCGCTGAAACCCGGCTGGCGCGACCGCATGGGGCTGCACCAGCTCTTCGGGCTGCTGGCGCACGTCGTGCTGTTCGGCGGCGGGTACACGCGACAGACCGCCGCCGCCGCCCGCGCCGCGCTGGCAGCCTGAGCGGCGGCTACGGTCGGATCGCCCGCCTTGTCTCCCGCCGCTACGCGGCGCGCATCGTCGCCGGGCTACTGTCGATCCCGATGACGATCGACGTCTGGATGCAACACCCGACGCTGCGGTTCCTGCGCAGCGACATGCTGGCGTCCCTGCGGCGCTGGACGGGCGGGTCGATCCCCGACACCGAAATCCCGATCGAGGCCACGCTGGCGTCGATGGACGCCGCCGACGTGCAACTGGGCATACTCAGCGCCTGGCGCGGCCCGAATGGCCAGGACCTCGTCTCCAACGACGAGGTGGCGCAATGGATTGCCGCGCACCCGAACCGGTTCGCCGGGCTTGCCGCCATCGATCTCGACCGCCCGATGGAGGCGGTCCGCGAGCTGAGACGGCGAGTCGCAGAAGGATTCGTCGGCCTGCGGGTGGTGCCGTGGTTGTGGAACGCCCCGCCCACCGATCGCCGCTACTATCCGTTGTTTGCCCAGTGCGTGGAGTCCGGGGTGCCGTTCTGCACCCAGGTCGGTCACACCGGCCCGCTGCGCCCGTCGGAAACCGGCCGGCCGATTCCCTACATCGACGAGGTGGCCCTCGATTTTCCCGAACTGGTGATCGTCTGCGGCCACGTCGGTTACCCGTGGACGGAAGAAATGGTCGCGGTGGCCCGTAAGCACGAAAACGTCTACATCGACACGTCGGCGTACACGATCAGGCGGTTGCCGGAAGAACTCATCAGATTCATGAAAACTCGTACCGGGCAACGGAAAGTGTTGTTCGGCACCAATTACCCGATGATCATCCACGAGCACGCGTTGGCGGGGCTGGACGAACTCGGGCTCTCCGAAGAGGCTCGCCGAGACTTCTTGCGCGGCAATGCCGAACGAGTGTTCCGACTGGAGGCAATCAGGTGAACGGCGCCCAGGCCCTGATCAACACCCTGGTCGACGGCGGTGTCGACGTGTGTTTCGCGAACCCGGGCACGTCGGAGATGCACTTCGTCGCGGCACTGGACAGCGTTCCGCGGATGCGTGGCGTGCTGGCCTTGTTCGAGGGGGTCGCCACCGGGGCGGCCGACGGTTATGCCCGCATCGCCGATCGCCCGGCGGCGGTGCTGCTGCATCTGGGCCCCGGATTGGGCAACGGCCTGGCCAATTTGCACAACGCGCGGCGCGCCCGGGTGCCGATGGTGGTGGTCGTCGGTGACCACGCCACATATCACAAAAAATACGATGCCCCACTGGAATCCGACATCGACGCCCTCGCCGGCACCGTTTCGGGATGGGTGCGCCGAACGGGTGACGCCTCCCACGTTTCGGCCGACGCCGTCGAGGGCATCGCGGCGAGCCGATGGAGGTCGGAGATCTCGACGCTGATCCTGCCCGCCGACGTGTCCTGGTCCGACGGCGCCCAGCTGATGTCGACGCTGGAGGCGGAGCCGGCGGGTGCCGACCCGCTGCTGGCGCCGGAGGTGGCCGAGGTGCTGGGCTCCGGGGAGCCGACGGTGATCATGGTGGGCGGCGACGCCACCCGCCACGCCGGCCTGGCCGCGGCCACCCGGATCGCCGCGGCGACGGGCGCGCGCGTGCTGTGCGAGACCTTTCCCACCCGGCTGGAGCGCGGCGCCGGTATCCCCGCCGTCGACCGGCTCGCTTATTTCGCCGAGGCCGCCACGGCCCAGCTGGACGGCGCCAAGCATCTGGTGCTGGCCGGCGCCAAGTCGCCGGTGTCGTTCTTTGCTTACCCGGGCATGCCCAGCGACCTGGTGCCGGCCGGGTGCGAGGTGCACGTGCTGGCCGAACACAGCGGCGCGGCGGATGCGTTGATCGCCCTGGCGGATCAGGTGGCGCCGGGGACCGTGGCACCGGTGGCGGCCGCGTCGCGTCCGAAGCTGCCGACGGGCGCGCTGACGTCCGCGTCGGCGGCCGACGTGATCGGGGCGGTGATGCCGGAACGGGCGATCGTGGTCGACGAGTCGAACACGTCGGGACTGCTGCTCGCCCAGGCCACCGCCGGGGCGCCGGCGCACGACTGGCTGACGCTGACCGGCGGGGCGATCGGCTACGGCATTCCGGCGGCGATCGGTGCCGCGATCGCCGCCCCGGATCGTCCGGTGCTGTGCCTGGAATCCGACGGCTCGGCCATGTACACCATTTCCGGATTGTGGACCCAGGCGCGGGAGAACCTCAACGTCACCACCGTGCTGTACAACAACAGCGCCTACGACATCCTGCGAATCGAGCTGCAACGGGTCGGTGCCGGATCAGCCCCCGGGCCCGAGGCGCTCTCCCTGCTCGATTTATCTGACCCCACAATGGATTTCGTGAAGCTCAGCGAGGGCATGGGAGTGCCCGCCCGTCGGGTCACCACCACCGGGGAGCTCGCCGATGCGCTGCGCGCCGCGTTCTCGCAACCCGGACCGCATCTGATCGACGCCGTCGTGCCGTCAATAACGGGCTAGGCTCGGCACCCGGCTCAGCAGCCAGTCGGTCAGCGTATTGACCACGTCGACTCCCGTGTCGAACGCGCCGTCGTGCGCGTCCGCCGCCAGCGCCACGCCCCACTGCCCGGATTGGGTTCCGACGATCCCGAATTGCCGGACCAGGTACCCACCGTGCACCCCTGGCCCCCAACCCCCCTTCGCGGCAATCCCTTTGGCGGCCAACCCCCACTGGTCACCGGTGGTGAGCTGTTGCATCAGGTCGATCACCTCGGCGGCGTCGGGGATGGTCGGCAGCTCTGCGGCGAATCGCGCCTGGCGCTGCAGATTCCACTGGGTTTGGCCGAAAGCGGTGAAACCACGGCGGAGTCGGCGTGACTCGACCACCGTCGCGGTGTCACCGCCTTCGGCCACCACGACCTGAACCTGCCGTGCCGCATCACCCGGCCCGCCCAATTGCGACCACAACTGCTCGGACGCGCGATTGTCGGATTCGGTGATGGCCTTCACCGCGAAATCGCGGGCACCCAGCCAGTCGTTGCGCAGCGCCGCTATTGCCAGGGGCACTTTGATCGTCGACCATGCCACGCCGGACCACCAGCTCCCCAGCGAAAACGTTCTGTCCGGCCGGGCGATGGCGACGCCGACGCTCGCCGGTAGCGCAGCGGAAAGCTGTTCAAAGCTCGCCTCGAGCGCGAGCTCGAGAGGGCGTGCAGTCATGCGCCGGTTTCGGTATCGGCGTGCGTGACCATGGTGCCGAGGCGGGGATCCGGCGCATCAACCATCGCATCTCCTTTTGTTAGCGGCATGTTCATGCAGTGTCGCACAACGCGCGCGGGCCACGATCGATATGCATCGCGACGCCCGCCGGGCAGGTTGTTAAAACGCGCGTCCGCCTCGGTTCCTTAGCGGTGGATCTTCCACACGGGGTCGGCGCAGTCGACACCCTGGGCGGCCAATTGTCGCTTCAGCACTTTGAAGGTCACCGTCCGCGGGAGCTCGGCGCTGACCCGCACGTACGACGGCCACTGCTTGGGTCCCAAGTCCGGCTGCTCGGCCAGGAAGACACGGAACTTCTCGTCATCGAACTCGGTGCCCGGCGCCATCACCACCGCGGCCATGACTTGGTCTCCGACTATCGCGTCGGGCACCGGGTAGACCGCCACCTCGGTGAGGTCGGGGTGGCGCAGCAACACCCGCTCGATCGGCGCCGCACCGAGGTTTTCACCGTCGACCCGCATCCAATCACCCAGCCGCCCAGCGAAATACGCGTAGCCGGCGTCATCGCGGTAGGCGAGATCGCCACTGTGGTACACCCCACCGGCCATCCGCTCGGCCTCGGCCGCCTCGTCGTTGTAGTAACCCTCGAAACGCCCGGACCCGGCGGTGTTCACCAGCTCGCCGACCACGCCCGACGGGCACGGCACGCCGGTTTCGGGATCGACGATGTCGATTCCCTCCGGAAGGGGGCCCAAGGAACCCGGCGGTGTGTCGGGCGTGCGTGCGATGGCCACGCCCCCTTCGGTGGAACCGAACCCGTCCTGGACGACGCAGCCGAACCTGCGGCCGAAGAGCTCGATGTCACCGGGCACGCCCTCGTTGCCGTACACCGCGCGCAGCGGGTTGTCGGCGTCGTCGGGCCGCTCGGGTGTGGCCAGCACGTACGACAACGGCTTGCCCACGTAGTTCGCGTACGTGGCGCCGTAACGGCGCACATCGACGATGAAGTTCGACGCGGAAAACTTGCGTCGCAAGACCATTGATCCCTCGCACGCCGCGGCCACTGCCCAACCGACCAGGACGGCATTGGAATGGAACAAGGGCATCGACACGTAGCAGACGTCGTCGCGGCCGAGCCCGAAGCGCTGCGACATCGTCACGCCCGCGATCGCGACCTTGCCGTGGCTGCACTTGACCGCCTTCGGCTCGCCGCTGGTACCCGACGTGAAGATCAACATGAACAGGTCGGCCGGCGAGGCGGATTGAAAGGAGATCCGGGCGTCGCGGTGCGCGGCGAGGGTGTCGGCCCACTCGGAGGAGTCGGCGTTCAGGTGCTCGATACCGGCCAGCGTCTCAGACGATTTCGAGTCGGCGAGCACCAATTGGCAGTCGGCTCGGTCGATGTCGCGCTGCAGTGCCTCGCCGCGGCGCACCGGGTTGAGCCCCACCGGCACGATCCCCGACATTCCCGCCGCCACCAGCATCGCCGAGAAGAAGGGCGTGTTCTCCAGCAGCACGCCGACGTGCGGCGGCCGGGTGGGGTCGAGGCGCTCACGCAGCGCCGCGGCGATCGCGGAACCGTGCCGCAGGTGATCGCGCCAGCTGATGAACGAGTCCTCGAAGTAGATACCCCGGTCGTCGATCTCGGTCAGCGGCGCCAGCAGCTTGGTGACCGTCAGGTCGTCGGTGAGTTCCATTTCGCCTAAGCGGGCGTCTCCGCCAGCTCACGGCCGATGCGGCGCAGTTGCCCGGTGGCGCCGCCCAAGGCGAACTCGGTCTCCTTGGCGGCCAGGAAGTAGCGGTGCGCCGGATGGTCGGTGTCGACACCGACGCCGCCGTGCACGTGCACGATGGTGTGCGCCACCCGGTGACCGGCGTCGGCGGCCCAGAACGCCGCGCTGGCGACGTCGATCTCGGCCGGGACGTCTTCCGAGACTCGCCAGGCCGCCTGGGTGAGCGTGAGCCGCAACCCCTTGACGTCGATATAGCCGTCGGCCAGTCGCTGCGACACCGCCTGGAAGCTGCCGATCGGGCGGTCGAACTGCTCACGCTCGCGCGCATATTCGGCGGTCATCTGCAGGCCACGCTCGAGCACCCCGAGCTGGAAAGCGCTGCGGCCCAAGGCGCCGAGAGTGCCGAGCCACGTCACGACCTCGGCGCCGCCGACCCTGCGGCTTTCGTCCACCTCGGTTCCCTCCAGCGCGAGGTGCCCGACGCTGCCCAGGCCGGTGGTTTCCAGCGTGGTCACGGTGACGCCTGGGTCACCGGCGGCAACCAGGAAAACCACAGTGCCGGAGTCTGTTTCGGCGGGAACCAGGAAAGCGTCGGCGACCGGGCCGAATCCGACCTGGGTGCGCGTTCCGGTCAGGCGGTAGCCGGCGCCGGCGCTGACCGCTTGCACCGGGCCCTCGCCCATCTCGCCGTCGAGGGCGACGCTGAGCGTCTTCTCGCCGTTGACCGCCGGCACGCCCCAGCTTTGTTGCAGCTCTTCGGAGCCGAATCGGGCCAGCGCTCCGGCGCCCAGCACCACCGACTCCAGGTAGGGCACCGCGGCCAGCCGGTGTCCCAGCGCGACCAGGATCGCGATTTGCTCGAGCGCACCGAAGCCGTCGCCGCCCAGCGACGATGCCGACGCGCTGGACAGGATGCCGGCGTCGATCAGCTTTTGCCACAGGTCGCGATCGAACCGCTGATCGAGCCCGTCGAGCTCACGTTGGTGTTCGGGTGTGCACACCGAGTCCACGATGGTGTCGACCAGGTTGCCGAGGTCGTCCGCCGCTTCGGTTGTGGTGAAATCCATGAACGTCCGTCCTTCTGTTAGGTAGCGGCTCAGCGGTTTCGGGGCAGGCCGAGGGCAACCATGCCGATGATGTCGCGCTGCACTTCGTTGGTGCCGCCGCCGAAGGTCAGGATCAAACACGCCCGATGCATCCGCTCGACCCGGCCGGCCAGCTTCGAGCCCGGCGAATTCTGGCGCACCGTCGCCGCGGTACCCAGCACCTCCATCAGCAGCCGATAGGCCTCGGTGGCCAGCTCGGTGCCATACACCTTGGCCGCCGACGCATCGGCGGGCGAGAGGGCTTCGCTCGCTGCGGATGCCAGTTCCCAGTTGATCAGCTTGAGGACCTCGACCTTGGCGTGCACCCGGGCCAGGTTGAGCTGCACCCACTCCGAGTCGATGAGCCGCGCACCGCCGGCGTCCTTGGTGTTCTGTGCCCATTCGCGAACCTCGCGCAGGGCCAGGAAGATCGGTTGCGCAGAGACGAGGGCGACCCGCTCGTGGTTGAGCTGGTTGGTCACCAGCTTCCAGCCGCCGTTCTCCTCGCCGATCAGGTTGGTCGCCGGGACGCGCACGTCGGAGTAATAGGTGGCGCTGGTGTCCACGCCGGCCATGGTGTGCACCGGCGTCCAGGAGAAGCCTTCGGCGGTCGTCGGCACCGCGATCATCGAAATGCCGCGGTGTTTCTTGGCCTCGGGGTTGGTGCGCACCGCCAGCCATACCCAGTCGGCGTAGGCGATCAGGCTGGTCCACATCTTCTGGCCGTTGATCACATAGTCGTCGCCATCGCGCACCGCGGTGGTGCGCAGGTTGGCCAGGTCGGTGCCGGCGCCCGGCTCGGAGTAGCCGATCGAGAAGTGCAGCTCGCCCGCGGCGATCTTCGGTAGGAAGAATTTCTTCTGCTCGTCGGTGCCGAACGCCATGATCGTCGGCGCCACGCTGTTGATGGTCAGAAACGGCACCGGCACGCCGGCGATGGCGGCCTCGTCGGTGAAGATCAGCGAGTCCATCGGGGAGCGGTCCTGGCCGCCGTACTCCTTGGGCCAGTTCAGGGTGAGCCACCCGTCCTTGCCCATCTGCGCGACGGTGTCACGGTAGGCGGTGCCGGTCCCGACCTCGCCCTGTGTCGAGGTCAGCGCCTCGCGACGCTCCGGGGTCATCAGCCTGGTGAAGTACGACCGCAGCTCGCGACGCAGCTCCTCCTGTTCCGGGGTATAACTGATACGCATTTCAGCCGTCCTTCACGTTAGCGACGTTCGGAGTGACAAGCCTCGTCACAGCCTGCAGCTCGACCAACGGCTACCCGTTCGTCTTCCCGGTTGTAACACGTTCTAGTCTGGGAATCCAGCGACCGTTTCGCCAGAGGTGTCGGGGCCCTATGGTGGACCCACATACTGATGAGGCGAGTCCTGCGGTGAAGGCCACGTTCAAGGAGGTTGTGCTGTGCGGGTGATCGTGGACCATGACCGGTGCGAAGGTAACGCAGTGTGCTTGGGAATTGCCCCCGATATCTTCGACCTGGACGACGAGGACTACGCCGTGGTGAAACTCGACCCCATTCCCGCCGAGCAGGAGCAGTTGGTCGAGCAAGCGATCGCCGAATGCCCGCGCGCCGCGCTTTCCCGCGGCGACTGATCCGAGCCTAGAGCGCGCAACCCGAAACTAGAGGTATTCATAAATTGACTAGCAGCACGAACGCGACCGATCTCTCCGGCAAGGTCGCGGTGGTGACCGGTGCGGCCGCGGGCCTGGGACGGGCCGAGGCGCTGGGCCTGGCACGCCTGGGAGCGACCGTCGTCGTCAACGACATCGCCGCCGCGTTGGATGCCTCCGACGTCATCGACGAAATCAACTCCGCGGGCTCGAAGGCCGTTGCCGTGGCCGGCGACATCAGCGAACGCGCCACCGCCGACGAGCTGGTTGCACAGGCCGACGGGCTGGGTGGGCTCGACATCGTGGTCAACAATGCCGGGATTACCCGGGACCGGATGCTGTTCAACATGTCCGACGAGGAGTGGGACCTGGTCATCGCCGTGCACCTGCGCGGTCATTTCCTGCTGACCCGCAACGCCGCCACCTACTGGCGCTCCAAGGCCAAGGACGCGGGCGGCCGGATCTTCGGCCGGATCGTCAACACAGCGTCGGAGGCCGGCCTGGTCGGCCCGGTCGGGCAGGCCAATTACGGCGCCGCCAAGGCCGGCATCATTTCCCTCACGCTGACGGCTGCGCGGGCGCTGGGCCGCTACGGCGTGTGCGCCAACGCCATCTGCCCCCGCGCGCGCACCGCGATGACGGCTGACGTCTTCGGTGACGCACCGGATGTGGAAGCGGGCGGTATCGACCCGCTGTCGCCGGAGCACGTCGTCAATCTGGTCACGTTCCTGTCGTCTCCGGCGGCAGCGGAAGTCAACGGCCAGGTGTTCATCGTCTACGGTCCACAGGTGACATTGGTCGCTGCACCGGCCGTGGAGCGCAAATTCAGCGCCAACGGTGCCGCTTGGGAGCCTGCACAACTGAGCGCGACACTGCAGGATTACTTTGCTGGCCGTGATCCTGAGCACAATTTTTCGGCGAGCGGACTGATGGAACAATAACCATTTCCGGCCAGTCGATTTGGGGGAATCGGCAGGTAGAACGTGTATCAGTTTGACACGTGACAAGTGCGTCTGACCTGGCGAATTAACGGTTGGGATAAGAGATGCTGTTCATTGACATGGCGAACTTGTTCTGAGTTAATATGATCCGGCTCACACCGAGCCCCGTTCGACCGTAGACAACGCAAAGGCCAGCCATAGACTTCGCCGAGACCAGCCGAGGGGGGAGGGAACTGAGTTGATTGAGCAACTTGCGGTCCCCGCCCGCGCCATCGGCGGATTCTTCGAAATGATGATGGACACCGGCCGGGCAGCTTTTCGCCGGCCGTTCCAATTCGGTGAGTTTCTCGATCAGACGTGGATGATCGCTCGCGTGTCGCTGGTTCCGACGCTGCTGGTGTCCATCCCGTTCACGGTGTTGGTGGCCTTCACCCTCAACATCCTGCTGCGCGAGATCGGCGCCGCCGACTTGTCCGGCGCCGGGACGGCATTCGGCACCATCACTCAGCTGGGTCCGGTGGTGACCGTGCTCGTCGTGGCCGGCGCCGGTGCCACCGCGATCTGTGCCGACCTCGGCGCCCGCACCATCCGCGAAGAGATCGACGCGATGCGGGTCCTGGGCATCGACCCGATCCACCGGCTCGTCGTACCCCGTGTGTTGGCGTCGACGGTGGTGGCGCTGCTGCTCAACGGCTTGGTATGCGCCATCGGTCTTTCCGGTGGTTACGTATTCTCCGTCTTCCTGCAGGGCGTCAACCCGGGCGCGTTCATCAACGGCTTGACCGTGCTGACCGGTCTGCGCGAGCTGGTTCTCGCCGAAGTCAAAGCGCTGCTGTTCGGTGTGATGGCCGGGATGGTGGGTTGTTACCGCGGCCTGACCGTCAAGGGTGGGCCCAAAGGCGTCGGTAACGCGGTCAACGAAACCGTGGTGTACGCCTTCATCTGTCTGTTCGTGATCAATGTGGTGATGACCGCCGTCGGCGTGCGAATTTCGGCGAAGTGATGAGACGGGTGCCCACGCAATGAGTTACGACGCCACACTGCGATTTCGTCGCATCTTTTCGCGGCTGCAAGAGCCGGTTGACGACTTCGGCGAGCAGGCGTTGTTCTACGGGCAGACCATCCGCTATGTCCCCAACGCGCTCACCCGGTACCGCAAGGAGACGATCCGGCTGATCGCCGAGATGACCATGGGCGCGGGAGCTCTCGTCATGATCGGCGGCACGGTCGGTGTTGCGGCCTTCCTGACCCTGGCCTCCGGCGGTGTCATTGCCGTGCAGGGGTATTCGTCGCTGGGCAACATCGGCATCGAGGCACTGACGGGGTTCCTGTCCGCCTTCCTGAACGTCCGCGTGGTCGCGCCGGTGATCGCGGGTATCGCGCTGGCGGCCACCATCGGCGCCGGCGCCACCGCCCAATTGGGTGCCATGCGGGTGTCGGAGGAGATCGACGCCGTCGAGTGCATGGCGGTGCACTCGGTGTCCTACCTGGTATCGACCCGCCTGATCGCCGGCCTGATCGCGATCATTCCGCTCTACTCGCTGTCGGTGCTGGCCGCCTTCTTCGCCGCCCGCTTCACCACGGTGTACATCAATGGGCAGTCAAAAGGCCTCTACGACCACTACTTCAATACGTTCCTGATCCCGTCGGACCTCCTGTGGTCGTTCCTGCAGGCCATCGTGATGTCCATCGCGGTCATGCTCGTGCATACCTATTACGGCTACAACGCCAGCGGCGGTCCGGTCGGCGTCGGGATCGCGGTCGGCCAGGCCGTGCGGACGTCGTTGATCGTCGTGGTCGTCATCACTTTGTTCATCTCGCTCGCTGTGTATGGGGCGTCCGGTAACTTCAACCTCTCCGGATAAGAGGACCGCTTAAAAGGACATGGCAGACACAGGGGCGAAACGCACAACCGTCCGGTTGGCAGCAGCGGTGCTGGCCAGCCTGATGGTGGCGTTCGTTGTGCTGACGTACCTTTCGTATACCGCGGCCTTCGCGTCGATCGACACCGTCACCGTGTCGGCGCCCCGAGCCGGGCTGGTGATGGAGAAGGGCGCCAAGGTCAAATACCGCGGCATCCAGATCGGCAAGGTCGAGACCATCGACTTTTCCGGTGACCAGGCGCGGCTGACGCTGGGCATCAACAGCGATGACATGCATTTCATCCCATCCAACGCGACGGTGCACATCGCGGGCAACACCATTTTCGGTGCCAAGGCGGTGGAATTCATTCCGCCTCAATCGCCTTCGCCAACCTCCCTGCATCCCGACGCGCACGTCGCGGCCTCGGCGGTGCAGCTGGAAGTCAACACCTTGTTCCAGTCGTTGATGGATCTGCTGCACAAGGTCGACCCCGTCGAACTCAACGGGACGCTGAGCGCGTTCGCCGAAGGCCTGCGTGGCCACGGCGACGACCTGGGCGGCATCTTGTCGGGGTTGAATACGCTGACACGCCAAGCGAATCCGAAGCTGCCCGCCTTGCAGGAGGACTTCCGTAAGGCCGCGGTGGTGGCGAACGTCTACGCCGACGCCGCCCCCGACCTGACCACCGTGGTCGACAACCTGCCGACGATCAACAAGACCGTCGTGGACCAGCAGAAGAATCTCGACAACACGCTGTTGGCCACCATCGGCCTGGCGAACAACGCCTATGACACGTTGGCGCCGGCCGAACAGGACTTCATCGACGCCATCAACCGGTTGCGAGCCCCGCTCAAGGTGGCCGGCGAGTACTCACCGGAATTCGGCTGCCTGTTCGCCGGTATCGACCGGGGCCTCAAAGAATTCGGACCGATTCTCGGTGTTCGCAAGGCGGGCCTGTTCACGTCGTCGAGCTTCGTGCTGGGTGCGCCGTCGTACACCTACCCGGAATCACTGCCGATCGTCAACGCCTCGGGCGGTCCGAACTGCCGTGGGCTGCCCGACATCCCGAACAAACAACACGGCGGGTCGTGGTACCGGGCGCCGTTCCTGGTGACCGACAACGCGAACATCCCGTACGAGCCGTTCACCGAATTGCAGTTCGATGCGCCCTCGACACTGCAGTTCTTGTTCCACGGCGCCTTCGCGGAACGGGACGACTTCTGATGGCCGCCTCGGGAATGCCGTCGCACCGCTCGATGATGATCAAGGTCAGCATCTTCGCGGTGGCCATGTTGTTGGTGTCGGCGGGGCTGGTGGTGGTCTTCGGTGACTTCCGGTTCGGCCCCGAAAGCAGGTACCACGCAACGTTTACCGACGTATCGCGGCTCAAGTCCGGCCAGAAGGTGCGTATCGCCGGGGTGCCGGTCGGTGCGGTGTCGGACATTAAGCTCAATCACGACAACACCATCGACGTGACGTTCGGGGTCGACAAGCGCTACGCGCTCTACTCGTCGACGCGCGCGGTGATCCGCTACGAAAACCTGGTTGGCGACAGATATTTGGAGATCACGTCCGGCCCGGGGGAGCTGCGGAGGCTACCGGCGGGTGGGACGATCAACAGCCAGCACACCCAGCCCGCACTGGATCTCGATGCGCTGCTGGGCGGGCTGCGGCCGGTGCTCAAAGGCCTTGACGCCGACAAGGTCAACACCATCAGCAGCGCGGTCATCCAGCTGCTGCAGGGCCAGGGCGGGGCGTTGTCGAATGTGCTGGCCGACACGAGTGCGTTCTCCTCGGCGCTGGGCCAGCGCGACCAGCTCATCGGTGACGTGATCAACAACCTCAACACGGTGCTGACGACCGTGGACCAACGCAGCGCACAATTTTCGACCAGCGTCGACCAGTTGCAACAACTGATCACCGGGCTGGCCGAGCACAAAGACGACATCGCGGGCGCCATCCCCCCGCTGGCCTCGACAACGACGGATTTGACCGAGCTGCTGAAGAATTCGCGCCGGCCGTTGCAAGGCATCCTGGAGAACACCCGTCCGCTGGCCACCGAGATAGACAACCGCAAGGCCGAGGTGAACAACGACATCGAGCAGCTGGGCGAGGACTATCTGCGGCTGGCCGCCCTCGGCGCCTACGGGTCGTTCTTCAACATCTATTTCTGTTCCGTGACGATCAAGATCAACGGCCCGGCCGGTGGCGACATCTTGCTGCCGCTGGGCGGTCAGCTGGATCCCAGCAAGGGGAGGTGCGCTTTTGCCAAATAACGGAGAGGCGCCAAGTACACAACGGCGGGAGCGCGATCCACTGCGCACCGGCATCTTCGGCGTGGTGCTGGTGGTCTGCGTCGTGCTCATTGCGTTCGGCTACTCCGGATTACCGTTCTGGCCGCAGGGCAAGATCTACGACGCCTACTTCACCGACGCGGGTGGAATCAATCCCGGCAACGCCGTTTACGTCTCGGGTTTCAAGGTCGGCAAGGTGACCTCCGTGGGTCTGGCCGGCGACAGCGCCAAGATCAGCTTCAGCGTCGACCGCCACGTCGCGGTCGGTGACCAGTCGCTGGCCGCGATCCGCACCGACACCATCCTCGGTGAGCGCTCCATCTCGGTGAGCCCGGCCGGCGGCGGCAAGGCAACCACCATCCCGCTCAGCCGTACCACGACGCCGTACACGCTCGCCGGCGCGCTCGAGGACTTGGGTTCCAACGCGAGCAACCTGAACAAGCCGCAGTTCGAGAAGGCATTGAACGTGCTGACCAGCACGTTGCACGACGCCAACCCGGAGCTGCGGGGTGCGCTGGACGGTGTGACCTCCCTGTCGCGCACCCTGGACCGCCGCGACGAGGCGCTGCAAAGCCTTCTGGCGCATGCGAAGTCGGTCACCGGCGTGTTGTCCCAGCGCGCCGAACAGGTCAACAAGCTGGTCGATGACGGTAACGAGTTGTTCGCCGCGCTCGACGAACGCCGCCATGCCCTGGGGCAGCTGATCTCGGGCATCCAGGATCTCTCGGCGCAGATCTCCGGCTTCGTCGCCGACAACCGCAAGGAATTCGGCCCCGCACTGAACAAACTCAACGACGTGCTGTCCAACCTCAATGAGCGTCGCGACTACATCGCCGAGGCCCTCAAGCGGCTACCCACCTACGCCACCGAGTTGGGCGAGGTGGTCGGGTCCGGCCCCGGCTTCAACGTGAACGTCTACGGTGTGATCCCGGCGCCGTTGATTGCCACGATGTTCGACTTCTTCTACCAGCCGGGCAAGATGCCGGCCAGCCTCGCCGACTACCTGCGCGGGTTGATTCAGGAACGCTGGGTCATCAGGCCGAAGTCACCATGATGCAGCGAATCATCGGCAGTCGGGGGCTGCGCTATGCCACCATCATCGCGCTCGTCGCGGTGCTGGTGGGTGGCGTGTATGTGCTGTCGTCGCAAGCAAATAACCGCAAGATCGTCGGCTACTTCGCGTCGGCCGTCGGTCTGTATCCCGGTGACCAGGTTCGCATCCTCGGTGTCCCGGTCGGCACCATCGACACGATCGAGCCGCGTCCGTCCGACGTCAAGATCACCATGGCGGTGTCCACGGACGTGAAAGTCCCGAAGGACGCCAAGGCCATCATCATGTCGCCGAACCTGGTGGCGGCCAGGTTCATCCAGTTGACACCGGCGTACACCGGCGGGCCGGCGATGGCCGACGGCGCCAGCATCGGCCCGGACCGCACCGCCGTCCCGGTGGAATGGGATGAGGTCAAGGAGTCGCTGACCCAACTCGCCGTCCAACTCGGCCCGACGGCCGGATCGATGCAGGGTCCGCTGGGCTCGGCGATCAACCAGGCCGCCGACACCTTCGACGGCAAGGGCCAGTCGTTCCACAGCGCCTTGCGCGAGCTCTCGCAAGCCGCTGGGCGGCTGGGGGATTCGCGCGGCGACATCTTCGGCACGGTCAAGAACCTGCAGGTGCTGGTCGACGCGCTCTCGTCCAGTAACGAACAGATCGTCCAATTCGCCGGAAACGTCGCCTCGGTGTCGCAGGTGCTCGCCGACAGCTCGCGCCATCTCGACAGCACCCTGGGGACCCTCAACACGGCGCTGTCAGACATCCGTGGGTTCCTGCACGAAAACAACTCGACGATCATCGATACGGTCAACAATCTCAACGACTTCGCGAAGACGTTGAGCGACCAGAGCGACAACATCGAACAGGTGCTGCACGTGGCGGGTCCGGGTATCGCCAACTTCTACAACATCTATGACCCCGCGCAGGGCACGCTCAACGGCCTGTTGTCGATACCGGAATTCGCCAACCCCGTGCAGTTCATCTGCGGTGGCTCCTTCGAGACCGCGGCCGGGCCGAGGGCGCCGGACTACTTCAAGCGCGCCGAGCTCTGTCGTGAGCGGCTGGGGCCGGTGCTGCGGCGGCTCACCGTGAACTATCCGCCCTTGATGTTCCACCCGCTCAACACCATCACGGCGTACAAGGGCCAGATCATCTACGACACCCCGGAAACCCAGGCCAAGGCGGCGACCCCGGTCCCGGAGCTGACCTGGGTCCCGGCCAAGGGCGCCCAGTCCCCGGGCGCCCAGAACCCGGCGGATCTGCAGGCGTTGCTCGTCCCGACGGCCCCCCAGGCCGGTCCCGCGCCGGCCGGCGCCGCTCCCGCCCCCGGCCCCGCGCCTCCAAGCGCGTTCGGCCCGCTGCCGGGTCCGTCACCGGGCCAGGCGCCTGGCGGGCCGTCCGCCGGCTTGGGCGGTGGTGGATGACTCGAATGTGGTTGCGCGCCGGCGGATTAGCGGCGGGCGGCATGCTGCTGGCCGGCTGCCAGTTCAACGGCCTGAACTCATTGGCGATGCCCGGCACGGCCGGTCATGGCAGTGGCGCCTATTCGGTCACGGTCGAGCTGCCCGACGTGGCGACCCTGCCGCAGAACTCACCGGTGATGGTCGACGACGTCACCGTGGGCAGCGTTTCCGGAATTTCGGCCGAACAGCGGGCAGACGGATCGTTTTATGCGGCAGTGAAATTGGCGCTGAACAAAAACGTCGTGCTGCCCGCCAACTCGACCGCGACGGTCGCCCAGACGTCGCTGCTCGGCTCGATGCACATCGACTTGGCGCACCCCAAGGACAAGCCGGCCGTCGGCAGGCTGACCGACGGGTCGAAAATCGCGGAGGCCAACACCGGTCGCTACCCCACCACCGAAGAGGTGCTCTCGGCGCTCGGCGTTGTGGTGAACAAGGGCAATGTCGGTGCCCTGGAAGAGATCACCGACGAGACCTACCGGGCCGTCGCGGGCCGAGGGGACCAGTTCGTCGACTTGGTCCCCAGGCTGGCGGAATTGACCTCGGGGCTGAACCGTCAGGTCAACGACATTATCGATGCGGTTGACGGATTGAACCGATTCTCGGCCGCCTTGGCGCGCGACAAGGACAACCTGGGCCGGGCGCTGGACACACTGCCCGAAGCGGTTCGTGTGCTCAACAAGAACCGCGACCACATCGTCGAGGCCTTCGGCGCGCTGCACAAACTCGCCAACGTCACCTCGAACGTACTGGCAAAGACCAAGGTGGACTTCGCCGCCGACATGAAGGACCTGTACTCGGTCGTGAAGGCGCTCAACGACAACCGAAAGAACTTCGTCACCTCGTTGCAGATCTTGCTGACATTCCCGTTCCCCAATTACGGCATCAAACAGGCCGTCCGGGGTGACTACCTCAACGTGTTCACCACGTTCGACCTCACCCTGCGCCGGCTCGGTGAAACGTTCTTCACCACGGCGTATTTCGACCCGAACATGGCCCACATGGACGAGATCCTCAATCCGCCGGACTTCTTGACCGGGGAACTGGCCAACCTGTCCGGACAGGCCGCGGATCCGTTCAAGATTCCGCCCGGCACGGCTTCGGGTTCGCAGGGACAGTAGGGGGCGGACGCAGATGCATGACAGACTGACCAAGATCCAGCTGGCGATCTTCGCCGTGATCACGGTCATCACCCTGACCGTGATGGCGATCTTCTACCTGCGGCTGCCCGCGACCTTCGGTATCGGAACCTACGGCGTGAGCGCCGATTTCGTTGCCGGCGGCGGCCTGTACAAAAACGCCAACGTCACCTACCGCGGCGTCGCCGTCGGCCGCGTCGAGTCGGTGGGCCTGAGTCCCAACGGCGTGATCGCCCAGATGCGGCTCAACAGCGAGACCGCCATCCCGTCGAACGTCACGGCCACCGTCAAAAGTGTGTCGGCGGTCGGGGAGCAGTACATCGACTTGGTCCCCCCGAAGGGACCGGCAACGAGCAAGCTGAGCGACGGATCTCGCATCGAGCGGCAAAGTACCCGGATCGGCCAGGACGTCGCCGACCTGTTGAAGCGCTCGGAGACGTTGGTCAACAGCCTGGGTGACACCCGGTTGCGTGAGCTCCTGCACGAGACGTTCATCGCGGCCAACGGCTCCGGCCCCGAGCTGGCCCGGCTTTTCGAGTCGGCCCGGCTGCTCGTGGACGAGGCCAACGCCAACTATCCGCAGGTCTCGCAGTTGATCGATCAGGCCGGCCCGTTCCTGCAGGCCCAGATTCGCGCCGGGGGCGACATCAAGTCGCTGTCCGATGGCCTGGCGCGCTTCACCTCCGAGGTGCGTCAGGCCGACCCGCAGCTTCGCGACACGCTGGCGACCGCCCCGGGCGCCACCGACGAGGCCAGCACCGCGTTCTCCGGTATCCGCCCCAGCTTCCCGGCACTGGCCGCCAGCCTGGCCAACCTGGGCCGGGTCGGCGTGATCTACCACAAGTCGATCGAGCAACTCCTGGTGGTGCTGCCGGCGCTGTTCGCCGCGATCATCACGATGGCGGGCGGTCCTCCTCTCGACGAGGGCGGGAAGCTGGACTTCAAGCTCGACCTCAACGACCCGCCGCCATGCGCCGTCGGCTTCCTGCCCCCGCCGTTGATGCGCACACCGGCCGACGAGACGGTGCGCGAACTTCCGAAGGACATGTACTGCAAGACCGCGCAAAACGATCCCAGCACCGTGCGCGGCGCCCGCAACTACCCGTGCCAGGAGTTCCCCGGAAAGCGCGCCCCCACCATTCAGCTCTGCCGCGACCCGAAGGGCTACGTACCGATTGGCCGCAATCCGTGGCGCGGTCCGCCGGTGCCCTACGACACACCGATGACCAATGGGTTGAACACGTTGCCGCCCAACAAGTTTCCCTATATCCCGCCGGATGCTGAACCCGATCCCGGTACCCCCATCGTCGGGCCGCCGCCGCCGGGTGTGGTGCCCGGGCCGGGTCCGCTGCCGAACAAGCAGCCGGCCTACGCTCCGCCGCCCCCCAACGACAACGGGCCGCCGCCGCCATTCACGTCGTGGCAGCCCCCCGGGGTGCCCCCCGTACCGCCCCAGCTTCCGTATCCGAAGTGGCTCCCCCCTCCGGCACCGCCGCAGGGGATCAATCCGCCGCCGGCGGGCCCGGGGCCGGAGAAGCCGTGGGGTCCACCGCCCGGGCCGAAACCGCAGGCCAGCGGCCCGGCCTACGCCACCTATGACGAAAAGACCGGCGCGTTTGTCGATCCGGCCGGTGGCACTGGTATCTTCGCGGCCGGCGCCACCGGCACATCCGGCGCCGAGAAGTGGGTGGACCTCATGCTTGATCCAAGGCCTATGTAATGGACCCTGTAATGGACCTTGCCGCGGCAGACGGACAAACAACCAAGCCGCGCGTTCGTCGTCGAGCGTCGCGCGCGGCGGGTCCCGCCAAGGGTGAGTCGACCCAGGACGTCACGGTCCACACCGAGGCTCCGGTCACGCCGAAGAAGCAGGCGAAGGCCGTCAAGTCCCTCAAGTCCATCAAGCCGCCGCCACGGCGGCAGCCGCACCGCACCCTGGTCGCGTGGATCTCGTTTGCGGCGGCGTTGTTGGCGGTGGGGGTGCTGGCCGGATGCGTGGCCTTGCTGATCGTCCAGCACCACCACGCCACCGCGGCGCAAGCGCGCGATCAGCGTTTCGTCGACACCGCCACGCAGACGGTCGTCAACATGTTCAGCTACAAGCAAGACAACATCGACGAGAGCGTCAACCGCTTCATCAACGGCACCAGCGGTCCGCTGCGCGGCATGCTCGGCGCCAACAACAACGCCGAGAATCTCAAGGCGCTGTTCCGCTCCACCAACGCGACTTCCGAAGCCGTCGTCAACGGTGCCGCACTGGAAGGCATTGACACCGTTAGTGATAACGCGTCGGTGTTGGTGTCGGTGCGCGTCACGGTCGCCGACATCGATGGGGTCAACAAGCCGTCGATGCCCTACCGGTTGCGCGTCATCGTGCACGAAGACGAGGCCGGACGGATGAGCGGCTACGACCTGAAGTACCCAGACGGGGGTAATTGATGCGATGGCGGCGTCGGCTGCTCATCGTCGCGGGTTACCTTCTGGCCGTGGCGTTCGTCGGGCTGTCCGCGGTGGCCGGCTGGATGTACTGGGAGCGGGTCGAGGGTCGCGGTGAGCAGGCGGCGCGTGCGGTGTTGCCCGGCCTGGCGGCGAAGGAAATACCCGAGGTCTTCGCCTACGACTACCAAACCGTGGAACGGAGCCTGTCGGCCGCGTACCCGCTGTTGACCCCCGACTATCGCGCGGAGTTCCAGAAGAGCGCCAACACGCAGATCATCCCCGAGGCCAAGAAGCGCGAAGTGGTCGTGCAGGCCAACGTCGTGGGCGTGGGAGTCATGTCCGCCAAACGGGATTCGGCAGCCGTGATGGTCTACATGAACCGGACGGTCACCGACAAGTCACGCCAGCCGCTCTATGACGGCAGCCGGTTGCGGGTGGACTTCAAAAAGATCGGCAAGCAGTGGCTGATCGCCTACATCACGCCGATCTAGCCCCGCCGACAACCGGTCGAAGTCAGTAGCACATCGCAATTCCGTTGCAGTACATCGGGTAACGTTCTACCGGGCTGGGCGGTGGCCCGGCCATCGCCAGCGAGAACGGTTGCTTCTTCATCTCCGGCTGCATCCCGCACACGGCGCCGTGCAGCGTGGTGTGGGTGCCGCTCATCGTTTCGTCGCTGAACGCGAAGGTTTCGGTGGACGGTGCGGTGCCGCCGCCCGGACAGGACACACCGTTGTCCTTGTCGATCTTGAAAGTCCATAGCATGCCGGACATCCGCGCCCGGCCACTGAAGTTCTGTAGCTTGTCGGCGGCGCTAATCCGCTCATCCGTGAAACTCACGATGTTCAGCGCGCAGTTCATGGCAAAGACGATGGGGTCGGAATAGTCGTTCATGTTGCGCGTTCCGGAGGGCTGATCGCATATCGCCGTAACGGTCCAGGTAACCCCCGACACCCCCGCCTCGTTGAAGGAGTAGTTGCCGTCCGCCGGCGGCCCGAGCGCTTTGGCCGGTTCGCCGGATTGCAGCGCGATTCCCGTTGCGACGGCCGTGAAAATGCCGGCACCCGCGGCAAGTCCGTGACGGAGCTTCATCTGATTCCTCCCAGCACGCTGATTTGAGTATCACAGCGTCGGCGCGCAAACACCACGGGTCCTTGCGCATCCGGGCTAATCGGCATCATGGGGTCGCGCGTCGGCGAGCGCATCGAGGAATGACCGCGCCCACCGGTCGACGTCGTGAGCGAGCACCTGGCGGCGCAGTGACCGCATGCGCCGCCGTCCTTCCTCGACGGACTGGTTGAGCGCGGCCTCGATCACGTCCTTGACCCCTTCGAGGTCGTGCGGGTTGACCAGATACGCCTGCCGCAATTCGGCGGCGGCGCCGGTGAATTCGGACAGGACGAGTGCACCGCCGAGATCGCTGCGGCAGGCGACGTATTCCTTGGCGACCAGGTTCATCCCATCGCGCAGCGGGGTGACCAGCATGACGTCGGCGGCCACGAAGAACGCGATGAGTTCGTCGCGGGGGACCGGTCGATGCAGGTAGTGCACCACCGGATGCCCGACCTCGCCGTATTCGCCGTTGATGTGGCCGACCTGGCGTTCGATGTCGTTGCGCAGCTGCTGGTAACTGTCCACCCGTTCGCGGCTCGGTGTCGCCAGTTGGATCAGCACGGTGTCGTCGCGCTTGGCGCGGCCCTCCGCGAGTAGCTCCGAAAAAGCTTTGAGGCGAACATCGATGCCCTTGGTGTAGTCGAGCCGGTCGACCCCGAGCAGCACCTTGCGGGGGTTGCCGAGCTCGGCACGAATCTCCTTGGCGCGGCGCCTGATACCGCGGTGCCGGGCCGTCTGGTCGAGTGCACTGGAGTCAATGGAGATGGGGAAGGCGCCCACCCGAGCGACACGGGACCCGAGGTCCACCTCGCCGTACCGCGCCCGCACGCCGACCGCCCCGCGCGACGTGTTGGCACCTATCAACCGCCGGGAAAGGAACAGGAAATTCTGGGCCCCGCCGGCCAGTTGGAATCCGACCAGGTCGGCACCGAGCAGGCCCTCGACGATCTCGGTTCGCCATGGCAGCTGCATGAACAGCTCGACCGGCGGGAAGGGGATGTGCAGAAAGAAGCCGATGGTCAGGTCGGGCCGCAGTTCGCGCAGCATCTTCGGGACCAGCTGTAGCTGATAGTCCTGCACCCACACGGTCGCACCGCGCGCGGCGGCACGGGAGGTGGCTTCGGCGAAGCGGCGGTTGACGACGACGTAGCGCTCCCACCATTCGCGGTGGTAGATCGGCTTGACGACGACGTCGTGATACAGCGGCCACAGCGTGGCGTTCGAGAACCCCTCGTAGTATTCGGCGACGTCGTCCGCGCTCAGTTTGACCGGCCGAAGTTCCAGGTCTTCCTGGACGATGGGTTCGCCTTCGTGGTCCTTACTATCTTCGGCGGCCTCATCGACGACGCCGGGCCAACCGACCCACGCCCCGCGCCGGCGGCGCAGCAGCGGTTCCAGCGCCGTGACCAGTCCTCCGGGGCTGCGCTTCCATGCCGTGGTGCCGTCGGAAAGCAGCTCCTGATCCACCGGCAGCCGGTTGGCGACGACGACGAAGTCGGAATTCCCGAATTCGGCCGCCTTCGAGCTTCGCCGTCCCCCGGGAGCCATCTACGTGTCGAGTTTCGCCGGCCCAATACCCAGCATGGACAGAAAAACCCGGCATTCGTCGGCATCGGTGGCATACGCCGCGACGACCCGCCTGGCCTGGCTCGCAGTGCTGTCCGCCACCGGCTCGACATCGCCGATTTCGCCAGGATCAGATTTCGTAGGCATGACTTAACTGTAGGTGACGCGCGTGATCGGCCGCAGTCCGTCTCACCAGCTAACGGGTGTCGGACGCATTTATGGCTGGTTTGTAGGGATTCGCCGGGCCGCTCGCGAAGACACGATCCGCCGTCGCCGCCAGGGAGCGTGCGGTTGGTAGGGGCCGCGGCCCGTCCCCCCAGCGCGGGTCCGATTACACACTGGCCGTAATCTGTAAACAATTCGAGCTGACAACGAGCGAGGTGGCCCAATGACTCTCTCCGAGCAAGCCGGCGCGCAGGCGGGCAACGCCAACGCCGAGGAGCTGGTGACCTACGAAACCCTCGACGAGGGCAGCATCGCACGCATCTGGCTCAACCGGGCCGACGCCCACAACGCGCAGAACCGCGGCCTGCTGGTTCAGCTCGACGAGGCGTTCCTGCGCGCCGAGGCCGATGACGCCGTCCGGGTGGTGATCCTGGCCGCCCGCGGCAAAAACTTCTCCGCCGGCCACGACCTGGGCTCGGAGCTGGCGCTGGCAGAGCGGGCACCCGGAGTGGGGCAGCATCCGACCTTTCGGATCAACGGCGCCACCCGCGATCCGGTCGCGGAGAAGACCTACCTGCAGGAATGGCATTACTTCTTCCAAAACACTTGCCGCTGGCGCGATCTGCGCAAGATCACGATCGCCCAGGTCCAGGGCAACGCGATCTCGGCGGGCCTGATGCTGATCTGGGCGTGCGATCTGATCGTCGCCGCCGACAATGCGAAGTTCAGTGACGTGGTCGGCGTGCGGATGGGCATGCCGGGCGTCGAATATTACGCCCACCCTTGGGAATTCGGTCCGCGCAAAGCCAAAGAGTTGCTGCTGACCGGTGATGCGTTGGACGCCGACGAAGCCTACCGGCTTGGCATGGTGTCCAAGGTGTTCCCCGTCGACGAATTAGCCGACAAGACACTGGAATTCGCGCGTCGGATCGCCGAGCGGCCGACGATGGCGGCCATGTTGATCAAGGACTCGGTCAACGCCGCCTCCGACGCGATGGGCTTCACCGAGGCGCTGCGGCACGCGTTCCACATCCACGAGCTCGGCCACGCGCACTGGGCGGCCCACAACGAGAACAGGTATCCAATCGGCCTGCCGCCCGACGTCGAGGACTGGCGCAACGCGAAGCCGACCAAGCTGGCCCGCCGCGACACCCCGTAGCCGGAGCCCGTTCTGGCCGCACGCCCGGGGGAGCGTCACCACCGGAATCGGCACATGGTTCGATGACGAGAACCTGTTCCAGTTGAAAGGCGGCTCGAGTGCAGCTTTCTTTCCAAGACCGGACGTATCTGGTCACCGGCGGCGGTAGCGGAATCGGCAAGGGAGTGGCCGCCGGACTGGTCGCGGCCGGCGCCTCCGTCATGATCGTCGGGCGCAATGCCGATCGGCTCGCGGCGGCCGTCACGGAGATCGAAGCCCTCCCCGGCGATGGCTCGATTCGTTACGAGCCGGCCGACATCACCAACGAAGAGGAGGCGACGCGCGCCGTCGAAGCCGTGACGGCCTGGCACGGCCGCCTGCACGGGGTGGTGCATTGCGCCGGCGGATCGGAGACCATCGGGCCGATCACCCAGATCGACTCGGAGTTGTGGCGACGGACCATCGACCTCAACGTCAACGGGACCATGTACGTGCTCAAGCACTCCGCACGCCAGATGGTGCGCGGTGGCGGCGGGTCGTTCGTCGGCATCTCGTCGATCGCGGCCAGCAACACCCACCGCTGGTTCGGCGCCTACGGCGTCGGCAAGTCAGCGCTGGACCACCTGATGCAGTTGGCCGCTGACGAGCTCGGAGCGTCATGGGTGCGGGTCAACAGCATTCGCCCGGGACTGATCCGCACCGAGCTGGTCGCCCCCATCCTTGATTCGCCCGAGCTGAGCGCGGACTACCGCGCCATCACGCCGCTGCCCCGACATGGCGAGGTCGAGGACATCGCGAACGTGGCGATGTTTCTGCTCAGCGATGCGTCCAGCTACGTCACCGGGCAGATCATCAATGTCGACGGCGGGGTGCTGCTGCGTCGCGGCCCGGATTTCTCGGCGATGTTGGAACCGGCCTTCGGCGCCGACGCGCTACGCGGAGTGGTGGCAACCTGAACCGTCGGCCCTAGTGAACGGGAGAGGCGATGAAGCGACTCGAGGGCAAGCGGATCCTGGTGACCGGCGCCGCGTCGGGGATCGGCCAGGCCACTGCGCTGCGCTTGCTGGACGAGGGCGCCGCCGTGGCGGCCTCCGACGTCGCGGCCGACGGCTTGGACAACACCCGGGCGCAGGCGCGGCAGGCCGGCATCGCCGACCGGCTCAGCACCGTGCCGATGGACGTCGGCAGCGAACGTTCTGTGATCGACGGCGTGTGCCTGGCCGTCGAGCAACTGGGCGGCCTTGATTCGCTGGTCAATGCCGCCGGCATACTGCGGGCCGCCCACACCCACGAGACCAGCCTCGAGCTCTGGAACCAGATCGTCAGCGTGAACCTGACCGGGACCTTTTTGGTGGTCCGCGAAGCGCTACCGGCCTTATTGGCGAACCCGCGCAGCGCGATCGTGAACTTCAGCTCCACGTCGGCCTCGTTCGCACATCCCTATATGGCCGCCTACGCCGCGAGCAAGGGCGGCATCCAGGCCTTCACCCACTCGCTGGCGCTCGAATACGCGCGCGACGGCGTGCGCGCGGTGTGCGTGGCGCCGGGCAGCATCAAGTCCGGGATCACCGACGCCACAGGCGGATACATCCCCAAAGACGCTGACTGGTCGCTGTTTTCGAGGCTGATGCCGGTCCTGCCCACCACCGTGGAATCCAGCGGAACCGGGATGGCCGAGCCCACCGCAGTCGCCGGTGTGATCGCCATGCTGGTATCCGACGACGGGGCATTCATCACCGGCACCGAGATCCGTATTGACGGCGGCACCCACGCTTGACGGCGGCGACCCGCTGCGCCCGGCTTCGCCGCGCTTGCGATCGCCGCGGGCTTGACGACGGCGACCCGCTGCGCCCGGCTAACTGGCGACCCGCCGCGCTAATTGACGCACGGCACGCCGCCGCCGTCGATCGGCTTGCCTTGATCGGGCGTCGGATAGGTCGTGGTGGTGCCGTTGTAGTAGTAGGACTTGGCCTTGGTCGATGTCGCAGTGCTGGTGCTCGTCACGTCGTCCATCTGGGTCTCGTCCGGGGCGGGGATCGAGAAATTGGTGTCCACGGTGACCCGGATGTGTCCGGGCTGGATGTTGGGGTTGGGTTGCTTGGGTGCGTCGAGGCCAAGCAGGTTGGCCACCCGTTGCGCATCGGTCTGTGCGCCGGCGCCGTACTCCACCGTGGTGGCCGTGGGTTCACCGACCTCGCGGTCGCGGACTTGGCCCTGGGTGTAGCCGCGCTTTTTCAGCGCGTGCGATACGTCGGTGGCCAGACCGCTCATGCTGCCGGAGTTGATGACGTCGACGACCGTGGACGGATCGGGCTTGACAACCGTGGTGGCGGGCTCGGTGGTGGGTGTGTCGGCGCCGATCGCCGCCGCCACCTCGGCCTTGATCGCCGCCGGATCGACGATGTTGACGTCCTGTCCGTCGATCGTGTCGTAGCGCACCACCGGCAGCGTCCGGAATTCGACGTTTCCGCCCGCGAGACCCCCCAGGCGCTGGACCATGTCGTCGTTCCAGCCGGATGAGAGCACCACGTCCTTGCGCGCCACGGCCATCAGGTTCTTGAGCTTGTCGATGTTGGTGAAGGTGCCGGCGACCTGCAGCTCCTGCATGACCGACGAGATGAACGCCTGCTGCCGGTGAGTGCGGTCCAGGTCGCCGTTGTCCAGGCCGTGACGCTGCCGGACGAATGACAGCGCCTCGGAAGCGTCCAGCCGCTGTCGCCCGGCCGGGAAGTCGGCGCCCGAATACGAGTCGTAGACGGCGTGGTTCAGGCAGACCTCGACGCCGCCGAGAGTCTGTGCCAGATCGAAGAAACCGGCCAGATTGACCTCGGCGAAATAGTCGATGGGGACGCCAGTCAGGCTGCGCACCGCGCGCAGCGTCGCCGCCCGGCCGGCTTCGCGGCCCTTGGTTTCGAGTTCTTTCTGACTGCTCGTCCCTTGGTTGGCCAGCTTTTGCGCGACGTATTGCTTGGTCAGCCCGTAGGCCTCTTTGATCTTGATGTGGTTGTATCCCGGGACTCCGGTGAAGGGAACCCAGTCGTCGCGCGGGATCGAAAAGGCGACGACTTTGTCGTCGGCGCTGACATGCACGAGGATCATCGTGTTGGTGTTGTAGCCGCCGTCGTCGGAATCGCCGGCGTGCAGATGCTTGAGGATGGAGTTGGGCAGGTCGTTGCCGTCCTGGTCTTTACGCGAGTCCAACCCGATCAGCAGGATGTTCATGTTGTCGCCACTGGACCGTGGGTCGTCGGGCTGGAGCGCATTCGAAACGGTGATGCCGCCCAGCGCGCCGTGCGCCACGTAGTACCCGGCCCCGGTCAGTCCCACCGCCGCCACGGAGACCAGCGCGCCAAGGGTACGCGTCAGCCCTTTACGGAAGCGGGAGGGTTGACGGACGGCTCGATGGCGGCGATGGGCGCCGCCCGAGCGGGCCATCACAAACCTCTGCCCACACCCAGCGCATCACCGGACCCCGCAACGGCGGTTAGCGGCGATATCGCTTCAGGCATGGTGACAAGTATGCGTTAGCTTGCTGTGAAGCCCCCAATCGAGAGCGCCCGCCAACGGCCGCCGCGAGCGGATTCAGCAGGCCGAACGGGTGCGATCCACGGGGGCGATCGCCGCTCCACCTGCATGTTTTGGGTGGGCAGTGCCCAGGCGTGGCCGCGACGATCCCCGGGCGGTCTCGAGCGGAACGCGGATCGAGCTGAACTTGTGATCGCGCGGATACCTGGGGCCGGACCGCTGTCGCCTGGGGCCGGCCAGCAAACCGTCGCCGTCAGCAGTACGGGTACTCGACGTGCCACCGACCGTCGACATAGTCGGCGCGATACTGACCGCCCAGCGCCGGGTTGGCGTCCTGAACGAGGCCGGAGCCGCCGACCCCGGGGGTGAAGCCTGGGGGATCCCAGGTGACGGACACCGGGTTGGGCGCCATGGTCGGCGTGCATCCGACTTGCTTCTTGACGTAGCCGTCGATGATCGCACGCTCCGCGGTGGCCCGGTCAGCACCATCGGGTGCAGGGGTGTTGGCGCACAGCGCATGTGCCCCACAGGCGCGTTGGCCCACGGTGGCGAGCGCCACCTGCACCGGCGTGCCCGTCATCAGCATTGCCCCCGCGAGCAACCCCGCGGCCGCCACCGTCCTGCGGATACGCATCCTGTCTCCCAGCACTGCTATCTGGCTTTGACCAGTCCTTCACCCGACGTGTAAAAGAGCGTGATGTTGGCGCCCGTGATGATTTCAGCGAGGTAGACACCGACCGGTTCGACCTCGTAGTAGTAGTGGGTGTTGCCGTCGGTGTCCAGGGTCGATGCGCACGAGTAGCCCGGCGCGCCGCATCGTTGCTTGATCGGTATCGCGAACACGGCAAGCAGCACGAAAATGGCGATTCCGATGCCCAGCGGGACTCTGTGCACTGCCGATCTCGTTTGCGCCAGACCTGCCACCGTTGGAGTGTAAGCGGCCGATCCCGCTGCTGACACGTGCGACGCCGCGGGACATTTTCGGGGCCGACACCGTTTGGATGCCCGGGCGCGGCGGGTACGCGGATGTGAGCCATTGAAGGACTGAGCATGAGCGACACGCGGGCGGCCGGCCCGGCGGTTCACCAGCCCGTGGCGGGGGCCGCGCGGCCTGCGGGAAGGCGACTCTGCCGCCAAATCGGTTGCGGGAAAATCTAATCCGGGGCCGGCGCGGGATGCCGGTGGGCCCACGGGCTCGCCTCTTCGAGCTGGGCGGCCAGTTGCAGGAGGCCGCCGTCCGCGCCCAGCTTCCCCACGAATTGCAGACCCAGGGGAAGCCCGTCCTCCGTCCAGTGCAGCGGGACACTGATCGCGGGGCGTCCGGTGAGGTTGGCCAGCTGCGTGTAGGGCACCCAGCCCAGGCTCTCCTGGATGAGGTCGTCGAGAATCCCGCTGAGCCGCATGAGTTTTCCCGCACGCAGCTTGCTGATCACCCGGGCAGCGCGCTGCAACGCCGCCGAAGTCGCCGTGGCGCCCACCTCGAGGGGCGGGGTGGCCAGGGTAGGGGTCAGGAAGTAGTCGTAGGCGCCGTGGAACTCGGCCAGGGATTGGATGTAGCTGTTTCTGTTCTCCAGCGCAGACATCACCGCCAGGACACCGCCGGATCGGCCGAGTTCGCTGATGGCCAGGGTGTCGGCCTCAAAGTCGCTGTCCCGGGCGCCGGTTCGCCGCTTGGTGTCGGCGACTTGCTGGTGAAGCTGTGCGAACCAGATTGTCAGAAAGTCACGGCCCAATGCGGCGTCATCGTAGGGCGGAGCGATCTCTTCGACCTGATGGCCCAATTCGTTCAGTAGTACCGCGGCCTTCTCGACCGCGGCGACGGCCTCCGGGCTCGGCTGTGAGTTGATGGCCGAGCGAGCCGAGTACCCGATTTTCAATCTTTCCGGACGGCGCTTGACGAGTTCGCTGAAAGGCATGTCGGGCAACGCAACTCGGTAGGCTGCACTCGGATCATGCCCGACGATCGCGTCATAGAGCGCGGCACTGTCGCGCACGGTGCGTGACACAACCCCCTGGGTCGCCATGCCCAACATCATTTCGCCCGTCTGCGGGCCGTAGGGAGCCAACCCCCGGCTGAGCTTGAGGCCGACGAGTCCGTTGCAGGCGGCGGGAATTCGGATCGACCCGCCACCGTCGTTGGCCCCGGCGGCCGGAACGACGCCGGCCGCCACCGCTGCCCCGGATCCGCCCGACGAGCCGCCGGGCGTGCGCTCGGTATTCCACGGGTTGCGGGCCGGACCCCAGTAGTCGGGTTCTGTCACGCCCTTGGCCCCGAATTCCGGGGTGTTGGTCATCCCGAAGATCACCAGGCCCGCGTCCAGAAACCGCTGCGTGACCAGCGCGTGCCGGTCGGCTACCTCGCTGGCCAGCGACCGGGATCCGCACGACGTGGGAAAGCCGCGGTATTCCTGGCCGAGGTCTTTGAGCAGGAATGGGACACCGGCGAACGGCCCGCTCAGGCCCGGATCGGCGGCCTGCGCGTCGGCGACATCGCCGAGGCGGCGGACTATAGCGTTCAACCGTGGATCGACGGCGTCCGCCCGTTGCCGTGCCAACGCGAGAAGTTCAGCCGGGGTGACCTGCTTGCGCTCGACCAGCTCGGCCAGAGCGGTCGCATCCAGGGACATGTACTCGTCGAGATGCATGCCTTCTCCTCAGCCCCGGCCCGATTCGCTTGCCGCCGGCACCGCCCGGGTGCGTCGACGTCTCCTCAATTGACGCCGCTGCACGCCGTTGACGTCAAGCGAATGCAGGCGCTGGTTGGGGGCGCCTTAGTATCACCTGATGCCCGCGGCAGCTGAACCGTTCACGATCAGGGGCCCCGACGGGGTCCAGATCGTCGCCGATCGCCTCGGGGATCCTCAAGCGCGCGCCGTGGTGTTCTTGCACGGCGGCGGGCAGACGCGCCGTTCGTGGGGCAAGGCCGCCGCCGCGGTCGCCGGGCGCGGGTGGCAGGCCGTCACCGTCGACCTGCGTGGCCATGGCGAATCGGACTGGTCCGGCGACGGCGACTATCGCGTCGTCAGTTTCGCCGGCGACGTCCAAGAGGTGCTGCGCACGCTGCCTCCACGACCGGTGCTGGTCGGCGCCTCCCTGGGGGGCTTCACGTCGATGCTGCTCGCGGGCGAGCTGTCCCCGGGCATTGCGAGCGCGGTCGTGTTGGTGGACATCGTCCCGAACATGGACCAGTCCGGAGCGAACCGGATACATGCCTTCATGGCCGACCGGGTGGAATCGGGGTTCGGCTCCCTCGACGAAGTCGCCGACGCGATCGCCGAGTACAACCCGCACCGGCCGCGGCCGGCCGATCTGGAAGGCCTGACCACCAACCTGCGTCGCCGCGGCGACCGCTGGTATTGGCACTGGGATCCGCAGTTCATCAGCGGCACTGCGGCATTCCCGCCATTCGAGGTCACCGACCCCGATCGGATGCACGCGGCCGTGGAGGCGATCTTGCGCGATGGGGTGCCCATCCTGCTGGTCCGCGGCCAGATGAGTGACCTCGTCAGCCAGGACCGCGCCGACGAATTCCTGGCGCGTTTTCCGCAAGTCGAATTCACCGATGTCCGCGGTGCGGGCCACATGGTCGCCGGCGACCGCAACGACATCTTCGCCGGCGCCGTTCTGGACTTCCTTGCCCGGCACGTCGACGCCGGATGAACCACCCGTACGGAACCGGCTGGCCGCCAGCCCATCTCAGGCGGGTGGCGCTGCTACGATCTGCCGTGCACAAGCGGAGGGGGACGGCGTGACCATGCCGTGGTTGCGGGGGCTGGGACTCGTCGGGGCTGTGATAATTGCCGCGACGACGGTGGCGAAAACCGCTCCGGCAGCGCCGCCCCCGGCTCTGCCCGCGCCACCCCCGGCGCCGGGCATGGGCGTCGATCATGAATCCAACAGGTGCACAGCAGGATTCGCGGCGCAGGGTACCGACGGCAGCTACTACCTGATGACCAGCGGACACTGCGACGCGCACGACGGCTCGGAGTGGACGTACGGCAACGATGCTCCGCTCGGCAAAATCTCGGCCAGCGAGCATGACGGCGACAAGCGGGACGCCGCGATCATCCGCCTCGAGCCGAGTGTCGGCATGCCGGTGGGTGACGTCGGCGGCAGGTATCAGGTTCGGGATGTGTTGAGCCGCTCGCAGATTCAGCCCGGCATGCCGTTCTGCAAGATCGGCGCGGTGACGGGTGAGACTTGCGGTGCCATCAAAGGCATCGATGGCGACGTGGTCGAAGCCGGCGTGTTCAGCCTGGACGGCGACAGCGGCAGTCCCGGCTTCGTGATGAACCCGGACGGCACCGTGAGCGCGGTCGGTCTGTTGATGTCCTCACCCGACGGTGACGACTACACGACCTACTTCATGCTGATCAATCCGCTGCTGGACAGGTGGGGCCTGCGTGTTCTTCCGTGAGAGATGCTCATGCGACCAGCGCATCCGGTGGCACGTAACGTACCGTTAGCGGGTATCGGGTATCCGGCCGACCGGCCTCGAACGCGTCCACCTGCGGTGATGCGGCCAAGGTGAAGCGGCAGCGGAACCAGCGACACGAAGGGGAGAGTAGTGAAGCGTGGGATCGTAGTCGGCGTGGCCGGCGTGGCCCTGGTGATCGCGGCCAGCGCCGGATGTTCGAGCAACAAGTCCAGCACGGGATCGTCCGGCTCGTCTTCCGCGCCGGCGGCGACAGGTCCGCGGGTGATCGTCGACGGTCAGAATCAGAACGTCAGCGGGCAGGTCACCTGCACCGCCGCGGGTGACAACACCAACATCGGGATCGGCGACCCGACCGCCGGGCTGGGTGCCGTGGTCAGCAATGGCAACCCGCCGCTGGTCCATTCGGTTGGGCTGGGCACCGTCAACGGTGTCGCGCTCGGATTTTCCGACGCCGCGCCCAACCAGAGCGGCAGTGCCGGGGCCGCGGTCAACGGCAAGACATGGGCGATCAAGGGCACCGCTACGGGTGTCGACATGAGCAACCCGCAGCAACCGCAGCAGGTAACCAAGTCATTCGAGTTGGACGTCACCTGCCCGTAGCGCAGGCCATCGACACCCTAGGGGGACGCAGCTATGTCCATGAAACGTATCGTCAGCGCTGCCGCGGTGGCCGCTGGCCTGAGTATCTCGATGGCGGCTCTGAACGCCGGTTCGGCCTACTCCGCTCCACTTGACCCGCCGCCGCCGTGCCCGAATTGCCAAGGCGGCGGTGGCGTCGGCGGGGGCGGCGGTGGCAGCATCGCCGGGCCGGGCGTGCAGGCGGGCGGTGGCGCGCAGGCGGGCGGCGGCGTGCAGGTTCCGCAAAATCCCCCGCAGACCACTCAAGCGCCGGCCACCCAAAGCCAGGCGCCGGCCACGCAGAGCACCGAGGCGCCGGCCACGAGCACCCAGGCGCCGGCCACCCAAACCACCCAAGCGCCGGCCACGAGCACCCAGGCGCCGGCCACTCAAACCACGCAGGCACCGGCCACCCAAACCACGCAGTCCGGTGCGCAAACGACATCGCCGAGTGCGCAAACCACCGCGCCGGCGAGTGGACAGACCACAACGCCGCAACTCGGCGGGGAGGCGTACGCGTCGCTGAATGCGCCGAGCACCCAGCCTGAGCACCCGCCGTACATTCCGCCGCGCGGCGTTTACGCGAGCGGTAACGCCCAGGTCGGCGGGCCGGTGGACCTCGACACCGGGTTCAGCATCGTGGGCCACGGGGCGCCCACGCCGCCGCGCCAGCATGGCTATGGCTGGAACGACGGCCGGGCTCCGGGCCACCCGCCGCCGTATTGGGAGGGCCCGCCGCCGCTGGGTGGCTGGGACGGTCCGCCGCCCCCGGGTGGCTGGAACCGGCCGTGGGCCGGAGCGCCGCGTGACGTGGCTGTGGCGCGGGCCGATTTCGGAGCCTTCAGCTACAACACCTTTACCGTCACCCCGGTCTTCAACTGGCAGTACGGCGGCTGGGGTTACTGGTACTTCGGTGTCTGGGTGCCCCTGTACTGATCCTGCGCTGATTGTGGACTACTGCGGGTGGGCCGCCACGTAGTCCGCGGCCGGGATCGGTGAAGACGCGTCGTAGCCGATGGGCAACAAGACGTCGCCCGCCGTCGTGCGGCAATAGACGTCCCACCGGTAGTACGCGGCGAACGTAGCGGGATCGGCGGCGATCAGCGCCGCGTACTCATTGACCGCGCGCACGTATTCGGTCGCGTGGTTGTAGCCGTAGATGGCGTGATCGCGATCGTTGGCAAAGCCATTGGCGGCGAGGTAGCGGCCGGCGGCCAGGATGCTGTCGCGGGGTGAGTGAATGTCGCCGCCCTGCCCGTAGCCGGCGAACGTCGACGGCAAGAACTGCATGGGTCCCTGCGCGCCTGCGGTGCTCGCTCCCACGATGCTGCCCAAGCGGGTCTCGATGAAATTGATCGCGGCCAGGTAGTTCCAGCCGACGCCGGATTCCGACTCCGCCTGGTGGTAGTAGTTCAGCAGCTCGTCGGCCGGGGCCGGCGGCTCGATGCGCCACGCCGGCAGGCTGTCTCGCATCGGGGTCAAAGCGGTGAGTTGACGACGGGCGTCGACGTTGCGGTCGTAGACATCGACCAGCTCCGCCGGGATGCGCGGGCGCGTGGTCGCGTCCCATTCCAGATGGCGTCCGATGGCGCGGTAGGCCGCCTGCTCGCGGTGCGCCGCCGCGGTCAGTGCCGGGTCCGGCGTCCCGGGATCACGCAGCGCGCGCTCGTCGGCGACGAGGTCGTCGGCCAGCTGTGCCGGGTCCGAGGCCAGCTGAGGTTGCGCGCCGCCGGTGCCCGCGTCTGCGGGCACCATCCGTGCCGGCGGCGCCGGCGGTGCGACGGCTCGTGCTGATGTGGTTGGGCCGGTCGCGCTGACGGGATGCGATACCGAACAACCGGTGAGGGCGAACATGATCGCGGCGAGGACGAGCGGCGCGGTGTGTCGGTCACGGCCCACGGTGATCACGTCCGTCCATTGCCTCGGTTCCTACGGCGCCGGTTGGTTGGCTCTCAGCGAGTCTTGCGCATCGGAGCGCGTGACAGCAATGCGGATGAAGCACAGGGTCTTGTGGCAACGTCGTGACACTCTCAAACTGGTTGATATGCGCGACCGCGAGACGATCGACTCAGAATTGCGGCGCATCGCTCTTGGGCGCCGATCGATTCGCGAGCAGGGCGGTCAGCCGTCGTCGCGCGGTGTCGACGAACTGCTCGACGAGCTCCTGGCCCACAGCGCGGGGGTGTCTCTCCTGAACGCGCCGACCGCGGCTAAAACCGAGGTCGTCGCCGACACCTGGTCGCGGGGCAGCAAAACCGGCACCACGCTCCACCGGCGGATGGGTGCGCTGCGCCGCCTGGGCCTGGTGGCGGCGTTGCCGCTATCGCTGGTGGCCGCCGCCGTCGCGGTGATGGTCATGTTCGCGGTCCGCCACCAGGATTCATCGGCGCAGCCGACGGAAACCCCGCCGCCGGCCACGTCGCCACCGAGTCGCATCGCGCCGCAGGCGCCCGCTCCGCGGATTGACATTGCCGACATGGCGTTCATCGGCGCGTTGAAGCACGAAGGCGTACCGGTTCCCAGCCAGGAATATGTGATCGCGCAGGGGCACGCAGTCTGCGACTACCTGGCGCAGCAACACAGTTTCGCCGATGCCGTCGGATTCGTGCAGCGTTCGTCGATATGGGACGCCGATCAAAGTTCCCATGTCACCGCGGGTGCCATCGTCTCGTACTGCCCTCAGTCGCAACCTAAAACCCTGGACGAGATGCAGCCGGCCTATCAAAACACTCTCTCCGATTTGCAGGCCATCGAAGGAAAACTGCGAGGCATCCAAGGGGATCTGCAAGGCATCCAGGGAGGTCTGGAAAACCTCCCCGGCCACCCGTAATCGGGGTCAATGCGTCGGACGCCGATGTGCCGGGCGTCGGTCGTTTCCAGCTGATCGTCGCCGGAGAACGGGCTGACAGTTGCCTGAGAGTGCGAAGAATGCGCGCAGAAATAGTGACCTGGATTTATTGTTTTCGCGATCATGGGTTGAGTGGCCTGACCGATACAGGAGGACTCGTGAGCTACATCACCTCTAACGACCCCGTCGACCACCAGCGGACTAGCCGTCCATTGGTGGGGCAAGCATTGAAGAGCCCGGCCAAAGAGCCCGGGCTCATCTTGATGGCGGCCGCGTTGGCGGCATACGGGATTTGCCTTGTGAGCTTCGCCGACAGCCAATTCGGGGCCGGGGTCATCGCCGCCAGCATCTCGGCGGTGGCGATGGTGGCGGGCGGGACCTGGTTGTGGAAAGAAGCCAGGCGAGTCCGAAAACTTGAAAGGGACTGGAACCTTAACGACCGCGGGGCCCCGGCCAGTATTCCGTGCGCCCCAGTGTCGGTGTCGCAGCTAGACGTTCGGGAAGTCTGAGCAAGTCCGAGCCCCCGTCAGGATTGAACTGACGACCGCTCGCTGACGAGGTGGTGGGATTCCCCCGAGTCGGTGGAGGTATCAGCTGTAAGGGGTAGCGATGCCAGGGAAGCGGAAGAAGTACGACCGGGAGTTCCGTGAGGGAGCGGTGCGGATCGTGCAGGTCGCGCATGAGCTTGGGGTTAACGAGGGCACCTTGGGCAATTGGGTGACCCGGGACCGGGAAGCCCGCGAAGGTCGAGTCGGCGGGCGATATCGATGGCCATCACAATCACAGTCATCAACGCCTGATACCTCTGCTCGCGGCGGCGGGATCGACCTGGCCGTCGGCATCGCCGCGAACTCAGTTCGCACGGTGATCGGCAGCTGACGTTTGCACATGGAGTGTCGGCTCCGGTTGAAAAGTGAGCAGGTAGTTCCGGTCGAAAAGTGAGCACCCTTCTGATTGGAGAGTGATCACTGTGGAGGATTGGGCGGAGATTCGTCGGCTGTATCGGTCGGAGA
>NZ_SCRH01000053.1 GCF_004298145.1 Mycobacterium sp.
CGCGGCGGGCCGTCACCATCAGACCCCGTGACGGTCGCGAGCGCGGCGCAGCCGGGCGCGGCGGGCCGTCACCATCAGACCCCGTGACGGTCGCGAGCGCGGCGCAGCCGGGCGCGGCGGACCGTCACCATCAGACCCCGTGACGGTCGCGAGCGCGGCGCAGCCGGGCGCGGCGGACCGAAACTGCCCGAGCAGGAAGCCAGGCATTCACCGGTAGCGGCACAAGTCCTACCACGAAATTTCCCGGCGGTATGCAAGCATGGGGAATGCAGACCGACCCGGCCGCTACGCCCGAAATCGGCGAGGGCGTGCGCTGGTGGATCATGGTCGTTTCGCTGCTGACAACGGCAAGTTCGTTCCTCTTCATCAACGGCGTCGCGTTTTTGATCCCGTCGCTGCAAGCCTCACGCGGCATCCGGCTGGACGAAGCCGGTCTGCTGGCCTCGATGCCCAGCTGGGGCATGGTGGTGACGCTGGTGCTGTGGGGCTATGTACTGGACCGGGTGGGCGAACGGGTGGTGATGGCCACGGGCTCGGCACTGACCGCGGGAGCGGCCTACGCTGCGGCGTCGGCGCATTCGATGGTGCTGATCGCCATGTATCTGTTTTTCGGTGGTATGGCCGCCGCCAGTTGCAACACTGCGGGCGGGCGGCTGGTGTCCTCCTGGTTTCCGCCCCACCAGCGCGGTCTTGCCATGGGTATCCGCCAGACCGCGCAACCGCTGGGAATCGCCGTGGGCGCCATGGTGATTCCCGAGCTCGCCGAACACGGACCGCAGAACGGACTCAAATTCACCGCGCTGGCATGCACGGTCGGGGCGATAGCGAGCGTGGTCGGAATCGTCGATCCGCCGCGGAAACCGCGCGCGAGTGCAAGCCATCAGGAACTCGCCAGCCCGTATCGAAGGTCGTTGACGCTGTGGCGGATTCATGCGGTGGCGGGCCTGATGATGATGCCCCAGACGGTGACGGTGACGTTCATGCTGGTATGGCTGATCAGGAACCTGCACTGGTCGGTTGCGGCCGCCGGCGGGTTGGTCACGCTTTCACAGCTGCTGGGCGCGCTCGGCCGGGTCGCCGTGGGCCGCTTGTCCGATCGGCTCGGCTCACGGATGCGGCCCGTCCGCTACCTCGCGGCCGCCGCCGTGTTGGCGCTTCTCTTGCTGGCGTGGGCCGATTACTCGAATTCGCGGTGGCAGGCGTGGCTCATGGTCGCCGTCGCGGTGATCGCAGTGCTCGACAACGGGCTGGAGGCCACTGCCATCACCGAATTCGCCGGGCCTTACTGGAGCGGACGCGCCCTGGGCATCCAGAACACCACCCAGCGCATGATGGCGGCCGCCGGCCCCCCGCTGTTCGGTGCCTTGATTTCGGCCGCGAAATATCCATCGGCATGGCTGCTGTGCGCTTTGTTCCCGCTGGCGGCGATGCCGCTGGTGCCGACGCGGTTGCTCCCGCCCGGCTTGGAGACTAAAGCCCGGCGGCAATCCGTTCGCCGACTTCGCTGGTGGCGAGCCGTCCGTTCCCACGCGTCGCCAGATGCCGCTCGACGGCACGGTCCACCCGGGCGGCGGCAGCGTCCTCACCGAGATGGGCGAGCAGCAACGCCACCGACATGATCGCCGCCGTCGGATCCGCGATGCCCTGCCCGGCGATATCCGGCGCGCTACCGTGAACGGGCTCGAACATCGAGGGATTGGCCCGGGTGGCGTCGATATTTCCACTGGCGGCCAAGCCAATTCCGCCACATACCGCCGCTGAGAGGTCGGTGATGATGTCGCCGAACAGGTTGTCGGTGACGATCACATCGAAGCGGCCCGGGTCGGTGACCATGAAGATGGTGGCCGCGTCGATGTGTTGATACGCCACCTCGACGTCCGGATAGTCCTGGCCGACCTCGGCCACGATGCGCGACCACAACCTGCCGGCGAAGGTCAACACGTTGGTTTTGTGCACCAGTGTCAGGTGCTTTCGGCGCCGCCGAGCGCGCTCGAACGCGTCGGCGACCACGCGGCGCACACCGAAAGCGGTGTTCTGGCTTACCTCGGTGGCGACTTCGTTGGGCGTCCCGACGCGGATGGCGCCGCCGGTGCCGGTGTAGGGACCTTCCGTCCCCTCGCGCACCACCACGAAGTCGATCTCGGGATTGCCGGCCAGTGGGCTGTTCACTCCCGGATACAGGCGGCCGGGCCGCAAGTTGATGTGATGATCCAGCTCGAAACGCAGGCGCAGCAACAAACCTCGCTCCAGTACCCCGCTGGGCACCGACGGGTCACCGATGGCCCCGAGCAGGATGGCGTCATGCGCCCGCAACTCGTCGACCACCGAGTCCGGTAGGAGCTCACCGGTGGCGTGGTAGCGTCGCGCACCCAGGTCGTAGCTGGTCTTCTCCACGCCGGGCAGCACCGCATCCAAGACTTTGACGGCCTCGGACACGACTTCCGGCCCGATACCGTCGCCCTCGATCACCGCCAGCTTCATCGGCGTCGCTCCTCCTCATCGCGTTGCTCTGCGGTCACGAGAGATCAACCACCTCAAGCTTGTTGGCGCCGACGGCTGCGCCGATTTCCGAGCGCACCTCGCCCGGCACGTCTCGGTCCAGCCGCAGCAGGATCGTCGCACCCGGGCCCTCGGCGTCCTCGGAGAGTTGCGCGGCTTGGATATTCACCCCAGCCGAGCCCAGCAGCGTGCCGATCTTGCCCAGCGCGCCCGGCTGGTCGGCGTAGTTGATCACCAGGTTGATGCCCTGGGCGCGCAGGTCGAAGTTGCGGCCGTTGATCTGGACGATCTTTTCGACCAGTTGCGGCTCGGTCAGCGTGCCCGCGACGTTGACGACCGTGCCGTCCGCACCGACGGCACGCACGTCGACCACACTACGGTGGCTGGGGCTTTCCGAAGCCGTGCTGATTTCGGCGGTGATGCCGCGTTCCTCGGCCAGCGCCGGCGCGTTGACGAACGTCACCGGACCCTCGACGACGGCCGAGAACAACCCGCGTAGAGCCGAAAGTTTCAGCACCCCAACATCTTCGGAGGCCAGCTCGCCGCGCACCTGCACCGACAGCGACACCGGCGGGCCGTCGGACAGCGTGGCGGCCAGCACGCCGAGCTTGCGCACCAGATCCAGCCACGGCGCCACCTCTTCGTTGACCGCCCCGCCGCCGACGTTGACGGCGTCGGGAACGAATTCCCCGGCCAGGGCGAGCTTCACGCTTGCCGCGACGTCGGTGCCGGCCCGGTCCTGCGCCTCCTCGGTGGATGCGCCCAGATGCGGTGTGACCACCACCTGCGACAGGTCGAACAGCGGGCTGTCGGTGCACGGCTCGGTGGCGAACACATCGATACCGGCGGCCCGGACGTGGCCGCTGGTGATGGCTTCGGCCAGCGCCGCCTCGTCCACCAGGCCGCCGCGGGCGGCGTTGACGATGATGACGCCCGGTTTGGTCTTGGCCAGCGTCTCCTTGCCGATAAGGCCCGCTGTCTCGGGTGTTTTGGGCAGATGCACCGAGATGAAGTCGGCGCGGCCCAGCAGGTCGTCGAGGGACAGCAGCTCGATACCCAGCTGAGCGGCCCGCGCCGGCACCACGTACGGGTCGTAGGCAATGACGTGGGCGCCGAAAGCGGCCAGCCGCTGGGCGACCAGTTGCCCGATCCGGCCCAGCCCCACCACCCCGACGGTATGCCCGAAGATCTCCGTGCCGGAGAACGACGAGCGCTTCCACTCGTGGGCATGCAGCGAGGCGTCGGCCACGGTGATCTGGCGGGCCGCGGCCAGCAGCAGCGCGATCGCGTGTTCGGCGGCGCTGTGAATGTTCGACGTCGGCGCGTTGACCACCAGCACACCGCGCTCGGTGGCGGCGTTCACGTCGACGTTGTCCAGGCCCACCCCGGCGCGGGCGACGATCTTCAGCTTGGTCGCCGCTGCCAGCACCTCGGCGTCGACGGTGGTGGCCGAGCGCACCAGCAGCGCGTCGGCCTCCGGCACGGCCGCCAGCAGCTTCTCCCGGTCGGGCCCGTCCACCCAGCGCACCTCGACCTGGTCGCCCAGGGCCGCGACGGTTGATTCGGAGAGTTTGTCGGCAATGAGTACCACAGGCAGATTCACCCGGCCAGCCTATCGGCTGCCATTGAGGCGTCGACGTCACCGTCGTCGGCGGCGGCCTCAGCGGGTTGACCGCTGCGATCGTCTGCGCCCGGGCCGGCCTGAAAGTGCAGGTCGCCGAGGCTCAACCGGCCTTTGGGGCCCGCACTCGGGACCTACGATGACGTCGTGACCAAACTTGCGATCATCTATTATTCGGCCACCGGCCATGGCACCACGATGGCGCGGCGCGTCGCCGCCGCGGCCGAGTCGGCGGGGGCCGAAGTCCGCCTGCGCCACGTCGCCGAAACCCATGACGCCGAATCGTTCGCCCACAATCCGGCCTGGACGGCGAACTATGAGGCGACGAAGGATCTTCCGGCGGCAACCGGTGACGACATCGTCTGGGCCGACGCGGTGATCTTCGGCTCACCGACTCGGTTCGGCTGTCCGGCAGCGCAATTGCGCACGTTCCTCGACTCGCTGGGCGGGCTGTGGGCGCAAGGCAAGCTCGCCGACAAGGTGTATGCGGCGTTCACGTCGTCCAACACCGTGCACGGCGGTCAGGAAACCACCCTGGTCTCGCTGTACATCACGCTGATGCATTTCGGCGGCATCATCGTGCCCCCGGGATATACGGATCCGTGCAAATTCGTCGACGGCAATCCGTACGGGGTCAGCCTGGTCAGCACCCACGACAACATCACCGAATTCGACGAGCCCACCGAAAACGCGCTGGAGCACCTGGCCCGCCGGGTGGTCGCCACGGCGGAGCGCCTCGCGGCGTCCTGAGCCACCGAACGTGCACTCACCACTTGACAATGCCGCGGAAAGTTCGCCCTGAGTACACGTTCGGCGCGAAGGAGCTATGCCGTCTCGGTGATCGGCCGGTCGACCCAGCTCATCAGGTCGCGCAGCTTCTTGCCGGTGACCTCGATGGGGTGCTCGGCGTTCTCCTTGCGCAGCTGCTCGAGCTGTTTGTTGCCGCCCTCGACGTTGGCGACCAGCTTCTTGACGAAGTCACCGTTCTGGATGTCACGCAGGATCTCACGCATCCGCTCCTTGGTGCCGGCGTCGATGACGCGCGGCCCCGACAGGTACCCGCCGAACTCGGCGGTGTCGGACACCGAGTAGTTCATCCGGGCGATGCCACCCTCATACATCAGGTCGACGATCAGCTTGAGTTCGTGCAGCACCTCGAAGTACGCCATCTCCGGCGGGTAGCCCGCCTCGACCATCACGTCGAAACCGGTCTTCACCAGTTCCTCTGTGCCACCGCACAAGACGGCCTGCTCACCGAAGAGGTCGGTTTCGGTCTCGTCCTTGAAGGTGGTCTTGATGACGCCGGCCCGGGTGCCGCCGATGGCCTTGGCGTACGACAGCGCCAGCGCCTCGCCGTTCCCGGTCGGGTCCTGGTCGACGGCGATCAGACACGGCACACCCTTGCCGTCGACGAACTGCCGGCGCACCAGATGGCCGGGGCCCTTGGGGGCGACCATCGCGACGGTGACGTCGGCTGGCGGTTTGATCAGGTCGAAGTGGATGTTGAGCCCGTGACCGAAAAACAAAGCGTCACCGGGCTTCAGGTTGGGCTCGATGTCGTTCTTGAAGATGTCGGCCTGCGCGGTGTCGGGCGCCAGCAGCATGATGACGTCGGCCCACTTGGCGACCTCGGCCGGGGTGTCGACGTCCAGGCCCTGCTCGGAAACCTTGGCGCGGGACTTCGACCCCTCCTGCAGCCCCACCTTCACCTGCACGCCGGAGTCGCGCAGGCTCAGCGAGTGCGCGTGCCCTTGGCTGCCGTATCCGATGACCCCGACTTTGCGACCCTGGATGACGGTCAGGTCCGCATCGTCGTCGTAGAACATCGGCAATGTCTCCCCAGACGGGTTAGCCACTTCACTATCTCCTTCTCGTTTGCACTGAAAACTTACTTGGCCGTGCCGATTCCGCGCGGACCGCGGGACAACGACACCACTCCCGATTGAACGAGTTCACGGATACCGAACGGCTCCAGGACCCGCAGTAATGCCTCGATCTTGCCGCGGTCGCCCGTGGCCTCGATCGTCAGCGCTTCGGGTGAGACGTCAATCACCTTGGCGCGGAACAGGTTCACCGCTTCGATCACCTGACTGCGGATTCCGGCGTCGGCGCGCACCTTGATCAACGCCAATTCCCGCGACACCGAGTTGTCGTCGTCCAGTTCGACGATCTTGATGACATTGATCAGCTTGTTGAGCTGCTTGGTGATCTGTTCGAGCGGGGTCTCCTCGGCGGAGACCACGATGGTCATCCGCGACATGTCCTTCTGCTCGGTCGCGCCGACCGCCAGCGACTCGATGTTGAAGCCGCGCCGCGAGAACAGCGCCGCCACGCGGGCGAGCACACCGGGTTTGTCTTCGACCAGCACCGAGAGCGTGTGGGTTTGCGGACTCATCAGGCGTGCCCTTCACTCTCGTCGTCGAACAGCGGGCGGATCCCGCGGGCCGCCTGAATCTCGTCATTGCTGGTGCCGGCGGCCACCATCGGCCACACCTGCGCATCCGCGCCGACGATGAAGTCGATCACCACCGGACGGTCGTTGATCGCCCGCGCCGCATTGATCACGTCGGCGACGTCTTCCTCACGCTCGCAACGCAATCCGACGCAGCCCAGCGCCTCGGCCAGCTTCACGAAGTCCGGGATGCGATGCGAATGCGTGGCCAGATCCGTTTGCGAGTAGCGCTCTTGGTAGAACAGCGTCTGCCACTGGCGGACCATGCCCAGGTTGCCGTTGTTGATCAGGGCCACCTTGATCGGCACGCCTTCGACCGCGCAGGTGGCCAATTCCTGGTTGGTCATCTGGAAACAGCCGTCGCCGTCGATCGCCCACACCTCCGCGTCCGGGCGGCCCATCTTGGCGCCCATCGCGGCCGGAACGGCAAACCCCATGGTGCCCAGGCCGCCGGAGTTGAGCCAGGTGCGCGGCTTCTCGTAGGAGATGAATTGAGCCGCCCACATCTGGTGCTGGCCGACGCCGGCGACATACACGGCGTCCGGGCCGGCGATCTGACCCAGCTTCTCGATGACGTACTCCGGGCCGAGGCTGCCGTCGCTCTGCGGCCCGTAGCTCAACGGATAGGTGGACCGAACTTCTTCCAGGTAGGCCCACCACTCGGTCATATCGATCTTGCCGGGCACCCCGTCGTGCCGCAGCGTCTCGAGCAGCTCGACGATGACGGCCTTGACGTCGCCGACGATCGGCACGTCGGCATGGCGGTTCTTGCCGATCTCGGCCGGGTCGATATCGGCGTGGATGACCTTGGCTTCCGGCGCGAACGTGTCGAGCTTCCCGGTCACCCGGTCATCGAAGCGGGTTCCCAGCGCGATCAGCAGGTCGCTGCGCTGCAGCGCCCCCACCGCGGCGACGGTGCCGTGCATGCCGGGCATGCCCATGTGCTGACGATGGCTGTCCGGGAATGCGCCGCGCGCCATCAGGGTGGTCACCACCGGGATGCCGGTCAACTCGGCCAGCTCGCGCAGCTCCTCGGTCGCATCCCCGCGGATCACGCCACCGCCCACGTACAGCACCGGTTTGCGGGCGGCCGCGATCAGCTTGGCGGCCTCACGGATCTGCCGGTTGTGCGGCTTGGTGTTCGGCTTGTATCCGGGCAGATCGATGCGCGGCGGCCAGCTGAACGTGCACTGGCCCTGCAGCACGTCCTTGGGGATATCCACCAGCACGGCGCCGGGGCGGCCCGAGGAGGCGATGTGGAATGCCTCGGCGAGCACCTGCGGGATCTCGTTACCGGAGCGGACCAGGAAGTTGTGCTTGGTGATCGGCATCGTGATGCCCGAGATGTCGGCTTCCTGGAAGGCGTCGGTGCCGATCAGCGCGCGCCCGACCTGGCCGGTGACGGCGACAACGGGTATCGAGTCCATCTGGGCGTCGGCCAGGGCGGTGACCAGGTTGGTGGCTCCGGGGCCGGACGTCGCCATGCAGACACCGACCCTGCCGGTGGCGTGCGCGTAGCCGCTGGCGGCGTGGCCGGCGCCCTGCTCATGGCGGACCAGCACGTGGCGCAGCTTCTTCGAGTCGAACAGCGGGTCATAGACCGGCAGCACCGCGCCGCCGGGAATGCCGAAGATCACCTCGACGTCGAGTTCCTCCAGCGAACGGATCACCGACTGCGCGCCGGTAAGTTGCTCGGGCCCAATGCGTTTCGGCTTGCCGTTGGCAGACCTCGGGGCCGGGGTCGCCGCGTCGGCGGCGCCCGGTGTGTCGGGTGCGGGCGGCCTGGTGGGAGCGCTCACTGTCGATCAGTCCTTATTCACTCTGGGAGTCTCGCGGGGGCAACAAAAAACCCCCGACAGCTCATCTGCTGCACGAGGGTTGCGCGTTGGTGCTGGATTGCTTCAAATGCTGACGGGCAAGTCAGGCACCAACGCGCCTAATTACTACGAGCATCCCGGGCTTTCCGGCGGTATCCATAGCGTCCGACGGTAGTCTTCGCACAGCTCAGCAGTCAAATCCGTCACCGTCGGCACCCGGTCACCAGGTGGGTCGGGCGCTACGCCACCGCGAGGGCGCTCGAGGAATTGACCTGGCGTGCCGGGTGAAATGATGGTCGGGTGGCTACCGGTCCGTCTTCTCACACACCTCTGGTGATCAGGGTGTCCCCCGTCGCGCACCTGGCCGTCGGATTCTTGGTCTTGGGGTTGCTGATCCCGGTGCTGTTGTGGCCGCCGTCCGCACCACTGCTGATCCTCCCGGTGGTGCTGTCGGCGATGATCATCCGGTTACGCACCGTGGCCGACGACCGCGGCGTCACCGTTCGGACCCTGCTGGGCAGCCAGACGGTGCGCTGGGACGACATCGACGGGCTGCGTTTCCACCGCGGTTCCTGGGCGCGCGCGCACCTCAAGAGCGGCGCCGAGCTGCGATTGCCGGCGGTCACCTTCTCGACGCTGCCGGAGCTGACCGAAGCCAGCTCGGGGCGGATTCCCAACCCCTACCGGTGAAGGGGTCCCGGGTTCAGCCGATCGGGTTCACGCCGTTGAGCGCCGCCCATACCCCGACGCCGGCGGCGATGCCGGCCAGCAGGGCGACGAAGGACCCGATGAAGGGTCGATGAGCCCAGCCCCGGCGCGCATCGAGACCGTAGCGGCCGGGCCCGCACAAGATGACCGCGGCGGCCATGGCGATGAGGGTGATCTGGTATTCGTGCCCCTCGGGCAGGAAGAACGAGAAGTTGTGTGTGTGCGGCCGCACCGAGACGGTCGCCAGCAGGCCATTGATCAGGAACGCGAGCGCACCGGCCGCGGCCACCGGCGTGAACAAGCCCAGCACCAGCAGCACACCCGCCACGAGCTCACCACCGGCGCTCACGTAGGCGAGGATGTCGGCGTGCTGGTAGCCGACGTCGGACAGTGAGTTCCTGAATCCGGTCACCCCCGAGCCGCCCCACCAGCCGAACAGCTTCTGCAGCCCGTGGGCGCCGAGCACCACTCCGAGCCCGACCCGCAACACCAGCAATCCCAGATGCTGCGTTCCGCGCCGCCCGACGTCGTGCAACCGGTCGTCGCGTTCGTCCTCGTCGACCTCCGCGGACTCCGGCGCCGCGTGCCGGGCGACCGCATGCGGCTGGACATAGGGCAGGGGCTCCTGGTGCTCGAGCAGGTTGTACGCTGCGGCACCGGAGCCGGCCATCGCCGCGGCGGCGCCGTAGGGGATGACGGTGGTGGTCCCCGTGGACGGGTTGAAGTCGCCGGGGTATCCGACCGGCGTCAGATCGTCTTCGGGATCAACCAGGCGCGCCGAGGCCGGGCGTCCCGGGGCCGACTCCGGGGATTCTCCGGGGCGCTGCCAATCTGCGTCATTCGGTTGACTGGTCACGGGTGTCAGGGTAAGGGCAGTTGGCCCCGAATTGGGGATTTGAGCGGCGCTTTCGCCAGGCAATCGGTGGTTTGCGCGCCGAACACGCCCGGATCGGTCCCAAATCGGCCCGCGCGCCGGTTCGGGAGGCCCGCAACGGACATCCCGGGCCCGCCGGGCCCCGGACGGGAAGTGGCCCCGGTCGAGTTTTCGGCGGCGGGCAAGCGGGACGTGTGTGGCGGCGGCGCCGGCGGTGTCCGTAGCCTGACGGTCATGCGACTAGGGCGATCGGGGCGGTCGGTTCGACGCGGGCTCGCCGCGCTGTGTGCCCTCGCGCTGGTGACGAGCGGGTGCGCGCGCTTCAACGACACGCAATCGCAACCGTTCACCACCGCCCCGGAATTGAAGCCGCAGCCCAGCTCGACGCCTCCCCCGCCGCCACCGCTGCCGCCCACCCCATTCCCCAAGGCCTGCCCCGCTCCCGGGGTGATGCAGGGCTGCCTGGAGAGCACCAGCGGCCTGATCATGGGCCCCGACAGCAAAACCGCTCTGGTCGCCGAGCGCACCACCGGCGCGGTCAAGGAGATCTCGGTCAGCGCCGAGCCGAAGGTGAAGATGGTCATCCCGGTCGACCCGTCCGGGGATGGCGGGTTGATGGACATCGTGATGTCACCCACCTACACGCAGGACCGCCTGATGTACGCCTACGTCAGCACGCCGACCGACAACCGGGTCATCCGGATCGCCGACGGCGACATCCCGAAGGACATCCTGACCGGAATCCCCAAGGGCGCCACCGGCAACACCGGGGCGCTGGTCTTCACCAGCCCCACCACACTGGTCGTGCTGACCGGCGACGCGGGCAATCCGGCGATGGCCGCCGATCCCAAATCGCTGGCCGGCAAGGTGCTGCGCATCGAGCAGCCGACCACCCTCAATCAGGCGCCACCCACCACGGCGCTGTCCGGCGTGGGTTCGGGGGGCGGCCTGTGCATCGACCCGGTCGACGGCTCACTGTATGTCGCCGACCGGACCCCGACGGCGGATCGGTTGCAGCGCATCACCAAAACCTCGGACGTCACCACGGTGTGGACCTGGCCGGACAAACCCGGCGTGGCCGGATGCGCGGCAATGGACGGTACCGTGCTGGTCAACCTGATCAACACCAAGCTGACGGTTGCCCTCCGGCTGGCGCCGACCACCGGCGCGGTCACCGGTGAACCCGACGTCGTGCGCAAGGACACCCACGCGCACGCCTGGGCACTGCGCATGTCACCCGATGGAAACGTCTGGGGCGCAACCGTTAACAAGACGGCGGGTGACGCCGAGAAGCTTGACGACGTCGTGTTTCCGCTCTTCCCGCAGGGCGGCGGATTCCCGCGCAACAGCGACGACAAGACCTAACGGCTAGCCCTGGCCGCAGGAGGCCAGGACCAGTTCGCGCACCCGCGCGGCGTCGGCCTGCCCGCGGGTGGCCTTCATCACCGCCCCGACGATCGCGCCCGCCGCGGCCACCTTGCCGCCCCGAATCTTTTCTGCCACATCGGGATTGGCGGACAGCGCCTCGTCGACGGCGGCCTGGGTGACGGAGTCGTCACGCACCAGCGCCAGCCCGCGGGCGGTCATGACCGCCTCGGGTTCGCCCTCCCCGGCCAGCACACCCTCGACGACCTGGCGCGCCAGTTTGGTGGACAGCTTGCCCTCGTCGACCAACGCCACCACCGCGGCAACCTGCGCGGGCGTGATGGCCAGCTCATCCAGCGCGACGTTGGCCTCGTTGGCCTTCTGCATCAGGAAATTTCCCCACCAGGCGCGCGCCTGTTCGCTGGACGCGCCCTGTTCGACGGTGGCAGTGACCAATTCGATCGCGCCGGCGTTGACCAGGTCGCGCATCACCTCGTCGGAGATTCCCCACTCTTCCTGAATGCGCTTGCGGCTCAGCCACGGCAGCTCGGGGATCGTCTGCCGCAGCCGCTCGACCAGTTCGCGGCTGGGCGCGACGGGTTCCAGATCGGGCTCGGGGAAGTAGCGGTAATCCTCAGCGGTCTCTTTGACGCGCCCCGGGCTGGTGTGGCCCGCCTCGTGAAAGTGCCTGGTTTCCTGGGTGATCTGGCCGCCCGAGGCCAGGACAGCGGCCTGGCGCTGCATTTCGTAACGCACGGCCACCTCAACGCTTTTCAGCGAGTTGACGTTCTTGGTTTCGGTACGGGTTCCGAACTCGGCCCTGCCGGTCGGCTTCAGGGACACGTTGGTGTCACAGCGCATGGAACCCTGGTCCATCCGGACATCGGATACATCCAAGCCGCGCAACAGGTCCCGTAATGCCGTCACATACGCCCGGGCGATCGTCGGGGCCCGGTCCCCGGCCCCGACGATGGGCTTGGTGACGATCTCTATCAAGGGCACACCGGCGCGGTTGTAGTCGATCAACGACGTCGTCGCGCCATGAATGCGGCCGGTCTCACTGCCGATGTGGGTGAGCTTGCCGGTGTCCTCCTCCATGTGCGCGCGCTCGATCTCGACCCGCCAGGTGGTGCCATCTTCCAGTGGCGCCTCGAGGTAACCGTTGACGGCGATGGGCTCGTCGTACTGCGAAATCTGGTAGTTCTTCGGCATGTCCGGGTAGAAGTAGTTCTTCCGGGCGAAGCGGCACCACGGCACGATCTCGCAATTCAGCGCCAGCCCGATCCGGATGGCCGACTCCACTGCGGTCCGGTTGAGCACCGGCAGCGAGCCGGGCAGCCCCAGGCACACCGGGCACACCTGGGTGTTGGGTTCCGCGCCGAATACGGTGGTGCAGCCGCAGAACATCTTGGTGACGGTGGACAGCTCGACGTGTACCTCGAGGCCGAGTACCGGATCAAAACGCGCGATGACGTCGTCGTACTCCATAAGATCGGCGCTGGCGGCAACACTCATGCGCTCGATCCTAATGGTGGGGGCGGTCGCGCTCTCCTCCCCGGCCCGGGAACATCCCGGCCAGCACGGCGGCCATCTCCAGGTAGCTGCGCCGGCTCTCCTTGCTCATTCGGTCCAGCGCGATCTTGCGGCCCTGGTGCACGTGCCGGTCGAAGGGCAGCACCACCGTGGCGGCGACCCGGGCGGACAAGCGGTCGAGCTCCGTGACGGCCACACCTTCCACCTTGGCCGGCTCGATGTGGTTGACGGCGAGCACGGTCGACATCATCAGTCGTTGATACCCGTTGTGGCACAGCCACTCCAGGGTCGTCTGGGTCTTGCGTATCGCATCGATGGAGGTGCTCGTGACCACCACAAGGGCCCGCGACTCCGGCAGAACAGCCTCCATCACACTGGAATTGAGCGCCTTGACGCAATCGACCAGCACCACCGAATACTGATTTCTCAGCATCGAGAAAGCCCGCAGCACATCACGGCGCTCCAGCCGCCAGTCGGTGCGTGCGTATTCCGGCAATCCGAGCACTTCCAGCCCGAAACCGTTCATGTAGGTCAGCGCCCGGATGTCCTCATATTGCGTCGCCGGGTTGCCGTCGAGAAGGTCGGCCATGCTGTGCGGGTTATGGCGGCCGTGGCGCTCCGCCAGGTCCCCCGCGTCGATGTCGAGGGCGAGCACTCGGTCGTTGCGCACGGCGGCGAAGGTCGAGCCGAGGGCCTCGACCACCGCGGTCTTGCCGACGCCACCTTTGAGGTTGAGGACGGCGATGGGAAAGGCACCTCCCACGGCCGCGCGGATGCGATCCCGCAGCTCATTTTCGTAGGCGGTGTCTTTGCCGGGGCCCAGATCGATCCCGGTAACGCGATGGATCAGCCCTCGCCAGTTGAGCCTGGCGGAGTCGGCGTCGTGCTGGTCGAAGCGGTCCAGCGCCGTCTCGCCCAGCGGCGGCGCGGGGGGAGGCGGTGGCGGCACCCGCTGCGGCGGCCCCGGTGGCGGGGGCTGAGACGGTCCGGGCGGCCGACGACCGGGACCGTGGGGTTGCGGCACCGTGGTGCCCGCCGGGTCGACGCCGGCGTCCCACCCGGGTGGGCGCGGGTCGTGGTGCGGTGGGCCGGGCGGCCCCGCCGATCCCACGGATTGGCGGACGACTCCGCGACTCGCACCACGGTTGCGCATACCCCGGGTATAGCCGCTTTGTACGGGTTCGGAAACCACAAGATCCGGTGATCGCCCACCACATCAGCCATTTGCCGGCAAGTTCAGGCCGCGGTTGACTCCGAGCCACCGGATGTTTGCCCGGCCGGGCCTACCCGAAGAACGCGGCGGCGTCGTCAAGCGGCTGTCGGGCACCAACTTGAGCTGGCGTACCGCGTCTGCCAGCGGCACCCGGCCGATATCCTGGCCGCGCAGCGACACCATCTGGCCGTATTCGCCGGCATGCGCCGCGTCGGCGGCGTTCACGCCGAACCGGGTGGCCAGCACCCGGTCGTAGGCCGTCGGCGTGCCACCGCGCTGGACGTGGCCCAGCACGGTCACCCGGACATCCTTGTTGATACGCTTCTCCACTTCGGCGCCCAGCTGGGCGGCCACACCGGTGAATTTCTCATGGCCGAATTCGTCAATCCCGCCTTCCCGCAACGCAATCGAGCCGGGGACGGGTTTGGCACCCTCGGCGACCACGCAGATGAAGTGCGAATCTCCGCGCTGGAAGCGGCGTTTGACGAGCCGGCAGACTTCCTCGACATCTCCTCCATCGCAACCGAATTTAGCGCCTTGGGGCAGTCAACCAACACGATCGAATAGTGGTTGCGCGGAATCGAAAATGTTTTGACGACTAACTAGCGGTTACGTGCGCTTATGCCTTATCGCCGCATTTCGCGTCGTTGCCGCCTTTTTCGGCTGTGTTGTTCTCAGTGGCGCAAGTCGTTGCGCCGCACCCGTTCATCATTGCTATCAGCCCCTGTCCGAATGTGTGTCCATGTGGCCCATCCGCGGCGACCTGCGCGGTGGTGTTAGGGCGGGCAGTCGATGACCAACCCGCCATCGCCCCGGTCTGGGGTGCGCTCATTGCCCAGCTCGACGGCACCGACAACGACCCCAGCGAGCCCGCCGTGCCGACTTCCGCAGACACCACCCCCGCACCGATCACCGGGCCCTCCACCGCAGCACGTTTGACCGACGTCGCTACCTCAACCGGGCACCCCGACCAGGTTGGTGGCTACGCCATCAGCCCATTCCAACAGCAGATCCGCATTGAGCTGAGGCTGAATTCCCGAAGTACCCGCCAGACCGCCCGCCGCAGGCAATGCCGCTCCCCACCCGCTCGCGCTCGTGCTGGGAGTGGCGGCGGGGGGGAAGACGAAGCTGGAGCCGGCGGGGACGGAACCGAGGGTGCTGACGGTGCCGCTGTTGACCGCGGTGACCATGCCGCTGGCGTTGATGGAGACCATAGCGCCGCCGCTGCTGGGGGTGCCGGAGAAGCCCCCTAACACGGCAGTCCCCGCGGGAAGGGTCGGACTGACGTCCGGGATGACGAAAGGGGAGAGGGTTCCGGAGAAATGCACGGTGATGACGCCCTCGTAAAAGGAGCCCAAACCGAGGGTGCTCATGTTGTATGTTGCGGGACTAGGGAGTTCGATGTACGCCGCGGCGTTGAACGGGTTGGCGGTGGCCGGTAGGAAATAGGTCAGGCGGTCGACTTCGACGGTGGCTGCACCGCCTAAATACTGGAGGGGGAATCCGTTCAAATAGTTGTAGTTCGGCGGTCCCAGAAGGATATCGACGGTCACACCTGAGGCGACGTGAGCGCCACCGGGCGCTACGTTGGCGATCTGGTCATACGGTAAGTAAGGGTCGATGGTGGCGGTGGAGTTGAGGGTGTGCGCTATGGCATTGGTCGTGCTGGCCTGCTGAGTGGCTGTGGGTGAGCCCACCTGCACCAGGGATTGGGTGTGGGTGCTGGCGGTGTTGGCGGTGACCTGGGCCAGTGCATTGGCCTGGGTATCCTGCCCCACCGGGTTGGTGATCTGCGGCGGCGGGCTAAACGGGGTCAAGGTGCTCGCGGCCGCCGAGGCGGCAGCATAGCCATACATTGCGGCGGCGTCTTGGGCCCACATCTCCGTGTAGTGGGCTTCGGTGGCAGCGATCGCCGGGGTGTTCTGGCCAAAGAAATTGGTCGCCACCAATGCCGCCAACTGCGCCCGATTGGCGGCGATCACCGGCGGGGGCACCGTGGCCACGAACGCCGCCTCGTAGGCCGCCGCCGCCGCGTAGGCCTGAGCGGCGGTGTGCTGTGCCTGACCGGCCGTGGTAGCCAGCCACTGCACATAGGGCATCACCGCGGCCGTCATCAGCGCCGCAGTCGGGCCCGACCACACCTGCCCGGCCAGCCCGGAAACCACCGACGTGTAACCGCCCGCGGCGGACTCGAGCGCGACCGCTAGGGCTTGCCAGCCCGCCGCCGCTGCCAGCATCGGCCCCGCTCCAGGCCCGGTATACATCAGAGCGGAATTGACCTCCGGGGGCAGCGACGCAAAATCCATGGTCTTCCTTACCGTTGCAAATCCGCGATGGAGTTTTTACAATAGCAACTGGAAGAACTGAAAAACCATACGTAGAACGGCAATTGCCAACCGCGGCCCATTTCAGGTTAGCGACACGACGCTATCGCCGAGATCAATCCCCCCTCGCCCACATTCCATATCCGGAACAGCCGCCTACCCGAAGAACGCGGCGGCGTCGTCGTAGCGGCTTTCGGGCACCAGCTTGAGCTGGCGTACCGCATCGGCCAGCGGCACCCGGCCGATGTCCTGGCCACGTAGCGACACCATCTGGCCGTATTCGCCGGCATGCGCCGCGTCGGCGGCGTTCACGCCGAACCGAGTGGCCAGCACCCGGTCGTAGGCCGTCGGCGTGCCGCCCCGCTGGACGTGGCCCAGCACGGTCACCCGGACCTCCTTGTTGATCCGCTTCTCGACCTCGGCGCCCAGCTGCGCGGCGACGCCGGTGAACCGTTCGTGCCCGAACTCGTCAATCCCGCCCTCGCGCAACGCAATCGAACCGGGAACGGGTTTGGCACCCTCGGCGACCACGCAGATGAAGTGCGAATCTCCGCGCTGGAAGCGGCGTTTGACCAGCCTGCAGACTTCCTCGACGTCGAAGGGCTGCTCGGGGATCAGCGTCATGTGCGCACCCGAGGCCAGGCCCGCGTTCAGCGCGATCCAGCCCGCGTGCCGGCCCATCACCTCCACCAGCATCACGCGCTGGTGGGACTCGGCGGTGCTGTGCAATCGATCGATCGCCTCGGTGGCGACCGTCAATGCGGTGTCGTGACCGAAAGTCACGTCGGTGCAATCGATGTCGTTATCGATGGTCTTCGGCACGCCGACGATGGGAACGTTCTCCTCCGAGAGCCAGTGCGCGGCCGTCAGCGTGCCTTCCCCGCCGATGGGGATGAGGACGTCGATCCCGTTGTCGTCGAGGGTCTGCTTGACCTGGTTGAGCCCGGCCCGCAGTTTGTCGGGATTCACCCGGGCGGTGCCCAGCATCGTTCCGCCCTTGGCCAGCAGGCGGTCGTTGCGGTCGTCGTTCTGCAGCTGGACGCGCCGATTTTCCAGCAGCCCGCGCCACCCGTCCTGGAATCCGACCACCGAGGAGCCGTACCGGGAGTCGCATGTACGCACCACTGCCCGGATGACCGCGTTGAGCCCGGGGCAGTCGCCGCCTCCGGTGAGCACTCCGATCCGCATAGTCCCATCTTGCCGGGCGGCGGCCTACTGGCGCGAGCAGACACAGCATCGCATCAAACGGATGCGATGCTGTGTCTGCTCGCCGTCAGATCGCGCTCGGCAGCGGCCCGCGGGCCGCTTCGTAGGCGGCGCCGACCCGGTACAGGCGGTCGTCGGCCAGCGCGGGCGCCATGATCTGCAACCCGACCGGCAGGCCGTCGTCCGGCGACAGCCCGGCCGGCACCGACATGCCGCAGTGGCCGGCCAGGTTCAGCGGCAGCGTGCACAGGTCGAACAGGTACATCGCCAACGGGTCGTCGACCTTTTCACCGAGCGCGAACGCGGTGGTCGGGGTCGCCGGCGACACCACCACGTCCACCGATCGGTAAGCCTCGTCCAGATCGCGGGCGATCAGGGTGCGCACCTTCTGAGCCTGGTTGTAGTAGGCGTCGTAGTAGCCGGCCGAGAGCGCGTAGGTGCCGATCATGATGCGCCGCTTGACCTCCGGCCCGAAGCCGGCGGCGCGGGTCAGCGCCATGACTTCCTCGGCGCTGTGGCTACCGTCATCGCCGACGCGCAGCCCGTAGCGCATGGCGTCGAAGCGCGCCAGGTTGCTCGACACCTCCGACGGCAGGATCAGGTAGTAGGCGGCCAGCGCGTACTCGAAATGCGGGCAGTCGACTTCGCTCACCTCGGCGCCCAACGCGGTGAGCTGCTCGACGGCGGCCTCGAACGCGCTCAGCACTCCGGGCTGATATCCCTCGCCGCGCAGCTGCTTGACCACGCCGACGCGCACACCCTTGAGGTCGCCGGCCGCGCCGGACCTGGCCGCGCCGACGACGTCGGGCACCGCCGCGTCGACCGACGTGGAGTCGCAGGAGTCGTGTCCGGCGATCACCTGATGCAGTAGCGCGGTGTCCAGCACGGTGCGCGCGCACGGGCCGCCCTGATCCAGCGACGACGCGCACGCCACCAGGCCGTAGCGGGACACCGTGCCGTAGGTCGGCTTCACCCCCACGGTCGCGGTCAGCGCGGCCGGCTGCCGGATGGAGCCGCCGGTGTCGGTCCCGATGGCCAGCGGCGCCTGGAACGCCGCCAGGGCCGCCGCGCTGCCGCCGCCGGAGCCGCCGGGCACCCGGTCGATGTTCCACGGGTTGCGGGTGGGGCCGTAGGCGGAGTTCTCGGTGGAGGAGCCCATCGCGAACTCGTCCATGTTGGTCTTGCCCAGGATCGGGATGCCCGCGGCGCGCAACCGCGAGGTGACGGTGGCGTCGTAGGGGGAACGCCAGCCCTCGAGGATCTTGGACCCGCAGGTGGTGGGCATGTCGACCGTGGTGAAGACGTCCTTGAGCGCCAGCGGCACCCCGGCCAGCGGTGACGGCAGCCGCTCCCCCGCGGCCACGGCCTCGTCGACGACGGCGGCCGCACCCAGCGCCTCGTCGGCCGCCACGTGCAGGAACGCGTGGTAGCGATCGTCGGTGGCCGCGATCTGGTCCAGGCAGGCCTGGGTGACCTCGACCGACGACAGCTCCTTGGCGGCAATGCGGGCTGCCAGCGTCGCGGCGTCGGATCGGATGATCTCGTTCACTCGCTGTCTCCCAGGATCTGCGGGACCGCGAAGCGGCCGTCGACGGCGGCGGGCGCCTCGGCCAGCGCTTCGGCCTGCGTCAGGCAGGGTGCCGGCTCGTCGGGGCGGGTGACGTTCACATCCTTGAGCGGGTTGTCGGTCGGTTCGACGCCGGCGACATCGACCGCCTGCACCTGGCTGACGTGGGTCAGGATGGCGTCGAGTTGGCCGGCGAAGCTGTCGAGTTCGCCGTCGGTCAACGCCAGCCGGGACAACCGGGCCAGGTGCGCTACCTCGTCGCGGGAGATCTGGGGCACGACTGGCAAGCCTAGCCGCGAGTGTGCGGCCGGCTGCACGCCCGTTGCCGATCGTGCGGCGGGCTTCACATTCGCCAGTGATGAGCGGCCCCAACCGGGTCCAGCCGGGTCAAGCCGAAATGCCGCCGACACGTCGCTGTGCGACAGTGTTGGCCGTGCCCTCCTATCTGTTGCGCATCGAGCTGGCCGACCGTCCGGGCAGCCTGGGGTCGCTGGCGGTGGCGCTCGGTTCGGTGGGAGCCGACATCTTGTCGCTCGACGTCGTGGAGCGAAGCTCGGGTTATGCGATCGACGATCTGGTCATCGAGCTGCCGCCGGGAGCGATGCCGGACACGCTGATCACCGCCGCCGAGTCGCTGTCCGGGGTCCGGGTGGACAGCGTGCGTCCGCACACCGGTCTGCTGGAGGCGCATCGCGAGCTGGAGCTGCTCGACCACGTCGCCGCGGCCCGCGACACGGCCTCGAGGCTGCAGGTGCTGGCCGACGAGGCGCCCCGGGTCTTGCGCGTCAGCTGGTGTGCGGTGTTGCGCGGTTCGGGCGGCGAGCTACAGCGCCTGGCCCGCAGTCCAGGCGCCCCGGAGACCAAGGCCGACTCGGCCCCCTGGCTGCCGCTGGAACGCGCCGTGCCGCTGGACAGCAACGCCGAGTGGGTGCCGAAGGCGTGGCGCGACATGGACATGACGATGGTCGCGGCCCCGCTGGGAGACCCGCACACCGCGGTGGTGCTCGGCCGCCCGGGTCCCGAATTCCGTCCGTCGGAAGTCGCTCGGCTCGGCTACCTCGCCGGGATCGTCGCCACCATGCTGCGCTAGCGCGGGTGCGACTTCGCCCCGGACATCGCCACCGGGTCGTCGTCGTCCCACAGCAGCAGCTGACGCACCGCCGGGCGCGGACCGTAGGGCCGAAGCATCGTGCTGGCCGGACGCGGACGCACCCGCTGCGGCCACCAGAACCAGCGCCCGAGAATCCTTGCGACAGATGGCGTCATGAATGAACGCACGATCAGGGTGTCGAACAGCAAGCCGAGGCCGATCGTGGTGCCGATCTGACCGAGAACCTGAAAACCGCTGAACACGAACGCACACATGGTGACGGCGAAAACGATGCCGGCCGAGGTGACCACCGATCCGGAGCCCGCCATCGCCCGGATGATTCCGGTGTTCAAGCCGGCATGAATTTCTTCCTTGAACCGGGAGATCAACAGCAGGTTGTAGTCGGACCCCACCGCGAGAAGCAGGATTACGGCCAGTGCGAGCACCACCCAGTACAGCTGAATGCCGAATATGTACTGCCAGACCAGAACCGAGAGCCCGAACGAGGCGCCCAGCGACAGGGCCACCGTGCCCACGATGACCAGCGCGGCGATCAGGCTGCGCGTGATGATCATCATGATCAGCAGGATCAGGCTCAGCGCCGCGAACGCCACGATCATCAGGTCGTACTTGGCGCCGTCCTGGATGTCCTTGTAGGTCGCGGCGGTCCCGCCGAGATAGATTCCCGCGCCCGCCATCGGCGTACCCTTCAGGGCCTCGTGCGCGGCCTTGGCCATCGGATCGATGTGCGAAATGCCTTGGGGTGTCGCTGGATCGCCTTCGTGTGTGACGATCATGCGGGCGGCCTTACCGTCGGGTGAGAGGAACAATCTCAGCCCGCGCTTGAAGTCGGGGTTGTTGAAGACCTCGGGCGGTAGGTAAAAAGTGTCGTCGTTCTTGGCCGCGTCGAACGCCCGGCCCAGCGCCGTCGCGTTGTCGATCGCGGCCGCGGTCTGCGCGTAAATGCCGGACAGCGTGGCGTAATTGGCCAGCGTCAGATCGCGATTGGTCTGCTGACTGTCGATCTGCGGCGGTATCAGCGCCACCAGCTTTGGCTGCAGCGCGTCGAGTTTGTCCAGCGTCGCAACAAGGTCGGTGAACTTTTCGCTGAGCTGGTCGGTGGCGTCGAGGGCCTCGAAAGTGGACCGCATCGCATAGCAGGCGGGGATGTCGTAGCAATGCTTCTCCCAATAGAAGTAGCTGCGAACCGGCCGCAGGAAGTCATCGAGATTGGCGAGCTTGTCGCGCAGTTCGTTGATCGTGGTGATCGTGTCGTGAAAGCTCTGGGTCTCGCTGTGCGTGGCTTCGGCGAGCTGTTGCTGCAGCGCGTACTGCTGCTTCAAAATGTTGATCGTCTTGGTCAGTTCATTGGCCTGCTTGAGGGCATCGTCGGCCCGATCTCGTTGGTAGGTCAGGTTTTGCTGCTGCGCCGCGCTGGAATTGCTGACCACGAACGCCAGCGAGCTGTGCACGAGCGGGGTGCCCAACGGCCTGGTGATGGTCTGCACCTGCGCGACGCCGGGGACGTGAAACACCGCCTTGGCCACCTTGTCCAGGACGAGCATGCTCTCCGGGTTGCGCATGTCATGATCGGTTTCGACCATCAGTAATTCGGGCTCCAGCCGGGCCCGCGAGAAATGCTTCTCGGCGGCGGCGTACCCGATGTTGGCCGGCGCGCTGGCGGGCATGTAGGGACGGGTGTCGAAACTGGTCTTGTATCCGGGCAGGGCGAGCAGACCCACCAGCACCAGCGCGCAGGCCGCCGCGAGAACGGCCCCGGGCCAGCGGACGATGGCCGTGCCGATCCGCCGCCAACCGCGCGTTCTCATCGCACGTTTGGGGTCGAAGATGCCCACCTTGGCGCCCAGGGTGAGGATCGCGGGCCCCAGGGTCAACGCGGCGAACAGCGCGACGAGGACGCCCAATGCGGCTGGAATGCCCAGGCTTTGGAAGTAGGGCAGCCGGGTGAAGCTCAGACACGCCACCGCGCCGGCAACCGTGAGCCCGGAACCCAGCACGACGTGGGTGGTGCCGTGATACATGGTGTAGAAAGCTTTTTCGCGGTCCTCACCGGTCACACGCGCTTCTTGGTAGCGGCCCACGAAAAATATCGCGTAGTCCGTGCCCGCGGCGATCACCAGCAGCGTCAGGATATTCGTCGCATAGGTCGACAACCCGATGACCCCGGCGTTTCCGAGAAACGCGACAAGGCCTCGGGCGGCCGACATTTCGATCAATACCGTGGCGAGCACCAGCAGCGTGGTGAGTACCGATCGGTAGACGAAGAACAACATCAGCGCGATCACCCCGACGGTTATCCCGGTGACCTTGGCGGTCCCCTTGCTACCGACGTCGAACTGATCGGAAATCAGTGGCGCCGCGCCGGTCACATAGGCCCGGACACCCGGCGGTGGCTTCATGTGCTCGACAATGTCGCGCACGGCCCCGACGCCCTCGTTGGCCAACGCCGAGCCCTGATTACCCGCCAGGAACAGCTGGACGTAGGCGGCCTTGCCGTCGCCGCTTTGGGATCCCGCAGCGGTCAGGGTGTCGCCCCAGAAATCCTGAACGTGCTCGACGTGCTTTTTGTCCCGCTCGAGCTTTCCGACCATCTCGTCGTAGAACCGGTGGGCGTCGGCGCCGAGCGGCTTGTCACCTTCGAGCACGATCATGGCCGAGCTGTCGGTGTCGAACTCTGCGAACTTTTCGCCGATGCGCTTGATCGCCTTGAGCGACGGCGCGTCCGGAGAGTTCAGCGCCACATTGTGGGTCTTCCCAACCTCTTCCAGCTGCGGCACCGCGATGTTCGTGATGGCTGCCAGTGCCACCCAGAACAGCAGGATCGGCAGCGCGAACCGGCGGATGGTGCGCGGCGCAAAGGACCGCGGCTGTTGATCGTTGCTCATCCGGATTTATCCAGACAGAAGGTGTAGGCGTCGACTTTGTCAACCGTGCGTTGGTCTTTGACTTCACCGTTGACGATGATGCGGCAGCCGAGGGTGTCTCCGTTGCCCTGCGCCACGACGTTGCCGATGACCGCGGGCTCCGTGGTGGTGATGGTGAACGACCACGGCAACGGGGCGTCTTTGACTTGCTGCGGCTGGGCGTTGACGTCCAGGTAGTTGATGGTCGCCACCGCGCCCGGAGCGCCGAAGACCTCGAGCACCACCTGCTTGGGGTTGAAGGGGACGATCTCGCCCGCCAGACCGCTGTTGGCCGACGTGTTGTTGTGCGAGCCGAATATTCCGTGCAGGCGATAGATCCCAAATCCCGCGAACGTGAGGACGAGCACGGCGACGATCACCATCCACCCTCGCTTGACCAGAGATGCCATCGAAAAGCTTTTCACCCGTTAGCCTTTCGAATATCGGGCGACACGAACGCGCCCAAGCCGAGCGCGGCTGCCAACATCATAAGCGTCATCGACAGCTACGACAGTACGGTACGGGACCGTACTGTACAAGAGACGCGCGCGTACATATTTCCCAATCGCGGGTTAATTCGAAAGGCCGGCGTCGTTACCCGGTGGTCCTGGTCAGGCCCGGGATCAGGAACCCGTCCACGAACGCCTGCACGGTGGCGCGGGTGGGTGGGCGACCGGGGATGATCGACCGGAAGATGAGATAGCCGGGCAACAAGTCCCAGAGTTCGTCGGTGACGACGTCTTCGGCGATCTCGCCCCGGTCGACGGCCTGGTGCAGCACGTGCTGGATCATGGCTTTGCGCTGGTCGAGAAATTGATGCTGCATCGCCTCGTTGAGCGCGGGGTGGCGCGACACCTCGACCATCACCGCGCGGATGGTGCCGGCGTGCTGCCCGCACTCCTGGCTGATGATCTCCCCCAGGCTCAGCAGATCGCCGCGCAACGTACCGGTATTCGGCGGGACGGCCACCTGGCGGACGCCTTCGATGAACGCGGCCAACACGAGTTGGGCCTTGGACGGCCAGCGCCGGTACACCGTGGCCTTGCTGGCGCGGGCGGCGTTGGCCACCGCGTCCACCGTCAGCTGGTCATAGCCGTGTTCCTGCAACAGCCGCAGGGTCACCGCCAGGATCTCGGCCTCGCGCGGCGACCACGGCGATGCCTGCCCGCACTCCGCGGCCGTTTGGGTCATACAGCCCACGATAGAGCCGCCCGGTGCGTGCGGCGTCGGTATGTCCCTTATCGGGAGGTCATGAGCGCACGTTCGATATCGGCGACAAGGTCTTCGGTGTCTTCGATGCCCAGCGAGATGCGCGCGAACCCGTCGGCGACGGCGTCACCCCAGCGCGCCCGCCGGTCCACCGACGTGTGCAGGCCGCCGAAGCTGGTGGTCGCGATCAGCAGCTCGCTGGCGTCGACGAGTGCGTGCACCGCGGCGGCGTCCGCCAGTTCGACGGCGAGCAGGCCCCCGAAACGCCGCATCTGCGCCATGGCCACTGGATGGGCCGGGTCCTGTGCCAGCCCCGGGTAGCGCACGGCTCGCACCGCCGGATGGCGGGCCAGCATCGTCGCCACCGCCCGGGCGTTCTGGCATTGGCGCTCGAATCGCAGTCCGGCGGTTCCCAGGCTGCGCAACAGAAGCCAGGCCTCGAACCCGCCCAGGATCGCGCCGGCGAGCAGTCGTTGGCGCTGCGCGGCGGCGAGCAACTCGGGCCGATTGGTGGCGACGTAGCCGGCCAGCAGGTCGCTGTGGCCGGACAGGGACTTGGTGGCGCTGGCCACCACCGCATCGGCGCCCAACGACAGCGGCTGCTGCCCCAGCGGCGTGGCGGCGGTGTTGTCGACGACCAGACGGGCGCCGCGCGCGTGGCAGATGGTGGCCAGCCGGTGCAGGTCGACCACATCCAGCGCGGGATTGGTGGGGGTCTCGGCCAGCACCACGTCGGCTCCCGCCGCTGCGTCATAGATCTGCCCACTGGACGCCTCGATGACCGTCACCCCCGCGGGCGCCAGGTCGTCGGCGGCGTAGCGGCGCACTTGGTAATAACCGTCAGCCGGCACCACCACGGTCGACCCGGGTGTCACCGATGCCCGCAGCACGGCGCTGACGGCCGCCATCCCCGAGCCGAACACCAGCGCGCCGGCGGCGCCCTCCAGCTCGGCGAGCGCCGATTCCAGTTGCCGCCAGGTCGGATTCGAGATGCGGCCGTAGTCATCCAAGGCAGCGGATTCGTCGCTGGCGAGGTGGTACGTGGCGGCGAGCACCGCCTGAGGCGCGACCGGTTGACCCGAAACCGCTTGAGAATTAACGGCTTTGAGGCTGCGGGTGGAATCACCGTACCGACCGCTCATCGGCTTACTCCGCCGGAGTTTCCGGCGGTCCGTCGGCCAGCAGCGTCCGGAAGCCGCCCTCGTCGAGGACGGGCACGCCCAGCTCGACGGCCTTGTCGTACTTCGAACCCGGCGCATCCCCGGCCACGACATAGTCGGTCTTCTTCGACACCGACCCGGCGGCCTTTCCCCCGCGCGCCAGGATCGCCTCCTTGGCGTCGTCGCGGGAAAAGCCGGCGAGCGACCCGGTGACCACGACCGTCAACCCCTCCAGTGTGCGCGCCACGCTGGTGTCGCGTTCGTCGGCCATCCGCACGCCCGCGGCCCGCCACTTGTCGACGATCGCACGGTGCCAGTCGACGGTGAACCACTCGGTGAGCGCCGCGGCGATCGTCGGCCCCACACCCTCGACCGCGGCGAGCCGCTCGGTCGAGGCCGTCATGATCGCGTCCAGGTCGCCGAACTCGGTGGCCAGGGCACGCGCGGCGGTCGGCCCGACATGGCGGATCGACAACGCCACCAAAACCCGCCACAACCCCACCTTGGTGGCCTTGTCGAGGTTGTCGAGCAGCCGTTTGCCGTTGGCGGACAGGGCGCCCGCCTTCGTCCGGAAAAGCTCGGTGCGCAACAGGTCGTCCTCGGTCAGCGCGAACAGGTCGCCCTCGTCGGCAATCACCCCGGCCTTCAGCAGGGCGATGGCCGCCTCGTAGCCCAGCCCCTCGATGTCGAATGCGCCGCGGCCGGCGACGTGGAACACGCGCTCCCGCAGCTGAGCCGGGCAGGACCGCGCATTCGGGCAGCGGATGTCGGCGTCGCCTTCCTTGGCGGGTGCCAGCGGAGTGCCGCATTCGGGACACGTCGTGGGCATGACGAATTCGCGCTCGGAGCCGTCGCGTAGGTCAACGACCGGGCCCAGCACCTCCGGGATCACGTCGCCGGCCTTGCGGATCATCACCGTGTCGCCGATCAGCACGCCCTTGCGCTTGACCTCGGCGGCGTTGTGCAGGGTGGCCAGCCCGACGGTGCTCCCGGCCACCTTCACCGGGGTCATGAACGCGAACGGTGTGACGCGCCCGGTGCGCCCGACGTTGACGCGGATGTCGAGCAGCTTGGTCTGCGCCTCCTGGGGCGGGTATTTGTAGGCGACGGCCCAGCGCGGCGCGCGCGACGTGCTCCCGAGCCGGCGCTGCAGCGCGACGTCGTCGACTTTGACCACCACGCCGTCGATTTCGTGATCGATGTCGTAGCGGTGCTCGCCCCAGTAACCGATCCGCTCCTCGACCGCGGCGAGGCCGCGCACACGCGCCGTTTGCGCGGCCACCGGCAGCCCCCAGGCCTTCAGCGCGGTGTAGGCCGCGTGCTGGGTCTTGGGCGCGAACCCCTCGGTGCGGCCGATGCCGTGACAGATCATCCGCAGCTTGCGCCGGGCGGTGACGGCCGGGTTTTTCTGGCGCAGCGACCCGGCCGCGCTGTTGCGGGGATTGGCGAACGGCGCCTTGCCGTCCTCGACCAGGCTGGCGTTGAGCGCCTCGAAATCGGCGAGCAGGAAAAACGCCTCGCCGCGCACCTCCAGCAGGGCCGGCGTCGGGAAGTCCTCGGCGGCGGACAGGCGCTCGGGCACGTCCTCGATGGTGCGCGCGTTGAGCGTCACGTCCTCGCCGACGCGGCCGTCACCCCGGGTCGCGGCGCGTTCCAGCCGGCCGTCGCGGTACACCAGCGACAGCGCCACCCCGTCGATCTTGAGTTCACACAGGTAGTGAGGCTGTTTGCCGACCTCGTTCTCGACGCGGTTGTTCCAGGCGACCAGCTCGTCGCGGTCGAACACGTCGTCGAGGCTCAGCATCCGCTCCAGGTGCTCGGCCTCGGCGAAGTCGGTGGCGAAGCCCGCCCCGCCCACCAGCTGAGTCGGCGAATCGGGAACCCGAAGCTCCGGGTGGCGCTCCTCCAGCGCGAGGAGCTCGTTGAACATCGTGTCGAATTCCGCGTCCGAGACGATCGGCGCGTCCTTGATGTAGTAGCGGAACTGGTGCTCGCGGACCGTTTCGGCCAGGTCCTGCCACTGCCGACGAACCTCGGGGGTTACCGAATCAGCCTCTGCTGAGCTCACCTTGGCAGGCTATCCGAGGACGCCGACGTAAAACCCGCCACACCGGTTCCCTATTCGATGGCGTCGGGATCCTCGGCGAACATCTGGGCCGCCTTGCAGGTGAGTTCGATCGCGGTGCGGGCCCACTCGGGTGTGGCGCCCGCCAGGCCACACGCCGGGGTGACGCCGATGCGTTCACGCAGTGCCACGCGGGGAAACCCGAGGCGATCGGTCACCGCTACCACCGCGGCCGCGACCTCCTCCGCCGAAGGCCGCCGCGGCGGGGGCCTGATGGCGACGACGCCCAACATGACGGTGCGGTCCGATTCGACGAATGCGGCGATACCGTCGAGATCCGCCGCGCGCAATGTTCCGGTATCCACCGATACCGCGCTGAACATGCTGCGCTGCAACAGGCCCCATGGAATGCCGGGGGCGCAGCAGTGCAGCAGCACCGCACCGCCCACCGCGTGGGCGCAGGTGTCGAGCAGGCTGCCGGCCACCGCCTCGTCGAGCGGCGCCACCGAGCTGAGCGCGGTCACGCCTTTCAGCCCACCGCCCAACGCCTTTGGCAGCGACGGCTCATCGAACTGAACCACCACCGGTGTCTCGAGACGCCGCGACATCTGCGCACGGTGTGCGGCCACGCCTTCGGCCAGCGACGCCGTCAGGTCGCGCAGCGCCCCGGGGTCGGTGATCGCCCGGTGCCCGTTGGCCAGCTCGATCTCGGCGGCCAGTGTGACGGGCCCCGGTGCCTGCACCTTGACCACGCGACCCTCATTGCGCAGGCCGGCGGCTTCCCAGGCCTCTTCCAATGCGTCCATGTCCTCGTCGAGAAGGCTGATGGCACGGCGGGTGACCGCGCCCGGCCGGGAGGCGAGGCGGTAGCCGCGCGGCACCGTGTCGATGGCGACGTCGACCAGCAGCGCACCGGCCCGGCCGAGCAGGTCGGCGCCCACCCCCCGAGCGGGCAGCTCGACGATGTGGGCCAGTTCGCCCGCCAATTCGCCGACGACAACCGCGGCGGCCTCCCGCGCGGCGATGCCGGGCCACGAACCGACACCGCTGGCCCTAGCAAACCGATGGGCGAAAACACTCACCGGCCAACCGTATTCGACGTCACCTGAGCAGTCGGGCGGCAGGGGTCCGTGCGCCCGGGGGGTGCGGGGTAGGTTCAATCCCGGAGGGGTGCAAATACGGTGTCGCAGAAGGCGAAGTTGGCGAGGCTACCGCTGTGGTGCGGGGCGGTGCTGCTGGCGGTGTCGTGTACCCGGGTGGTGGACGGCGCGGCCATGGCGGGGCCCGACGCCAACCGCAGGATGGTGCACGGTTTTAGTGTCGACACGATCCTGCTGGACCAGTCGCGGATGCGCGCGATCACCGGCGCCGGTGAACACCTGACCATCATTCCCTCGATGGACGGCACCAGCCCGGTGGACATCGACGCATTGGCCCAGACCGCGCCGCGGGAGTGCCGGTTCATCTACGACGAGACGGCAACCTTTGGGCACGATCTCGAGGCGTTTCACAAGACGACCTTTCAGGACCCACCCGACGGCGCGTTGATCTCGGAGGGTGCGGGGGCCTATCGCGACACCGACACCGCGCGGGCCGCGTTCGACGCCCTGGTGGGCACCGTCGGGGACTGCGCGAACGGCACGGGCGGGCAGCTTTACGTCGGCGATTGGAGCACCGATGGCACCTCGCTGCACCTGCGACCCGGCGGCTGCGGCCGCGACTACCGGATCCTGTCGGTGGCCATGCTGGAGGTCACCTTCTGCGGTTTCGCGCAATCGGTGTCCGACATCGTGATGACGAACATGGCCGCGAACGTCCCGCGTTAACCCGGGATCAGCGCGAAGTTCCGGCGATGGTGGCGCTGCCGAGTACCTCGTCACCGTCGGGGTCGGGCCGATACAGCACCAGCGTCTGACCCCGCGCGACACCGCGCAGGGGATCGCGCAGCCGCACGACGAGTTCTTCGTCGACGAGTTGGGCTACGGCGTCAGCCGTTTCACCGTGCGCGCGCACCTGAACCGCACACTCCACGGGTCCTGACGGCGCCACGCCCGAGGTGAATATCGTTGCCCGCCCGACCAGTTCGCGCACGTCGAGATCGGCCGCCTCCCCCACCCGCACGGTCGCGGTGTCGGCATCGATCTCGGTCACGTAGCGCGGGCGACCGTCGGGGCCCGGCCCGGCGATGCCGAGCCCTTTGCGCTGGCCGATGGTGAAACCGTGCACCCCGTCGTGCTCGGCGAGCACCGTCCCGTCCGCGTTGACCACGGCGCCGCGGCGAACCCCGATGCGCGCACCCAGGAAGGCGCGGGTGTCGCCCGACGGGATGAAGCAGATGTCGTGGCTGTCCGGCTTCTCGGCGACGGCCAGCCCGCGCCGGGCGGCTTCGGCGCGGATCTGCGACTTGGGGGTGTCACCGATCGGGAACGCCGCGTGCCGCAACTGCTCGGCGCTCAGCACGGCCAGCACATAGGACTGATCCTTGTCCTGGTCCACGGCGCGGCGCAGCCGCCCGCCGGACAGCCGGGCGTAGTGGCCGGTGGCCACCGTGTCGAACCCGAGCGCAAGGGCTTTGACCGACAGCGCCGAGAACTTGATCTTCTGGTTGCACACCACGCACGGGTTGGGTGTTTCGCCCCGCGCATAGGCCGACACGAATTCGTCGATGACGTCCACCTGGAACTTTTCCGCGAAATCCCAGACATAGAACGGTATTCCGAGCACATCGGCGACCCGGCGCGCATCCGAGGCGTCTTCCTTCGAGCAGCATCCCCGCGAGCCGGTGCGCAGCGTGCCGGGCGACTTCGACAGCGCCAGGTGCACGCCCACCACGTCATGTCCGGCGTCGACCATCCGGGCGGCGGCGACCGAGGAGTCGACGCCACCGCTCATGGCAGCAAGCACTTTCACTAGGAAGCCCCCGCGGCGGCCAGCGCCGCTCGACGCGCACGGTCCACCGCCGCGGGCAGCACCCGCAGCACCGTGTCGACATCAGCGTCAACACTGGTGTGTCCCAACGAGAGTCGCAACGATCCGCGGGCGCTGGTCGGGTCGGCGCCCATGGCGATCAGCACATGCGACGGCTGCGCGACACCAGCGGTACACGCCGAACCGGTCGAGCACTCGATCCCGTTGGCGTCCAAGAGCATCAACAGTGCGTCGCCTTCGCAACCACGGAACGTGAAGTGCGCGTTGCCGGGAAGGCGCAACGGGTCGTGGGCGCCGTTGAGGCTGACGTCCTCGATGCCACCCAGCACCCCGTCGACCAGCCGATCCCGCAACACCCGCAGCCGGGCGCTGTTGACCTCGAGCCCGTCGACCGAGATCCGGGCCGCCGCGGCCATTCCGACCGCACCGGCCACATCGGCGGTGCCCGAACGGATGTCCCGCTCCTGCCCACCGCCGTGCGCCAGCGGCACGCACGCGACGTCGCGGCGTAGCAGCAGCGCGCCCACGGCCGCAGGACCGCCGAACTTGTGCGCGGTCACGCTCATCGCCGACAACCCGCTGGCGGCGAAGTCGACGGGCAGCTGCCCCACCGCCTGAATCGCGTCGCTGTGCATCGGCACTTCGAATTCCGCTGCGACGGCGGCGAGCTCGGCGGTCGGCATGACGGTGCCGACCTCGTTGTTGGCCCACATGACGGACACCAGCGCGACATCGTCGTGGTTCCGCAGCACCTCGCGCAGCGCGGCCGCCGACACCGAGCCGTCGGCCGCGGTCGGTAGCCAGGTCACCTCGGCGCCCTCGTGCTCGACGAGCCAGTTCACCGAGTCCAGCACGGCGTGGTGCTCGACCTCGCTGGTGACGATGCGACGGCGGCGCGGCTCGGCTCCCCGACGGGCCCAGTAGATGCCCTTGATCGCCAGGTTGTCGCTCTCGGTGCCGCCCGCGGTGAAGATGACCTCCGAGGGACGCGCCCCCAGCCTGTCGGCGATCAGCTCACGGGATTCCTCGATGCGGCGCCGCGCCGCCCGGCCACTGGTGTGCAGCGAGGAGGCGTTGCCCACCGTGCCCAGCACACCCGTCATCGCCTCGACGGCGGCGGGGTGCATCGGGGTGGTGGCGGCGTGATCCAGGTAGACCATGACGCGCCCCACGATACCGGCCCACCGGTTGGCTCAGGCCACCAGCATGTGGCCATGACCAGCGCACCGGGGCGTTCCGACGCCCACCGCGGACTGGCAGCGGCCGGCCAGGCCGCGTCGATCGGTCCCCGGGAGCTGCAGAGACTCGACGTGCACCCGCGCCAGCGTGCGCCGCACGGCGAGCAACCGGCGGATCGAGCCCAGCAGGGTCTCGTCGCCGACGAAGGCCGGCACCGTCGACGGGCTGCCGTCGACGTGGTGATAGGTCAGCCGCAGGGGCTGCACCGGCCGGCAGGCATCGATCGCGGCCTGGAACATGGCCGGATAAAACACCCCCCGGTCCCGACCACACCAGGTGGTGCCCTCCGGAAACGCCACGACCGTCTGGCCGGCGCGCAACCGGCGGGCGACGTCGTCCACCACGCCGGGCAGCCGCCGCAAACTGGCTCGCTCGATCGGGATGATTTTCAGGGTGCGGGCCACGATCCCGGTCGCCGGCCCGGTGAACATGTCGGCGCGGGCGACGAACGACCCGGGCAGCACCGAACCGATGGCGAAGACGTCCAGCCATGACATGTGCGGGCTGACCACCAGCACGCCGCGCAGGTTACGAATCGGGTTGCCCGACACCGTTATCCGGATCCCGAAACAGCGCAGCACCAACCGGCAATAGATGCGCTGCACGCGGGTGCGACCCGGCAGTGGCACCGCCAGCAGCGGCAGCCCCGGCGCCAGCAGCAGCGCCAGCAGGAGGCGAAGGGTTACCCGCAGCGCCACCAGCAGCGGCCGGGAGGCGACCGCGCCGCCGGTCCGCACGCAGCCGGCATCACACGACGCGCGCGGTAGCCAGGAATGTCCGGTGCCGGCGGGGGTGCTCATCGCCGGGCGCCCGCCGTTGTGTGGGTCGTCGCCCCCGCCATGTCCGAGGCGGCCGACACCGATCGGAGTCGCTTCAGATATCGGGTGTCGGCGTGCTGTTTGTCCAGCAGGACGCAGAAGTCGCCGACACCGAAATCCGGGTCGTGCGCCGGTTCCCCGCACACCTGGGCGCCCAGCCGCAGGTAACCGCGCAGCAGCGCCGGAACCGACGGCCGCGCGGGCGGCGGGATGTCGTCGAGGGGCGTCCCGTCGACGACGACCGGCCGGTGTGGAAGAACCCGATACCGCGGCGGTGCGGCATGCCGGCTCAGGATGAAATCGCGGACGCCGCGCAGCTGGCTGCCCGGGACCTGATCGTCGGGCTCGCCGCCGATGGGCACCGATACGCACCCGGTCACGTGGTCGTAGCCGTAGCGGTCCAGATAGGCCAGGATGCCCGCCCACATCAGCAGCACCACGCCGCCGTTGCGATGCCCGTCGCGCACCACGGCGCGTCCCATTTCCACCAGGGACGGCCGCAGCGGATCGAACGCGCCGATGTCGAACTCCGTGGCGGTGTAGAGCCCACCGGCCGCGATGGCGCCCGCCGGTGCCAGCATGCGGTAGCAACCCACGAGCTCACCGGTGTCGTCGTCGCGGACCAGTAGGTGATCGCAGAACTCATCGAACCTGTCGACGTCCCGTCGCTGTCCGTCGGCCGCCGGCAGCGCAAAGCCGGGCGTGCCCGTGAACACGTCGTACCGGAGTCGCTGCGCCGCCTCGATCATGCCGGGGTCGGTGGACAGCAACAGGGAGTAGCGCGGCGCGGCGGCTGCGTTGCCTGCCGCACCGCTCGGCTTGTCACTGGGGATGAGGACCGAAGCAATGCTCATGAGACCCAACGTGGCGTAACCGATGAGCTAGTCGGCATCGACGCTGTGACGTGTCGGTGCACGTCAGATGACGAAATGTCGCGAAATCAACGGCCCGAGCCGCAGCGGAACCGATGGGTGAGTCGGGGAACAGCCAGCACATGCGCTAGCTGGTTGGGAGATCGCTCACTGGTGTCGCCACGGTACAGATGTGACACAAGTAACCACGGCGTAGGCAAAAGCCCCCGACACCGCGGTGCCGGGGGCTTAAGGACCGAGAAACTCAGCCCTTGCGTGCCTTGATCGCGTCGGTCAGCTGCGGAGCGACCTTGAACAGGTCGCCCACCACGCCGAAGTCGGCGATCTCGAAGATGGGCGCCTCTTCGTCCTTGTTGACCGCGACGATGGTCTTGGAGGTCTGCATCCCCGCGCGGTGCTGGATGGCACCGGAGATGCCCAGCGCGATGTAGAGCTGCGGCGAGACCGTCTTGCCTGTCTGGCCCACCTGGAACTGGCCCGGGTAGTAGCCGGAGTCGACGGCGGCACGCGACGCGCCGACGGCCGCACCCAGCGAGTCGGCCAGCGCCTCGACCACGCTGAAGTTCTCCGCGCTGCCCACGCCGCGACCACCGGACACCACGATGGTGGCCTCGGACAACTCCGGGCGGTCACCGGCGACCGCGGGCTCGCGGGCGGTGATCTTGGTGGCGTTCTCGGCGGGAGCCGGGACCTCGACGGTGACCTGCTCGCCCGCACCGGCCGACGGCTCCGCCTCGACGGCGCCGGCCCGCAGGGTGATCACCGCGCTGTCTCCGTTGGCCTGCGCCTCCACGGTGAACGCACCACCGAAGATGGAGTGGACGGCCTTGGGGCCCTCCTTGACCTCGACCACGTCGACCAGCAAACCGGATCCGATCCGGGCCGCGAGGCGGCCGGCGATTTCCTTGCCGTCGGCGCTGGCGGCCAGCAGCACCGCCGCCGGCGCGTTCGATTCGGCCAGCGCGGCCAGCACGTCGACCACGGGGGTGACCAGGTACTTGTCCACATCGTCGGACTCGGCGACGTAGATCTTGGCGGCGCCGGCCTCCTTCAGCCCGTCCGCCAGCGGGGCGGCCGTGCCCGGCGCCCCGACCACGACGGCGGAGGGCTCGCCCAGCACGCGGGCGGCGGTGATCAATTCGGAGGTGACCTTCTTCAGCGCACCTTCGGCGTGCTCCACGAGCACCAATACTTCAGCCATGGGTTATCTCGCTCTTCTCGTGATTCGGGGGACCGTTGCAGACAGATGGGTGTCAGATGATCTTCTCGGCGACCAGATACTTGGCCACCTCGTTGCCGCCCTCACCCTCGTCGGTGACCTTCTCACCCGCGGTCTTCGGCGGCTTCGGCGTCGACGACAGCACGGTGGATCCGGCGTTGGCCAGCCCGACCTCGTCGCTTTCGACCCCGATGTCGGCCAAGGTCAGCACCGTCACCTCTTTCTTCTTGGCGGCCATGATGCCCTTGAACGAAGGGAAACGGGGCTCGTTGATCTTCTCCGTGACACTGATCACGGCGGGCAGCGTGGCCTCCAGGTTGAAGACGCCGTCGTCGGTCTCGCGCTCGCCGGTGACCTTGCCGCCCTCCAGGGACAGCTTGCGCAGGTGGGTGAGCTGCGGCAGGCCCAGGTACTCGGCGATGATGGCCGGCACCGCGCCGCCGGTGCCGTCGGTCGCTTCGTTACCGGCGATCACCAGCTCGGTGCCCTCGATGGTGCCCAGCGCACGGGCCAGGGCCCACCCGGTCTGCACCACGTCGGAGCCGTGCATGCCGTCGTCCTTGAGGTGGACGGCCTTGTCGGCGCCCATCGACAGGGCCTTGCGGATCGCCTCGGTGGCGCGCTCGGGTCCGGCGGTCAGCACGGTCACCGACCCCTCGACGCCGTCGGCGGCTTCCTTCTCCCGGATCTGCAGGGCTTCTTCCACCGCGCGCTCGTTGATCTCATCCAGGACCGCGTCGGCGGCCTCGCGGTCCAGCGTGAAATCGCCGTCTGTCAGCTTGCGCTCTGACCAAGTGTCTGGGACCTGCTTAATCAGGACCACGATGTTCGTCATGAGTGTGGTTCGTCCTCCTCGAAGGGGTCCGCAGCGATCGACTGCGAGACCTCGGTACGCGTTTTTCGCAACGCACAGCCGTGTTACTACCCGGTAACTTTGTGCGGTATGCATTCACACCATAGCGGGTGGTACTGCACGTTCTTGCGGCGCGCCTCCCCCTGCGAACACGGGGCCACCCACTTTCGTGGTTCGCGAATCCGACACTTCGCGTTAGCCTGCCTATGCAATGAGCGCACTGGTCCCTGACGTTCCCCCACGCGCCCCCGGCGATCCCGCGTCGGCGGGTGACACGGTGTTGACGCTGACCGGTGAGCGCACCATCCCGGGTTTGGATATCGAAAACTACTGGTTTCGCCGCCACGAGGTCGTTTACCAGCGGCTCGCCGAGCACTGCGTGGGGGCCGACGTGCTCGAGGCGGGCTGCGGCGAGGGATACGGCGCCGATCTGATCGCCGACGTCGCCCGCCGCGTCATCGCCGTGGACTACGACGAGTCCGCGGTGGCCCACGTCCGCGCCCGCTACCCCCGGGTGGACGTCATGCAGGCGAACCTTGCGCAGCTGCCGCTGCCCGATTCGTCGGTGGATATTGTGGTCAACTTCCAGGTGATCGAGCATCTGTGGGATCAAACACAATTCGTTGTCGAGTGCGCGCGGGTGCTGCGGCCGTCCGGGCTGCTGATGATGTCCACCCCCAACCGGATCACGTTCTCACCCGGTCGCGACACCCCGATCAACCCGTTCCACACCCGCGAACTCAACGCCGGCGAGCTGGCCGAGCTGCTCGTCGGCGGGGGTTTCTCCGACGTGTCGATCACCGGGTTGTTCCACGGTCCGCGGCTTCGGCAGATGGACGCCCGGCACGGCGGCTCGATCATCGACGCGCAGATCCAGCGCGCAACGGCCGCTGACCCCGGGGCGCCGTGGCCGCCCGATCTGGCGGCGGATGTCGCGGCGGTCACCACCGATGACTTCGAACTCGTCGCGAGCGGATCCGGCGCGGCCACCGGCCAGCACATCGACGACAGTCTCGATCTGATCGCGATCGCGGTAGCACGGTGAACTCCAGGCAAGACCGGGTTCCCGGCCTCTTCACCCTGGTTTTGCACACCCACCTCCCGTGGCTTGCCCACCATGGCCGCTGGCCGGTCGGTGAGGAATGGCTCTACCAATCCTGGGCGGCGGCCTACCTGCCGCTGATGCGAGTGCTGAACACGTTGGCCGGCGAAAACCGCCGGGGGCTGATCACGCTCGGTGTCACACCGGTGGTGAACGCGCAGCTTGACGACCCGTATTGCCTTGACGGCATGCATCATTGGCTGGCGAACTGGCGGCTGCGCGCGGCCGAAGCGGCCAGTGTGCGGTCGGTCCCCCGGTCGAAGTCGGCCGGCTATCAGTCATGCACACCGGAAGCCTTGCGCACCTTGGGAGTTCGTGAATCGGCTGAGGCCCAGCGGGCTCTCGACGACTTCGCCACCCTGTGGCGGCACGGCGCCAGCCCGATGCTGCGCAGCCTGCTCGACGCCGGCACCGTGGAGCTGCTCGGCGGACCGCTGGCCCATCCGTTCCAACCGCTGCTCGCCCCCCGGCTGCGCGAGTTCGCCCTGCGCGAGGGTCTGGCCGACGCGCAGCATCGCCTGGGGACGCGCAAAGGGCAAAGCCTGGGCGGGATCTGGGCACCCGAATGCGCTTACGCGCCAGGCCTGGAACACGACTACTCCGCCGCGGGCGTCACGCATTTCATGGTCGACGGCCCGTCGCTGCACGGCGACACCGCGCTGGGCCGGCCCGTCGGCGACACCGACGTGGTGGCGTTCGGGCGCGATCTGCAGGTCAGCTACCGGGTGTGGTCACCGAAGTCCGGCTACCCCGGCCATGCCGCCTATCGCGATTTCCACACCTATGACCACCTCACCGGGCTGAAGCCGGCCAGGGTCACGGGCCGCAACGTGTCCTCGGAGGGCAAGGCGCCCTACGATCCCGAGCGCGCCGGCCACACGGTCGACATCCACGTCGCCGACTTCGTCGACATGGTCCGCAACCGCCTGCTGTCGGAATCCGCGCGCATCGGGCGGCCCGCCCATGTGGTCGCGGCCTTCGACACCGAGCTGTTCGGCCACTGGTGGTACGAAGGCCCGACGTGGCTGGAGCGGGTGCTGCGCGCCCTGCCCGAGGCCGGTGTGCGGGTGGGCACGCTGCGCGACGCGATCGCCGACGGCTTCGTCGGTAACCCGGTGGCGCTGCCGCCCAGCTCGTGGGGTTCGGGCAAGGACTGGCAGGTGTGGGCCGGCGACCAGGTCGCCGATCTGGTCCAGCTCAACAACGAAGTGGTCGACACCGCGCTGAGCACCGTCGACAAGGCGCTGTCCCAAACCGCGACGCTGGACGGGCCGATCCCCCGCGACCACGTCGCCGATCAGATCCTGCGCGAAACGTTGCTCACGGTCTCCAGCGACTGGCCGTTCATGGTGAGCAAGGACTCGGCCGCCGACTACGCGCGGTATCGCGCCCACCTGCATGCGCACGCCACCCGCGAAATCGCGGGGGCCCTGGCGTCCGGGCGGCGCGACACCGCGCAGCGGCTGGCCGACGGGTGGAACCGCGCCGACGGACTCTTCGGCTCCCTCGATGCGCGCAGGCTGCCCCGATGAGGCGGACCACGACGTGAAAATCCTGATGGTGTCGTGGGAGTACCCGCCGGTCGTCATCGGCGGGCTCGGCCGGCACGTCCATCACCTGTCGACCGCGCTGGCCGCCGCCGGCCACGACGTCGTCGTGCTGTCGCGGCGTCCCACCGGAACCGATCCCCGCAGCCATCCGTCGTCCGACCAGGTCAGCGAGGGCGTTCGGGTGGTCGCGGCCGCGCAGGATCCGCACGAGTTCACCTTCGGCACCGACATGATGGCCTGGACGCTCGCGATGGGGCATTCCATGGTCCGCGCCGGGCTGTCCCTCAAGAAGCGGGGCGGCAACCACACGTGGCGTCCCGACGTCGTGCACGCCCACGACTGGCTGGTGGCCCACCCCGCGATCGCGTTAGCCCAATTTTATGATGTGCCAATGGTTTCCACGATCCACGCCACCGAGGCCGGCCGGCATTCCGGTTGGGTCAGCGGCACGCTCAGCCGTCAGGTGCACGCGGTGGAGTCGTGGCTGGTGCGTGAATCCGATTCGCTGATCACCTGTTCGGGCTCGATGGCCGACGAGATCACCGAACTGTTCGGACCCGGGCTGGCCGAGATCACCGTGATCCGCAACGGCATCGAGACGGCGCGGTGGCCGTTCGCGGCGCGCCGGCCCCGCGGCGGGCCGGCCGAACTGCTCTACCTGGGACGGCTCGAGTACGAGAAGGGTGTCCACGACGTCATCGCCGCGCTGCCGCGGATCAGACGCAGCCACGCCGGTACCACACTGACCATCGCCGGCGAGGGCACCCAGCAGGGCTGGCTCGTCGAACAAGCCCGTAAACACCGGGTGCTCAAGGCGATCCGGTTCGTAGGACACCTGGAACACGCGGAGCTGTTGGCCGTCCTGCATCGCGCCGACGCCGCGGTGTTGCCCAGTCACTACGAGCCGTTCGGCATCGTGGCCCTGGAGGCGGCCGCGGCCGGCACTCCCCTGGTGACCTCCAACATCGGCGGTCTGGGCGAGGCGGTGATCAACGGTCAGACCGGCGTATCGTATCCGCCCCGCGACGTGGCCCGGCTGGCCGCGGCGATACGAACCGTGCTCGACGATCCGCAAGCCGCGCAACAACGCGCCCACGCCGCCCGCGAGCGACTCACGTCGGACTTCGATTGGCATACGGTGGCCGACAAGACCGCGCAGGTGTACCTGTCGGCCAAGCGTGGAGAGCGGCAGCCGCAGGCGCGGCTACCCATCATCGAACACGCCTTGCCGGACCGGTAGCGAGCTTTCTAACGTCGAGGCATGAGCCTGGACTATTCGAGCGTGGTGCACGCTTCGATCACGGACGTTTTCGATTGGCATGCCAGGCCGGGGGCGTTCCACCGGCTCTCGCCGCCCTGGCAGCCGATGCGCCTGGTCTCCGAGGCGTCCTCACTCGAGGACGGACGGGCCACGCTGGCCCTACCCGGCGGCCTGCGCTGGGTGGCCGTCCATCAGCCGGACGGCTACGACCCACCGCGCCGGTTCGTCGACACCCTGGGTGGCGACGGCCTGGCCACACTGCCGGTGCGAATCGCGGTTCGCTGGCGCCACACCCACGAGTTCGAAGACGTCGGAGCTGACCGCACCCGGGTGACCGACCGGGTCGACACCGGAGTGCCCGGCTCGCTGTTGCGGCCCATGTTCGACTACCGGCACCGCCAGCTGGCCGATGATTTGGCCGCCCACCGGCTGGCCGCCGAGAACGGTCTGAAGCCACTGACGATCGCCGTCACCGGGTCGTCAGGGCTGGTCGGTTCGGCGCTGACCGCGTTTCTGCGCACCGGCGGGCATCGTGTCATCCAGCTGGTCCGGCACGCGCCACGCGGCGACGACGAGCGACGGTGGAACACCGACGATCCCGACCCGCGGCTGTTCGACGGCGTCAACGCGGTGATCCATCTGGCGGGAGCATCGATCGCCGGCCGGTTCACCGACGAACACCGGCGGGCCGTCCGCGACAGCAGGATTGGGCCCACTCGGCGGCTGGCCGAACTGCTGAGCCGCACCGACCCCCGGCCGGCCGTGCTGATCTCGGCCTCGGCGATCGGCTACTACGGATACGACCGCGGCGATGAGACGCTCCCCGAGGACAGCGATCGCGGTGACGGATTTCTGGCCGACGTGGTGGCGGACTGGGAGGGGGCGACCACAGCCGCGCAACAGGCGGGGCTGCGGGTGGTGCTGGTGCGCACGGGCATCGTCCAATCGCCGCGCGGCGGCACGCTACGGCTGATGCGCCCGCTGTTCAGCGCCGGACTGGGGGGCCGGCTGGGCGACGGGAGGCAATGGCTGTCCTGGATCGGGATCGATGACCTGGTCGATGTGTATCACCGCGCTCTGTGGGACACGACGCTCGCGGGTCCCGTGAATGCCGTTGCGCCACAACCGGTCCGCAACAGCGAATACACGTCGGTCTTGGCTGCGGTGCTGCACCGGCCGGCGATGTTGCCGGTGCCGTCCCTGGGGCTTCGCCTCCTGCTCGGCGGGCAGGGCGCCCGCGAACTGGCCTGCGCGAGTCAACGAGTGGCTCCCCGCAAACTCGTCGCGGCCGGACACCGGTTCCGTCAGCCGGACCTCGACGCGGCGCTGCGCCACCTGTTGGGGCGCACCGGCTGACGGCTACTCTTGCGCATCTCTGCCGTCGCGGCTGTGCTGATAAGCACGGGCGCGCAGATCGGCCAGCCACCGGGGGTACAGGCTTAGGCCGGGCGCCGTGTTGAGCACCGGGTCGAACGACACGTCGTGGTCGCGCTCGGGATCCAGGGCGGTGGTCAGCGTGATGCGGGCCAGGAGCGTGAAATCGCCTCTGCCACAGGCCTGGTCGAGTGTCACCTCGATGTTGCCGCGCTCGAGCTTGGACCGGACAGCGTCCAGGGACAGACCCGGGCCGGCGATCTCGCGCGAGGTCCGGGCCCGCAACCACCAATTGTTGCCCTGATAGTGCAACGGCATCAGCGTGGTCAGGGTCTGGCCGTTCCACGATGTGGCCGGCCGTAGCGCCAGGGCGCGCGACAGCACGCCCGACCCGGACGAGACGAGCAGGATGTCCCACGGCTTGTCCGCCGGCTGGGGGGTGGGCAGCCGGACGGCCAGTCCGATGAAGTCGGGCAGCGCCCCCGGCGTACCGGTGGCTTTCGACACGCGCGCAACAATCTCCGATGATGCGATCGGCAAGCCCTGCGCCGCAGGGGCAACGCGTTCGATGTAGCCCTGCGCCAGCACCCCGGCCGGATGGAAGAACCGTTTGCCCCGGATCGCGGAACCCCACTGAAAGGGCAATGCCACAAGTTCGAAAATGTTCACCGGCGGCGAATTCCCCTTCTCCGCCGGGGGAAACAGGGCGCGCGACACCGCCACCGCTGCCGCGGTGCGTGAAAATCACCGTGACGCGAAACCGCTGGTGCGCCAGCCGATCATTCGCAGGCTAGGCGGGGGCTGCTGCGGGCATATGCCCGATCGGGGTGACATTTCAGATACTCAATGGTTCAGGGCAGGCGCGCGCCGGGCACCCGACGGCCGCCACGACCGTCTGTCCGCCCCGGCTGGCGTCCACCGGTGAAGTTCATTAAATTAATGTTTAAGTTACTGAACAAGATGGTAGGTGGTACCGGCCGACGCAAGGGCGCGTCTGACGGCCAGCACCGTGGTTTCGCCCGCCTCATCGGCGGGTATGAGGCGGGTGTTCGGGCCGGACAGGGGCTGGGCATGCCAAGCCGTCCGGGAGGGAGCGCTTGGACACTATGGGAGCTTTGTCGTTTTCACCGGCCACGGCGTCCCCGCCGGTGGCGATCGGTTGGCTGAGCGCTGACGATTTCGAGGCATGGCGGTCGAACGTACGGCGCATGGTGTTGGGCGATGTCGCCGATTTCATCGTCGCGCGACGTGCCGGCGAATTGGACGATGCGCGCATCGATGCGGCCGGCGACATCCTGGTGCAGTTCGTCTCCGGCGGTAAATGCCTGCGGTCGACGTTCGTGTACCTGGGCTGGCTTTGCGGCGCTCCGCCCGACGACGCCGCCCTGCGGGCGGCGGCCAGTTTCGAGTTGGTGCACGCCTTTGCGTTGCTGCAGGACGACGTCATGGACGGTTCCGACCAACGGCGCGGTCGCCCGTCGGCGCATCGGCAATTCGGTCAGTGGCACCGCGAGCGCGGATTGTGCGGCTCGTCGCGGCGATTCGGTGAATCCGCTGCCATTCTGCTGGGCGACCTTTGCCTCATCTGGGCCGAACAGATGTTGCGCGACAGCGGCGTCGAACCCCGGCGTCTGCAACGCGCTTGGCCACGCTATGACGCCATGCGCACCGAGCTTGCGGTCGGGCAATTCGCCGACCTGATCAACGATGCGCGCCAGATGCCCGGGCTGGAAGTCGTGCTCGACGTGGCGCGGCGCAAGTCGGGGAACTACACGGTGCGCCGGCCGCTGGAGATCGGCGCGGCCATGGGCGAGTGCGACGATCGGACGCTGTCCCAGCTGGGCCGCTATGGCGCCGCGGTCGGCGAGGCATTCCAGCTTCGCGACGACGTTCTCGGCGTTTTCGGGTCGCCGGCGGTGACGGGCAAGCCCAGCGCCGGTGATCTGCTGGAGCGCAAGGCGACCAGCGTCGTGGTGGCCGCCCACCAGTTGGCCGATGGGCCGACCCGGCGTGAACTCATCGAGCTCGCGCATCGTGAAACCCTCGACGACAGCGGGATCGACCGGTGGAAAGCACTGATCGTCGAGACGGGAGCGGTGCAGCTCATCGAGGAGATGATCGGCGACCGCGTAGCTTCCGCGCGGGATCACCTCAGCGACCTGCCGATCGATGAGCCCGTTCGCACCGCCCTGGCCGAAATGGCGGACGTCTGCACGGATCGCGCCGAATGAGTAGCACCGACCGGGGAGCCTGTTGACCATGCGGACCATCGAGGGGCGCGGCGATCACGTGGTGGTGGTCGGCGCAGGGCTGGCCGGGCTTTCCGCGGCACTGCACCTGGCCGGCCGCGGTCGCACCGTGACGGTGGTGGAGCGCGAGCCGTGGCCGGGCGGGCGGGCCGGCCGTCTCGACATCGACGGCTACCGGATCGACACCGGCCCGACGGTGCTCACCATGCCGGACATCATCGACGAGACGTTCGCGGCCGTGGGCGAGCGATTGAACGACCGCATGGAGCTGTTGACGGTCGACCCGGCCTATCGCGCCATGTTCGCCGACGGCAGTGCGCTGGACGTGCACAGCGACGAGGATCGGATGGCCGACGCCGTCGCCGAGTTCGCCGGCTTCGGGCAGGCAGCGGGCTACCGGCGGCTCCGGAAGTGGTTGACGCGGTTGTACCGCACCGAATTCGAGGGCTTCATCGCCGCGAACTTCGATTCCCCGCTGTCGCTGCTCACCCCGCAGCTGGCACAGCTGACCGCGATCGGCGGTTTCCGCAAGTGGGACCGGATGGTCAGGCACTACATCAGCGACCCACGGTTGCGGCGGATCTTCACCTTCCAGTCGCTGTATGCCGGCGTGGCGCCGCGCGACGCGCTGGCGGTGTACGCGGTGATCGCCTACATGGACACCATCTCGGGTGTGGTGTTTCCACGCGGGGGCGTGCGCGCGCTGCCCGACGCACTGGCCGCGGCCGCCGCCGACGCCGGTGTCCGATTCCGTTACGGCACAACCGTTACCGCCCTCGAACGCACCGGCGGTCGGGTCAGCGCGGTGGTGACCGAGCAGGCCGGGCGCATCGCCTGCGATGCGGTGGTACTGACCACCGAGCTGCCGCAGACCTACGCGCTGCTGGGCCGCACGCCGCGTCGTGCGGTGCGGCTGCTGCCTTCACCCTCGGCCGTCGTCGCGCACTTGGGTTGTCCCGCCGTCGCATCCGGGACGGCCCACCACACCATCCTGTTCGGCGAGGCATGGGATCAGACCTTCACCGACATCGTCGACGACGGACGGCTCATGCGCGACCCGTCCCTGTTGGTCACCCGGCCGACGGCCAGCGACCCCACCCTCGCTCCCGAGGGACGCGACCTGCTCTACGTGCTCGCTCCGGCGCCGAACCTTCAGCGGGGCACCATCGATTGGGCCGGTACCGGCGGCGCCTACGTCGAGGACATGATCGCGCACGTCGGCGATCGGCTGCTGCCCGGTCTGCCGCACGACGCAACGGTTTTGGCTGTCGTCACACCGGCCGACTGGGCGCGGCGAGGCATGGCGGCCGGCAGCCCGTTCGCGCTCGCCCACACGTTCGGTCAGACCGGCCCATTCCGGCCGGGCAACATGGTGCGCGGCATCGACAACGCGGTGCTCGCCGGCTCTTCCACGGTGCCCGGCGTCGGCGTACCGACCACGCTGATCTCCGGGCGGCTGGCCGCCGACCGCATTACCGGCATCCGCACGCGATCGGCCGCGCACGTCGACATGAAAGCGGGGCTGCCGTGATGGGCGGCGAATTGACCGCGGCCGGAATCGACGATCCGCGGCTGCGCGACGGATACCGCCGATGCCGCGAACTCAATGCCGCGCATGGCCGCACGTTCTTCCTCGCCACCCGGCTGCTCGCGCCCGACCAGCGGCCGCCCGTGCACGCGCTGTACGGCTTTGCCCGTTACGTCGACGACATCCTCGACGACCTCGACCCGCAGGTCGGCGCCGACACCCGCGGCCGGCGGCTGCAACAGCTGTCGGAGCGCTTCTTCTCCGACGGAGCCCATCTGGAGGATCCGCTGGTCGCCGCCGTCACCGACACCGTTCGGCGCTACCGGATCAGCGCGGGTCTGTTCGAGGACTTTCTGGCGTCGATGCGGATGGACCTCACGGTCACCGACTATCCCGACCGCGACGCCCTCAACCACTACATGCGGGGTTCCGCGGAAGCCATTGGGCTGCAAGTCCTTCCGATATTGGGAACCGTGACGCCGGCGCAGGAGGCCGCGCCGTACGCCGCGGCGCTGGGCCGGGCGTTTCAGCTGACCAATTTTCTGCGTGACGTCGACGAGGATCTGCGGCGCGGCCGGGTCTACCTGCCCGCCGACGAACTGGCCGCCGACGGTGTCGACCGAGAGCTGCTGATGTGGTGCCACGCGCAGCGCCGCACCGACCCGCGGGTGCGCCGGGCCCTGATCGCCCAGCACGAAATCACCCGGCAGACCTACCAATTCGCCGCGGGCGGAATCGCCACGCTCGCCCGCCGCTCGCGACCGTGCGTGGCGACCGCGGCGGCGCTGTATTCAGAGATCTTGGACTGCATCGAAAGAAGCGACTTCGCGGTGTTCGATCACCGGGCCACCATCGGCACGGCGCGACGGCTTCGAGCCGCCGGCGCGGGACTGATACGGTCGTGGCGGGCGCGGAACAGCGCGCGGGGCGTTCGTCAATCGGGGGCCGCATGAGCGATCGGTGGCAATACCTGGCGGTGCTCGCCGCATGCCTGGTGATCACCGCGCCGCTGGAACTCTTCGGCCCCGGCGTCTATCGGCAGTGGCGGCGGGCCATCAAGGCAGTCGCGCCGGTGGCCGTGGTCTTTTTGGTCTGGGATGCGATCGCGGTGGCCGCGCACGTGTGGACCTACGACCGCACCTATCTGTGCGGACTGAACATCCCGTTTCGGGTGCCGATCGAAGAGGTGCTGTTCTTCCTCGTCATCCCGGTGTGCGCGTTGCTGACCTACAACGCCGTGACCACCATCCTTGAGAGGGTGCATCGCCGATGACCGGCCTCGGCTACACCCTGCCGGCCGTGCTGGCGGTATTCCTGGTCTGCGCACTGGAATTGGCGGTGCTGCGCACCGGGCTCTTCCGGCGGCCGGCGTACTGGCTCTCGATGCTGATCGTGCTCGGGTTTCAGATCCCGGTGGACGGGTGGCTGACCAAGCTCAGCTCCCCCATCGTCGTCTACAACGAACGGCAGCTCAGCGGCGCGCGTTTCCCGTTCGACATCCCGGTCGAAGATTTTCTGTTCGGCTTCGCGTTGGTCACCGCGGTGCTGCTGCTGTGGGAGCGGCAACGTGCGCGTCGGTGATGCGGGTCCCGGCGAGTTGGCGGCCGCGTTCGACGCGGGAGCGCCGGCCTACGATCGCCTGGTCGGAGCAAGCCCCGGCTACCACGCGCAGCTGTCCCTGTCGGCCCGACGGATGCGTATTCCCAACCGCGGCAAGGGGTTACGGTTGCTCGACGCCGGGTGCGGCACGGGCGCCTCGACGGCCGCGCTGCTCGCCGTCGCGCCCGAGGCCGACGTCGTCGCCGTCGACGCGTCGCGGGGCATGCTCGACGCTGCCCGCGCCAAGGACTGGCCGGGCTCGGTGCGCTTCGTCCACACCCCGGTCGAGCAGCTGGCCGAGCACGGCATCGCCGGACCGTTCGACGGCATCCTGGCCGCCTACCTGATCCGCAACGTCACCGACCGCGACGCCCAGCTGCGCAGGTTCCGCGAGCTGTTGCGGCCGGGCGGCACGCTGGCGGTGCACGAATACTCGGTGCGCGACTCCCCCGCGGCCACCCGCATCTGGCACACCGTGTGCTGGGGCATCATCATCCCCGCCGGGTGGTGGCGCACCCGCGACACCGGGCTGTACCGTTACCTGTGGCGCAGCGTGCTGGCATTCGACGGCGCCGCGCGATTTCGGGCTCGGCTCACCGATGCCGGCTTCACCGCGGTGCACAGCGAGACGATGCCCGGCTGGGAAGCCAACATCGTGCACACCTTCCTGGCGGATGCGCCGCGATGAGCCTCGACCGGCGTCGCCGAACATTCCCCGCGCCAACGGGATTGCCGAACGCGGACGCCCTGGAATCGCGCCCGCGGGTGACCGTCGTCGGCGGCGGGATCGCCGGGCTGAGCGCCGCCACCGGGCTGGCCGAGCGCGGCGTCGCCGTCGAGGTCATCGAAAGCGAGCATTACCTCGGCGGCCGGGTGGGGGGCTGGACCGAGCGGGACGGCGGCGTCGAGCTCGCAATGAACCGCGGCTTCCACGCGTTCTTCCGCCAGTACTACAACCTGCGCGCCCTGCTGGGCCGAATCGACCCGCAATTGCGGATGCTCACTCCCGTCGAGGATTACCCGCTGATCGACGGGGCCGGCCGGCGCGACAGCTTCCGCGGGCTGCCGCGCACCCCACCGTGGAACGCCGTGGTGTTCGCGGCGCGCAGTCCCACGTTCCGGCTTAGCGACTTCACCCGCATCGACGCCCGCGCGGCCGCACCGCTGGCCGCCGTATCGGTGCCCGGCATCTACCAGCGGCTGGACCGCACCGACGCCGCGAAGTTTCTCGAGGACATCCGATTCCCCGAGGCGGCACGGCATCTGGCGTTCGAGGTGTTCTCCCGCAGCTTCTTCGCCGACCCCGCCAACCTTTCCGCGGCCGAGTTGGCGACGATGTTTCACATCTACTTCCTGGGGTCGTCGGAAGGCCTGATCTTCGATGTGCCGTCGGCGAACTACGACAGCGCGCTGTGGCGGCCGTTGCGCGGCTACCTCGAAGGGCACGGCGTGCGGTTCCGGCTCGCCACCAAAGTCCTGCGCATCGACACGGAGTCGGCGAACACCTTCCGGGTGCACACCGATTCCGATGACCACTGCGACGTCGACGCCGTCGTATTGGCCACCGACACCGCGGGTTTGCAGCGGATCGTTGCGGCATCCAGCGACCTGGGCACCGACGACTGGCGCGCCCGAATAGCCCGGCTGCGTACCGCGCCGCCGTTCGCCGTGCATCGGCTGTGGCTCGACCGCCCCGTGGCGGCGCACCGGCCGGCATTCCTGGGCACGGCCGGCCACGAACCGCTCGACAACATCAGCGTGCTGGAGCGCTACGAATGCGAGGCGCGCAATTGGGCCGCCGCACACCGCGGTTCGGTCGTCGAATTGCACTCGTACGCATTGGATTCCGCGCCATCGCGGGGCGCCGCGCTGCGACAGCTGCACAGGGTGTATCCCGAAACCGCCGCGGCACAGATCGTTCACGAGAAGCTGCTGCATCGCAACGACTGCCCGCTGTTCTCGCCCGGCTCCCATCCCCACCGCCCCCCGATCATGACGCCCACGCCGGGATTGCTGCTGGCCGGCGACGCCATCCGCATCGACCTGCCGGTGGCTCTGATGGAGCGGGCCGCCACCACCGGCTGGTGCGCCGCCAACCGACTCCTGCAGCGCTGGGGACTGGCCGGACACCCGTTGGCCACGGTGCCCACCCAAGGCCGGTCACCACTGCTGCGATGGCTTGCCACCCGCGAAAGAGCCACCCGATCATGAGGATTCGCGAACAGCTTCAGCAACGCCTGTCGGCCGCCCGGGTCAAAGGCTGGCCGCTGCAGGCGATCCCGCGCACGTCATGGGCCGATCAGCGCCCGACGTATCGCGACGCCCAGCCCGCCATCATCGCGGGCGCGTTGCAGCGCTCCCAGCGCAGGCGCACCGGCAACTGGTACGCGTTCGCGGCCAGCGACCGGGTGCCCGGCGGGCGGCCCTTCGGCACCCGCGTGGCCGGTGTCGGCGTCGTCGCCTGGCGTGACGAACAGGGCCGGCTGTGTGTGGGGCCGCGCAGCTGTCCCCATTTGGGCGCCGACCTCGCCACCGGCACCGTGCACCGGGGCACACTCATCTGCCGCTGGCACGGGCTGACGCTGGACGGGCGTGCCCGCGAGTTCGGCTGGAGCCCGCTGCCCAGTCACGACGACGGCGTGCTCGCGTGGGTGCGGCTCGACGCGGCCGGCGGGGAGGAACCGCTGGACCGGCCGGTGCTTCCGCAACGCCCGGCCGGTGACACCCTGAGCGCGGTTGCCCGCATGGAGGGTGTGTGCGAGCCGAGTGACATCATCGCCAACCGGCTCGATCCCTGGCACGGCGCGTGGTTTCACCCCTACTCATTCACCCGACTCGACGTGCTGACGACGCCCACCGAACAGGTCGACCGATTCCTGGTGGCGGTGACATTCCGGATGGGACGCCTGGGGGTGCCCGTCGTCGCGGAATTCAGTTGCCCGGAGGCACGCACCATCGTGATGCGCATCGTGGACGGAGAGGGAACCGGCAGCGTCGTCGAAACCCACGCGACGCCAATGGGTTCAGGCCCCGACGGCCGTCCGCGCACCGCCGTCCTGGAAGCCACCATCGCGCATTCGGACCGGCCCGGCTTCGCGCGCGCCTCCCGGGTGGCGCCTCTGATCGCACCCTTTATGCGCTATGCCGCCACCAAACTCTGGCGCGACGACCTCGCCTACGCCGAACGCCGCTACCAGGTGCGCGCCGGACTCGGCTGACCCGGCGCCGGCGCCGCGCGTGGAACAATTCAACCGTGCGCACGCCGCCCACAGCACACCACCCACGAGCAGGACCGCCAGGACGATCGCGGTGCGCCAGATGGCCCGCTGCGCGAACCACAAACGTCGTTGCAGGCGCAGCACTTTGCGCTCCGCGCGCCCGAGGCGCCGGGAAGTCTCGATCACAGTCATCGTCACACCAGATACCCGGGGCGCACTCGTTCAAACCGCCTGGCGGCACGGCGCGCAACTCAGTCAGATTCTTAACTATTCAGTTGGTGAATAGCCGAATCCGACGATTCGGTCACCTCGCGGCGGGGAATGCCATGGGCCGTCGAGCAAAGTGATGCGCGTGAACAGGATCCACGAGGACCGGCCATGTCCGACGGCCGAGACACCACCTGGGATCGCTTCCGGGACACCGCCAAACGCCACCTGGCGCAACGTCCGGACGGAACGATCGACCGGAGCCCGTGGCGATACTCGTTGATGAACCGGGGCCACGACTCCGCGAAGTCCCGACAGGGCCCGCCGGCCGCGGCTGAGCCGCCGCGCGTGCCGTAGGCTGAGGGCCACAGAAAAGCTCGGGCGTTCGCCTGCCGCCGATAGCGGTCACCGATACGCTGGCTGGCGGATTTTGCAAGAAGGATGCGGGTAAGTGACCAAGCACGCCGCCGCCGACCGGCGACCAGGCCGAGCCGAACTCGAGAAATTGATGTCGGCCGATATGCGCGCGATCACGGCGCAGTCCGACCGCATAGGCCGACACTTCGCCCGCCAGAACGATGTCAGCGGCACGGATTTTCACGCGTTGCTGCACATCATGGTCGCCGAAACCGCCGGAGAACCGTTGACGGCGGCACAGCTGCGACGGCGGATGGACGTGTCACCGGCCGCGATCACCTATCTCGTCGATCGCATGATCGACGCCGGCCACGTCCGGCGTGAACCCGATCCCCAGGACCGGCGCAAGACCCTGCTCCGCTACGAGAAACCGGGGATGGCCCTAGCCCGGTCGTTTTTCACTCCCCTTGGTGCCGAACTACATACCGCGCTCGCCGACCTACCCGATCGCGACTTGGCGGCGGCACATCGGGTGTTCATGTCGATGATCGAGGCGATGGCCAGCTTCGAATCCCGACTCGCAGCACCAAGTCCCAAGGCTCCCGCGACCGAACCGAGGCGCGCGACGGCCAAGGGCCGTCGCAGCCCGGTGAAACGCGGCGTCTAGTGCACCGGCCTCTCGTCCGCGCAGCCCAGTAACCGCCGCTCGATCAGGTCCACACCGCGGGCCACGCCCCCCGTCGCCGCGAGGCCCGCGGCCACCCGGTGCGCGCCACGGTGAGCTTGGCGGGCAGGCGGGTCCGTACCCATCCCCCCATGCGTGATCGCGCAGCCGGCCTTGTCGAGGATGGCGGCGTGCGGCACGAACCGGCACACGGTCGCGGCCCCAACGGTTCCCATCGACGATGAGGCATCCGGTCGGATCGCGCCCACCGCACGCCGAAGGTCGTCGACTTCCAGCGGTGCCCCGGTCGGCAGCAGATGCCCCAGGAACGGTGAGCCGCACGCCAAGGTGACGGCCACGTCGCGCGAAACTACGTCACGGGGACGAGGTCGACGTCGCGCAGACCTGCAAGGCTTGCGGCGCCGCAGCCGTGCAGGCAGACCCGAAGCTCGTCGATGAATGGCTGCAGCCAATCCACAACGGCGGCGGTGGATTCGATCGCGGCCGGCAGCAGCGGCCGGGCCATCGCCACGACATCGGCGCCCAGCGCGATCGCCTTGGCCGCGTCCATCCCGGTGCGAATGCCACCGGAAGCCACCAACGGGATCTGCGGTAGCACCTCGCGCACCTCCACGACCGCGCGCGCGGTGGGGATCCCCCAGTCGGCCAGATCCGGATAGCGCAGTTCGCCGTAGCGCACGAACTGTTCGACCCGTGACCACGACGTGCCGCCGGCGCCCGCCACGTCAATTCCGGAGACCGGAGGTTTGCCTTCGGCCCCAAGAAGTTCCGCGGCCGCGCGACCGATCCCATGGCCGACCTCTTTGAGCAACACCGGATAGCCGATGGCGTCGGCCGACTCTCGCAGCCGGACCAGCGAACCGGAGAAGTCGGTGTCGCCGTCGTGCTGCATCGCTTCCTGCAGCGGATTGGTATGCACGGCCAGCGCGTCCGCACCCACCCGATCGAGGGCCTTCGCCAGGTCCGGTACGGCCGTCTTCGCCAGTTGAGACAGACCGATGTTGCCGAACAGCAAGACATCTGGCGCGACATCGCGAACCGTGAAGCTGCCCGCGGCGCGCTCCCCCAGCGCGTCGTCCAGCATGATGCGCTGGGAGCCGAGCATCATGCCGATGCCCAGCTGTTGCGCGGCCGCGGCCAAATTCCGGTTGATCGTCCCGGACAACTCGGCGCCTCCGGTCATCGCGCCGATGAGTATCGGATACCGCAGGTTGACACCGAAAAACGTGGTGGACAAGTCGATATCACCCAGGCTCGTCTGAGTGAGGGCGTTATACGGCAATCGGTAGCCGTCCAGGCCCGTGGTGACACGGTCATAGCCGACCGGCTCGCTGAGACAGACATCGATGTGCCGTCGTTTGCGGTCCTTCATCGCGCCCCGGTCAGCGGTCACCGCCGGTAAGCCCTCGCGTACATAATGTCCATAGTGCCCCCTGTGCGCACCGCCAGCGCGACCACGTTGCGATGCGTTATTTCAGTTGATTAATGTTTAACAAACTGAAAGGCTTGTGTTCGTGGTGTGGGAACCATTGGCCAGCGCTGTGACCGGTCGGCGTTCGTGGCTGCTCGCACTGGTCACGGCCCTGTTGGGCATCGGCTTCATGGTGCTCATCGGCGGGAATGCCGCAGCAGGCCAGGCGCCGCAACCGCTTCCCAACGACTCCCAATCCGCACAGGTGAACACGCTCGCCCGACAGTTTCCCGGCGGTGACCGCGCCCCGCTGATCGTGGTGGTCAGCCGCGCCGATGGTGCGGTGCTCGGCCCTCCCGACATCGGCGCCGCGAAAGCGGCCCGCGATCGGACACAGGCCGCCGCGCAACCCGGCGCGAACGCCGGCGCCGCGCCGATCCTGTCGTCGAAGGACGGGAAGGCCGCCCTGGGCGTCGTGCCGATCAGCGCCGGCCTGTCGGGGCTCGCCCTGGGCGACACGGTCACCGCGCTGCGTACGACCGCGGCGACGGGGCTGCCTGCGGAGCTGCGGGTTCACATCACCGGCGGCCCGGCGTTCGGCGCCGACATTGCCAGCGCCTTCACCAACGCCAACGCCACCTTGCTCGCGGTGACGACGTCGGTCGTGGCGCTCCTGCTGATCGCCACCTACCGGTCCCCGGTGCTGTGGCTGGCCCCATTGCTCGTCGTCGGATTCGCCGATCGGGTCGCCGCCGCGGTCGGCACGGCGGTGGCGTCGTTGACCGGATTGAGCTTCGACGGCGCCACGTCCGGGATCACCAGCGTGCTGGTGTTCGGGGCGGGCACCAACTACGCGCTGCTGTTGATCTCTCGATATCGCCAAGAGCTTCGGCGCCATTCCGGGCACCGGGCCGCGTTGCGTCACGCCGTGCGCAGGGCGGGGCCGGCCATCGTTGCCAGCAATGCCACCGTGGTGCTGGCGCTGCTCACGCTGCTGTTCGCCGCCACCCCGAGCACGCGCAGTCTGGGCGCGCTGGCGGCGTGCGGCCTCGTGGTCGCCGCGGTTTCGGTGTTGGTGATCCTGCCGCCGTTGCTCGCCGCGGGCGGCCGGCGGTTGTTTTGGCCGTTCATTCCGCACGCAGGGGACGACGCAACCCTGGATTCCGGCGCCTGGCATCGGATCGCGGAATGGGTGGTCCGCCGTCCCGCGCTGGTTGCGGTGGCCGCGATTGCGGTCCTGGGGGCCCTGGGCGCCGGCTTGTGGGGAACCCGGATCGGGTTGTCGCAGACCGAGCAGTTCCGCGTGCACGCGGATTCGGTGTCCGGTTACGACGTTGTGGCCGAACACTTTCCGGCCGGTTTGGCCAACCCGACACTGGTCGTCGCCCCCACCGCCCACGCCTCGTCCGTACAGCGGGCAATCGGGGCCACTCCCGGCGTTGCCTCGGTGACCGAGTCCGGCCGATCGGCATCGGGGCTGACGAAGTGGTCGGTGGTGATCGACGCACCGCCGTCGTCGAATCAGGCCTTCGGTATCATTGCCGCACTGCGGGATTCGACGCGGGCCGCCGACTCCAGCGCGCTGGTGGGCGGCGCCGACGCGCAGGCGCTCGACATTCGGGATGCGGCCACGCATGATCGCGTGCTGCTGATCCCGGCGATCCTGGCGGTCATCCTGGTCGTCCTCACCGTGTTGCTACGGTCCGCCCTTGCGCCACCGACCCTGCTGGCCGCAACGATCCTGGGCGCGCTGGCCGCGCTGGGCATGGGCGCCTGGGCGAGCATCCACGTCTTCGGCTTTCCGGCGCTGGACAACACCACCCCGTTGTTCGCCTTCCTGTTCTTGGCCGCCCTCGGCGTGGACTACACCATCTTTCTGGTCACCCGCGCCCGCGAGGAGGCCGCACCGCACGGGGCCCGCGATGGGATGGTGCGTGCCGTCTCGGCGACCGGCGGTGTAATCACCAGCGCGGGAATCGTTTTGGCCGCCGTGTTCTGCGTACTCGGGGTGTTGCCGTTGATCGTCCTGACCCAGTTGGGGATCATCGTCGGCCTGGGCATCCTGCTCGACACCTTCGTGGTGCGCACGCTGGTCATCCCGGCGTTGTTCGCCCTCATCGGCGACCGGATCTGGTGGCCCGGCAGCCCCGTACACACCGAAACCGTTGAGCGACAAGCGGATCACGACCAACACGAACGGAGTACACCGTGAACAAGTCGATATTGGGCGCGAGCGCCCTGGCCGTCGCCGCAGCCGCCGGCGCAGGCAGCGTCGCCAGCGCCAACGCCGCCTCGCGCTGGTATTCACGGCTTCGCAAGCCCGCATACCAGCCGCCCCGCGCCGCCTTTCCCACCGTGTGGACCGGGCTCTACGTGGACATCGCGGCCACGTCGGCGGTGGCTATCGACCGGTTGCGCACAACCGGGCGGCATGACAGGGCGCGTAGCTACGCCGCGGCACTGGCGGTGAATCTGCTCCTCAACGCGGGGTGGAGTTGGCTTTTCTTTCGGTACCACAAGCTCGGCGCGGCCGCGGTCGGTGCCGCGGCGCTGACGGCCTCCAGCGCCGACCTGGTCAGGCGCACCGCCGAAGCCACCCCGCGGGGCGGGCTGGCGCTCCTGCCTTACCCGGTGTGGTGCGGCTTTGCGACCGTCCTGTCCGCCCACATCTGGCGGCTCAATCGTTAGGGGGGTCGAATAATGCCCGCGCTGTTGTGGTTTCGCCGCGATCTGCGGTTGCGTGATCACCCGGCGTTGGTCGCCGCGGCCGAGAGCGACGAAGTGCTCGCCTGCTTTGTGCTCGATCCGCGTCTGGAAAGGTCGTCGGGACGGCGTCGGCTGCAGTTCTTGGGTGACTCACTGCGGCGGGTACGCGACGATCTGGACGGTCGGCTGCTCGTCGTCCGCGGGCGGCCCGACACACAAATTCCGCGCATCGCCAAGGAGATCGGCGCGTCGTCGGTGCACATCTCGCAGGACTTCGCACCGTTCGGCAAGCGCCGGGACGAACGGGTGCGGGCCGCATTGGGCGCGGTCCCGCTGGTGGCGACGGGGTCGCCCTATCTCGTGTCGCCCGGGCGCATCACCAAGCCGGATGGCTCGCCCTACAAGGTGTTCACGCCGTTTCTGCGGCAGTGGCACAAGGCCGGTTGGCGGGCACCGGCGAAATCCAGCGCCGCCTCCGCGCGCTGGCTCGATCCGGCAGGGCTACGGATCAAACACTGCGAAATCCCCGACCCCGGCGCCCCACTCGAAGTGGCCGCCGGTGAGGCGGCGGCGCACAAACAGTGGAGCTCGTTCGTGCACAACGCATTGAGAAGCTACGACGACGACCGCGACAGGCCTGACCTTCAGGGCACCAGCCGGATGTCGGCGCACCTGAAGTTCGGCACCATCCACCCCCGCACCCTCGCTGCCGACCTGGACCTACGCGGTGGTGGGGCGCAAGCGTACCTGCGGGAGTTGGCTTTTCGCGATTTCTACGCCGATGTGCTGCACCACTGGCCGGCGAGCGCGTGGCGCAACTGGAACGGCGATTTCGACGGTATCCGCACCGACTCCGGCGCCGAGGCCAAGCGCCGCTTCGAGGCGTGGAAGGCCGGCGAAACCGGATTTCCCTTCGTCGACGCCGGGATGCGTCAGCTGCGCGAGACCGGATTCATGCATAACCGGGTGCGGATGATCGTCGCGTCATTTCTGGTCAAGGACCTTCATCTGCCATGGCAGTGGGGCGCCGAATGGTTTTTGGACCAGCTCGTGGACGGGGACATGGCGAACAACCAGCATGGTTGGCAGTGGTGCGCGGGCTGCGGCACCGATGCCGCGCCCTACTTCCGGGTGTTCAACCCGAACACGCAGGGCGAAAAGTTCGACCCCACAGGCGATTACATCCGCCGTTGGGTGCCCGAATTGCGCTCGGCCGACGACGCACACCTGCGCAGGGGCGAGCGGCCGGACGGCTACCCGGCGCCGATCGTCGACCACGCCGCCGAGCGCGCCGAGGCGCTGCGGCGTTATCAAAGCATCTGAGCCGACAGGTTGCCGGTGACCGCGTCCGAGAACCCACGTGCACCGTGCAAATCCGCTAGCAGATCCTCAAGCAGAGTCATGGTGCCGCCAGGGTGCCGATGCGGCACGAACGTCGATGCGGGCGACGTCAATTTCCATTTCAAGTTCGACGAGCACCCGCTACCAAATAGCTAGCGGGAAGCCTTTTTACGTTCGATGTCGGCCAGGGCCGCGGCCAGTTCGGCGCGCTGCGCGGCCGAGCTCTCCCAGGAGAGCTGGCGGTTCTTGACCACCTTGGCCGGCGCGCCGACCGCGATCGAGTAGTCCGGAATCACACCGCGGACCACCGCATGCGATCCCAGCACGCAGCCGCGTCCGACGGACGTGCCGCGCAGCACCGACACCTTGACGCCCACCCAGGTGTCCGGGCCGATCCGCACCGGGGACTTGACGATGCCCTGGTCCTTGATCGGCAAGTCGATGTTGTCCATGCGGTGGTCGAAATCGCAGACATAGCACCAGTCGGCCATCAACACCGAATCGCCGAGCTCGATGTCGAGGTAGGCGTTGATGACGTTGTCGCGACCCAGCACCACCTTGTCGCCGAACCGCAGCGAGCCCTCGTGCGCCCGGATGGTGTTCTTGTCGCCGATGTGGACCCAGCGACCGATCTCGAGCTGCGCGAGCTCAGGCGTGGCGTGGATCTCTACGCCCTTGCCGAGAAACACCATCCCGCGGGTGATGATGTGCGGGTTGGCCAGCTTGAACTTCAGCAGCCGCCAGTAGCGCACCAGATACCAGGGGGTGTACGCGCGGTTGCGCAGCACCCATTTCAGCGAGGCCACCGTGAGGAATTTGGCCTGGCGCGGGTCGCGCAGGTTCGATCCACGCCAGCGGCGGTGGACCGGGGCGCCCCACATGCTCGTCATGGCCGGAAAGCCTAACCCGGCGACGATGCACGCCGGTACGGCGGGCTGAGGAGCCGGGCAATCCAACACAGCCGGCGACGATGCGCGCCGGTACGGCGGCCTGAGGAGCGGCCGATCGGACGCGCATAGATCGGGACGGGTTACCCTCACCTGTACTCAATCGCCGCTCATGCCGCACGGCCGGGTCACCCCGGGCGGACCGCGTCGGAAGAAGGATTTGGGAACCAGGTGCTGGCCGGACATCTCCCGCGTGGGCTTCGGCGTTGCTCATCTGTGCTGCTGGCGGCGGTGATCACGGCCGGGGTCAACGCGTGCGGCAACACCGACTCGTGGGTCGACGCGTCGGCCGCGCAGGGATGGCCGGCGCAATTCGCCGACGCCGCCAACAGCAGCTACACCGCCACCGGCGGGGCCGCCAAGCTGTCGTTGCAGTGGACCCGGTCGGTCAAGGGAAGCCTGGGGGCCGGGCCGGCGCTCAGTGCGCGCGGCTATCTGGCACTCAACGCCCAGACGTCGGCGGGTTGCTCGCTGATGGAGTGGGAAAACAACAACAACGGGCGGCAGCGCTGGTGTGTGCGGTTGTTCCAGGGCGGCGGCTTCGGCGGTCCCCTGCTCGACGGTTTCGACAACCTGTACGTCGGTCAGCCCGGAGCGTTCCTGTCTTTCCCGATAACCCAGTGGACGCGGTGGCGCCAGCCGGTGATCGGCATGCCCACGACGCCGCGGTTCCTGGGGAATGGCGAGCTGCTCGTCGCCACGCACCTGGGGCAGGTGCTGGTTTTCGACGCCCATCGCGGCCAGGTGGTGAGCAGCCCACTCGACCTGGTGGACGGTATCGATCCCACCGATGCGCTGCGCGGGCTGGCCGATTGCGCACCGGCCCGCCAGGGCTGCCCGGTGGCGGCGGCCCCCGCCTTCTCGGCGGCCAACGGGGTGGCGGTGCTCGGCGTCTGGCAGCCGGGGGCTCCCGCCGCGGTTCTGGTGGGGCTGAAGTACCACCCGGGGCAGAGCCCGCTGCTGACCAAGGAGTGGACCAGCGACGCCGTGGGCGCCGGCGTGATCGCCAGCCCGGTGCTGTCGGCCGACGGGTCGACCGTCTATGTCAACGGCCGCGACCAGCGCCTGTGGGCACTACGCGCCGCGGACGCGAAGGTGAAGTGGTCGGCGCCGCTGGGATTCCTGGCGCAGACTCCCCCCGCCGTCACGCCGCAGGGGCTGATCGTGTCGGGCGGTGGGCCCGACACCCGGCTGGTCGCGTTCAAGGACGCCGGTGACCACGCCGATCAGGTGTGGCGCCGCGACGACGTCGTCCCCCTGTCGTCCTCCAGCCTGGCCGGGGCCGGTGTCGGCTACACGGTGGTCAGCGGGCCGCCGGCCAATGGCGCACCCGGGATGTCGGTGCTGGTCTTCGATCCGGGTGACGGCCACACGCTGAACAGCTATGAGCTGCCGGCGGCCACCGGGTACCCCCTGGGGGCCGCGGTCGGCACCGACCGCCGGGTGGTGGCCGCCACCAGCGACGGCCAGATCTACGGTTTCGCGCCGGCCTGACCGGGACACACTCCCGTGGTGCCGATCGACGACCCAACAGCGCAGGGCGCCGAGACCACCAACACAGCGGCGGGCCGCCGCACCAACACGGCCGACATCGTGGCGACACTCGTCTTGCTGGTCATCCACGGAGGCCTGTTCGGGGCGACCTTCGTCGTGCTTGGCCTGCTCGTGATGAGCACCGACCCGTGCGGCTATCAGACGTGCGGCGATCCCGCCTGGATCGACCGGGCCATGGACCTGGGCACCTGGGGCGGTGCCACCGTGTTAGTCGTCGACGTCGTGGTCGCCGTGTATCTGCTGGTGCGCAAGAGAACGGCCTTCTTCGTCCCGATCATCGGTTGCGTCGCGCAGGTGGCGTTGGCGGCCGTGGCCGTGGCGATCGAGTTGCGGGCCGGGCCGGTCTGAGCCCAGGTCCGAAGGTGGCGACCCGCTGTACCCGACTACGCCGCGCTTGCGATCGCCACTCAGATGGCCAGCGGTGGGATGGCGTTACGTGGTACCTGCGCCTGTGCCGGCCCGCCGAACGCCGGCAGCATCTCGCCGGGGGCGAAGTAGAAGATCAGCTGATCATCGGTGATGGCGAAGTTCTGATAGTGCGACGGGTCATGGCCCGTGGACGGCAAAATCGCGGCACCCAAAGGGGTTTGACGTTCCAAGTCGCGCTGGACGATCGGGAAGATGGCATCCAGCGGCGTAGCGCCCGGGGGGAACAGGTTGTCGAAGGTGATGGGCTGCTTCGTGCCGAGGTTGTAGTTGAACGCCTTGTACCAGATCGACGAACGCGTACCCCCGACATCCTGGAAGAACTTGAGCACAACGCTGCGGGTGTTGTGTGGCGGCTGGCCGGCGCTGTGCTGGTCGGTGGTGGCCTCTAATTGGTAGGGCTGGTCACGGCCCCCGGAACTCTGCGCGACGTTGACGAAGCCGTCCCGGTTTTGGGTGATGTAGTCGGTCAGGGCTTGCTGGTCCGGGTAGTCGGTGGGAAACGTCATGTTGAGCATGTAGTTGACCCCGGTGGCGTGCACGCGACACATCTGGCCGGCCTCGACGCTGCCGCCCAAGCTGGCACACGACGCTGGCGCGGCCGCGGCGGGCCAACCCAACAACGCCGCCGGTACCAGCAGCGCAGCGGCTATCAGATAACGCATCGTGGAATTGTCCTCGCAAACTAACCGGGGCGGGGGTGACCGGAAAAGTAACCGCCGCCAGCGTACCCGGCGCTACCGGGAGGGTCGGCAAACGAACGCCATCGCGCGGCTGGAGGCCCGCGCACCGATGCGGGTGATGACCACCGACAGCGGCCGGCCGCCCCGCAGCCGCATCCGTTTCCGCAGCGCGTCGGGGTCGACCCGCACCCCGCGGACCAAAACCTCCAGCGACGCGCAGTCCAGCGCCGACAACGCCTGCCGAAGCCGTCGTTCATCGAAGACCAGCTGCTCGAGCACCTCGAAACCCCGCACCGCGGCCGGCAGCCGATCACCCGAGAGGTAGGCGATGTCGGGATCGAGCTGCCACAGGCCGTGCCGCGCGCCGTAGTGGCGCACCAGCCCGGCCCGGACCACGGCGCCGTCGGGGTCGACGATCCAGCGCCCCACCGGCCGGACCGGGCAGTCATCCGGGTCGGCGTCGGTGAGCTGCTCGCCGCGATCGAGGACGTTCGCCCGGCGGGTGACGCCGGGCTGCGCCAATCCCGCCGACCACAGGCATGCTTCCCGCACCGAACCCCGATAGGATGTCACCTCGATTTCCCCGTCCAGGCGGAGGCGGCGCACCTCATCGAAATCGATTCCCGGAGCGCACTTTACGGCGAAATCTCGGCCCCGGTAGGCGTCGAGCAACGCGGCCAGGCCGGGCTGATAGTCATCGGTGCGCAGGCGCCGCCGGCCCTCAACGCGGCGCGCCGGATCGGCGACGAGCACGGCGTCGCGGGTGACCGGGTGCAGCGCGTCGGCGCGGCAGAGCCCGGCCGCCCCCACGTTGTGGCGCGCCATGGCCAGCCGCACCGGATCGAGGTCGCTGCCCACGGCCGTGATCCCGCGGGCGCGCAGCGCGGCCAGCTCGGTGCCGATCGAACAGGTCACGTCGTGCACGACGACGTTCGGGCCGCCCGGCCCCTGGGCCAGCCGCCCGGCGCGGTGCAACGCCACCGGCGCCGCGGTGGCTTGCTGCAGCGCCTCGTCGGTGAACAGCCAGTCCGACACCGTGACCCCCGGGCCCAGCCCGCCTAGCTTTTCCGAGGCGCGGCGGCGCAACAGGACCGTCTCCACCAGCACCGCCGCCCGGTCACCGAATTGGGCGCGGGTGGCGGCGACGTCGGCGACCCGGGTGGCATCGGTCAGCGCGAGTTCGGCGACCGCCGCCAGCGCCGCGGCGCCCGCTTGCGAGCGCAGGTACCCGACGTCGTTTGTGCTGAACCTGATTGCCCGGCTCCTCCTCACGCCGCCGCGCGGCCTGCATCGTCGCCGCGCTGAACCTGATTGCCCGGCTCCTCCTCACGCCGCCGCGCGGCCTGCATCGTCGCCGCGCTGAAACGCAGCCCAGGATTCAGGAGGGTTTGACCCCGGTCACCATCACGTTGTAGAACCAGCCCTTCGGAACCACGCGCCGCCACACATTGGCATCCGCCCAGCTCAGCGCCTTCCAGCCGGTGAAGGCGAATTTCGCCCAGCCCCAGCCCAGCCGACCGGCCGGCACCGACGCCTCGAACGTGCGCACCGGCCAACCGAACATCGCGGCGGTGAACTCTTCACTGACGGTCCGCACCTCGGTGGCGCCCGCGCCGGCGGCCATCCGCTCGAGGTCGCCCGGCGTGAAGGTGTGCAGGTCGACGATGGCCTCCAGCGCGGCGGCCCGGGAGGATTCGTCGAGCTCGGCCTGCGGGCGCCGCCAGCTACCCAGGCCGGGCAGCTTGGTGACGCTGGTGGCGATCCGCCAGGTCAGCGTCGACAGCTCGCGGGCGTAGACGTCGCCGGCGCTGGTCGGTTCGCCGGCAAACACGAACCGGCCGCCCGGGCGCAGCACCCGGATCACCTCCCGCAGCGAAAGCTCGACGTCGGGAATGTGGTGCAGCACGGCGTGCCCCACGACCAAGTCGAAGGTGTTGTCTTCGTACGGGATGCCTTCGGCGTCGGCGACCCGGCCGTCGATGTCCAGGCCCAGCGACTGTCCGTTGCGGGTGGCGACCTTGACCATGCCCGGCGACAGGTCGGTCACCGACCCGCGGCGCGCGACCCCGGACTGAATCAGGTTCAGAAGGAAAAACCCTGTGCCACAGCCTAATTCGAGGGCTCGATCGTAGGGCAACTCTCGCAATACCTCGTCCGGCACGATCCCGTCGAAACGGCCACGCGCATAGTCGATGCAGCGCTGGTCATAGGAGATCGACCACTTCTCGTCGTAGGTTTCGGCTTCCCAGTCGTGGTAGAGCACCTGGGCCAGCTTGCTGTCGTGCCGGGCGGCCTCCACCTGCTCGGCGGTGGCGTGGGGCGTCGGAACGGCGTCGGTCGAACTCGTCATGAAGGGCAGCCTAACCGCCGCCGGGGTCCGCCCTATCGCCACCGCCCTGACCAGCGGAGAACACCTCCGCGTAGCGGCGGCGCTCGGCGGCGAGCCGCTCGGCCGGCTCCAGGTCGAACACATCGTTGATGCCGGCCTTGGCCGCGGCCAGCGCGTGCCGCGGACCGTCGAGGAAACGGCGCGCCCATCCCGCGGCGGCGTCATACACGTCGTCGGGGGCCACCATTTCGTCGATGAGGTCCAGCGCCAGGGCTTCTTCGGCGTCGAAGAACCGCCCGCTGAACACCAGCTCCTTGGCCTTGCTGGCCCCCGCCGCCCGGGTCAGGCGGGCCATCGCATCGCCGCCGGGCACCAGGCCGGCCAGGATTTCGGTCGCGCCGAACCTCACGTTGTCACCGGCGATCCGCCAATCGGCGGCCAGGGCCAGCGTGAGCCCGGCGCCCAGGGCGTATCCCGTGATCGCGGCCACGGTCGGCTTGGGGATGGCCGCCACCGCGTCGATGGCCTCCTGCCGGACCCGGGCCGCGGTCTCGGCTTCGGGGCCCCGCAGCGTCCGCAGCTCGGGCATGTCGTCGCCGGCGGAGAAGATCTCGTGACCGCCGAACAGGATCACGACGGCGACGTCGTCGCGCCGCCCCAATTCCTCGGCCGCGGCGATGACCTCCCGGTAGACCTGGCGGGTCATCGCGTTCGTCGGGGGGCGCGACAGCAGCAGCATGGCGAGGCCGGCGTCCTGCGAACCGTCGCTGACCACGACGCTGACGAACTCGCTCACAGCGGCCACTTCATGGAACCGCCCGATTCGCGCGCACGGTGATAGCGGTCGGAGTCAAAGAACTCGAAAACCCAGTTGTCGCCGCGCTTTTCGAGGAGAGGCTGCACGGTCACGATCTGGCGCTCCACGGCCAGCACCTCGGGGACGCTACGGCCGGCCAGCGAGTCCAGCTGGGTCCAGGTCGGCGGCAGCAGGATGTTGCGGCCGGCCTCGAAGTCGTCGATGGCGTCCTGCGGCAACGCCCAGCCCGCCCGGTCGGATTCGGTGTTCTCGCCGTCGGCGCGCTGCCCCTGGGGCAGGGCACCCACGAAGAAATAGGTGTCGTAACGGCGGGTGCGCTCGGCCTCCGGGGTGACCCAGTTGGCCCACGGCCGCAACAGGTCCGAGCGCAGCTCCAGGTTTTCCCGCCGCAGGAAGTCCGCGAACGACAACGTCCCGTCGGCCAGCGCCCGGCGCGCGTCGCCGTACACCGACGCATCGCCGACGATGCCGTCCGGGTCCCCCGCCGGGCCGGCGAACAGCACCCCGGATTCCTCGAACGTCTCGCGGGCCGCGGCGCAGACCAGCGCCTCGGCCAGGTCGGGTTCGATGCCGAAGCGCTGGGCCCACCACTCCGGCGTCGGGCCGGCCCACGCGATGTCGGCGTTGCGGTCGCGGTCGTCGACGCCGCCGCCGGGAAACACCATCGTCCCCGCGGCGAACTCCATCTTGGCGTGCCGGCGCATCAGGAAGACGCTCAGGCCGGGGGCGTCATCGCGGACCAGCATCACGGTCGCCGCCGGCCGGGGAACGAGCGGGGTTTCCTCGGGTGATGTCATAACTGCCTCCGGTGGGCTGCGCGGGTACGGACTCGCCGCGCGAAGTAGCGCCCGTCGACCACGTCGAGGGCGATCGCTTGGCCGAATGCGGTGGACAGATTCTCGGCGGTCAGCACGTCGGTGAGCAGTCCCGCGGCCACCACCTGGCCTTCCGCAAGCAGCATGCAGTGGCTGAACCCGGGCGGGATCTCCTCGACGTGATGGGTGACCAGCACCAGGGCGGGCGCGTCGGGGTCGGCGGCCAGGTCGGCCAGCCGCGCCACCAGCTCCTCGCGGCCGCCCAGGTCCAGGCCGGCGGCCGGTTCGTCGAGCAGCAGCAGTTCGGGGTCGGTCATCAGCGCGCGGGCGATCAGCACCCGCTTGCGCTCGCCTTCCGAGAGCGTGCCGTAGGTGCGGTCCGCCAGATGCTCGGCGCCGAGGCTCTCCAGCATGTCGATCGCCCGGCGGTAGTCGACGTCTTCGTAGCGCTCGCGCCACCTGCCCAGCACCGCGTAGCCGGCCGAGACGACGAGATCGCGCACCACTTCATCGCCGGGCACGCGCTGCGCCAAAGCGGACGAACTGAGCCCGATGCGCGAACGCAACTCCGTCACGTCGACCCGGCCCAGCCGCTCACCGAGCACGAAAGCCACACCGGACGACGGATGTTCGGCCGCCGCGGCGATCCGCAACAGCGACGTTTTGCCGGCCCCGTTGGGCCCGACGATCACCCAACGCTCGTCGAGTTCGACAGCCCAATCGAGCGGCCCGACCAGGACGTTGCCGCCGCGCTGCAGCACCACCTCGCGCAACTCGATCAGCAGATCGGGGTCGGCTGCCTCGCTGGTCTGGTCGGCTGCGCCGTCGGATTCTCTCGAATCCTCGGGCTTCACCTCCGGCTTCCGTTTTCCGGCACCCGACCATCGTGCCGTACCGCGACGCTCGAATACCTGCCGGGTTCCACCAGCGGCGCGTCGCCGGGCCCCGCCCGGTCACCAGACGCGGAATCGCATGAAAATGGCCGAGATCGTGCGCTTATCCGTCCGCTCGCGACGAGGAGGCCGCCTACTCCGGCGGGATTTCCACCCGGCGGATCTCGCCGTCGATCGCGTCGGCGGCCTCGATTTCGCCGCGGGTGATGCCCAGCAGAAACAACACCGTGTCCAGGTACGGGTGGCTCAGCGACGCGTCCGCCACTTCCCGCAGCGCGGGCTTGGCGTTGAACGCGATCCCCAGCCCGGCCGCGGCCAGCATGTCGATGTCGTTGGCGCCGTCGCCCACGGCGACCGTCTGCGCCATCGGGACCCCGGCATGCTGCGCGAATTCCCTTAGCGCCGTTGCCTTTCCGGCGCGATCGACGATAGGTCCGATCACACGGCCGGTAAGGGTGCCGTCGACGATCTCGAGCTCGTTGGCCGCGACGTAGTCCAGCATCAGCTCCTCGGCCAACGGCTCGATGATCCGCCGGAAGCCCCCGGACACCACGCCGCACGCGTAACCCAGCCGCCGCAGGGTCCGCAGCGTGGTCCGCGCGCCCGGCATCAGCTCCAGCTGGTCGGCGACCTCGTCGATCACCGTGGCCGGCAACCCCGCCAGCGTCGCCACCCGCTGCTCGAGCGATTGGGCGAAGTCCAGCTCGCCCCGCATCGCGGCGTCGGTGATCGCGGCGACCTTGCCCTCGGCGCCCGCCCGCGCCGCCAGCATCTCGATGACCTCGCCCTGCACCAGCGTCGAGTCCACGTCGAACACGATGAGCCGTTTGGCCCGCCGCTCGAGCGTGTAGTCCTCGACGGCGACATCGATGTGCTCTTCGCCGGACACCCGGTTCAGGGCGGTCCGCAACCGGCCGTCGGCTCCGGGCGGGACCGAGACCCGCAGCTCGAGCCCGGTCACCGGATAGTCGGAGACGCCGCGGATCAGGTCGATGTTGACGCCCAGCGCGGCCACCTCGCGGGCGACCGCGCCGAACGCGCCGGCGGTAATCGGCCGGCCCAGCACGAAAATGGTGTGCGTCGAGGGTTCCCGAATGATCGGCACCTCGTCGCTGCGCTCGATGCTGACGTCGAGGCCCACCTTGCGGATGGCCGACTCGACGTCGTGGCGCAGCGCGGAACCGTCGGCGACGTCCGGCGGGCAGCGCACCAGCACGCCGAGCGTCAGGCGGTGCCGGATCACCACCTGTTCGACGTTGAGCAGCTCGACGCCATGCCGCGACAACGCCTCGAAGAGGGTCGCGGTCACGCCCGGTTGGTCCACGCCGGTGACGGTGATCAGCACCGACACCTTGGGTGGTGGTGAGTTCACTCCCGACAGCCGCCCGTCAGGCCATCAGCTGCGAACCTGGACGTCGTCCAGCCTGGTGACGTCCTTGTCCGCGGGCCCGTGGGCCCGACCCACATGGGCCTCGGCGCGCAGCCGCTCCACCATGTGCGGGTAGTGCAACTCGAATGCCGGCCGCTCCGAACGGATTCGGGGCAGCTCGGTGAAGTTGTGCCGCGGCGGCGGGCAACTGGTCGCCCACTCCAGCGAGTTGCCGTAGCCCCACGGGTCGTCGACCGTGACGACCTCGCCGTAGCGCCAGCTCTTGAAGACGTTCCAGACGAACGGGAACATCGACGCGCCCAGGATGAAGGCGCCCACCGTCGACGCGATGTTGTAGGGCTGGAAGCCGTCGCTGGCCAGGTAGTCGGCGTAGCGGCGGGGCATACCCAGGTTTCCCAGCCAGTGCTGCACCAGGAAGGTGGTGTGGAACCCGATGAACGTCAGCCAGAAGTGCAGCTTGCCCAGCCGCTCGTCGAGCAGCCGGCCGGTCACCTTCGGGAACCAGAAGTAGATGCCGGCGAAGGTGGAGAACACGATGGTGCCGAACAGCACGTAGTGGAAGTGCGCGACGACGAAATAGCTGTCGGTGACGTGGAAGTCGATCGGCGGGCTGGCCAGCATCACGCCGGTCAGACCACCGAGCAGGAAGGTGAGCATGAAGCCGAGCGAAAACAGCATCGGCGTCTCGAACGTCAACTGGCCCTTCCACATGGTGCCGATCCAGTTGAAGAACTTGATCCCGGTCGGCACCGCGATCAGGTACGTCATGAACGAGAAGAACGGCAGCAGAACGGCTCCGGTGGCGAACATGTGGTGCGCCCACACCGCGACCGACAGGCCCGCGATCGACAGGGTCGCGTAGACCAGCGTGGTGTAGCCGAAGATCGGTTTCCGCGAGAACACCGGGATGATCTCGCTGACGATGCCGAAGAACGGCAGCGCGATGATGTAGACCTCGGGATGGCCGAAGAACCAGAACAGGTGCTGCCACAACAGAACCCCGCCGTTGGCGGCGTCGTAGATGTGGGCGCCCAGATGGCGGTCGGCGGCCAGGCCGAACAGCGCGGCCGTCAGCAGCGGGAACACGATCAGGATCAGGATCGAGGTCACCAGGATGTTCCAGGTGAAGATCGGCATCCGGAACATCGTCATGCCGGGTGCGCGCATGCACGCCACGGTGGTGATCATGTTGACCGCACCCAGGATGGTGCCCAGACCCGCGAGGATCAGGCCGGTGATCCACAGGTCTCCCCCGGCGCCGGGCGAGTGGATGGCGTCAGACAGCGGCGTGTAGGCGGTCCAGCCGAAGTCGGCGGCCCCACCCGGGACGAGGAAACCGGACGCCGCGATCAGCCCGCCGAACAGGAACAGCCAGTACGAGAAGGCGTTCAGCCGCGGGAACGCCACGTCGGGCGCTCCGATCTGCAGCGGCAGCACCAGGTTGGCGAAACCGAACACCACCGGTGTGGCGTACAGCAGCAGCATGATCGTGCCGTGCATGGTGAACAGCTGGTTGAACTGCTCGTTGGACAGGAACTGCAGCCCCGGAGCGGCCAGCTCGGTGCGCATCAGCAACGCCATCAGCCCGCCTATGAAGAAGAAGGCGAAGCAGGTGACGGTGTACATCACGCCGATCAGCTTGTGATCGGTGGTGGTGATCAGTTTGTAGATAAGGTTCCCTTTGGGGCCCGTGCGGTCCGGGTACGGACGAACGGCCTCGAGTTCTCCCAAGGGGGGCGCTTCGGCTGTCAACAGCTTCTCCAAACATCCGGATCGGATACTGGCCCAACATCACTATTGAGACGAATCTTAGCCGTCGATCATGGCGACGTCAGGGCTGGTCCTACAAACTGTCGTAAATGGGTCGGCGGGGTGGCTTGTCCTTCGGCGCGGCGCCGGGCGGGGCCGATCGTGGCGACCCGCTTCGCCCGGCTCCGCCGCGCTCGCGATCGCCACGAGCCCGATCGTGGCGACCCGCTTCGCCCGGCTCCGCCGCGCTCGCGATCGCCACGCTGGCCGGATGTTAGCGTCTGACGCGTGTTGTTCGGCGTGATCAGACCCGCCCGACTCGCCGCGGCCACCGCGGTGACGGCGGCGCTCGTCGCGGCATGCGCCGGCTGCGGGTCCGACACGCCCGCCGCCCGGACACCGACCCGCTCGCTGGTCACGCCCACCACCCAAATCGCGGGGGCCGGCGTGCTCGGAAACGACCGCCGGCCCGACGATTCGTGTGCCCGAGACGCCGCCGAGGCCGATTCGGGGGCCTCGAGGCGGCGCGTCCACAACGCCGCGGGGGTCGAGCCGGACGTGGTGCAGGTGGCCGCCGACCCGCAGCGCATCGTGGTGCTCTCCGGCGACCAGCTCGACGCGTTGTGCGCGCTGGGCCTGCAATCGCGGGTGGTCGCCGCCGCGTTGCCGGACGGCTCGTCGGGCCAGCCGGCCTATCTGGGCGGCGCGCTGCACGGTGTGCCCGGCGCCGGCGCGCGCTCGCACCCGGACCTGAAGGCGGTCGCGGCGGCCCACCCCGATCTCATCCTGGGATCGCAGGGGCTGACGCCCACGTTGTATGCGCAGCTGGCGGCGATCGCCCCGACCGTGTTCACGGGCGCACCGGGCGCGGCGTGGGAAGACAACCTGCGCACCGTCGGCGCAGCCACCGCGCGCGGTGGCGCGGTGGACGCATTGCTCAGCGGGTTTTCCCAGCGGGCGACCGACGTCGGCGCGCGGCATGACGCCTCCCACTTTCAGGCGTCCATCGTGCAGCTGACCACCGGATCGATCCGGGTGTACGGCGCCCACAACTTCCCGGCCAGCGTGCTCGGGGCGGTCGGGGTGGACCGGCCGGCGGCGCAGCGGTTCACCGACAAGCCCTACATCGAGATCGGCGCCACCGACGCGGACCTCGCGAAGAACCCAGATCTGTCCATCGCCGACGCGGACGTGGTGTACCTGTCGTGCGCCACCCCGGCCGCCGCCGATCGGGCCGCCACGGTCCTGGACAGCGGCCCGTGGCGCAAGCTGGCCGCCAACCGGGACAACCGGGTCTATGTCGTTAACGACGAGATCTGGCAAACCGGCGAGGGCCTGATCGCGGCCCGCGGCATCGTCGACGACCTGCGCCTGGTGAACGCCCCGATCAACTGACGGCGGGCAGCCGCTACGCAGGCATCGTCATAACGTGATGTTCGCCCCGTCAGTTGGCGGAAGAACGTTACCCTAGCTAAAATTTTGTTCGAAGCCATCACATCGAAGAGGGATATCCATGAGCACTGTTTCGGCATACGCCGCCACGTCGGCGACCGAACCGCTGACCAAGACCACCATCGAGCGGCGCGACCCGGGCCCGCGGGACGTGGCGATCGACATCAAGTTTGCCGGCATCTGCCACTCCGACATCCACACGGCCAAAAGCGAATGGGGCACACCGAAATACCCCGTGGTCGTGGGCCACGAGATTGCCGGCGTCGTCACCGAGGTCGGCTCCGAGGTCACCAGGTTCAAGGCGGGCGACCACGTCGGCGTGGGCTGCATGGTGAATTCCTGCGGTCAGTGCAGCAGCTGTCAGGCCGGGCTCGAGCAGTACTGCAAGAAGGGCGCGACCTTCACCTACAACGGCACGGATAAAGACGGCACGACGACGCAGGGCGGCTACAGCCAGGCGATCGTCGTCGACGAAAACTTCGTCTTGCGCATCCCCGACTCGCTGCCGCTGGACAAGGCGGCGCCGCTGCTGTGTGCGGGGGTCACGCTGTTCTCCCCGCTGCGGCACTGGAAGGCCGGGCCGCGCACCCGGCTGGCGATCATCGGCCTGGGTGGCCTGGGGCACATGGGCGTCAAGCTGGGCGCGGCGATGGGCGCCGAGGTGACGGTGCTGTCACAGTCGTTGAAGAAAATGGAAGACGGGCTGCGCCTCGGCGCCAAGCATTACTACGCCACCTCCGACCGCGACACCTTCAAGAAGCTGCGCAGCAGCTTCGACCTGATGCTGAACACCGTCTCGGCAAACCTGAACCTCAACGACTACCTGAGCCTGCTCGACGTCGACGGCACCCTTGTCGAATTGGGCATCCCCGAGCACCCCATGGAGGTGGGCGCGTTCTCGCTGGCGCTGGCCCGCCGCAGCCTGTCCGGGTCGAACATCGGTGGGATCGCCGAGACCCAGGAGATGTTGGACTTCTGCGCCGAGCACAACGTGACGCCCGAGATCGAGGTCATCGACCCCGACTACATCAACGAGGCCTACGAGCGCGTGCTGGCCAGCGACGTCCGCTACCGCTTCGTCATCGACATCTCGAAGCTGTAGCGGCTCAAGCGCTTTCGGATGCGGACCCGCGTGCGGCGATTTCCGCCGCCTCCCCCCACTCGTCACCGGGGATGGCTTGGCTGACGTCGATTCCGGCCAGCGGCCACCCGACGGCGGCCAACGTGGCGGCCACCCGGATCACGTTCTCGGGCCCCGCGTCGTAGTGGGTCATGTCGGAGATGAATTCGGCGATCTCGTCTCGGTCGATCACACCGTCAGCGAGCGCCGGTGATCCGTCCTTGGTGATTTCGCGCACCACGTCTTTAATCTGCGCTTCGGTCAGCGGCGTGCTGCGCAGCAGCGCGAGCAAAGGCACCCGGTCAGGTCCGGGGACACCCTCGGGGTAGCCGGCGCGCAGCCAGCGCAGCACTGAGCGGCAGAAATTGGCGGTGTGAGACGCGGCGGTATTGGTCACCTCAACAGTGTCGGGGCAGCGGTATCAACACTGCCACCGGGCCGTCGCGCCCCGGCGACAATTCACGCGGCGTTCACAAACCGCTTGGCTGAATTGCCCCGCTCCCCCGCGCCCTGCATGGTCGCAGCGCTAAAAGTCCCAGTCCTCGTCCTCGGTGTTGACGGCCTTGCCGATCACGTACGACGAGCCCGAGCCGGAGAAGAAGTCATGGTTCTCGTCGGCGTTGGGTGACAGGGCCGACAGGATCGCCGGGTTCACGTCCGTCTCGTCGCGCGGGAACAGCGCCTCGTAGCCGAGGTTCATCAGCGCCTTGTTGGCGTTGTAGCGCAGGAACTTCTTGACGTCCTCGGTCAGCCCGACCTCGTCGTAGAGGTCCTGGGTGTACTCCACCTCGTTGTCGTAGAGCTCGAAGAGCAATTCGTAGGTGTAGTCCTTGAGCTCCTGCCTGCGTGCCTCGTCGACCAGCGCCAGGCCGCGCTGGAATTTGTAGCCGATGTAGTAGCCGTGCACCGCCTCGTCGCGGATGATCAGCCGGATCACGTCGGCGGTGTTGGTCAGCTTGGCCCGGCTGCTCCAGTACATCGGCAGGTAGAACCCGGAGTAGAACAGGAAGCTCTCCAGCAGCGTGGAGGCCACCTTGCGTTTGAGCGGCTCGTCGCCGCGGTAGTACTGCATGACGATCTCGGCCTTGCGCTGCAGGTTGGGATTTTCCTCCGACCAGCGGAACGCGTCGTCGATCTCGACCGTCGAGCACAGCGTGGAGAAGATCTGGCTGTAGCTCTTGGCGTGGACCGACTCCATGAAGGCGATGTTGGTGTAGACGGCCTCCTCGTGCGGGGTCAGCGCGTCGGGAATCAGGCTGACCGCGCCGACGGTGCCCTGGATGGTGTCCAGCAGCGTCAGGCCGGTGAACACCCGCATGGTCAGCTGTTTTTCGTGGGCGGTCAGGGTGCCCCAGGACGGGATGTCGTTGGATACCGGCACCTTCTCGGGCAGCCAGAAGTTTCCGGTCAGCCGGTCCCAGACCTCGGCGTCCTTCTCGTCTTGCACCCGGTTCCAGTTGATCGCTGAAACCCGGTCGATCAGCTTCATGTTTCCGGTCACCAGAACCCCACTTCACACGCCGTTTGCCTGAGGGATGTCAGGCTCCAGACACTACCCCTGGGGTACGACAACACTGCGGAACACAAGAACTTGTGTTTGCGTGTCGCGCACGCCCGTAGGCCGCCAGATTTTTCTTCCTTATCCAGTATTGCGCGTTCGCCGGCATGACGTAGGCAAAACCCGCGCCACGATGTACCATTTGGTACATGATTACCGAGGACAGCGTCGAGATCGACGCACCGCCGCAACTGGTCTGGGAAGTCTTCAACGACGTCGAGCGCTGGCCGGAGTGGACCGCCTCGGTGACCTCCCTGACCGGGCTGGACGGCCCCGGCCTCGCCGTCGGCAAGCGGTTCGCGATCAAGCAGCCACGCATGTCGAAGCTGGTCTGGCGGGTCACCGAGATCGACCCGGGCACGTCCTGGACGTGGGTGCAACGCGCTCCCGGTGCCACGGCCAGCGCCCGCCACGACGTGATCGCCCAACCGGGCGGCGGCACCCTGGTGCGCCAGCGGATCGACCAGAACGGCGTATTCGGCGCTCTTGTCGGGCGGCTCATGGGATCGATGACCAAGCGCTACCTCAAACTCGAGGCCCAAGGCCTCAAGGCCCGCTCCGAGCAGCTCAGCCGCGCCGATGGCACGCACTCCTGACACCGAGCGGCGCCGACAACTGCTCGATGCACTCGTCGCCGAGTTCGCCGCCGGCGGCATCGGTGACCGACCGCTGCGCGCGGTGGCCGACGCGGTCGGTACAAGCCACCGAATGCTGTTGCACCACTTCGGGTCTCGGGAAGACATGCTTGTGGCGATCGTCGAGGAGGTCGAGCGCCGCCAGATGGGGCTGCTGGCCGAATTGCCCGCCGATCCCGCCGACGGCTTTGCCGCCATGTGGGCCGACCTCCGTCGGCCCGAACTGCGCCAGTCCGAGCGTCTGTTCTTCGAGTGTTACGCCCGCGCCGTACAGGGCGAAAAGCCTTTTGCCCGAATGGTTCCCGGTGCCGTCGAGGGCTGGCTGACCGAGGTCGAGGCGCTGCAGAACCCCACCGGCGGTCCGGTCGACCCCGCCGCCGTGCGGCTTGGTCTGGCCGTCATCCGGGGCCTGCTGCTGGATCTGGTCGCCACCGGCGACGATGCCGGCGTGGACGCGGCCGCGACGGCCTTCGTCGAACTCCTCAGGCGCTAGCGGTGATTCGATGTGCGGCCGTCACGAGGCGGCAGCGTGCCCGCCCGTGCTCACGCCGTAGAACTGGTATTCGGAGGGCTTGACCGAGCGGGTCGCGCGCCAATACTCCCAGGTGTAACCGCCCCACAGCACGGTGTTTTTACCATGCTCGTCCAAATACCAGCTGCTGCAGCCGCCGCTGTTCCACACCGACGGGCCCAGCCTGCGCTGCAGCTCGTCGTTGAACTCGTCCTGGGCGGCTCGGGTCGGGGCGAGCCCCTGCGCGCCCAGCTTGTCGCAGGTGGCGATCGCATCGGCGACGTAACGGATTTGGGACTCGATCATGAACACCACCGAGTTGTGCCCCAGCCCGGTGTTGGGACCCAGCAAGAAGAACAGGTTGGGCACATCGGCGACGGTGATCCCGCGGTGGGCGCCGATTCCCTCGCGGTTCCAGCGGTCCACCAGATCCTCGCCGTGCAGTCCCTTGATCTGGACGTAGGTGTAGGAGTCGGTGACGTGAAACCCGGTGGCGTACACGATCACATCGGCTTGCCGGTGCGTTCCGTCGGCGGTGACGATGCCGTCGGGTGTGATCCGCGTAATGTGGTCGGTGATCAGTTCTGTCTTCGGGTCGGCCACCGCGCCGTAATAGGTGGAGGAGTTCAGGATTCGCTTGCACCCGATGCGGTAGTTGGGAATCAGCTTGCGCCGCAACTCCCGATCCTTGACCGATCGGCGAATGTTGTATTTGCAGTAGGCCTCGATGAACTTCAGCAGGTTGGGCCGCTTGGTCATGCCGATGGCCAGCGCCTCCTGGCCCCAGTAGATGACCAGGCGCACCAGTGCGCGCAAGCCGGGCACGTTCTCCATCGCCCCGCGCACCGCCGTCGGGATCTCGGGGTTGGAGCGCGGCACCACCCACGGCGGGGTGCGTTGGTAGAGCTGAAGTTCGGCGACCTGCCCGACGATCTCGGGCACGATCTGGATCGCGCTGGCGCCGGTCCCGATCACCGCCACCCGCTTGCCGGTCAGGTCGACGCTGTGGTCCCACTGCGCGGAATGGAAAGCGGGGCCGGTGAATTCGTCGCGTCCCTCGATGTCGGGCATGGACGGGATGTGCAGCGCACCGGCACCCGAGATCAGGAACTGCGCGATGTATTCGCGACCGTCGGCGGTGAACACGTGCCAACGGTGCTCGTCATCGTCCCAGTGCGCCCGGTCCACCAACGAGTTGAACTCCATGTAGCGGCGCAGCCCGTACTTTTCGGTGACTCCCTCGAGGTAGTCCCAGATCTCGGGCTGATATGAGAACGGGTTCTTCCAGTCGGGCTTGGGCTCGAACGAAAACGAATACAGGTGCGACGGGATGTCGCAGGCGCATCCGGGATAGGTGTTGTCCCGCCAGGTGCCGCCGATGTCGTCGGCCTTTTCCAGGATGACGAAGCCCACGCCCTGCTTCTGCAGCGCGATGGCCATCCCCAGCCCGGAGAACCCGGTCCCGATGATGACGGCCCGGGTATGGACGGGCTTCGGGGCCTTGATCCCCGGCAGTGTCTCGGTTTGTGTCACGACATCGGTCACGGTCGATCGGTCTTTCTATTCAGGCCAGTGTCGGGTCGGCGCTCGCCGGCATCCTCGGCCGTAGCCACCCGGCTGGCGCAAATACCCAGTACCCAGGGTATCGGTTTGGATGAGTGTTATCGATGGCCCCGGGCGGTGTCAACGCCGCGGCTCGCTCAGCCCGCGGCCGGCTTTCTGACCACCGCGTCGTGGATCGGCTGGTCGGGATTCATCGTGATGCCCAGCGTCTCCGCGGTGCCGACGATCACCGCCATCATGATGGTCGTCAGGTGCGCGACGAACTGCGCACGGGACATCAGCCGCGGGGTCTCGGGTTCGGGGCCCAGCCACCACTCGGTGGCCGACGCGGCCGATCCGAAGGCGGCGTGCGCCGCCAGTTCGACCGCTGCGTGGTCCAACTCCATCTCGCGCAGCTCGCTGTCGAACAGGTCGGCCATGGCCAGGGTGATTTCCCGGCCTTCGTTGAGGATGGTGACCGTCGACTGCGGGGTGGCCGCCGAGCGGCCCTGGATGAACACCCGCAGGACGTTGGGGTGCTTGTCGACCAGGGTGACGTACTCCTCGACGCTGCGCCGGATCACCTCGCGGGCCGAATCGGTTTTCAGGTCGATGGACGGGAAGATCGCCGTCCACAACATGTCGCGCAGCCGCTCGCCGATCGCCTGGAACAGGTCGGACTTGTCGTGAAAATGCCGGTAGATCTTCGGTTTGGCGGTGCCGGCCTCTTCGGCGATTTCCCGCACGGACAGTTCAGGCCCCAGGCGGTCGATGGCGCGGAACGCCGCGTCGACGATTTCGCTGCGCACCTTCTTGCGGTGCTCGCGCCACCGTTCGCTGCGCGCGTCGACCTTGGCCCCCGGCTTGACAGCCGGATGGGGTCTAGCAGGTCGAGGCATTCTCACCACCTCACGCACTTTACCCCGTCGCGGCTTCTGACCTGGGCAGACTGGGTAACCTACTGCGAGTGTGAATTTCGCGGCGCGAATCCGTCGCGCAATTCACACCCGCGCAGAGGCGTCAATAAGCGGGAATTCCGGGAGAGCATGAGCGAGAACGACACGGCCACCGATCCACTGCTGTACACGGTGGACGAGGCCCCCTAACGGCCGGGCCGCGAATACCTACAGCGGATGCGCCAGTACGGGCCAATCAACCGGCCGGTCTTAACGCGAGTCTTCAATGCAGTATTGACACGTGTCCTTCTTGACTCCCCGATTTGTGTGGTGCCGCGTATGCGCACTACGTCTGCTAGAGGGCATCGGCCGTCCCTTACGCACTCCCGACATCTTCGCGCGGGTCTCCTCGCTTGCCCGCTGCCCATAATTCGGATTGCCGGGGCCTCGTCGCTGTTCAGCCAACCTTTGGCGAGCCTCTTCCGACATGGAATGCCCGAAGCTCGGATGATCCTCACCAAACTTTCCATAATTGGGATTCTCGGTTCGGGTATTCTTTCCTTTGCGTAATTTCGACCATTGCGCGCGCCGCTCGGGGCTGTGACTCCGGCCGTAAAACGGGTTGTTTTCAGCGAATCTGCTCACGCCTTTCCGACCGGTCGATCGAATGCTTGCGGCCTCCCGCATTTCGGCCGTCCACTCGACCCCCATCGGACCCAGACCCCCCTGAGACAGATTGAGCAACGGGTGCCCGTACCTCCTGAGTAGCTCGATCCAGTCGATCTCTGCCTGCCCGAGTTCTTCAATGCCTTTAACCGAATCAAGTTCGTCGGCAATGACGTCGTCGAGGTCATGCGTTCGGAGCCAATCGTAAAGCGGAGTCTTCCTTCCCGATCGGGCAATTTTGAAATGCTGCTTGAGGCGGATTTCAACCGATTTGGTCGTGAGACCGACATAGCGATAGTCGAACTCCGATCGGAGCCTGACCCCATATATGAAGCCTTCTGTCGGTAGTTCGGCGGTCACAGAATCTGCGCCGTTAGCGACGAGTCGTCATAACATGCAACTCACGCAATTTTCCACCTGGGTTCCCTCCAACGCCATCTGACGCAGCCGGATGTAGTACAGCGTCTTGATTCCCTTGCGCCAGGCGTAGATCTGCGCCTTGTTCACCTCGCGGGTGGTGGCGGTGTCCTTGAAGAACAGCGTCAGCGACAGTCCCTGATCGACGTGCTGGGTGGCGGCGGCGTAGGTGTCGATGATCTTCTCGTAGCCGATCTCGTAGGCGTCGGCGTAGTACTCCAGGTTGTCGTTGGTCATGTAGGGCGCCGGGTAGTAGACCCGCCCGATCTTGCCCTCCTTGCGGATCTCGACCTTGGACACGATGGGGTGGATCGACGACGTCGAGTGGTTGATGTAGGAGATGGACCCCGTCGGCGGCACCGCCTGCAGGTTCTGGTTGTAGATGCCGTGCGCCTGCACCGATTCCTTCAGCCGCTTCCAGTCGTCTTGCGTCGGGATGCGGATATCCGCGTCCGCGAACAACTGACGTACCTTGTCGGTCGCCGGCTCCCACACCTCGTCGGTGTATTTGTCGAAGAACTCTCCCGACGCGTACTTGGAGCGCTCGAAACCCTTGAAGTGCGTGCCGCGTTCGATCGCGATGCGGTTGGAGGCGCGCAGCGCGTGATAGAGCACCGTGTAGAAGTAGATGTTGGTGAAGTCGATGCCTTCCTCGGAGCCGTAGAAGATGCCCTCGCGCGCCAGGTATCCGTGCAGGTTCATCTGCCCGAGCCCGATCGCGTGGGAATCGTTGTTGCCCTGCTCGATTGAGGGCACCGAGGTGATGCTCGTCTGGTCGCTGACCGCGGTCAGCGCGCGGATCGCCACCTCGATCGACTGAGCGAAGTCGGGCGAGTCCATCGTCTTGGCGATGTTCAGCGAACCCAGGTTGCACGAAATATCTTTGCCCACTTTGGCATAGGACAAGTCGTCGTTGAACAATGACGGCGTCGACACCTGCAGGATCTCCGAGCACAGGTTCGAGTGGGTGATCTTTCCGTCGATCGGATTGGCCCGGTTCACCGTGTCCTCGAACATGATGTACGGGTAGCCGGATTCGAACTGCAGCTCGGCCAGCGTCTGGAAGAACTCCCGCGCCTTGATCTTGGTCTTGCGGATCCGCGCGTCGTCGACCATCTCGTAGTACTTCTCGGTCACCGAGATGTCGGCGAAGGGCACGCCGTAGACCCGCTCCACGTCGTAGGGCGAGAACAGGTACATGTCCTCGTTCTTCTTGGCCAGCTCGAAGGTGATGTCGGGGATCACCACGCCCAGACTCAGCGTCTTGATCCGGATCTTCTCGTCGGCGTTCTCCCGCTTGGTGTCCAGGAAGCGGTAGATGTCGGGGTGATGCGCGTGCAGATACACCGCGCCGGCGCCCTGACGCGCACCGAGCTGATTGGCGTAGGAGAACGAGTCCTCGAGCAGCTTCATGATCGGGATGACACCCGAGGACTGGTTCTCGATGTTCTTGATCGGGGCGCCGTGCTCACGAATATTGGTCAGCAGCAACGCAACTCCCCCGCCGCGCTTGGACAGCTGCAGCGCTGAGTTGATCGAGCGCCCGATGGACTCCATGTTGTCCTCGATGCGCAGCAAAAAGCAGCTCACCGGCTCGCCGCGCTGCGCCTTGCCCGAGTTCAAAAAGGTCGGGGTGGCCGGCTGGAAGCGGCCGTCGATGATCTCGTCGACCAGCTTCTCCGCCAGCCCGGTGTCACCGGCCGCCAACGTCAGCGCCACCATGACCACGCGGTCCTCGAAGCGCTCCAGGTAGCGCTTCCCGTCGAAGGTCTTCAGCGTGTAGGAGGTGTAGTACTTGAACGCACCCAGAAAGGTCGGGAACCGGAATTTCTTGGCGTAGGCGCGGTCCAGCAGCGCCTTGACGAAGTTGCGCGAGTACTGGTCGAGAACCTCACGCTCGTAATAGTTCTCGCGGATCAGGTAGTCGAGTTTCTCGTCCTGATTGTGGAAGAAGACGGTGTTCTGGTTGACATGCTGCAGGAAGTACTGACGCGCAGCCAGCACGTCCCGATCGAACTGAATCTTGCCGTCGGCGTCGTACAGATTCAGCATCGCGTTCAGCGCGTGGTAATCCGTTTCATCGGGCAACCCATGAGTGCCGGCGATTACAGGCTCTGCAGTGACGGTTGGTGACACGTCTGTTCCTTCCAGAAATCGGCTAAGCCCGCGCGGACGGCATCCACGTCGTCCTGGGTTCCCATTAGTTCGAAGCGGTAAAGGTACGGAACGCCGCACTTGTGCGAGATCACGTCGCCCGCGTAGGCGAATTCGGCGCCGAAGTTGTTGTTGCCCGCGGCGATGACGCCGCGGATCAACGAACGGTTGTGCTCATTGTTCAAAAAGGCGATGACCTGTTTGGGGACATAGCCGCCGGCGTTGAGGTCAGGAGTGGACCGGCCGCCGCCGTAGGTGGGCAGCACCAGCACGTACGGCTCGTCTACCTCGATACGGCCGTGTAGCGGTATCCGCGTGGCAGGAATCCCCAGCTTCTCCACGAAGCGGTGGGTGTTCTCCGACACGGAGGAGAAATAGACCAGTGGCGATCGCAAGCGCGGCGCACCCGCGCGCGACGGGTCGCCGCTCATCCGACCTGGGTTGCGCCCCGTGGTGTCCATGGTGCCGCAACCTCCTTACCTAACGTCTTGCCTTACGCGCTGAGTTCCACCCCGGCGAGCGCCTTGATGCGGTCGGGGCGGAAACCCGACCAGTGGTCGTTCCCCGCCACCACGACGGGAGCCTGCAGATAGCCCAGTGCCATCACGTAGTCACGCGCCTCGGAGTCCAGCGTGATGTCGACCTTGTCGTAGGCGATGCCCTGCTTGTCCAGCGCCTTGTAGGTGGCGCTGCACTGCACGCATGCCGGCTTGGTGTACACGGTGATGCTCATAGAATGCCGCTCCTTTGCGGAAGAGGGGGACCCAATGGACTGGCAACTACTTGTGGACTGCTTGCTTTCTAGGTTCAGCGATCCGTCCGGGCCCCAGATTCCCGTCGTGCGGCGGCCGGTGTCGAAGACCTGTCTCCGACCACTTCGCGCCGATTCCGGGGGGTTCACCGAGCCTGGCTGGCTTGGTGAACCTGGGGTCTGCCGGTGCATCGAAACACTACACCTAGTGGCTGACAAGATGTCGAGATACAAGATGTTCTGAATAACATTTCTGAAATTCCCTGGTCGTAAGGCCTGTGTCGAATAATTTCGGACACCCGCCTCGGCGTGTCGCAGATCACAGGCCAAGACGAAGGCGCCTCTGGGTATCGGTATAGCAGCGACCACCGACACTGCCGTTTTGAGCCGGTTTTGAGCGGCTGACCGCGGCGGGTCAGCCCGCGGCCAGCAAAGCCGCCAGATCAAGCTGGCGGCTTTGGCTACCCGTTGGCGACAACCTCGCTGGTCGCCTCCCGGCCGGCTTGTCGGCTTCCGCCAATCAGCCGGCTTCGGCGGCGAGCTTGCCCACCACATCACGCACGTTCGCCGACAGCTCGGCGTGCTCGGCGGGCGCCCTGCCTTCCAGCGTTGTGAACGGCACGGACAGTTTGATCGACTCGACGACCCGCGCACCGGCGATGCCGAAGGACTTGCGGGCCTCGTCGTGCGCCCACACCCCGCCGTACCGGCCGAACGATCCCCCGATGACGACCAGCGGCTTGCCTTTCAGCGCGCCGTCGCCGAATGGGCGCGACAACCAGTCGATCGCGTTCTTGAGCACCGCCGGGATGCTGCCGTTGTATTCGGGGGTGACCACCAGGGCGGCGTCGGCGTGGGCCGCCGCGGCACGCAGCGCGGCCACCGGAGCCCGGGGCGGCGCGTCGGCGGTCATCGCGTCGTCGATCTCCTCGTTGTAGAACGGCAGCTCGCCGAGTCCTTCGAAGATCGTGACGGTGACGTCGTCGGCGGCGAGCGTCCCCGCCAATTCCGCGATCTGACGGTTGATCGACGCCGCCCGCAGGCTTCCCACTAGCGCCAAGATTTTGATTGCCACTCTCGCGGTTCCCTTCGGTCGTTGGTTTACATCCTCGCATGACCTAAGCGGACTATGGTCCGATTTATTCCGGCAGCGTTAAAGTGCAGGAGTGAGCGACGTCGAGCGGTTGACTGACCTGCCCATGTGCGTCCCGCAACTGCCCGCGCAGGAGCGTGGTGACGCCGTCCGCAACCGCGCGCTGTTGCTGGACGCGGCGCGCCGCCTGGTCGCCGAGCGCGGCGCCGATGCCGTCACCATGGACGATGTCGCCGCGGCGGCCGGCGTCGGCAAGGGCACCCTGTTCCGCCGGTTCGGCAGCCGCGCCCGCCTGATGATGGTGTTGCTGGACGAGGACGAACGGGCCAGCCAGCAGGCGTTCCTGTTCGGGCCGCCGCCCCTGGGACCAGGCGCGCCGCCGGCCGACCGGCTGGTCGCGTTCGGCCGGGAGCGGATCCGGTTCGCTCACGACCATTGCGAACTGCTGTCCGCCGCCAACCGCGACCCACGAAACCGGCACAACGCACCGGCCATGGTGCTGCGCACGCATGTGCGGGTGCTGCTCAAGGCGGCCGACTCCACCGGCGACCTCGACGCCCAGACCGACGCGTTGCTCGCGTTGCTCGACACCGACTATGTGGAGCATCAGCTGCACGAGCGCGGTCACACCTTGACAACGTTGGGCGACGCGTGGGAAAGCCTGGCGCGCAAGCTCTGCGGGCGATGAACACCGGCATGCCCGCGCCGGCGCCGGATTGGATCCTGCACGTGGACCTCGACCAGTTCCTGGCGTCGGTCGAGTTGCGCCGTCGCCCCGAATTGGCCGGGCTGCCCGTCATCGTCGGCGGCAACGGCGATCCGAGCGAACCGCGCAAGGTGGTCACCTGTGCCTCCTATGAGGCCCGGGAATTCGGTGTGCGTGCGGGCATGCCGCTACGCGCCGCGGCGCGCCGCTGCCCGCCAAACTCGGGGGTGACCTTCCTTCCCTCCGACCCGGCCGCCTACGACGCGGCGTCCGAGCAGGTGATGGGCGTGCTGCGGGATCTGGGGCATGCGGTTGAAGTGTGGGGCTGGGACGAGGCCTACGTCGCCGTCAACGCGGAGGACCCCAGCAGGGCCGCACAGCAGATCCGCAGCGTCATCTCCGCGGAAACCGGGCTGTCGTGCTCGGTCGGCATCAGCGACAACAAGCAGCGCGCCAAGGTCGCCACCGGTTTCGCCAAGCCGGCCGGTATTTTCGTGCTCACCGATGCCAATTGGATGGCGCTGATGGCCGACCGGCCGGTCGACGCGCTGTGGGGTGTGGGACCCAAGACAACGGAAAAACTTGCGGCTCTTGATATTACGACGGTCTGGCAGCTGGCCCACAGCGACGCGGAGTTGTTGACGGCCACGTTCGGTGCGCGCACCGGGCTGTGGCTGCTGCTGCTGGCCAAGGGCGGCGGCGATAGCGGTGTCAGCGCCGAGCCATGGGTGCCGCGCTCGCGCAGCCACGTCGTCACCTTTCCCCGCGACCTCACCGATCGCGCCGAGATGAACACGGCCATAACGGATTTGGCCGAACAAGCCCTGGACGACGTGCTGGCCCAAGCGCGGGTGGTGACCCGGGTGGCGGTCACCGTGCGAACCGCAACGTTCTACACGCGCACCAAGATTCGCAAGCTCGACGCGCCCACCACCGATCGCGACACGATCGTCGCCGCGGCCCTGCGCGTCTTGGACTTATTCCCCCTCGACCGGCCGGTCCGCTTGCTCGGGGTGCGGCTCGAGCTCGTCATGCCGGACTGACGGCGCCGGGCTGGGCTGATTGCCCGGCTCCTCCGCAGGCCGCGCAACGGCCTGCATCGTCGGCGGGCCGGGCCGCAGCGCGCGGGTGAAGATCACGTTCACCTGGCGCATCGCGACGCTATAAGGCCACCACGCAAGCCTTTTGAAGGCGTACAGCGCCCGGATGTCGGCCGACGTGTAGATCAGGTAGCGGTTCTTGGCCACCCCGGCCAGGATCTTCTCGGCGGCCTTCTCCGGCGACACGGCGTGGCCGGCGAATCGCCCTATCCACCGGGCGACGCTGGGGTCCTCGCGGTCCACGCCGGCGATCTCCACGGTGCCCACCAGCGGGGTGTTCACCGCGCCCGGCACCACGACCGATACCCCGATGCGGTGCCGGGCCAGGTCGAAGCGCAGCACCTCCGAGACGCCGCGCAATCCGTACTTGCTGGCGCTGTAGGCGGCATGCCAGGGCAGGGCGACCAGCCCGGCCGCGGAGGACACGTTGACCAGATGGCCGCCCCGCTTCGCCGCCACCATCGGCGGCACGAAGGTCTCGATGACGTGGATCGGCCCCATCAGGTTGATGGCGATCATCTTGCTCCACTGCTCGTGGGTCAGCCGGTCGACGGTGCCCCAGGCCGAGACGCCGGCGATGTTGAGCACCAGGTCCATGGCCGGATGCGCGGCATGGATGTCGGCGGCGAACGCGGCCACCTGGTCGTAGTCGGCGATATCCAGCGCCCGATGCTTCGGGACCTGCGCGCCCAGGGCGCGGGCGTCGGCCACGGTCAGTTCCAGACCGTCGGAGTCGCGGTCGGTCAGATAGAGCTCGGCGCCCTGCGCGGCGAGCCGCAATGCCGTGGCACGGCCGATGCCGCTGGCCGCGCCGGTGACGAAACACCGTTTTCCTGCGAAATACCGTCCGGATGCCTTCTGCGCCATGGCGGTGACGATACCGCCGGTACCACCCAGTCCAGCCCTAGGGACGGCCGGCCCACAGCGCGTGCAGCCACAACCGCTCGAGCACGCGCACCCGTCGGTCACGATCGCTGTCGGATCCGGTCAGGACCGGGTCGCCGGTCAAGACCAGCGCGGTGGTACCGGTCAGGGTGCGGATCAGTGTCGGAAGGTCGTCGCTGATCGGCCTGGCGGTGCCGGCCTTCATCTCGGCCTCGACGATGGCGACGATCTGCGCCAGCACCACCTCGAACTGCTGGTCGAGCAGGTCGCGGATCTCGACGTCGGTGTGGCGGGCCTCGTTGCAGGCGGTCACCACGGGGTCGTTGTGCGCGTAGACGGCCGCGGCGCTGCCGACCATCCGCTTGGCGAACTCCTCGGGCGACTCGCCCGGCTGGCGGGGGGCGAAATACTGCGTGAGTTCTTCGAGTTCCTCGGTGGCCTCGGCCATCAGCTGCGCCAGCACCGCGTACTTGGAGTCGAAATAGAAGTAGAAGCCGGATCGGGCGACCCCGGCCCGCAGGCTGATGGTGCTGACCGACAACTCGGCGAACGGCTTTTCCTGCAGCAGTTCGCGCACCGCCTGCACGATCGCCTGGCGTTGCTTGTCGCCACGCCGTCGTGCGCCCGGCTCCGGATTGGCGGGGTGGCTGGTCACTCCCTGACCTTGCACCACGCCACGCAAAAAGCAAACTTGACAGCCGTCAAGTTTTTCAGCGAAGGTTATGGATCAGTGACTGTTGTCACCCGAGGGCACGCAAAGGAGCGTCTATGACCGCCACCATCAGCACTCCCCAGTACCTGCTGGACCAGGCGCGGCGCCGGTTCACCCCGACGCTGAACACCATCCCGGGCATGGGGGCGATCGAGAAGCGTCTGCTCACCCACGAGTGGGAGCCGAAGGTCCTGGCAGAACCGCCCGCCGGCAGCGGCCTCAAACCCGTGGTCGGCGACGCCGGCCTCCCGGTCCTCGGGCACATCATCGAGATGTTCCGGGGCGGACCGGACTACGCGCTGCATCTCTATCGCACCCGGGGCCCGCTGAGCTACCTCGATTCGCCGATCATGCCGGCGGTCACCGCACTGGGCCCCGACGCCACCCAGGCCGTGTTCTCCAACCGCAACAAGGACTTCTCGCAGAAGGGCTGGCACCCGGTGATCGGGCCGTTCTTCAACCGCGGCCTGATGATGCTGGACTTCGACGAGCACATGTACCACCGCCGCATCATGCAGGAGGCCTTCACCCGCGGCCGCCTGACCGGCTACGTCGAGCACATCGACAGGGTGGCGAGCGACATCGTCGCCAATTGGCCGACCAACGACGCGCGGTTCCTGTTCCACCCGGCGATGAAGGAACTCACGCTCGATGTCGCGTCCCTGGTGTTCATGGGACACGAGCCGGGCACCGACCACGACCTGGTCACCAAGGTCAATCAGGCCTTCACGATCACGACGCGTGCGGGCGGCGCGATCATCCGGCAGCCGGTCCCGCCGTTCAAGTGGTGGCGCGGGCTGCAGGCCCGCCAGCTGCTCGAGGACTACTTCACCGAGCGCGTCCGGGAACGTCGCAAGGCCACCGGCAACGACATGCTCACGGTGTTGTGCCACACCGAGGATGACGACGGCAACAGCTTCACCGACGAAGACATCGTCAATCACATGATCTTCCTGATGATGGCCGCCCACGACACGTCCACGTCGATCACCACCACGATGGTCTACAACATGGCCGCGAACCCCCAGTGGCAGGAGCGGGCGCGCGACGAGTCGGACCGGCTCGGCGACGGGCCGCTGGACATCGAGTCGCTGGAGAAGCTGGAAACGCTCGAACTGATCATGAACGAGTCGCTGCGCATGGTGACGCCGTTGCCGTTCAACATGCGGCAGGCCGTTCGGGACACCGAGCTGCTGGGTTACTACATCCCGGCCGGCACCAACATCACCATCTGGCCCGGCATGAACCATCGGCTGCCCGAATTGTGGACGGAGCCAGACAAATTCGACCCGGAGCGGTTCGCCGAACCGCGCTCGGAGCACAAGAGTCACCGGTATGCGTTCGCGCCGTTCGGCGGTGGTGCGCACAAGTGCATCGGCATGCTGTTCGGTCAGCTGGAGGTCAAGACCGTGTTGCACCGGCTGCTGCGCCGCTACCGCATCGAGCTGGCCCGGCCGGGCTATCAGCCGCGGTGGGACTACGGCGGCATGCCGATTCCGATGGACGGCATGCCGATCGTGCTGCGCCCGCTCTAGTTGCGTTCCCTGCGCGAGATCAGGCGATCAGCCGGTTGGCGCAGGCGATGACCGCGCGCAGTGCCGACTGCGTCGGATCGTCCGAGAGGCCCATCGCCCACTCGGTGCGGGCGCCGTTGCTGCCCCGGATGAAGGTGGCGATGTCGCTTTCCGATCGCATCTGATGGAACCTCACGATCTCGACGGCGATCCCGCGCTCGTGCAGCATCGCGGTCAAGGCCGCGACCGGCCCGCCGGCAGCCGCGGTTGCGGTGCTGATGCGGTCGCCGACGGCGATCGCGGCCTGGAAGTTGCGGGCCTGCGGGCCCGGTCGCGAGGCGTCGGTGCACCCCCACTGGCCTAGCCGCAGCGGGCCGCTGGTGCGTGCGTAAGTCGCGACGAAGGTCTCCCAGGACATGGGGTCGGCCTGCTCCCGCAGGCCGCGGGGCAACGAGACACCGAAGCGATTACCGAACCACACGGTGGCCGGGTCGACATTGGGGAGCTGATTCCGTTCGGGAAAAGTCATCGTGCCGGTCTTCTCTAGTCAACTGGAACGACCGACGGCAGTAGCTTCCGACCCACAGCGGGGGGTCGGTCAGGATCAGACCCCGCTGCGGGTGCTGGCTACTACGAAACGCGCGAGAAGACGCATGAGCGTCGACACTAGACCCCTGCCGTCGGCTCCTGCAACTTCGGCTGACCGCACAAACGGGCCGTACAAAATAATATAGAAAATAATACGAAAGGTTTGGTTTAAGTACGCTCCGCGGGGGGTATGAGCCGAGCTACAGTCAATTAGACGACTGTTGAACTACCCTCACCCGAAAGGCACGTTCATGAAGGCGGAGAGCACCAAGAAGACCCTCAAAGTTGCCGTCGCGGCCGTCGGGCTGGCCGCGACGTTGACACTACCGACCGGATGTGCGACTTCTGCAGCCACCGGCGGTACCGGGCTCGGTACGGGCGGGTGCACCGTGAGCGCGCTAGGTATCTGCATTTAAACGGTCGAACACAAGCGACCAGCCGGACCGCTGCGTGGGGGGCGGTCCCCGGCGGGCCTCTTGTTGTTATCCCGCCGGGCCCGGCGCCGGCTCGAACCGCAGATACGCCTGAATAGTCGTGCCGGTCGTGGTGGTGTGCGTGCGCACCAGGTCCGAAATGGCGTTGACCAGGTACAGGCCACGACTCGCGGGGCCGCGGGGGCCCGGGTCGAGGCGGCCCACCAGCGGATCGTCGAACTGTCCGGTGTCTCGTGCCTCGCACACCAAATGCTCGTCGTCCTTCCAGAAGGCCAACCGGCAGGCGCCCCCCGTGTACATCAGGCTGTTGGTGGCCAGCTCGGTGGCGACCAATTGCAGATCCTCAATGCTCTCCTGGGAGAGCCCCATCCAGCCCGCGTAGTCGAGGGCGAAAGACCGCGCGGGCCGAAGGTCCGCCGACTTGCGGACCATGTAGGTGACGGCCCCGGGATTGGCAGCCAACGGTTGGTTGCAACGCTGCAGGACTTGACCCGGCGCGTAGTCCGGGCTGTGCTGCAGCGCACCGCGTTTCCACAGCAGCGGGTGTGTCGCTCGCGCATCGGCCAGGACCTCATCGCCGAGCGCACTCGCGTCGTAGAGGCACAGGCTTGTCGCGGGGTACGCATCCATACCCGTGTTGACCAGCGCTTCGTGCTCGATGCAGGCGACGAACTCCTCCTCGGTGCGGCCCGGCCAAGCGAGTTGGCTGACGATCCGCACCCGCCGATCCGGGTACTCGTCGATGAACGCGCCCTCCATCGCCATCAAACGGCTCGGGTTCCGTGCGACCACGGTGATGTCGGCCAGGTGCACGTCGGCGGGCAACGCGCCACCGGCGTACAACCCGCCTTGCAGCAGGGCCAGCGTCTCGGGGGGCACGGCAAGCAGCACCGCCTCGCCCGCTGCCAAACCGTCGCCGACGAAGCGGCCCACCACGTCCAAAAACTCCTGCTGAGAGTGATAAATCAATGCGGAGTGGACGAAACCGTATTGTCTGGTTTCGGTATCCGCCGTCACTTCAGCGCTCTCGCTTTCGATCACTTACGCCAACCCCCTGCTGGATCGGCCGTCGCCTTTCCCCCCTTCCAATACCCCGGATGGGCCTTCCCTATGCGGCGCAACAGGTCACATTTGGGCACAACCGTGCGGACGGGACACTTCGATCGCGCTCGCTCGCGCGTCTAAAGCCACCAGGAGGCGGCGGCGTCGAGGTGACGACGGAGGCGATAGCAGGCGACGCTCTCGTCGGCGGCCTCGAGCGCCTCGACAATCCGCAGGTGAGCGTGGTGGACGGCCAGCGCATCCGGCCAGGTCGGTGGCGCCTGCCCCGTGGTCGACCAGTGCCGGCGGAACAACTCGACGATGATCCGAAGGAACAGATCCAGCAGCGCGTTGCCGGCGAGTTGTGCCAATCCGACGTGGAAGTTGAACTCCTCCGCGATGGCCTGCCGCACTTCTTCGGGCGTGTGTTGCGAGTTTTCCGGCAACCCGAGCCGATGCGCGGCAAGGAATGCCGCCACTTCGGGCTCGCCGAGCCGCTTGACGACCTTGGTGACGTTGTCGATCTCGATGGCGTCGCGGACGCGCCGCAAGTCTTCGCGGCTCGGGGCGCGGTACTGCAGGTACAAGGCGATCGTGTCGATGCTGGCCTGGGCCGCGGGTTCGGCGATGACGAGTCCGCCGCCGGGTCCGCGGCGCATGCGGGCGATCGAATGGTATTCGAGCAGGCGCACCGCCTCGCGGAGCACCGCGCGGCTCACCCGGTAGCGCTCCAGCAGGGCCGTCTCGGTGCCGAAAACCGACCCCACGTGCCAGCCGCCGGCGGCGATGTCGTCGCCGATGGTGACGGCCAGCAGTTCGGCCAGCTTGCCCCGGGGCGCCTCGACATCGACCCGGCGCCGCCGCTTGCGCCCCCGGCTCTTGTCGCCGGGGTGATGCTGCTGCAGCCAGGCGGTGACCGACTCGACGTGCCGCTCGGACAGCGTCTTGGCGCGCGCCGAATCGCCGGCCGTGACGGCCGCGACGATCTCGGAGTGGTGGGCGTGCAGGTGGTCGACCGCCTCGATGGCCTCGGTCGCCGAGTCCGTTCGCGACGCCAGCGCGTAGCGCGTGGTGAGCCTCATCAAGACTTTGATAAACAGTTGCAGCACCGGGTTTTTGGATTGCTCGGCCAGCGCGATGTGGAATTCGTCGCGCGGAGCCGGTAGACCGGGCTTCCACTGTTTCTCGGCGTCCAACACCGCTCGCAGCCGCGCGATGCCGGCTTCGTCGATGCGCTCGGCGGCGAGCGAGGCCGCCAACGGCTCGAGCACGAGTCGCGCGTTGAGCAGATCGCCCAGTGTCGTGCCCCGGTATTCGAGATAGATGACGACGGCGCGGGTGGCGGGCCCGGCGTCGGGCTCACAGATGTACAAGCCCCCGCCCCGGCCGCGGCGCATCCGGGCGACCTGGTGGTGTTCGACCAGGCGAACGGCCTCGCGCAGCACCGACCGGCTCACACCGAAGCGCTGTTGCAGAGCGGGTTCGGATCCCAGCGACTCGCCGACGGCCCAGCCGCGGCGGACGATGTCCGCTTCGATGTCCCGCGCGAGGATCGAAGCCAGTTTGTCCGCGCGGCCGGTTTTCGGCTCCCCACTCATTTGAGCTCAACCACGCTCTGGCTCAACAGGTGAGCAGCATGCACCCCGCGACGGGCCCACCGCCGACGGACACCACACCGACCTCCGGGCGGCGCGACACCTGACGCTCCCCCGCGTCACCGCGCAATTGCAGGCACCCTTCGTGCAGTGCCCAGTAGCCGTGCATGCGCCCCGCCGAGAGTTGACCGCCGTAGGTGTTCAGCGGCAGCACGCCGTCGCGGGCGATCCGCTCCCCGCCCTCGACGAAGGGTCCGGCCTCGCCGTCGCCGCAGACCCCGAGGGCTTCCAGCCACGCCAGCGTGAGAAACGTGAATCCGTCGTACAACTGGGCGACGTCGAGGTCGGCCGGTTTCAGCTCGGTCCGTGACCACATCTGCGCCGCGGCATCCGACATCGCCATCTTCGGGTAGTCGGCGCGGTGAAACCAGCCACCGGCGCCGTCGGATCCGCCGATCGCCGCCACTTTCACCGCGCGGTGCGGACAGTCGGCGGCGTACTCCGCATGGGACACCACCACCGCGATCGAGCCGTCGATCGGGACATCGCAGTCCAGCAGCCCCAGTGGGGTGGATACCAGTCGCGCGCCCAGGTAGTCGGCCATCGTCATCGGGTCGCGGTACACCGCACGGGAATTCAACGCGGCGTTGCGCCTGCCGTTCAGTGCCACCCACCCGAGCTGCTCTTTGGTGGTCCCGTACAGCTCCATGTGGCGACGGCAATTGAGCGCCAGCCAGTTGGCGGCGGAGTAGGCGTGGGCCGCCACCAGATCGTTGACGTCGTCCATCGCGCCGACGGCGGGCTTCGGCTCGCCTTCGGGTGTCTCGAACATCCGCGCCAGCGGCGGGGCGGGGGCGTTCTCGTCCTGCTTGACCGGGACGGTGCCGCCGAGCATCTGGATCGTCCGATACACCACCACGTGCCGGGCGCGGCGTTCGGCGACCGCGCGACATGCCGACATCACCGGGGAAAGCAGGCCGCCGGTGCCGAAACCAGACCCGCAGTCGGCGGCCTCGATGCGCAGCCGGGCGTTGACGTCTTCGGCGGGTGTGTCGCCCAGCGTCGCGATGCCATCGATGTCGGTCGCGGTCAGTCCGGCGTCCTCGATGGCCGCGCGCACCGCCTCCATCGTCAGCTCCACACCCGGGATGCCGGTGCGACGGCCGATCCGGGAGATCCCGATGCCGGACAAGATCGCGTCCTTTTCGAAATGCGTCATGTACACCGCCCGTCAGACCACACCGTCGCCGTGTCGAATCTATTGAGTGTACTGTATTCGTCGTGTCAGACGGGCCGCTGCTCATCGAGTACTGCGACGACTGTGCGCGCTGGGTGCACCCGGCGAGCGGCGAATGCCGCGAGTGCGGGAGATCGCTGGTCGCGCGAGAGGTCTCCGGGCGCGGCACGGTATTCACCTACACCGTCAACCATCACCCGTACAACCCGGAGATCCCCACCCCCTACGTCATCGCCATCGTCGAACTCGCCGAACAGAACGGCCTGCGAGTAGCCGCCAATATCGTTGGCTGCGAACCGGATTCGGTGACCTGCGGGATGCCGGTCACGCTCCGTCCGGAGCGGGACGGCGGCGGCGCACCGCAGTTCGCGCCGGTTTGATCTGCGCGGGCAGCCAGGAACCGGAAGTTAGTTGATCAGCGGGTCACGCGGCATACCGAGAATCCGCTCGGCGATCTGATTGCGGGTCACCTCCGAGGTGCCGCCGGCGATCGCCATGCCGCGGGCCCCCATCATCAGCCGGCCGGCCAGGGCGCCCGGCCCGTCGAGCAGTGCGACCTCGGGGCCCAGCAGCGCCGCCATGATCGCGGCGCCTTCCACCATGTGATCGGCCAGCTTCAGCTTGGTGACGTTGCCCTCCGGCCCGGGGCCCGCTCCCTCGACACTCCGCGCGACGCGACGCAGATTCAGCAGGCGCAGTGCGGATTCCCCGGCGAGGTACGCCCCCACCCGAACTTCCCCGCCCGCCAACCGATCCGGTCGTTCCCGGGTCAGCTGCACCAGTTGCGCGGCCAGCCCTTCGTAGAACGACCCGCTACCACCGATGCTGACCCGCTCGTTGCCCAGCGTCGCGCGTGCGACCGTCCAACCGGAGTTGGGCGTTCCGACGACGTCTTCGTCGGGCACGAACAGGTCGTTGAAGAAGACCTCGTTGAAGTCCGAACCGCCGGTGATCTGTCGCAGCGGCCGCACCTCGACCTCGGGCGCCTTCATGTCGACGATCACCGTGGTGATGCCGGCATGCTTGGGGGCGTCGGGGTCGGTGCGCACCGTGGCCAGACCGCGCGCGCAGTAGTGCGCACCGCTGGTCCACACCTTCTGGCCGTTGATCTTCCAGCCACCGTCGACCCGGGTGGCACGCGTCTTGATGGACGCCGCGTCCGAGCCGGCGTCGGGCTCGGAGAACAGCTGGCACCAGATCTCGTCCTTGCGCAGCGCCTTCTCCACGAATCGTTCTATCTGCCAAGGCGTTCCGTGCTGGATCAGGGTCAGGATCACCCAGCTGGTGATCCCGTAGTCGGGCCGCTTGATACCGGCCGCGCGGAACTCCTCCTCGATCACCAGCTGCTCGACGGCGTCGGCCGCGCGCCCCCATGGCTTGGGCCAGTGCGGCATCACGTAGCCGGTCTCGATCAGCTTGTCGCGCTGGGCATCCTTGTCCAGGGCGGCGATCTCGGTGGCGTCGGCGCGGACGCGGGTGCGCAATTCTTCAGCCTCGGGCGGCAGGTCGAGGCTGTTCTCGCGGACGGCGCCGGCGGCGGTGCGCTCGAAGACGTCGCGGGCCGGGGCCTGAGGGCCACTGCCACCGAACAGCGCCGTGGTCACCACCGCGCGGCGCAGGTGCAGATGCGCGTCGTGTTCCCAGGTGAAGCCGATGCCGCCGTGCACCTGAATGTTCAGTTCGGCGTTGCGGACGTAGGCCGGCAACGCCAGCGCCGCGGCCACCGCGGCGCTGAGGCGGAATTGCGCCTCCTCCTCCGAGGTGTCCTCGCCCGCCGCGCGGGCGGCGTCCCAGACGGCGGCGATCCCGGACTCCGCGCCCACCAGCATGTTCGCGCAGTGATGCTTGACCGCTTGGAATGTGGCGATGGTGCGCCCGAATTGCTGCCGCACCTTGGCGTAGTCGACGGCGGCGTCGACGCAGTCCGATGCGCCGCCCACCGCCTCGGCGGCCAGCAAGGTTCGGGCCCGGGCCAGCGCCGATTGCCGCGCCCCCGCCAGGATGTCGTCGTCGGACACCCGCACGTTCTGCAGACGAACCCGCCCGGATCGCCGTGTCGGATCGAAGTTTTCCGGCACGTCGACCGAGACGCCCTCGCGGCCGCGTTCGAGCACCAGCACGTCGTCGCCCGCGGCGATCAGCAGCAGCTCGGCAAGCCCGGCGCCCAACACGATTCCGGCCTCGCCGTTCGCGACACCGTCGGCGATCTGTACCTGGCCGTCCAGGCCGGTGCCCGCGGTGACGGTTCCGTCGACCAGGCCGGGCAGCAGTCGCGACTTCTGTTCGGCCGTACCGTCTTTGGCGATCACGGCGGAGGCGATCACGGTGGGCACGAACGGTCCCGGCGCTACCGCGCGACCGAGCTCTTCGATCACGACCACGAGTTCGGGCAGCCCGAACCCTGAGCCGCCGTACTCCTCGTCGACGTGCAGGCCGAGCCACCCCAGCTCGACGAGGTTCTGCCAGAATCCGGGGCGGGGCTCGTCGGTGGCGTCGAGCAGCGCTCGCGCCGCCCAGCGCGCCTTCTGCGCGGTCAAGAACCCGCGAGCCACCTCGGCGAGTTCACGATGGTCGTCGGTTAATGCGATACCCATGAGGGCCCTCCTCGCGCCGCATGCCAGCCGGGTGTGATCGCCCCGCTCCCCCTCGAACCGCTGCGCGGTCCGCGGAGCCGAAGCTGGGTGCCTGCCCCGCTTCGAGGGGAAGCGGGGCGGCTGCCTAAAGAGTGTACTTAATGCGGGGAGGGCCCCAACGGGGGGCGGCTACTTGGGCGCGAACCGCTGCCCGGCGTCCAGCCGCAGGCATTGGCCGTTGAGCATCGGGTTGTCCACGATGGCGGCCACCAGCTTGGCGTACTCCTCGGGACGGCCCAGGCGCTTCGGGAAGGCCGCGTCCTTGGTCAGCGCCGCCGCGAATTCGTCCGGAATGCCCTGGGTCAGACCCGTCGCGAAAAGGCTCGGGGCGATCCCCAGCACCCTGATGCCCACCGAACCCAGGTCACGCGCCATGGTCAGGCACATCCCGGCGATCCCCGCCTTGGCGGCGGTGTAGGCGACCTGCCCGATCTGCCCTTCGAAGGCCGCGATCGAAGCGGTGTTGATGATGACGCCACGCTCCCCCGTGTCGGGGTCCTCGGGCTCGTTCTTCGCCATGTGCGCGGCGGCCAGCCGGCTGATGTTGAAGGTGGCGATCAGGTTGAGGTCGATCACCGACTGGAAGGATTCGAGGTCGTGCGGGCCGGACTTGGTCAGCGTCCGCTTGGCGATGCCGCCACCCGCGGTGGTGATCACGACATGCAGGCCGCCGAGCTTGTCGACCGCGGCCTGCAGCGTCTCCTCGGTGCCGGTGAAGTCGGTGACGTCGACGGGGTAGAAGGTACCGCCGATGCCCTCGGCAACCGTCTTGCCGTCGGAGCCCTCGCGGTCGAGCACCGCGACGTCCGCGCCGCGTTCGTGCAGCAGCTCGGCGCTGGCACGACCCATTCCCGACGCGCCGCCGATGACGACGACCTTCTTCCCGTTGATCTCCATCCGGACCTCCCATTTTTAGGCTTGTCAGATTCCATGCAATCTGTAACGTTACGTAGGCACGCTAGCGCGTCCGCTCCGGACGCTTGTCACCGAGCCATGCCAAGCTGGCAAACGTGCTCCTTCTCGACGTGGCGACGACGTCAATCGACGTCGGGAGCACGTCGTCGCGACTGAAAAAGGTCGCCCGCATCGCCGACCTGCTCGGGCGGGCCGCCCCCGATGCCAGTCTGGTCACGATCGTCGTGTCCTGGCTTTCCGGCGAGTTGCGGCAACGTCAAATCGGTGTCGGCTGGGCGGCGTTGCGTTCGCGCCCGCCGCCGGCCGCGAACGCCGCGTTGACCGTCGCCGGCGTCGACGCCACCTTCTCCGGGATCGGCGCCGTGTCCGGCAAAGGCGCACAGGCTCGCCGCGCCACACTCCTGGCCGCCCTGTTCGCCGCCGCCACCGAAACCGAGCAGACGTTTCTGGTCCGACTGCTGGGCGGCGAACTGCGCCAGGGCGCGCTGGCCGGAATCATGGCCGACGCCGTAGCCACGGCCGCCGGTATCCCCGCCGCCGAGGTGCAGCGGGCCGCGATGCTGGGCGGGGACCTGCCGGCGGTGGCGGCGGCGGCGCTGTCCGGCCCCTTGTCCGGCTCCGCGACCGCCCTGCACACCTTCACCCTGCGGGTCGGCCGGCCGGTCGGCCCGATGCTGGCGCAGACCGCGGCCAGTGTGGCCGATGCGCTCGAACGCCACGGCGGGCAGGCGATTTTCGAAGCAAAGCTGGACGGGGCGCGCGTACAGATTCACCGCGCCGGTGACGAGGTCACCGTCTACACCAGAAGCCTCGACGACGTCACCGCCCGGCTGCCCGAAGTGGTGCAGGCGACGCGGGCACTACCGGTCACCGACCTCATCGCCGACGGCGAGGCGATCGCGCTGCGCCCGGACAACCGGCCACAGCGCTTCCAGGTCACCGCATCGCGGTTCGGCCGCTCAGTCGATGTCGCCGCAGCCGTTGCCGCGCAGCCACTTTCGGTGTTCTTCTTCGACATTCTGCACCGCGACGGCGTTGACCTGATCGACGCGCCGACCACCGACCGGCTGGCCGCCCTGGACGCGTTGGTCCCACCCGCGCAGCGCGTCGATCGGCTGCTCACCTCCGACCCGGTCGAAGCGGGCGGGTTCCTGGACGCGACGCTGGCCGCCGGCCACGAGGGCGTGCTGGCGAAGGCGCCGGACGCGCCGTATCAGGCGGGTCGCCGCGGCGCGGGCTGGCTGAAGATCAAGCCGGTGCACACGCTGGACCTGGTGGTGCTCGCCGTGGAGTGGGGATCGGGGCGCCGCCGCGGCAAACTCTCCAATATCCATCTGGGCGCCCGGGACCCGGCCACCGGCGAATTCATCATGGTGGGAAAGACTTTCAAGGGTATGACCGACGCCATGCTGGACTGGCAGACCGCCCGGTTCGGCGAACTGGCCGTCGGCGGCACAGACGATTACGTGGTGCGCGTGCGACCCGAGCAGGTGGTCGAGGTGGCCCTGGACGGCGTGCAGAAGTCGTCGCGCTACCCCGGCGGGCTGGCGCTGCGGTTCGCCCGCGTCGTGCGGTATCGCGACGACAAGAGCCCCGCCGAAGCCGACACGATCGACGCCGTGCGCGCGCTGTATTGATCCACTCGGGGACTACACTCTTGCGAATCGTGCTTTGTCGTCGGTGAATTCGGCCAGGATCGCAGCGGTCAGCGTCGGCCGGATGTCGCCGATGGCCGCCAGATGATCTGCCGTGGTCGGAGGCTCTCCCGTGCCATGCCGCATTTCACGATCGAACGCCACCTGCGCGCCCTTGCGGGCGGCGAACTCGATGTCGGCGGGGGTGAACAGCTCGGTCGCCGCGACCAACTGGTCGACATCAATGCCCGAATCACCCTCGCCGAGATAGCGTTTCCATACAGCCGCGCGAGCCGGCTCATCCGGAGGACCGACCGGAATGACGTAGTCGAAGCGCCCGGGCCGCAAGAATGCCGAGTCCAGCGACCGGACCGAATTGGTGGCGCACACCAGCAGACACCGGTCGTGCTCACGAAACGACGGGATGAGTTTCAACAGTTCATTGGTGACGCCGGTTTCGGTGGTGCTGGCACCGGCGCGCGCGATCGCGATTTCCTCGACTTCGTCAATGAACAGCACCAGCTCATCGAGCTCGGCCAGATCTGAGAACACTTCGCGAAGCGACGCCGCCAGTCCGCCATCTGCCACCGCCGCCAGCCGGGACGGAAAGAGCTCGATGAACGGCCAGCCGAGCCGCGACGAAATGCCTTTTGCGAAGCTGGTTTTCCCCGTCCCGGGCGGGCCGAACAAGATGACCGCCTTAGGGGGGCGGACCCTATAGCGGTTCGCGATGTCGGGGTGGGCCAGCGGGGCGATGATGCACTGTTCGATCAATCGCTTCTCTCGCTCCATGCCGGCCAGTTCCTGCCACAGCCCCGGCGGCAGCAGCCGCCCGCCGAGTTCGGCGAGCAGATTGGCTTGATCGGGCCGCAGGTGTTCGACCATCTCGTAGTACACCAGCCCGTCACGGCGGGTGTAGCCGGAGTTTTCCAGCGCCGCCGAACCGGTTGCACCCTCGGGAAGGAGGGTGCAGATTTTGCGCACCCCAACCGACCGCAGCCGTCGTTCGAGATCGGCCAGCAGTGCGCTGCCGATACCGCGATGACGCCACCGTGCCGCCAGGGCGACCAGCAACACCCACGCCCGCTCGCCGTCGGTCCGCGCGACGGCCATGCCGACCACTTCGTCGCCGATCTGGGCGACCACCGCCGGCTGCCCGCCCCGGGCGGCCGCCATCACTTCGGCGACCGCGAACACCGGCTCCGCCGATCCCGGAGTACGACTTTGATCCCAGATCTGAATCGCCTGATCCAGGTCGTCGTCGTCGTAATCACGCAGTCGCCATAACGACATCAGACAACGGTAATGCCCTCGTCCCGTTATGGCCATCGACGTTCTGCGGCCCGCTCCACCAAAACAGGCGTCATTGGTTTTGCGCGCGTAGGGTTTCCGCCGTGGCTCTCAAAGAGGACGGCAGAGACGTCAGCTACATCCGCACCGACGAAGACCTGCCACCCGTCGCCATCGTCGACCGCTCCCCCATCACGCCGCGGCACAAGGTCATGTTCGCGATCATCGCGGTGATCGGCGCCGTCGCCTGGGCGATCATCGCGTTCGCACGGGGCGAGACGGTGAACGCGGTGTGGTTCGTGGTCGCGGCGATCTGCACCTACCTCATCGGATTCCGCTTCTATGCCCGGCTGATCGAACGCAAGATCGTCCGTCCGCGCGACGACCACGCCACGCCGGCCGAAGTTCTCGACGACGGCACCGACTACGTGCCGACCGACCGCCGGGTGCTGTTCGGCCATCACTTCGCCGCGATCGCCGGGGCCGGACCACTGGTCGGTCCGGTGCTGGCCACCCAGATGGGCTATCTGCCGTGCAGCATCTGGATCGTCATCGGCGCGGTGTTCGCCGGCGCCGTGCAGGACTACTTGGTCTTGTGGATCTCTACCCGGCGCCGCGGCCGTTCGCTGGGCCAGATGGCCCGCGACGAGCTCGGCGCCACCGGCGGCGTGGCCGCACTGCTCGGGGCGTTCGTCATCATGGTGATCATCATCGCGGTGCTCGCACTCGTGGTGGTGCGAGGACTGGCCCAAAGCCCCTGGGGCATCTTTTCCATCGCCATGACGATTCCCATCGCCCTGTTCATGGGCTGCTATCTGCGGTTCCTGCGTCCGGGCCGGGTGGCCGAGGTGTCGCTCATCGGCGTCGCGCTACTGCTGGTCGCCGTGGCCTCCGGCGCGTGGGTCGGCGAAACCTCTTGGGGCACATCCTGGTTGAGCTTATCCGCGGTGACGGTGTCCTGGTTGATCATCATCTACGGTTTTGTCGCGTCGGTGCTGCCGGTGTGGTTGCTGCTGGCGCCGCGTGACTACCTGTCGACGTTCATGAAGGTCGGTGCCGTCGCGCTACTCGCCGTCGGTATCTGCATCGCGCGGCCGGTCATGCAGGCGCCCGCAGTGTCGCAATTCGCGTCCCGCGGCGACGGGCCGGTGTTCCCCGGCGCGCTGTTCCCGTTCCTGTTCATCACCATCGCCTGCGGCGCGCTGTCCGGGTTTCACGCGCTGATCTCGTCGGGGACGACGCCCAAGCTGCTGGAGAAGGAAAGCCAGATGCGGCTGATCGGCTACGGCGGCATGCTGACCGAGTCGTTCGTCGCCGTCATGGCGCTGGTCAGCGCGGCGATCCTCGACCAGCACCTCTACTTCACCCTCAACGCCCCGGCCGCGCGGACCGACGGCACCGCGGCCACCGCCGCGCACTACGTCAATGGACTCGGGTTGAGCGGGGCCCCGGCGACCGCGGAGCAGCTCAATCAGGCCGCCGCCGGGGTGGGCGAGAAGTCGATCGTGTCGCGCACCGGCGGAGCGCCGACGCTGGCGGTCGGGATGTCCGAGGTGCTGTACCGGGTGTTCGGCGGCGCCGGCCTCAAGGCGTTCTGGTACCACTTCGCGATCATGTTCGAGGCGCTGTTCATCCTCACCGCCGTCGATGCGGGCACCCGCGTCGCACGGTTCATGCTCTCCGACACGCTGGGCAACTTGGGTGCTCCGCTGGTCAAGCTACGCAACCCGAGCTGGCGCCCGGGCGTCTGGTTGTGCAGCCTGGCCGTGGCCGCAGCGTGGGGCAGCATCCTGCTGATGGGCGTGACCGATCCGCTGGGCGGGATCAACACGCTGTACCCGCTGTTCGGCATCGCCAACCAGCTGCTCGCCGCGATCGCGCTGACCGTCATCACCGTGATCGTCATCAAGAAGGGCCTCCTGAAGTGGGCGTGGATTCCCGGGGTTCCGCTGCTGTGGGATCTGGTCGTCACGATGACCGCGTCCTGGCAGAAGATCTTCTCCGCGGATCCGGCCGTCGGCTACTGGACCCAGCATTTCGGATACCTGGCCGCCAGAAGCGCCGGTAAGACGTCGTTCGGATCGGCCAAAAACGCCCACCAACTCGACGACGTCATCAGGAACACCTTCATCCAAGGCACGCTGTCCATCCTCTTCGCGGTCGCCGTCGTCATCGTGGTGATCACCGGAATCGTCGTCGCGCTCGGGGTAATTCGCGGGCCAGGCCGGCCATTGACCGAGGACGAGCCGGTGCCCTCGAAGTTCTTCGCGCCGTCGGGTCTGATCGCCACCGCCGCCGAGCGAGAGTTGCAACGGCGATGGGACGCGCCGGGGAAAAAGGTTGTGCCCAAGGCCACGGCGCGGTCCTAAACTTGCGCGATGAGGGTCGGTATCGACTTTGGCACTACCCACACCGTGGTCGCAGCCGTCGACCGAGGCAATTATCCCGTCGTCTCCTTCGACGGCGTGGACGCGTGGCCGTCGATCATCGCCGCCAACACCGCCGGGGAGCTGCGGTTCGGCGCGGACGCTGCCGCCGTCCGCCACGAGCCGGGGTGGTCGGTGCTGCGCTCGTTCAAACGTCTGCTCAACGACGCCGGCCCCCAGACCGAAGTAAACATCGCCGGCCGTGACCATCGACTGGCCGACCTGCTCACCGGGTTTCTGGCCCAGCTGAAAACCGATCTGCAGCGTCATTCGAACGTCACGCTCGCCACCGGAGAAGCCATCGAAGCCGCGGTCAGCGTGCCGGCCAATGCCTCGAGCGCCCAGCGCCTGCTGACCCTGGATGCCTACGTGGCCGCCGGGTTTCACGTCGTCGCGCTGCTCAACGAGCCGTCGGCCGCGAGCCTGGAATACGCCCATCGGTATCGCTCGACCATCACCGCCAAACGCGAATACGTCCTCATCTACGACCTCGGCGGGGGAACGTTCGACGCGTCGCTGCTGAAGATGACCGGGCACGCGAACGAGGTCGTCATCAGCGAGGGTATCCAGCGCCTCGGTGGTGACGACTTCGATGAGGCGATCGTCGGGCTCGTGCTGGCCGGCGCGAACCTGCCCGGCCTCGACGCCGCCACCCGCGACGCGCTGGCCGAAGAATGCGCCGCCCGCAAGGAGGCCGTCGGGCCGCAGACGCGCCGCTTTCTGGTGGACCTGTCCCCGTTCGATCGGCCGCCGTTCTCCTGCCCCATCGACGACGTCTACTCGGTGTGCGCGCCGCTGGTCGATCAGACGATGGAGCCGCTCAACCGGGTCCTGCGCGACCCGGCCCGCCGCCGCGACGACGTGGACCTCTCGGAGGTGGCAGGCATCTACGTCGTCGGCGGTGCCGGTGGTTTCCCGCTGGTATCCCGGATGCTGCGCGGCAACTTCGGCGACAAGCGGGTGAAACGCTCACCGCACCCCTTCGCCGCCACGGCCATCGGTCTTGCCGTTTTCCTCGACAAGGAGTCCGGTTTCGCGCTGTCCGAACGCTTTTCGAGGAATTTCGGGGTTTTCCGGGAAGCCGAAGCCGGCGCCGGGGTCGTCTTCGACCCGATCGTGTGCAAAGACGTTTCACTGCCCGCCGACGGGCAATCCCCGCTAGTGGTGAAGCGGAAATATCGAGCGGCACACAACATCGGACACTTCCGGTTCGTGGAATGCAGCCGCCTGGTCAACGGGCGGCCCGACGGCGACGTCACGCCGTATGACCCGGTGCTGTTTCCGTTCGACCCGGCCCTCCACGACCGCGACGACCTCGGGCGCCAGCCGGTCGGCCGCTGGAAGGACGGACCCGATGTCGAGGAGCACTACGTCATCGCGCCCAGCGGTGCGGTGGAAGTGACCCTGACGACGCAGCCGGCCGGGTTCAAACGCACCTTCCGGCTGGAGCGGTGCGCGCCGGCGAGTTGATGAGCCCTCCTGACATGCAGCTGTATGACGTGATGCGAACCTCTTTCGCGGCACGGGAATTCACCGACGATCCCCTGCCCGACGAGGTGCTGGCGCGCATCTTCGACAACGCCCGGTTCGCTCCCAGCGGGGGCAACAGGCAGGGCGCTCACGTCACCGTGGTGCGCGATCCGACGGTGCGCCGCCAGTTGGCCGAGCTCGGGGTGCCCGCGGCGCGCCGCTACTTCGCCCAGCTGCAGGCGGGTGAAAACCCCTGGAACTCAATTTATCCCAGTCGGGTGCCGCGAGAGGTCATCGACGAGACGGAGATCCCCGACACGTTCATGGCCCCGATCGCGAAAGCGCCTGTGGTACTTGTGGTCTCGGTTGACCTGACCGTTGTCGCCGCCCTCGATCAGCATCTCGACCGCGTCGGGATCGCCGGCGGGGCGTCGGTATATCCGCTGATTTGGAACATCTTGCTCGCCGCGCGAAGCGAGGGCTACGGCGGCACCATCACGACGATGGCCATCGCGGCCGAACCTCAAGTCCGCCGACTGCTCGGCATCCCCGAGCTGCACGCGGTGGCCGCCGTCGTGCCTCTCGGTAAACCGGTGCGGCAGCTGAGCAAGCTGCGCCGCAGGCCGGTCGCCGAGTTCATCACCCGTGATCGATTCGACGGCCCGGCTTTTGACGGGTAACGGATCTTATGACCGATATCGATCTGGACGCTCTGTCGACCCCCGAACACGGATACACCGTCGACGACCGGGATGACGACGATCCGATCCTGCTCGACCGGCAGACGTGAAGGGAGACATTCTGATGTCCACGTGGCTCATCACCGGCTGTTCGACCGGACTCGGTCGCGCATTGGCCGAGGCTGTCGTCGCCGCCGGCCACAACGCCGTCGTCACCGCGCGTGACGTCACCGCGGTCGGCGACCTGGCCGAGTCCGCCCCCGAGCGGATGCTCGCCGTAGCCCTCGATGTCACCAAACCGGCGCAGGTCGCCTCCGCCGTGCAGCAGGCACAGGTGCGGTTCGGCCATGTCGACGTGTTGGTCAACAACGCCGGTTACGGTTATCGCGCCGCGGTCGAGGAAGGCGTTGACGCCGATGTCCGCACGCTGTTCGAGACGCACTTCTTCGGCACGGTCGCCATGATCAAGGCCGTCCTGCCCGACATGCGGGCACGCCGCCGCGGTGCGATCGTGAACATCTCTTCGATCGGCGCCCAGTTGACCCCGGTGGGGTCCGGCTACTATGCGGCGGCCAAGGCCGCGATCGAAGGCATGAGCGGAGCCCTTCGCGGTGAGCTTGTCCCGCTGGGTATTTCGGTGACCATCGTCGAGCCCGGTGCGTTCCGCACCGACTTCGCCGGACGCTCGTTGAGCCAGTCGGCCGCCGTCATCGACGACTATGCCGCAACCGCCGGGCGGCGTCGCAAGGAGAACGACACCATGGATGGCAACCAGCCCGGCGATCCCGCCAAGGCCGCCACCGCGATCATCGCGGCCGTCGAGTCGCCCGAGCCGCCGTCGTTTCTGTTGCTGGGGCCCGATGCGCTGGCCGCCTATCGCTACGCCGCGGAGGTGCGGGCAGCCGAGATCAACAAGTGGGAAGAGCTGACGAGCGGCACTAATTTCGGGCCGTAACCGCCTGCCGCAGCTTGTTTTTCGCGAGTTTGCCGGTCGGTGTCCGGGGCAGGTCGTCGACGAACTCGACCGAGCGGGGCGCCTTGTAATGGGCGATCCTGTCGCGAACGTAGTCGATGAGCTCTGCTGCGAGGGCATCGGTTCCACTCACCCCCGGTGCCGCCTGCACGAAAGCTTTGACCTCCTCGCCCATTTCGGGGTGGGGAACGCCGATGACAGCGACATCGAACACCGCGGGGTGCAGCGCTAGGGCGTTCTCCACTTCCTGCGGGTAGATGTTGACCCCGCCGGAGATAATCATGAACGACTTCCGGTCCGTCAGGTACAGGAAGCCATCAGGGTCGAGATAGCCGAGATCGCCGACGGTCGTCCAGAACGGATGTTTCGGGTGGCAGGCCGCGGCGGTCTTGTCGGGATCATTGTGGTACTCGAACGGAAGGTGATCGCGTTCGAAGTACACGGTGCCGACGGCACCCGCGGGTACCTCGTCCCCGTCGTCGTCGCAGATATGCAGCGCCCCGAGCACGCTTCGCCCGACCGACCCCGGATGGGCGAGCCATTGCTGCGAGTCGATGAACGTCAGGCCGTGCGCCTCGGTGGAGCCGTAGAACTCGTAGAGAATCGGGCCGAGCCACTCGATCATCGCCCGTTTGACATCCGCGGGGCAGGGCGCGGCGGAATGCATCAGCATCCGCAGGCTCGACAAGTCATGGCGTCGGCGGACGGTTTCGTCGAGTCTGAGCAACCGTACGAACATGGTGGGAACCAGCTGCGCGACGGTGACCCGGTACTGCTCGACGTAGCGCAGGGTGGCTTCGGCGTCGAACTTCTTGGCCAGCACCACCGTGCCCCCGAGCGCCTGCACCATGCCGCACCATCGCAGGGGTGCGGCATGGTAGACGGGCGCGGGAGACAGATAGATGTCGGTGGCTTTGATTCCGTAGAACTGGCTGGCCATCGCGACGATCGGATCACCCGGTTCGTCGATACGGCGGCTCGGCAGCGGGGGCTTGATGCCCTTCGGGAATCCCGTTGTGCCAGAGGAGTACAGCATGACGGCGCCTGATGGCTCCGCGGGCAGGCGGGGGCCGGCCTCGGCGATGGCGGTTTCATAGCAGGCGAAGCCGGGAACGTCGCCGCCGAATGCCAGCCGCAGCGCGGGGTTGCCGGCCTGCGCGGCGGCTTCGGCTGCCAGGTCGGCCAGTGCGGCCGAGACGATCACCGCGCGCGCACCCGAGTCGCGCACGATGTAGGCGGCCTCCCGCGCCGTGAGGTGGTGATTGACGGCGGTGATGTACAGGCCCGATCGCTGCGTGGCCCAGTAGACCTCCAACACCTCGGCGGCGTTGTCGGACAGCAGGGCGACGACATCGCCGGGGCGGAGTCCGGCGTCGTACAGCACCCGCGCCAGCGCAGCGGAGTTGTCGTCGAGTTGCCGGTAGGTCAACGCATGTCCGGATTCCGCAAGGATCACCGCGGGGCGGTCAGGCCCATTCTCGGCGTGGGTGGCCGGATACACCGATCAGGTCGCTTCCGCGGCGGCGGCCGACACGACTACGGCATAGACCCGCTTGGCGCGGTCATTGGTCATGTCGACATGGACGAACTTCTGCTCGGTGTACTCGTCGAGGGCGCCGGGTCCGAGCTCACGCCCGAGACCGCTTTGCTTCATACCGCCGAAGGGGAACATCGCGTTGACCATGTGCCAGTCGTTGATCCACACCGTGCCGGACTCCAATTCGCGCGCGATCGCCAACGCGCGTTCGTTATCCGCGGTCCACACGCCCGCGGACAATCCGTACTCGCTGTCGTTGGCGATCGCGACCGCCTCGGCGTCGTCGGCGCATTTGATCACGACGAGCACCGGCCCGAAGATCTCCTCCCTGGCCACCCGCATGTCGTTGGTGGCCCCGGTCAGGATCGTCGGCGCGACCCAATGACCATCGGCGAACCGGGCTTCGGCGGGGACGGTGCCCTGGAAGGCGATCTGGCATCCCTCCTCCTGCCCGAGCGCGACGTACTTCTCCACCCGCGCTTGCTGTTTGGCGGATATCAGCGGTCCGATGTCCGTGGCCGGGTCCATCGGATCGCCCACGACGAGGGTGGACGCGCGGGCCACCAGCCGTCGCACGAACTCGTCGTGAATCGATACATGCAGCAGCAGCCGCGTTCCGGATTCGCAGGCCTGACCGGCCATCAGCAAGAATCCGAACAGCGTGCCGTCGACGGCCAGATCCAGGTCGGCGTCATCGCAGACGATGTTCGCGCCCTTGCCGCCCAGCTCGAGGGTGACCTTCTTGACGTTGCCGGCGGCGGCGCGCATCACGGTCTTGCCGACTTCCGTCGAGCCGGTGAAGGCCACCTTGCGAACATCGGGGTGTTCGGCGAGCCGGGCGCCGACGACCGGGCCGGGTCCGGTGACCACGTTCAGCACCCCCGCCGGCAGCCCGGCTTCGTCTGCCGCCCTGGCCAATTCGAGTAACGTCAGCGGCGTCTGGTCATCGGGCTTGAGCACTATCGTGTTGCCTGCCGCTAACGCGGGACCCAGCTTCCACACCGCCAGCAGCAACGGGAAGTTCCACGGCACGATGCCGGCGCAGACGCCGACCGGCTCACGGCGAAGCACCCCGGCGGCCAGCGTGGGCGCTTGGATCAATGGTCCGGTTTCCTCGAAAGCATATGAGCGCGCCAACGAGGCGAAGTATTTCAGGTGGGCGATCGAGTAGCCCAGCAGGAACGCGCCCGCCGACCTTGCGGTCGCGCCGTTTTCGCGCACCTGCAGGGCGGTCAACTCGTCGAGCCGCGCGGCGAGGTTGTCGGCGATCGCGTCGAGGATGCGGGCGCGTTCGGTGGCGGGCGTCGACCGCCAGACACCGGAGGCATGTGCCGCGTGCGCCGCGGCGACGGCCTCGTCGGCCACGGTTACGTCGCCCTGGGCGACGGTCGCGACCACTTCATTGGTCGCGGGATCGCGCACCTCTAACCTGCTCGAGGCGTCGCGCCACCGCCCGTCGATGTACATCGGATAGTGCGCAATGCCGGTCATGTCGTCCTCGCTCTTGTTCATCGGATCCGTCGGCGCCATCGCGCGGAGCTCCTGAATCGGCCGGCGGCGTGGTGCGCCACGCTGACCCCGGCCGGGATGCCCAGCGGAGCAGCAAGAATGGCCACGATGGTGATGAGATTCATGGGCGGTTCAGAACCGGATCAGTCCGCGGAGATTCACGCCGGCGTGCATGTCGGCGTAGCCCGTGTTGATCTCCTCCAGGGTGTACTCGCGGGTGACGAGTTCGTCGAGCTTCAATCGACCGGCGCGGTACAGGTCGAGCATCCGGGGTATGTCGTGGCGGGGATTGGACGATCCGAAAAGTGATCCGCGGACCTGCTTTTCGTACAGGGTCAGGTCGAACAGCGACATGTCGACGCGGGTGTCGGCCGGGTGCGGGATCGCGGTCATCACCACCCTGCCGCGCTTGCCGACCAGGCTCAGCGCCTGCGCGACATAGGTTCCCTCGGCCGAATCGGTGCTGACCACGCAGACGTCGGCCAGCTGGCCGCGCGTCAGGTCGGTGATCAGGGCCTGCGCCTCGTCCACCGTCGCCGCCGTGTGGGTGGCGCCGAACTCGACCGAACGATTCCGTTTGTACTCCACGGGATCGAGGGCGACGATGACGCGTGCGCCCGCGATCCGCGCGCCCTGCACCGCGTTCATCCCGATCCCGCCCACACCCATGACCACCACCGTGTCGCCGTCCCGGGCCTCGCCGGTGCGCACCATGCTGCCGTAGCCGGTGGTGACCCCGCAGCCGACCAGCGCGGCGGTGTCCAGCGCGGTGGCGGGGTCCACCTTGATCACCGACGCCAGCGGCACCACCGTGTATTCGGAAAAGGTTCCCAGCACGCACATTTGGCCCAACCCCTGGCCTTTGGCGTGGAACCGGAAGGTGCCGTCGAGCTGCGGTCCGGCGATGATGGCGGCGCCGAGTACGCACAGGTTGCTCATGCCCCGCGAACACGGTCCGCAACGACCGCAGGCCGGAATGAAACTCAACGCCACCGAATCCCCCTCGGCGACGTCGGTGACACCCGGTCCGACGTCGACGACGACGCCGGCGCCCTCGTGCCCACCGACCACCGGTAGCTGCATCGGCATGTCGCCGGTGATCAGGTGGTCATCGGAATGACACAGCCCGGCCGCGGCGATCTTGACCAGGACCTCGTTCTCCTTGGGCCCGTCGAGGTCGACCTCTTCGATCTCCCACTTCTGGTGCAGCCCCCACAGCACCGCCGCTTTGGTCTTCATCCGAAACTCCTTCGGGTCAGCGCTTCTCGGGTGTCCAGGTCGCCGGCAGGCTGTTGACGCCGTTGATGAAGTTGGCCAGCGCGTAGTGCGGCTCCGGTGCCGAGATGTCCGGAATGCGTGTGTAGACCTCGGTCAGCAACGCCTTGAGCATGGTGCGGGCCAGCGCCGCGCCCAGGCAGAAGTGCGGGCCGCCCCCGCCGAAGGCCATGTGCGGGTTCGGGTTTCGCAGGATGTCGAACGAATGGGGATTTTCGAAGACGTCCTCGTCGCGGTTGCCCGAGTAGTACCACAGCACGACCTTGTCGCCCGCCTTGATCTCCGAGCCGCGCACGGTGATGTCCTGGGTGGCGGTGCGGCGCATGTGCAGCAACGGCGATCCCCAGCGCAACACCTCCTCGAGCGCGGTGCCGACCCGGCCGTCGACGTCCTCGACCAGCAGTGCGCGCTGCTCGGGGAACTTCGAGAGGGCCGCGATGGCGTGGGCCGAGGCGTGCCGCGTGGTGTCGTTGGACGCGACGCCCATCAACACGAAGAACGCCTTCAGCTCGTCGTCGGTCATCTTCTTGCCGTCGAACTCGGCCTGCACCATCCAGGTCATCAGATCGTCACCGGGGTTGGCCCGCCGCTCGGGGATCAGCACCGTCGCGACCTCGTGCAGGTCCATCACGGCGCCCATGAACAGTTCGAGTTCGCTCTGCTCACCGCGGATGTTCGGGTCTGTCCAACCCACCAGCCGTTGGGCGGCGCGAACGGCCGTGTCACGCAGCTCACCGTCGGGCAACCCGAAGAAGCTGCCGAAGATGCGACCGGGCAGCTTGACCGACACGAGCTGGACGAAGTCGCCTTCACCGAGGTGCGCCATCTCGCTGACCAGGTCGTGGGCGTGGCCGCGGATCCAGCCTTCCAAGCGGCGCACGTTCCTGGTCTTGAAGGCTTCCGTCGTGATCCCGCGCAGCTGGGTGTGGCGCGGGGCGTCCATGGCGATGAACGACTGCGCGATCGCCACCGCCTCGGGGGCGAAGTCCTCCATCGTGATGCCCTGCGCGGAGGAGAAGATCTCCGGGTGGCGGCTGGCCATGCGGATGTCGTCTTGTTTGGTCAGCGACCAGAATCCCCTGGTGTTGAGCTCGGGGGGCAGCAGATCAGACTCCGCGGGGCGGCTCCACGGCACGGGGTTCTCCGCGCGCAGGACGGCGAAGCCGGCGTCGCGCTCTTCCGGGGGTCTCGCCCAGAACTCGCGGGCACTGAGATCGATGTCTTTGTGGGTGGGCGCGGTCGTGGATGCGGTCATCGGGGGCCCTTTCTGGCAATGTGCGGTGGCGCGCGTCACCGCGGCGTTGCACCCATGCTGGCCAGCGCGGCGGCGGTACGGCACAGGCGCGAGTGCCATCCACTGGCCTGCGCGGGCCAGCGCGTGGAACCGGCGATCAGGCGATCGGGGCGCGGAAGGTGGCGACCAACCCACCGCCGTCGCGCGCACTGAAGCCCACCCGGCCACCCATCGCCTCGGCGATCTGCTGCACGATCCACAGGCCCAGCCCGGCGGTGCCGCGTTGCCCGCCGACGCTGACGTACTTGGTGGTCAGCTCGCCAAGACTCTCGGGCGGGATGCCCGGACCCCGGTCGGCCACCGTGAGGACCAACTCCTCGCCGTCCCGGGAGCAGGTCATGTCGACCGGTTCGCCCCGGCCATGCCGGGAGGCATTCTCCAGCAGGTTGGTCAGCACGCGGCGCAGCCCCTGAGCGTTCACGGCCACGGCCCCGACGTCGTCGCTCACGGACAGCCGCAACCGCGGTGGTGCCAGGCCGACCGCGTCGGCGGCGGCAACGATGAGGTCGGCCACGTCGACGCGGCGGACCCGGCCCGCCGAGAATGTCGGGCGGCGACTGAGCGCGACGTCGGACAGGGCGTCGAGCATGTCGGCGAGGTGGTGCACGTGCCGGGCCACCAGCTGCAGACTGGTGTCCCGGTCGGCCTGCGACATCGGCTGGGTCGACGTCAGCGCCTCGGTCAGCGCCTCCAAGGACGTGACGGGAGTGCGGAATTCGTGCACCAGCACCTGGAGTCCATCCTGTTGCGACTGGTAGGACCGCAGCAGGCGCGCCCGCAGGTCTCGCTCCTCTTCGGCGGCGGCGTGTTCGGCCTCGGCATCTACCAGCGCCCGCAGCCGCGAGCGGTGTTCGCGTTCGGCGAGCGCGGACAGCCCCGCGGTGATGATCGCGATGAAGATCAGATACAGCGCCGACCAGCCGGCCTGCAGCGCCGGAGCCGCCGGGCTGACCGGATGTTCTGGCGACGAGATCAGCGCCACGGGGATGTAGGCGGCGCCCAAAAGGATTGCGACCAGCAGGGTTTCGTTGAACGACAGCCGCGCCGCCGAGGCGATGACCGCGAGCGCCAACACGGCGACCACGGGGCTGTAGACGCCCCCGCTCAGCGCGATGAGCGCCAGCGTGAATGCCGAGTCGAAGCCGGTGACCAGCCACGCGTACCGGGTGCGCCGGACCTCCAGCTGGGGATAGGCCATCGCGACGGCCGCGTAGACGATCGCGCCCCCCAGCACCGCCACAGTGGCCGGCGCGTGCTGGCGGACCCACTGGGGTCCGATGGCCAGCAGCACGCCGATCGAGATAACCACAGCGACCCGCACCGCGACGACGGTGCGGGCCAGCCCGTAGTCCTCGCCGTCGAAGTCCACCGTGGTTCGGAGCTGATCGAGCGGTCTCACCCAGCTGACCATAGGGTTGGGGCTAGCATCGCGGCAATGACTCGCTCGCCGTATGTCGTGGTGATCGTGGACGACCATGAGCTGTTCGCGCAGGGCCTGGCCCTGTTGCTCACCCGCGAATGGGGCGAACTGTTCACCGTCGGCGGCCAGACGACGTACGTCGAAGAGGCCGCCGACCTGGTGGCCCGCTGCGCCGCCGATGTCGCGATCATCGACCTGTCGATGCCCCCGCTGGGCGGCGTCGCCGCCATCCGGCACATCAAGGCGCGCCACCCGAAAACCCGGATCCTGGCGCTGTCGGGGACCGACGACCTGGCGCTGGCCGAAGAGGCGTTGCGGGCCGGCGCCGACGGCTTTCTGCCCAAGACCGCGCGGCCCGAGGCGCTGGCGGGGCCACTATGGACGATCGCGGAGGGCCTGCGCGTCATCGACAGTGCGCTGCTCGATGCGCTGCTGAGCAACACCCGCAAGCCGCCGTCCGAGCTGCTGGACAACCTCAGCGCCCAGGATCTCCAGCTATGGACCCTGCTCGCGACCGGCATGGAGACCGGCGACATCGCCCAGCGGATGCTGGTGTCGGAGCGCACCGCCAAACGCATGGTGGCCGCGCTGCTGCACAAACTCGGGGTCGGCAACCGCATCGCCGCTGCCGCGCTGGCCGGACGCTACCGGTTGCTCGACGATGTCGCCGAAACCGGCCGCATCAGTTGAGGATTCGGATCGCTTGCGCGGGACACATTGCGGCTGCCCGAATCACCGCTTCACGGTCGGCTTCGGGCGGGTCCGGCTCGAGCACCACCACTTGTTCGGCGCCGTCGGGAATGTCGAAGACGTCGGGAGCGGCCAGTAGGCACTGCCCGTGCCCCTCGCACAGGTTGTAGTCGACGGTGATGTGCATGAGCGCCAGTATCGGCGCCGGCCGCCCCCGGCCGGGCGGCCCCGCTGCGCCAGATTTGGCCTGCCCGGGCCAGCAGCAGGTCGATGCGGCGTTTTCAGTCCGGCCTCGGGCATCGCCAGGACATACCCGGCTCCGATGCGCCCGGCCGGCTCGGCGCCCCGCTGCCAGCCATGGTGGCTCACGTCGTCACCGCGGTGCAGCAACCGTCCCGCGCCCACCCCCCAAGCGAGAACAGCTTCGCTATTTTAGAGAAGGTAGTTCTTCGCTGCCGAGAGACGAATTACGATCGCTGGTGACCTGTGCCGGGTCCCGCGTGGCCCCTGACGATCGGAGTCCATCATCGACGCCTGGATTCTCGACGCGGTACGCACGCCCCGCGGGCGAGGCCGCCCCGACGGCGGACTGCACGCCGTTCACCCACAGGCCCTGCTCGCCCGCTGCCTCACCGCGCTGGCCGAGCGGATCGACTTCGATCCGGTCGACGTCGATGACGTGATCGCCGGCAACGGCATCCTCAGCGGGGACCATGGCGACGACATCGCTCGCTTGACGGTGTTGTTGGCCGGCTGGCCGGAGACCGTTCCCGGGATGACGTTGAGCCGGTTCTGCGGCTCGGGCCAGCAGGCCGTCACCGTTGCGGCGGCGGGCATTGCCGCCGGCACCGAGGATTTGGTGATCGCCGGCGGCGTCGAGTCGATGTCGCGGTGGGGCGTCACGGCGGGAGTCCCGACGATCGACGGCAACAACCCCGACCTTCGCGCCATGTATCCCACTGTCCCGCAGGGTATTTCGGCCGATCTGATCGCCACCCTGGAGGGGTTCGGCCGCGAGGCCGTCGACGCCTACGCCGCACTGAGCCAGAGCCGCGCCGCCGCGGCCATCGAGGAGCGCCGCTTCGATCGCTCCCTCGTCGACGTGCCGACGCCGCACGGCCGGGTGGAACGCGACGAGCATCCCCGCCCGGGCACCACCGCCGAGACGCTGTCCCGCCTCAAGCCGGCCTTCGAGGCGATGGGAGCGACGTGCGCCGACGGCGAGCAACGCACATTCGACCAGATATGCCTCGAGCGTTATCCGGGCATCGACCACATCGATCACGTGCACCACGCGGGCAATTCCTCCGGCGTGGTCGACGGCGCGGCGGCCGTGCTACTGGCCTCCTCCAACTGGATGCACACCCACCGGGTAACCCCACGCGCGCAGATCCGGGCCACCGCGGCCATCGGCAGCGAACCGATCATCATGCTCACCGCGCCCGGCCCCGCGGCTCAGCGATGCCTGCGACGCGCGGGCATGACGGTGGCCGACATCGACCTCTGGGAGATCAACGAGGCCTTCGCCGCCGTCCCGCTCAAGACGATGCGCGATCTCGACATCGATCCCGACGTGGTCAACGTCAACGGCGGCGCGATTGCCCTCGGACACCCGATCGGCGCCACCGGCGCCATGCTGATCGGCACCGTGCTCGACGAACTTGAACGCCGTGATCTGACAACGGGACTGGTAACCATGTGCACGGGCGGCGGGATGGGCACCGCAACGATCATCGAGCGGGTATGACCATGCCGAGCACCCTCGAGCTCGACCGGCCCTGCGACGGTGTCGCGGTGCTGCGGCTGAACCGCCCGCAGCGGCTCAACGCCATCAACGAGGCGATGCAGGCCGAATTGCGCCAAGTATTCGGCGATTTGGCCGTCGACGCCGCGGTGCGCGCCGTCGTGCTGACCGGTGCCGGACGCGGGTTCTGCGCCGGCATCGACGTGCGCGACTTCGGGCCCTCGATGCTCGAGGCCGGCGCGCCTGCGCTGGACCGGATGCGCTTCCAGGAGAGGATGGCCGCCCTCGCCGGGGCGGTGCGCGCCTTGCCGCAGCCCGTCATCGCCGCCGTCAACGGGCCCTGTGTCGGGGCTGGACTCGCCCTGTGTCTGGCCGCGGACATCCGAATCTGCTCGGCCGCCGCATCATTCGGCAACGCCGCCATCCTGCTGGGGCTCTCGGGTGCCGAGATGGGCATGAGCTATCACCTGCCGCGCATCGTCGGCACCAGCGTGGCCGCCGATTGGATGCTCACCGGCCGCACGGTGCCGGCCACCGAAGCCGACCGGCGCGGTCTGGTCAGCGAGGTCGTCGAGCCGGACCGGCTGGCCGACCGCGCGGTGGAGTTGGCCTCGCTGGTCGCAAGCCATGCCCCGCTCGGTGCGCAACTGACCAAGCGCGCCCTGCAGGTCAACACCGACGCCCCGAGCCTGACGTCGGCGATGGAACTGGAGAACCGCAACCAGGTGATCTCCCACGCGACCGACGAGGCGGCGCAGCGCCGCAAGAAGTGGTCTTCATGACCGGAGTGACCGGAGTGGCCGGACCCCTGCGCGGCGTCCGCATCGTCATGATGGGCGGGCTGGGGCCGGCACCGTTTTGCGGAATACTGTTGGGCGACTTGGGTGCCGAAGTTATCCGCGTCGATGCCCTGACCGGCGTCGACGGACCGCTCCCGATCGACTACACGGTCCGGCGCAGTCAGCGGTCGCTCGCCGCGGACGTCAAGGATCCCCGTGGCCGGGACCTGGTTCACCGTCTGGCCGCGGGCGCGGACGCCTTCGTCGACGTGTACCGCCCGGGGGTGGCCGAACGCCTGGGCATCGGGCCGGACGCGCTGACCGAGCGCAATACTCGCCTGGTCTACGCCCGCATGACCGGCTACGGGCAAGACGGACCACTGGCCGGCCACGCCGGTCATGACATCAACTACCTTGCGCTCACGGGCGCCCTGCACGCCATCGGCACCGCCGAATCACCGGTACCGCCGCTGAATCTGATCGGCGACTACGGCGGCGGCGGAATGCTTTTGGCGGTCGGCCTGCTCAGCGCGATCCTCGAGGCCCGCGAGTCCGGTGTGGGTCAGGTGCTCGACGTCGCGATGGTCGACGGAGTGGCGGCGCTGCTGGCACCCTATTTCGGGATGCTCCCGGCGGGTACCTGGCGCGACCAACGCGAAGCCAATCTCCTCGACGGCGGCGCGCACTTCTACGGCGCATACGCCACCGCCGACGGCGGCCATATCGCCGTCGGCGCCATGGAGCCGAAGTTCTACGCCGAACTGTGCGATCGCCTTGGCGTCACCGTGCCCCAGGACGATGACGCGCCGGCCGCCTGGGCCGCGCACCGCGCCTCGGTGGCCGCCCGTTTCGCCGAGAAGCGCCGCGACGAGTGGGAGCGGATCCTCGACACGCCGGGATGCTGTGCAACACCGGTGCTTTCGCTGACCGAAGCACCGCGGCATCCGCACCACGTCGCGCGGCGGACATTCGTCGAGCTCGACGGCATCACCCAGCCCGCACCGGCGCCACGCTTCTCCCGAACTCGTCCGGCGACGCCCGCGTCACCGTCGCTACCGGGCGATCACACGCGCGCAGTGCTACGCGACATGGGACTGGACGCCACCGCCGTCACCGCGCTCGAGGACGCCGGCGTGGTGGCCCAAAGCAGTTCGTAGATAACGACTTTAGAGAGGATAGCGTATGTCGTGGGACTTCTCCACCGACCCGCAGTGGGCGCAACAGCTGGACTGGGTCGAAGACTTCGTCCGCGAAGAGTGCGAGCCGATCGACCTGATCGTCAAGGAATCCCACGATCTCGGTGACCCGGTGCGTCAGGCGCTGATCCCGCCGCTGCAGGAGATCGTGAAACAGCGCGGGCTGTGGGCCACCCACCTCGGTCAGCACCTGGGCGGTCCGGGGTACGGCCAGGTGAAGCTGGCGCTGCTCAACGAGATTCTGGGCCGCTCGGAGTGCGCGCCGATCGTCTTCGGCTCCCAGGCGCCCGACTCCGGCAACAGCGAAATCCTGGCGCACTACGGCACACCCGAGCTCAAGGCCCGTTACCTCGAGCCGCTGCTGGACAACCGCATCATTTCCTGTTTCTCGATGACCGAGCCGCAGGGCGGCGCCGACCCGAAGGTGTTTCGCACCACCGCGGTGCAAGACGGTGATCACTGGGTCATCAACGGGGAGAAGTGGTTCTCGTCGTTTGCCTCCATGGCGTCGTTCCTCATCGTGATGGCGATGACCGATCCCGAGGCAGCGCCCTATGAGCGCTACTCCATGTTCGTCGTTCCGGGCGACACCCCCGGCATCAACGTGCTGCGCGACGTGGGACTCGGCTACCAGCCGACGGGCGGTGGACGCGAGGGTTATGTCCGCTACGAAAACGTCCGCGTGCCGGCGGATCACATGCTGGGCCCGCGCGGTGGGGCGTTCGTGGTCGCCCAGACCCGCCTGGGCGGCGGTCGCATTCACCACGCGATGCGCACCGTGGGCCTGGTCCGCCGGATCTTCGACATGATCTGCGAACGGGCGGTGTCCCGCCACACCCAGGGCGAGGTGCTGGCCAACAAGCAACTCGTGCAGGAGATGGTCGCCGACTCGTGGATGGAGGTCGAGGCGTTCCGGCTGCTGACTCTGCAAACCGCTTGGAAGATCGACCAATTCAACGACTACAAGGCCGTTCGGGCCGACATCTCGGCGGTGAAGGCGATGATGCAGAAGGTGCTGCACGACGTGTCCTCACGGGCGCTTCAGCTGCACGGGTCGTTGGGCACCACCCACGAGATGCCCTTCGTGCAATACCTGGTGGAGTCGTTCGTGCTCGGGTTGGCCGACGGTCCCACCGAAGTGCACAAGGTGACGCTGGCCCGGCTGTTGCTGAAGGACCGTGCGCCCGCGCCCGACCTGTTTCCCTCCGAGCATTTGCTGCGGCTGCGCGCGGCGGCGGAGGCGAAGTTCGCCGACAAGCTGGCGGGTATCCCGCGCGGCTAGACCGATTTCGTGACGCCGACGTAGGACAGCACCACGTCGGACAGGTCGGTCACCCGGGTCAGCACCGCGTAGGAGCGGATGAACGACTGGCCCACGCATCCGTCGATCTTGACGTGGAAGTTGCTGATCATCACCCAGGGGTTGGCACCCTTGAACTGCTTCTTGATCACCGGCACCACGATCACCAGGCCGGGCTTGAGTCCCACGCTCATCACGCCGTTGATGGGCGTCGAAACGAACGGCAGCAGGGCCGGCAGCGTGCCGGTGGTGTCGAACGTCGGGGTGACACCCGGGATGACGCCGACGCCACCCTCCATGATCACGCCGTTGGAGGTGCTCATATCGATCCCGCAGCCGATCTGGTAGCCGACTTCCAGGACGCCGCGGGGCTCTTCGGATCCGCTGAGTGACCCGACGTAGATGCCGCTGGATATGTATTCGCGCGACGAGATCGCGGTGGTCAACGGTGCCACCGGAACCTGCATCTCGTCCCGTGCGCCCAGCCCCAGAGTCCAGCCGTCAGGGGTGTTGATTGTCACGGGGGGATTCGAGGGCACCGCGCCCCCGCCCGGGGCCGCCGCATCGGGAGGCGCGGGACCCAACTGGGGTTCGGAATCGGCCGAGGGCGCCATGATCACCGACGTGGCGAGGCAAACGGCGATAGCCACGGCACGACGAACGACGACGGCTACCGGCCTCACGGCCAAAACGGTACGCAGGATCCGGTTCGGCGCGTGAAATTTGCTGGCCGGCAAACCAAATTTGTTGTTCGTTCGTGACTGTTGTGCAATGTAGAATCGGCATTAGCGTTTCGACAATCTCCAGTATTCGCCTGAATTGCGGAGAGGGTGGCGATGATATTTCGCAGGTGCGCTCGCCTACTGGTCGCGGGTTCGACGATCCTTGCAGCTTTGACCGGCGGCACCGGCACAGCGCTCGCGTCTCCGGATCCTGGCCAGCAGCCCGACATCCCGACGATCGACGAATGGCAGATACAGTTCCCAGCAACGTTGACGAATCCGCTCGATGAGAGCCGCCTAACAGACGACTGGGGTGGTGTCGGTATGTGGTGCGAAAATCTCCACGCCAATTGCAGCTGACCACCTACGCCGTTAATCCAGCCGTGACCGTGTCCGATCCAGCAATCTCGGCAAAGCGGCTGCCATGGCCTCCAATTCGGCTCGCGGCGAATTCCTCCGGCGGTTGTGCTTGACGATCAGCGACCACGTCGCCACCGATTTGAAGCACGCCAGCGCGGTGAACCAGGCCAAATCGGTGACCTCGCAACCCAACTCGCGCCGGTAGACCTCGGTGAGTTCGGCGGTCGGCGGCGCCATCACCTCCGGCTCCGGGACCCTCCGGTAGGTTTCCGGGTCGCAGTTGATCAGGAACCAGCCGGCATCGATGCGCGGATCGCCGATCGACCAGATCTCCCAATCGATGATCGCGTTGACGTGCGACCCGGTGGCGAGCAGGTTACCCAACCGGAAGTCACCGTGCACCACGCGGGGCGCCATCGCGCCTGGCGCGCAATCCAATAGGGCGTCGCGCACCGCCGGCCAGCCGGGCGCCAGCGCCGGATCGACGGTGCGCAGGGTGTCGGACCACCGGTGAACTTCGGCGACCGGATCGACGACCGGCTCACAGCCCAGCCCGAGGTCGGCTGGTGAGAGGCGGTGCAGCGCGGCCATGGCGCGGCACGCGTTCCGGTACCGGTCGGGCAGCCAGTGGGTCGGCGGGCACCCGTCGAATAAGGGCTCGACACAGTCGCCGTCGACGTGCGACATGACATACAGCGGGGGCGTGCCCGGCGGATTCCCCGGGTCCTCCGCGAGCACATCGGGAACCGGAACGCTGGTCGCGGCAAGCGCCTTGAGGATGCGGGCCTGGCGCAGCACGTCGCGATGTGCGACCGGTTCGACACCCGGTGGAGCGACCTTGATCACCACGCGCCGGCCATCCAGGACGCCCGCGAACGTCAGGCTGGAGGCGCCCCCGGACACCGCGGCGACGGCGGTGACGCCCGCGCCGGCGAGGCGGTTGCGCAGCTCGCTCAGATCGAGCTCGGCTCGGCTCATCCAGTCAGCCCGCCGGCGCGGTCCAGCCGACTTCGGCGAGGAAGGGCTGGGTGTGCGCGATGCGCCCGGTCAGGGTCTTCGGATCACCCGTGCACAACCGGAACGCCGTTTCGGTGATCAGTGCGATGTCTTCGGTGTCGGTCTTGGCCAAATCGAGGGTGCCGGCGCCGGGTGTGGCCACGGGATTGGACGGAGCGGCCGCGTTCACCGCGATCCCGTCGTCGTACAGTTCGGCCGCAAGGCTTTTCGTCAACCGATTGAGCGCGGCTTTGGCCGTCCCGTAGATGCCGAAGCCCGCGGTCCGGTCGAACTCGGAGAAGGGCGGCCCGGGCGGCAGGTCGCCGCCCACCGAGGTGAGGTTCAGGATCCAGCCGCGCCCGCGCTCGCGCATCGCGGGGATCGCCAACTGGCACAGGTGCAGCGGGCCGAGGACGTGCATCTCCATCATCAGGCGGGCCCGCCGTTCGGGAAACCCGTCCAGGGGCCGCAGGAAGGTCACGGCGGCGTTGTTCACCAGGATGTCCGGTGCGCCGACGGCGCCGGCCACCTCGGCGAAAAGCCGTTCCCTGTCTTCGGATTGGGACAGATCCGCTTGGACCGCAATGGCTTTCCCGCCGGCGGCCACGATCTCCTCGCGCGTCTGGCGCAGCGACCCATGGTATTTGGGGTCGGGGTCCATCGTGCGGGCGGTCAGCGCCACGGTGGCTCCGCGTTCGGCGAGCCGCGCGGCGATTGCCTTGCCCAGGCCCCGGCTGCTTCCGGTGACGAGAGCCACCATCCCGTCGCACCGTGCAGCGCTCATCGTCGACCTCCTCCGGAGCCGCCCACCGCTGGAAACGGCTTCTCCGTATCAGAGAATGCCATTATCGCCGGTCGAGGGGAAGCCTCATCCGGCGTAGCGCGTCGATCGAGAGGCTGCCCCCGCCGGTGAAGACGAGCAGGAAGAACGCGAAGCAGAACAGGATCGACAGCGCTCCGCCGTTGCCCGACGGTGGATCGGCGACCGGCCACAGCGCCTGGGGTTGATGCATCCAGAAGTAGGCGACCGCCATCTGCCCCGAGGCGATGAACGCGGCGGCGCGGGTGAACAATCCGACCGCGATGAGCAGGCCCGCGACGATCTCGAACAATCCGGCATACCAACCGGGCCACGATCCGAACTCGACGAAAACCGGCGAGGGGACCGGCCAACCGAAAAGGCTCCTCGACCCGTACGCGGCGAACAGCAAACCATAGACCAGGCGAAACACGCTCAACACGGCGGGAGCGTGCCGGGCCAGGCGGCGGTCGAGCTCCTTCGTCACGTTCGACACGTTACGGTCGCGGTCCAGTCGAGCAGTCGCCGCCACAGGCGGTGCCGGCTCGACGCCATGTTGTGGCAGTGCGCGCTGTCGGCCACAACCACGGTGGTGATGTCGGGGCTACTCCGGTACAGGCCCGCCTCGGCGCGGGGATCCGGTGAGACGTCGACGATGCCGAAGCCGACGAGCACCGGGACGTCGATCCGCGCCGCGTGCTCGGCCACCACGCCGGGGATCATCGCCGTGCCGAACACGCGCGGCACGACCGACTTGGCGGTGACGGAGTCGGCCGCGACGACGTCGGCGGGAACGTCGGCAAGGTGAAACCAGCTCTGCAGGTGCTCGCGGGGGCCCTCGAAATACGGCTCCGGAAGCGCGGAAAGGATCTCCCCGGCGAGCTCGGCGCGGCCTTGCGGGGTCGCGGCGCGCGCGAGGAACGCCGCGTCCAGGTTCAACGGCGCGACGTGTTGATGGGTGCACCCGAGAATCGCCATGCCGGCGTAACCACCGAACAGCGCTTGCTGGGTGATGGCGAGGTATCCGCCCAGCGAATGCGCCACGGCCACCGGCGGCGCGTGGATGCCGATGGTGTCCGGCAGCCCGGCGACGGCGCGGGCCAGCGCGGCGCCGATGTCGGTGAAATCGAAATCACGAGCCGGTTGCGAGCTTTCGCCGGTGCCCAAGGGATCGATCGTCACGACGGCGTAGCCGTCCTCGGTGGCGAAGTCGGCGAAGCTGTACCCGTCGTGGCCGGCAATGTTGAGGTCCCAGTACTCGCGGCTGTAGGTGCCGCCCGGCAAGCAGACGAGCACGGCGGCCGCAGCGCTGGTGCGCGCGGGGTAATACGTCGCCGCCAGCGATGCCCGCTCACCGACCACGTCGCTGACGTCGAGGCGCAACACGTGAGCGGGAAAGGCCATCGCACACAACTCCTTTCCGACTCGCCGCCGCACCAGGGTGATCAGTCTGTCAGGTCCGGCTCGCCCGCGGCTAGCGTTGTCGGGCATGTTGACCTACCTGTATCTGCTCGGCGCGATCTTCGCGGAGGTGGTGGCGACCAGCCTGCTCAGGAGCACCGAGGGTTTCTCCCGACTGTGGCCGACCGTGGTTTGCCTGATCGGTTACGCCATCTCCTTCGCGCTGCTGGCGGTGTCGATTTCGCGCGGTATGCAGACCGAAGTCGCCTACGCGCTGTGGTCGGCCATCGGTACGGCCCTCATCGTGTTGATCGCCGTGTTGTTCCTGGGTTCGTCGATATCGCTGACCAAGGTCGTCGGCGTCGGTCTGATCATCGCCGGTGTGGTCACGCTGAACTTGACTGGCGCCCATTGAGCGCCGTAGCCGGAGACCCCACGACCCGTGGTAGGAAGCGTCGATGAAATGATGAATCAGTCGGCCAACGATCACGGAACCGGTCCCTACGCCGCGGTCAGTGCGTTCGTCGGCAACCGGCCGGGGTCAATGTGGCCTCCACCGGGCCGGTGATCACCCCTCCCGCCGACCACGAGAAGCACGACGACTTGGCCTGGCTGAAGGTGACGCCGGCGTTGCGCTGGCGATGGCCGTCCGCTCTGGTTCGCCGTGAGCCGAAATCGCAAGCACCGCAAGGCCCATCGAGAAGTGAGGTTTGCCGAATGAGTACGGACAAGATCAATCGCGGCATCCTGCTCGCCATGGTGCTGATCGGTGGGATCGCCTATGGCTTGCTGTACAGCCACGCGTCCATCATCTTCAAAGTGCTCGTGCCGCTAGCGCTGCTCGTCCTGTTGGGGCTGGTCATCCGCGACGTGATCAAGGGCCGGGACTCCGGAAAGCGCTGAGCCTCGACGCAATGATTGCGGTAGCGTTCTCCCAGAGTTTTCGTGAGTCCGACGCCCGAGCAAGGACTGGAGAATGAGTTCAAGTTTATATGGCCTTCTGACCGTAATTTTTCTCGCGCTGGTGCTGGTGTTCGCCTCCGTTGCTGCCGTATTCGTAAAACGGCTGGGCGATCGAGAGACCACTCCGATAGGCGAGGAAATCCGGAGTGCCAAAGTGGTTGTCGCCAAAGTACGTAAACGCCAACCGATGTCGGAAGACGAATTCTCTTATGCGAAGCGCATATTGACGGACCGTAGCTCGCCGATGGCGTTCTGCATCCCCGGCGCTTTGTTCTCGGTGGGCTGCTTCTATGTGTTCGGCAGCCTTTACCACTTGCACGGAGCCACACCTTCCGAGCGGACATTTCTCGGGGTATTTCCCATGCTGGCCTCCCTGAACTTCACGACACAGCTGCTCCGCCACGCACGGCTGAAACGGCGCCTGCAGAATTCCGGGTGACGCAGGCCAGGCGTCCGGCGCGGGCGGGTGGGTAGGCACTGTCCATTGGGCACATGAGCGTCTACTATTTGCGTTGGCGTGAGGCCGGGAGCGGGGGCGAGAAGGCGATGTCCGGACGGGGTTCGGCAAAGGTGGTCGGGTGAGCCCTCGTTCAGTGGGCAGGACTCTCTTGGCGCGAGCCTGGATGCCGCTGGTCGCGGTCGTCGCGCTCACGTTGGGTGCGGTCGGCATGTGGAAGGTGCACCAGTTCTCCGCTCCCCCGCCGGTCATCACGGTCAACGGCCCGGCGGCCCCCGAGCAATCCACTCCCAAATACCTCACCTACGAGGTGTTCGGGTCCATCGGCGGCAGCGGGATGCTCGTCTACCTGGACATCGACGGACACCCGCATCAGGTCGATCTGACGGCGCTGCCGTGGTCCCACACCGAGACGACGACGCTCACCGTGGTGTCCGGCAGCGTCTCGGCGCAGGTCCATGGCGGTCACGTCGGCTGCCGGATGCTGGTGAATGGCGTTGTTCGTGACGAACAGTCCGATACCCACGGGGATGCGCACGTCATGTGCAGGGTGAAGTCCGCATGAGCGAGCCTCTCGACGAGCCCCTGCGCGAGCATCGGCCGAAACGGCCCTTCGTTCCCAGGATGGTCCGCGTCCTGGCAATACCGATCATCGCCTTCTGGGCCCTCCTCGCCGTGTCGACGACCACCTTCATGCCGCAGGTCGAGCGGGTTGCAGAAGAACTCGCCGGGCCGATGGTCCCGCACTATGCGCCGTCGCAGCGGGCGTTGCTGCACATCGGCGAGAAGTTCCACGAGTCCGATTCGACCAACCTGACCATGCTCGTGCTGGAAGCGAACCGGCCGTTGGGCGACGCGGACCATCGGTACTACGACGACTTGGTGCGCCGGCTCAAGCAAGACCGCACGCACGTGCAGTACGTGATGGATCTGTGGGGGAAGCCGATCACCGCGGCGGGGGCGCAGAGCGTCGACGGCAAGGCCGCGTACGTGCTGTTGCGTCTCGCGGGCGACATCGGCCAGATGCAGGCGAACGAGTCCGTCAACGCCGTTCGGGACATCGCCGCCAAGGTCTCGCCGCCGCCCGGGCTCAAGGTCTATGTCAGCGGCGCCGCGCCGCTCGCCTCGGACACCCTGGCCATCGCGAATTCCAGCTTGAACGACATCACAATCGTGACGATCTTCCTCATCGTCGGGATGTTGCTGCTGGTGTACCGCTCCATCAGCAACCTGCTGGTGCCCCTGCTCGGAGTTCTGATCGAGATGCTGGTCGCGAAGGGGGTCATCTCCACCCTCGGGCATTTCGGGTATATCGAGCTCTCGTCCTTCGCCGTCAATATCGTTGTCGCGCTGACCCTGGGGGCGGGGACGGATTACGGCATCTTCCTGATGGGGCGCTATCACGAGGCGCGACAGGCCGGCGAAAGCAGGGAGGACGCTTTCTACATCGCGTACAAGGGTGTCACGCCCATCATCATCGGCTCGGGGCTGACGATCGCGGGGGCCTGTTACTGCTTGACCTTTGCGCGACTCAACTACTTCCACACCATGGGGCCGGCGGTCGGCATCGCCATGCTGTTCACGATCGCCGCGGCGTTGACGCTCGGCCCGGCCATCTTGACCGTGGGCAGCCTGCTGGGACTCTTCGACCCGAGACGGGCCGCCAAGGCGCATCTGTATCGGCGGATCGGGGCAAGCGTGGTGCGCTGGCCGGTGCCGATCCTCGCGGCCAGCGCCACCGCCGTCGTACTCGGGGCGGTCTTCGTGCCGACCTACCGGCAGAACTACGACGACCGCTCCTACCAACCGCACAATGCCCCCGCCAATCAGGGTTTCGCGGCGGCGGATCGGCATTTCCCGAAGAGCAAATTGTTTTCCGAGATGCTGATGATCGAGACGGATCATGACATGCGGAACTCCGCGGATTTCATCTCATTGGACCGGGTGGCCAAGAGTCTCATTCGCCTTCCCGGCGTCGCCATGGTGCAGAGCATCACCAGGCCTTTGGGTCGGCCACTGGAACATGCCACCCTGCCCTATTTGTTCACCACGCAGGGCAGTGGGAACGGTCAACAGCTCCCGTTCAACAAGCAGCAAAACGCCAATACGGACCAGCAGGCACAGATCACGGAGCACACCGTCGCGGTCTTGCGAAAAGAGATCGGCTTCTTTCAAAGGATGTCGGATGAGATGCATAAGACGGTCCTCACCATGGAGGACATGCAAAAGGTCACCGATGAGTTGAGGACGGATCTGTCGAATCTCGAAGATTTCTTCCGACCGATCCGCAGCTATTTCTATTGGGAAAAGCACTGTTTCGATATTCCCGTGTGCTGGGCATTCCGGTCGTTGTTCGAGGCGGTCGACGGCCTCGACAAGATGGCCGACGACATCACGGACGCCGTGACGTCCCTCGAGGTGATCGACAAGACCTTGCCGCAAATCATCACGCAGCTGAAACTCACGGCCGACGACTCGGAGGCCCTGGCCGCTCTTTTGGTCGGTACCTACGGCCAGTCTTCCCTGCAGTCCACGCAGACCGACCAGACGTTCGACGACCTGATCAACGTGGGCCTGGACTTCGACCGGTCCCGCAGCGATGACTTCTTCTACATCCCCCGCGAAGGTTTCGACAACGACGACGTCAAGACGGGCATGCAGCTCCTGATGTCGCCGGACGGCAAGGCCGCTCGCTTCATCGTCACCCACGAGGGGAACGCCATGGGCCCCGAAGGCGTGGAACATGTCGAAAGGTTCCCCGGGGCGATCACCACGATCCTGAAAGAGACGTCGTTGGCCGGTGCGAGGGTCTACATCGGTGGCTCGGGGTCGAACGACAAGGACATCAAGGAATATGCGGCATCCGATCTGCTGATCGTGGCGATCGCCGCCTTCGTGCTGATCTTCCTGATCATGCTGTTCCTGACCCGAAGTCTGATGGCCGCCTTGGTGATTCCCGGCACGGTGGCCTTCTCGTACGCGGGGGCATTCGGGCTTTCCATCCTGGTCTGGCAGCACCTGATCGGCCTGCCCCTGCACTGGCTGGTGTTGCCGCTGACGTTCATCATCCTGGTGGCGGTGGGTTCGGACTACAACCTCCTGTTGATCGTCCGTGTCAAGGAGGAGCTGCACGCCGGGTTGCACACGGGCCTCATCCGGGCGCTCGGTAGCACGGGTGGGGTCGTGACGTCCGCGGGTTTGGTGTTCGCGTTCACCATGCTGGCCATGCTCACCAGCGATCTGCGCACCATCGGTCAGGTGGGTTCCACCGTGTGCATCGGCCTGCTGCTCGACACGCTGATCGTGCGTTCGTTCGTCGTGCCGTGCATCCTGCGCATCCTCGGGCCGTGGTTCTGGTGGCCGACGCTGGTGCGTTCCCGCCCCTTGCCGCCACACAAATTCCCGCTGACAAGGGCTACCTGAAGATCTGATGAGAGAGAGCATCGCCGCCGACGGGCATAATCGTGTCGTGAGGGGGCCAGGCGCGGCGATGCCGAAACTGCGGGGTGGATCCCTGCGACCCAGTGAACTGGCGCAGGCATCGGTGATGGGCGCCCTGTGCGCGGCGATCGCGATCATTGCGGTCGCCCTGCCGCATGCAGGGGGCCTGGGATTGCTGGGCGCCGTGCCGATGGGCCTGCTCGCCTATCGCTACCAGGTCCGCGTGCTGATCACCGCGGCGGTCGCCGCCGGTGTGATCGGCTTCCTGGTAGTCGGCTTGAGCGGTTTCATGACGGTCCTGCTCTGCGCCTATGTCGGCGGGCTGGCTGGAATCGTGAAACGCCGCAACCGCGGCACGCCGACCGTGATCGCCGTGTCCTTTGTCGCCGGTGTCACCGTCGGTGCCGCGGTGGTCATCGCGCTGACCGTCCTGGTGCGGTTCCGGAAGCTGGTGTTCGGCGCGATCACCGCCACCGCGGACGGAGTCGCGGCAGTCATGGCGCGGGTGCCGCACCTGCAGGCGCCGGCGCAGGAGTTCAAGCGGTTGTTCGCCGAAGCGTTGAATTACTGGCAGTGGCTCGTCCTCGGATACGCCGCCATTGCGATCACGGTCGCATCGGTGATCGGTTGGTGGGCGCTGTCGCGGGTGCTGCAGCGGCTCCGCGGCGTTCCCGATGTGCACAAACTGGACGCGCTGACCGAAAGCGGGCCGATCGGACCGGTGCCGGTGCGGCTGGACGAGGTGCGCTTCCGCTACCCGCAGGCCGACCATGATGCGCTGCGTGCGGTCAGCCTTGACGTGCGGGCAGGCGAATACGTCGCGGTCACCGGCGCCAACGGCTCCGGGAAAACCACACTGATGCTGATCCTGACCGGCCGCGAACCGACATCGGGCACTGTTGAACGCCCCGGTGCGGTGGGGCTCGGTCAGGTCGGTGGCACCGCGATCGTGATGCAGCACTCGGAAAGCCAGGTGCTGGGCACGCGGGTCGCCGACGATGTGGTCTGGGGGCTGCCCCCCGGCAAGACCACGGACGTCGACCGGCTGCTTGGTGAGGTCGGCCTCGACGGCCTCGCCGAACGCGACACCGGTGGCCTGTCCGGCGGTGAACTGCAGCGACTGTCGGTGGCCGCGGCGCTGGCGCGGGAACCGTCGCTGATCATCGCCGACGAGGTCACCGCCATGGTCGACCAGAAGGGCCGGGACGCACTGCTGGCCGTGCTGTCCGGTCTGACCGACCGGTACGGCACCACCCTGGTGCACGTCACCCACTACAACGACGAGGCCGAAGCCGCCGACCGCACGATCAACCTCAGCGCTTCGCTGGACAACACCGCGATGGTCGAGACCGCGGCCGCGCCGACGCCGACGGTCGCGGCAGGCGACCATTCCCACGCGCCGGTGCTCGAACTCGTAGGTGTCGGCCACGAATACGCCAGTGGCACCCCCTGGGCGAACACCGCGCTCCGCGATGTCAGCTTCAGGGTGTATGAGGGCGACGGGCTGCTGATCCACGGCGGCAACGGCTCCGGAAAGTCGACGCTGGCGTGGATCATGGCCGGATTGACGAAGCCGACCACCGGTACCTGTCTGCTTGACGGGCGCCCCGTCGCTGAGCAGGTCGGCGTGGTCGCACTCAAGTTCCAGGCGGCCCGGCTGCAATTGATGCGCAGCCGGGTAGACCTGGAAGTGGCTTCTGCGGGTGGCTTTTCACCTAACGATCACGCCCGGGTGACCGCGGCGCTGGCGGTCGTCGGCTTGGATGCCGCGCTGGCGAAGCGGCGCATCGACCAGCTCAGCGGCGGCCAGATGCGCCGCGTGGTCCTGGCCGGGTTGCTGGCGCGGTCGCCGCGGGTATTGATCCTCGACGAGCCACTGGCGGGGCTGGACGCCGCCAGCCAGCGCGGCCTTGTTCAGCTGCTCGCGGACCGGCGCCGGGACACGGGCCTGACCGTGGTGGTCATTTCGCATGACTTCGCCGGGCTGGAAGAGCTGTGCCCGCGCATCCTGCACCTGCGCGACGGTCTGCTGGAACCGGCGTTGGCAGCGACCCCCGAGGATGGTGTGACTGCGACCTCGCCGGCGAAGCGCCCGACCCGCCGCCCACCTCGCCCCGTTGTCATGCTGCGCCCGGTGCCCGGACGATCCGCCATACACGAGCTGTGGGCCGGCACCAAACTGATTACCGTTTTTGGTATTTCGGTGTTGTTGGCGGTGTACCCAGGATGGGTGGCGATCGGACTGGCGGCCGCGCTGATGCTGGCGGGAGTGTGGGTAGCACATATTCCCCGAGGCGTGCTGCCGTCGGTACCGCGCTGGCTATGGATCCTGCTGGCCATCGTCGGTCTCACTACGACATTTGCCGGCGGGAGTCCGGTGATCCACGTGGGCACCGTCTCCATCGGCGTCGGCGGTCTGTTGGACTTCCTGCGCGTCACCACGATGTCGGTCGTGTTGCTCGGCCTCGGCGCGATGGTGTCGTGGACCACCAATGTCGCCGAAATCGCGCCCGCGGTGGCCGCGTTGGGTCGCCGGCTGCGACTATTGCGGATCCCGATCGACGACTGGTCGGCCGCCTTGGGGCTCGCACTGCGCACCTTCCCGATGCTGATCGACGAATTTCGGGTGCTCCAAGCCGCTCGCCGGTTGCGGCCCAAACACACACCGCGGACCCGCAGGGCCCGTGTGCGGCGACGGGTGGCAGACGTGACCGACCTGGTCGTCGCGGTCATCACCGTCACGCTGCGCCGCGCCGACGAGATGGGCGATGCGATCACCGCCCGGGGTGGCACCGGCCAGATCTCGGCGGCGCCGTCGCGCCCGAAACTGAATGATTGGATTGCACTTTCGATCGTGTCGGCGGTCTGCGGGGCTGCCGTGGCGATGGAGCTGGCGGTGTTCGCCGGCCGCTGATCCGGATGTGCTCAGAACCGCACCAGTGCCGGCACGTCCGCCAGCGCGCAGTCCGGGATACCTTCCGCCGCACGCAGCAGGAAGTTGAGCTTCTCGATGCGCTCACCCGACCGCGGTGCACCGTTCTTCTGGAACGGCGCTCCCAGTCCCACCGCCAGGTCCATCACTACGTCGTCGATCACACCACCCGCCCGGCCCGACGGGATCGCCAGAATAGCGTGCCGCGTGGCGTATTCGAAGCAGTCCAGCGCCTCGGCGATGGTCCCGACCTGGTTGGGCTTCAGGATGAAACCGTCTACGGCCGACGTCTCGACCGCCCGCTGTAAACGATCGCGGTTGGTGACGATCAGATCGTCGCCCAGTATGAGCGAACGGCTCACGGTCCGCACCGTTTTGGAGAATCCGGCCCAGTCATCGCCGTCGAGCAGGTCCTCGATGAACACCATCGGAAACTCCCGCGACAGTCCCCGCGCATAGTCGATCAACGCCTCCGCGTCCACCCGCGCGCCGTTGAATGCGTAGGTCGCAGAGCCTTTGTCGTACACCTCGCTCGACGCGCAGTCGAGCGCGAACGCGACAACGTCGGCGTACCCGGTGCGCTCGACGGCCTCGGCCAGCACCTCCATGACGACATGCGGGTCACTGGACGGCGCGATGTATCCGTATGACGACGCCAGCATCGGCGCGCGGCCGAGCCGCGCGGCCAGCACCTCGCCCAGCGCTTCGAACAAAGTCACACCCGTTTCGACCGCCGATTGGATGGAGTCCGCCCGATACGGCACGACGAGGAACTCGCTGAACGTCTGGCAGACATCCCCGTAGTGACCACCGTTGATCATGTTGAAGCTGGGCACCGGGACCGTGGTCGCGGGTTTGAGCCCGAGCAGGGCACCGACGTAGGTGTAGGTGGGCATGCCCGCCGCCGCGGCCGCCGCGCGCAGCAGCGCGACCGACGTGGAGTAGATCGCATTGCCGCCAAGCCGGTGTTTGTCCGACGTGCCGTCGAGTTCGATCATGATCCTGTCGAGGGACCGTGGGTCGTCGAGCTCCGCGCCGACCAGGACGGGGGAGATTTCGTCGGTCACGGCGGCGATGGCGCGATGCACACCGAGCCCGTTGTAGTGGCTTTCGTCTCCGTCACGCAAGACGAACGCCTCGTGCGTGCCGACCGAAGTGCCGGTCGGTGACGCACCGCGGCCAACATGGCCGGTGTCAGTGGTGATTTCAACCTCAACCAGCGGCCGGGCCTTGCAGTCCAGCAGTTGGCGGGCGATGACGGATGCGATCTTCATCATCAACCTCCCGAAACCATAAGAAATGTTGAGGTCTATTCGAGAACGCCAGCGTAAGCCAGTGGCCGCTGAAAAATCGCTGAGAAGAAGACAGCGGGAGCCGCACGGCTCCGGGAGTCACACCAACACCATGGGCCCGACCCCGGGATGGGTCGGTCGTCGAGACACCTCAGTGGCGCGTCTCGTCCTGGACGCCGAACGTGTTGACGGCCAGGGCCAGCAACAGGTAACCGCCGATGGTGAAGGTCAGGTCCATGCATTGCTCATGCGTGAACAGCCCGCACAGTTCATCCCAGGTTGCTTGGCTGATCGTGCTGGCGCTGGTGAGGTCATCGACGGCCCGGATCACGGCACGGTCGGTCCGGTCGGCGCAGCGGCCGGACCGAATGTCGTCGATTTCGGATTCGGACAGGCCGGCTCGCAGGGCGATGGGGATGTGGTGCGACCACAGGTAGCCGCAATTGCTGCGATGCACCACGCGAAGCAGCGCGACTTCTCGTACCCGCGGCGACAGCGTCGACCGGGTGAGCAGGTACGCATTGAACGGCAGGTAGGCCGCGGTCAGATCGGGATGGCGGACCAGGGTCGACAAAACATTGCCTGCGCCAACGGGATTCGCCCGCTCGGTGGGGATCAGGGACGCGATCGCGGCGCGGGCGCGCTCGTCCCACTCGTCAGCGGGCAGCGGCGTCAGGCGCAGCGGACGTTGGTCGGCGGTGGTCATTCGATCGGCTCGTCGCCGAGCACCGTGGTGCGCAGCATCTCGCGTTGTGAGTCCGGATCGTACGGGGCGGCGCGGTGCAGCACCCCCCGGTTATCCCAGATGACGGTGTCCCCGACCGACCAGCTGTGGCTGTAGATCTTCTCGGACACCGTCGCGCGCTCCAGGAGCTCCTGCAAAAGGGCACGGCCCTTGTCGAGATCCATGCCGACGACGTAGTCGGCGGAGGCACCCAACACGAGTGATTTGCGGCCGCTGCGGTGTGTCCACACCAGAGGATGTTCATGTGTGCGCCGAGATCGCCAGCGCTGCACCTGTTCCGGCGAGGGATCGGGGTACACGCGGCGCTGCGAGGCTTCCAGCGAGTGCACCACACGCAAGGTACCGAACCGCTCCTGCTCCGCATCGGTCAGAGCGTCGTACGCGGCGTAAGAGTTGGCGAACTCGGTCTCCCCGCCCCATTCGGCGACCTGCACCGCCGACAACACCGTGGCCTTCTGGGGGCATTCGTCGCCCAGCGGTGTGCAGCCGTCGATGTGCCAGTCGAAGGTGGCCTTCAGGTAGGCGGCCGAGGCGTTCTTGGACTTGTCCAGGGTGATCGGGTAAATACCGGGCACCGGGTGGTGGCCGTCGGAGGAGTGATCGACCTCGCCGAGGCGGCGGCAGAAGCCGACCTGGGCCGCCGGGCCGAGTCGCAGGCCTCGGAAGACCAGAACTCCGTTGTCTTCCAACGCATCCAACACCGCCGCACCGACCGAGTCGTCACCGGCCAGCGCGGTTGGCTCCAGGCCCGCGACCTCGGCGCCGACGGACTCGGTGAGTTTCGTGATGGTGAGCAGACCCATGGTCGCTCCTTTCCGGGGAGGGGTGAAAGAGGTTTCAGGGCAACGGCCAGCCGGTCCGGGTCATGACCGCGTCGGCGGCGTCGACCGGGGCCGGTTGATGCATGATCTCCACCGCCATGGCGACCATGATCAGCGAATAGATCATGTGCAACAGGTTGAGTGCGTCGTCGGGCAGGCTGTCGAGCGGAAACTTGTCGCAGTAGTCGATCGCCTCTTCGAGGCGCGGGAAGAACGCGCCGTAGAAGTCGCGCAGCTCCGGCATCGATGCGCTGACCCGGGCATTCCAGCGTTCGGTTTCGGTAGCCAGGCACCAGGTTTGGGCGTAGTCCTCCAGCTCGGCGAATGCGCTGGGCAACCGGCTCTGCATGGTCACACTCCCACCGGGTCCTGTTCGCGGCGATAGGCTTCGACCCAGTCCACAACGACCTTGTGCAGATGGCGCACCAGGATCTCCTGGTCGCCCAGGGGAAAGTCGTCGACGATCCCGTATTCCAGTGCCGCCTGTGTTCCGCCGAGCATCCCGGCGTCTTGCAGCGCAAACTCTTTCAGCACCACCGAGGCGACTTCGTGTTCGATGCGCTCCCGCACGGTGCGCGCCGGGTGGAAGTAGGTGTAGGCCTCGAATCGGTGCGTGTTGTGCGAGGTGGGCCAGTACCGGTACAGCAGATACCACCCGCCGTAGATCAGAATCTCGATGTTCGGGAAGATCTGGAAATTGCTGATACCCCAGGGCTCGATCCCTCCCGGGTTGAGCCCGGCCGGCAACTCGCCGATGTCGGGGGTCCGCCAGGGTCCCACGAGCCCGCTGCGGGTGGCCCGCTCGATCGGATACATGTATTCCGGTGGCAGCAGCCAGCGGCGGCGCCCGGCGGTCGAGACCAACCGGTGCGGGCCGTCGAGTTGGAAGTGCCCACACGTGAATCCGGCGTTGGGGTCGCGGACCTCCGAGGGCACTTGTTGTGAGTGCAGTGAGGGTACGTGGTAGTACTCCTGGAAGGCGTCGGCGAAGATCTTCCAGTTGCTGTTGTTGTGGGCCACCCAGTCGTAGCGTTCGGTCAGCTTCGCGAACGGATAGTCGTCGAGTCCGGTGATCATCGGACCGAGGAACTCGCGCAGGGTCTGGCGCGGTTCGGCGTCGAAGTTGATGAAAATGAAGCCGTTCCACACGTCGCAGTGCACCGGACGCAACCCGTATTCGGCCCGATCGAGGTCGAAGAACTCCGATTCCTGCTGAACGAATGTCAAGGCACCCTGCAGGTCGTAGCGCCAACCGTGGTACTTGCAGGTGAACTGCCGGCACGTCCCGCGGGTCTCACCACCGGGAAAGTCGTTCCACACCAACTTGTTCCCGCGATGTCGGCACACGTTGTAGAAGGCACGGATCTGCTCGTCTTTGCCTTTGACCACGATCACCGAAGCGCCGACGACTTCGATCTCCTTGGTCAGATAGCTGCCGACTCTAGGCAGCTCCTCCACCCGGGCGACGTTGAGCCAGGCCCGTTTGAAGATCGCCTCACGCTCGAGTTGGTAGAACTCCCGAGACGTCGAATCTCTGAAAGAGACTGGACCGGTTCCCAATTCGGGGTAGTGCTCGGTCCAGGAGCCCTCCGGGGGCCGGCCTGTTCGCGTCATCGCATCCTCACTTTCACATCACCGCTCCGCCGTTGACACCCAAGACCTGACCGGTGATGTACCGGGCTTCTTCCGAACATAAAAACCCCACCGCTGCAGCGATATCGGCCCCGGTACCCAGGTAGCCCAACGGGATATTGCTGGCGATCTGCTCGTTGGAGGGCAGGTAGCCCGCCGCCTGGCCCTGATGCTGCATGGGGGTCTCGATGCCCGAGGGCGGAATGTTGTTGACCGTGATTGCGTGCGGCGCGTATTCGCGGGCCAGCGACTTGGTCAGCGTGATCACCGCGCCTTTCGACGCCGCATAGTGGGCGGCGAACGGAGATCCACGCTGGGCGCTCGACGACGAGATCATCACGATCCGGCCCCAGTTCGCCTCCACCATGTCCGGCAGCGCGACCTGGCAGCAATGAAAGGTACCCGTGAGATTGACGTCGATGATCCGCGACCAGGATTCGGCGGTGATATCCAAAAAGGCCGAAAAGTCGAACATGCCGGCGCTGGTCACCAGCACCGTCACCGGGCCCAGCTCGCCGCGCACCTTCGCGAAGGCCTGTTCGACGGCGGGCCGATCGGTGACGTCGGCGCCCACCGCGAGCGCGGTCACACCCTTGGCGCGCAGGTCGTCGGTGACGCGTTGCGCCGCATGCTCGTTGGCATCGAGGACCGCTACTTTCAGACCGCGGCGGCCCAATTCATGGCACGTCGCTTCGCCCATGCCCGAAGCGCCGCCGGTCACCACTGCCACCCTGGTCATCGAATCCGCTCCACCGTGGACCGCCTTATCGCTCACTCGTAGACCACCCGCAGCGTGGGGGTGGTGGGCAGGGCCTGACACGTCAGCACCCAGCCGTCCTCGACCTCGTCCGGATCGAGCGCGTCGTTGTTGATCATCCGGGCGCCACCCTCGGTCAGGCGGGCCATACACGTTCCGCAGGAACCGATTTCACACGAGGACGGCGCCCGCAGGCCCGCCATACGGGCCGTCTGCAGCAAGGTATTGCCCGCATAGTACGGCGCCGTGGTCGTCGATCCGTCCAACACGATGGTCACCTCATCGGTGACCACGTCGGTATCGGGCGGCGCCACCGCGGCTACGTCGTTCACGTCGAAGTGCTCAATATGCAGGCGGCCGGTCGGCACGCCCGCCGCGCACAGGGCGGTCCGCACGGTGTCCATGAACTCGTTCGGACCGCAGATGTAAAAGTCGGCGTCATCGACGTTGTGGACGAACGCGGCGATGTCCGCCGGGGTGGCGAAGCCGTTTTGGTCGTCGAGATGGTGGTGCCGGACGAAGCGGTCAGTGTGTCGCCTTTCCAGCGACTCCAGCGCCCCGTCGAAAATCACCGCCTCGCGGTTTCGGTTGGCGTAGAACAGTCGTGCGCTGCGCGTGCCAGACGCTAGCGCGGTACACAACAGCGAAAACACCGGTGTGATGCCGCTTCCGCCGGCGAACGCGACCAGATGCCGATCGCTGTCGTTCAAGACGAAGCGGCCCTGCGGCGGCAAGGCGTACAGCTGGTCGCCGGGTGCGGCGGTGTCGTTGAGCCAGTTCGACACCAGGCCGTTGCGGTCGCGTTTGACCGTGATGCGCAGATCTTCGTCCACCGCGGGTGAAGACGACATCGAGTAGCAGCGCCGGTACTCGCGTCCGTCGACGCAGACCAGCAGCGTCAGGAATTGCCCGGCTTGGTAGCCGAACTGTCCCGCGCTGCTCTGCGGGACATCGAGAACGATCGACACGGCGTCGCGGGTCTCGGGTACCACGCGCTGGATCCGAAGCGGCACAAAGCCATCCGGTAGATCAGCCATGTCGACAGCGCCCGCTGCATCGCCGGTCACCGGCACCGGACCGACATTCGTTGCCATGCGGTTTTCACCCATCCCCGCCAGAGTATCAACTACTTGCGATTGGTCTCAAGTACTAGACACAGCCCGTGGCACGGTGTCACGCCGAAGGCGGTGTCAGCCGTCGATGTGATCGGCGAACAGTTCATGGCCGGTGCCCTTTTCGACCACGCGGCCCAGCAATTCGCGCAGCGTCTGTTGCTCGTGGTCGGTCAGCACACCGAACACTTCCTGGTGTGCGGCGATCGCGTCATTGACGACCGTCTCGGCGACCTTGCGGCCTTCGCCGGTCAGGTAGGCCCGCAGGATCCGGGCGTGCCGGGGGTCTTGTTTTCTTTCCACGAGGCCGCGGCGTTCCAGGGCGGTGAGCGCGAGCTGAACGCCTTGCGGGCTGATCAGCAGGCGCCGGGCCAATTCGGCACCGGACAGGCCGGGTTCGTTGGTCAATTGGCGCAGCACACCGATCTGGGCGGTGCTCACACCGTGTTGCCGCATCGCCTCGTTAATGGTGGTCAGCGAGTAGTAGAAGGCCTGCTTGAGCAGCCACAGGATGTTATCGGTGAGTTCCATGACTGCCTCCGTCAGGCCGCGGGGGTCTTGTAGATCTGTCCATTCTTCATGACGAAGCGGACGTCGAGGGTCGCAGCGATGTCGTCGAAGGGATCTCCCGGCACGGCGATGATGTCCGCAAGGTAGCCCGGCGCCAGCCTGCCCAACTCGTCGTCGGCGTCGATCAGCTCGGCGGCCACCACCGTGGCCGCCCGGATTGCCTGTGCGGGAGTCATGCCCCGCTCCACCAGCGCGCCCAGTTCTTTGGCGTTCTGGCCATGCGGGATGGCCGGCGCGTCGGTACCGCACGCGATCCGGACGCCTGCGTTAATCGCCTTGGGCAGCATGGCTTTTGCGCGTGGGAACACCTCGAGCGCCTTCTTGCGCAGCTCCGGTGCGATGCGGTCGATGGCCATGGCGTCGGTCAAATACGTCGTCGAGACCAGGAAGGTGCCGTGGTCGACCATCATCTGAATTGTCTCGTCGCTGGCCAAAAAGCCGTGTTCGATACAGTCGATCCCGGCGCGAATGCAGGCTTGTATCGCGGTGTCGCCGACGGCGTGTGCGGCCACCCGGACTCCGGCCCGGTGGGCTTCGTCCGCGATCGCGGCGAACTCGGCATCGGAGTACTGCTGCGCACCGGGTGCGGTGCTGTGCGACATCACCCCGCCGGAGGCGGACACCTTGATCAGCTTGGCGCCGTGCCGGATCTGGTAACGCACGCAGGCGATCACGTCGGGCACACCGTTGGCGATGCCTTCGGCCACCGACAGCGGCATGACGCCGGGAGCCAAGCGCTGGAATACCGTCGGGTCCAGATGACCGCCGTACGGGGTGACGGCATGGCCGGCGGGATAGATGCGGGGTCCGATGTGCCAACCCTGGTCGATGGCGCGCTGCAGCGCTACGTCGAGCAGATATCCCCCGGTCTTGACCATCAGCCCGAGGTTGCGCACCGTGGTGAACCCCGCTTCCAGGGTGGTCCGCGCGTTGACCGCGCCGCGCAGCGTGCGGTAGGCCGGGTCGTCCTGCACGCCATGCATGGGCGACGGCAAACCCTCCGGACCGCCGGGCCCGCCGATGAGCAGGTTGAGTTCCATGTCCATCAAACCCGGCAGCAGCGTGACGTCGCCGAGGTCGACGATGGTGGCCGAATCCGGTAGTGGCTCTTTGGGATTGACCGCGGTGATGCGCTCGCCGTCGACCACCACCACGGCCGGCGCGTGGATCTGGCCGGTCACGGCGTCGGCCCATCGCGCCGCCCGCAGGACGGTTACATCGGTCACGGAACCGGCTCGGATACGCAGTCCAGGGTGGAAGCACCCGAATCCGGGACGCGGGGCTGCTTCCAGCATTCCACCGGGAACGACACCATGATCATCGAATAGAGCAGGTGCATCAGGTTCGCGACGTCGTCGGGTAACTCGTCGAGAGAGAACTTGTCGCAGAACGACAGCGCTTCCTCGGCCCGCGGGGTGATCGCGTCGTAGAAGGCCTTCATCTCGACCATGGAACTGGCCAGCCTCTTGGCATACCGTTCGGGTTCGCTGGGCAGGCACCAATCGGTGAACGGTTCGAGGTCGGCGAACTCGGCGGGCAGCATCGTGGGCATCGTGTTCACACTCCCGCCGTGGACGTCCGGCGATAATCATCGATCCAGGCGGCGGTCTCCTTATGCAGATGCCGGATCAAGATCTCCTGGTCGCAGAGCAAGAATCCGTCGATCACCTGGGATTCGATCATGCTCTGGGTCGCCTCCAGCGTGTTGGCGTCCTGCAGCCCGTATTCCTTGAACGACACCGCCGCCAGTTCCTGCGCCACCCGCTCGCGGGGGGAGCGCGGCGCCGGGAAGTACAGCGTGCCCTCGAAGATGTGACTGTTGTACGACGTCGGCCAGTAGTGGTAGGTCAGATACCAGCCCTGACCCCAGAACAGGATGACGAAGTTGGGGAACAGCTGGAACGAATCCAGGCCCCACGGGTCACATTTCGCGGGGTTGAGCCCGTCGGGCATCGGCCCGAGATCGGGCTTGTCCCACGGGCCGAACAGGCCGCTCTGACAGATGTCCTCCATGGGTTTGCGCATCTCGGCCGCCATCTCCCAGGCCCGCACCCCCGAGGTGCTCACGAGCCGGTGCGGCCCGTCCAACCGGTAGTGCGGGGCTTCAAAACCCGCCTCGGCGGCCGCCTTCGAGTACGCGGTCGGCGACTGGTTCGCGTGTAACACCGGCGCGTGGTAGAACTCCTGGAACGCGTCCATGTAGAGCTTCCAATTCGCCTTGACTTCCGAGCGATAGGACCAGCGAGACGTCATCTTGTCGAAGGGATAACCTTCCAGCCCGGTGATCATGGGCCCCAGGAACTCTCGCAACGGCTGTTCGGGCGTCTTGGCGAAGTTGACGAAAATGAAGCCTTCCCAGACGTCGCAGTGCACCGACACGAGCCCGTAGCGACTCTTGTCGAGGTTGAAGAACTCCTCCTCTTGCTGCACGAAGGTGAGGTTGCCGTCCAGGTCGTAGCGCCAGCCGTGGTACTTGCACGTGAACTGCCGACACACTCCCCGCGTTTCTTCCTCCGGCATGTCGTTCCACACCAACTTGTTGCCCCGATGACGGCACACGTTGTGATAGGCCTTGATATCGCCAGATCCCGTGCGGACCAAAATGATTGAGGTCTTGACGACCTTCAGCTCCCGGGTGAGGTAGCTTCCCTTGCGCGGAAGCTGTTCAACGCGACCGACATTGAGCCAGGCCCGTTTGAAGATGGCGTCACGTTCCAATTCATGGATCTCGGGACTGATGGAGTCCTCGTACGACACCGGTTCGGTGCCCAATTCTGGGTAGTGCTCGGTCCAGCTACCCTCCGGCGGTTTGGGGAATCGAGCCATCATCGCTCCTTAAGCAGTCCAACGTCGGGAAAATCCCTGGGCGCCCAGCCACTCACTACGGCGTTGCCCGCGCGAAACAACCACCTGCGCACCGGTTTCACCGATCCCTGAGAGCTCCGTCACGGCCGACGGTATATCCTCGAACCATCAATAGCAAGTAGTTGATATTGGTCGCAGGAGGCGCGGATGGACCACAACCCCGCAGCACAAACCACCGGGAGCGACGGGGCACGGCCACAGGCCGGCGTCATGCAGGTCATCTCGCCGCATACGGAGGAACCCATCGCCGAGGTCAACGCGGCCGGGCCCGACGACGTCGACTCGGCTGTGGCCGCGGCGCGTGCAGCCTTCGAACCCTGGGGCCGCAGCGAGCCGGCACAACGGATCGCCACGATCCTGCGCCTGGCCGACATCTACGACCGACGTCGCGCCGAGATGGCCACCACCATCACGGCCGAGATCGGCGCCCCGATCAGCTTCGCCCAGCGCGCCCAAGTCGGCCTGCCGGCATTCATGATGCGCGCGTTCTGCGACCTGGCTGAAAGACATCCGTGGCAGGAGACGAGGCCCGGCTTCTTCGGGAGCGACGTGCACGTCCGCAGGGAGCCCGTCGGCGTCGTCGCGGCGATCGTGCCCTGGAACATGCCCCAGTTCCTGATCGTCACCAAACTCGTGCCCGCGCTGTTGGCCGGCTGCACCGTCGTACTCAAGCCCGCACCCGAAAGCCCTTTGGACGCACTGCTTTTAGCCGAGATGATCGCCGAGGCCGGCCTGCCACCCGGCGCGGTCAGCATCCTCCCGGGCGACGGCACGCTCGGCGCCTACCTCGTCGCCCACCGTGGCGTGGACAAAGTGTCGTTCACCGGGTCCACCACCGCGGGGCGCGCCGTGGCCGCATCCTGCGCGCCCAACCTCACCAAAGTCAGCCTCGAACTCGGGGGGAAATCCGCGGCCCTGGTGCTCGACGACGCATCGCCGGACAAGGTGGCCGCCGGGGTGCGATCCGCGAGCCTGTCCAACAGCGGCCAGATCTGCAACGCGCTCACCCGCGTTCTGGTGCCCCAAGCGCGCCACGACGAATACGTGGACGCGCTCGCGGCGGAAATGAGCGGCCTTCGCGTCGGCGATCCCAACGACCCCGACACCCAGCTCGGCCCGCTGGTGTCCCGGCGCCAGCAGCAACGCGTTCGCGACTACATCCAGATCGGGCAAGACGAGGGGGCGCGCGTCATCGTCGGCGGCACCGACATGCCCGACGGACTCGACCGGGGCTGGTATGTCCGGCCCACCCTGTTCGCGTCGGCCAACAACACCATGCGCATCGCCCGGGAAGAGATCTTCGGGCCCGTCATCACCGTCATCCCCTACCGCGATGACGAGGAGGCGCTGGCGATCGCCAACGATTCCGATTACGGCCTGGCCGGATCGGTGTGGAGCAACGACGCCGACCGCGCGCTGGCAGTCGCCACCCACATCCACACCGGCACCGTCGGCGTCAACCAGGGCTACACGATGGATCCCTTCGCGCCCTTCGGCGGCGTCAAAGCCAGCGGCTACGGCCGCGAGCTCGGGCCCGAAGGGCTCGACAGCTACCTGGACACGAAATCGATCGCGATCGCGCCGAAATCCTAAATCCCTTGCCGCTCTTAACATTCAGTGGTTGTGATGGTGGCTCCCGGCTGCCATGCTGTAGGGTTGCCGGTAGTTCCCCGGGTTTCTGTAGAAGCCACTTGGGGATCTAGAGGCCGGGCTGCTACAGCGGCGCCGGCCTTGTCCATACCCAGCGGTTGACCCGGGCCTGGGCCGTTGTCATGACGCTTTGGCGTATCTGCGAACCAGGTCGTCCTCGCCGAACGTGCTCGTGCGCTGCTGGCCGTTGTCGTCGCGGCTGAAGAATGTCCACTGCCGCGGACCGCTCTGCGGACCACTGATCATCTTGACGGTCAGGCGTAATTCGGTGGGGCGCCGCGTGCCGATGACGTCGCCGACTTGGATCTTCGACGGGTGGATCTCGGGTGCGTCGCACCAGTTCTGTGTGGACATGACTCCCATCCTCCTCTTGTTCGCGCCGAATGCGATTTCCAGGGCGCGTCGGGCAGGCGGCGGCTGGGTTCCGCGGTGTCTCCCTCTCGCATGGCGGGCAAGAACCGCTGGTGGAGTAGCCTTGAGCGTGAGCCGTTTCGTTGTCAGCGGTGTTCCACCGCGATCTGTGCGGACGGCACTCCGGGCAATGTGATCCTCCACTCGCCACGCGGCCGCGGACGAGCGATGCCGAACTGAAGGAACGATCTGTGTATCGCACAGCGCTGACGGTGGCGTTGATCCCGACCCGATTTGTCACGCGATGACTTATCTGCGGGCGGGCCGGCGCCCGGCCGTTCCCGTACGGCTCTGCGTGGCTCACCAGTTGGGTGGCGACATCGACGGGGCGTGGTGGCCACGCGCGGACCGCATAACCAACGAATTGCCCGGCCTTGTCGCCGCACTGACACCCCTGCTGGGCGGCATCTCCTCTATCAACGTCAACTGGCCGCCCCTACAACGACCGCCCGACTTCAACTGGCACGGATGGGAACATAGGCGCCAGCACGTGATGACGTTCAACGGCGGCGAGGCGCGGGTGAACCTCTTGATCGTCCCTTATGCGACGTACAGTGCGCTTGCGCTGATGGTGCTGCGCCGCGCGGCGAGTCTGCCCGTCGCCCCCGGGGACCGCGACAAACCCGCGTTTCTGACCGCCGGGTCGATCCTGCAGGCCGCCCGGGAACAACGCGCGGCCGACTGCCACTGATACGAGATTCGCCGTTAGCGCGTCTCGCTCACGACGAAAACGGCGACATAGCCGATGGGGATGCCGGTCCAGGTCGCGATGCATTCCCGCGCGGCCAGTTCCACAGTGGCCCGGCTGGTGGCGCGGGTGGAGCCGCCGGTCTCGGGGATCCGGACCATCCATCCGTCCCCGTCGCGAGTGATTTCGATATCGAAGCACTGACCGACCATCGGACGCTTCACGCGGGGTGCGACGCGCTGTCGACGGGCACCGCGCAACGCTCGTCGGCGCAGCAAAGTGGGCTGAACAGGCATGGCTGCTTTCCTGAGTCGCAATCGAACCGCGGGCTAGAGTAATGCGCCTCGAGACGAAAACCTAATCGGCGGGTCTCCGCCAGGTAACGATGTCGTCGCCGATCAGTGCGTATCGCGCCTCGCTGTGTTGCCGAACCCGGTGCGGCGGCGGATCAGGGGCAGGTCTGCCCTCGTCGCGAAGCCCGCAGGCGCGGCGCACACCGCCTGCGCCGCGTTGAGAACAGAAGTGGGCGCGCATCGACGGATCGCCGTCGATGGTCAACGTCCAGCCGTTGCGTCGAAATCCACCTTGGCGCGAAGAAGCGCCAGTTAACTGCACGCTCGCGTCGATTCGGCGGCCAGGCAATGGACCATCGGTTTACGCCGGTCGGGTCTGGGCCGAGTTCGGGTCGCCGTAAAAGCAATATGCCGCGTAGCTGTCCTCGGGATCACGGCCCTCGTAGGCCAATTTGCGGATTTCCCGCATCGCCTCGCTGAACGGCAGGGTGGGATCGCCCTTGATTTGTGCATAGAACTTGCGCGCGACCTGGGCGGCAACGGAGTCGCGCACACCCCAGATCGGGGCGACGACCGCCCGTGCTCCCAGGTTGGTGAATACGGCCGGAAACCCGGCGGGGCCAACGAGAGCGGGAATGATCTGCCCCACCGCACAGGCGTTGAGGAAAACAAACGGCTTGTGCTTGTCCAAAGCCGTCACCAGTCCTGGGAGGCCCTCGACTTGGATGTCCGTCAACTCCTCGTCGGGATCCAACTGCAAAATCTGAATGGCGTCATCGCTACTGCCGTGGCAGATGAAGTGCAGCAGCGAAGCGCCGCGGGCACCCAGCTCCTGGTCGATGGTGTCAACCAGTGCGGGCTTGAGTTGTTCGCCATTGAAAGCGTCCTTCACGAAACGGGCTTCCTCAGCGGAGAAATTCAGCGGTGGCAGGTATTCCGGTGCGATGACCCAGCTGTCGTCGAACCGAATGGTCTGTTCGGGCGACACCAAGTTCGGGTGCACCCAGCGGCCCATCGCAAATTCCACACCGAGTGCCGGACGGAATTTCCCGTTGCGGACGTCGGGGACCATCAGCTCCCACGGGATGTACGGTTCGTCGGTAACGACCAAGAGCGTTTTGGTTCGCTGCGGCTGGGACGCGAAGTGATCGACCAATTCCCAGTACGCGTCGCGGAATTCTTGTGGTGTCGCGTCGAACAGCCGCCTGCCAGCGCCGATCAACGCGGACAGTCGTCCACCGCGAGTTTTCAGGAACCTACCCACCATCGTTTGCACCATCTCTTTGGTGGCTGACGGGAGGTTCCATCGCACGGTGATGCCGTCGATGAAGCGGGCCAAATGAGGCGAGGCAACGGTGACGTCGAACTTGCGTTCATCGCCACCCGGTGCTTGTCGGACGGTGACCGTCAGGTCGGGGGGGATCGCGGCTGGGTCGATGGCGACCTCGCCCGCAACCGGCTCCATGCGGCCCAGCGGTTGTGACGAGATCACTTCCGCGCCTTCGACTTCGAGTTGCCGAGCAACCCTGCCCACGGGACGCCAGCCGTGGTAAAAGGTCGCCGCGATGCCCGGGTTGGGCGCATCCGCCGGCACGCATCTGAGGGTGAACCGGGCAAGCGTCGACTGCGGCTCGGCGGATGTCACCAGGATTTCACCGCGCCCGTCACCCTCGATCACGAAATGCGGCGACGACGTCAGTACCACGCCCAGGCGCAGTTCGCTGACTTCGGACATGACGATCGGCTCGCCGACTTCGCCCATCTCGAAGGGTTGCTCGTTGAGAAACACCGACACCACAAATGTCGCACCGACGTGAATCGGGGTGTGTTCTCCGACGGTGATATGTGGGATGCGGTGGATTGTCGCGGGCGCGGCCGGAGGAGCTGTGGGCTCTGCGCCGTCGTAGGGCGCCCACTGCTCGGGATGCCCATATTCGACCGGCTGACCGTAGCCGCCGTACTCGTCCGTCTCGGCGTAGCCGCCGTACCCGCCCGGGTACGCGACACCCACCGGCTGGCCGTAGCCGCCGTATTGGCCGTACTGGCCGTATTGGCCGTACTGGCCCGGCGGCCAGGGCTCCGCGCCCCACCGGCGCAACCTGCGGGTGCGCAAGCGCGGTAACCCAAGCCGACGCCACCTACGGATTCGGCCGACGAATACATCTGCTCGTGTTCGCTGAGGAAACGGCGGAGCGCTCCGAACGGCCGGCGAATCACTGGGTGGGCCCCAGCTGCGCACCCGTGGGGCCTTCAGCCCCAGCCGCAGAACCTGTGGCCTCCCCGCCGTTGTCACCTTCACTTTGATCAAGCGGCTGTTTTGTGAGTCCGGACCGGGTAGGACGTCGACGACCCACCCGACCCAGACACCCGGCCGGTCATCAGGAATTGCGCTCAACTCGATCCACTGGCCATCGCCCGTCGCGACGTCCAGATCGACGTCCGGCAGACCCGCGATCTGAGGCCTCAGATCACCGGCCTCGAGCATCACCAGCAACTCACGGACCAGGGGATGGGAAGCCTCGAAGTCGGCGGCCGACAGTTTGTCGAGCAACACCCTTGTGCGCAGGCCGAACTGCGGATCCTGGACAAGCCACTCCCCCAACGCGACCAGCTGCCTGATGAATTCGTCATCCTTCACTGCACTCACCCCTCAAATGTTTTCGCTGTGATGCACCACGCCGCGCTCGTTGACGTAGCGGATCGTCATCGCGGTCTTGTCGAGGTCGATCACCGCGAAGCCGAAGGTGTTCCATGGCTCGGGTCCCTTGCCGAATCGCTCGCGGTAGTCATAGCGCAGCCCCGCCAGCAGCGGGTCACTGTCAGACCGGACCAGGTATTGGGGTATGCCGCCGTGCCCGACGCACGACGCGAATTTCACGCCGTGTTGCGGTTCGTATGTCAGACAACGGTGCTCGTGCCCCCAGAACCAGGCATCGACAGAATCGTTGTCCAACAGCGGCTTTAGCTGCGTGCGAAGTTGCTCGCCGGAGTTCTGATAGGCGCTGAAGAGCTGGTGGTGCGACATGAGCGCGGTTCGCCGGGTCGGTGCGTGATCAACCTGTTGCCCAATCCATTCCACCTGTCCATTCGACAGCCGCTTGTCTTCGTACGCCGTGTCGAGCCCGAGGAACTGCCAGTACTTGTTTCGCAGCGCGAAAACGCTTTTCCCCTTCTGCCGTTCAAACCTGGGGTCCGCCAGCGCGGTGCGGTAGAACTCGTGACCGCCCCGGTACATGTCGTGGTTACCACACAGGGTGTACGAACCGATCTCTTCGGCTTCCCGGACGGGCCAGTGGGCGAGGAAGTGTTCGGTGTATTCCTTCTTCGACCCGCTGTAATAGACGTCGCCGAGGTGTATGACGTGCTGTTCACGACCCTCCTCGATTCCTTCGTTCAGGGTCGCGCGGATGTGGCTCGCGACGGCTTGGGCTCGCGGCAATCCCGATCCCCAATCTCCCACCAAGATGATGCGAGCGTCCTCCGCGATGGCTACCGCCTGAGGAGGCAACCCTCCGAATTCCACCTTCTTCTTGAACCCGTACCAGGCTTTGATGACGCCGAGCCACAGCCAGCGCGGATCACCGAGGATCCACGGCGTGGTTATCTCGAACGGACCAAATGCCCTGCGCCCGTCGCTCTCTCGGACGCCCTGGTCACCCTCGATACGGCGTGTGACGACACCGTCGGTGTCATCAACCAGCTCGGCGGGCCCCTCCTCGAGCAGCCTGGTCAGTTCGGTTTGCAGAATGGCGAGGATCGGTTCGCGCGGCATCCACATATCCGAGGACATCGGATCCTGCTCCTGGACCGCGGCCTGGCTGGCCCGCAGCAGTTCGTCCACGACTTCCTGAATTTGCGCATCTGTGTAGTCGGCCAGCCCCCCTTCATCGACCGGCGTGGTCCGGCGATCCCGGTCGTCGACCAGATCGCTGAGGCCACTGCGGGTCTCGGTGGCAGCGCCGAGTAGAAAGCCCATGTTCAGCACCTGCGAAATCATGTGTCCTTACCTCCCATACCGTCCGGAATGTCTGCTACTTTCGCGATCCAGCCGGTCTCCCAGCCGATCACAGGACCGCTCGGCGATAGCCGCGATCGTCTTCGACGGATTTCGTCCGATGGCCCTGGGGATCACGGCGCCGTCCATCACGAAAAGGTTCTTCTGACCGAATACCTCGCCGGTGTGGTCGACCACGCCGACGCCTGGGGCCGAGCCCATGTTGCACCCGCCCAGCGGATGCGGGGTGACGAGCATCCGCAGGCGCTTCCACGTCAACAGCGGTATCGGGACTCCTCCGGTCGCCAGGGTCATGGCGACGTGCATGTCGCCGAAGGTGTCCAGCGCCTGCATCGACAGTTGCGGATTCCAGTCGAGCCGCAGCCGCCCTCGCCAGAAGGCATGCCTGCTGCGCAGGGAGAACTCACCGTCGGCGGCGTCGATCGACTGGCCGAACCAGGGAATCATCGATTGGAAACGGGTTTTCTCACAGGCGTTTTCGTAGATCCGCTGCTTCCATCCGCCGGCACTCTTCCAACTCGCCAGCAGGGCTTCGGCGATGTTGGGCAGCCCGCCGTCTTCGACGTAGAGCTGGCCGTCGACACCGTCGAGGTTGTCATCGGGTTGGTCGACGCCGGTCAGGAAATCGATCGCCGCGCCAATCGTGGGGCCCTTCGTCGGCGCAAGTTCGCGGCCCGGGTAGCGCGCCAGCGTCAGAAAGTCTCCGTTGGGACTCCAACCCCGGCCCAGGGCGCGGGGCAGACCGGACACGGTGCCGAACTCGTCGCGGGTCCGCAGCAGGATCTCGGTAGTTCCGAGCGATCCGGCCGCCAATATCACGACCCGGCAGGTGATCTCCCGGCGCTGCCGCCGGCCGTCACTGATGTCGAGATAGTGCACCCGCCATCTGCAGTCACGCTCTTTGGAGAGATGGGTGACCATTGACAACGGCTGGATATGGACACGCTGCGCCTCCGCCTGGCGCAGATAGTTCTGGTCGAGGGTCTTCTTGGCGCCGGTATGACAGCCGATGCAGCAATTCCCGCAATGCACACACGTCCCGGCCGCGTAGCCGTTCGGGTGCTTCCAGGGCTCCCCCGGAACGCGACCGGTGGCGTGCCGATCGAAGTTGACCGCCAAGGGCAGCGCGGTGTAGCGATCCGCGGCATCGATCTTGTCCGCGGCGGCACGCAGCAGCTGCATCCGGGGGTTGTGCTGATTACGAGGGATAAGTTGCGGGGCAAGCATTTTCGTTACCGCGTTGTAGTACGGCAGCATCCCGCGGTGGGTGATCTGCGACGGCCAGCCGGTACGAAAGAACTCTTCGGGCGCGTCGACGCAGACGTTGGCATACACCAGCGAGCCGCCGCCCACCCCGGCGCCGCAGCCGATGACCATCCGCTGCAGGATCCGTATGTCCAGCCAGCCGTTCAGACGGTGCGGAATCCTGCTGGAGTAGATGAAGTCCGAGGGTTTGTGCGGGAGCGCGTCAGAATGCCAGCGCCGGCCGCGCTCCAGCACCACCACCGAGCGGTTCGGAGCCGCCAACCGGCAGGCCGCGACCGCGCCACCGAAGCCACTTCCGACGATGACGACATCGGCTTGCGCTGCGGTACTCACCAACGCCGCCTGAGTAGGTAGGTTCGCACCAGCGAGCCGGCGAAGAACCGGAAGAAAAGACCCAGAAAGTGCAACTCGTCCACCAGCGAAAGACCGCCGGTGACTCTCATCGTCGTCAACTGACGCAGGAATCCGCCCAGGCTGAGCCGCAGGATACCCGCGGCGACAGGCGGTCCGGCGGTGTTGCCGAGGTCGAAGAACCGCACGTACATCGTCGTCGTCGCGGTCCAGGCCCGCCAGAGCGGTCCCGGCTCGATGACCTTGAACCCACGCAACAGATAGGTCTGCCCACCGACGGTGACGAATGTGTCGTACACCATCTCCCGCACCGGCTTGCCGTTCTGTCCGACGGTGCGCCGGAAAAGCCGGAAGTCGCCGTCGGCCCCGCTGGTGATCGGGCCACCCCACACGGGCAGCTCGCCGGCTGCCGCCCAGCGACCGCGGTGGTGTGGATCCCGCAGCAACGCAGGCAGATTCGCGATGTCGACGACGGCAGTGAGCGACATCGCGACGGCCGCCTCGTTCTCATATCCTTCGATGGGATCGGTGGAGCCTTTGGTGATCATCCCCGTCATCACTTCGCTGAAGGTCAGTCCGGGCCTGACCGCGGCATTGAGGGCCCGCCGTCCAACCTCGGTGGTCGGAAATGGCTTCGGGTCGTTGCCTTTCTTTGCACGGGCGCGCATCAGCATGACTTACTCAATTCGTCAATGATGAACGGGAAGACATCCTCGTGTGCGTTTTGCCCGAGGAAGACGTCGAGATGCCCGTAGTTGGCGATCTTCTGGTAGGTGTGCCGGCCGGGGGCGTAGCGGTCGAAGTACTCATAGGTCCGGCCCATCCCCACCGGCAGGAAGGTTTGGTTGCGGTCCCCGGTCATGAACACGAACCGCGCGTCAGTACAGGGCGCCTGCGTGGTGAAAAGCATTGGCAGTTCGGCGTATTTCCCTGTCGAGACCATTTCGCCGGCCGCTGAACAGTCGGCGATGTGGTCGTAGTAGGTCATCGGAACCTGTCCGAATTCGCCCCTGATCCACTCGTGGGTGGCCTCGCTGAGGTTTTCGTGCCTCCACAGCGTGGGGAAACCCCACCCGTAGATGAAGCTGCAGTGCTTGCACACGCTGTTGCGGCATTCGTGGTGTGTCGCGCGGATGGTGGCGTCGAGCAGCTTCGGCCATACCCGAGGGGCGTGAATACCCCACTGCGGGTTGATAGTCGCGACGCGGCGTGCGAGCAACCCGACCGCCAACGGCAGCTTGACCCTCGCCATGCGGGGCATGATCGGATGCAGCGCAGAGGAATTGGAGATGACAACGGAGACACCGGGAAGAAGCCCGGCGGTTATCGCCATCATGAACGCGCACGAACCCTGGCAGTGGATGACGGCTTTGACGGTGTCAGCTTCGGTACGCCTCCGGACTTCGTCGACCGCGGCCGGCATGTCGAGCACGGCGGCGTCGTCGAGCGTGTAAGGAACGGCCGGAAGGTCGATGCTGGATCGCCAATTCAGCGCCCAAACGTCGAAGCCGTGCGTGTGCAGCATCATCGGCAGGGTCTTCGGCGTCGGCGGATTGAACAGGTTGGCCCGCGTACCCGTCCCCGCGACCATGAGCACCGGACCACGAGTGGGTTTCGGCGCCGGCGTCAGGTGTTTGAGGTTCAAAGCCCACCCGTCGCGGGCTGTGAACCCTATCGTCTCGAAGACCGGCGCGTCGGCGGCCGCCGAAGGCACCGGGTGCCCATCGGTGGGGATCGCAGTGGTCAAGGCGACCTCCTCTGCGGGATCAATGAGATCTACAGCGTGCTGGCTGACGGCCGCTTCGTCTCGCGTAGTGCACTACCTGATTTCGTACCGGCCACCGCGTACCCGAGGGTGGCGCGGTCGGGCGCGTCAACCTTGGAGCATGCCCGGTAAATGTGGCCTTCCACGGTGCGCACCGACACGCACAGTCGTTCGGCGATGGCCTTGTTACTAAGCCCTTCGGCCACCATGACGCCGATCTGGAGCTCCCGCTCGGTCAACGGCAGCGCACTCAGCACCCGCTCGAGGACCGGTGTGGCGGCGTCACCGCGCAATTCGGCGGCGCGTGCCTTGGCCCGCAGCTCGCCCTTGCGGTCGTGGCGGGCCGAGTATGCCATCGCAGCCTGCGCCGAGGCGTCGGCCGCTGCGCAGCGCATGCCCAGATCGGCGAGCTCCAGTGCCACCCGATCCAAGGTGGGCGCGTCGGCGGCCGCCACCGCGCGTGCGTGCGCCAACGCGATCCGTCCCGCTGTACAGTCCACCGCCTTCAGCACCTCGGCGATTGCGCCGACGGCGTCGCCATCTCCCAGGCGAACCGAATCGTGCAGTGCGTGCAGTGCGATCGCCAACTGTCCGGACTGCTGCGCCGTCCGCGCGGCGGCGCGGGCCGCGGCCACCGCTCCATTCAGGTCGTGCGCGGCGGCCAGTGTCCACGCCTTGGCCAATCCCAGCTCCGGGGCGTACAGCTGTGACCTCACGCTGTGCCGTGCTTCCGCTCGCGCGAGAACCTGGGCGGCCGCGGCCGCATCACCGCGCTGGCCCGTCGCTTGCGCCAGGTACATCAGCGCCAGCGGGCCCCACGAATAGCCGGTCTGGATAAGGGCCGCGGCAGACTCGCGCAATAAGAAGGTCGCCCTCGTCAGCTCGCCGCTCGCCATCAATGTCCGTGCCAGCAGCACTTCTCCGATCGCGCGACCCGGCTCCTGCAGTCCGGAGAACTCCATGAAGTTGCGCGCTCGCCGCTGGGCGCGCATTACCGTCTCTGTCATCAACGACGTCGTGATTTCACCGAGGCCGATGGTGAAACGCAACAAACCCGGGTGCTGAGCCGACAACCCACGGTTGGCCAGCGCGCCGACGTCGCCGAAACGGCCCAGCCGGGCGCTGGCCAGCGTCGCGGTCGCGGCCGCCCACGCGATGGCCAACTCCGGCGCCGACGGCGACGCGAGGACCGCGGCAGCGAGTTCGACCGCGTGCTGGGGATCCCCGGCATTCATCACAAATGTGGCCGCCAACGCGTCAAAGGTGTGCACCGCGATGGGATCGGTGACCCTGGCGCCCATTTCGGTCAAAAAGTCCATCGCCTGTTCCGGCTCATCGAGCATCCAGAACTGATTGGCCGCCTTGGGAAGCGTCCACGACGTCAACTCCCACTCCGAGAGCTGTGCCGGATCGACAGGCACAAGCACGTCGTCGGCCTCGCGGCCGCGACCCAGCCACGCCAATGCGTGGGCCAGCGGTAGCCTGGCGGCGAGGCCGCCCGACCGGCCAAGTGCGTTGCGCGCCAATCGCTCACCAAGCACGAGGTCACCCAGCCGCATGGCCTCATAGGAGGACTCGATGACGTTGTCCACCGGCGGCGGATTCTCGCTGTCGATGGCCAAGTCCGCCAGGCGCAACCGGGAGCTGACGTTTCTCGCCGGGCGTGACGACAGCTGCGCGACAACGTCTGTCCGCAGCCGCCGCGCCGCGAGCCGTCCCAGCGACACCCTTATCCCTTCGGTGTAAACGGGGTGCGCCGAGTGCACGACCAGGTCGTCGTTGCGGGCGCGCACCTCGACCGCATTGACTTTCTCCGCTTCTTCGATCGAGGCGCGACTCGTGAGCGCCGTCAGGTCCGCGAGAGTCAGTGGTTCCTCCACGGACAAATACTCGAGTACCGATTTCACTTGTGGCGGAAGGGTTTTAAGATGGTCACCGATCAGCGTGGAAAGGTGGGGTGTCAGCACTATTTCACCGCGCAGCTGCCAGACACCCTCGACTTCGCGCAGCGTGCCGGATTTGACCGTGCCTTCCACGAGGTGCCTCAGGTATAGCGGATTTCCCTGGCTGACATCGAAAATCTTGCTCGCGCTTGCTGATTCCAACGGCCCGCCCAACGCCGCCTCGATCAGCTGCGTGGTTTCGACGCGATCGAACGGCTCGATGTCGACCCGCGAAAGAATGCCGTCCTTCCACAACGCCGTGATCGCATCGGGTGCCGGTTCGCCCGTCCGCACGGTGATGATCAGCCGCGCCGAACTGGTAAGCGCGAGTTGGTGAGCCAATGTCGCCGACAAATTGTCCAGGTGATGGGCGTCGTCGATGCCCACCAGCAGACCCTCACCGTAGTGGCGGAGTAACGACTCTCGGGCCGCCCGCACCAGCGTTGCCGAGTCGCCCACGCCGGCGACTTCGACGAGATGGCTGAACGACCCGAAGGGGACCTGGCTCGCTGAGGCGGTGCAGGCCACCCAGCGGACCGGCGGCTTGGTCTTCTGTGCCGCAAAGCGCTGCACCACGCTGCGCGCGAGAACTGTTTTCCCTACCCCCGCGGAGCCCGCAAGAACCGCGCCCCGCTGCTTCTTGCTTTTCAGCGTGGCTTCAAGCAGCCCCAACGATGAGCCGCGTTCAGCGGTCCGCCATTGCAATGGCACCTGCAGATGTTATATCCACGCCAATTGTTTGACTCGTTATTGTGAAGATCGCCCAGGCGTCGTTTGCAACAGCAGATCAGGACCTGTGCCGTCACGGGCGGTGCAACTGACTTGGAATGCGTAAGCCGTTGGTTGTCGCGCGACTCGAATGCCGAAATGCACCAAATTCTTTGGTTCTGACAGCCATTCCACGACCGCACTTCGCCCGTGCCTCCCGGGCTCACCGAGACACAGGAGTTTCGTCTCTCAAATTGACGGATAAGTAACATGATCTAACTCAAAGTTGCCTAATTCTGCGAACCCTCGTAAGCAGACTCGGGGCCGTTCACTGCCCCGCGCTCACATCGTTGACAGGCATCGCCGCGACAGCGGCGGGCGAAACCGGCGACCGATGGTGCAGGTTCGGTGCACTTCGACGGGCCTGGACCAGATGAAGCCCGACCTGGTCGCTCATTTACTAACTGTGACAACGAAATTAGTCAGATAACACGACACTTCGACACTGTCGCCGGATTGCGCGTTTTCGGAGGCGGGTTCGCAATGAGTGCGGCGACTACGCCACAGCGAATTGTTCGGTATTTTGCATGCTCGCTAATTTCGAACAGGGCAAAATACCGAACGCTCATACCCGGGGCTCGTCATGAGCATGGACCCCCGAGCTGGCAAGCGCCTCTGAGTGCGGGCGGGACACCAGGATTGGGCATGTTATGCATCGGCGGTGGTGCTGGGTCCTCGATGATTGGCCCTCCCATTGCTATGCACTGCGCATACGCGTGGGGATTGAACGCAAGGAAGGCGCAATCCGCCGGATTTCTGCCCTGCGCCGCTGGTGCTTGCGACATCAGGGTGGTGGCCGCTACCCCGACCACCCCTGCGATCAGTAATCTCCTCATTTCGACGCCTCCCTGGTCAGGAGCGGTAAGGAACGGCGGTGCAGGGGTCCGGCCCGATGCAGTCATGCGGATCGCCGGTCTTCCACCCGCTGTGGGTGCCTATCCCGCCTTGGGCGTTGCCGCCGCTGGCATCCACGTAGCCCGGCGGAATATGGCCTGCCGGAACACAAATGGGTGATGGCAGGCGACCATCGGACATGGCGACGGCGGGCACCTGACCCTGGGGGCAGCCGGCGTGCGCCAGCGGTGCGTAGGTGACCCCTGCCGCCAACACGGCGGGTATGGCCACCAGGACCCGCATCGAGGTCGAGATCATTGCTTTCTCCATTTCACGGGTGACGAACCGGACAAGTCGCCGGGGAAAATCGGCCAGCTCTTGACGAAAACAAGCGAACCTGGCGCTCTCTGAGACGTAGACGAAAGCGACCACCGGCACACAACCGGTCAGGCAGCCGTTTGCTCATCACGCACCGCAATCAGCGCGGTTGACCGGGCTGCCGCCGACGTATTTGCAGAACGGGAAGTTGGTGTCCCCACCGCCGGCGCTGAACAGCATCCCGTTACCGCCGTCGACCAGTTGTATCGTCACAAAGCTCCCGGCCGGGCCGTTGCCGCCGCTGATGACGCTGCCGTAAGCGGTTTGGGGCTGCTGCACGCTGCTCAGCTTGAACATCATCGTGCCGCCGCTGTAGGTTTCGGTGCCGCTGCCGTCGGAGTTCACGACGACCCTTTCCTTATGGGCACCCCAATCACCGACGAACGGGCCACCGGCCTGCGAGAAGGGTTGGCTCAGGCCGGCCTGTCCCGGATCTGCCTGTCCCACTGGGGCGCAGGCGATGCCCGCCGCCAATACGGCGGGCACCATCACTGCCTTCATCATGTCCGCCCCTCACTGGTCCGGGGTGTAGGTCATCGACGGGGGCATCCCGACCGCCTTCTGGCCGTTGTGGACTATGCAGCCGAACGAGTACCGGCCTGCGCAAGGGTCAGGAGCCTGTTGCCCGGGGAGGCTGCCGCTGCCGGTGGCCGTGGCGATCGGCCCACAGCCCAACTCGCCGGGATGCGTGAGGCATTCGATGTTGGCGCCCGCGGTGTCCGGGTCGGGTCCGGTCAGCTGGTTCATCGTCCGGGCGTAACAGTCAGGATCGGCACCCGAACCGCATTCCGATTTCGCGACATCCGTCGCGCGGATGAACATGCCGGGATGCTGTGCGTCCGGTACCCAGCCGGCTTGCGATGTCCCGTCGGGGTTCTGCGGTACTTGGGACACCGTGGTGCCGACCGGGAGGCTGTCGATCGGCGCGGGCGGCGCTGCGGATGCCGCCGCCGGCACCGGCGCCGCCAGCGGATCTCCTCCGGTGCCACCCGTCAAGGTGTCTGCGCCACCGGCGCCGGTCAGTGGTGGCGCGCCGGCCGCGGCCGCGGGCGGTCCCGCGATGGCCACGCTGTTGTCGGGTGTCAATGGTGGTGCGGCGTTGGCTCCGTTGATGATCGCCTGCATGTCCGGGCTGGGGTTGTCGGGCATCGCCAAATTTGGCGGCAGGATGGCGGGCGGCAAAGGCAGGCTCGCCTCCGGCGCCGGCGGCGACGCGATCGCCGGTGGCGCCGCGGAAGCTAGCGGCTGGGCCGGTGCAAGAGGTTCTGCGGGAGTTGCTCCGTCAAGTGGAGCGCACACGCCGATCGATGCGCAGTAGTCGCCGGTCGGCGATGCGGCGGCCGGAGCACCGGTGTCCGCCGGTGGTATGGCCCCCGGCTTCAGCGCGGGGTTGCTCAACGATGTTCCGTTTTCGTACGGGTTGTTGGCCAGTTGCGGTGCGCCGGGCGCGGCCGCGCAGAACATGTTGTAGTGCGCCGCATAGACGGCGTTGCCGCAGTCAGCGGCGACGCCACCCGGCCACGTGGACACATCACCGGGGGACATGACGCCCGGCGCCGGCGCACCAGCGGCCGGTGCGGACGCAGCCGGCGCCGGCTGTCCGAGCACCGACTCCGGGGTCGGTTGCGGCCCCAGTTGCGGGGTGCCGTTCTGCAGGATCTGCGGCAGGTCGTGCAGCACCTGATCCTCGCCGGCTATCGGCGGCTTACAACCGGGGCATATCGGTGTCCCACCGATCGGTTCATGAGGCGCTGCTACCGGGGCCGGGGCTTCCGGGGCCGGCTGGCCCAACCCTGGCATGTCCTGAAGGTCATGCAGCAGGGGCTGCATCGGCGCGGCGATCCGAGGGTTCATCCCCGGTGGGTTGATGAACCCGGGCGTGCCGGGCGCCGGTAGCGGAGCGGCCGGCGCGGGAGCCGGTGCGCCGAGGATCGACGGCAACTGCTGGACGACCGGGGGCTCCGGTGGTGCGGCCGGCACCGGCGGAGCGAGTGCTTTCGGAAGGTCAGCGGCCAGTTGCGGCTCAAGCTGAGTGAACAGGTTCGGCGCTGGGGCCGCGGGCACCGGTGGTGCGACCAGCGCGGGCGGCGGGGCGGCCAAGGCCGGTAGCGGCGGAGGGACCATCGCGGGCGGAGCCATCGGCGGAGGCGCCATCGGAGGTGCTGCCATGTGCGGCGGCATCGCCGGCATCGCCGGCATCGCAGGCACGTGCGGCATCGCCGGCAATCCGGGTATCCCGGGCTGCCCCGGCGCCGGGACGGGCACATTCACGCAGCCGACGAACGGCAGACAATAGGCGTTCGCCACCCCGGACGCGACCATCGTCGACAAGGGAGCGAAACCGATGGCGGAGGCGGCCGCCGCGATGAGCACCTTGTTCATTTCTTCCTTCTTTCACTTGCCCCCGAAGCCTCGGTCCCCCCTTGAGCCATGCATGGTCTGTCGAGCGAAGACGGATGCCGACCGCTGAGCGGATTCACCTGCGTGCCGTCGCCCCTGGACCGTCTGCATTGCCATTGCTCAGTTCCGAGTTCTCAGACCGGCAGCGGGCCCAGGCAGGCCTGGCCCGTCAGCGTCCTCACTCGGTACGAACCGCACCGCCGGTGGCCGGCGCCGGCTACCCCAAGGCTGTGCACGACATCGATTACCGCGGTCTTGACCCTGGCCGGTCGCCCGGGAATGAGGACCACGGTCGGCACCAGCAGGGTCGCAATCGTCGATTCGGCGGCCGCAATTGTCTCGATGGTCACCGTCACGCAGGTGCCGAAGTTGGCGATCGGGACGACGTTTGCCTGTTCACCGCGAAATGCCAATGATCGTTGGGAATCCTTGTACACCAACATGATTGGGATGCCACCGCGTGAGAAATAGTCGATACTCACGCCAGCGCCGCGCAGCCGATATTGGTTGGGTGAATTCGTGTCGGCACCGGCCTGAAGCGCGGTCGGAGCGAACTGTAAAGCCGACATCGCAACCTCCGTGTCCATCGCTTGTGGGCTTCGCCGTCGGCGGAAGATCGGGCTGCCGCCGATCAGCAGCATTGACCGGCACATGCCGGCACGTCGCGAGTAGTCCACTACCCGAAGGCCGACGGTCGGCTTCAACTACGTGCTGCTGGTTGGCCATGGAGGCAGGGACCGCGGTCGCCTAGATCATCTGGGACACGAATCGACAGCTCAGTTCAAGATCGGCGGCGATGTGTGATGCAGACCACATTTAAGCGTGGTATGTTGCGGACGTCACAACCTAGGAGATCTCATGGCTGGCATGGATCGTTCGAGCAAGGCCGTGGTCGCGCCCCGTGCCGGGGCAGCGGTCAATTCACACCGGCTGCTCATGGCGTTTTTGGCTGTCACCATATTTATCTGCGCGATCGCCGGCATCGTCGCGGCCGCGACCACGGGACACGGCACCGCCGCCCTCATCATCGCGCTCGTGGCTGGTGGGAGTTTCTCGGCCGCGGCCTTCTGCTAACCCGAAGTCGGCCGGCGCGATGCGGTTATCTTGGCGGAGCTAAGGGGACTCGACCCCTGGCCCCCACACCGCCAGGAGCGAGCAGGGCCCGTGACCAAGCCCGATAGGCCCATTTACCGGCTGTCGCCGGCGTTGTTGGGCGTGCAACTGTCGTCAAGAGGGGCGGGAGGGGTCAGGGGGCGCCCCGAGTTGGCGTATTGCCTCCTGCGCTTGTTCCAGTATCGGAACCTCCTTCACCCGAAATTCTCTGGCGCCGAAGTCGATTCGTCCCGCCTTCATCGTGGCCATGGGTGTCCTCGCACTTGATGAGGAAGATGGTCTACACCCCTCGCCCGCTGGGCACCGCAGACCCCTTCCATTGAAGCAAACAACGAAATGACATTGTGTCAATAATTGCTGACAGTGTGTAGTATGGAGCCACGCAGACACCGCTATTCGCTTCTCCCCCATGCTTATCACCCAGGAGGCAAGTACGTGCGCGGATGGCAATTCGACTCCCCCGCAACTGGCCTCGAATACATCGAACCGCAGGCGCCGGGGCCTGGGCCCCGGCAGGTTCTCATCGACGTCGAGGTCCCCACCCACCTTCTCGTGACGAAGGACGTGCAGCTGCGCGGATCTCGCGGTGCCGGCCTCGGGGATCTGCAGGCCGCGCCAAACCTCCTCGCCCAGAAGGAACTCGCTCCCGTGATCGAGGAAGAATCCTTCACCGACATTCCCACCGCTCCGAAGAGGCCGGGGGCCGGGCAGGTGCACGGACGCCTGGTGACTCGGCCTGGACCGTCGGCACGCGAACGCTAAGGTGGAATCTCATGCCGAAACCAGCGTCCGGCGCGGGCGGTGACGACGCCGTCCTGCTTGGAGACCGACGACTGCCAAGCAAGGGCGAGCGGCAACGGCGCGCCATCCTCGACTGTCTACCGGAGTTGCTGGTAACTCGACCGGTCGGTGAACTGACCGTCGGCGAGATCGCCGACGCCGCCGGTGTGCGACGCTCAGGCTTCTACTTCTACTTCGAGTCGAAGTACGCGGCGCTCGCCGTCATCACATCGGAGATCTGGTCGAAGCTCATGGACCGGGCGCAGGTATTCGCCCGCTCCGGTGACGAGTCCGTCGCCGACTTCATCGAAAGGTCCGCGGACATCGCGCTCGACTTGTGGCATGAGCACGAAGGTGTCCTGATGGCTTCGGTGGAGGCGATCCCTCTCGACGAGCAGCTGGCGGCGCTATGGGAGGAATGGATCCTGCGGCTGAGCGCGATTATTACAGAACAGGTGCTGAAGGATCAGAAGCGCGGTCTGGCACATCCCGTGTCGCCCGATGTGCCCGCGCTCATCTCGACGCTGTTGGAGATGACCATGCACATGTTCTATCTCGATCGACTGCGGCGACATAATCGAAGCCAGACGCGTAAGACGCGGGAGATGGTGCTGTCGATCTGGTTCGCTTCGTTGACGGGTAACCAGACTGTGGCAGTGGACAAGCCGACCAGGCAGTCCTCGTCGGGCCGTCGGCGAACCGGCGACTGACTCGGGTACCCGTCAGAATCTGATAAGGCCGCGGAGGTTTCGACCGTTCTTCAGGTCTTCGTACCCCTGGTTGATGTCTTCCAGCGAGTACTCACGCGTGACGAGTTCGTCGAGCTTGAGTCGCCCGGACTGGTAGAGATCGAGCATCCGGAAGATGTCCTCGCGCGGGTTGGACGATCCGAAAAGGCAACCGCGGACCTGCTTCTCGTACAGAGTGAGGTCGAACAGCGACATGTCCACGCGAGCGTCGGTGGGGTGTGGGATCGCGGTCATGATCACCCGCCCGCGCTTACCGACCAGACTTAGCCCCTGGCCGACGTACGCCCCTTCAGCACTATCGGTGGTCACCACGCACACCTCTGCCATCCGGCCGCGAGTCAGTTGGGTGACGATGCGATGGGCTTCTTCGACGTCGGCGGCGGCATGGGTGGCACCGAATTCCGTTGACCGCGTGCGCTTGTACGCCACCGGGTCGAGCGCCACGATATGTCGTGCCCCGGCGATGCGGGCGCCCTGAATGGCATTCATGCCGAGGCCGCCGGCACCCATGACCACGACCGTGTCACCGTCGCGCACCTCACCGGTACGCACCGCAGCGCCATAGCCCGTGGTCACGCCGCAGCCCACGAGAGCCGCCTTGTCCAGCGCAATGTCCTTGTCCACCTTGACCACTGAGGCAATCGGCACGACGGTGTACTCAGAGAAGGTGCCGAGTACGCACATCTGGCCGAGATCCTTGCCGCGGGCATGGAATCTGTGCGTACCGTCGAGCTGCGGGCCGAGCACGATCGCCGCACCCAATTCGCAGAGGTTGCTCATACCGCGGGCACACTCCCGACACCTCCCGCATGCCGGGATGAAGCTCAGTACGACGTGGTCACCGACCTCGACCTCGGCGACTCCAGGGCCGACCTCCACCACCACGCCGGCGCCCTCGTGTCCACCGACCGCCGGCAGTTGCATTGGCATGTCCCCGGTCACGAGGTGATCATCCGAATGACATAGTCCGCTGGCCGTCAATTTGACCAGGACCTCACGTTCCCTCGGGCCGTCGAGGTCCACCTCCTCGACTTCCCACTTCTGGTTCAGTCCCCACAACACAGCTGCCTTGGTTTTCATCAACCCTCCTCCCGTCGTTGTCGTGGTGACCCTGCCGCCAAGGCGTTGGTCACTTCGAGCACCGTCTGCGCCACGAGGTGTGGGTCGTCGTACATGGGTACGTGTCCGACGCCGGGCAGCGTGGTGAACTCGGCGTTGGGCACCAGCGCCGGGAACCGCAGGCCGTAGGGCTCATACGGGATCAAGGCGTCGCGTTCCGACCAGGCGATGCGCACCGGGCACTCGATTGCGCCGAGTTGGTGCTGGGTGCCCACGACGTCGTCGATCAGCTCGAAGTAGACCTCGCAGCGCAGGTTGTCGTTCACGAACGCGGCGGCATCGGTGGGCGACATCGCGTCGGTGTGCGCAACCGCCGCGCCCAGCGCCAACCGCCGCAGCGATGGCACCCGAAGGGCCTGCGGGGCAATCGGATCCAACACGGTGAACAGCCGGCGCGCCATCGCCAGTTTCCATTTCACCATTCGAACGTGTCTGCCCGCGTACCACCCGAGGGCCGGTGACAGCGCCACCACGGACAGCGCGCGCCCGCGGGTCGCCATCTCCAGCGCCAGCCACCCGCCCAGTGAATTGCCGACCAGGTGCGCCTGTTCGATACCACGCGCGTCGAGATCACGTTCAAGATGATCGGCCAACGTTGCGACGGTGGCTCTTTCCCCATCGGCCAGCGGTGCTCCACCGGCATGCCCGGCCAGCGACACCACGTGGACATCATGGTGCTCTGCCAGCATCGGCAGGATCGGCTGCCAGTGCCTGGAGCTTCCGCTGAAGCCGTGGATGCACGCCAGTGGGGTCATGGTCGTCACCCCTGCAGCTCCAGCTCGGCGGCGTTCAACTGCAGCCCCTCGAGAGAGCCTTCCTCCCACCATTTTTCGATCATGTCCCAGTACTCCACCTCGCTGTTTCTGTAGACGTCGCCGAAGAAGCCGCGCTGCAGATCACCCTGGCCGCTGTAGTAGCCCGGGGTGCACGCCGACAGATAGAACAGCCACGGCAGACCGGACTCCCGGGTGCGCTGGACCCAGTCCGCTTGTGCGGCGTCGTCGGGTTCGATGGTGCTGATTTGGTGGTCGAGGGCGTGACCGATGACGCGGGCGGCGTGTCTGGCCTTGCGGTCGAGCATGTAGCTGAAGTTGATGAGGTAGGCGTTCTGGCTCAGCCCCAGTTCGACGAAGTTCGGGAACCCGACGGAGAAGAACCCGTGCAGTGTCTTGGCGCCGTCGGTGAACTGTTCGCGCATGGACAGTCCGTTCCGGCCGACGATGTCGTAGCCGTACCGGTCAGTGCTGGACGAGCCCGTTTCGAAGCCGGTCGCGAAAATGATGCAGTCGACCTCGTAATGCTCGCCGTCGACCACCAATCCGGTCTCCGTGAACTTCTCGACGCCGTTCGCGGAGGCGACCAGGTGCACCGAGGGCCGGTTGAAGGACTGCAGGTACTCGTCGTTGAAGGTCGGGCGTTTACAGATGGCGCCGAACCACGGTTTGAGCGCGTCGGCTGTTGCCGGGTCCTCGACGATCCCCTCGATTCGCTGGTGCATGGAGCGCATGAATTGCATGTCGGCGATCTCGGCGAGTGCGACCTGATCCTCCAGCGCAAGGGTTTCCACCGGCGCCTCGATGAGATGCCGGCCGGTGACAGCGGCAAAGATCGTGGTCCAGATGTCGCCGACCAGGTTCTCCTGCTGCGGATGACCGTTCGCCAGCGAGTTGAAGTTGTGGTGGCGTCGCTGCTGCCAACCCGGTTCCAGGCCGGCCGCCCAGTCCGGGTCGGTCGGCCTGTTGTCCCGCGGACCGACCAGGCTGGGCGTGCGCTGGATGACGAACACCTCGGCGGCGTCTTCGGCCAGGAACGGGACGGCCTGAATCCCGGTGGCGCCGGTGCCGATGATGGCCACCCGCTTGTCGCGAAGATTCGTCATACCGCCGTGTTGGTCACCGCCGGTGTAGCCGTAGTCCCAGCGGCTGGTATGGAACATCGCACCCGTGAAGTCCGCGATGCCGGGTACCCGCGGGAACTGCGGCTTGTTGAGCGGCCCGTTGGCGCGGACCACGAACCTGGCGGTCAGCACATCACCGCGGTCGGTGCGGATCTCCCAGCGCTGCAAGGTCTCCGACCACGTCGCCGATGTCACCGACGTTCCGAACAGCGCCGCACGGTAGAGATCGAAGTGCCGACCGATGCGCTGTGCATGGCCGAGGATCTCGTCGCCGTCGGCGTAGCGCTGCGTGGGCAGGTAACCGGTCTCCTCCAGCAGCGGCAGGTAGATGTAGGACTCGACGTCACACTGCACCCCCGGATATCGGTTCCAGTACCAGGTCCCGCCGAAGTCGCCGGCCTGCTCGACGATCCGGAAGTCGGTCACGCCCTGCCGGGTCAGATACGCGCCGGCCAGCAGTCCGCCGAACCCGCCGCCGAGGATGACGACGTCGTGCTCGGCCGCGATGGCGTCGCGTTCGATCGGCGCGCTGAAGGGGTCGGTGTCGTCGATAGCGCGCACGTCGGCGAACCCTTGGAACTGTTCGAGGTTGTCCTCCCGCAGCCGCCTCTGCCGCTCCTCGGCGTAACGCTGCCGAATCGGCGCCGGGTCGAAGTCGATATCGATCTGGGTACCGCAGATCGGGAGGGTGGTGGTCATGGCGCTCCTTCCGGCCAGAGATATTTTTGACATAGCGTCGATTTATAATGACAGTCTGTCATATTGTAAGGTGAATCACAAGCACACCGGTTCGACAGCGGGAGGTTCTGCAGTGCTCAACGCCGACGCGTCCTACGCCAAGGGCGATACCGCCACCCCCCTGCTCACCGAGACGGTCGCGCAGAACTTCGACCGCACCGTCGCGGGATTCGGTGACCGGGAAGCCCTCGTCGATGTGGCCGGCGGACGGAGGTGGACCTACCGCGAGTTCGCGACGGACACGCGGCGGATCGCCAGCGGGTTGTTAGACACAGGTGTTCGACCAGGCGATCGCGTCGGACTCTGGTCTCCGAACACCGCGGAATGGACCCTCGTGCAGTACGCAACGGCTCGAATCGGAGCTGTCCTGGTCACCATCAACCCCGCGTACCGAAGCGAGGAACTCGAGTTCGTGCTGAACCAGGCGGGTATTCGCACCGTCGTCGCGGCCGCGTCGTTCAAGACCTCCGATTATGCGGCCATGCTGGAAGTTGCAGCCAAACGCTGCCCCACAGTGCAGGACGTGATCATCGTCGGATCGCCGCCATGGGAGGAGCTCCGCACCGCACAGATCGACGACACCGCTCTGGCAGACATCGCGAACCGACTCCGGCCAAGCGATCCGATCAACATTCAGTACACCTCGGGCACAACAGGTTTGCCTAAAGGTGCCACCTTGACCCACACCAACATCCTCAACAACGGGTACTTCGTGGGGGAAGGTCTGGGCTACGACGAACACGACCGGGTGTGCATTCCGGTACCGTTTTATCACTGCTTCGGCATGGTGATGGGCAACCTGGCGTGTACCTCACACGGTTCGACGATGGTCATCCCAGCCCCCGGGTTCGATCCCGCCGCGACCCTGGCAGCTGTGGCCCAGGAACGCTGTACCTCGCTCTACGGTGTGCCGACGATGTTCATTGCCGAACTTGCACTCAACGACCTTCCCTCATTCGACCTCAGCAGCCTTCGCACCGGGATCATGGCGGGGTCTCCGTGCCCGGAAGTGGTTATGCGCCAGATCATCGATCGGATGAACATGCGCGAGGTCGCCATCTGTTACGGCATGACAGAGACGTCACCGGTATCGACGCAAACCCGACCCGCCGACACACTGACCCATCGGGTCGGCACCGTCGGAACGGTCGGCCCGCATCTCGAGATCAAAGTCGTCTCAACGGAATCAGGGGAAACGGTGCCCCGCGGTGAACCCGGCGAACTGTGCACACGCGGATACAGCGTGATGTCCGGTTACTGGAACAACCCGCAGAAGACATCGGAAGCCATCGATCCCGATGGCTGGATGCACACCGGGGATGTCGCGGTCATGGACGAACTGGACTACGTCGCCATCACCGGCCGGATCAAGGACATGGTGATTCGCGGCGGGGAGAACGTCTATCCGCGCGAGATCGAAGAGTTCCTTTATCAGCACCCGGATATCGTCGATGCGCAGATAGTCGGCGTGCCCGACGAACGCTATGGCGAAGAACTGATGGCATGGCTGCGGATCAGAAAGGGTGCTGAAGAACCGACTGCCGAGTCGATTCGCGACTTCTGCGCAGGCCGAATCGCACACTACAAGATCCCCCGATATGTCGTAGTGACCGACGACTACCCGATGACTGTCACCGGCAAGGTGTGCAAAATCGACCTACGCGTACGCGGTACTGAGCTCATCGCCGGCGATGGGGCACAGCAGCCGGTCTGAAGATCTCGACGGGATGTCACTGCCGGTGCGCGAGTAGGCGGGCCTCAAGGCGATCACGCTCGGAAAGCTGAGGCACTCCAATATCTCTCGGATGCGTGCTGCGGCCTTCTCCCGACCCCGGCCGGCTATCTGGCGACCGCGCTGGCCCAACTGCGGGCGCTCTGCCGCTTGTACACCGGGATTTGTCGCGCCGGATTGGCCACGACATGGGAACGCAAGTATCGCCGCGGAACCCGAGTAACAGAACGTCAATTCCACGACGACCTCTTTGAACGTCTGCTCGCCGACCCGGAACTCAGCGGCCGACGGTAGGACACTCGGGCGGGTTGGGACACCCGCCCGCAAATCAAGCAACCCGCCCCGACCAGTGGTCGGAGCGGGTTAGGTGTCAAGTGGAGCTAAGGGGACTCGAACCCCTGACCCCCACACTGCCAGTGTGGTGCGCTACCAGCTGCGCCATAGCCCCAAGTCGTGCCAATCGAAGCTACACCACCGGTAACCGTCCTTCAAAGTTGCTGATCACACCGGCTCGACGTCCGCCTCGGACGCCATCAGATCTGCCTCCAGATCCAGCGCGACCCGCGTCTCCGGCGCCACCACCCAACCGATCGCAGCGATCAGCAGAACGACCCCGCTGATGGCGAAGCCCAGGCTGTAGCTGAACTGCTCGGCGGCCCAACCGACCGCCATGGACCCGATGATGGCACCCAGATCCGACATCATCTGCACCGCCGCCACCGGCAGGCCCGCGCGCGCCTCATTGCCGAGGATGTCGGCGACCGCGGCCTGCAGCGGCGACATGAAAATGCCCGTCATCGCGCCGACCACGCCCGCCGCGACCATAAACACCGACAACGAGGACACCAAGCCCAGCCAGATCGTCGCCACCCCGGACGTCACCAGGCCGATGATCAACAACATGCGCCGCCCCATCCGGTCGGACAGGTAGCCACTGGGGATGACGGCCAGCGCATTGCCCCCCGCGAACGCCGCGAGCACCACGCCGATGGTGCCGATGCCCCGGCCCATGACGTCGGAGATGAACAGCGGAACCAGCGCGACGCGAAGCCCGAACGCGGACCATCCGGTCGCGAAATTCGACAGCAGCGCCGACCGGTACGCGCGCACGCGCAGCGCCTCTCGCATCGTCACCGTGGATCGCGTCGGGGGTGGCGGTGCGGCCAGCGCCGAATTCCGCAGGCTGTAGAACAGCACCACCGCCACACCCAGCATGGCGACGCCGTATACGACGAACGGAGCGGTCAGCCCCCAACCCGCCGCCAGGCCGCCGACCGCCGGACCGCCGACTGCGCCCACCATGAACGAGGTGGTGAACAACCCCGCGATCCGCCCGCGCGCGTCGGGCGGGCTGATGTGGATCATCAGTCCCAGCGCCGAGACATAAAACATCGTCGACCCGATGCCGCTGAAAACACGGAAAAGCATCAGCTGCCAATAGGCATGCGAAAACGCACACGCGGCGGTGGCCACCGCCACAATCAGCAAACCCCCGATATAGATGCGCCGCTCACCCAAACGCTCGGTGAGTAAGCCGCTCATGGGTGCGAAACACAACCGGCTCAACGAAAAGACGGTGACCAAGAAAGTCACGGCCTTGATGCTGACCCCGAAGGTACGTGCAAAGGTCGGCAGGGTCGGCGAGATGACACCGTAACCCAGCGCGATCATGATATTCGCCCAGCTCAGGATCCAGACTTCGCGCGGCAGTCGAGCGGAACGGGACCCGCGGCCCCCCGCGCGGGCAAGACGGAGGGAAAAAGTCACCCAATGACTTTATTAACTACCTCGCGCGCCGTTTCCTGCACCTGGGCCAAATGCTCGGGCCCATTGAAGGATTCCGCGTAAATCTTGTACACGTCCTCGGTGCCCGACGGTCGCGCGGCAAACCACGCGTTGGCCGTTGTCACCTTCAATCCGCCCAATGCGGCGCCATTGCCCGGCGCCTCGGTCAGCTTGGCGGTGATCGGCTCCCCCGCCAATTCCGTCGCGGTCACCTGGTCGGCGGACAGCTTGGCCAGCCGGGCCTTCTGGTCGCGGTCGGCGGGCGCGTCGACCCGCGCGTAATACGGCGTGCCGTACCGAGCGGTCAGCTGTTGATAGCGCTGGGAGGGACTCGCGCCCGTGACGGCCTGAATCTCGGAAGCCAGCAGCGCCAGGATGATGCCGTCCTTGTCGGTGGTCCACACCGAGCCGTCGCGCCGCAGGAACGACGCCCCGGCCGACTCCTCGCCGCCGAAGCCGATGGTGCCGCCGAGCAGGCCGTCGACGAACCATTTGAATCCGACCGGCACCTCGATCAGCTTGCGGCCGATGCCGGCGACCACCCGGTCGATCATCGACGAACTGACCGCGGTCTTGCCCACGGCGATGCCGCCCGGCCACGACGGCCGCTGTGTGTAGAGGTAGTCGATGGCCACCGCCAGGTAGTGGTTCGGGTTGAGCAGCCCCGCATCGGGGGTGACGATGCCGTGGCGGTCGGCGTCGGCGTCGTTGCCGGTGGCGATCTGGTAGCGGTCGGGGTTGCCGGACATCGTGCGGATGAGCCCGGCCATCGCGTCCGGCGAGCTGCAATCCATCCGGATCTTGCCGTCGTGGTCGAGCGTCATGAACCGCCACGTCGCATCGACCAGCGGATTGACCACGGTCAGATCCAGGCGATGCCGTGCGGCGATCTCGCCCCAGTAGTCCACGCTCGCCCCGCCCAGCGGATCGGCGCCGATCCGCACCCCGGCCGCGCGGATGGCATCGATGTCGACGACGCCGGGCAGGTCGTCGACATAGTTGCCGAGGTAATCGTGGCGCTGTGCGGCCTGCAGCGCACGGGCCAGCGGGATGCGCCGCACACCCGACCCGTCACGCAGGATCTCGTTGGCGCGCTTGGCGATTGCGTTGGTCGCGTCGCTGTCGGCCGGGCCGCCGTGAGGCGGGTTGTATTTGAAGCCGCCGTCCGAAGGCGGGTTGTGCGACGGTGTCACGACGATCCCGTCGGCCAGCGCATCGGTGCGACCGCGGTTGTAGGTCAGGATGGCGTGGCTGACCGCCGGGGTCGGCGTATACCGGTCGCGGGAGTCCACGACGGCCACCACATCATTGGCGGCCAGCACCTCCAGCGCCGAGACCCAGGCCGGCTCGGAAAGACCGTGCGTGTCCCGGCCGATGAACAACGGGCCCGTGGTGCCGTGAGCGGCGCGGTACTCGACGATGGCCTGGGTGATCGCCACGATGTGAGCCTCATTGAACGCCCCGTCGAGCGACGACCCGCGATGACCCGAGGTGCCGAATGCCACCTGCTGGGCGATGTCGCCGGGATCGGGCTGAATCGAGTAATAGGCCGTCACCAGGTGGGGCAGATCGACAAGGTCTTCGGGTTGGGCCGGCTGACCGGCGCGAGGGTTGGCCACCATGGTTACCAATTCTGCCCGTGTCCGGGTCCCCCCGGCCTGCGCCGGCCTGGACTTCGGCCATACGCTGCGTAGCGCACCGGCAAACGAAGGGGACCGACCCAGTGGTTCAACGGGACTATCGCGAATTGGCCGCGGTGTTTGCCGGTGGGGCGCTGGGCTCGCTGGCCCGCGCCGCACTGAGCGGCCTCGCCGGCGGCGACCCGGCACGCTGGCCCTGGCCGACATTCACGGTCAACATCGTCGGGGCATTTCTGGTGGGTTACTTCACCACCCGACTGCTGGAGCGATTGCCGACGTCGAGCTATCGGCGCCCCCTGCTCGGCACCGGATTGTGCGGTGGTTTAACCACTTTCTCCACGATGCAGGTCGAGACGGTGACGATGATCGAACACGGCCATTGGAGACTGGCCGTCGGCTACACCGTCACCAGCATCGTGCTGGGGCTGCTGGTGGCGCACGTGGCCACCAAATTGGTGCGCAGGGTACGGGTGCGCCGATGACCGCCACCGTGGCGACGACCGCGTTGGTCTGGGTGGGCGTCGCGCTGATCGGGGGCATTGGATCGGTACTTCGCTTTGTCGTTGACCGTGCGGTGGCGCGGCGGGTTTCCCGGCCATTTCCGTTCGGCACGCTCGTCGTGAATGTCAGTGGCGCAGCGCTTCTCGGCTTTCTGGGCGGCCTGGCGCTGAACAAGGAGGCTGCCCTGCTCGCCGGCACCGCCTTCGTCGGCGCCTACACCACGTTTTCGACCTGGATGCTGGAAACGCAGCGACTCGGCGAGGAGCGACAACTGCGCGCCGCGCTCGCCAATATCATCGTCAGCGTCACGCTCGGTTTGGCAGCGGCGTTCATCGGGCAACGCATTGCCGAGCTGATCTGAGTCACGCGTGCGGGATGTCGTCGGGGGTGCGGGGCAGCACGTACAGCGCCATGCGCCGATTCGCCATGTCGTGCTCGCCGAGGAATGTGCAGCCGCCACGCTCACAGAACTTGCGCGCCAACGCATTGCGGTGGTCGGGGTCGAACATGATTCGGCGACAACGCGGGTCGAGGGTGAAGATGCTGCCCACCAAATATGGCAGCAGGTAACCGACGTGTCCCCGCTGGATGTAGTCCAAATCGGCGACCGCGACATGCAGGCCCAGATCGTGGGGATCATGGTTGTAGCGGATCGCAATGGAATCCTTTGCCGCCCTGTATAATTCGATATACGCGCGGTCTACCACGTCGTGCAGCGCGAGGAACGGACGAGAGAAGCCGCCCTCCAGCTGGGCCCGCAGGTAACGATGCCACCGCGCCACCGGCCAGTTCGACTCCCACGCCTCGATCAGGTGCGGGCGGCTCATCCACTCGGCGATCATCACGGCGTCGGCGTCCGGTTCGGCAAGTCGCAGACCGTACGGCTCGGGTAGGTCCGGGATGGGCGGCGGCGGGACGCAACGGATCTCCTCGGGAAGGTCAGCCAGTTCCCGCGGGAGGATGGGTTCGGCGTCACTCATTTCTGCGTCCGAGGGCGAAACGTGGTTCAGCGTGCTTTGAGGAGCTTCGCCAGCACGGCGGCCTGGCTGATGTCCACCTCGCGAGTTGCGGTGACCAACGTGACCGGACCCCGCTTGGCGAGCGTGCGCAGCTCCCCCAGCGCGGCGCTGTCGCGCAGTTCCGCCTTGTAGCGCGAAGCGAACTCGTCGAACCGCTCGGCCCGGTGTTGATACCACTCGCGGAGGTCCTTCGAAGGCGCGACCTCCTTGCACCAGATACCCACCCGCGGGTCGTCTTTGCGGACTCCGCGGGGCCAGACTCGATCGACCAGCACCCGCTGGCCCTCGTCGGGGCTGACGTCGTCGTAGACCCGCGCCACCCGGATCCGGCCCTTGGCGCTCACATTTCCAGGGTAGCCACGGGCGCTTGTCCGTGGCATACTCGAACACATGTTCGAAGAATTGGCCGCCATCGACCCCGCGGCCGTGTCATCTACCAAGACATCGGTGACAGTTCTGTGTCAGGACATCGGTGATAGTTTGGGCGGTTTTGGTGGTGACACTTCTGCCCCAGGGTTCGGGTGGTGGCTGTTAATGAACCCATCGA
>NZ_SCRH01000054.1 GCF_004298145.1 Mycobacterium sp.
ATCAAGGGCGAGAAGACTTCCGACGAGGCCCTGGCCCGGGTGTTCGACTACACGCTGGCCATCGGCAAGACCCCGATCGTCGTCAACGACAGCCGTGGGTTCTTCACCAGCCGCGTCATCACGGCCTTCATCAACGAGGCAATGACGATGCTCGGCGAGGGCGTGCCCGCGGCCAGCATCGAGCACGCCGGTTCGCAGGCCGGCTACCCGGCCCCGCCCCTGCAACTCCTCGATGAGCTCAACCTCGAACTGCTGCAGAAGGTGTCCATCGCCACCCGCGAGGCTGTCGAAACCGCGGGCGGCACCTACGAGCCGCACCCGGGAGAGTCCGTTCTGGAGAAGATGATCGAGATCGGGCGGCCCAGCCGTTTGAAGGGTGCCGGCTTCTACGAGTACGTCGACGGCAAGCGCACCGGCCTGTGGCCGGGCCTGCGCGAGACGTTCAAGTCGGGCAGTGCCGAGATTCCGTTGCAGGACATGATCGATCGGATGCTGTTCGCCGAGGCGCTCGAGACGCAGAAGTGCCTGGAAGAGGGCGTGCTGACGTCGACCGCCGACGCCAACATCGGCTCGATCATGGGCATCGGCTTCCCGCCCTACACCGGTGGTAGCGCGCAGTTCATCGTCGGCTACTCCGGTGCCGGCGGCACAGGTAAGGATGCCTTCGTGGCCCGGGCCAAGGAACTGGCAGCCCGCTGCGGCGACCGCTTCCTGCCGCCGAGCTCGCTCACCTAACCACCGCGAGCAGACGGGCGGCGCTGGAAAAGGTGCTAGCGCGCTTCACGACGGAAATGGGGCGGCGCGCAGGTAGGCACCGCAGTGATAAATCAGCGGAGCCGGTGGTTTGTCGTCCTGAGTGGCCTCGCAATGCGCGTGGGTGACCAATCCGATAACCAGCGTCGAGTCGCCGGCTTCGATGAGGTGGCGCGGCTCGGCCCGAAACCAGACCGGGGTGTCGTGCAGCAGTGGTTCACCCGTATCCAGCGCAGTCCATGACGCGGTGTCGGCGAACCGAAGTTCTGCACTCTGGGAAAAGCGTTGAGCCAAAGCAAGTTGGTGTTCGGCCAGCAAGTGGATGATCAACGATTCAGCATTCCGTAGCGCGGCGATACTGGACGACGTGTGGGTGATATTGAAACTCACCAGCGGCGGATTCAGCGACAGCGACGCCAGCGAGGTGGCGGTGAATCCCACGGGGCCGCTTGGCGAGGCGAGGGTGATGACAGCCACGCCGGCGGGATGACGGCGCAACGTGGCCCGATAAATAGATGCCTCCACGCGGCTAGACATGAAACTCCTTGTCGGGCAGATATATCAGGCCGCGCTGCGCGGATAGATCAACCTCAGCTGCGTCGCGTCGATCTGTAGGGGAAAACGCCGCAGCCGGGGCAACGTGATTTCGCAGAAATCACGCAGCGTTGTCGACGACAGCGGTCGCACCGTGACCCCGTCCGCGACACGCGCAACAAAAATGTCTCCGATCAGCCCGGCAAGTCCCGCCGGTGTTCCCACATACCGCAGTGATTCGGAATGATCGGGCACACCGTCGGAGGCGCCGAGGGACAGTAGCTGAGCACGCGCGGCGCTGAAATGCTCGGCGGTCATCGCTTCGAGGTCCACCAAGACGGTCGTAACGTCGCAATGATCGCTGCGTTCACTGGCATCCCGGTGAATTCGCGCGGTTTCGCGTTGAGCCGCGCACAGATCAGACGCTTTAATCCTCACCGTGGTGAAGTTCGGGCGATTACACGCGGTCAAATCGACCCAGTCGCGGCCGAGGTCTACCGCGATACGGAGCCGCCGATTTTGCCCTGCAGCATAACGAAAACTGATATCGGACATAAATTCTCGCCTATCCGACTTGGCGAGCCAAGCCTTGCCAGTATGGTTTGCGAAGGCTCTTCTTGTCGACTTTCCCGGTCGCGTTCAGCGGGACGGCCTCGGCGAAGACCACCGTCTTGGGTGCGCTGACGCTGCCCAATCGGGCCTTGACGTGATTGATGAGGTCTTCTTCGGTCACGGCCGATCCCGGTTTGATCACGACGACGGCAAGAACCGCCTCACCCCATTTCTCGTGTGGCACACCGATTACCGCCGCCTGCGATACCGCGGCATGGGTGATCAGTACGTCTTCAACCTGTCGGGGGAACACGTTGAAGCCGCCGGTGACGATCATGTCGCGCTTGCGGTCGACGATGTAGAGAAAGCCATCGTCATCGAGGCGGCCGATGTCACCGGTGTGGATCCAACCGTCCCGCATAACCTCGGAATTGCGCGACGGGTCGAGGTAGGACTGCATTTGACCGAGTTGCTTGGTGCAGACTTCGCCGGGGTCGCCATCTTTGACGGCATGGCCGTTTTCGTCGCGGATCACGATGCCGACGTTGACCAGCGGGCGGCCCGCCGAGGCCAGCCGCGCCAGCCCGGCCGCACCATCGCTGCGGTGCTCGTGTTTGCGCAGGCAGGAGACGAAGCCCTGCTCTGTGCCCGCGTAGACCTGGATAAAGACCGGGCCGAACACGTCCAGGGCCGCGCGCAGCCGGTCGGGTGCGATCGGTGCGCCGGCATAGATCATCGTTTTCAGGGTCGATATGTCGAAATCGGTTCGGCGTGGATCATCGAGAAGCAGATAGATGATCGTGGGTACCACAGCCGTGGCAGTTACCCGGTGGCGCTCGATATTGGCCAGCAGCGTGGATACGTCCAGGGCGGGCAGCATCACGTTGGTGCCGCCACGCACGAATGTCGGCATCACGAATGCTTGGGAATAGTGAGTCAGTGGTGCACCGTGTGCGAACACCTCGCCGAACGCGATATCGGCCATGTCCAGTCCGGCCGAAATCCCGTAATAGCCCCAGGTGAAATGGGAGTTCACGACACCCTTGGGTTCCCCGGTGCTTCCCGAAGTGAACAAGATGAATGCCTCATCGTGTTCATCGATATCGACCTGCGGCCGGGTGCGCGGTTGGCGGTCGACGATTTCCGCGAAGTCGTTGGCATCCAAGAGATTTGGCTGCTCGGCTGTGGCACCGACACGGATGAGTGTGCGCAGAGCGGGGACCGCGTGGCAGATCTCGGCGACGACGCTTTCCAACTTGGCGTGATAAATCAGGGTGGTGGCCCCAGTCAAACTCAGATTCGAGGTCAGGGTGCTCGCTGAGGCACGCGTCGCCATTTGGACGAGGACCGCCCCAGTCGCCCAGATCGCCTGTTGGCACGGGATGAACTCCAACACATTGGGCATCAGCAAGCCGACGCGATGGCCCTTCTCGACACCCAGTACGGTCAGCGCGTGGGCGATCTGATTGCGCCACTCGTTCATCTCCCGATACGTCAGTGCCCGATCACCCTCGATGATCGCCACCGAGTCCCGGTGATACACGCAGACCCGGTCGAGGACATCGGGCATGGGACCCCACATCGTTAGACCATTGCCCGATCATCGGCACGGTTAGGCTTCGACAGCTCGATCGCGCACTCAGCTTCCACGGGGACTGCTCCTTCGTCGCGCGGCGTTCTACGGCTTCCGCTGACGGTATCGACGCACCACGCCAATAACGACTAACCCCGGGATGAGAGCTATTGCCCCATCGAGGGAGAGGCGACGAGGGGCTGCTTGATCGCGCTGACGACGGCGCCCACGTCTTCGTCGCCGAGCAGGTAGGGGGTATAGAGCGTGAACCTGTCGACCAACCCACCGAACCGCCGCGCGATGTCGGCGCCGACCTCCGCGGGGCTGCCGACCACTGCGATCGTATGCAGGACGGTGTCGTCGACGAGGCCCGACATCGCCTGCCATTGTCCAAGTTTGGACAGCCGATGAAGTTCTAGATGCAGATCTCCCCAGCCGTGCAGGTCCAGCACTTTGCGGTATGCCGGGGTGGCCCCGTAGAACGCGATCTGGTCACGAACCAGCTGGATTGCTGTCGTGAGCGACTCGTCGTCGCCGCCGGTGGCGACCAGGCCGGGGTACGTGATGCTGAAGTCCGTTCGGGCACGACCACTAGCACGCAGACCCGCATCGATGAGCGGGACCGTCACCTCACGCAAGTACCGAGCGGTCGTAAAGCCGTGCACCAGCAGCCCGTCAGCAACCTCGGCCGCAACTGTTGTCATGTGCGGACCCACAGCGGCCACCACCACTCGGGGCGGCCCGAACGGGTTGGGCCGGGGAGTGAACATCGGGGTCATGAGAGTGTGCTGGTAGTGCGCCCCGCGAAAGTCGAGATTCTCCCCGGCGTGCCAGCAGCGCCAGATCGCCTGCAGCGCCTGAATGTATTCACGCATCCGCTGGGCAGGTGCCGACCAGGGCATCCCGAAGCGGCGTTGGATGTGCGCCTGAATCTGAGATCCTAAACCCAGAACGAATCGGCCCTGGCTGAAGGAATTCAGATCATTGGCCGCGGTCGCCATCGTCATCGGGCTACGGGCGAATGCCACCGCGATCGCAGTTCCCAGCTGCAGTACGCGAGACCTCTCCGCGGCGATCATCAACGGCAGGAATGGATCCCGGCTCACCTCAGTGGACCAGACGCCGTCAAAGCCCAAGAGCTCGGCAGTCGCCACTTGCGCGGCCAGACCTTCGAGGTCGGCGCCACCGGTTCCGTCAACAGAACCGCCGATGTTGGCATCGATGTACATGCCGCTACCCTGACACACCTGGCCGAATGGCTGCTCACAGGCTGTCCGCACGGGGGATGAAGATCCTCCCCTGGTGGCTGCCAAAGTCGGTGAGCCAGATCCTACTGTCGGCGACTATGCCACCGATCGATCACGCCCTGAACCTGACAACGCAGGCGATTCTGACGTACGCGAGCTGGGTGTTGACTGCGGTGATTCTTCTGCTCACGGTGCGCATGGGGCTCCGCGAACGCACCCCGTTCTACACGCTGATGGTGTTGGCCGCGATGGCCGGAGCCTTCGCCGAGCCCCTCTATGACGTCGCGATGATGCTGTACTTCTATGCAGGCTCCGATATGTGGACCCACTTTACGGCCTTCGATATCCCCCAGCCGATTTGGACGCATAGCGGATACGTCGTGTTGTACGCAAGCGCAGCGATCTTCATCGCTCAAGATGCACACCGCGGCACTCTCACTCGGAACAGGTTGTTTCGTTGGGCGGCGGTAGAACTGGTGATGTCATGCGTGTTTGAGATATTCGGCATCAACGGCGGCGCGTACACCTACTGGGGTCCGCATGTCCTGCGGATCTTCCACTATCCCTTGGTAATCGGTGTGCTGGAGGCAGCCCAAGTGGTCTGTTTTGCCATCGCCGCAGCGCAGCTGCGCAGTCGCAGCACCGCTGGGTGGCAGCTCATGGGCTTGTTCGTCGTGTTTCCCTGTACCTTTTTTATGGCCAACTTCGGTGGCGGCTGGCCGACCATCATCGCGCTGCACGCACAGAAGACTTCCGCAGCGTTGGTGGCTGCGGCGACGGTGGTCAGCATCTGCTTCGCGCTGGTTCTGGTGCGCTTCGCTGCGTCTCTCCTGCCGCCCGCCGAGCCCGATCGATCACGCGGTGATACCGAGGACGGCGCGTGCAGCCTCGGTCAGCACAACGCGCAGTCGGTCCTCGGCGAGCCCGGTGTTATGAAACAGCGGTGACTGGATCGCACCAATCACGGCGTGCACCACGGTGCGGGCTTCGCTATCGGTGAGGTCACCGCGCAATTCGTTGAGCGCGTGAACCCATTCCTCGAGATAGAGTCGCTGCTTGCGGCGTAGCCGGCGGCGGTCTTCTTCAGGCAGGTTGTTGATCTCGTTGTAGTAGACCTGCGCCAATTCACGATCGCCGACAACGAACTCCACCTGGCCGGCGATCAGGCGGTCCAGCGCATGACCCAAATCCGTGGTGGTCTTGAGGATTTCCTGCTCGTCACGTAGTAACTCGTCGATGACGCGATCGAAGAGAGCGACCAAGACCGCGGATTTACTTTCGAAGTGCCGGTACACTCCGGAGCCGGTAATACCCGCGGCTGCCCCGATCTGAGCGATCGAAACGGCATGAAAGCCGTTGCGCGCAACAAGATCCGCGGCAGCGGCCATGATCCGCGCCTTGCGTTCAGGATCTCGGATCCGCACGGAAGGCTGTGGCGTCAGCGGTTCGGCAGCTATGGTTCACCTCCGAAGTGTGTGATGGCTAGCATCCTATACCCTCACGAACTGGTGATTCGATACCTTTTTAGTTAACTCCCATTCGCCGTACGCGGCAGGGTGCGGTGCGAACACGTGCTCAACAATCCTTCCCACACGCTCCATAGGGAGTACCTCCGCATCGAATCCGGTGCCTGGAAGATGCGGTCACGCCCGCGGCCTATCACCGCAGAACCCAAATTGGTCGCCACCTTGGGTGAATGCCCCAGAAGGAGGAGCGATATCCCTCTTCTAGATGCCGCCATCACAGCCGTACCGCCGTTACGGTTCGTCAATGTCGTCGGCTGATGGGGCCGCCGCATGCACACCAGCGGTGGGGCGGGAGTCTTCGGTGCGCAGCGATATGAGAGCTGTTACGCCAGAACGGATCATGACTTGGATCCATCGCGCGCAGCTCCCCGTCGACGGTGACCAGAAAGGTGGCAGCGTGACGTCGTTGAATATGGCCACGAAACCGGTGCGTGCGGTCGGGGGCTTCTTCGCGATGTCGTTGGACACTTTCGTGTTGATGTTTCGGCCGCCCTTCGCCTGGCGTGAATATCTATTTCAGAGTTGGTTTGTGGCGCGGGTGTCGGTGGTGCCGGCGGTGATGATGACCCTGCCGTACGCGGTACTGCTGACCTTCACCTTCAATATCTTGTTGACCGAAATCGGTGCCGGGGATTTCTCAGGCACGGGAGCGGCGATCGGCACGGTCAATCAGATCGGTCCGATTGTCACAGTCCTGGTGGTCTCGGGAGCGGGAGCGACCGCGATGTGCGCCGATCTCGGGGCACGCACCATCCGCGAGGAGCTCGACGCGCTCCGCGTGATGGGGATCAATCCGATTCAGGCGTTGGTGATTCCTCGCGTGCTGGCAGCGACGACGGTGGCGTTGGCGCTGTCGTCGGCGGTGACCATCGTGGGCCTGGGCGGGGCGTTCTTTTTCACCGTCTATATCCAGCACGTCTCGGCGGGCGCGTTCGTGACAGGCCTGACCACACTGACCGGCGCCGGTGACGTGCTCGTCTCGTTAGCCAAGGCGACGCTGTTCGGGATGGCGGCGGGTCTCATCGCCTGTTACAAGGGCATCTCGGTGGGCGGCGGCCCGGCCGGTGTGGGTAACGCGGTCAACGAGACGGTGGTGTTCACCTTCATGGTGTTGTTCGCCATCAATGTCATCGTGACCGCAATCGGCGTCCAGTTCACGGTGCAGTGAGGTGAAACGATGATCCATGCCGCCGCGCCCAGTCCTGCGGGCACCATTCCCGCGCCGCTGCACCCTTTGTTGCGGCGCGCCGCCGACAATGCGATCAGCGGATGGAACCGGATCGGGGCGCAAACGCGTTTCTACGCCACGACATTGCGTTTGATCCCGGATGCCGTTGTCAATTACCGGACTGAGCTGCTGCGACTGATCGCCCAAATGGGTTTGGGCGCAGCGGCGCTCGCGGTGATCGGCGGGACGGTCGTCATCGTCGCGTTCTTGACGATGACCACTGGTGCGCTGGTGGCGGTGCAGGGCTACAACCAGTTGGCGTCGGTGGGCATCGAAGCCCTGACCGGATTCGCGTCGTCATACTTCAATGTCCGGCTGATCGTGCCTGGCACCGCTTCGGTCGCGTTGTCGGCCACCATCGGTGCGGGTGCCACCGCTCAAATGGGAGCGATGCGGATAAACGAGGAAATCGATGCGCTCGAAGTGATCGGTATCCGCAGCATCAGCTATCTGGCTTCCACCCGAGTGGCTGCCGGGGTGGTGGTGGTAATCCCGCTGTATTGCGTGGCGATGATGATGGCCTTCCTGGCGGCCCGCGTGGGCACCACCTCCATCTACGGCCAGGGCTCGGGAGTCTACGACCACTACTTCAATACCTTCCTCAATCCGCGAGACATGATCTGGTCGTTCTTTCAGTGCATCTCGATCACCGTTGTCGTCATGCTGGTGCACACCTACTACGGCTATACCGCGAGCGGTGGCCCGGCCGGAGTTGGTGAGGCGGTGGGTCGGGCCGTACGCAGCTCGATGGTGGTCGCCGCGGTTGTCATCGTGATGATCACGCTTGCCGTCTACGGTAAGTCCGGCAATTTCCATCTGGCGAGCTAGCGCGATGGTATTGCGGCAACGAGGGCAGGAAATTCACCCGGCGTGGTGGACACTGATCTTGTTCGCGACGATCGGCGCATTCTTCTTTGTCACCACAACGGCTTTCGCCGGCACCTACAAGTCTTATGTGCCGGTGACACTGCGATCGGACCGGGCGGGGCTGGTGATGGAGCCCGGCGCGAAGGTGCAGTTGCGCGGTGTCCAGGTGGGCAAGGTCGGCGACGTCGGTGGTGCGAACAACGGCCAGATCAGCTTGACGCTCGATATCGACCACGACCAGATCCGCCACATCCCCGCCAATGTGGAGGCCCAAATCAAGGCCACCACCGCGTTCGGCGCCAAATTCGTCGAGCTGGTCTATCCGCAGCACCCCAGCGCGGCGCGCCTTGCGGCCGGCATGGTGCTGCGATCAACAAATTCCAGCACCGAGATCAACACCGTCTTCGAAAACGTGGTTGACCTGCTCACCATGGTGGATCCACTCAAGCTGAACGCGGTCCTGACCGCGGTGGCCGAGGGGGTGCGCGGTCAGGGCCAACGCATGGGTGAAGCGACTAGCGCCCTCAATGAGGTTCTGCTGGCCCTGAATTCGCGCAGCGATACCTTGCGCGATGACTGGCGCACTTTCAAGGATCTCAACGACACCTATGCTGCAGCAGCCCCCGATATCCTGCAGATTCTCGACGCCGCGAGCACCACGAGCACTACCGTGGTCAAGCATTCGGACACACTGGATACGTTGCTGCTCAACGCCGTCGGCTTATCGAGGGCAGGAACCAATCTGCTGGGCACCAGCAGAGACGGCCTCATCGGCACCATCAACACATGGGAACCGACAACAAATTTACTGCAGACCTACAGCCCCGAGTACACCTGCATGTTGCAGGGTGCCCAGTGGTTCCTCGACCATGGCGGCCGCTCGGCGTACGGCGGCGGCACCAGCGGTCAGGGCTTCGACTTCGATATCGCGCTGCTGCTCGGCAACGACCCCTACGCCTATCCCGACAACCTGCCCGTCGTCAACGCCAAGGGCGGGCCGGGCGGCAAACCGGGATGTGGTTCGCTACCCGACCCGACCAAGAATTTTCCGGTGCGCCAGCTGATCACCGACACGGGTTGGGGAACCGGGCTCGACATGCGGCCCAATCCGGGCATCGGACATCCGTGTTGGGTGAACTACGGCCCGGTCACCCGAGGTAACCCGCAGCCGCCCAGCATCCGCCAATGCATCCCCGGGGCGGCGATCGGGCCCGACCCCGGGGCGCCGCCGTTCGGCGCGGCCCGCTACGGACCGGGAGGGGTGCCGCTATGGCCGGGCGTGCCGCCCGCTCCGCCCCTGCCGGCTCCGGCGATGCCCCCATCGCCATGACCGCAAACGATTCATAGGAGACCGGGAGAGATGCTGTGCGAACTCAGCTAAGAGCCGTCGTGTGGCGACTAGCCGTCTTCCTGACGGTCTGCGCGTTCGGCGCGTTTCTGCTCCTGACCATCTTCGCGCAGTTCCGGTTCGGCACCGGCACCACCTACCGCGCCGAGTTCACCAATGTGTCTGGTCTCAAGAAGGGCAATCTGGTCCGCATCGCCGGGGTGGAAGTCGGTAAGGTTCAAGGGATTTCGGTTAATCGAGACGCAACGATACGAGTGGACTTCTCCACGGATAGTTCAGTGGTCCTCACCCAGGCAAGCCAAGCCGCGATTCGCTACGACAACTTGTTCGGGGGCCGCTACCTGGCCCTGGAAGACGGTGCGGGATCAACCGCAATATTGGGCGCCGGTCAAACGATCCCCGTGGCACGCACCAAGCCCGCATTGGATCTCGATGCGCTCGTCGGTGGTTTCCGGCCGCTGTTTCGGGCGCTTAACCCCGAACAGGTCAACGAGCTCAGCTCACAGCTGCTGCAGGCATTCCAGGGCCAGGGCCCCGCGATCGGCTCGTTTCTGGATCAGGCTGCGGCAGTGACCAATACGTTGGCCGACCGCGACGTTCTGGTTGGTCAAGTTATCGACAACCTCACCGTGGTGCTCGGCTCGCTGGGCGGCCAAACCGACAAGTTGGACAAAGCGGTGACCTCGCTCTCGGAATTGATCGCCGGCTTGGCAGCGCGCAAAACCGACATTTCCAACGCGGTGGCCTACACCAATGCCGCCGCGGGTTCGGTCGCCGATTTGCTTTCGCATGCACGGGGCCCCTTCCAGGAGCTCGTTCACCAGACCGACCGCACCGCGGGCATTGCGGTTACCGACCACGACTACCTCGACAATCTGCTCAACGCCCTACCCGACAAATACCAAGCCCTGAACCGGCAGGCGATCTACGGCGACTTCTTCACGTTCTATCTGTGCAATCTCGTGCTCAAGGTCAATGGCAAGGGCGGTCAACCGGTGTATGTGAAGCTGGCCGGTCAAAGCTCCGGGCGGTGTACGCCGAAATGAAATCGTTTTCCGAGCGCAGCCCGCTGGCCGTCGGCACCGTGGGCCTAATGGCCGTCGCCACGGTGGTGATGGCCGCACTGCAATACCAGAAGCTGCCGTATTTCAATGGGGGCAAAAGCTATTCGGCGTATTTCGCCGACGCCGGCGGGTTGTTCTCCGGCGCCGGGGTCGAAGTATCGGGCTTTCAGGTCGGCAAGGTGTCTGACATCCAACTCGAGGGGCCAGGCGTGCTGGTCACGTTCAAGATCGACAAAGCTGTTCATCTCGGCGAGCGCACCGAGGCCGCGATTAAAACCAAGAGTCTGTTGGGCAGCAAGGTTCTTGACGTAACGCCACGCGGTGCCGGCGACCTCGACCGCGCCATTCCCCTCGACCGCACGGTGTCGCCCTACCAGCTGCCCGACGCCCTGGGCGATTTGGCGACCACCATCAGTGGGCTCAACACCGACCAGCTGTCCGATTCACTAGCCGCGCTGGCGCAAACCTTCGCCGACACCCCGGCCGAGCTGAAAAATACGGTGCAGGGCGTGGCCCGGTTTGCCCAAGTCCTGGACACCCGCGACGCCCAACTGCGTAACCTGCTCGACAACGCCTCCAAAGCCACCGCAGTGCTGGCCAAGCGCACCGATCAGGTGGTCAGCCTGGTCACAGACACCAACGCGCTCCTGGCACAGCTGCGCACCCAAAGCGCCGCCCTGGACCAGATTTGGACCAATATCTCCGCGGTGTCACAGCAATTGAAGGGATTCATCGCCGACAACGGCCAGCAGCTGCGTCCGGCGCTGGACAAGCTCAACGGGGTGTTGGCGATCGTGGACACCCGCAAGGAACGCGTGCAGCAATCCATCAAGATGATCAACGCCTACGCCATATCGCTGGGCGAATCGGTGGGCTCGGGCCCGTTCTTCAAAGCCTATGTAGTCAACCTGCTGCCCGGCCAGTTCGTGCAGCCTTTCATCAGCGCCGCATTCTCCGACCTCGGACTGGACCCGGCCACCTTGCTGCCCTCACAGCTCAGTGACCCGCAGACCGGTCAGCCCGGCACCCCACCACTGCCCATGCCCTACCCGCGGACCGGACAAGGTGGCCAGCCCAGGCTCAGCATTCCCGACGCGATTACCGGGAACCCCGGCGACCACCCATGCCCCCTACCCGGGCCCGGCTGCTACCCCTACCGGCAACCGCCAGCGGCCCCGCCGCCAGGCGGACCGCCACCGGGCCCACCCGCGCCAGCCCCGCCCGGGCTCGCGTCGACCCCCGAACCCACGCCCTCACCCGTCTATGTTCCGGCCCCGGGTGAAGTCGCACCCGGCCAGCAGCCGGCGGGCCAGCGATGACCGCCCAGTTGCGGCGCGCCCGCGCCGTTTTGGCGATCGCGTTGGCGTTGGTTCTCGCCGCCGGGGTCGCGGTGGCGCTGAGCACCTCCGAGCAGGCCGCACGGAACGTGGTGGTCGCCTACTTCGACAACAGCACCGGCCTGTTCCCCGGGGATGACGTCCGCATCCGGGGGGTGGCCGTGGGCAAGGTCGACAAGATCGAACCTCAGCCGCAGCGGGCCAAAGTCTCGTTTTGGATCAACCGCAAACACAAGGTGCCCGCGGATGCCAAGGCTGTGATCCTGTCGCCTCAGTTGGTCACCGGTCGAGCGATTCAGCTGACCCCGCCCTATACCGGCGGACCCACCATGGCCAACGGCTCGGTTATCCCCCAGAACCGCACCGCGGTCCCGGTCGAATGGGATGACCTGCGAGCCCAACTTCAGCGGCTGACCGAGTTGCTCAAGCCGACCCAGCCAGGAGGAGTCAGCACGCTGGGCGCACTGATCAACACCGCTTCCGACAACCTGCGCGGACAGGGCGGCGCCATCCGCGACGCCATCATCAAACTGTCCCAGACGGTTTCGGCGCTGGGCGACCACAGCACAGACATCTTCACCACCCTCAAAAATTTGTCGACGCTGGTGTCCGCGCTGCACGACAGCGCCGATCTGCTTGAACAACTCAACCGCAACCTGGCCTCGGTGTCCTCGCTGCTGGCCGACGACCCCAACAAAGTCGCTCACGCTACCGAAGACCTCAACGCGGTAGTCGGCGACGTGAACCACTTCGCCGCCGAGAACCGCGAAGCGCTCGGCACGGCCTTCGACAAGCTCACCTCCATCAGCAACGCCGTAGTCGCCAGCCTCGATGACCTCAAGCAGACACTGCACCTGGCCCCAACGACATTGGGCAACTTCAACAACATTTACGAGGCGTCCAACGGATCGCTGACCGGCGCACTGGCGATCAACAACATGGCCAACCCCATCAACTTCCTGTGCGGAGCGGTGCAGGCCGCCTCCCGCTTAGGCGGCGAACAAGCGGCCAAACTATGCGCGCAATATATGGCGCCGATCTTCAAGAACCGCCAAATCAACTTCCCGCCGATCGGCGAAAACCTGTTGGTTGGAGCGCAGGCCAGACCCAACGAGGTCACCTACAGCCAGGATTGGATGCGGCCCGATTACGTCCCACCCGCCCCGGATACGGCACCGCAGGCACCCGATACCACCATCGTGCAAACCAACCCCGCCGCCGGCCTGCCCGGGTTGATGCTGCCACCGGGAGGCGGTTCATGAGGCCACACCGTCTACGCGGCAGCCACGCAGCTCTCGTGATTATCATTGCGGTGGCCGGGATATCGGGCTGCAGCTGGCACGGATTGAACTCCCTGCCCCTGCCCGGCACTCAGGGCAACGGCCCGGGCTCTTTCGTGATCCAGGCTCAGATGCCCGATGTCAACAACATCCAACCCAACTCCCGGGTGCGGGTGGCTGACGTCACCATCGGACACGTAACCAAAATTGAGCGCCAAGGCTGGCATGCGCTGGTCACCATGCGCCTCAACGCAGATGTCAACCTGCCCCCCAACGCCACCGCCCGGATCGGCACAACCAGCCTGCTGGGTTCGTTACACATCGAACTTGCAGCGCCCAAAGATGGCCCGACGCAAGGTAGATTACGCGGCGGCTCACTGATCCCGTTGTCCCGTGCGGGGGCCTATCCAAGCACCGAGCAGACGCTGGCGGCGCTGTCGCTGGTGATCAATGGGGGCGGACTGGGCCATATCCAAGACATCACCGAGGCCTTCAGTACGGCCCTGCAAGGCCGCGGGAGAGATCTGCGCAGCCTGATCGGTCAACTCGACAAATTCAGCGCAAACCTCAACGACCAGACCGGTGTCATCATCGCGGCCACCGACAGTCTGAACAGGCTGGTCGCGAGGTTCGCCGCGCAACAACCCGTGCTGGATCGGGCCCTGGCGACCATCCCCGACGCGCTGGCGGTGCTCAACAACCAGCGGCACAACCTGGTCGACGCGGCCGATGCGCTCAGCAAATTCAGCGCGCTGACCGCCGACACGGTCAATAAGACCAAAGAAAATCTCGTCAAGGAACTCAGCCAACTCGCACCGGTGTTGGAATCGCTGGCAAACGCCGGCCCCAGCCTGACGCGCTCGCTCAGTTTGATCTCCACCTTCCCGTTTCCAAACGAAGAGATCGAGAAATGGATGCGGGGTGACTACGCCAATATGACGGCGATCGTGGATCTCACGCTGAGCCGCATCGACCAAGGCATATTCACCGGGACCCGCTGGGAGTGCCATCTGACCCAGTTGGAGCTGCAGTGGGGCCGCACCATCGGTCAATTCCCCAGCCCGTGCACCGCAGGCTACCGCGGCACACCGGGCAATCCGCTCGTCATCCCCTACCACCAGGACCAGGGGCCCTAGATGTATCTGAGTAAAACGATCAAGATTCAGTTGGCAATCTTCACCGCAGTTGCGATCGTGGCGGTGACCGTCATGTCTTTGCACTTCATGAAGCTGCCGGCCATGTTCTTCGGCGTCGGCCGGTACACCGTGACAGTACGCCTGCCACAAACCGGCGGCCTTTACCCCAGCAGCAACGTCACCTACCGCGGCACCGAAGTGGGCCGGGTGCAATCGGTTTCCCTGACCGACACCGGCGTCGAAGCGGCGCTCTCGCTGAAATCCGGCATCGATATCCCCTCGGATCTCAAGGCCGAAGTGCATAGTCAATCCGCGATCGGCGAACAGTACGTCGAGCTCCTCCCCCAGAATGCCACCTCACCGCCACTCAAGAACGGCGACGTGATCCAGGCCGGCCACACGTCGGTACCTCCCGACATCAATTCCCTTCTCGCAGCTGCGAACACGGCTTTGCGCGCCATCCCGCATGACAACCTCAAGACGGTCATCGATGAGTCCTATACGGCCGTAGGAGGGCTGGGCCCCGAACTATCTCGCCTCGTCAAAGGTTCATCCGACCTGTCGATCGAAGCCCACAACAACCTCGACCCGCTGCTTAGCCTGATCGATCAATGGCAACCCGTAGCCCAGTCGCAGAACCGCACCTCAGAAGCAATTCAGGGCTGGGCTTCCCACCTCGCCACCGTCACCAGTGAATTGCAAACGCACGACCAGGCCGTCGCCGGCACCATTGACAAAGGCGGCGCGGCGGCCGCCGAAGCACGCCAGCTGATCGATCGGATGCAACCGACCCTACCCATCCTGATGGCCAACCTTCTCAGCGTCGGCAACGTCGCACTGGCCTACCGAAACGACATCGAACAACTGCTCGTGCTTTTGCCGGAAGGCATTTCGATCATGGGAGCCACACTGGTGGCCAACGCCAATACCAAACAGCCCTACCGCGGCGCCTACCTCAGTTTCAACCTCAACATCAACCTGCCCCCCGCCTGCACCACCGGGTTCCTTCCCGCTCAACAACAGCGCAGCGCCAGTTTCGTCGACTACCCGCAGCGCGCACCCGGCGACCTGTACTGCCGGGTCCCCCAAGACTCACCACTCAACGTGCGCGGCGCCCGCAATATCCCGTGCGAAACCGTGCCGGGTAAGCGCGCACCCACCGTCAAGATGTGCGAGAGCGACGAGCAGTATGTACCGCTCAACGACGGCTTCAACTGGAGGGGCGATCCCAACGCCACCCTGTCCGGTCAAAGCGTCCCGCAGCTACCGCCCGGCTCACCGCCGTCGCCCGCCGCACCTGCGCCGATCGCGACCGCGCAATACGACCCGGCCACCGGCGCCTATACCGGACCCGACGGCAAGCTCTACACCCAATCCGACCTGGCCCATACGCCACCGAAGGACAAGACATGGAAATCGATGCTGCTGCCACCGGGCCACTGACGTCGGCGGACCCAAAAAAGACCGAGATACGTTATTGCAGCATCGTTTTGCTTGCCTTGACAATCACCGGCAGCGTCCTACCGGACACGCCCGCAGCGCATGCCGACGGCGACAACAACACCCTGGTGCCGAACAATCACCGGCTCAACAATGGCGTAGTCGCCAACGTCTACACCGTTCAGCAGCAAGCGGGTTGCACCAACGATGTCCGGATCAACCCCCAACTACAACTCGCCGCCCAACGACACACCGTCGACGTCCTGCACAACCGGAACCTCGACGGCGACATCGGCTCTGACGGATCCACCACGCAAGATCGCGCAAACAGCGCCGGATACAATGGCCGTGTCACCGAAACCATGGCCATCAACCCCGCCATGTCAATCAGCGGCATAGAACTGATCAACCGGTGGTACAAAGACCCCGCCGCCTACGCCATCATGTCCGATTGCACTAACAACCAAATCGGGGTGTGGTCAGAAAACAGCCCAGATCGCACCGTGGTGGTAGCCGTCTACGGCCAAGGTGGCCAACAACATCCAGCACTAACGACGGGACCACCTCCGATAGCGGCCGCGCAGGAAAACATCCCGCTGGACCCCAGTCCCGACTACCACGCCCGCGACGAACTCGAATACGGCCTCAACGCGCTTCCCTGGATCCTGCGCGGCGTCTATCCACCCCCCGCCATACCACCTTCATAGCGGCACAGACCACGTGCGTCCGAACTCTGCTGGCTCTTCGCCCTGACCGGTACCAGGTCTTCGGTGAGGGCCTCGTCGGCTAGGCCTTCGCCTGGGCGGGTTTGCGTATGTGTGCTTCATCGTCGACGCCTACTCCCGGATGATCGCGGGCTGGCGGGTGGCGTCACACATGCGTACCACCGTGGTGCTCGACGCCCTGGGGATGGCCCTGCATTTTCGAGGCCGGCACTAAGTCCTGTGCCAACAAACGAGCGTTTACGTCGCCACCGTTTGCGGTTGAGTTTGTCGTGACTTTCGCGGAATGCGGTGCATGGCACCGTCTGCCGAAAGACTCAGCGAGTCGCCCTCGTTGCGAACCTAGGTACACGTGTACAGGCCGATCGGTTAGCCCAGCCACTGCGCAACGACCATGATTCGGACTCTGGTAGCTCATCTCTTGGTGCGTCGCGCCATCACGCGTTGCATCTGTCCGTAGGCATCGATGGGGCTGTGTAGCGCCAGGCCGCCGTCCGCGAACACGGTCTGGCCCGTGACCCAAGACATTTCGAGAACCGCGACGATCGCCTCGGCAACGTCGTCAGCCTCGCCGAGGCGGCCCAGCGCGGTCCGCTCGGTGAGTCCCTCGACCCAGCCGGGCAACTGCTCGGGGTTGGCGAGCATCGGTGTGCGGGTGACGCCGGGGCCCACGGCGTTGACGCGGATGCCGTGGGCGCCCCATTCCGCCGCGGCTACCCGGACCAACATGTCGATGCCCGCCTTGGAGACGCAGTACGCGCCCACATCGCGGTCGGCCAGCGTCCCGCTGATGCTGGACACCGCGACGATCGATCCGCCCGCGCCCTGGTCGACCATCGTTTGGGCGACGGCTCGCATGGTCAGCCAGGTTCCGGTCAGGTTGGTGTCGATGACGCGCCGCCAGTCGGCTGTCGCCTGTTCGAGCAGCAGGCCGGACGCGCCGAGGCCCGCGCAGGCGACGAGTCGGTTGGGCGCCCCGTGCCCGGCCACCGTTAACTCCATCGCGGCCGACACCGAATCGGGATCGCTGATGTCGCAGTCGATCTCACCGCCCCTGATGTCCCACACCACGACGTCGGTTCCCGCGGCGCGCAGCCGGTCGGCGACCGCACGCCCGATGCCGGACGCCCCGCCGGTCACGACCGCGGTCACTGCGGCGGTCCGATCAGCTCGACGCGGACACCATCGGGTGCGGTGACCACGGCCATGGCCACCTTCTTGCCACCGGGTGCGGGCATCTCGATCCGACGCACGCCCTCGTCGAAGCCGAGGGCGGCCAGCGTGGCCAGCGCCGCGTCGACGTCACGCTGCAGCGACAGCAGGAAGAACCCGAACGCCGGCGCATCCTGCTGCGAGGCCGCCCGCCTCGCGCCATCGAGCTGAACCAGCTCCACGATGCCCGTGTCCGGCGTGTTCGCGTCGCCGAGGAAGATCGACCGCAGCTGATCGGTCGCGGCCCCGAACAACGTCGGCCAGTCGCCGGTGAAGGTGTAGTCGAACAGTTCGGTGAAGCCCAGGCCTTCGCGCCAGAACCGCATCGAGGCGTCGACGTCGGCGGTCACTATCGCCGTGTGGTGAATTCCTGGCACGCGGGGAATTCCTTCCAATCGAAGTCGGCAAGCCCTACCCGGGCAAGCATTTCAACGAAGGTCGTTCCGCTGTAAGGGAACTGCGTGACGACCTTCCCGTTCGGGTGTCGGTAGTAGCTGTTGCAGTTGGCCAGCCACACGGTGCCTTCCATCGCCCGCTGGATTTCGGCGTTATAGGCGTCGTGGATCTCACGCCTGACGTCGATGGCTCGCACGCCGGCGGTGACCATATCGCCCAGGATGCGGCGGACGAGCTCGGCCTGCGCCTCCAGGATGTAAATGATCGAGGTGACGCCGTTGGTGTTGGGTCCGTACAGCGTGAACAGGTTCGGGTAGCCCGGCACGACGGTACCCAGATATGCCTCGGCGCCGTCGCGCCAGTCATCACGCAGGCGCCGGCCGCCGGATCCGTACACGTCGAGGCTGAGTAGGTAGTCGGCGGCGCGAAAGCCGGTCCCGTAGATGACGGTGTCGACTTCGTGATCGGTCTCGTCCGCGGTGCGGAGGCCCTGTTCGGTGAACTCGACGATCGGCGACGTCGTCAGCGTCACGTTCGGCCGCATGAACGTCGGAAACCAGGCACGCGATTGCAGCGGCCGTTTGCAGCCGACGGGATAGGACGGGGTGAGCTTGGCGCGCAGTTCAGGATCGGGCACCTTGCGAGCCAGGTACTCGCGGGCCATGTCCGTCAGCCCCTTCGTCATCTCGGAGTCGGCGCCGAAGTTGGCGGACTCGTATGCCTGAAACGCGGCATCACGGACCTTGAGCGCCTCGTCGGGGGCGCGCTCGAAGAGTTCATGCTGCTCCGGGGTGAACGGTTCGTCGTAGCGGGGGCTGACCCAGATAGGGGTGCGCTGAAACACCGTCAGGTGCGCGGCGTCGCGGGCGATCTCGGGGACGTACTGAATCGCGCTCGCACCCGTTCCGATCGACGCGACCCGCTCGCCCGCAGTCGATCTGGAGTGGTCCCAGTTGGACGAGTGAAAGGTGCGGCCCTGAAATCGTTCTGCGCCGGCAATTTTCGGGATGTTGGGGACATCGAGCATCCCGACGGCGCTGACGACGACGTCGAAGTGAAAGCTGGTACCCTCGGCTGTTCGGACCGACCATCGCTGTGCGCGGTCGTCCCACCGCAGCTCGGTGACCCGGGTGTTGCCGGCGAAATGCCGCTTCAGCCCGTGGTCGGACGCCACCCGCTCCAGGTACGCCAGGATTTCGGGCTGCTGGGCGAAGGTCTTGCTCCACCGTGGGTTCAGTGCGAACGAGTACGAGTAGAAGTGCGATGGGACATCGCAGGCCGCACCGGGATAGGTGTTGTTGCGCCAGGTGCCGCCGAAGCCGTCGGAGCGGTCGAAGATCGTGAATTCGTGGCCGGAGGCCGCGAGCTGGATCCCCATCGCGATACCGCCGGCACCGGCGCCGATCACCGCGACCTTCACAAGAATGAGTTCTCCACGGTCAGGCCGCGCTCGGGGAACGCGCCGAGCGCGAACGTCTCGGCGTTGCCAACGCCCGTACCGCCGCCCAGGGGATCGTCAACGCGCACAAGCAGATCCCGAAGCTGATGTAGTTTGCGGGCGTTCTCGGGCTTGTCGGCGTCGGTGACGTGGTTGCCTTCGATCCTCTCCTCGCCGACCCACTGGCCATACACCCAGTCGTTCCAGCCGTAGTACCCCGCGGCGCCCAGATGAAAGCCGGTCGGGCCTGCGGCGGTGACGGTCAACGGCCGCCGGGACCCATCGGTGTCGACGAGGGTGAGCGTTCCGTGCGTGAACCGGCGATTGTCATCCTGAAAATGCATATCCTGTTCGACCGACACGAACCGGTGCGAGGTGCCGTCATCGTTCTGCTGCTGTGCCTGACAACGGATCTCGAGGAAGCCGTCGCCGTGTTCTTCCTGGTACATCACGAACAGCGAGTAGCTCGAACCGTCGGGCCGCGTCATCGTCATCGGCAGCCAGGTCATGAACATCTGCTTGATCTTCCGTCCGCCCCTCGGCAGTCCGGGTATCGGCTTGCCGACTCCCGGTCGCAGGCCCCAGGAGTGATCTCGGATCGAGATCCACTTGTCGGCCTCGATCGCGGTGCGCGTGCCCTCGACCTCGACCCAGCCCGCGGCCACGCCTATCTGGTGATACCGCAACACATTGTGCGTCACGCGATAGCCGTCGGGACTACGGTCGGGCCACGGATCCTCGAGCGCGGCGGTGAAATTGCCCCGCAACTCGACGTCGAAGGCGATCGGGGCGTGCTCCGTCGCGTCGAGGCTCACCCGGACGGCCCGCAACGGCTCGACCACGCGGTAATGGACCGGCCCGACGTCGGTGCCCGCCGGATCCGATGACAGCCGTCGCCCGGCACGCACCGTCCACTGTTCGGTGCCGCGGCACACACCGGCCGCCCCGTCGAACACCCCGCGGTTGGTGTATTTGCCGATGCCGAGCACCACCTGAAGCGAGTTGTCGCGGGCGTGCGCGATCGTCCAGATCTTTTCCGTCCACGACGGATCGGACTGGCTGACGGTCGCGAACGTGTCGACGATCTGGTGGGTGAGCAATTCGTCCTCGGGTACCAGTGCGCCGTAATTCGTTGACAGCAAGGCGATCAGCTTTCTGCGGGGGGCGGAGTTTTCCGTGCGCCGGCGCGCCGTGCTCGACGGCGGCGGCCACCCGGCGTGCGGTACCTGAACTCGTCGTAGAGAAGATTCGACAGCACGGCGGGGACCACGAGCTTCGTCATCGTTCGCCACCTCCCCTGCCGACGGGCTGCACAGGCTTAACATTGCTGCAACGTGTGTCTCGCACTATCGTGCAGACACAACGGGAACGGATAGCCGCTAGTGTGACATTTGGACCCATGTATGTAAAGGAAGTAACCGTGCCATCTCGTCCGTCTACCGATGTGGAGCAGTCGGCGCGACGCCGCATCCTTGCGGCGACGTTCGTCGTGCTGGCGCGAGACGGGCGGCGCAAGTTGCAACTGTCCGATGTCGCCGCCGAGGCCAAGGTGTCGCGCCCGACGCTGTACCGGTACTTCGGCTCGAAGGACGGGTTACTCGAGGCGTTCGGCCTTTACGAGCAGGACAACTTCGACTCGGGGATTGCGGCGGCGATGACGGGGTTGACCGGCGCCGAGCGACTGGACGCCGCGTTGCGGTTCATCGTCGATTTTCAGAGCACCTACTCGCTGGGATCGCTCGCCGACACCGAACCCGAGCACGTGCTGCACCAGATGAAACGGGTGCTGCCGATCATGCACGACCGCATCGCCCGCATCATCCCCGGCGAGGACAGCGACATCGCCGCCGCGGCGGTGGTGCGTATCGCGGTGTGCCACTACATGATCGCCAGCGGCAGCCCCGGGCAATTCCTCGCCGAACTTCGCCACGCCGCCGGACTCGGCGCGTCTCGGCGGCGCCTGCGACGCACCCTGGCCGGCTAGCCTTCGAGCCAGCCCGTGATCTTGTCCGCGATCGCACGTGGCTGCTCGAGATGCAGGAAATGGCCTACGTCGTCGATGATTTCGAATACCGAACCGGCGCCAGGGAGATGCGCTTCGACATCGGTCAACAGATCCGCACCGAGCGCACCGTCGGCGGCGCCGTGCAGATACAACGTCGGCACCGGCGGCGGTTGCATGCTCGCCGCCGCTTCCGTCTCCGCGGTGGGATCGGCGAAGTCCGGGTTGAAGGACGCCCGGTAGGGCGCGATGACGTCGGCGATGTTGGCCGCGTTGACATATCGGCGCAGCTCGGCGACGTCGCCGGTGGGGTCGTAGCCCGGTGACCAGTCCGACCACAACGACTCGAAGAAGCCGGGGGCGTATCGGGAAAGCCGTACACGAGGACGGCCAGGGGAAGCGAGGTGTCCCTGATGTCGCCGAAGGCGCGCGGTTGCCGGTTTAATCACCCCCCGAGGGTATTACATATGTAACTCGCAACGTAAACCTAGAAATATTTACATCCGGTGCACTCTATGTAAATGTGGTCAGCATGGCTGGCATCGCCCTCACGCAACGCGACCTGGCCGCCACCCGAATACAGCTGCGGGAGTGGTTCGCGCACAGGTTCACCGGCGAACCCGTGGTTTCAGAACTGCGTGCCGCTAACAAAGCCGCGGGATGGTCGAGCGAAAGCCTTCTCTTCACCGCCGGGATCGGCGGCGAGGACAACGAGTACGTCATCCGGATCCCGCCCTCGGGTGGAGGCATCTTCCCCGCCTACGACTTAGGCGCACAAACCCTCACCCAGAATCTGCTTCACGAGCATGGGATCGCAACGCCGTCGCCGATCTTCTACGAAGAGGACCAAAAATGGCTCGGCTCAAGGTTTCTCGTGATGCCGCGCATCGTCGGACACACACCCTCGGACACGTCGTACGCGACGCGCGGGTGGCTGCATGGCGCCGGGCCCGACGTTCAACGGCGCGCGCACGATTCGTTCCTCGGAACGCTTGCACGCCTTCACCGCGTACCGGTAGGCGGGGCGACCTGGCTGGAAAGGCGTGGCGGAGTGGGGATTGGCGCCGAGTTGGCGTGGTGGCGCGACTACGTGAAGTGGGGAACCGATAACCAGATTCCCGATCTCATGACGGAAGCCTTCGAGTGGCTCACACGTCACCGGCCTGACGACACCGCGGATCTGTCGGTCTGCTGGGGCGACGCCCGACTTTCGAATGCGATCTTCGACGACACCGGCGAGATCGTCGGCGCGCTGGACTGGGAGCAGGCCTGCGTCTGCCCGGCCGAAACCGACTTCGCGTGGTGGCTCGCCACCCGCAAGCAGATGCTGGAGGTCAACGGCCTCAACCTCGACCCGGAGTTGCCCGGTTTCGATACCCGTGAAGAGGTCATTCGACACTACGAGCAGATGATCGGTCGACCGCTCGTCGATCTCCACTGGTACGAGATCTTCGCGATGGTGCGAATGGGGTGTTGCATCCTGCGCACACAGGCACTACTTCGCGCCATCGGACAAAGCGATCACTTTCTGACCCGAGCGCCTTTTCTGCCCGTGTGGACGACCGAAGCCATCAGGGATAGATCGCGTGGTCGACGGTGATCGTCCGGGCGATAGCTAGCCCATTGAAAGCCGTTCCTTCGCAATGGTTGTGAGAGGTGTACGTCTATTGGATGGCCCCGCGCGCTTCGTCGCCTTCTCGTCAATGCAGGATCCATATTCCTTGTGCGCCGACATGCGCGATGCTCTCGAGCATCCTGGTGCGCCGCCTGCACCATCTGCAGGGGAAAGTAGACAAGAGCTCACATCGGCGATGACGACTGCCTCGTGGAAGGCGGAGGCCGGTCGGACACAAACGAGCGAGCGGTCGGCGCCGTTTGACACGAGGTCTGCGCGTTAGTGTGCTTTGGTCGGCGTCACTCGAACAAGCCGATAGGAGAGTTGAGCAAATTCATGACCACAGCAGCAGACGTCTCGACAATCGAATCGCGGGTCGGCCACTACTACCAGACCGGGTCGGCTACGAGAAGGTACGCGAGTACGCCCGTGCAGTGCAGGACTTTCAACCCGCACACTGGGATGTCGCAGCAGCCGCGGAGCTCGGATACTCGGGCCCGGTGGCACCGCTGACCTTCACATCGGCCCCGGCCATGGCAGCCAATGGGCACCTGTTCGAATCGGTGGTCATCGGTTATGACATGTACCTGCAGACCGAAGAAGTCTTCGAGCAACACCGACCGATCGTGGCCGGCGACGAACTACAGACTGATATCGAACTGTCGTGGTGCGCAGGATCGCCGGCAGGGACCTGATCACCGTGACCAACACTTTCGCCGACACTGCAGGCGACCGTGGTGTACACCCTGCACACCACGGTCGTCGGCATCACCGCCGAGGATGTCGATCCGGCCATCAGGACGGCCGTGCAGAACGTGGTGATGCACGACGTGAACCTCCTCGGAATCGACGAATCCGATGCGGTTTACCAGAAGACAGTGCGGCCCGCGGGTGAGGCCCGGATCGCCCAAGGAGGTACAACCCGCACCCCGGGAACGCAGTCCTTCGATAACGTGAATGTCGGCAACGAGCTACCGGTGCAACACATCCGACTGTCCCCGCGGCGACCTGGTGAACTACGCCGGCGTGGCCGGCGACGCCAACCCGCTTCACTGGGACGAGAACATCGCCAAGCTGGCCGGCCAGTCCGATGTGATCGCCCACGGAATGCTGACCATGGGTGTGGGTGCCGCATACGCTTCAGCATGGACGGGCACCCCGGCGCGATCACCCGTTACGCTGTGCGGCTGTCCCAGCCCGCCATCGTGTCTGCTACCGAGGGCGCAGACATCGAGTTCAGCGGCCGGATCAAGTCGCTGGACCCGGAACCCGTACCGGCGTCGTCATCGTCGCCGCAAAGTCCAATGGCCGAAAGATCTTCGGCCTGGCAACGTTGAACGTCCGCTTCCGCTGACTCGGCGGCCTGGTGACGGCGGCAGTCGACGAGCCGAGCGGCTTCGGTCGGGACTGTTGCCGTCGACCTCCTCACCACGAAATGAACGACCCACTGCGAATGCCGATCGCCCGCTCTCATCAAACCTGGGGCCTATCAAATCCAGGCAATCCATCGTACGAGTTTGCCGTACAATGTTGGTGCAACATCCGGCCCGACCACTTACACCAAGTCGATCGACGAACTTCAGGAGATGGCCGGCGGGCAGGAGTGAGGAGTATCGACTTCGATCCTGACGCCTGGGAGGACTTCCTATTTTGGTTAGCCTCCGACCTCAAGATGGCCCGTCGGATCACCCGACTCATCGGTGAAATCCAGCGCGACCCATTCGGAGGGATTGGAAAACCAGAACCACTCAAAGGGGAACTGTCCGGGTATTGGTCCCGGCGGATCGACGACGAACGTCGGCTCGTGTACCGAGCGGACGACAACGAAGTCAAGATCCTGAAAGCCCGGTACCACTACTGATAAGGGATGCCAGCCCGACGTCGTTGGCCTCAAATTCGTTGAGAACGAACACTAATCCTGCAGGCGCTCTTCAAAGCCCCATCGTCTCAGACCATCGGCGGCGCCACCCAGCGCCACTGTAGACATCCCAGTCGCCCTGTCACATGGCAGCGCGGTGAACTGCGGTAATTTTGAGCGTCTCACCCCGTGTCATACGACTACGTCTCATTCTCGTGCCACATCCTTGAGCGGCGCCAAGCGAATAGCCTTGCCCCAACAGGCCTTTCGCGTGTCCATGAGATTCACGGGTTGCCTTCCGGTCACGTAGAGGGAGGTTCAGAGTCACGTTCGCCGCGTAGTTCGCGGGCCAGCACATCCCACCCGTGTTCGCGTGCCGTCGTCTGGCGCCGGGGAAGGTGCTCGATCTCGACAGTCAGGTGCGGGGTTCGAGGAGGATAAGCGGTATCTGTCGCGCGGTTCGCTCCTGGTAGCGGGCCCAGATGGGATTAAAGGCGATCAGTTCGGCCCATAGTCGTTCGCGTTCCTCGCCCTGGACCTCCCGCGCATGGACTCGCCGCCGTTTGGGGCCTATCTGAATGTCCACCTCGGGGTTGGCGCGCAGGTTGTAAACCCACGCCGGGTTAGTGTCCTGACCCGCTTTGGAAGCAACGATCACGATGTCTTCGCCACGCTCCATGTAGCCGAGGGCGGAATCCAAGTGCCGCCCGCTGCGCGCCCCGACATGGTGTAGCACCAGCATCGGTGCGACCAATCCAGGGAAGCGCCGACCAAGGCGTCCGCGACTCGCGCGGTAGACCCACGTATGCGCGTGCATGAACGGACCGAGTGCCCGCAACGAGTACTTGCTGGTCGGATCGAATTTTATTCTCTCGCTAGCCGATTCGGCCATATTGATCTCCTTGGCGCTCTGAGGGTGGATTGAAGTCTGCGTAGTGGGCTGTTCGCTGTATTTCATGGTTGTTCCGGTCTTGACACCGTCTGGATCGGGACACCGGGATTCGGGCATTCGTAGTTGGTGCCTTCACCGCAGATCCCGTCGCGCAAGTAGCTGGGGAGGTTGTCTGGTGTTTTGGAGTACAGCGACGCCCCGATGGCGAGCGCCGATGAGACGAACATCGCGGCGCTGACGAAGCCGACGACGGCCAGGGTGCTGATGGTCGTCTTCCATCTCGGGGCGACGCCGAGCTGGTCGAGGCCGGCATCGGTGCGCGCGGCACCCTTGTCCGTCGCAAAGAAACGCAGCCCGATCATGGCGACCATGAATACGCTCCAGAACAGCGGGTCAGGGATGATGGACATCTGGTAACGAGTGCCGTAGAAGATCGTTCCCGAATGGGTCGGAGCCAACCACACGGCGGCACCCGTACGCATAACGAAGATCGCCTCGAAGACGAAGATGAAGACTCCCAATACCAGCCAGACCCACAGCAGGAGGGCCACATTGCTCGTTTGGGGGCGCCGAGCCCGCATCCAGCGTATGAGCGCGCAGCCGCCGACACAGATGCCGATGAGGCTGCCGTAGACAGGCAGTTCCACGAGCAGGAGGTCGGCGAGCAGGTGGCCGTTCGGCGTCATCGCGCCGGGGATCTGTCCCAGCCACGAACCCCGGTTGACGTAGTAGGAGTTGAAGAAGAACTGGGGACGTATCGCGCTGCCGATCGGGTCCAACCACAGTTGGCAGTACCCGGCGATGAGCAGTTTGGCGTCGAGTGTCATCCGTCCGGCGCGACTGCAGCCGCGAATGACCCACCACAGCGAGATCAGCGCGAGCGCAGCCAGTAAGGACTGCAGTATCCAGGCGAACACCTTCTCCATGTGAGGCACTGGATCGGCGCCGGTCGGGGTTGCCTTGAAGTCGTCAGAGATTATCCAGGCAATGTAGATATAGGCCTGGAACGCGATGGTGGCTGCTCCCAGCGCCGCCCACCACAGCACAGGGCGGCTGCGCTTCGATTGCGGCTCGGCCATTCTCGTCGACAGCCGGGCACCGATGGACTTCGGACCAGCTTTTGTTGCTGCGTGGTCAGTTGACATTGCGGTGTCCCGAGATCCATGCCGGGGCTTCACTCGGCATCGGCTGCCCGATGATGGTGGCCAGCAGTTGGCTGGCGGGATTGTTGATGGGGATCGAGGCGTCTTCGGGGAGCAGGCCCGCTTCGATCATCATCATTCCGATCCGCATCATCATGATCGAAGCGCGTGTGGCGGCAAGGATTTCATGGAAGTGGAAGTTCAGCAGCGGCCGTCCGATCAGCTGCTCGTAGCGGGTAATTGTCGCCTCTGTGGAGAGCCACCCGGGCACGGCGGGAAGCCCCATACCCTCGGTGTAGGTGCGGTTGAGGAACAGAAACCAGGCGAGGTCGAGTTCGGCTTCGCCTATGGTGGCCATTTCCCAGTCGAGCACTCCGGTGATTCTGAGGTCCTCGCCGAACATCATGTTCCCGACGCGGGCATCGCCCCAGCTGAGGCCTGGAGGCGCTTCATACGCGGGGAAGTTGGTGTGGAGCCATTCCAGGGCGCCATCGATGGTGGGATGGACGCGATCCCCTGCGGCCCAGGCGTATAGGCGTTCATAGTGGGCGATCTGCTGGGCGAGCGGGCTGCCATCTCGGCCCGGGTGCCCGACGGTGTCTCGTCCGAATCCGCTGATGTCAGCGGACTGGATTCCGGCCATGGCGACCAGTGCGTTGTCATACATGCGGGCTTGCTGAGTTATCGACAGTTCGGTGACCCAACCGGCGGCGGTAAAGGGCGGATCATCGGTGGGGACGCGACCGTCGAGTCGCTCCATGACGAGAAACGGTGCGCCGAGGACGGAGGCGTCGGTCTCGACGCCGTAGGTCACCGGAACACGCACGGTGGTGCTGGCGGCGACCGCATCGATGACTTGCCGTTCATGGGTGAGGTTGTATTCGGGGAGTAGGCCCTCCGCCGTCGGCGTGACCCGGGCCACCGATGGTTGGCTGTGTTGCTGCCCGTTCTCCGTCCAGGCGATGTTGAACAGAATCGTCTCACTCGACATACCATTGGCGCTGGGAATATCGACGTCGGTTACCCGGATGTCTTGCGCTTCAGGGTGACTGGTGGCGTACCACCGCTCGAGCTGGGGTCGGGCGGTGTCAGGATCGATGATGTTCTTCAGCGCCATAGCGGTGCCCTCTTCTCGTCGGCGGTCTAAACGGCTTGCTGAGCTTGCATTCCCGCGAGCAATGCATGTTGGCCCGCGCTGGTTCCGCCATCGACAGCGACGATCTGGCCGCTCAGGAATGACGAGCGAGCGCTGGCAAGGAACAGGGCGGTTTCGGCAATTTCTTCCACAAGTCCGGCACGGCCGAGTGGGATCGCCATCTTCAGCTCCTGCCACGTGGGGCCGTCTGACAGCAGCGCCTGGGTGAGATCGGTCTCCACGATGCCTGGGGCGATCGCGTTCGCGCGCACTCCGCTGCCGCCGAGTTCGATTGCTGTGAGCCGAGTCAACGCTTCGAGAGCTGACTTGCTGCATACGTAGGCACCAAGCATCGGCGCCGGGTCCTGCGCGATGATCGAACTGATGTTGATGATGCTTCCGCCGCCGTTGGCCGCCATGGTTCGCCCGAGCTCGCGTGTCAGCAGCAAGGGAGCTGTGAAATTGACGGCAAAGGCCTTGTCCCAGTGTTCGTCATCGCGTTGCACGATCGGCACGAACTTCTCGTCGGGTGCGGCATTGTTGACGAGAATGTCGACAGTGCCAGCCCGGGCCACCACGCGCAGCAGTTGCGGGCGGTCGGCGATGTCACACGGTTCGGTGATCGCTGTACCGCCGGCGGCGCGGATTTCACCGGCGACGGCGTCGAGTGCTGTGCGAGTGCGGCTGATGAGGATCACCTCGGCACCGGCGCGGGCCAGTCTCAGGGCGATCTCACGGCCGATGCCGCGGCTAGCGCCGGTCACCAATGCGCGTCTGCCGGCCAGCTCAGACATCGATGTCCTTCGTCAGCGACCGCTCAGTGAGTCCGAAACCGGTCTCTCCGTCCCAAGTGAATTCGGTTTGCGCCTCCCATAGCCGCAGAGTTGTCGGGGGTTTTAGCGTGTGTCCGAAGATCAGCTCATTGGGCTGGCCCATCCCGAAGGGCATGGTTTGGCGAATCTGACCAGTGATCGTCTGGGTCACCGCGCCGTCGCGCAGGACTGTGCGGTGACTGATCGGGCCGTGCGGGCCGAGTTCTGACTCCAGGGTGACGACCTCGACTTCGCGGATCGAGGCCGATCCGTCGCTGATGTAGCTGCGGCGCAGCAGATGGCTGTCTGACGAATGGCCGGTCACCTCGAGCACCGCGAACGACCGGCCGCTGGGGAATTGGCCACTGAGCCACCAGTGGTCGTGGACGGTGCCGAAATCGCGTGGGCCGCGGCTGTGATCACGGATGCCGGTGCCTGTGAGATCAAAACGCTCGTCGCCGATCGTGATGGTACCGGTCGTCCGGCACGCCTGCTCATAGTGGCTCTGCGTCCAGGTCTGGGTCTTCATCTCCTCACCGAGGTCCCACACCGGTGCCATCGCGGTCCAGGTCATCTCGATACGCGCCAGGTGATGAGCCTGATCGCGCAGCGCTCCGGCCCGCAGTTCGTCACCCCGAACGTCGCGGACGGCACCGCTGAACCGCATCGTCCAGTGCGTCCATGCCTCATGGCAGGTCAGGGACAGCATCCCCGCTCCCGGCCCCCGCTCGTGTGCTCCCTCGCCAAACCCTTTCGCAATTAGAAATCGGCCGCCGGGCAGGTAGGCGATCAGGATGTCACGCCACACCGGCCACGGGCCGGCAAGGCGCGACAGGTGAAACCAAAGGCCCGCCCGGCTGTTTGGGCTGAAGCATTGGTTGCAGAAATTCTCTGTCCAGCCTCCGGACAGCTCAGCTGCGGGCAGCTCAGCGGGATCAATCTGAAGCGGCACATTTGACAGCATAGTGAGAAATTATATCAATTGACAAAATCCGTCAATATTTATATGAGCGTCACATTCGGACACTGGCAGCTCATCTATCCTTTGACCATGAGCACCCTGCGGCGGCGGAAGCGCGACCAATCCCGGGACGCGTTCGTTCACGCAGCGCTCGAGCTGTTCGAGTCAAAGGGGTACGCGGAGACGGCAATTGAGGACATCGCCGAACGAGCTGTGCTCTCGCCGAGCACTTTCCGTCGTTACTTCGGCACCAAGGAAGAGGTACTTTTCGCCGGCCTCGGTGATTCTCTGGAGATTCTGCGGGACGTCCTCGCAGAGGAACTGCGGCAACGGTCGTCGCCTTGGGAGGCCGTCACCAGCGCCGTCCGCATGACCACGGGTGGTTTCCTCCAGGGCGACCCAGAATATGCGCCGCGGTTACTGAAGCAGTGGATGACGGTGCCGGACCTGCGAGCCCGCTACGTGCGGCACGCTGATGTCTGGGAGCAGGCGATCGTGGAAGCCGTCACTACTGCCGAAGGGACCGATCCCGCCACTGACACCTACGCGGCGGCGTTAGCAGTCGCAGCCATCGGATCCTTCCGGATCGCCATCGAGCGCTTCGGCTCGCATGAAGAAGTTTTCGAGCGCTTCGAGGCAACATTGGAGTTGATGGGCCAAGGCCTGACTGCCCGCCCAAAGGCCGCCAAGAAAAGACGTCAGCGGCGCACAGTATCTCGAAGAGCCACGAGGCTTTTGTCGCAGTGACGGTCTACATCGAACGAGGCTGCGGCGGTAACTCGTGACGATCTGTTGTCTGCCAGACGGCGACTGCGTGAGCGCGAGGACAGTGTGAGCCGATGGAATACGCGAGTTGCATCGGCGCGTATGTCACCCGCGCGGCCTTAAGTTGCATCGACTTCGTCAGCCCGATCCGGGCCCGAGATCGACGATGTGGGTTCTCATTCTGCGTGGCAGACGGCGCCTCTGCTACCCGCAGGGCTTCAGAATTCTCATCAAAATGGCGGACCGCTTTTTCTCATTTTCGTGGCGGATCCTAGAACCGTCCGGTTGTGCACGACCGGACGTGCCCGACCTCCGACACATGGTGCTGCCGCTCATCGAAAGTCACCGCGGTCGGGAGGCAGCGGAACTTCAGCCGAGGCTTTGGCGGATAATCATTGCCCCAGCAGTGTCCGGACCGGAACGTTTGTTGGCTGGCTCATGTCGACGCCCCACACGCGTTGATGGTGTCGAAGCGCACAGGTCACGATGTCACGAATGCGCCCATTGCCTGGGCTTCGCTTGCTCAGGTGACAGCTGGCGCCGACGGCGCGGTCAGTCGAGGCCATGTTGCTGCTGGCGAGTTGCACCTTAGAGCCGTGGGTCGTCCACATCGCCGAACTGGTAGTTGCCGGCTGGCTGCCAGCCAGGGCTGGTGCTGTCGCATCCGCCACAGCACCAGCCCTGCCTCCCGACGATTACCGGCCGGCGCCCGGACCAAAGTTCACGCCACCACCGGTGTTGCTGCCGACGCCTCCTTGCACCGGACCGACGTTAACGCCGCCACCGGTGTCGCTACCGGCCCCACCGCCGACGCCGCCCGGACCGAAGTTCACGCCACTGCCGGTGTTGCTGCCGACGCCTCCTTGCACCGGACCGACGTTAACGCCGCCACCGGTGTCGCTACCGGCCCCACCGCTGACGCCGCCCGGACCCAGGTTCACGTCACTGCCGGTGTTGCTGCCGACGCCTCCTTGCACCGGTCCGAGGTTAATGCCGCCGCTGGTATCGCTGCTGCCGCCACCGCCGACACCAAAACCGCCGTTGTCCGGATCAGCGCTTGCCACGCCGGTGCCGATGCCGAAGGCGCCAAGGGCGCCGGCCATGGCCGCGGCAAGAGCCCATTTGCGGAGGTTATGAATTGTTGTCATCGCATTCTTCCATTCGATTGTGAATGGGGTATCCGTCTTGATTCCCCGGGGTAGACCGTCTACCCGTTTGATTTCCCCCCTGGTAGACGCCAGGAAGATCCAGCCCTATCGAAGGTATGCGCGGTGTCGCGTCTCCGCAACACCGCCCATTGCGGTACACTCACGGCTCCGCGGCCTAACACGCGTATTGGACTGGCGTACAACACTCTTGCCGCACTGAGGCCGCAGTGTACTGGCATACAACGCAAACTGCGTCGACGACCATTTGCGCAGTGGCGCCGCACTGTTATGGATCGATTCGGACTGTTCGGCTCAGCTAAAACCCTTCCACCACTGGTGGTTTCGGACCAAGAAGCGGTGGGCGCACCATGGTTGTCGCTGGAACGGTTGTCGAAACACTGCGGACGACGTCCCGAGCTCGGCGATGTTGCCGCTATCGATGTAGTGAGAATTGCTGCGGGAGCGGCGATGACATCGATAACGCGCAACCCAGGTTCCGGTTTGCGCACAGCTGTGACACACGTCCACGCGACTTGCCTTGTTCATCATTACGATTGCCGCCACCACCGCGGTCTTGGTTTGTGACAATCTCCACGTCGCCGATGAGGAATTTTGATGGTAAAAGCAGTGTAGGTTCTCACAGTCCGTGACGGATGGCGATCCCGTTACCAGCGGATTGGCAGAATTCTCGGTGAAATGGCCGACCCGGTTTCCTCATCTTCTCGAACTTCTGTACACGTCAGCGCGATGGTGGAAATGCATAGGGCCCGCCGTACATCCAACGCAGGTGGCCCGGCCGAGCGGTCACGCATGTGGCAGACCCGGCAGCTTCATCCCCGCTGAGCTTCGGTCTCGATGGACGCCTCGATGAGGTCGCGCGTGGATTCGGTCAACTGACTCGCCGAGTCGGCCGGGATTGAGGGCGTGCGCCATCGCCGCTCCCCTATAGAGGGCGACGATCGATCATGCGGTGCGGCGCGGGTCCTTCAAAGAAGGTGCGTCGCGGACCAATCCGTCAGCAAGCGCCGATTCGATACGGTCATCGAATTGCCTGAGCACGTGCGTCATCCGCGAAGCAGGGGCCCATGCTGCGGGCAGGAAGGGTGATCGCGAATCAGCCCAAGCGTTAGCGGAAGCGGCGTTGAGTGCGCTCGGTTAATCCCCAACCTTCGTCGCCGTCCCAGGTGAACCGTGTGGTCGCCTCGGCCAGCCAGTGGGATGCGGTGGGCTCGGGGTCGCGTCCGATCACCATCTCGCTGGTTCCGGCCATCGAGAGCGTCGCCGATCGACCAGGCTGGGCCGTGATATCGACGATCCCGCGCTCGGTTTCGAAGCGGAGCGTGTAGGGGTCCTGCCCCTGCACGAGCGTGTCGATCAGCGGGGCGTCGGAGACGATTCGGGCATTCATCCGGCCGCGACCATCGTCGACAGTGACGTGGGACAGCACCTGTCCCTGCATCGTGAGCAGGTGGAAGATCATAAAGCTGCGACCGTCAGGCCACTGGCCGTGGATCCAGCAGTGGTGATCGATCGGAGCGAAATCGCGTGGGCCCCAGGAGTGGTCACGCAGCCCGGTACCGGCCAGCTCGATCCGTTCGTCACCGAAGGCAATGAACCCGGACAGGTCGCAGTTCTGCTCGTAGTGGGTGTGTCCCCAGGACTGGCCGCTCATGTCCATATCGAATGCGGCCCCTCGAGCGGTCCAGGTGACCTCCATGTCGACCCCGACGCCAAGCCCATCGGTCAGCGGTCCGGCGCGCAGCTGATCGCCGGTCACGAGCCGTGCGAGACCGTGAAAGCTCTTGGTCCACTGCGTGAACGGTTCATCGCAGCGATAGATCAGCGCCGGGCCCTGCGGCCCGCGGTCATCCGGCAACCGGGCCGTGCCCTTGGCGCACAGGAACCGGTCGTCCGGCAGATAGAAGACGAAAAAGTCCTGCCAGGTCCGTGAGTCGAACGCCGTACGCCCCTGATGCAGCCAATGGGCGCAGCCGGTGTCGGGAAACACGGCGTGGCTGAGGTAATTTTCGGACCACAATGGCTCGTGGACGATCGGGTGTGGCAGGTCGTCTGCATCCGACAGAAACACGGGTCGCAGGCAGTTAGCGGCCTGAGGACTCAATCTTTCGTGCGGCTGCGACATCGTCATCTCGCGCCAATCCAGTGCTGAAGATCCGGGATTCGTCTCGTCATTGGTCTGTCCTCCAGGACCATTCGGTGATTCCATAGCCGATTTCGCCGTCCCATTCGAGCCGGCTCGCGCTTTCGAACAGGTGATGCGAGGCGGTCGGCCCGGGCGCGCCGAGGATCAGTTCACTGCCGTTGTCCAAGGCCAGCGGGACGGCGGTCAGTATCTCGCCGCGAAGCGTGCACACGTCGCCATCGAGCCGTCTGAACTCGACTTGGTAGTCATCGCGCCAGGCGGCGGGTGGTCGTGGGACGGGGAGCCCGCCGATTTTCGTGATCGGCTGCAGCTCGCGGTCGAGTTCGTGACCGTGCTCAAGCAACCCTCCGCCGGTTGCGGTGGCGTGATGGAAATACATGATTCGCCGCCCGCTGGGGAATTCCCCGTAAATCCATACGTGATTGCCTAGCTGGGCAAGGTCACGCGGTCCCCAGGAGTGGTCGCGGATACCGAAGCCGCTCAACTCGTATTGCTCGCCGCCGAACACCAGCTGGCCGCGAACCCGGCAGTGCTGCTGATAGTGAGCCTTGACCTCAGCCCACACCTGCTCGCTCATGTCCATGTCGAAGGTCGGTCCGACACCTTCCCACACGAGGTCCATGTCGACCGCGAGATGCGGCCCGTCCGGCAGGGGGCCGCGCCTCAACTGATCACCCGACACGAGTTGGGCCAGCCCGTGAAAGGACTTGCGCCAGAGCCGAAAAGGCTCCAGGCACTCGTATGTCAGGCCTGCGCCGAACGCCGACGCGTGCGCGTCGGCGCGGGCCGCGCCCTTCGCCACGAGAAAGCGATCCCCGGGGAGCATGAAGGTGAACACCGATTCCCAAAACCGTGAATCGTGCTGCGGGCGAGACTGGTGAAACCAGGCGCCGGCCTTGGCGGCTGGAAAGCACACGCCGCTCAGGTAGTTCTCCGACCACATCGCGACGCCCTCGGGCGCTTGATGAAACCCCTCGTCGGCGTCGCGGAGATAGGCTGGCCGGTCGGGCACTTCGACCCCCTGGGTCATCCCACTGTGACCCCGGGGCCCGCAGTCGGGGCCTCGTGTTTAACCTGCCCGTTTCCGGACGCGTCGGGCGTCCGGTTGGTGACCGGGCCGGCGGTGACGGGCGCCATGGGCCGGCGCCGGTACAGGATCCGGTCGATCAGTTTGCTCACGGGCCCGCCGTCCATGTCGCGCAACACTTCTCGTGCGCTGTTACGCCCCGGCCATCCGCTCAGGAAGGCCATCGGGAAGGCGCCGGCGGCGCTGTGCCACAACCCTCGGACCGGCGTGCGATAGGCCGACAGCGACGGTACCGGTCGGAACGGGCCCATATTCGCCATCGTGCAGTCGACGTGTTCGTAATTGCCGACGTTGTAGCGGGTGACAAAATCGTCCGGGCTAGTGAGGTCGATGTCGATGATCGCGTCGCGAATGTCGGGACAATACCGGGCGAAGTTGTCCAGCATCAGGTCCGCGTAGCGCTGGCGTTCCTGCGCCCAGCTGCGCCCATCCGATAGCCGGACCGGCGTGTTGAACGCGTACATGTAGCAGGTGTCGCCGTCGCTGCCGGGCGGTACCAGCGTGCGGTCGTAGATCGACGAAGTGATGTGTTGGATCGGGATATCGGCGCTGAACTCTCCGCACGTGGCCAGGTTGGCCGAGCGATTCATGTACTCCATGTCATCGCAGATCGTGATGGCCGAGAGTGCCTCGTCTTCTCGCCCCGCGCCGTGGAACGGGAACCGGAGGCGCCGGTCCAGCGCGGCGTCGAGCTTGAACGTGTAGATGTTGGCGTGCAGGTCCTGGATGCCGCGCATCTCATCCTTGACCTCGTCCGGCACGATCGCGGGATCGAGTAGCCGGTTGACCAGATGATGCGGCGGGATCGCGGCGATGACCTGGGGCGCGGCGAACTGGCGTCCGTCAGCCAGTCGCACACCGCGGGCCCGTCCGGCGTGGGTGAGGATCTCCTCGGCGCGGGCGTTGGTGAGGATCTCCCCGCCATGCGCGGTCACGCAGCGCGCCAGGGCCTGGGTGAAGGCGCCGGTGCCCCCGACCGGGTGGCGGACCCCCCACTCGTGCAAACCGCAGATCAGCGACAGGTGTAAGCCTGTTCCCTGCTCCCAGGCCGGCGCGAAGCTGGCCAGCGAGTAGCAAGCCAGAGGGACCTTGATCTCGTCGCGCTCGAAGTACTCCTCGCAGACGGCCTCGATCGAGGAGATCATCGCCCGCGCGCCCCGGGCGATGTGCTTGCGGCCCTTGGCCGCGACCGTCAGCATCTCCCACAGGGCCTGCGGGCGCACCCGGAACGGATGGCCCTGAAGGTAGGGCAGCGCCGCCTTGAGGGTCACGGTGATCTCGTCGACCAGCCGGTCGTAGTTGCGCGCGTCCTTCTTGGAATACCGGGCGATCTCCTCCACCAGCCGTGCGCGGTCGCGCCAAATCGGCATCACCTGCCCGTTCGGCCCCAACCACGTCAGCAATGTGTCGGGGTAGACCCAGTTGAGACCATACTTGTGGAGCTCGAGCTGGTGATCCACCGACGGCTGGACACCCGTGAGCAGGAATTCGACCGAACACGGATTGACGAAATAGCCTGGCGCATTTGGCATTTCCATCGTCCATGCCAGCCCACCGACGACATCGCGTGCTTCGAGCACCAGCACCTTCTTGCCCGCCTTCGCCAGATACGCGGCGCTCGTCAAGCCGTTGTGCCCGGCGCCGACGACGATCACGTCGTACATGTGCAACCTCCCGCTCGAAATGCGACCCACCCCATTGAGATCCACACCCTACTTGTGGTCGAACTCGATGTCTAGATGCGTGGTATCCATGAGCGCGCGCGTCAGCGCAGCAGGAGGCCCCGTCGGCGTTGCATTGGATGCGGAAGCCCCGAATGGGTTCATAGGGCGAGGCGCCCCATTTTGTGTCGACACCGTGACATGTGGGGCCAAACCCATGGTCTAGATGTAGAGTTTGCAGGTGATTTTCCCGCGTAATCCAGCGCTCGGGCCGGCGTGATCGGTGATGCCCGCGACTGCTGAACAGCCTAAACCCCAGCCGGAGCTGCTCGACCGGCTCAGCGACGGGGTCGAGCGGCTGCTGCGGCAAGGCGCCACGTTCGAAGAGATCAAGATCAACGACCTCGTCCGGGAAGGTGGGCTCGCGAAGTCGACCTTCTACGTCTACTTCGACGACAAGACGGCGTTGCTGAGCGCGCTGGCCCAGCGCGTGATGTCCGATCTGGTCGGCTTCGACGCCGCCTGGTGGCACCTGCCCCCCTCGGCCGGTGAGCACGAGATCGCGCTCGCGGTGGCGGCGATGTTCGAGGACTACCGGGCGCATGGCCTGCTGCTGGATGCGATCACTGCGGCGACGGTCTACGACCAGGCGCTACGTACGCAGTTCGGCGCGCTCATGGACGTTGCGGTACAGGCGACCGCCGACTTCTTACGCGCCTCGCAGGCCGCCGGCCTGACGCCCGCGGAAATCGACCCGGCCCACACCGCGTTTTCGCTGGTGTGGATGCTTGAGCGAGGATTCAACCGGCTGCTGATCCACTCGGCGCCCCAAGAGCTGCAGGCTCGGCTAGCGTCGGTCACCGAGATCATTTGGCGGACTATCCGAGGACACGAGTGATGTCACGGCGCGCCAGCCGCTCCCTGCGTGACAGACCGAGCCGTCGCGAAGCCGTAGAGGCGCGCCTTCTAACCGTCCTCGAGCGTCGGTTAGAGCACGGCGAAAGCCTCGCCTCGATCACCGTCGACAGCCTTGTCACCGAGGCCGGGGTCTCGCGTGCCAACTTCTACATACACTTCCAAGACAAGGTCGACCTGCTGGAAGGATGGCTGCTCGAAACACGCCAAACCTTGTTTGCGGTCAGCAACGCCTGGTACGCCACGGACGCCTCCCAGTTGTCGCAGCGGCGACTCCACGAGCTACTGCGCGAAATCTTCGGCGTCTATCGGGCCCGGATGACGCTGATGCGGGCCATGTATGAGACCGTCCTCCACGACCCGACCGTGCGAGAGGAGTTCGCCGAGGCCTTCGAGCTGCACTTCGCCGCCCTGACCGAGCACATCCGCGCCGGCCAACGCAACGGCGCGATCGGCCCCGAACTCGACGCACGGGCAACCGCCGAATGGCTCATCTGCCTGATCGAGCGCGTACCCATGCAGATCGACCGAAACGCCACGCCCAGCGAGCTCGAGGCCCACACTGCGGCCATCGGGCAGATCATCTACCGGACGCTCTACGACCGCGGCGGCCCGTAGGCGGCGCACAGCCTCGCGCTAGCGACGGACTCGCTGCGTCAGCTCTGACGGTGCGCGGCGAACAGGTCCAGCGCGCCGGTCGCTTCGATCGCGTCTGATGTGCGGCGCAGCATCTCCACCAGCAACTGTTTGCCGTAGTCGTCGGTGTTTTCATATTGCATGAATGCGAGCCCGGGCAGCATCAGGTTAAAAGCGAGAGCGATCCGGTACTGCCGCCACGCGCGCTCATAGTCGTAATCGGTGACCCCGAGCGCGGCGAGCGTGTCGACATAGCGGCGCACGAGCCCTTCATCGTTTCCGCGGCGCACCTCCACGGGAAGGCTCTGCGCGACGAGGTAGGCGACATCCACGATCCCCGCCTGCTGCGCAACCGTCTGGAAATCGATCATCAAAAGCCCGCCGTCCGGCAGCAGGAAAAGGTTGTCGGCGCGCAGCTCACCGTGAACGATCGTGCGCGGCGTCGACAGCTCGGCGACGAAGGTCGGCAACAGCTCGCTCCACCGGTCACCGAATTCCTTGACCTCATCGGCCACGACCGGGAGCTCGCGCGCGGACTGCCACGATGTACCGAAGAACTGCGCGAACTGGCCGTAGACGGCGGCCGCTCGCTCGCTGTCGAGCGGCGGAAAGCGATCGGCCAGACCTTGTAGCCGGTCGTGATTCCACGACCAGGCGTGGAACTTTGCCAACTCAACGATGGCCGTCTCGGCCCGCTCGAGTGTCAGGCCCTTGAGCTGGTTGGCGGGCTCAAGGCCGGAGAGATCCTCCAGCACCAGCACGAAATCAGTCGAGTCGGGCGCGATCTCGGCGACATAGGACGTCGGCACGCGAACCGGGACATCTCTGGCGAGCTCCGCATAGAACGTGACCTCGCGAACGTAGGCGCCGATGCCCTCGAGCAGCTGTCGAACCGGTCCGCCCACCGGAAGCTTGACGACGACCGAGGCCGGCACTTCACCCGGGCCCTCCAGTTCGAGGCGGTATATGGCGGTTGAGTAGCCCACCGGAATGCGGCTGCGGGACTTGATGGTGGCTTGTTGACCTAGCGCGGCGGACAGCCAGGTGCCGTCGAGTTCCTCGATTGTCCGCGGGATGCTCATCCGCGAGACTCTAGAGATAGGTCGTCTAGACGTCAAGTTCGATTATTGTCTGGGAGCGGTTGCGCATACTGCATCGCGCATCGGTGACTCACGCGCAAATACCGTCGCAGACAAGGCTTCCCGCATTGGAGATGCGAGCGAAATTACCGGCACATTGCCCTCGGCCGGCACCGAGACTTAGCGAACCTAGATTCTAGACACTGAGTATGACCACATGTTACTGTGCCTCCCGTCACACAGATGGTCGAGTACAGCGCGCCGACGCCGGCCCCGCTCGAAGTAATCGCCGACCGGCCCCTGGATGACGGCGAAAGTTGGGACCTCCGGCGAAAAGTGAGGAGACACAGATGAGCAAAAAGATCGAGACGGCGCTGCCGTTTGACAACCACCGCGACACACCCATGCCGCTCGTGGCCGAATTCACCAAGGCCATGGCTGCGACCCAGGTCGTGGACTACCTGTGGCTGTGGGACGAGCTGTCTGGATGGTTTCCGGGGAACCTCTGGCGGCCAGAAAACACACCTGCGGCGTCGTTCATCGATGCGAACTCCACGTACGACCCCTTCGTGCAGGCGGCGTACGCCTTGGCGGCAAACCCCACGATGGGCGTTCGGCTCTCCACGGACGCGATCCGTTCGGCGCCCGCTGAGCTCCTGCGCAAGCTCATGAGCTTGGCGAACTGCACCGAGGGCAAGGTCGTGATCGCGGTGGGCGCAGGCGAACTCCGCCAGTCCAAACCTTTCGGCTACAAGCGCGCCGAGGGCCTCCAGCGCCTCGAGGATCTCCTGAAATTTGTGCGGCGCCTCTACGACGAGCCCAAGCCGTGGACTGAGGAGGGCAACTTCTGGCACTACAAGAACGCCACGATCGGCACCCAGCGCCCGGTCAACCGACCGGAGTTTTGGGCCCTCGGTGGCGGTCCGATCCTGCTTGACATCGCGGCGCGGTACGCGGACGGCTTCGAAGCCGCGACGCCGCAGTCCATTCGAACTCCCGAGGAGTTCGCCGAGACGGTCAAGGCACTGCGCGACAACGTCGCAGGCTACGGCCGCGACCCCGACGCTTTCGGCTTCGGCATCTGGAATATCTGTGTTTGCCACGACGACGAGGACGGCATCAACGAGGTCCTCTCCAATCCGCTGGTGAAGTACTTTGCGGGACAGTTCGGACGCGTCGACTCCGACAGGTGGGCCGGGGAGGGCGAGTCGTCGGTCATGCCCGCGGGCTGGAACTACGCGATGAAGTGGGCGCCATTCGAGCAAAGCGACGAAGAGATCCAACGGATTGTCGATCAGGTATCGCCGTCGATGGTGCGAAAGTCCTACCACGTCGGCACGCCGGCGCAGCTCCGCGAGCTCAACGAGCGATTCATCGAGGCCGGGGCAAGCTTCATCGGAATGCTCGACATGACTCCGCTCGCCCTGGGCCCCGAGCAAGCTCAAGAATCCGTGCGCCGCCACATCGAGATGTTCCAAGGCCTGAAGGGCTAGGGCATGTCTGTGTGGCGCGGTTGTCGAGACGACGCCGGCACCGCGTGACAAGACGGACCGAACCGGAAGGATAAGGGCGTAGGTGTCATTCAAGGTGCAGCGGGCGATGGCCCTCAGCGGAATCCCGCTGATCGTCTTGACTTTCGCCGGCTACCTGCTGGCGGGCTTACTGCCGGTGCCTCCGGGGGCAAACCTGACCGCCGGGCAGATCGCGGAGTTCTACAGCACGCACACCACCATGTCCCGGCTCGGTTTTCTGCTGGCCGCCAGCGGATTGGGCTTTCTCGCACCGCTCGTCGCGCTGATCAACACCCAGATGAAGCGTATTGAGGGCGTGCCGGAGGCGCTGGCGAACCTGCAGCAGGTCGCGGGGACCTGCGTGGTGATCGTCGCCTTCGTTCCGGAAATCATCATGAACGTCGCCGCATTCCGGCCTGACCGCGACCCGGTAGTGACCCAGGCGATCAACGACCTTGCGTGGCTGGTTCTCATCACCCCGATTGTGGTGTTCGTGCTGCAGGAAGTACCGATCGCGGTAGCGATCTTCATTGACCGCTCCGACCGACCGGTCTTCCCGCGCTGGGTCGGATACGCCAACTTGTGGATCCCACTCAGCTTCCTGCCGGCCCTCCTGCCCTACTTCGCCAAGAGCGGTCCTGTTGCCTGGCAAGGCATTTTGGTCTTCTACCTCGGCCTCACAACGTTCGGCGCCTGGGTCATCATCATGATGTGGGCACTGCTTCGAGCACTCCGCGAGCAAGCCCTGCTCGAGCAGTCAGCGCCAACGGAACCGGCTCGCGCCTGAGAGCCTCATCTGCGCCGAATCGCTTCCGCTTCGATTCCGGACAATGCCGGATTGCGCTTCGATTCGACTATGCCTGTGATCAAAAACGACGACCGTGCAGGATTCACGGAATTAGCTTCCACCGACGTGGAGATGAACGCCGTCAGCTGCGCCGCCAGCCCGGTCTCATCTGTTTGATACTCGCCCCGATAACAAATTTTTTGGTGTCATTCGGAACCTCCCGATACAGCACACTCTTGGTCGTGAAATCGTGATTGATCGCCGCTCGAGTCAGCTCCGCACGTGTTGCAATGGCCGGGAACATCGCGTCCTCGTATCCATGCTCGCTAACACCGGACGAGCAGCTTACATGATCCGCAGACGCGTGTCATCGGCGTTCGCGGCAGCCGGACGCCCGGGCCTGCAGTTGCCCCGTAATGACATTGCTTGAGGGTGCCACCGTCACATGCGGCATCAGGACATTTGGCGGAATACTTCGGAGGGACGCAGGCGTTGAGGTCAGCGAGTTCGGCCGATTAACACCCTTGGGGAGTCGCATGTCCGTTGAGCGCAACAGCGAACCTACCAAGGTTTGGAACACGGTCGCCTTAAGTTAATTCGGATCATCTAAACTCATGCGCATGTATCGCCGAATCATCCTGAACACGCACGCTCTCTGAACGTGTCTGCTGAGCTGTGTAAGGCGCTGCGGCGGACCTTTCAAATCGGGATGGCAGCGGGACGTTTACTGGTAGGTGTCGTCATCGCGGTCTTAGCCGCACACTGCGGGTCGGCGTACGCGGCCCCAGCGCACGCGATCACACTGACGTTAGTGCGGCACGCCCAGTCGGCGGGCAATGCCTCAGGGTTGATCGACACTTCGACTCCGGGTCCCCACCTGACCCCGCAGGGGTGGTGTCAGGCGGCGCTCGCGGCGGGACCGATGAGCTCGAACCGCTACGACGGCGTCTACGCCTCCACCATGGTCCGCACTCAAGAAACGGCGACACCGACCGCCCAGGCGCTGGGAGAGCCCGTCGAGGCATTGCCGGGCCTGCGGGAGATTGAGGCAGGCGATTACGAGGGCCGGCCCGAGTCCAGCGCGAAAGCATTTATGGGTGTCCTGTCACGGTGGTTGGAGGGTGACCGCAACGCGCGGATCCCGGGCTCGATCGACGGCAACGAATTCCAGACACGGTTCACCGATGCGGTCCAACACATCTACGACAGCAGCGAATTGAACCCCATCGCCTTCTCGCATGGCGGGGCGATCATGCTCTGGGTACTGATGAACGTGCACAATCCCGACAAGTCGCTGTTGACCAGCGAACAGCTGCCGAACCTGGGCCGCGTGGTGGTCACCGGAAATCCTTCCGACGGCTGGACGATGACCGATTGGGATGCCGCCCCTCCGCCATGCTGACCGTGCAACGCAGTCCGAGAAGCGAGGTTCGGCAGTGCAGCCGTTGCTGATCAGGCATGCCTTGCCAGTGCCAAGCGCCAACGGCGGGGGCGCCGATCCCGGCCTGTCAGAGCTGGGGCTTCGCATGGCTGAACGCCTACCGGACGCATTGCGCCGACACCATGTGAGCCGCATCGTCAGCAGTCCCCAACTACGGGCGAGGCAGACCGCCCAACCACTTGCCGGCTCGCTGGATCTTGCTGTCGAGGTCGACGAGAGGCTGGCCGAGTATGACTATGGCTTAGCGGAATACGTTCCGGTCGAGCAGATGCGCGCCGAGGATCCGCTGCAGTTCGCGCGGTTGGTAAGCGGACAATTGCCCGATGGCGTGGACGCAGACGCTTTCAAAGCACGAGTCACCGCGGCCGCAGACCACCTGATCTCAACGGCTGGACGACACGCCAGGGTCGCGGTGTTCGGCCATGGCGGTGTCATCAACGTCCTACTGCAACGCGCTCTCGGCACGCCGAGGCTATTTCCATGCGCCATGGACTACGTATCGGTAAGCCACCTGCGGTATTCGGCCGGGAACGAGCCCACGGTCTTGGGCGTCAACAATATTGAGCATGTTTGGGACCTGTTGCCGCGCTTGAACAAAATCCCGCCGGAGGGCAAAGCTGTGGATTCTCCGCGAAGCAGCAACGTTAGGCTGGCGTGAGCTGTTTCACAAACGCTGGCTTTCGCAATAGTTTATCTACATGATCTATTCATAGGCTGGTGCCCGGCGGGCGCTGGCCTATTTCCATTCAGGTCATGCTCACCGGAAATGCCTCGCGCGCAAGTCCGCCTTGCGTACCTTGCCCAGCGCCGTCCGTGGCAATGAGTCGACCACGACAAGACGTTCGGGTGTCTTTTGCCGCGCCAAACCTGCCGTCTCGAAATACTGCCGTAGCTCCGCAATATCCAGTGCAGCACCGGCTTTCAAAACGACCACCGCGGCCACCACCTCGCCGTAGCGCGGATCCGGCGCGGCCACCACCGCCGCCTCGGCCACCGCGGAATGGCTATGCAGCACATCCTCGATTTGACCGGACGAAATGGTCTCGCCGCCGCGGATGATGACGTCTTTGATGCGGTCAGTGATAGTGAGCCGTCCCCCCGCATCAAGATGGCCGAGGTCGCCCGTCCGAAACCAACCGTCGGCGGTGAAGGCGCCCACATTCAGTGCGGGATCGCGATAACCGACGAACTGGTCGGGCCCCCGGACTACCACCTCGCCGTCCACCCCGGGCGGCTGGCCGGCACCGTCCGAGTCGAGCACCCGCACGGCGCATCCACTCATCGGTGGGCCATCAGTTCCCATCCGCACATCGAGCGGATCGTCGGCGCGCGCGCCGGTCACGGTCGGATGCTCGGTCATGCCGTAGCACCGGTAGGCGACGATACCGGCCGCCGCGGCCTGCCGCCCCAACTCGTCGGTCACCGGCGCGGCGCCGGTGAGAAACTCCCGCAAGGTCGCGAGCTTGGCCGTTACGTCTTGCAGCTGCAGCAATCCGTAGAGATGAAACGGGGCACCCGACGTGCCGGTCACCGCGAATCTCGCGATCAATTCGGCGGCGAGCTCGGGATCCCAGTGATCGAGGAACACCGATCGGATTCCTGACGTCAGCGGTCTCAGCATCGAATTCAGCCCGGCGATGTGACCGGGTGGAAACGTCACCAACTGCACATCGTCGCTGCCACCCGCGAGCAGATCCGGCAACGTGGTCTGCTCCGCAAGCAACGAATTATGGCTGTGCTGTACACCTTTGGGGGCCGATACAGTCCCGGAGGTGTACAGCAGGGCACACACGTCATCCGAGTGCACTGCGGGCAAGGCGTAATCGGCCGAATCGGCGGCGAGTTCCTGCCAGGCGAGGTAGCCCGGTCCGGATTCAGCCGCGCCCACGACAACGACATGGTCGAGAGTCGGAAGCTCCGAATATCCGGCGACTCTTTCCAGATATGCGGTCGATCGGAACCTGGCAGGCATGATGAGCATGCTGGCCCGTGATTCCGCGAGGATGAACTTCACCTCGTTGGGACCGTAGCCGTGCACGATCGGAACCAGCACCGCCCCACACATCAGCACCGCCTGATAGGCAACCGCGCACTCGAATCGGTTGGTCAGCTGAACGGCCACCGCGTCACCGGCACGGAGGCCCAATCGCTGCATGCCGCCCGCGATTGCCAGTGCGGCGTCATGAATCGCAGAGACCGTTACCGTGGTTTCGTTTCCTTCGGCGACGAAAACCACGGGTTTGTCGGCATGTTCGACCGCGGCGCGCTCGAACGCATCGATGCATGTTCTCGACGTATACCAGCCCTGCGCATACCACCTGTCCCGCAGAGCGGTGTAGTCGAATTCCACGGACTCGGCCGTCATCGCCAGTACTCTACTGGCCGCCTCCACAACCGAGTGGTCCACTGCTTCCCTCATCACCGATTCCTCGAGCCAGGTGTTTCACCTCCCCGGCGACGACGCCACAGTCGATCGAGTTCCGGACACCCACGGGATTCACCTGATTGAGCCCCGGCTGCGCAGGTCGGCGATCTTGTCCGGGCTATACCCGTGTTCGAGCAGAACCGATTCGGTGTCCGCACCGAACTCCGGCGCCAGGCGATGCGGCGCCGACGCCGCCCCGCTGACCCGCACCATGGCCGCGGCTTCGCGGACGAACAGCCCGTTGGAATCCCGCACCTGCGCGATCCGACCGATCGCGTGGTTGATCGGATCGCGATGGAACGCTTGGCTATTGCTCTCGGTCTTGGGAATCATGGCGGCCACCCCCGCCGACCGCAGCCGTGTCAGCCAGTCCGCACTGTCTTGCCGCAGGAATAATTCGGAAAGCGTGTCGACCAGTTCGTAGCTGTTCTCCATCCGAAGACCATGCGACGCGAATCGCGGATCATCGAGAATGGTTACATCCAAAGCCGATTCCAGCCGCCGAATCTCGGCATTGCTCAAAGCCACCACGCACACCCAGCCGTCACGGGTCTCGTAGAGCCTGTCCAACGGGCCGACACCCGTTTGCATCGGATCCAGCAGCTCCGCACCGAGGACGGTGCCGTCGGGCCGGCGAACGACGTGGGCTATGTGCGTCATCGTGGCGTTGAGTTGTGGGTTCTCCACGTAACACCCTGCGCCACCTCGCGTTTGGTGGATTAGCGCCATGAGGATGCCGACCGCACCCGTGAGCCCATTACCGGGATCCTCGTTGCCCAGCGGCCACGACGGCGGGTTGAACTGACCGCCCACCTCATAACCGATTCCGACGTAACCGGACATCAGCGGTGCGAACGACTGTCGCAACGAGTCGGGACCAGTAGATCCCCAGCCCGGGGCGTACAGGTAGACCGCATCCGGATTGAGTTCGTGCACTTGCGCATAGCCGAGACCGACTCGATCCGCGGCGCCGGGTCGCATGTTGTGCAGGACCACATCGGCCCATTTGAGCAGCCCGTCCCTCGCCGCGTGCAGCTCGGGGTCCTTGAGATTCAGCGAAATCGCACGCTTGCCGGCCGATGCCGATCTGAACGGACGCTGGATTCCCCGCAATTGGTCGCCCAGCGTCGTCTCGAGCTTGATGACATCGGCACCGAGGTCGGCGAGCAGCCGCGAGCTGAACGGACCAGCGTAGTAGGCCCCGGCGTCGAGCACGCGAACACCGTCCAGCAGGGTCGCTCCGTCATCCCCACGAGCGGTTACCACCGGACGTTCGCGACCGGAAAGCGCCGTCTTCCAATCACTGTCATGCTGTCCGGCGGTCGGCGCACCGGCGGATGGACGATGCTCCAAGCCCTGCAGGCGAATGGCCGGGGCGACCTCTTCCACCCGGCCGAGCAGTGGGTCGTCGATGGTGACCACCATCTCGTTGTGCCGCACCTGCGGCTGATCGAAGATCTGACCGGGATGCAGTTCGGGGATGGCGCATACATCGACATCCAGCAGCCGCTTCAACCACACGTCTCGGGGCTGGGTTTCGAAGATACCCGGAAGTTCCTCGAGCACGACCTTGCGTTCTTCCTCATTGAGGGGAAGGCGCATGTCCGAGCCGTCCTCGGCGATCCCAACGCGGTTGTCCAGTCCCAACTCTCGGATCAGGCGCCCGAATGCGCCCACCGCTCCGGTGTGGACACCAAGGTATTCGTCGTCCCCGCAGCGAAACGAGCGGGAGATCAGCCTGATGCTGCCGGGCACAACTGGCGGCACCGTGTTGACGTCATCGGCATCCCCCCACAACATGCCGAGATAACTCAATGCACCGTCGACGAGTGACGTCTGGACGTGACGGCCTCTGTTGTCACCAAACCCTCGATACAACGCCGCCAACGACCCGATCACCGCCAAATAGGCCGCGCCGATGCTGGCGAACGGCAGGCCTTCGTAGATCGGAGGCGGTCGCATGCCGACCTGCTCGGCGGTCACCCCGACATAGGACTGGATGATCGCCTCGTGGCCGGGTACCTCGGCCAGCGTGCCGTCCTCACCGAAACCGGAGATCGACGCGTAGACCAGGTGCGGAAATGCCTCGTGAACGCGGCGCCAGTCCACCCCCAGCCGCTCCGCCACACCGGGACGCCAGCTGGTGACAAAGATATCGGCCGACGCCAGCATCGCGAACAAATCCTCACGGCCGGTGTCGGTTTTCAGGTCCAGCTGCACACTGCGCTTCCCGCGGTTGAAGACCGCGTATTCGGTGACCAGTGCCTCGCGGAACGGGTCACCGCCGACAGGCTCGACCCACCAGACGTCGGCGCCGTAATCCGCCAGCAGGCCGGTGGCGCGGGGCCCCGCCAGCCCGCGTGAGCAGTCGACGACCGTGATCCCTTCGAGCGGACCGGCCACGCGTATACCTCCTGATCAAAGGCGAACCGTCAAGTGCCAATGTAGGAAGCGGTCGGCTGCCTGAACAGACCCACGATTGAAAGCGCCCTTTTCCGGGCCGAGACGGTTGGTCGCACCAAAATTCGCCCCTGTCCGACCGCAAACGTTGCTTTCACAGCGGCCGTTGCCCTCGTGATCGATTCCGACCGAAGATTGCCTGGATCACACGAACCCACGGACGCGCTTACGTTCAACGGATTGGACGCGAAAACGTGCAAAGCACACTGCCAGACAGCCTCCCCAACCCCCGGCTCATCATCGGGACCGACGAACTCACCTCGGGCAGCGGCGGCACCTACGAGCACCACTACCCCGCCAGCGGTGAGGTGCAAGCGCTTGTACCGCTCGCCGGCGCAGGTGAGGTCGACGCCGCGGTAGCCGCGGCCCGCGCTGCGTTTCCCGCGTGGCGCGACCTCGACCTCAACCGTCGCCGAGACATTCTGCAGACCATCGCCGGCAAGATACTGGCCGACCAGCAGCGCTTTTCTGCGATCGCCACCTACGAGATGGGCACCCCCAATCTGTTGGCCGGACCAGCCGCACAGATTGCCGCCGACTGGTTCAGCTACTACGCCGGGTGGATCGGCAAGTCCGGGGGCGAGGTCATTCCCGTGCCGGCGGGCGACGCCTTCGACTACGTGCGGGATGAGCCGCTGGGCGTAATCGCGACGGTCATCCCCTGGAACGGCCCGCTGGTTTCGATCGGGATGAAGATCGCGCCCGCGCTGGCCGCGGGCAATTGCGTGGTGCTCAAACCGCCGGAGAACGCCCCCTTCACGGCGCTTCGGTTCGCGGAGATCGCCGCGGAGGCGGGCCTGCCGCCCGGTGTGCTCAACATGATCCCGGGCGACGGCCAGGCGGGCGCCGCGCTGTGCACCCACCCCGGCGTCGACAAAATCACGTTCACCGGCGGCGGCGAGACGGCACGCAAGGTGCTGGCGGCGGCGGCCCAAACGCTGACCCCGGTCGTGCTGGAGCTCGGTGGCAAGTCCGCGAACATCGTCTTTCCCGACGCCGACCTGGATGCCGCAGCGACGATGGCGATCGGCGCCGGCCTCGTGACGCTGTCGGGCCAAGGATGCATGCTGCCGACCCGCCTGTTGGTCCACACCGACGTCTACGAAGATGTGGTGTCCCGGGTCGTCGGCGGCGCAAAGCTTCTCAGTGTCGGTGACCCCTGGGAGCCCACCACGGTCATGGGGCCGCTGGCCACCGCCGAGCAGCTGCAACGCGTCAGCCAGGCCGTCGCGGGCGCCGCCGACGGGAAGGCCGGGCAATTGCTTTGCGGCGGCGCCCAACCGGACGGGCTCGTCAACGGTTATTACTACTCGCCCACCGTGTTTGGAGACGTCGACCCCGCCAGCGACCTCGCCCAGAAAGAAATCTTCGGCCCCGTCCTCAGCATCCTGCGTTTCGGTTCGGAAGAAGAGGCCGTCGAGCTGGCCAACAACACGCAGTATGGCCTGGCCGCGTACCTACACACCCGAGACCTGCGGCGTGCACACGTTCTCGCGGCCGCCCTCGACTCCGGTGGTGTGGCGGTCAACGGATTCCCGATCGTGCCTTCGGGCGCGCCGTTCGGGGGCGTGAAGCAGAGCGGTTTCGGTCGCGAAGGCGGCATTTGGGGACTGCGCGAATTCCAGCGAACCAAAAACGTCTACATCGGTCTGCAGTGAGAGGAAACAATGGGCAGGGTTGAGAACAAAGTCGTCTTCATCACCGGCGCTGGTATCGGACAGGGTCGCTCGCACGCGCTGCAGCTGGCCAATGAAGGCGCCGACATCGTCGCCGTCGACGTCTGTCGCCAAGCAAGTGACAAGGTGCGCTATGCGTATGCCACCGAGGCCGATTTGGAGGAAACGCGCAAGTTGGTCGAGAACGCCGGCCGGCGCTGCCTGACGGTCGTCGCGGACGTCCGTGACGCGAGCGCGATGAAAGGTGCTGCAGGACAGGCTATTCGCGAATTCAACCGCATCGACGCCGTCTGCGCCAATGCCGGTGTTTGCACCTTTCACAAAGAAGGCTCGTTGAGCATCACCGAGGATCTCTACGACCTCGTCGTGGACACCAACCTCAAGGGTGTGTGGAACACCATTCAGGCGACGGCGCCGCACATGATCAACGGCGGCACGGGCGGATCGATCGTGATCACGAGTTCCGCGGCCGGCATCCGCGGACAGGTACCCTACGCCCATTACGTGGCCAGCAAGCACGGAGTGGTGGGCCTCATGAAGGCATTCGCCAACGAGCTTGCGCCCCATCGTATTCGGGTCAACACGATTCACCCCACGGGCGTACTTACCGCGATGGGCGGCGATCCAAGCGCCTACGAGTGCGCGGTCCCGCAGCCATTGTTCGTCTCGGGTGCCGCCAATATGCTTCCCGACTTGGACAGTCCCGCCGACCAGCCGTACTCGGCCATTCCGATTCTCACGCCCGAAGAGATCTCCAAGACGGTGTTGTTCTTGATTTCCGACGACGCCCGCTACATCACCGGCGTCCAATTGCCGGTAGACGCAGGCAATGTCAACAAGCCCTGATTTCCCACATACGTCTAGCTGAGAGGCACCTATGACGACGTTCGACGAATGCAAGATGACGGCTTTCGACCACCACTCCCCGGACTACGCCGAAAATTCGCGGTCGATCAACGCCAAGCTGCGTGCGCAGTGTCCGGTCGCGCATACCGACGCGCACGGGGGCTTCTGGGTGATCAGCCGCTACGACGAGGTAGTAGCCGCCGCGAAGAACGACGAGACGTTCGCATCGGGGCACACCGTGAACGGGATCAGCCCGCTTGGCGTCACAATCCCTTCGTCACCCGTTCCGATGTTCCCGATCGAGATGGACGCCCCCGACTATCTGCCCTACCGCAAATTGCTCAACCCGTTCTTCTCCCCCGCGGTGAGCAAGACCTGGGAACCGCGCGTCGCTCGGTGGGTCGACATCTGTCTGGACCAAGTGGTCGAGAAGGGATCATTCGACATCGTCGACGATCTCGCCAACCCCGTCCCGTCGCTGTTCACCTGTGAATTCCTGGGCCTGCCGATCGAAAACTGGCGGGACTACGGCGAAGTCCAGCACGAGATCATCTATACGCCCCCTGAACAGCAGGGAAGCGTCCTGCAGCGATACCTGGAAGTGCTGGGCCGCGTCTACGCGATCATCGAAGAGACACGTAAGTCACCCGGAGAGGGCCTCATCGGTGAACTCGTGACCGCGGAGATAGACGGCCAGCCCGTCCCCACCGACATGGTGTTCTCTATGGTCAATCTGGTCATGGCGGGTGGATTCGACACGACGACCGCTGTGACAGCGAACGCCCTCATCTACCTCGCCGATAATCCGCAGGCGCGTCAACAGCTCATCGACAATCCCGACATGATCCCGCAGGCGTGCGAGGAATTTTTGCGGTATTTCACCCCGCAACAAGGGTTGGCCCGCACCGTCACGAAACCGGTAACCGTCAATGACGTCGAGTTGCAAACCAACGATCGGGTGCTCCTCAGCTGGGCATCGGCCAACCAGGATGAGACGGTCTTCGACAACCCAGACGAAGTGATTATGGATCGGTTCCCGAATCGGCACACCACATTCGGCATCGGCATCCACCGATGCATTGGCTCGCACATCGCCCGGATCGAGTTGAGCACGATGGTGAGTCGTGTGCTCGCGCGGATGCCCGATTATCGCATCGATCATCAAGCGGCCAAGCGCTATCCGACCATCGGCATCATCAACGGTTGGATCAACGTGCCGGCAACGTTCACGCCCGGTAAAAGGTTGAGCAGCGACTTGTTGCCGGGAGCCTAGCCCCTACTTGGCGGTAAATCCGCCGTCGAAGGGGATCACCGCTCCGGTCAGTGCTTTGCCACTGGGCCCGACGAGCACGAGCAGGAACTGCGCGACGTCACCGACGTTGGCCAGGTTGCTCATTAGTGGCCCGCCGGAAAGCTTCACGGCTTCGTGCAACCGCGCCAGCTGGTCGTCGGTGAGGTTGCCGTACTCGACCGGCTCCATCCCACCCGGACAGACACAGTTGGCTCGTATCCCGTAGGGCGCGTAATCGACAGCGATCGTTCGGGTCATCGACACCAGACCGCCCTTGGCGGCCGCATAGGCACTGCTGCCTTTGAAGCCCACCAGCGCCACCATCGAGCCGATATTGACGATCGCCCCGTCGCGGCGTTCGATCATTGACGGCAGAACGGCTTTCGCGAAGAGGAACGGACCGGTGAGGTCGACCGCCAAGAAGCTGTCCCACTCCTCGAGCGGCGTCTCATGCAACGGGTAGGGCGCGGCGTGCAGCCCGGCGTTATTGATCAAGATGTCCACGCCGCCGAACCGCTCGACGGATTGCGCAGCCGCCCGGGCCGCGGTGTCGGGGTCGGCTACGTCACCAGGCAGGACGAGCGCGCACCCACCCTCGGATTCGATGGCGGCCGCCACCTCTTCGAGTTTCTCGGAACGTCGGCCGACGAGCGTCACGGCGGCGCCTTCGCGCGCAAACAGCGTGGCGGTGGCGGCACCGAGACCCGTACCAGCCCCGGTGATGACGGCGACCTTGCCGTCGAGTTGTGTCACAGAGCCAGGGCGGCCGGATCGATACCGCGCTGCTTGAGCCACTTGGGAAGCAGAATTTCGTCGACCTCCCGGCCGCAGGCTGGCGCGAGCTCCGCGAGATGCTGCGCCATCGATGCGCTGACGTTCAATGACCCGTAGCTGCCGTCGAAAACGATGATCTTGTCGCTACCACCCACCTCGATGGCGCGCTGAACAGCCGCGGGCAGGTTGTCGGCCACCTCGGCGCGCTTGAAGAACAGAGGGTTGGCGAAGTCGTGGCGCAGGGCCAACGCCATATCCGGGTTGGCGACGATTGTCGGGCAGATCAGGGTCAGGCTGGTGAAGTTCAAGCCGATCAGCGCCTGGTTGACCACCGCGGCTTTGATGGACTCGGATAACCCAGCGCCCATGGCGCTTTCGATCGCCACGTCGTCTTCGACGCGATCGAGGTCGAACCAGTCCACCTTGTTGTAGAAGAGGTGGCCGAAGATCAGTCCGCCGGCGTGAATGTAGTAGGGCCACTTGCCGCCGTCGATGACCGCGACGCAGTCCTGGATCGACCGGAACAGGGCCAGCATTTTTCCGTAGGACGCCAAGATGTTGGCCGTTAAGCGGTTTCCGACGGCGTCGAGATCGTTGTCCGCGTCGACGCTCAGCACGCCGTCGGGTGAGGTCATCAGCGTGGCCGTAAAGGCGAGTTTCGAACGAACGAATTCCGAGTCTGCGATGGCCCGCCCGATGAAGTTTCCGCTGCGCGGACCCATGGTGATGTGAAAGACCGACCGGGTCTCCATGCGCGCGTAGGACATTCCGAACGGTTTGGTGATCCGGTCGATGGCACGGTGCAGGTAGATTTCGCGGGGATCATCGTAGTGCGCGTGGATGATCCAGTCGCCGTCGTAGACCTTGCGAAGGCCGTAGAGCGTGCCCATCGCCGTCTCGACGGCGATCCCTTGATCCATGGGGGTGGCACCACGCACCTTGCCGTCGAAACGCTCGGCGAGCCCGTAATATTCGATGATCTCGTCGGGCTCCTTGGCACCGAGCCAGGCGATCACCACTAGCCGGACGTTCGCCCCACCGGTGCGTTGTCGAATGGAGTCCTTGATTGCGGTCAGCATCTCGGCATAGGCGTGGCCGCCGAGCATGCCGAAACCGTGTTCGGAGCACAATAAGTTGACCGTGTCGGAGGGCTTGATCATCGACATGTCGACGCCGGCAAGCGCCCTCTCGGTCGATGCGCGCACCGCCGACACGTCCGGGCCGCCGGTGTAGATCGCCTCGGGAATGTCGGGAAACAGGTCGCGAACCTTCACCGACACGATGCCCGCGAGGTCGCGTCCGCGTTGTGTTTGGGTTGGCGGCCCGTAGACCGTCGGCATCACGGCGGGGGGCTCTGCGGCGGGGTAGGTCAGCGCGTCAGCGGTCACGACCGAACACCTCATTTTGTCGTTCGCGGGCGGCGGCCTGTTCGCGGCGCAGTGCGAACAGCGGGTAGCGATCCGCCGCGTCCTCGGGGATGTCGAGCAACACGTGGTCGGTGTCATAGCGACGCAGGTGTTGCTTGTCTTGCTGCACTTCGCCGTGGCGGGCCTCAAGGATGCGGCGCATCGGCACGCTGCAGTACAGCAGGCAACCGGACGCTGCCCCGGTGGCCAGCGCGAGCTGTTCGTAGGTGTCCGCCCCGCCCAGCGTCGCGGCGGCGAGTTCCTTCACCTTGGTGGAACTACACAGGCATGCCATCTGATTGGGATCGAGGCCCGCCTGCTCGCACAAACCGTTCACATCGGCGGGGTCAAGGTCCTTCACGTTCGTTCCGACAGTATGGGATTCATCTAGTTCGGCGATCAAGATGGCATCGTCGTTGCAGACGTCGATGCAGCGGAAGCAAGCGATGCAGGCGGAATCCTCGACCGCTGCCAGTGCTTTGTTGCGTGGACCAATCATGGAGATGGCGCCGGTGGGACAAATGCGCTCACAGCGGTAACAACCTGTGCAATTTTCATCGACGATTTCGACGACCTGTTTGATGACCTTCACGAGCCCTCCCTGCGGCGGCGACTCTTCTGATGCTAGGAACGCGGTGGACGGCAATTCAACAGGCGCGGCAGCTCAGTGGTGAAAAGCGGACTCTCAACTCGCTGGAGTCACCAGTTCTTTTCGCGCGACTTTCCCCATGGCGTTGCGCGGCAGCCCGCCAACAACGAACTCGTCGGGCACTTTCCCGTGTGACAGCAAGCTTTGTGCTTGTCGGCGCAACTCGGCTGCATCCAGCGAAATACCCGGGCTGGGTTCGGCGAATGCGAGAATGCGTTGGCCCAGCCGCGCGTCGGGCGTGGCCACCACGGCGACGTCACGGACTCCGGGAAGCTGACCGAGCAGGCTTTCGATCTCGGCGGCATTAACGTTGACGCCACCCCGGACGATGACGTCGGCTCGACGCGCGGTGACATGAATCGCGCCATCAGTGTCAACCCATCCGTAATCGCCTGTGCGAAAGGACTTCTCGTCAAGAGTAGTGCGGACCAAACCGTTCTCAGTCCACCTGCCCATCGCCGGGCGATAGAGGTCGGCCCACTTTCCGCTGTCCGCCGCGGACACCAGCAGTTCCCCCTCCTGCCCCTCGGTCAGGCGACGGCCGTGATCGTCGCACGTGCCGACCGCCAGATGCGGCAACGGTGTACCGCTGGCACCGGGAATGTGGGATGCGTCGGGCTTCTCGGAGCAGACGACACCGGGCGCCTCGGTCATGCCGTAGGTGCCAACCAGTCGAACACCGAACTTTGCCTCAAAAGCCGCACGCAGACTTTCCGTGAGTCCCGCGGCTCCGGTGCCCGCGAAGCGCAAGGACGACAACATCCCGGGCGCGATCGCGTCGTCGTCGTGGACCAGATCGTAGATCGTGGCGGGAACCAGCGCGTTCAGCAGGCTGAGCCGGCGGTCACGACACGCGGCGGCCACGCCGGCGGCGTTCATTCGGTCGACTGCCACGCACGTTGCGCCGGCGAAGAGTGCGGGCAGCGCGCCAACGGCCATCAGGTTGTGGATGCTCATCGGAAGGATCACGCCCACCCGGTCGCCGGCGCACAACTGCGTCTCGGCGAGGACCGCGGCAACCAGGGACACCGCTGCCCTGTTGTGTACGATTGCTTTCGGCGTTCCGGTCGTTCCACTCGAAAAGCCAATGGCGCACGGGAAAGTCAGGTCCGGTGGTGTGTACGGGGCTTCCGCGCGACGCTGCCGCAATTCTTCCAGTTCCACGACGCGGCCGGAGGCCGGCGTCGACGACACAACCTCCGAGGTGACGACCACCGTGGGCGTTACCAGCGAGCACTGTCGATCACGCTCGGCCTGCGGCGCGGCGGGATTGATTCCGACCCAGATCGCGCCTGACAACGCACACGCGAGGTAAAGCTCAACGGAGGCCGACGAGTTCGGCAGCATGACCGCTACCCGGTCACCGGCCGACACACCTTCGCGCGCGAGCGCACCCGCAAGTCCCCGGACGGATGGCCCCAGTTCCGAGTAGCTGACGGACCTTTCGGTGTCCTCCACGGCGACGCCGACGACATCGGACCGGCCCAGCAAGGACAGGATGTCCGGCGGCTCCATTCCCGGAAAGCCGGTCAACGCCACCGCCATTCGGGATCTCGCTTCTGCAGGTACGCCTCGCGTGCCTCGGAGCTGTCCTCGAACGTCAGGAGCCGGTTCGTGTAGTCCTGCTCGGTGCGGTACCCCTCTTTGAGGGGCATGAACTCGACGCGATTCATGGATTCCTTGGCCAACCGCAGAGCGATGGGGCTCTTGGCCGCCAACTTTCGGGCCAGATCGAGCGCGGTGGGCATCAGCTCTTCGGCCGCAACGACCGACCGGACGGCGCCCAGCCGGTACATCTCGGCCGCCGGGACCTTCTCGCCGAGGAAGAACATCTCCCGCGCCTTGTGGCGCCCCACCATCAGCGACAGCTGCGAACTCGCGCCCAGCAGACCGACATTGATCTCGAGCGCCCCGAAAGAAGCGTGGTCGGCCGCCACGATCATGTCGCAGCACGCGGCGAACGCGAGTCCCGCGCCGATCGCGGGACCGTTGATCGCACCAATCACCGGAACCGCGCAATCGGTGACGGACCACATCGCCTCGCGCGCGACCAGACCGGGGTCGGTGATGTGGGTGGGTGATTGCTGATCGAGCGCGCCGACCGCGTCGAGGTCGGCGCCGCCCATGAACGCCCGCCGGCCGGCCGCGGTGAAGATCGCCGCCCGCACGTCCTTGCGGCCACTGAGTGAAAGAAACACGTCGCGGATCTCGGCCAGGGCCGCTCTATCAACGGCATTGACCGGCGGCCGGGCCAGCGTCACCGTCGCGACGAAATCGCGGACCTCGACGGTCACGCATGATTCCGGTGTGCTCATGACTTCACCTCCCGGTCAACCGAATACAAAATCGACAGTGTCCCGCAGATTCGCATGCCGCGACCCACCCACACCGCTAGATCAGCTCGAGGATCGTCGCGTTGGCCTGTCCGCCGCCTTCACACATGGTCTGCAAACCGTACCGAATACCATTGTCGCGCATGTGATGCACCAACGTGGTCATGATCCGTGCCCCGCTGGCCCCCAACGGATGTCCCATGGCGATGGCGCCGCCGTTCGGGTTGAGCGCCTTGTGGTCCGCGCCGGTTTCGGCGAGCCATGCGAGCGGTACCGACGCAAAAGCTTCGTTGACTTCGAAGGCCCCGATCTGATCGATGGTCAGACCGCTGCGTTTCAGCGCCTTCGCGGTCGCCGGGATGGGCGCCGTCAACATCAGGATCGGGTCGTCGGCGGCGAGCACGGCCGTGTGGATCCGTGCGACCGGGTCGAGACCGAGCTGGTGCGCCTTCTCGCTGGTGGTCATCAACAGGGCGGCCGATCCGTCACTGATCTGCGAGCTGTTTCCCACGGTGATCTTGCCGTCCTCCTTGAAGGCCGCGCGCAGTCGTGCCATCGCGTCGAGCGACCCATCCCGCCGTACGCCCTCATCCCGCACGACCCAGGGAAAGCCGTCCTCGGCCGGCACCGGCACGGAGACAGGAAAGAATTGCTGGTCGAACCGGCCTTCGTCATGGGCATCCGCGGCCCTCCCGTGGGATTCGAGCCCGAACTCGTCGAGCTGGGCGCGCGAGAGTCCCCAGCGTTCGGCGATCATCTCCGCACCCAATCCCTGATGAGGAGCCAAATCGCCATACCGGCACCGAAAACCCTCGCCATAAGGCCACTCACCATCGGCCGACGACCCCAGCGGGACGCGGCTCATCGACTCCACCCCCCCTGCGATGACAACGTCATACTGTCCACTGATCAGGCCTGCCGCCGCGAAGTGCACGGCCTGCTGCGAAGAACCACACTGGCGGTCGACCGTCGTTCCCGGCACCCACTCCGGCCAGCCAGCCCCCAGCACGGCGTTGCGCGCGATATCCAACGCCTGTTCGCCTACCTGGCTGACGCACCCCCACACGACGTCGTCGACGTAACCCGGATCGATGCCGGCGCGTTCGACGAGGACGTTGAGAACGATGCCGGACAGATCGGCGGGCGCGATCGTCGACAGCCCGCCGTTTCGCTTTCCGACCGGGGTCCTGACGGCTTCGACAATGACCGCATCGCGCATCTTGGCACTCCTTGCCAGCTGGGAAAGTCTCGTAGCAGCCGCTATCCGCCGCCACGGTATCGGCGGCTTTGCGCGCTTGACCAGTGCTGCCGCTGAAAATGAGCTTCCTGCCAGAACGTGAATCGAGGATCCGGCGCGCTCCGTTGACGGCCACCTCATGCAAGTCGGGGCCCGTAGGCTGTGGCGCGGCTTACCCTGGTAGCGACTGTCGGAGATTGGAGAAGACAATGGCGTCGGCGATCGACTCTGAGCCGCAGTCCGGGCACGGCATGGCGAACGACGGGGTCGACGAACCGCCGACCAACCAGGCCACGCCGGGCAGTACCCAACCTGTCGCTGTCGCCCGCGAGCACGCAACCATACAAAAGGCCGAAACCGAACGCGACAGATTGCTCGCCGCGGCCATGGAGGTGCTGCAGCGCAGCGGTTGGTGGGGTTTCAAAGTCGAGAGCGTGCTGCGCCAAGCGGGCCTGTCAACGCGTAGCTTTTATCGACACTTCGAGAAGAAAAGCGACCTGCTGCTCGCGTTGCTGGAGTTTGAACTTGGCGGCGCGACCGTAAACCTGCGCCGCGTGACAGCCGCGGCCGACACGCCGTCGGAAAAGGTCCGCGCGTATGTCGCCGCCACCATCGACATGGCCTACCGCGAGGACCTGGCCAAACCGTCATCGCTGTTCGCATCGCACTGGCGGGAGCTCCTACCGGAATATCCCGAAGTGATCGACCGGTGTATCGAGCGTCTGATGTCTCCCCTGGTGGAGGCCATCGAGGAAGGCAAGCATCGCGGCGAATTGCATTCCGACGACCCGGAGGCGGACGCACGAGCCATCTTCTTCTTGGTCGCGGGCATGACGGCTGATCAGGCCAGCCTCGGCGGCTTGACGCCACGCGAGGATTTCGAACACATTGTGATGCCCTTCATCAGCCGCGCAATCGGCCTGCGTTAGGAACGGTTAACCGTGCGTCGCCCTGTCGAGCAACTCACGTTTGACGACCTTGCCAGCGGCATTGCGAGGCAACTCGTCGATAACGTCGATCGCCCTGGGTACTTTGTGCCGGGCAAGGTTGTCGCGAACCATGTTTCGCAGGACCTCGGGTAGCGCTATCGGGTCTGCTCCGGGTTCGAGGACGACGAACGCCGCCAACCGCTGGCCGTATTCTTCGTCGGGCAGGAATGGTGACAACGTGGACATGGTCGTCGAGGTTGAAATCGACGGCGTTGACCGGCAGCGGGTGACGCAGGCCCAACGGCACATGCATCAGCTTCTGCCGGTAGCAGGCACGGCATGCAGACGGCTTCTGAGCAACTCCCAGATCGCATCCGCGTTCAGCGGCTTGCCGGGAGTGGCGGATTCGAACACGCCGAATTTAAGCGTGTGCATCTGGCTGTACTGGTTCTCCAAGCCCATGAAAGCGGTGTCAAGACCGGTGAGCCGCGGAGCGCATCCTTCAGCACCTCACATGTTCGGCCTTTCGTCGGCGTTGACTCCGCGTTACGTGTGCCGCGCCCTTATCACCGCGATCCCACCGCAACGGCGACTTCATGGGAGGTGGTGGTCCGAACGAAGGTCAGAAAGCGGTCGATGGCCTCGACTGTCGCCGCGGTGCGTGGGGACGGCATCACGTCGAAGGAGTGTTGGGCGCCGGGCAGTTCCGCGTATGCCACCGGTGCGAGTGAGACTTCGCGCAGCGCCGTCGCGAAGGCGCGCGCCTGCTCGTGGTTGGTGAACGTGTCGATGCTTCCGTGCAGGACGAAGATCGGCGGCGCGTCGGGCCGAACGTGTGACAGCGGCGAGCCCTGGTCCCAGGTCTCGTACGCTTCGTCTTGCGGGGCTCCGATCACAATCTTGCTCAGAAACTCCTCTTGCTGCGGGGGTGAGTCGCCCGCCCGGTCAAGAAGGTCGTATACCCCGTACAGCGGTACGGCCGCCTGCACCGAGGTGTCGATGTCTTCGAAGCCAGGCTGAAACACGGGATCGTTGGCGGTCAACGCCGCCAATGCGGACAGGTGACCCCCGGCCGAGCCGCCGGTCACCACAACGAAATTCGGGTCCCCACCGTGGTACGCGATTTCGCGCTTCACCCAGGCGATCGCGCGCTTGACATCGATGATGTGGGCTGGCCAATGTGCGGCCGGCGCAAGTGAGTAGTTGATCGCCACACACACCCAGCCGCGCTCCGCCATGTGCGCCATCAGGGGATAGCCCTGCCCCCGTTTGCTGCCCTTCGTCCATGCGCTGCCGTGAATCTGGATCAGAACCGGTGCTCGCGCGTCGAGAGGCAGGTCCTTGCGGCGCCAAATATCGAGGTGGTTGCGGATCCCCGATTCTCCGTAGGACAGATCCTCCTGGTGTAGGTATCGGCGGCGTTCGGTGAAACGCGGAAACCAAATGTCACGCAAGGAAAGTTGCGACTCGGCGAGCAAATTCGGGGACAGCCGCTTTCGGTAGCCCTCGCCCAGCGACATCCGCAGACTTGCCTCGAGAACCTCGGTGGCGCGCAGCCCATCCCAGCGCGCCACCATCAACCGAAACCATGCGGCGAGGGCAACGAGAAGCCCCAGCACGCCCCGCGGATCGCGGAGCGCGCCCCGCCTCACGAGTCTTACGGCCGTGGTCGCTTGCGCGACGATGACGTGCACGGGGAATTCACTGACGACCAGACTCACCACGCTCAGTGGGACGACGCCCGCGGCGGCGGCAAGCCCGGGCATCGGTCGTGCGAGCAGCCGGGTGGGACGTCGGGATCGCGCCACGGCACTGACCAGCGCCCAGACCATGGCGCGACGCAGCAGCGATCGTCCGCTGGACGCACCGCGCTGCCCCGTTGTGTCCGACCCTCGGGACCGCAAACTCATCATCGGCTACCTGTCTAACTATGTAGACTATGCATGAAAGGCCTAAGCTTAGTCACAGTTTGCCAGGAAACCCCAACTTTTAAACGCGTAGGCCGGAAAGCGCAATCGCCCAATCTGAGCGCAAGGGTGTCCCACGGAGACCATTGCATACGGCCAGCCAAGCACACAAACTCGCCCACATTGCATGCAGACTGTACGCAACTTGCGCGTACCTGGAAGTCGCTTCGTTTGAACGACTTTCGCGTAATCAGTTAGAAGGGCTAGCCGTGGCTAACAACGTTCTGATCGACGACGTTGAGATCGAATACAGCGATAACGGAACCGGGTCGCCCATCGTCTTCGTTCACGGCGTCTACGTGACCGGTGCGTTGTGGGATGACGTCGCGGGCCGGCTCTCGAGCGACCATCGCTGCGTGGCACCGACGTGGCCATTCGGCGCGCAACGCGTGCCGGTAAAGCCGGGGGTAGAGGTCGGCGTGGTGGCCGCCGGCCAACGGATCGTGAAATTCCTTGAAGCGCTCGACCTTTCGGACGTGACCTTGGTTGCCAACGACACCGGCGGCGGCCTCGTACTGGCCGCATTGGGCAACCCCGCGCTGGATTTCAGCAGGGTGGCCAGGATGGTGTTCACCAACTGCGACAGCTTCGACCACTTTCCCCCGCCCGGATTCCTACCCCTGGTCAAGGCGTGCAGGCTCAGCACCACGCTGGGTGCGGGCATTCTGCGATTGCTGGCCACCGGACCGGGGCTGAACTATTTCGCCTCCGCGGTAACCCGGCACGGGATCGCCGACGCCCGCCGGCCGGCGATCTTCGGCGGTTTCGCCACCTCCGCCAAAGTTCGCCGAGACGCGGCGCGCCTCAGCGCCGACCTCGACCCCAAACACACCCTGGCCGCGAGCCCGGCCATCGAGGGCTGCAAAAAACCGGTGCTGGTGCTTTGGGGCAACGCGGACAAGCTGTTCCCCATGGCCGACGCCGAGCGGCTCGTCAACGCCTTCCCGCACGCCACACTGCACACCCTCGACGACAGCTCGACCTACGTCATGCTCGATCGGCCCGACGAAGCGGCCGGCGCTATTCGCGCGTTCATCAGTCCGGGCGCGTGAAAGGAGAGCCGCGCTACAAGACGAATTCGCGGTCCCGCATATGCACGGGCACCCGGGGGTCTCGTTCGTGGATTTCGTCCACCGGCAGCGGGGCTTCCGAGAAGACCGGAAGATAGGGCGCCGGATCGACGCCCCAGTTCCAGCGGCCGATTTCGGCGGCCGACCGGCGGCCGGACATGGCGCGCACGAATTCGAAGCGGTCGGCAACGACGCAACGCACCGCGCGGCCGTCGCCGATGATAGTGCCCCACTGCTCGACGGTGACGCGAAGCGGCGGCACGCCCTCGGCGGCCACCCGGTCGGAGAACCGTCCTGACAACTCGTCAAGCGCCACCTTGACCGAGGCGTCGTCCCGCGCGGCGGGGCGATCCAACGCGGTGCGCAAATCGTGTTCGCACATCGCCACGTCGGTGATGTAAAATCCGGCGGCCGTGGGATTTGCGCGGACCACCTCGTCGAGCTTCCCCAACGCCGACTTCGACTCATCCAGGAGTTCTTGCCACGTTTGTGAACGGTCGGCCCGCCCGGGAAGAGGAGGGGTGAACTTGCCGGACTCCGGCGAGGATGCCGCGGTGCCGACGAGGTGAGCTATGACGTCGCGGATGGTGGCGCCCGGGGCCGTGGGCACCGGGGTGTCGGCCGCGTCTTCGGCAACCGAGCTCAACAGCTGGATGACACGGCCGCGGGTCTCGGCCCAAATGGCGCCGTAGTCACGAGCCCCTGCCGGTGTCGTATCCGTTCGCACAGACTCTCCCTCGATCGACTCGATTTGAGGATAGGGATCTGCGAAGTGCCCGTGGGCGATCGTCGGTGCAAATCCTGTTCTCATCTGGCCCGGTCAATTCGGGCCGCAATGGTGAGACGATCGACACAGCGGGCGGGCCGTGCGTTCGCCATCGAACCTGCAAGCGACCGATAGGAACACCGATGTTCACACTGTTCAGCGTCGACGACCACATTGTGGAGCCAGCTCACGTATGGGTGGACCGCGTCCCGGCGAAATACCGCCACCGGGCGCCGCATGTGGTGGATGTCGACGGACGTCAGATCTGGGAGTGGGACGGCGGCCGCGAACTGACCATGGGTCTCAATGCCGTTGCCGGTAAGCCCCGCGAGGAGTGGGGCATGGAGCCCGCCCGGTTCGAGGACATGATCCCTGGTTGCTACAACCCGGAGGAGCGTCGGAAAGACTTGCTGTCCAACGGAATCTTCGCATCGGTCTCGTTTCCCTCGCTGCCCGGCTTCGGGGGACGGAAGTTCGCCACGTTCGAAGATAAGGAACTCGCGCTGGCATGCGTGAGGGCGTGGAACGACTACATGCTCGAGGAGTGGTGCGGTACGGGACCCGACGTCTTCGTGCCGATGCACATCCTGCCGGTGTGGGACATCGACCTCGCGATCAAGGAGCACGAGCGTTGCGTCGGGTTGGGCAGTAAGTCGATCTGCTTCATCGAGGACCCGAACGTGGTCGGACTGCCGAACTTCCACGACGGTTACTGGGAGCCGCTGTTCGCCGCCGCTCAGGCCGATCAGACGCCGATCTGCATGCACATCGGTTCGGGGGGTGCTCAGGTTTCACTCGACGGCGTGAACCCGATGACGGAGATCGCGGCGGCGTTCGCATACGCGGCCCGGTCGTCGGTCAACTTGATGGTGAGCCCGTTGTTACGTAAGTATCCGGACGCGAAGGTCGTCTGGTCCGAGGGCGGCATCGGCTGGATCCCGGCTGCGATCGAGCGCGCAGACCGGCAGTGGGAGCGCCACCAGTACTGGTCACACGTGGAGAACGCGCAGATCAAACCGTCCGAGGTCGCCGAGCGCAGCATGTACTTCTGCATGATCGAGGAGCCGATCGGCATCAAGTATCGGTACGACTTCCGGGTCGACCGCATTCTGTGGGAGTCCGACTACCCGCACGCCGACACCCCGTTCCCCAAGACGCAGGCGTCGGCGAAGGCCGTTTTCGACGGCATCCCGCAGGACGAAATCGAACTGATGACGCACAAGAACGCAGAAGCACTGTTCCATTTCCCCTTGTCGCAGAGGCTGATCGCCCAATATCAGGCCTCGGCCTAGGGAGCAGACGGATCGCTGAGGTATACAACCGACCGTGAAGGTAGGGATATACCTCGATCTGCGGAACCCGCCGCAGTGGCGTAAAGATTGGTCGCGGGTCCACGGCTTCGGCTTGGAACTCTGCGAGGAGGCTGACCGGCTCGGTGCCCACTCCGTCTGGCTGTCCGAGCATCACCTCTTCGATGACGGCTACTTGCCGCAGCCGTTGACCTTCGCCGCGGCGGTGGCCGCGCGCACTCGGCAGATCCGCATCGGGACCGCGGTATTGCTGGCGCCGTTTCGCCCCGCCGTCGAAATCGCCGAAGATGCCGCCATCGTCGACGCGATCAGCAACGGCCGCTTGGAGCTCGGCTTCGGCGCGGGTTATCGACGACCCGAATTCGAGTCCTATGCAGCCGACATCGATCGGCGCTACGCCGAAATCGACACTCGCGTCCGCGCCCTGCGTGCACTCTGGCGGGAGGGCCGGGTCCCACCCGCCCCGACGCAGGCTCCGGTGCCGATCTGGCTGGGCTACACCGGCCCCCGCGGAGCACGACGGGCCGGACTACTCGGAGAGGGCTTGCGGGCGATATCCCCCGATCTCTACCCGCCCTACCGACAAGGCCTCGTCGACGGTGGCCACGACGCGTCCTCGGCCCCAAGCGATCACGCGCCGGTGGCATCGCCGGCGGCATGGGGAGCCTGCTCTACGGAACGCCGGAAGATGCCGCCGTACCAATCAACAACTACACCGCGGGACCACCGGTGCAAACCGTGTTCATCTGGGCATCCCTCGGTGGGATGAACGAGGAACTGACAATGCGGCACGTGCAAAACCATCTGTAATGGCTTGGCGCCCTTGATCAGTTAAAGCTGTCGAGAGTGTCCAGGTCCTCCATGGCCGCGGCGAAGCGACGTCCCATCGACACCGCGAACCGGTCGGGTTGCATCTCGACCGGGGTCAGGATGTTCAGATAGCCGTGCATCATGTGCCGGCGGTGGGCAGTGAAGGCGGCATCCAGGCTCGGTACCTCCTCCGCGCCGGTCCTGCGCAACTCCTCGATATACAGCGCAAGCAAGTCACGCTCTGAGTTCCGCCGGTCCTCCGTCGTCAGGGCGCCGGTGAGGAAGTACGTGACGTCCCAGATGTAGGGACCCCGCCCCATCGCCTGGAAATCACAGAAACCGAGCTCGCCAGAAGGTTCGCGAAAGGTGTTGCCCAGGTGGGCATCTCCGTGCACAAGGGCCTGCGGCAGGTCCGTATCCGTCGCGAACATCTCGTGCAGTGCCGACTCGATCCTGCCGCGGTCACGCAGGGCCCCGCCGAGAAAGCCGGCACGCTCACGCTCGATGTAGTCGTCGAAGTGGCTCGGCTGCACCAAGAAACTCATCAGTTGAGCAACCGACGCGACGTCGGTGACACGCTCGTGTACGTCAAGGCCGCGTGCGCGCCAGAATGCCCCCTGCATGGCGGCGAGCTGACGCACGCCGTCCGCCACCGTGTCGACATCCAGCGGCTCTTCGCAGTCGCCGAACCGAACGCCGCGCATGCCAAGGTCTTCCAGTATCACGATTGCCTGACCCACGTCGTCCATTCCGGCGAAGTAGGCGCGGGGTTGGTGGACGGCGTCAATCAACGTCTCGGCCAGGTATTCGTAGTAGAGCACTTCTCCAGCGAACGCAGCCGCCGAAGTGAATTCGTGATCGACGAAGTCGCCCTTCAAAAACATCGTTGGCGGCAGGCGGTGCGGGTTGTCCGCGTACTGGATGCGCAGTCGCAAGCTGCTGGCCGAGCCCTGACGGAGATCGGCGATCTCGACCGCGGCGATCCGGGTCTCCGGGAAACCGCGTGACAGCGCCCTGGCCACAAACTCGGCATCGAGTTCTTCCAGCCGCTTCGGGAGCGCCGCGGTTCCGTCGGAGTCGATCACTCGACGTACCGTAACCCGCCGAACCCGGACTTTAACCCGCCGAAAAGCCGGTTTGCGGGTGCGGGGCGCGCCATAAACGGCCAACCGCAGTCCGCATCGACGGTGTGAATAGATTGCACTCTATGGCTGCGCAGAAGTTGAGTATCGCGTCCGCTGACGTCACGCTGACCGCCGATGTCTTTGGCGATGACAGCAACCCCCCGGTTGTCCTGCTGCACGGAGGCGGCCAAACTCGACATTCCTGGTCGGCGACCGCCGCCGATCTCGGCGCCCGGGACTGGTACGCGCTGACCGTCGACCTGCGGGGTCACGGCGAGAGCGGATGGTCGACCGACGGCGTGTACACGCTCGACCGATTCGCCGCCGATGTCATTCGCATCGTCGAATTCCTCGGTCGCCCACCGGTGCTCGTGGGCGCGTCGCTCGGGGGGAACGCGTCACTGGCGGCGTTGGGCCTTCGCGGGGATCTGGCGCTCGGCCTTGTGCTTGTCGACGTGTCACCATTCCTGCAGCCCAGCGGCGCCGAGAGAATACGGGGATTCATGATGGCGCATGCCCATGAGGGCTTCGCGTCGCTCGAAGAGGCCGCTGACGACATCGCGGCGTACCTGCCGCACCGACCCCGGCCCCGGAATCTGGAAGGGCTGCGAAAAAACCTCCGAGAGGTCGACGGGCGATGGTTCTGGCACTGGGACCCGGCCTTTCTCGCCACTCCGGATAACCAAGCGGTGCAACGCGATACGTTGATCGATCCGGCTCGGCTGGGCGCGGCGGCCCGGGATTTGAGGGTTCCCACCCTACTGGTCCGCGGCGGGAAGTCCGACGTGCTCAGCATCGACGACGCCGTCCGGTTCCTGGAGCTCGTTCCGCACGCGGAGTTCGCTTCGGTTGCGGATGCTCACCATATGGTCGCCGGCGACGACAACGCGGTGTTCGAGCAGGTGCTGTGGGACTTCCTCGACCGCAGGGTCCGCTCGCGGCTGCAGGTGTTACCCGCCTAGCTGGCGCCTCGAGAAAGGCCTTGCAAAAGCCGAAAAGCCCACTCTCACCCCAGACGGTGGTCAGCGGCCGTTGGTGGTTGGTTCAATGTGGCTTGAACGGGCGAAACGAGCCCGTAACCACACGAGAGGAAGCCGGCGGTGGAACAGGAGTCGCGTGAGCAATTCCGGACTCGTGTGCGCAGTTGGTGCGAAGAGAACGTCCCCAAGGGCTGGCGGGAAACCCAGGCCGGCGCCGACGAGGACGCGGTGGTTGCCTTTCAACGCCGGTGGCGCGCGACGCTGCAGTCGGGTGGGTTTCTGGCGCCACACTGGCCCACGAGTTTGGGTGGCTCCGACATGCCGCTGCCCCAGCAGGCCATCTTGGCGGAGGAAATGGCGAGGGCCGACGCCCCGCGCCTGACGCTCTACCAGATCGCGATCTACAACGCGGCTCCCGCGATCCTGCACTTCGGCACCGACGAGCAAAAGAGCCGGTTCCTGCCCGGAATTCAGGACGGTGAGGTGTGGTGCCAGGGGTTCTCGGAGCCGGGCGCCGGCTCCGATCTGGCGTCGCTGTCCACACGGGCCGAGCGGCGGGGCGACGGGTACGTCCTCAATGGGCAGAAGATCTGGACCAGTTGGGCCATGCACTCCGACTGGTGCTTCATCCTGGTTCGAACCGACCGCGACGCGCCCAAGCGCCGTGGCATCAGCTACCTCTTGATGGACATGCGCAGCCCGGGCATCACCGTTCGCCCGATCGAACAGGCCACCGGCGCCGCTGAATTCTGCGAGCTCTTCCTCAACGATGTCGAAGTCCCGGTGGCCAATCGACTCGGCCCCGAAAACGAGGGCTGGCAGGTCGCCCAAACGACGCTCGCCTCGGAGCGCGGCGTCAGCATTCTCGAGCTCGCCGAGCGGCTGCACCGAAACGGATTGCAGCACTTGATCGCAACCGCCGCGGGCTGGGCCATGGAAGACGGCTCACCCGCGCTGGCCGACCCGATGGTCCGCGAGCGGATCGCCGGCTTCTATGGTGAAGTGCAGATTCTGCGGGCCATGTGTCAGCACCTGATCGAGTCCATGGTGTCGCGCGGGGGCGTGGGGACCGAGGCCTCGATCATCAAGCTGTACTACAGCGAACTCCTGCAGCGATTGATGGATTTCGCCACGCAAGTGCGCGGGCTGCCCGGCCAACTCCAATATCAGCTGCTGCTGTCCGGCGGCTGGGAGACGGGCAATTGGCTGGGTGACTTCCTGAACTCCTATTCGTGGACGATTGCGGGCGGCTCCAACGAAATTCAGCGCAACATCATCGGCGAGCAGCACCTCGGTCTACCGCGCGAACCGCGCGCACCAGGCGACAGTTAAGGAGACCTCGGTGAACGAACTCGACGGGTTGCGCGAGATGGTGCGCAACCTCTTCGACGGTCGCGCATCGTCGGAGCACGTGCGCGCCGCGCTCGACACGCCGGATGGTTACGACACGAACCTGTGGCAAACCGTCGCCGAGTTGGATCTGCTTGGCTTGCTGGTGCCCGAACAGTTCGGGGGCGTGGGAGCGGGCCTTCCAGAAATCGCGGTCGTGCTGCACGAGATAGGCCGCCGCACAGTGCCTTTGCCCATCGTCTCCAGCGCCGTGCTGGCTCCGACGGCGCTGCTGCACGGCGACAACCAAAGCCTGGCCGCCGAGATGCTGCCCGCTCTGGCGACCGGTGAGCGGCGCGCCGCCGTCGTCGTGGGTGGCCCCGATGGCGAACTGACCCCGGCGGTGTGGGCGTTGAAATGGGGTGAGCGGCGGGGAGACTACGTGCTCAACGGTGTGGCCGGCTTCGTGCTGGACGCCCCCGGCGCCGACGACCTCATCGTCGCCGCGCGCGGCGAAGACGGGCTGCTCGTCGCCGCCGTCGACGCCCGGGAGGCGGCGGTCATCGCCGCGGCCACCACGGACCGAACCCGCCGGCTCGGCACGGTTACCCTGGACGGCGCTGCGGTGCCGGCGGCGCGGGTGTTGGCTCGCGGCGACGCGGCCGGGGCATTGGTCGCGCGCGTGCAGGCGGTGGCGGCGTTCGCGATCGCGTGTGATGCGGTCGGGCTGGCAGAACGGACCATGGAGCGGACCGCGTCCTACGCGCAGGTGCGCCAGCAGTTCGGCCGAGCGATCGGTTCCTTCCAGGCGATCAAACACAAGTGCGCCGATATGGCCGTGGCCGTCGAGTGCAGCCGGGCGGCCCTGTCGCTGGCCCTCGACGCCCTGCGCGGCCGGCCGGACGAGCAGGATGGGCCCGCGGACGTTGCCGCCGTCTCGACCGCCAAGGCCTACGCGTGCGATGCCGCGGTGACCGTATGCGGCGATGCGATCCAGGCGCACGGCGGTATCGGCTTCACCTGGGAGCACGACGCGCACCTGTGGCTCAAGCGTGCCCTGCTCGACCGGGCGCTTTTCGGGTCGCCTTCCTGGCACCGCCGCCGCGTCGCCGACGCGGTGTTGCCGACCGAGACGGCGCTCGCCAACGGCTGATGCTGACTCCCTACGACGATCTGCCGATCCACCAGCTCGCCACGACCCTCGACCACGTTGCATCGTCGGATCCGCGATGGTTCGACCGGTACTGGTTCGTCGCCTACGACGAGCAGGGACGGCTGGCGTTGGCGACTGGGCTCGGGGTCTACAAGAACACCGGCGTCGTCGACGGATTCGCGTCCGTAGTGCGAAATGGCGTGCAGCGCAACATCCGGGCCTCCCGGGCGTTGCGCCCCGATTTCGCTCCCTCGGTGGGTCCGCTGCGCATCGAGGTGATCGAGGGTCTGCGGACGTTCCGCCTGGTGTGCGAGGAGACCACCGACTTGCCGGTGGCGTTCGACCTGCGGTGGGACGCCGGATTCGACGCGTTCGAGGAGCAGCACCACTTCAAACGCGTGGCGGGCGTCGTCGTCGAAGACTACCGACGCTTCTACCAACACGGGCGGGCCAGCGGCACCGTCACCGCCGCGGGCAACACGGTGTCTGGAGAGTTCTGGAGCTTCCGCGACCGCTCGTTCGGCGTCCGTCCGGGGATGGGGGGGCCGATGCCGCCCTCGGCCGCCGACGCTTTGGCGTCCGACACGTCGGGCGGGGTGACGGTGCGTTCGCAGCCTTCTCTGACGTTCGGCGGCGCCTTCGCCACCGCCGAACTGAGCGGTGTGTGCACGTTCGCCGAGGCGGCCGACGGTTCGCTGCTCGCGCTCGACGGTCGCACGATACGCCGGGACGGCGGGACTCCCGACGCGTTCACCGCCGTCTCGCACGAGCTCGCTTTTCATCCCAACGGGGTCGTGCGCTCGGGCGAACTTGAATTCGGCACCGAATCGGGCACGACGATTTCGCTGACGTTCAGCGAACTGATGGCCCCGCTGGCCTACGTCGGCTTCGGGTATCTCGATGGGTTCGATGACGGGCTCGGCCTGGGCGCCTACCGCGGCCCGCGGCTGATGGAGACGGATTCCTATGACGTCTCCGATGTCTGCGCGATCCGAGACCGCTCGCAGACAAGGCAATTCGGCGCCTTCACGCTGTTGGACCAGCCGCTTCGGATCACCATTGACGGCCGCCCTGGGTGCATGGAGGGGGTCGGCGGCCTACGTCGAGGCCACCACAAGTACCGGCTCGGAACGTAACGCGGCAAGGGGATGGAAATGATCTACCAACCGCCGCCCGTCGATAGGCTCAACGCCTACCTCACAGAACGCTTGACGGACGTGACCGACCTGAAGGTCACGAACGTCAAACGCTCGTGGCCCGGTATGTCGCGCGAGACGTGGTTCGTCACCAGCACGGGAATCCGTGACAGGCGAAACATCGAGCAGCGGCACGTGTTCCGGATGGATCCCCCCGGTGGCGGCTTCGGATTGACGTCACTGGGTTTCGAGGCCGACGTGTACACGATGCTGGACCAGACCGATGTTCCGACCCAGCCGATGCTGTGGCACGAGCCCGCTGGCAACGACTGGCTGGACGGGCGCGAATTCTTCGTGCGCGCCTGGGTCGACGGTGAGGTGAACCCACCACATCTGGAAGACCCTGACCCGCAGTACGACTCGCTACGCGAGCGGGTCGTCAAGGAACTCGTCGAGCGCCTGGCACAGATCCACGCGCTGGATTGGCAGGCCCTGGGTTTCGACCGGTTCGCCAACTACGTGCCCACCGGTGTCGAGGACGCGGCCAAAGTCGAACTCGACTGGCACCTCGAGCACGCGCTGCAGCGTGCGGTGGAACCCTATCCGGCGCTGATCGAGGCGATACTCACCTTGCGGGAGCAGCTCCCGCCACCTTCGGCCCGCGTGGTGATCCGCAAGGAGAACAACGGGATTGGCGAGGAAATCTGGCAGGGCAGCACGATCGTCGCCATGGCCGACTGGGAAACCGCAAGCCTCGGCGCGCCCGAGCTCGACCTCGCGGTCGCGGCGGGGACCACCTTCCACTTCTGGGATATCCAAAAGGCGATCACGTACTACGAAGGCATCACCGGGTTCGCGGTGAACATGCAAGCGCTCGAATTCTACGGGCGGATCTGGTCGATGCGGGCGATCGTGGGCCTGCAGGGCGGCTTGCGGCCGTTCGGCGCGGGCGCCGACCAGCGCCTACAGATCCCGTCGCTCGGGCTGTGGGCCGTCGGAACGCAATCACTGCTGGCGCAGGCCGCCGGATTCTAAAGGGAGGTATCGTGCTCAATCCAACCTGCCCCGAACTGCTTCGCGCAGTCATCGCCAACCTCGACGAGCTCGTGCTCCCGCAACTGGAGGGCCCGCATGCGCGCAGCTCCGTCAAGAACATGAAGCTGTTGCTCACCCACGTCATTCACCGCCTCGAACACGAGGGCCCGGAGCTCGCCGCCGACAACGCCGAAAAGCGGGTCGCGATAACCGAACTGGTCGAACTCGCCCCCGACCTCGACGGCGCGGCCGAGCTGGGCCGCCGCCTGGAGAAAATTCCTTCGGCCGGATCCTATGTGGCCGTTGCCACGCTGGCCGACGAGGCCGGACAGCTGCGCCAACTCGCCATCGACGCCAGCCTCCTGGTTCACGGCAACACGGCAGCGCTAGGGCAGGAGAAGGCCGACGAACTATTGGCCCCGTTGCGTCGACAGCTGAGGGCGCAACTGGGCCGCGACCTGGGCGCCGTTGCACACATCACCCCGTCCGAGGTGTACGACCACAAAGGCGCCTGAGCCGCCTAGTGATCGGTGCGGCCCCGGACCGCGATCGCCGCTCCGATCACCGCGTAGCTCAGCCCGCCGAGGAACCCCGTCAAAAAGTTCTTGGCCGGAATGCGGTCACGGTTCAACAGGGTCGCCGCCGCGTCCACGGCATCGGCCAGGATTCCCACCCGCAACCACAATGAGGAGGGCCGCGGATCGGCGGCGAGTCCCAGACCCAGTCCGACATCGCGGCCGCCGACACTACGCAGCAGCGCCGCCGTCGACGCACCCGGGCGGGATTCGCCGAACCACAACTCGCCCGGCTTGCTCGGCGCCAATGCGAGCCACGCTCCGAAGACCACCCGGGACAACCCGAAAATCCGCAACAACCAAGACGTTTCCATCACCCCATCGTGCTGTCTTCTCGGCCCCGGCAACAGAGCGCGACAGCAATGAATGCCGCAAATCGGATTCCCGGGTTCGCGTGGCGGCCCCGCTACGTCGACTTTTCCAGGCGCCAGCCGGCCCTGGCGAGCAGTAGCCGATGGCGGCCACCGGGGGCCGTGGCGTCGCCGGTGTCGTATCCGGCGTCACCGTGCCACAGCACGACCTGGCTCTCCTCGGTGGCCACCAGCCGGCTCTCGTAGCTTTCGATCGGGGTTTGTTTGATGCCCTTAATGGCGGCCGCGCAATCGGGATAACCGCTCAGGAACCGCAGCGTCATCCATGTCGGCGGAAGCAGGAGGAACTCCCGGCGCCCGTGCGCGCTCAAGGCATCATCGGGACGCAACCAGGAGTGGTCGACGATCTCGTCGCCGTCCACCGTGACCCGCACGCCGTGCGGAGCCTCGGCGAACAGCATCCAGGTCGTGAATCGCTTCGGCGCCTCGGCGCCCGGGCTCCACTGCGCCATCGGATGCAACTCCGCAGTGCCTAAGTCGATCCCGGCCTCTTCGGCCGTTTCCCGCGCCGCGGCGCGCCTCGCCGCCTCGAGGCTGTCAAGCCGGTCGGATCCGGCGTCGGCCGGGTCGACCCGCCCGCCGGGAAACACCCACGCCCCCGGGGCGAAGGAGGCGGCCCGGGTGCGCCGCAGCATCAGCACCTCCATGCCCGCCCCCGAACCAGAGCCGGCATCGCGCCCGAGCACCACCGTCGCCGCGGGCACTGCCGCCGAGGCGCTCACCGCGGGGGCATCGCGGGGTCGTAGGGCAAGCCGAGTACCTGTTCGGCAATAGTGTTGCGCTGAATCTCGGACGTGCCCGTGCCGATGGTCGAGGCGCGGGTCCGCAGGAATCCCCACACCCAGCGCCCCCGCTCGACGCTGTGTGCATCGGTGCGGCCCAGGGTCCCGTAGCTGCCGAGCAGATCAACCGCAAACTCGTGCAAATCCTGCTCGAAGGAGGTGATGAACAGCCGCGACGTCGACGCACCGGGTCCGGGTTCGCCCTTTGTCAGGATCGACTCGATGGTCCTCATCCCTTGGTAGCGCATGATGCGCACTCGAATTTCGAAGTCCGCCAAGCGGTCTCGTACCAGCGGGTCGGCGGTTGCGCCTCGCGACCTGGCCAGCTCGATCAGCTCGTTCAAAACCCGCCGGTACAACGCCGCCTGGTTCATGGTGCCGGCCGCCCGTTCGTGTCCCAGGCTGGTCCGCACCAGACGCCAGCCGTCGTTTTCCTCCCCGATACGGTTGCCCACGGGTACCCGCACGTCCTCGAAGAAAATCTCGGAGAAGTCGGCACCTCCGGTGAGGTCCCGTAACGGCCGGATCGTCACTCCGGGCGCCCGGGCGTCGATCAGCAGGTAGGTGATCCCCTTGGCGCGAGACTCCCGTGATCCCGTGCGCACCAGGGTGAAGAGGATATCCGCGATGTCGGCGGCGGTGTTCCACACCTTCTGTCCGTTAACGACATACTCGTCGCCGTCGCGACGCGCCGTGGCGCGCAGCGCCGGCAGATCCGAGCCGGCTTCCGGCTCGGAGAAGCCCTGCGCCCACACCGCGTCGCCGCGCAGCATCGACGGCAGGAACCGACGCTTCTGCTCGTCGGAGCCGTGGGCGATCAGAGTGGGTCCCACGATGCCCAAGCCGGTACCCAGCGGCCCGGGAACACGGGCGCGGGCGTATTCCTCTTGGTAGATGATTTGGCGGGCGAACGGCAAATCCATTCCACCGTATTCGCGGGGCCAACCCGGTCCCGCGAAGCCGGCGTCGTAAAGCTTGGCCAGCCATGCCTTTTGCCAGGCCAGGCGTTCGGCGGGATCTTTCGGGCGTTTGCCCGGGTGGTGGTCGGTCAGCCACGACCGCAGGGCCGCGCGGAATTCCTTGTCGCTGTCGGACGCCGCCGCTTGCGCGCCGGGCAGACCCGCATCCGTGATTACTTCGGTCATTGGCACGTTCCTCTCAGATGCCGACCAGTTGGGCTACCCGCGCCCGCTGTGCCACCGGGGCACCGAACAGCAACTCGGACGTCTTGGCGCGTTTGAGGTACAGGTGGGCGTCGTGCTCCCAGGTGAAGCCGATGCCGCCGTGGATCTGGATGTTCTCCTTGGCCGCGCGGGTGTAGGCGGCCGAACAGTAGGCAGACACCAGGGCCGCGCAGATGGGGAATTCGTCGTCCACGGAGGCGTTCTCGGCATCTTCCGTCAGAGATGCGGCGTAAAGCACGGCAGCCCTGGCGGATTCGATCTCGACCAACACGTCCGCACACTTGTGCTTGATGGCTTGAAACGATCCGATCGGCCGGTTGAACTGTACGCGGACCTTGGCGTACTCGACCGCGGCGTCGAGGCATGCTTGCGCACCGCCGAGTTGTTCGGCGGCCAGTGCGACGTTCGCCGTGTCGAGGGCCCTGCGCAGGAACGGCGTCGCGTCGCCCGCGGGCCCGATCCGCCGGCTCCGGCAGTCCCGCAGGTCCAGGCGGGCCAGCCGTCGCGTGGGATCCAGCGCGTCCAGCCGCGTCGCGGTGATTCCCGCAGCGTTGCGATCGACGGCGAAGAGGCCAAGCTCGTCGTCCGCGCGGGCGATCACCAGGATGGCGTCGGCGGTCTGCCCGTCGATGACGAACATCTTGGTCCCCGACAAGCTCCAGTCATCGCCGTCACGCCGCGCCGGCGTCGCGATATCGGCGAGGTCCCAGGATCCATTCTCGTCGCAAACCGCCACGGTTGCGGTCAGCTCTCCTTCCGCGATGCCCGGCAGGTAGCGACGGCACGCCTGCTCGTCCCCGCTGGCCAGCAGCGTCCGGGCGGCGAGCCCAACGGTGGCGAAGAACGGCGACGGCAGCAGCCTGCGGCCCATCTCTTCCATCACCACGGCGAGCTCGGCGAGTCCATATCCTGCTCCGCCGTACTGCTCGGGCAGCGTGAGCCCGTGCAGCCCCAGCTGCTGGGCCATCTGCCGCCACAATTCCGGGTCGTAGCCTGCAGCGGAGTCCATCCAGCGGCGCACCGCCTCGCTGGGAGCCTTTTCGGTCAGGAATCCCCGCACCAAATCGCGGAGCTCCTCTTGCTCGTCGGTCAAGGTGATGCCCATGCCAGCCTCAGTCCCCTTCATCCAGGCTCAACGCGCCCTCGGGGCACGAGGCGACACCGTCTCGAGCCAGCTGTTCATCCTTTTCTGCTACGACGTGGGGCTGCAACGCCGAATAGCCTTCGTTGTCGAGCGGAAAGAGCTCAACAGCAACGGTATTGCACAACGCGTGCCCCGCACACTTCGATTGGTCGACCTGGATTCTCACCTCAACAACCTTCCTGCCGTTGCGTCAGGACGTTACCGCCGGTGACGAGCGAGATGGCCTCTTCGCTGCGCAAACGCGCTTTCCGCTGCCATCCGTCCTGCGGCTGGGCCGGGTCGCAATACCGGCGGCACCGGGCCCGATGGTAAACTTAGTGAGCTAGGTCTCGCCTGGTGCCCCCTCACCGGATGACGTGGAGTGCGAGCTGGGCCGAACAAGGGGTGACAAATGCCGGAGATGACCTTCGATACCGAGCGCCTGCAACTGATGGCCGCGGCCGAACAGGTGTTGGCTCGCGGCGGCTGGTGGGGCTTCAAGCTGGGAAGCGTACTGCGCCAGGCGCGCCTGTCGACCAGAAGCTTCTACCGTCACTTCGACAGCAAGGACGATCTGCTGTCAGCGCTCCTCGAAGGCGAGCTGCTCGCCATCGCCGATTACCTGAAAGTGCTGGGTGAGAACACCGCCTCCCCCGTCGAGCGGGTATGGCAGTATGTCCACGCCCTGATGGACCTGGCCTTCGATCAACGAATCATCAAGCCGGCGTCGTTGTTTGCCGTGCACTGGCGCAAGCTGTTGCCGGAACACACCGAGGTTATCGAGCGGTGTGCGCACGCGCTGACCGCACCGCTGGCCGATGCGCTCGAGGAGGGGCGCCGCACCGGGGATTTGGTGTGTTCGGACCCGGCTGCCGAGGCCAGAGCGATCTTCCACCTGACCTCGTCTTTGGTTTTCGACCGCCCGAACGTCGACGGCCAAGAGTCGCGAGCGCTGGCTGAGCGCACCGTCTTGCCGTTCGTGGCCAGGGCCCTGCGGGTGAACCTCAAGCGGCCACAATCACGGCCGTCGCGGCGCGCGCAGCCGGACGACACGGCACCGCTGCAGTTCACCTTGGCCAGATACGCCTGGGCCACCGCCGACTGCGTGAGCTGATCCGTTTAAGGCGTGCGTCGTTCGCCGAGCTCTTTGAGGATCTCTTCAGTGTGCTCGCCGAGCAGCGGTGCTCCTCTTGGGGGCTCATAGGGTTGACCGGACACGATCACCGGCTCACCGATGTAGGTGAAGTCGCCCGCCACCGGATGGCGCCCGGGGACCAGGATCTGGCGCGCCGACAGGTGCGGGTCGGACATCAGGTCGGCGGCCTGATGGGCGGGTCCGATGGGAAGGTCTTCGGCAGCCGCGAGGTGGACCCATTCGGACTGGGTCTTGGTCGCAATAATGTCCCGAAGCTGTGTGCGCAACTCGTCTTGACCGGTGGCGAAATCGACCGGGCCACCCTGCCCGCCGCCCGCATCGATGAGGTCGTCGCGGCCGACGATGCTGCAGAACCCGTTCCAGAACTTGGGCTCGATGCAACAGAAGAGGACGAACTTGTCGTCGGCGGTGCGGTAGAACTCGTACTTGGCGCTGGCCTGTTGCGCGGCGTCCGCGCTGGGCAAGCTGCTCCGGTCGGTGATGCGGTGCTCGTTGAGGGCGTAGGTCGCGGCGATCCATGCCGAGGCCAAGACCGCGTCGGCGGCCGAGGCGTCCAGGAAGCAGCCTCGGCCGGTGCGCTCGCGCGCGAACAACGCCGCCGCGACATGGTAGGCCGCGTGCGCGGCTCCGGCGGCGGTGCCTTCGCCACCGCTTTCGATGCCGCCCATCAATCGCGGGGATCCGTCGGGCTGGGCGAACCCCTCGGGGCCGACCTCCTGGGGTGTACCGCCGGCCAACGCATTCATCATGCGGCCGTGCGTCGGGATGCTGGCGTAGGGTCCCGTCGAGCCGAATCCGCTGTACTGGCAGTAGATGATGTCGGGTTTGACCTGTTGCTGGGCGACATAGCCGATGCCCAGCTTCTCGCATGCGTCTCCGGCGAAGCCGTCGACGAAAACATCGGCGGTGGAGAGTAATTCGAAGAATTTCGCTCGGTCGGCGTCGTCGCGCAGATCCAGCACCACGCTGCGCTTGTTCTTGTTGACCTGGAGATGAGCGGGGCTGTGATGGGGGGCCATCTGGCCGAGGAAGTCCCGCAGATAGTCGCCGCGCCCGGGCGCCTCCACCTTGATGACGTCGGCGCCCAGGTCGGCCAATAGCATCCCGAGGCTGTCGCCGTTGAACAGCACCGCCGATTCGATGACCCGCACACCCTCGAGCAGACGGCTCATGCCCTTACTCCGTTCCCCATCATCGTGTCGTCCTCCAACCTCAGGCCTGGATAGCTTCGTCGACGAGCCGGGCCGCGTCGGCCATGTCCCGCGTCTCGCAGGCGGCCACGTATTCACGACGCAGCTGCGCGACAAGATCTGCGACCGAAGGGATCTCATCAATGAGCTCGATGCCTTGACCCGCGGACCACAGGTTCTTCCACGGCTTGACACCCTCCGGCAGGTGCGAGTAGCCGATCTTTCCAACGGGCGCTTTGGGTAGGTCCAGGGGGTCAAGGCCCACCGCCCGCATCGATTCGGTCATCCAGTTGGCGGCGACCCCGGCGATGTCGGGGGTGTACAGCAGGTCAGCGGACGTGCCGGCGACCAGCATGGCCTTGTAGGCGTCGGCGGCGCACGATTCCTGGGTGGCGATGAACCGGGTGCCCAGATAGGAGAGGTCGGCGCCAAGGATTTCGGCCGCCCGGATGGCTGCGCCGGTGGTGACCGCGCCCGCCATGACGATGATTCCGTCAAACATGTTGCGGATCTTCGGGATCAGCACCAGATGGCTGATGGTGCCGGAGTGGCCGCCGCCGCCAGCACCGATGCAGGTCATCCCGTCGACGCCCGCCTGGATGGCCTTCTCGGCGAATCGCAACGAGGTCACGTCGTGCAGGATGATGCCACCCCAGTCATGCACCCGTCGGGCCAGTTCGGCGGGGTTGCCCTGCGCCGAGATGATGATCTCGACGCCATAGCGGGAACACAGGTCGAGGTTCGTCGCCAGCTCGTCGTCGTCGAACCGCGTGGCGAGGTTCACCGCGATCGGCCCGATGCGTGCGTCGGGGTGCTGCTCGGCGTAGTCGTCCAAGTCAGCGCGAATCTGACGCAGCCACTCACCGAAAGCATCGATGTCACGGGCATTTTGACGGGGCAGCGCACCGATCAGGCCCGTCTTGCAGGCCGCCGCCACCAGCTCGGGGCCCGAGACCAGGAACATCGGGGCACACACCGCCGGAAGCGTCATCCGGCTGCGGAACCGTTCGTCGAGGGCCATTCATTCACTCCTCATGCGTTAGATGCCAAGCAATTCGCCGAGCCGCTCACGATGGGCTGCCGGATCCCCGAACAGCAGTTCCGAGCTCTTCGCGCGCTTGTAGTGGAGTTGGGCCGGGTGTTCCCAGGTGAATCCGATCCCCCCATGGATCTGGATGTTCTCCGCCGCGACCCGACTATATGCCGCGGAACAATGCGCCTGCGCAAGCGCTGCCTCTGCCCGCGAGTCGTGGCTATTATCAAGTGAACTCGCCGCATGGTAGGCCGCTGACCGGGCCGACTCCACGTCATACAGCATGTCGGCGCACTTGTGTTTGATCGCCTGAAAGCTCCCGATAGGCCGACCGAATTGGACACGGACCTTGGCGTACTCGACAGCCATATCCAGACAGCGCTGCGCACCGCCGACCTGTTCTGCGGCCAGCAGGGTTACGGCAACCGCGAGTACACGGTCGACGACATCCGAGACCGGGCCGCCGGCGACTATGGGACGTGCCGGCGCACCCGCGAGGTCCACCCGGCCAAGCGGACGGGTCAAATCCAAAGCGTCCATGGCCGAAACGGTCACACCGGGCGCGCGGGCGTCGACGATGTACAGTCCCACGCCGGCCGCCGAGCGGGCCGATACCACCAACGCACCGGCGCTCATGGCGTCGAGCACGTACATCTTCGTACCCGTCAGGACCGCCGCGGCACTCTGCGTCGCGGCGGTCGTGGTGACGGATGCGGCGTCCCAACGACCGGAGTCCTCAGCGAAAGCCAGCGTGGCGACGAGATCGCCGGAAGCCAGCGCCGGCAGATAGGCCGACTTGAGCTTTTCGTCATCCGAAAAGTTGATAGCGCCGGCGGCGGCCACCGTCGACAGCAGCGGCGCCACCAACAGCGCGGCTCCCACGCACTCCGCGACGAGCGCCAGGTCGAGATAGCCGAATCCGCCGCCACCGTAACGTTCCGGGATCGCCAGGCCCTGCAGGCCGAGCTGTTGCGCTATCTGCGCCCACACCGCCGGATCGGCGGCACCGCCGGCTTCCATCAGCCGCCGCACCTCGGCTTCCGGTGAGCGTTTGTCGAGAAATGCTTGCACAGCACGAATTAATTCGCGTTGCTCATCTGAGATCAGCGTTGCATGTTGCATGGGAATGTCGCGCAAACTCAACGTCCCGTGAATACCGGCTCGCGCCGTTCGGAGAACGCCCGCAGGCCCTCCTTGAAGTCCGCGCTGCGAACCGTCGCTTCCACCGACGCGGCTTCGAGCCACAGCGCCTCGTCCAGTCCCACAGGCGCCCGGTTGTTGAGTAGTTGCTTGGTGTGTCCCAGTGAAAACGTTGGCCCGGAGGCTAATTCAGCTGCCAGACGCGCGGCGTCCTCATCGAGATCACTGGCTGCCACGACCTCGTCGATGAGACCCCACCGCGCGGCGGTCGCGGAGTCGACCGCGGTTCCCCGCAGCAACATCTGCTTGGCCCGGCGCAAACCGATCAGGCGTGGCAGTAGATATGACCCACCACTGTCGACGGAAAACCCTCGCTTGCAGAACAACTCGGCGAAGCTGGCTGCATCGGCGGCCACGGTGAAGTCACACACGACAGCCAGATGCAGGCCCAGACCGATTGCCTTGCCCTGTACCGCGGCAACGGTGGGCACCGGGCAGCTCCATAGAGCGGCGATCATCCCGTGGGCGCCCACGGCCAGTCCCCGGGTCAGATGTCCGGCCGTCGGCTTGACGTCCGCGGCGTTGGCGGTGACCAGATCCGCACCGGCGCAGAAGTGGCGGCCGTTGGCGCGAATCAGGATGGCTCGCACCTCACCCCCGCCGTCCACCCGCTGCACGGCCTCCCGCACTGCGGCGCAATCCTGCTGCCGCAGGGCATTGCCTTTGTCAGCCCTGTCGAGGGTGATCGTCAAAATTGCGTCATCGACGCTCATGGAAACGCCAACGGCGTCAGCCACGACGATCCTCCCTGACCAGCTCGCCGTGCCGCTCAAACATGCGGACCGCATCCCGGGCAAGGTCGCGCGGCGTCTCCGGGAGCATCGCCGCGCCGAGCTCGCGGCTGGGCAGCGAGATCGTGGCCTCGGCCTGAGCGGTGGCGTCGCCCCGTTGATTTCGGACCTCGACCGAAAGGTCGACCAGGGTCGAGCCGTCTTCCTGACGCTTGCCGTCGACCCGGCCGGTCAGGTACTGGATGTCGCCCTGGTAATTGAACTTGCGGATTTCGTCGTGCTGGCGCACCACGAAGGCACCGTCACCCATCCAGTCGGTAAGGAAGTGATGGATCCAGCATTCCCGCAGCACCCCGTAGTCATAGGCACGCGGATTGCCGATTGCCTTGGCCCACTCCGAATCCCAATGCACCCGTTGAGCGACATCAGGAACGCCGTACTCGTTGTCGATGTAGAAGGCCGGGATCCGAAGGCGGTTCTTGTAGTTCAGCCGGGACGTCTTGAGCCCATACGGCACGAATCCATACCCGCCGGCGTGGAAAACCACCATATCGGTGGTGGTCAGCGGGCCCTTCGCCATCTTTCCCATGTCATCCCCGGCCTTCACGTCCTCCCAGTACCGGGGCTCACTGCCCCGGACCGTCTCGGCGGCATAGACCGCGTCGAGGGCCTCGATGTCCTCTTTGGTGTACGAGGGCTCCCGGATGTTGCTGTATTTGCCCCTTTCCTTGGCTGTCTTGCGCTCGGTGTTGATCACCAGGGTGCGATACACGCCCACCACTTCGGCGTGCTGATTCATCTTGACGTCGCGCAGGATCCGGATGACGGACCGCCCGGCGAACTCGGACTGCTTTTCCTCTACCGACTCCAACCCGGAAAAACTGTAGAGGGTGTCACCGGGGTAGACCGGTCGGTACCACTCCCAGGTACCGCCCGACACGAACGCGTGGATGCCGCGGTAACTGCCGCCCCGCAGTTCCTTCGGCACCTTGTCGCCGCGCAGGGGGGCGTTCAGTACCGCGGCCATGATCTGCGGCGCGACCTGGCTGCCCCAGCGGGTGGTCGTTCCGTAGCCGGGGTCGGTGTAGAGCGGGTTGTCATCGCCGTAGCCGTGCGCGAAATTGCGGATGGCCTCGGGTGTGGCGGTTGACAGCAATTCCTGGTGGCGGGTCGCCGACCACACTCCCAGAGCGGCGCGGTCCTTTTCGATGTCGGCGTCATCGATCTCAAAGGCGGTCGCTGCGGCGAACTTCTCATCAGTGCGTTCGGACGAGCTGGTTTGTGTCATCGAATACTCCTAGCGGCTATCGGGTGACCGACCTTGTCTTCGGTTGCATGGCGGTAGCAGCGGCTCGTCAAGCGGACACCTGTGATGTTCACGCTGACTTCACGCCTCTCTGGTCGATACCTCTGCCTGATGGCATGGGGTGTCTTGTTCAACCAAACAAGACAACGCTGTACACGGTCGTCAAAGCAAGGCGAATCAGCCCCGACGGCGGCAAATCGCGTTCTCACTACCGGTTCGCCAGACCCCGACGGGGCCGGCCCCGGCCGACAACCAGCATGAGGTTGCGAAAATACGGCTTTCGCCGGGGACACCAATCCGATGGTGCGCGGCGACGGATCGGGCTCGTACCGTCAGGAGCGATCCACATAGGTAGGACTTCTTTTCGCCAAGAAGCATTTCGTCGAAGGAGAGCTCATGACGGCGGCCTCGGTGTCACCTCAGACCGGTGTCGCAGCCATCCTTGCCCGCTCGGCCGCGGCTGCCCCAACAAGCACAGCCCTGATCGCCGACGGGGTCGAGTACACCTTCGGGGAACTGCTAGAGGAAGCCGAAAGCCTGGCAGCACAACTGGCTCCGCGCACCCGTGTTCTGGTCAGGCTCGCCAACAACGCCGCCTCGGTGGTGGCCATCCACGCCGCATGGCGAGCGGGATGTTCGGTGGTCGCGGCCAGCACGATGGTGCCGGAGTCCGAGGTGGCCCGCCGTAATTCCGAGACGTCAGCGGCCAGCCTCATCACGCCCGGTACCGATGGCACGCTGGGCGCGCGGGTCGAACACACCGGCTCAGGCCGACTCGCACCGGCCGGCGAGGCCGTCGTGATGTTTACCTCGGGTACCACCGGAACACCCAAGGGGGCATCGCTGACCTTCGCGGCCCTGCGTGGCAGCCTGGTCGGTATCGCCTCGGGCACCGGCCTCGACGACGCGGGGAGGCCGCCGAGGGTTCCAGCCCGCGGGCCTCGGCTGGTGATGGTCCCGATCGCTCACATGGGTGGACTGCTCGGCACTTTGACGGCGTGGTGGCTGGGTAAGCCGGTGCTGTTGGCGACCAAATTCTCACCCCAGCTGGTAGTGGACCTGTGCCGGCGTTATCGCCTCGGCATGCTGCCGTTGACCCCCGCGATGGCCTGGGAGCTCACGCAGCTCGGCGAGGACGCCGAGCTTGCCGGTGTCGATCACGCCATCGTCGGAACGGCAGCCCTGCCGGAGGCGACACGCGTCGCGTTCGAGGCGAAGTACCATGTCCCGATCCTGCGCAATTACGGTCAGACCGAGTTCGCGGGTGCGATCGCCTTCGAGCGGCCGGATGACGTGAGGGCGGGCCGTCGGCCGGACGGCACGGTGGGCCGGGTGGCGCCCGGGGTCGAGGTGGCGATCCTTGACCCCGACGGTGAACCGCTGCCGATCGGCGAGGTCGGTGAGATCGCGGCGCGCGCCCCCTCGTCAATGTCGGGTTATCTGGATGCCAGCGGCCACCCCGCCAACCCGGGTGCCTGGCCGCGCACCGGTGACCTGGGCAAATTGGACGACGACCAGTTCGTCTACGTGGTGGGCCGGGTGCGCGACATGGTGGTGTGCGGCGGCTTCAACGTGTACCCGGCGCAGGTGGAAGCGGCGCTCAATGAGCTACCGGAAGTCGCCGACTCCGCGGTGGCCGGTCTGCCCGACGAACGTCTGGGCGAGGTGCCGGTCGCCGCGATAGTGCTCACTGCGGGTGCGACGGGTGACGCGGAAGCCGTCCGGCAACAACTGCGGTCGAGGTTGGCCCCCTACGAACTGCCGCGACAGGTGATCTTCGTGGCCGCCATACCGCGGCTGGAGACCGGCAAGGTGGATCGGCCCGGCGTCGCACGGCTGGTGGAAGGGGCGCGCGGGTGAGCCACCCGAACGCCGCGGCCGACACCGCGCTGGTGGCGCAGCTGCGCGACTTCCTGCACGACGAACTACCGCACTTCAGAGCCGAGTTCGGCGAACGCACCGACTTCCCCGCTTGCCGGAGTTGGCACCGGCGCTTGGACCGCGGCGGCTGGGTAGGGCTCAACTGGCCGATCGAATACGGCGGGCGGAATGTCAACCTGGCCACCCAGGTGGCCTGCGAAACGGAGCTGAGCACCGCCGGCGCCCCACCGATCGCGGGTTTCATCGGGGTCAACACCGTCGCCGCGGCCCTCATGGCCTGGGGCAGTGACGAGCAGAAGTCGATGTTGCCAAAGGTCCGCAGCGGCGAAGTGCTGTATTGCCAAGGCTTTTCGGAGCCGGAAGCCGGCAGTGATCTGGCGAGTCTGCGCACCCGAGTCGAACGGCGAGGTGATCGCCTGGTGCTGACCGGGCAGAAGGTCTGGACGTCGCATGGCGCTGAGGCCGATGCCTGTCTGGTGCTGGCCCGCAGCACTCCCGCCGCCGACGGAGGCCGGTCGCATCGCGGGCTGTCGGTGCTGTTGGTGCAGCTGGATCTGCCAGGGATCACCGTCGCGCCGATCCGCCAGATCACCGGTCAGTCGGAATTCTCCGAGATCTTCTTCGACGGTGTGGAATTGCCGACGGAGGCGCTGGTGGGTCCGCTCGACCAGGGCTGGAAGGTGGCCATCAGCACCCTGGCTCACGAGCGCGCCGCAGCGATGATCCTCGCCGCACGTACCCGCGCGGCAGTGCGCAGCGCACTTGCCGCGCATGCGCCGCTTTCGGTGAGCACGCGTGATGAAGCACTCCAACTGCTCGTTGATGCCGAGGTGCTCGGACTACTCGCGGAGCGTTCCATCGCCGAAATCGGGTCCGGCCATCCCGGTCCCGCACAGTCGGTGGTCAAACTGGCCTGGAGCCGAGTCGACCAGCGGTTGGCCGAGTTGTCCTACCACCTCGCGGGCCCGGCCGCCATCGCCGGCCAAGCGCCAACCGCCACCGAGGCACTGCTCTTCAGCCGATCAAGCACCATCGCCGCCGGCACCACCGAGGTGATGCAGACGATTCTGAGTGAGCAGGTACTCGGTTTGCCGCGATAGCGGTTCCCCAGCCCACCGAGCCTGAATGAGGGTGTCAGTCACTGGCCGGAAGCGGTTTGACCTCCTTGAGGTTCAGGACCGTATCCCCAACCGACAGGCTTCCCCTGCCCGCGCGGGTCACCAGCACCTCCGCGCCCGCCTCGTCGACGTACCGCTTCCCCATGACACTCCCCTGCTCGTAGTCCGGGTCGAGTACCGCGTCCGGTGACGGCGCCGCACCGATGGCCACCATCGGGATGCCACCGGCACGGAGGTCCTCGAGAGCGGCGGTCGCCTTGACGACTATCACCTGGGTATCGCACACCTGGCTCTGCAGGCGCATGCCGGCCTTGATCACAGCCTTGATCCTTTCGGCGAGTTGATAGAACGACCGACCGGGGCCCCCGATAGGTCGACTTTGGTTGAACCACAACGGCAGTCACGGCGCCGGTAGGCCGCCTTGAGGCAACCCCGGGACAGTAGGCGGTTGCATATTCCGCGATGGCGGTCCCGTCCCGGCCCCCGACGTCGACAACTAATCTAATAGCGAGCGTCGACTCGTCGGCGAAAACGGCGTTGCGCAGCGACGCGTTGCCGCCCGTGGACGCACCGGCATAGAGTGCCGGTCTGCGAAATGGATACCGAAGGGACTCTGCAGTGGACTTTGCCATGTCTGCCAAGGCGGCTGACTATCACAAACGGCTCACCGATTTCATGGTCGAGTACGTGTTTCCGGCCGAGAAGCCTTACGACGAGCACCGCGCGGCGGCGGGTTCCCACGACCACTCCGTTCCACCGGTGGTCGAAGAGCTCAAGGCGCTGGCCAAGGAGCGTGGACTGTGGAACCTGTTCTTACCGCCCCTGTCTGGCCTGACCAACGTCGAGTACGTACCGCTGGCGGAATTGTCGGGCTGGAGCACCGAAATCGCTCCGGAGGCTCTTAACTGCGCGGCGCCCGACACCGGCAATATGGAGACCCTGCACCTCTTCGCCACCGAGGAGCAGCGGAAGTCCTGGCTAGAACCGTTGCTGGCCGGCGAGATCCGCAGCGCATTCTCGATGACCGAACCGGCGGTGGCTTCCAGCGATGCTCGCAACATCCAGACGTCGATCATCCGAGATGGTGCCGACTACATCATCAACGGGCGCAAATGGTGGACGACCGGTGCCAACGACCCGCGCTGCAAGATACTGATCGTGATGGGCCGTACCAACCCCGATGCCGCCTCTCATCAGCAACAGTCGATGATTCTGGTCCCCACCGATACCCCCGGGGTGACAATCGTTCGCTCGACGCCCGTGTTCGGATGGCAGGACCAACACGGCCATGCCGAGGTGATCTACGACAACGTGCGGGTGCCGGCATCAAATCTGCTGGGCGACGAGGGCATGGGGTTCGCGATCGCTCAGGCCCGCCTGGGACCGGGTCGGATTCACCACTGCATGCGTGCGATCGGCGCCGCTGAGCGCGCGCTGGCCTTGATGACGGACCGTGCCCGAACCCGCGTCGCGTTCGGCAAGCCGCTGGCCGAGCAGGGTGTGGTACAGCAGCAGATTGCATTGTCGCGCAACGAAATCGACCAAGCACGGCTACTCTGCGAGAAAGCCGCCTGGACCATCGACCAGTATGGCAACAAAGATGCCCGCACCCTCGTCGCCCAGATCAAAGCCGTCGCTCCGCAAATGGCCTGCAACGTCATCGACCGGGCCATTCAGGTGCATGGCGGGACGGGGATCAGTGACGACGTCCCGCTGGCCCGCATGTATGGCTGGCAGCGCGCCATGCGCATCTTCGACGGTCCCGACGAGGTCCACATGCGCAGCATCGCCCGTGCCGAAATCGGCCGGGAGAGAAGCGCGCTGGCCGCCGCGGTGACACGGTAATTCACTGCCATGATGAACGCCGAGCGTGACGAGGATGCGCAGTTGTTCCATACCAGTCCCCGACCGGACCCGCTGCGGTGCCGGCAAGCTTCTTATCCGATCGTCGTGCCCGTCGAGGCGCGGTACGCCGACATGGATGTCAATGGCCATCTCAACAACCTGGCGCTGGAATCCCTCCACGAGAACGCCCGGGCGACAATGAACTCTCGCGCGGCGCCGGGTATCTACCGCCGGGGACGGCGTTCGCTGCGACTTGTGGCGGCACAGAATGTCGTCCACTTCCTCGCCGAAGCTCACTGGCCGGCAACCATCCATGCCGGCGTTGGGGTCGGCCGATTGGGCAACACCTCGTACGTCGCGTCCTCCGCCCTGTTCGTCGACGGCGCCTGTCTCAGCGTGTGCGACACGGTACTCGTCGCGGTCGCGGATGACGGGCGTCCAATTTCGATTCCTGAAGACATGAGGACGGCGTTGAGCGCCCTTACCCTCGGCAGACGGGAGTGATCGCCGAAGCCTACGAATACTTCTCGACCAACGTGCGCTTGTAGAGCTTACCGGTATCGGTGCGCGGTAGCGACGGCTCGAACGAGATCGACCGCGGGCACTTGTAGTGCGCGAGCCGGTCCCGTAACCAACCCATCAGCTCCGCAGCGAAATCCTCGGTCGCATCGGTCGGATCAGTGGTCTGCACAACGGCTTTCACAGACTGCCCCATTTCGGGATCCGGAATGCCGAACACGGCCGCGTCGAGCAGCTTGGGATGGGTGATCAACATGTCCTCGGCTTCCTGCGGATAGATGTTGACACCCCCGGAGATGATCATGTGGTGGCGCCGATCGGTGAGGTAGAGATACCCGTCTTCGTCGAGGTATCCCACATCGCCGACGGTGGTCCAGCCACGTATGTCGCGTGAAGCGGCGGTCTTGTCATTGTCACCGAGATAGGTGAACGTAAGCCCATTTTCGCAATAAATGTCGCCGGCCTCTCCCGGCGGTAACTCCTGAGAGCTGTCGTCCAGTATGTGCAACACACCGGTCACCGCCTTGCCGACAGATCCCGGGTGAGCGAGCCACTCCTGCGCGGTGATGAAGGTTGACCCGGCACCCTCGGACGACGCGTAGAACTCGTCGATAATAGGCCCCCACCAGTCGATCATGGCCTTCTTGATCTCAACCGGGCAGGGCGCCGCGGCGTGCACCACCCGCCGCAGACTCGACAGGTCATAGGAATTGCGTTCAGCTTCAGGCAGCTTGAACATCCGCACGAACATCGCCGGAACGAACTGCCCGTGAGTGATCCCATAGCGCTCGATGGCCTCCAGCGCACCACGGGGGTCGAACTTCTCCATCACCACGGTCGTGGCACCCATCGATTGAGCCGTCATCGACCAGTAGCCGGGCGCGGTGTGGTACAGCGGCGCCGGGCTCAGATACACCGAGTCGCCTGCGATGCCCACCCTGTCGAACAGCGGCGTGAGGAGCAATGGCGCCTCCGCCGGCGTCAGGTGCGTCAGCTTGCGCAGGATGCCCTTGGGACGTCCGGTTGTGCCCGAGGAGTACTGGAGCAGTTCGCCCTCGCGCTCACCGGCTACGGGTGTATCGGGATAGCCGGCGATGCACTCCGGGTAGCGCTGCCAGCCGTCGAGGTCGTCGTCGGCAATCACGCGCAGTGCCGGCAGCCCCTCGCCCAGATGTTTGCCGAGCTCTTCGCACACCGGCCGTGTCACGCGCGAACCGATCACCGCCTGGGCGCCGCTGTTGGCCACGATGTAGGCGGCTTCGGCGGCGGTCAGGTGGGTGTTGATCACCGCGTAGTACAACCCGATGCGACGCGCGGCCCACATGACCGCATGAATGTGCTCGTTATTTTCCATGACGACCGCAATCGCGTCGCCTTCGCCGAGACCGGCCTGGCGGAAGCGGTGCGCCAATCGGTTGGCGCTGGCTTCCATCTCGGCGAAACTCACTGTTTTCCCGGACGGATGAAGGATGAGCGCCGGCTTGCCCGATTCAACGTGCTCGCGGATCTGCATGACCCTGTTTTCTTTCGACTACGTGTGGCACTAGGTTGACTATGTTACTGACACGGTAACGCACCCGGTCAGTCCTCGTCGACTTGCTCCATCAACGACTCATAGTCCGCCAACGGTGCCGTTCCCTCGCCGGCGAACCGGTCGAGTAGCACAGCCGTTGCGTCGACGGCTGACCAGCCGTTCAGGCCGGAGGCCTCGACGGCCCGTTCAGCGAGAACCTCAGCAATGGTCCCGCGTGGCGGCGAAAGTTCAACGAGATCGGCCTTCAGCGCGGCGACGACCGCGGCCGCATCGTCGGGATGCGAACCGTTGTCGGACGGTGCTCGCCCCGCCCAACCGGCGACGTACAGGCCCGCGGTGGGTATCGAGCCGATCAACACCCGGCTGCCTCGATGGGCGACGTGTCCATTGTCCTCGTCAATGCCGTTCCAGCAGAACAACTCAGCCCGGGGGCGAAGTAACAGTTGGGCTCTCAGGTCCACGCTGACCACCCTGCCGTAGGCGTCGGGCCGGTGCACGCACCGTAGCGCGCGGGCTCGGTTGCGTCCCACGACACCGACCGGGGTAAGTCCCGTACGAACCACCAGATCCGCGGGAACCCCTGGGGGCACGAATATTTCGGATTGCTGTCGCATGTCCACCAGCTGGACGTGGCGTAGCTTGCTGGTGGCGAGCCGGGTAAACACTTCGTCGGAGACGCCACTTGGCGGGTGTCCGCAAAGTACTTCGGCGACCTTCAGGGGCACTGGTGAAATTCCGATGAGCACCGCGGAGTCCATCGCGAGGTCGAGCTCGTCAACCTCCACATCGCGGTTGCCGGCCAACCACGCCTCGACGTGGCTCACGGTACCGATACCCACCGAATTGCAGCCGGCAACAGCCAACGGCATGTCGCGAGGCGCACCAGTGGTCAACACCACCGCATCGACAACGGACCGCACGTCGCCCAGCGGTAGCGCCGAACCGATCACGACGTTGCCCAAGTAGGTCACTCTGCTGTCACCGAGAACCGCGTCGACCTCGCGCGCAACCCGTCGCAAGCACCGCGCTCCCGCCGCCGGGCCATGCCGCAGCAAGCCGTCGGGCAAGCCGGCACGGTCGACGAGATCTATCTCCACCTCTAGCGCGCTCTCCGCGAGAAGCGCTGACACCACGGCAAATCCGGCGGGTCCGGCGCCGATTACCGCCACGCGCAACGTCATGTCTGAAGCTACTTCGTGTAGTGACGGTCCAGGCCGTTGAGCGGGAAGGTCTCGATCCAGGCGTGCGACGTCAGCGGCACCCGGCGGTCGCCGACCCGGCGCACGCTACCGGCCTGACCGTGATAGGCGTCTCGACGCGCCGCGGCCAGTGATCTCATCTGCCCGCGGTCGATCGCGGTGAATTCCCACTCGGTACCGTCGGTGCGGTAGCGCGCCCTCTCCACGTACTTGTCCACGTCAAGCACCACGTCCGCCTCAATTTCGGTGGTTTCGACGACGGGTCCGTTGTGATCGGACACCACCGCGAAACCCCATTCTTCCTTGCCCAAACAGAGGCCCCCGCTTTCGTGCTCACCGTCGGCATAGGTGTTGACGAACGACACCCAGGCCATCTCCACCGCATTGAAGATCGGACCATTGTTGTAGACCTGGCCGACGGGGCCATAGAAGCTGTCGAGTGAGAAGTAGCCACTGACCGGTCGGCCTTGGACGTGGCCCTCAGCCGCAAACGCCTGCGACGCGTAGAAGTTCCCCCCACGCTCGTCGATGTTGGGCGTGAACCACTGATAACCGAGACCGAGGCGCCGACCTTCGATGTTCATCAAATCTCCTTCGCTCCACGCGAAGTGGCCGTCGGCGACGGCCAGGGAGAAGGGTTGGCTGTAGAGCGTCGCGGCCGCAATGACCGTGAACCGGTCTAACTCATCCGCAATCGACCACTTCACCCCAGCGCCCCGATGAGAAGCCATGAATGCCTGTGGAGCGATCTCCAAGGTGTCGGTGTCGAGGTTCGACGACAACTGCAGGCCGGTCGACATCTCGGTCACAACCTTGCGGATCGGGGCATAGAAGTTGCCGTCGCGGTCCGAGACACAACTGAAAAAGTAGGTGCCCATCGGCGCCAGCCCAAAATATTCGCGGTCGAGATAGGCATCGCGAGAAGCAAATTCGTAGGTGCTGACGACACTACGGAAGTTGAAGTTACCGCGCCGCCGCGAGGGCCACCTCCACGCGGGCCGCCCGGGGAGCGTGCCGGTCACACACCGACCCCCTTGAGCGCACCCGTCCTCAGGAGTCGAGAGTTATAAGTCTCCATCAACGCTTCAGTGGTCTTGGGCTTGCGCGTCTCTCCCGCCTGGTACACCCAGCCCTGACGCCAGCGATGTTCGTCCTGCAGGTCGTCTCGCACGGGACAACGGCCGCCCTGATGGGCCTCCCAAATCCAGGTCTGTCCCCCGCCCCGATATGTGACCTTGGTCGGGAAGGTCGACTTGTCCAAGGGTTCGCCTTCGAGTTCGATCTCGACGTCGATGTCCTTGGCGATCAACGGAGGGCCGTCAGTGCGGTGGATGACCATGATGTTGAACTCGCCGATTCCGTGCACGAGGTGCCCGGAATGTACGTTCCCATCTTCGAACTCGGTGGCGAACCCCACCCAAGCCGCTTCGTGTTTGGCGATCGCGGGGCTGGCGATGTAGTCGACTCCCTTGTCGATGTGGATGCTGTCGTGGAATACCAACCCATTGACATGAGTGCCCTTGACCGTGCCTTCGACCCGAAACAGGCGCGACGCGTACGACGACGGAACCTCTTGATCCGGCGAGAAGAACTGAACGCCGTCGCCGACCAGGTCACCGGTGAGGGATACGTGATCGTCGTCGTGCCATTCCAACTTGTCGCCCCACGTCAACAGCATCGGTGTGCCGTCGGGGCGCCACACCCCCCACTTTCCATCGCGCTGGCCGTGCTCCACCGGTCCCGAGTAGGAGGTGTTGTGATCCTTCGAATACGTGAAGTCCTCGCCGATTTTGGCTTCGGCGAGGTGCAGATAACGAGCCTTGTCTGGGTAGAAGCCGCGGATCGGCCACCAGTAGTCTCCGGCGGCCGATCTCACTGAGCCGTAAAGGTATTGCATTCCCATCGGCACGCCATTGACCTCGCCCCAGAACTGCGCGGGATCCGTTTCGATTATCGCACCGACCGGCGCATAGCCGTACTCGCCGAGCTTGCGGGCAGCTGGAGTCTTGTTCAGAGCCATGTTCTTTCGCCTTTCTACAGCGGGTCGAGAATGGAACGCATGACTCAACGTGCGTCGAAGACGACTGGGACCTTGTTGGGCGCGCGCAGGCCAATGCCCTGGACGCGTGCCTCGTGGCCGGTTTCCGGGTCCAGTCGCAGCCCCGGCAGCCGGTCGAACAATCCCGTGAGCGCCGCCGACATCTCCGACCGCGCCAGGTGGGTGCCAAGGCAGGCGTGCGGGCCCCAGGCAAATGTGATGTGCGGTTTTTTCTCCCGGAAGATGTCGAACGCGTCGGCGTCCTGCCACCGGGTGTCGTCACGGTTGGCCGCGCCGATCGATATTTCCAGCACAGTACCCTCCGCGATCTGGACACCGCCGAGTTCAAAGTCTTCCAACGCGATTCGATTGATAGAGCTCAGCGGCGGCTCCCACCGCAGACCTTCCTCGATCGTCTGGGGCAGCAGACTCCGATCGGCGATCAGGGCATCGAGCTGATCCTGGTTCTGCAGCAGGCCGAGCAGCAAACTCGCCGTTGAGCGCGCGGTGGTTTCGCCGCCCGCGGGGAGCAAAAGCCGTAAGAAGGACACGATTTCGATGGTGTCCAGCCGGCTGCCGTCAAGTTCCGCGTTGGCCAGCAAGGTGATCAGATCCTCGCCGTGGCCGCCGCGACGTTCCTCGATCAACGGCGACAAGTAGTTCTCGAGATTGCGGGAGGCTTCCATCGCGCGGTCGTGGTCGTAGAACACCGCGATCGTCTCGCCGGCCCAGGTGTTGAATCGCTGGATGTCCTCGTAAGGGAGGCCCATCATTTCAGTGATGATGTAGACCGGGAACAGCAGAGTGAACTCGCGGTACAGGTCGGCCGATCCACTGCGTTCGAACCGATCGATCAAGCCATGAACCGCCGGCAGTATCGCCGTCTCCTGCCAGCGATCCAGGGACCGGCGCGTGAAAGCCTGCGTGATAAGGCCGCGATGCCGTCGGTGTTCGGACCCGTCCATGCCGATGATGGTGCGGCCCCATACGTGGCCGATGGTGTCGAGCCAGAATTTGGACGACATCCGGTCATCGGCGAGTGCCTGTTGGCAGGTTTCGTAGCTCAGCGCGCAGGAGAACGAAACCTTGTTGAAGGCTTCTTGTTTACGGTAGTCCTCGACGCCAATTAGCTCCGCCTGTTTTTGATGATGCACCGGTGCGCGTCGTCGTGCCTCGCCGAGCGGGCCATACAGCTCGACGATCCGTGAGCGCGGTGTCTCGGCCGCCGCCGCATCGACGTAGGCACTGTCGTCGGCGGTGCGGATGTAGTCACGCAATCCGGAGCCGGTACTGGTGGTCATAAGGGCTGCTCCCAAGCTTTGACTGGCGCAATGTCTTCGAATGTGGTGGTGCCATTGACGGCTCGCCGCAGGACCAAGAAATCCGCACCTTTGTAGGCGCGGCGGTCATTGGGCCCCAGTGTGATGATGGTCCCGGGTCCGCCGGTGCACGCCGGGACGCGGCGCAAGGTGTCGAGCGCATCGCGCAGGGCGGTGGAGGTGGCAATCCTCATCCTGCCCAGCGCCAGTGCAAATGCGTGGCCGATGTCGTAGGCGGTCGACATGCCCGAGTTTGCCGGGGTGTACCCGTAACGCTTGGTAAACCGTTTCAGCACGGCGGCGAACACCTCGTTGCGTTCGTCGTACTGATCCACGCCGACCCATCCCTCGAGTCGCTGGGCGCGTTCGGTGCTGTACGTGGCGCTGACGAACGCGGTCGTCTGGATCCGTGGCGGATCCCAGCCGATGCGCTCCAGCGCCGGACGCACCCACTGGTTGACACCACCCAGGCCGAGGTAGACCAGCGCGTCCGGTTTCGAGTCGCGGCAGACCTTGAGCGCACCGACCAGTTCCTCGACGCTGGTCGCCGGATACACCGGTGGTTCGGCGGTCACCACCAGTCTGTGTGGCTGCAGCTCGTACCGCAGGAACTGAGCGAACTCCTCCCCGATCTGGGTGCGCTCGCGAAGGACCGCGATCCTGCGATGACCGTTGGCCTGCAACCAAGCCGCCATCACCGCCGGCTCGTCGGCCAGGCCGCCATTAGCGAAGGCGTAAGCGTAGTCACCGACGTATTTCGTTGAGCCACATATCGTTGCCGTGGGAACGGCGAGACGCTCGATCTCCGGCAACAGGGCCAGACAGTTGTCGGATGTCATCGGCCCGACCACGCCCAGGACGTCCTGCTCCTCGACGAGCTCTCGGTACGTTTTGATCAGCCCGGCCGCCGAAGCCCAGGGTTGGGCGTATACCTCGCGGACGATGAGTTCGACAGGACGTTCCAACAGTCCCCGCGCGGCGACCTCGTCACATGCCAGTTGGACCGCGTCCGGCCACGCGTCGCTGAGTCCCGGATGGTCCGGCAGGTCGATAAGCACACCCAGGCGGTAGGGTTCGATCGGCCGGCCGTGATAGTGGGTTGCCACGGTCATCGCCCTCTTGCGTCAACCGGCATGGAATTGAATCGCTTTCGTCTCGGTGAAGTCGTCGAGCACATCGGCGCCCAATTCTCGGCCCACACCCGATCGCTTGTAGCCACCGAACGGCGCCCACGGGCTCATGCCCCCGGTGCCACCGTTAATGCTGACGTTCCCGCTCTGAATGTTCTGCGCCATCCCGAAAGCCGCACCCGGATCAGCGGTCCAAATCGAACCGGACAGACCGTAGACGGAGTCGTTGGCGATCCGCACGGCCTCATCGTCGTCGTCGAACGGGATCGCCACTCCGACAGGGCCGAACACCTCCTGCTGGGCGACGGTCATGTCACTGCGGACGTCGGCCAGCAGCGTGGGTTCGTAGTAATAGCCGCGGGCCATCTGTGGGGGGCGACGCCCGCCGGCCATCACCCTCGCCCCCTGCTGCAGCGCGCCCGCCACGTACTTTTCGGCCCTGATGCATGCGGTGTCCCGAATCAACGGGCCGACAACCGTGTGCGCATCGGTGGGGTCGCCGAGGGGAAGACGTCGCAGCATCGCGGTCACGCGCTCGAGGTAGCTCTCATAGAGGGAGCGGTGCACCAAGTGCCGCGTCCACAATGCACAACCCTGCCCGGAAAACAGGGTCAGTTCCTGCGCGCCCCTGGCCGCCGCGGCGTCGAGGTCGGCATCGGCGCGCACGATCATCGCCGACTTTCCGCCGAGTTCGAGCGTGATGTGTTTGAGAGTCGTAGAGGCCTGCGCCATCACCTTGGCACCTACCGCGTCCGATCCGGTGAACGTGACCATGTCAACCCGCGGGTCGGTGGTCAGGCACTCCCCCACCTCGATTCCGCCCGTGACCACGTTGAGCACACCTGGCGGTAATTCCGCTTCCTGCGCCGCTGCCCCCAACAGCAACGCCTCCAACGGCGTGAAATCCGAGGGTTTCAGCACGACAGTGCATCCGGCGGCCAGCGCGGGACCGACCTTGAGGAGATTGACGAAGAAGGGGGCGTTGAAGGGTGTGATGGCGGTGACCACGCCGCGGGGGGAGCGCTGCACGACACCCGACCCTAAAACGTTGGCGCCCTGGCGGTTCCGGAAGTTGGTAACCGGGAGCGGGCGCAGTGCCTCGAACGCGGCGCATCGCTCGACGAAGAACTCGAAAAGCTGCATCGGCGCGTCGAACTGACTGGGCCGCGCCACCGATATCGGGATGCCGGCTTCGGCGACCACCAATCCCACGATGTCCTCGGCCCAGCCGGCCAACACGTCGCGCAGTCGGGCCAGTGCGATCGATCGTTGCGCGGGCGTCAGTCTCGGCCACGGACCCTCATCGAATGCCTTGCGGGCGGCCGACACGGCGGCATCGGCGTCGACGAGTGCACCCCACGGTGCGGCGGTGATGGTTTCTTCGGTCGCCGGATTCAACACCGGCGCTTCCGTTTCGGTTGCGCGCCAGCCACCGTCGACGAAGAGGCCTTGGTAGGAAGATCTCGCCGGGGCCGCAGCGATAGGTGTACTCATTCGACCCTCGTCACCACACCCGACGCGCCGTCGACCTCCACCACGTGACCGGTCTTGAGCACTTTGCTTCCGGTGTGAGTCCCCACCACACAAGGGATTCCGAATTCGCGGGCCACTACGGCGGCATGTGACATCTCCGCACCGGTGTCAACGATGACGGCCGCCGCGTAAGCGAAAAACGGCGTCCAACCGGTGTCGGTGAACGCGGTCACCAGCACCTCGCCCGGCTCGAGCTCGTCCATGGAATCCACCGTGAGAACGCGGACCGGGCCCTTGGCCAGGCCGGCGGACGCGGCGGTGCCCTGCAACGTTTCGCCGGGCATCAGTTCCGTGTCGGCGTCGCCGTCGGGGGTCCATTCACCGACGAAGTTCAGCGGCGGTCGTTGGGTCTCCAGCCGCTTGCGTTCGGCGCGCCGCCGGGCGATCACCGCTTTGGCATCCGCCGGCGGACTTCTCAGCTCCGCGCGCACCAGATAGAACACGTCGTCGGGGCTGTCGATCATGCCGCGCGCCGCCAGCCGGTTGCCGATTTCGCGGGCGACCAGCCGGTACTGGTGGGTCTGGCGAATGGTGGTGTCACGAGCCGTCTCCCGCAACCGCTGAAACCGCGCACCCAGCGACGCCAAAGCCCGCAGCCGCAGACCTAGGCGCGGCAACTCGTCGGTGACGCGTTCGCGGCTCGCGAGCAACTTGGTCACCACGTCCAGTAGCCTGTCGGGTGCATCGGCGAAGACCGCGTTGGCCAGCTCGGTTTCCCTCGGACCCCGGTGCCCGTAATCGGCGACCACCTCGTCCAGTTTGGCAACGAAACGCGGGCGTTCGCGGCGCAAAATCTGCGCGGCCACCGCAGCCGAGTTGTCACGCAACGTCTGCTCGATCAACGGATCCGCCTTCGCCATCTGTGCCAGAGCGTACGCCCCGCGGGCGACACCGGCGCTGGCGAGATCGTCTGTGCCACCGCGGATCCGGGTCGCGAACCCCTTTCCGGCCTGCTTCTGAATCAGGCCCATCACCGGAACGACAAAGGCCGAGGCTTGTCCCGCCGCCGCCCAGGCGTTGGCGACTTCGTCGCGAGTTCTCAACAACCACGCGTGCAGCTGGGCATCGGAGAGCGTCGCGTAGTACTTCGCGTCGCGCGCCGAGCGCCGCGCATGGGCGTCGATGCCGCGGATCGCCCTGCCGAAGCCGCTCAGCTGAGTCGCCATCAGCGGTAACCGCCGCAGTGTTTCCCATGCGGTGGGCTTGTTGAACGACGGAACTTCCCCAGCGCCCTGGCCGAACAACATGTCCTGCCACGCGGACGCACCGCCACCGGGCATCGCCTCGCCCATGGCGTAGATGACGGAGAGGTTGGCGTAGATGCCGTGACCGAATGACCCGACCTGTTCTTGGGTCAGGGCCCGTTTGAGCTCGCCGTCAAGACGCAGCACTTCGGCCGCCTGGGTGCCGCCGGCGCGCAGCGCCTCGATCGCCAGCTCCAATGACAACGGAGTCATCGGACCAGGAAATGCCTCCGACGTATTCGCCGCGGTGAACACCTGCCAGTTGGGATCCACGGTGGTGTCGAATTCACCACTGAGCCCTTCCGGTGCGGCGCTGCGACGGCCATCGGCGATGGGTGGCTCGGGTACCCATGCCCACGGGAAGCACCACGGAACCGGTACCCGCCGCGTCCCGAGGAAGACGTGGGACCGATTGGTACGTCCGAAGTCTTCGACACATTGCCGCGACGACCATGCGCAGTGAAAGCCGAATTCCTCTGTCAGCCGGGTGGTCTCTACCAGCGGGAAATTGAGGAAGGCCTCGACCGCTCCCGGGTCGAGAGAGAACCAACCTCGATCCCACAAAAAGCTGAGCACTGCGTCCGCGTACTTGGGTGACACTTCTATATAGCGCTTGCCGAGGATCTCGGCGATTTCGGGCATCTTTATCGTGTCCGGCGCGGCGAGGTTGACCGGCCCGGACCACTCGGGGTGATCCAGGGCATCTGCGAAGAACCGGGCGAGGTCGTCAGGGTGGACGAACTGGAAGAGGTTTCGGCCACCCTTCATGCCCAGGATGGCCGGGGTCGCGAAGCCTTCTTGGGTAACCCCCGTGGTGGTGCGTCCCATGATGTTTGTTGCACGCACCATGACCGCGTTGAGCGAGGATGCGGCGATCAGTGCCTCGACCTCGGCCTTGTGCGTGGAATAGATGTGTTTGACGGACGGCAGCAGCGGATCGGACTCCTTCAGCAGCGGGGGGTTATCCGCATTCGCGCCGTAGGCCATCACCGACGACGCGGTAACCAGTCGGGAGACCCCGGCGCGTTCCATCGCCGTGACCACCGCTTGGGTCCCCCCGACGTCGATCGCGCGGGTGGCTTCGATGTCATGCATCGGGTGTGTCGTCCACGCGAGATGCACGACCGCGTCGACCCCTCTCATTGCGGCAGCGACCGCGTCGGGATCCCGAATATCGGCACTGACGTGCCGATACAGTGGAGAAGGTAGGGAGTGGGGGCGGCGCGACAACCCGACCACTTCGTGACCTCGGGCCAGGATCTCCGGGATGATGCAGGAACCGAAGTCTCCGGAGGCGCCCGTCACCATCACATGCATAGAAAGTTGCCCGCCTTCGTAAAGTCCGTTCCCCGAAAATCTATGGTGCGCTACATCACGGTGTCAATGACCTGAGTAGAGATTCTCTAGATTCTTGACGCCGTCCTCAGAGGTCCCTGCAGCCGGCGCGGTACGCGGTTCGCCGAACCGCACCGCATCTAGATAATCTGAAGCTATGATTCAGCGCGCGGGTGACCACCCAGCCCTCCTCATCGACTTCGGCGGCGTGCTCACCGAATCGGTCATGGGTTCCTTCGAGCGGAGCTGCCGGGCTCATCGCGTCGACCCGGGCGGATTCATCGCCGAGGTCTTTTCCCCCGAGCACACCGAGGACAGCCCGTTCGCGCTGATCGAGTTGGGGCTGATCTCGATACCGGAGTTCCTCGATCAAATCAGTCCGGTGCTGTCCAAGCATGCCGCCGCCGAGGTCAACGGCGCGGCATGGTTTCGGGAGGTACAGAAGACAACTCAGCGGGTCGACCTGGAGATGATCCAGGCGGTGCAGGCGCTCGCGGATCGAGGTGTGCAAACGGCGTTGGTGAGCAACTCATGGGGCCCCAGCGACGGCTACCCGTGGGACCGCCTGCCGCAATTCAGCGAAGTCGTGGTGTCCGCCGAGGTGGGAATCCGCAAGCCCACCAGCGCAATCTACGAGCTCGCCGCAGAAAAACTTGGTCGGACGCCCGCCGATTGCGTGTTCGTCGACGACGTCGAGGTCAACCTTGTCCCTGCCCGCGCGCTGGGCATGGCCACCGTCTTGCACACGCGCACCGACGACTCCCTCGCCCAACTAAGCCGAATCTACGGCTGAAGCCAAGCCGCATAACGGAATTCAATACAGCACATCGAGCACACCACCCTCGCCGCTGGTACTGCCCAGGTACCGTCGCACAGTATTCATGTGCTCGCTCCAGGCATGCTCCGCCCCCGAGCCGTCCCCCGCGCGAATGAGCTCCGCGATGTTTTCATAGCCGCGCAGCGCCCGCCGGTTTGCACGATGCACCTCCTCGCTGTCCGCCCCCATCTCCGCCACGGCGTTCGCGAGCTCACGCTCGATGATCTCGGCGAGCATGCCGATCAGGGCGGTCAGGGTCCGATTGCCGGAGAGCTCAACGAGCCGGACGTGGAACCGCACGCCGGCCTGGTGGAACGATCGTGGGTCAAGCGCCGCGGCCGCGCGCACCTCGTCCAGCTCACGGTCGAGCGTGGCGAGCTGTAATTCCGTGGCGGTCTCGGCCAGCCGCCGGATCGCGGCCGGTTCGATGGTCAGCCGCGCGTCCCACACGTCGCCGATCGACGTCCCGGCCAGCATGAGCACCATGCCGAAAAGGCCGGCCACGGCGTCGGGCCCGGGTAGGGTGACCTGGGCACCGCCGGGAGGCCCCCGCCTGATGGTGACCAGCGAGTCCCCCTCCAACAACCGGAACGCCTCGCGCAACGTCGGCCGCGAGACTCCAAACTGACGAATGAGTTCGGCCTCCGTGGGCAGCCAGTCACCGTCGAGGAGTTCGCCCCGCGCGATCAGCCGGCGGATTTGGGCGGCGATCTGGTCCGACATCTTCAATGGCCGCACCGGCCGGTGGGACCCGGTGTGCGAGAAGTTGTGGTTAGTCACCGCCGTCGGCTCCCGCTGGGTGAATCGTCAGGTCGTGATGAAACATTAGGACGCAGTCGATAGATCCTTTAGACGAATTTGAAGATTCGAGCGTTCCTATCCGAAGCGCCCCGGACCGGAGGTCGCCGCATCGTCGCTGAGGACCAGGTGCCCCTAAGCTACCTTGATTCGATAGAGTTTATCTAGATAAACTGTACGCTGCAGTGGCACCGACAGCCAGGAGACCAAGTGGATCTGTCCTTCACCGACGAGGACTACGCCTTTCGGCAGGAAGTGCGCGCCTGGCTGCGCGAAAATATTCCGACAGACGACCGCCCGCACGATTTCGCGGGCGCGCGAGCCTGGGACATGGCCTGGCAGCGGCGCCAGTTCGACGGCGGCTATGGCGGCATTGCGTGGCCCCGCGAATACGGCGGCCAGGGGCTGTCCCTGGTTCGTCAACTGATCTGGCTCGAGGAGTATGCGAAGGCCGGGGGGCCCGATATCGGCTGTGGCTTCGTCGGCATGAATCACGGTGGGCCGACCCTTATCGCCCGCGGTAACGAGGAGCAGAAGCGGCGGCATCTTCGCAAAATTCTGGCGGGTGAAGAGGTTTGGTGCCAAGGGTTTTCGGAACCCGGCGCCGGCTCCGATCTTGCCGCTATCTCCACCAAGGGGTCCATCCAAGGCGATGAACTGGTCGTCAACGGCCAAAAGATCTGGACCAGTTTCGCCCACATGGCCGACTTCCAGGAACTACTGGTTCGGACCGACCCGGAGTCGGCCCGGCACCGCGGACTGACGTGGGTCATCTGCGACATGCACAGCCCTGGAATCACCGTGCGACCCATCATCTCGATGGACGGCCTGTCCGAGTTCTGCGAGGTGTTCTACGACGACGTCCGCATTCCCCTCGACAATGTGGTGGGCGAGATCGATGACGGTTGGTCGGTCGCGATGTCGACCCTCGGGTTCGAACGCGGCACCGGTTTCATGAAGTTGCAGACGGAACTGTCGGTGGCTCTAGAGCGGCTCATCGATGATGCCGCGGGCCTGGGGGCGCTCGACGATTCGAGTGTCCGCACCCAACTCGGGGACCTGCGCGCCGACGTGCTGGCGATGCGGGCGATGACCTATGCGACGGTGTCGTCGGCAGCGCGGACCGATGTTCCCGGCCCAGAAGGGTCAATGATCAAGATCTTCTATGCCGACCTGGCGCAACGCATTCGCCGCGTCCGCATGGAGGTCATCGGCGTTCACGGTCTCGACCGCGGTGGCAGGTACGGCAACGACATCGGCGAGTACTTGTACTCCTACGCAACCACCATGGGCGGCGGCACGTCCGAAGTCCAGCGCGACATCGTTGGCGAGCGCGTCCTCGGCCTCCCGCGGAACCGTTAGGAGCCACCGTGGACTTTCTCCCCGACGCCGACCAAGACGCGCTGTCGGAGGCGACCCGTCAATACATCCAATCGCGGGTGCCGTTATCCGATTCGATCGCCCGGCTGGACGACATTCGGTGGAAGGAAATCACCGAGCTCGGATGGCTGGGGCTGGCCGCCGACGAGGATGCGGGCGGTTCCGGGGCAACGCTTCTCGACGAGGTCTTCGTCTTCCGGGAAATCGGTCGCGGGCTCGTCCCGGGGCCCATCCTGACAACGCTGGCCGCCGCGCGGTTGGCGGCGTGGACAGGGGACACTGCGCTGTCGGCGGAGCTGATCGGCGGCCAGGCGCGGGTGGCGCGGGCTGTCCCACTGCCAGGGGATGACGACCGACTGCTGGTGCTCGACCCGGAGGACTCGGCGCTGGTCCTGGTGGTCGACACCGACCGGGCCGCCCTCTACACCGCCCCGCAGCATCTGGAGCCGAGCGCCGGCCTTGAAGATGAAACGTCCGTGGGCCACACACGCCTGGCCGAACTGGGGGCCGCTTCCGCGGCGGCCGATGACACCCGAACGGCGAGCCGGCTGCGGAGGGTGCTGTCCATCCTGGCGTCGGCGCAGCTGGCCGGCATCTGCGGAGCCACCAGGGATCTGGCAACCGAATTCGCCAAGAGCCGGGTTCAATTCGGCAAGCCGATCGGCGCGTTCCAAGCGATCAAGCACAAGTGCGCCGACATGGCCACCCACTCCTTGGCCGCCGACAACGTCACCTTCTTCGCCGCGGTGACGGAGGCATCTGGGGTGTCGGACCCCGATTATTACGCACTGGCAGCCGCCGCGTGTTGTCGTCGCGCGGCCTTCGCGAACGCGAGGGCGAATGTCCAGATCCATGGAGCCATGGGTTTCACCGTCGAAGACAGCGCCCACCGCTTCGTCAAACGAACGCATACCCTTTGTGCCACAGAATCTTTCGAGCGTGCAGCCGGACTATTGGGCGGACTGCCCAGTGCCCAGACAAGTGAGGAAGCATGACCACTGAAGACGACGCGAGTGAGGATCGCAGCGAGCAACGAGCGAGGACCGGAGCGGGCGGGAGGCGAGCATGACCACCGAAGGTGAGCTGAAGACCGAACTCGTCGACGGCGTGGGGGTGGTCTCGTTCAATCGACCCCACCGCCACAACGCCATCACCGACGCCCTTTTCGACGAGATGTGCGAGGCGCTGCGCGCCTATCTCAACGACCACTCGGTCCGGTGCGTGTTGATCCGCGGCGAGGGCCGTTCGTTCTGCTCGGGGAGGGACAAGGCCGAGTTGGGCAAGCGCGCCAACGGCGAAGACGACTTCACCTTCGTCAGGGAACACCAACGGATTCGGTTGGAGGTGCTCGAATCGACCAAGCCGGTGGTCGCGGCGGTGCAAGGCGCCGCATTGGGAGGCGGCTTCGAGATCGCGTTATCCGCCGACATGCGCATCATCGCCGAGGACGCGATCTTCGGCCTCCCCGAGGTGGGACTGGGTCTGGTACCGGACACCGGTGGAACGCAGGTGCTGCCCGCCCTGGTGGGGCCGGCACGCGCGAAGTACCTGGTACTCAGCGGCGCTCGCATCGACGCCCGTACGGCGTATGCGTGGGGCCTCGCCGAGGAGGTCGTGCCCCTTGACGAGCTCCATGACCGCGCGATGACGTTGTGCCGACAACTGGCCGCGCAACCGAAACTGGCCGTGTCGATGGGCAAGATGTTGGTCAACCAGGCTACGGCCGGCCCGATCCGCAACGGCCTCGGCCAGGAGCTACTGGCTCAGACCGCGTTGTTCAGCTCCGAGGAATACCTGAGCATCAAGGAGGAGGCGCTGCGGCGACGCCGAGACGCCTCTGACGGCGCATCCGAAAGCGACGGACACTGAAATGCCCCTACCAGCACCTCCTCCGGTCGGTACGGCCATGCTGCCGCCGGACACCTATGCCGGACAAGTCGTCGTGGTCACCGGAGGGGGCACCGGTTTGGGTAAGGCGATGGCCACCGAATTCGCCCGGCTGGGCGCGGCGGTAGCCGTCGCCAGCCGCAAAGCCGAACACCGGGACAGCGGCGTGGCGGCGTTGACGTCCCTGGGCGCCAACGCGATTGGAGTCGAGCTTGACGTACGTGACGAGAGCGCTGTTACCGCGACGTTCGACCAGATCGAACGCGAACTCGGTCCTGCCGATGTCTTGATCAATAATGCCGCGGGCAACTTCCCGTCGCAGGCCGTGAAGATGTCTGCCAACGCCTGGCGCAGTGTCGTCGACATCGTGCTCAACGGCACGTTTCTGTGCAGCACGGAATTCGCCCGTCGGGCCATCGCCCGATCCGCACCCGGAGCCATCCTCAACATCGGCGCCACCTACTCATGGACCGGCGGTCCCGGCACCGCGCATTCCGCCGCCGCCAAAGCCGGCGTTACGAACATGACTCAGTCGCTGGCCGTCGAATGGGCGCCCAAGGGCATCCGCGTCAACTGCCTGGCGCCCGGCCTGTTTCCGCACCAGGATCTGCCTCCCGTACTGCTTGCTCGCCAGAACCCCGAAGCCGGCGGCAAGCGCATACCCGCCGGCCGAGTGGGTAAACCCCACGAATTGGGCTGGGCCGCAACCTATCTCTGCTCGCCATTCGCCGCGTACCTGACGGGCCACACCTTGGTGCTCGATGGTGCGAACTGGCTGCGCCGGGGCCTCACCATGCCCGACTTCGTGCCGATCGACGAGCAATTCCCGTGACGAACACCAGGAAGGACCAGCAGACCAGTGACGATCGCTGCGACCTCAACCGACCTGCCCTCCACCAGCGTGCGGTCCGGCGCGTCGCCGGTGTGGGCACCGGGGCAATCCGACACCGTGACCGCCGTGCTGGCCCGCGCCGTCGAAGAGTCGCCCGACAAAGTGTTCCTCGATTTCGCCGGTCAGACGTATACCTATTCGGCGGTGTGGGACCTTTCCCTGCGGTGTGCCGCCGGCTTGGGCCGGCTGGGTGTTGGCCCCGGCCAAACGGTGGTCTGCATCCTCGACAACAACGTCGACGCCATCGTTTCGTGGTTCGCGGCCAACTTCCTTGGCGCGGTGTGGGTTCCGGTCAACACCGCACTCAAGGGCGAATACCTGCGCCACCAGATCGGTGATGCGGCCGCGCCGGTGGTGATCGCCGAATCGGATTATGCCCAGCGCATCTTCGACATCGCCGGCGAACTCGACGACCTCAAGCACCTGGTGGTGCGCGGGACTATGCCCGAGTCGTGCCCGTGCTCGGTGACGCCCCTAGATGCCATCACGCCCGACCAGGGACTGGCCGAACCGGTTGCGGTGGCCCCCGGCGACTTGGCGATGCTCATCTATACCTCGGGCACGACGGGTCCCTCCAAGGGCTGCATGATTAGCCACAACTACATCTGCAACGTCGCGAGAAACACCGCGGCAATGCGTAATCCCGCATTCGCGTTGTGGACGCCGCTGCCGCTGTTCCATCTCAACGCCGCAGGTACATCGGTGCTGGCGTCGGCGGTGAACAAGACAACCGTCTCGATCGCCGAGCGGTTCTCGCTGTCCCGGTTCTGGCCTGAGATTAAAAGATCCGGTGCACAGCAGGTTTCGATCCTCGGCATCATGATCGCGCTCATCGCGACGATGCCCGACACGGCCGAGATGGCGGAGTGTTTCGGGCAGATCGAGCATGTGGGTGGCGCACCGTGGACCCCCGAGTTGATCGCCACCTGGAAAGAACGGTTCGGTGTGCGAAGCGCCGGTAACTCGGTCTTCGGCCTCACCGAGGCGTCATTCGTCACCAGCAACCAGCAGGGCCTCACCGCGCCGCTGGGTGCCTCGGGCCGCCGCAACGACGATTTCGACGTCCGGATCGTCGACGACAACGACGTCGAGCTTGCGGACGGCCAGTCCGGCGAGATCATCGTCCGTCCCCGCAAACCGCACGTCATGTTCGAGGGTTACTGGCGCCGGCCGGAAGCCACCGTTGCGGTGATGCGCAACCTGTGGTTTCACACCGGCGACATCGGGAGATTCGACGCGGATGGGTGGTTCTGGTTCGTCGACCGCAAGAAGGATTACTTGCGACGACGCGGCGAGAACATCTCGAGCTACGAGCTCGAACGCACCTTCCGCACCCACCCCGACATCGCGGATGTCGCGGTCCACGCCGTGCCGTCAGACCTGACCGAAGACGAGGTCAAGGTGACGGCGGTGCGCCGCGACGACGCCGACCTGACCGAAGAACAACTGTGCCGTTGGTGTTTGGACAAGCTACCCTATTTCGCCGTACCCCGATACATCGAGTTCCGCACCGAACTACCTCGCAACGCCACGGGGAAGGTGCTCAAGCATCAATTGCGTGACGAGGGGGTCACGGTCCTCACGTGGGACATCACGAGCTCCGATATTCAGGTGGTGAAACGATGAGTGGACAGCTTGTGGTCGGCCGAAAGGAGTCGGCAGGAATGACCGGATCCACGTCCTTCCAGCACCCGCCCGTCGTCTTGCTCGACGGAACGGCGATGCTGCCACGAGAGATCCTCGGCAACAAGGGCTATGGCATCAACGTCATGCGCGGCGAGGACTTGCCGGTCCCACCGGCGTTCTGCATCACCACCGAGGTGTGCGCACAATATTTCGACGAGCCCGACGCCACGACCGCTTCCATCCGCGACGAGGTCCGCGTCAAGCTGCGCTGGCTGGAGGCGGAGACGTCACGGACATTTGGGTCCGGGCCGCGGCCGCTGCTGGTCAGCGTCCGCAGCGGCGCCGCGTTGTCGATGCCCGGGATGTTGGACACGGTGCTGGACTTGGGCATCGATGATGCTGTTGAGTCGGCGCTGGGCGAGTTGCATAGTCCCGAGCTCGCCGGCGACACCCGGCGGCGTTTTTGTCACATGTATCGGCGCATCGTGCTCGGCGACGAGAACGGCGAAGTACCCGACGACCCGTTCGCGCAACTGGGTGGCGCGATCGGTGCGGTGTTCAGGTCGTGGAACTCTCCCCGCGCCATCGCCTACCGGAAGCATCACGGCCTCAGTGACCTCGGGGGCACGGCCGTCGTGGTCCAGGCGATGGTCTTCGGCAATATGGAGTCAGACTCGGGCACGGGCGTGTTGTTCTCGCGCAACCCGATGACCGGCGCAGCCGAACCATTCGGTGAATGGCTGCCCGGCGGTCAGGGTGAGGACGTTGTGTCGGGCACCTTCGACGTGGAGCCGGTGTCCGCGCTGCGTGACGAGCAGCCGGCGATCTACGACGAGCTGATGGAAACAGCCGGCACCCTCGAACGCATCTCCAAAGACGTTCAGGACATCGAGTTCACCGTCGAGCAGGGAAAGCTCTGGCTGTTACAGACGAGGGTCGCCAAGCGGTCGGCGCAGGCCGCGGTGCGGTTGGCTCTGGCCCTGCGGGACGAGGGCCTGATCGATGACGCCGAGGCCCTGCGCCGGATCGACCCCGCGCAGGTCGAGACGCTGCTGAAACCGTCGTTGCAACCCGAAACCAGGCTCGCCGCACCGCTTCTGGCAAAAGGCCTATCGGCCTGTCCCGGCGTGGTGTCGGGCACGGCCTACAACGATGTCGACGAGGCAATCGATGCGGCCGAGGACGGCGAGGATGTCATCCTGGTGCGCTCGGCCACCAGTCCCGATGACATCCAGGGAATGATGGCCGCGCGCGGCATCGTCACCGGGATCGGCGGCGCGACCAGCCATGCGGCCGTCGTGTCGCGCGAACTGCACCGGCCGTCGGTCGTCGGATGCGGCACCGGAGTCGTCCAGCTTCTCGTCGGCAAGCAGGTCACGCTTGACGGTACCGAAGGCGAAGTCCGCGAGGGCATTCTCGAATTGACGGCCTGGTCCGAAGACGATTCTCCCGACCTGGCCGAACTCGGCAAACTCGCGCGCGGGATCAGCCCGTTGGCCGCACACGTCGCCGGTGAATATCCGGCGCTCGACGACAACACAGAAGCCGGCGTGCGCGCCGCGCTCGACGCCGGCCTGGCCGATGTCGTCTCCCCCCAGCCGCTGGTCACCATGCTGATCGCCGCGCGCCTGCAAGCCAACGTTATTCAGGATTAGCTTCCATACCGAGGAGGAAAACATGGGTCGGGTCGAGGACAAGGTCGTCTTCATCACGGGTGCCGCGCGCGGTCAAGGCCGCAGCCACGCGGTGCATCTCGCCGAAGAGGGTGCCGACATCATCGCGGTGGACATCTGCGCGGACATCGCCAGCAACGATTACCCGCTCGCGCGTCGCGAAGACCTTGAGGAGACCGCGAGGCTGGTCGAGAAGACCGGCCGGCGCATCGTCACCGCCGAGGCCGACGTGCGTGACCGGACAGCGCTCGCCGAGGCACTCAGCGCGGGCATCTCCGAATTGGGCAAGCTCGACGTCGTCGTGGCCAACGCGGGCATCTGCCCGCTCGGCGAAGGTAAAGAGGTGGACGCGTTCGTCGACGCCGTCGATGTCGACCTGATCGGTGTGATGAACGCCGTGCACGTCGCGTTGCCGCATCTGCACGAGGGCGCGTCGATCATCATGACCGGGTCGGTGGCGGGCCTGCTCTCGAACTCATCCTCGGGAGGGGGGCCGCAGGGCTTCGGTGGCGCCGGCTACAACCTGGCCAAGCGGGTGATCGTCGAATACAGCACGACGCTGGCGGTGAAGTTGGCGCCCAAGTCAATTCGTGTCAACGCCGTACACCCCAGCAACTGCGACACCCCCATGCTGCAGAGCGAACCGATGTACAGGACCTTCCGGCCCGATCTGCCCAACCCCACCGTCGAAGAGGCCGAAGTCGGCTTCCGGGCGATGCAGGCGATGCCCATTGCCTGGGTTGATCCCTCCGACATCTCCTACGCGGTGCTGTATTTGGCCTCCGACGAGTCGCGGTACGTCACGGGCATGCAGCTCAGGGTGGACGGCGGCGCCACGATCCAGCGAGGTATCTAACCGAGCCGCCCGGACATGGAGACAGACATTCCGGCTTGCGACGAACTGCTGACGCTGTCGGCTACAGCGCTGGCCCGCCGGATCCGCGCAGGTTCGGTGACCTCGAGGCAGGTCATCGATACTCACATCGCACGAATCCAGAGGGTCAATCCAGCCCTCAACGCCGTGGTGTGTGAGCGCTTCTCGCGTGCGAGGGAAGAGGCGGACGCGGCCGACGAGCGGCTGCGCCGCGAGGGGCCGAACGGTCTGCCGCCGTTTCACGGGGTTCCTTGCACCATCAAGGAGAACGTCGCCCTGGCCGGCATGCCGAACAGTTGTGGTTTGGTCGCGCGCAGGAATGTGATCGCCGAAGAGGACGCGCCCTCGGTGGCGCGGCTGCGGGCCGCAGGTGCGATCCCGCTGGGCGTGACCAACGTGGCCGAGCTGACCGCCTGGACCGCCACGGACAATCGCGTCTACGGTCGCACCGGCAATGCGTACGATCCGGCCCGCACCGCGGGAGGCAGCAGCGGCGGCGAGGGAGCCATCGTCGGAGCGGGCGGATCGCCCTTCGGCCTCGGCACCGACGTGGGGGGATCGATCCGCATTCCGGCGTTCTGCAACGGCGTCTTCGGACACAAGCCAACGGGCGGGCTGGTGCCTTCGTCTGGGCAGTTCCCGAAATACCAAGGCTCGCAACTCCGTATCAATACCACCGGTCCCATCGCCCGGCGGGCCGAGGACCTGATGCCCCTGCTGCGCGTGCTCGCCGGGCCCGACCTCGGGGATCCGGAATGTCAAGCGTTTCAGTTGGGGCAACCGTCTGCGGTGCGGTTGGGTGAACTCCGCGTGCTGTTGGTCGCGTCGGATGGAGCGCGGCCGGCGGTCTCCGCGGAAATGCTCGGCGCGATGAAGCGGGCCGGCGCCGCGCTCAGCGAGCAGGGCGCGACCGTCGAGCAGCGCAAAGTTTCGGGCCTGCATAATTCCCTGCTCCCCTACCTCGGCCGGCTACTGGAGGAAGGTGACTGGCCCTTCGTTCTCGACCCGACGCCTGGCCGCCTACCCCTGGTTTCCGCCGTCGGCGAGCCGATCAGGCTGGCCCGCGGGCGATCTGACCACATCGCGCCGGTCTTCGCGGTCACTACCCTCATCAATCCGCTACGCAAGATGTCCAAGCTGATCGGACGGCTGGCCGAAACCGCTCGCACGCTGCAAGGCGAGATCGAAAGCATGCTCGGCGACGACGGCGTCATGCTCTATCCGACAGCGACGGGCGTGGCGCCTCGGCACGGCAGAGGCGGTGCTCTTCACTTTCGCTTCCCGCCTATTTTCAACGCCCTGGAGCTGCCGGTGACTCAGGTGCCGCTCGGCCTGGGGCGTGAGGGCCTTCCGCTCGGGGTGCAGGTTGTCGCGCCGCGAGGTGCGGATCATCGGTCCATAGCCGTCGCAATGGCACTCGAGCGCTCCCTCGGCGGCTGGGTCCCGCCGAGAGTGCCTGCTTAGCAAGGACCAATCAGCGCTCTCGTCACAGGGCCCCAGCGGCTGCTGCGCCTTTGTGTGTCATCTTTGCTCGCCTGACAGCGACAACCCCGGCCTCATTGCGCGGTGTCGCTCTTAGGTGGGAAAAAGGGGTGTCCCTCCCTCCGGTTATTGCTGTGAGGTGGAGTGCTCACCACATCAAAACCGGCTTGATCACCCTGCCCGCTTCCTGATCCTCGATGGCGCGGTTGATGTCGTCGTACTTGTACCGCGTGACGAGCTGATCGATCGGAAAACGACCGCTGCTGTATAGCTCGACGAGCTCGGGGATGAACTCCTGCACCCGGCTCTCACCTTCTATGCAACCGCGCAGCACCTTTCCCCTGAGCAGTAAGTCCTGCACGTTGATGGTGACATCCGACGGGCCCAGACCGAGGACGACGAGCTCTCCCCGGGTGGCTAACGCGGCAAGAGCCGCGCTGATGACCGCCGGGATGCTCGTCGTGTCGACCGCGTGGGTGGCGCCGCCCGACGTCGCCGCATTGATCTGAGCCGCGGCATCATCGGCGTTCGGGTCGACGGCGATCGCGCCGAAAAGTTCGGCCTGTGCCCGTCGCTCCGAGAGCGGATCAACCGCGACGATGGTCTCAACACCGCTAGCCCGCGCCGCCAGCAGCGCCGCGAATCCGACACTGCCCGTGCCGTAAACGACAAGCCGTGCGTCCGCGGGCGGCCTCAATGCGTTGAGCACGGCGCCGGCGCCGGTCTGGAAGCCGCAGCCCAGGGCGGCGACGATCGCCAAGTCGATGTCATTGCCGACCACGACGACGTTGTCCCGCCCCGCCAGCGCATAGCCGGCGAAGCTCGACTGGCCAAAGAAGTTGCCCAACAACGGCGTTGCACCGCTGTGCAGCTTAGGGGTGCCGTCGGTTCGATGCCCGAGCGCGTTGAGGGCAGCCGTCTGATCACAGTACGCCGGGTGGCCGCCCTGACAGTAAACGCATCCCCCGCAGCTGCGATAACTGAGCACGACGTGGTCGCCCGGCCGGACGTCGGCGATGCCCGCTCCCACCGCGGTCACGACACCGGCACCCTCATGACCCAATACGCACGGGCCCAGTTCGACCGGGATCACGCTCTTGAAGAAAAGGTCCGTGTGGCAGATGCCCGTTGCCGTGATTTGAACCAGGATTTCGTCGTCGCGAGGATCGTCGACCGTGACCTCTTCGAGCGTGAATGGTTCGGTCGGCCCAGACGAGACCGCCCCCACTGTCGTCACCGGCAAGATCGGCACCCTTCTCCAAGACAGCCCATTGGGCCCCTACATTTCGGACGATCATCGTACTGGAAAGGTACTCGCCTCGACCGCGATCATTCAAGGATGAGGTGCGGCGCTGCATTGTGCGTCAGCGCAGGCAGTCCCGCAGGCTGGCCGCCAATGCCTGTGCGAGTTGCCGCCTTCCCCATCCTTCCTGCACGCCCTGCACCACGACGGGTAGGGCCGCTTCGACTTCACGGGTCGGCCCGGGCAACGCGATCAGGCGTGTCCACTCGACTTGCCCAACGCCCACCCGCACGTGCGGCTTGACGTGTCGCCCGTGCCCCACGGGGTAGGTGGCTAAAACCGCTGTGGCCAAGCGTGGATCGCAGTGTTGCAGCGCCTCGATCGTGCGGTCTTTGTCCTCTGCCCCTACGCCGCCGGTGGTGATGATGACGCCGAAGCCTTCGGACGTCAGCCGTAGCACACGTCCGACGATGGCGTCCTCGTTGTCCAGCACGGCGCCGGCGGCGGTCACCTCGAATCCGGCAGCTCCCATGATGTCGGTTGCGACGGCGATGTTTGTGTCCTTGACGTTGCCCGCCACAACCTCTGGGCCAGTGGAAATCACGGCGACACGTGATGAGACGTAGGTGCGGAGCTGCTCGTCGATTTCGGTTGCCCGCGAGAGTATCTGGTCCACCTCGTCGGACGGCGCCCCGATCATTCCCATGACACCGCGAGAGTGCACCGACGCACGCGGTGACATCGTGACGCCGGCGACTTCGCCAAGCACGGCGAGCAGCTCGGCTTCTCGCCCGACAAAGCTAGCGAGTTCCGCTCGGGGCTTCAGCACGTCGAACACCACATGGTCGGCGCGCGCGTCGGTCACAAACACTGAGTCTCCGGAGAGATCCAGAGCCCGCGCGGCGGCAGCGGCCAGGGAGCGCAGATCGGTCCGGTCCAAAGTGATTCCGCGCACCCAGATCTCGGTCTTGTCCAGCAGTTCGACCTCAGGCATACCGAACTCAGGTCGTCGAAGTCAGTGACACGGTGGGCAAGTCACGCTGCGCGAGCCACTTGGGTAGCCGCACCTTTTCGACGTCCTCGATCACTCGCGGTGCGACTCGACGGAGCGCCTCCGCGAGCGATTCAGAAACATGCATGGCGCCCGGCAGCCCGTCGTAGACGATGACGTTGTCGGAGTTGGCAATTGCCATCGCACGCTGGACGGCGTCGGCCAACCCGTCGGTGACCTCGGCGACGTTGACGATCCAGCATGCCGAGGGATCCTGCGCAAGCCAGTCCATCACCTTCGGGCTGGTAACCATCGTGGGAACGCCTCTGAGCAAGTACATGTACGGGACGCCGCCGGCCATGTAATTGATGACGTAGGCCTTGATGTTGGCGTTCTCTCCCATCATGTACTGCCCGATCAGCCCGCGCATCGATTCGGGCAGCAGCGCGGCGTATAACGCGGGGTTGTCCAGATCGAGCCAGTCAGCATTAGCGTAGTAGAGGACGTCGAACGGTATCCCGCCGGCATAGCTGTAGATCGTGCTGCCGTGGCCGTCGAAGACGACGGTGACGTCCTTGACTTCGCTCATGAGCCGAATGAGTGTGGCGTAGTTGCGGAAGATGTCGGTGGCCACGCGACGATCGAGCCGTTCCAGGTCGTTATCGGCGTCGACGTCGATGACGCCCTCCGGGCTGGTGTTGAGGACAACCGTGGAGACGTAGCGCTGTTGGATGTAGGTGCTGTCGAACACTGCGCGGGCCACCAGTTGCCCGGTGCGGGGGCCGTAACCGAAGTGGTAGGCCGACCGTGTCTCGAGCCTGGTGTAGGCCATACCGAAGGGCTTGAACAACCGGTCCTGCATGCGGTGTAGGTAGCCCTCGCGCATCTCGGTGACGTGGGTGTGGATGAAGTGGTCACCCTGGAACAGCTGCCGGGTCAGGTACATCGGCCCGACTCGGGTGTCGATCTCGACGCCCTGGCCGATCTGAGGGCATTCCTGCGCATCTCCGAAGCGCCGTTCGAGGTCGAAAATCCGCATCCAGTCGGGGTTTTCGATGTGGCCCATCGACTCGGCGATGCGCAGCCGCACCGAAGCGCCGGTCACCGTTTCGACGTGTCGTTGTACCTCTTCCAGCATCGCCACGTAGGCCATGCCCGACAGCGCGAAGCCGTGCGGATTGGCCACCAGGTTGACCCGGTCACCCTTGTTGATCTTCGACCAGTCCACACTTTCGAGCCGGGCGCGGGTGCGCGCCCGAACCTCTTCCTCGTCAGTGGGACCCAGGCGGCGGTTGGGCGCCCAGATCGGTTCCGGCAGCCACGGTGTCAGTTCGCGGATGGGCAAGGTCACGATGCCGTCCAGGTCGGCGGCGCGAACCGCGACGACGTCGGCGGGGTGCCGGCCATTCCAGGTCGGCATTAGCGGCGGGGCGGGCATCGGTGTGATCGACATGGTCAGGCCTCGTCCATCTTGAACAACATTGCGTTGACATCCTTCTGCATCGGCAGATGTGGATATGCCGCTACCAATTCGGGGTCCACCTGGCCATCGGGACTCACGAAGTTCATCAGCCTTCCCGGTATTCCGTACCACTGCCAGCCGTTACGCGGGTTGCACCGAGGGTCACCGTGTCCCGCTGCGGCCAGCAGCCGCAAAATCGGGTCCAGACAGATTTCAGTACAGCCGGTTCTCGCGCCGGTTCGCCGCGCGACGTCCTCCGGTGTGTGCGCGCCGTCGAGGATCGCCTCGGCCAGTTCGCCGGCCAGCGTGTCGGTACACACGCATACGAGCATGTCCGGCAGCAGGCCGACCTGCATACACAGGTTCCCGATCGATTCGGATGAGACGCCCGTATCGGACACGCCGACCTCGAACGGCTCGTCCAGCGGGCACATCACGATCGCATCGTCCGGGCACACCTCCATGCAGTTCTGCGCGTTGTAGCAGATGTTTTCCTCAACGACCGCGATATTGCGGCCGGGACCCGGCTCATCAGGGCGTCTCGGTCTCATCGTGATCGCCACGGTGGGGCAGGCCAGGACACACCTATTGCATCCCGTGCACTGGTCTTCCAGTATCTCGGCGACCATTACGACACGTTTCGCCATGCAGCTCGTCACCTACCTTAATCCGGATTAAGGTCAGCGTAATTCGGACGCTGCCCGTCCGTCAATGGCGGCGGGAGTTGGATTGGACGATCGCACGTAGGCCAGGAACATATCGACCAGCTGGTCGGAGAGGTCGCGCAACGACTCGCCGGTCAGACCGGTATCGGTTCCCACCTCGACTCCAAACAGACTGGTGGTCAACAAATCCGTGGCAGCATTCACGTCGAGGTCGGGACGAACCTCCCCGCGCGCGATGCCGCGGGTGAGCACGTCAACGACGAAGTCCGTCCACGCGCGGCGAGCGCGTTGGGTGGCAAGCTTGATCTTGGGCGAGTCGGGCATGTGCAACACGCCGTCGTGGATGATGCGCAATCGACCGGTGGGCGTAGTTGCCCAGCGAGACAATCGGGTTCGCAGCCTTTCCTCCACCGAGGCGTCGGCGTCATCGGTGACTCTCATATCCTCGGTGTAGTCACGCGCGGTGGCCTCCAGGACCTGCTCGAGCAGGTCGGTCCGGCTGGAGAAGTGCGTATAGAGCGCCGGCGCCGTCATGCCCGCGGATTCGGCGACGTGGGCCAGGGTGACGTCGGCTAAACCCCGCTGTGCCACCACCTGCTGGGCAATGCGAATCAACTGTTCACGCCTGCTACCCGCCGGCGCACGCTCCAACTCCGTCGTTGCCACACCACGCGACAAAGGCGACGGGGGACGGCCAAGCACGACACCGGCCAGATTCCAACAATATTCGACCATCTCCGCCTCGGGCGGCAACTGCCCTGCATGCAGACGGGTCACGATATGGCTGAGCATGGTGCCGGTGAGGATTTCCATGATCGTTCGCGCCGGCAGGTGCGGTGCCGGCTCACCTCGGTCGATTGCCCGCTGGACTACTTTTGCGGCATGGGCGATCATGCCATCCGATATCTCGGTGATCCACTTTCTGAATGGCTCTGTCTCATCATGGAATTCGGTGATGACTCGCATCATCGCCGCCCCGTCGGGTGACACATACAGCCGCATCAGACCGCGCGTGTAAGCCGCGAGCTCGGCCTGAGCATCACCGAGATCCTCGGTACCCTCCGGCAGCGGAATCGCCCGCAGCGCGTCCATCAGCAGCTCTTGCGGTGTCTCCCAACGCCTATACAGCGCCGGCTTTCCGATTCCTGCCCGCACCGCGACGTTGGCGAACGTCACTTGCGACTTGCCCGATTCGCCGTAGATCTGCCGCGCGGCTTCGAAGGCCCGACGTTCGACGTCGGGATCCCTGGGCCGACCGGTCCCCTGTCGAGCCTGCGGCACCTTCGCCCCTCGTAGGACACGCGACACTGACGCAGTCAACTTATCTGAAAACCCCTCGAAGTCGCCGAAGGGGCGACGAACGCGCGTCCGGGCGCATACGGAACCTCGTCGAGGCTGATCGAACGAAGGGTCGGCACCTCGCTACGCATGATCTCGAGTACCTCGTCCAATAGCGTTGGCGTGAGCCGTGATCGGGTCTCGGTGCGGGTCTCCACCAAGACCTCATCGCCGTCGATCCGGCAGCGGACCACGTCGACGCCCGCACGTTCACGCAACAGGTTCTCCCCCTGATCAACCGCGCGCAGCAGGTCGGCGGTGACCGCGGTTCCCGTGTAGAGCCTGCTGGCCAGGCAAGGCGCCGCCGTCAGGTCATGCCAAGATCTGTCCCGGCTACGTGCCAGGGTGCGAATATCGGCTTTGGCCATCCGTGCTTCGACGAACGGATGCCGCACGTCGTGTTCGCTGGCCGCCACCAGGCCGGGGCGGTACTCGCCCAGATCGTCGGCGTTGGCACCGCTCATCACCGTCCAGTCGGCCCCATGAGCACGGGCCGCGGCACCTACGCGGTCCAACTCCGTGTACAGGTTCGATTTACAGAAGTAGCAGCGATCACGCGGGTTCGCCAGGTACCGCGGGTCCTCGAACTCATGTGAGTTCACCAGCTCGAGGCGCCACCCGAGGTCGGCGGCCACCTGCCGCACGCGACGGGTCGCCGAGGGTGGAACGGCCGGCGACACCGAGTGGGCGATAATCGTTGTGCGCGGCTGTAATTCGTGTGCGACGTCGGCCAGCAGTAGACTGTCCACCCCGCCGCTGCAGGCGATCACGCGCCGCGGCGAGCGCTCCAGCGCCGCGGCCAACATGTCGAACTGCTCACTCATCCGGCAACCTCCAGGTGCAGGTCCCACAGGGGCGCGTCGAGCAGGGCGCGACCGATATCGACGATGTCCGTGCCCAAGTTGGCGATGGAGCCCAGCTGTGTCGGGTCCACCCCGCCGGCGTACGCGATCAGCCCGTCGTGGCCGCGCGCGCGTAACGCCGTCGTGACCGCCTCTAGATCGGCAAGTTCTCCGGTGTCGACCATGACGACCCCGGCGCCGGCGTCAACGGCTGCGAAAGCCTCAGCGACATCGACGACTTGCACCGACACGGGTCCGGCGTGGAGATCGAGCGCCGTCCGCACCGCAGCCGCCACACCACCCAGCATCGCGACTTGATTCTTTCCGACGTAAACGAAGTCCCCGTCGAGCAGGCGGTGGGACAGGCCCGCGACATCGAGCCCTGCCCGAAGCGCCGGCTTCAGCGCGACGGGCAGCTTCTTCCAGCCTCCGCACACGACCCTCAGTCCGTCGGGTGCTGCGGCCTTGATCTCGGCTCCACGCCGCGCAATCCCGCCGGCAAATCCCAGCACGCCGAGTACATGGTCTTCGGCCACCGAGATTTCCCAGGCACTTCCCTCGATGAAGACCAGGGGCTGTCCGGCATCGGCGTGTTCCCCTTCGAGGGCGACGACGTCCCATTGCCCGGCCGGGTCGGTCGACGGAGGCACAACCAAACCGGTTCCCGCGACCAGGCCCGGCTCCGTCGGGCTTGCGACCGCGCGAAAAAGGCCGCGCAGCTCGGAAACCAGTTCCGCCGTGATGCGTCGGGGCGGAGCAGACGTCACGCTCAAGATTGGGTAACCTCCCGCACCTTTTGCTCGAACGCTTCCTGCGAAGCCGTCGGACGGACCGCCCGCAGCTTCATCAGCTTGGTTTTGTTGCCCTTCAGTTTCGCCTTACCCGTAGCGATTGCCCGGACGCCCAGAGCGAGATTCTTTTCGACCAATACGTCGTATGCCAACTGTTTGGTCGTCGTCAGCGTCGCCTCGGCGTCATCGGAGAATCCCGGTTCGAACCAGCATCCCCGATACGTTGCCTGCACACCCATGTCGGTGACGTCCATGTTGACGACGAGGCCGCGCAGCGCTTCGGGCAGTTCGGGCTGGCCGTCGGCCAGTAGGTCCTTGACGGACGCGAACCATTCGTCGCTGAGGAATTGATGTTTCTGACTCACTCGTGGACTCCTGACTGGTGGTCGAGATGGTTCATGCAGGTGCGCAGGTGCGCCCGCAGTGCGGCGGCGATGGGCTCGGCCAGGTCGGCACCCCGCTTACCCGCCTGGAAGCGCTCGAGCAGTATCGGTGCGGCAAGCCGCACTTCTTCGTTGGGCCCGGGAAGACACACGATGACGCTGCCACGCAGTTCTCCGACGCCGATGCGGATTCCGGCCTTTACGTGGCGGGGGTGTTCCCCCGACGGGAAATAGGCTAGATACGGTGTCGCCGCATTGGGATCGACCTTGAGCAGAGCCTCGATGGTGTGGTCCTTGCTTTCGGCGCCCACACCGCCGGTGGTAACCACCACGCCGTAACCCGCCTCCACCGCGTTACGTATGCGCCCCGCGATCAGGTCATGGTCGTCGCGTACCGTGCCGCCGAACGATACGTCGTAGGCGTCGCCGAACGCATCGCTGAGCGTTTGGCGGTTGGTGTCCTCGATTTCACCGCGATCGACCTCCGCGCCGGTGGACAACACGCACACCCGCCGCGCGATGCGGGCCGCGATGCCCTCGGCAGCGCTGCGGGCCTGCGCCAAAGCCGAGTCCAGCATCTCCGGGTCGGTGGGGATCCACCCCAGCACACCGTTCGACGTGATGCGCGCGTCGGGTTGCAGTACCACGCCCGGCACGTTGGCCAATCCTTGGCGGATCGCGTCCCAGCGGCCAACGAGCTGGTGGCCGTACAACTTTGGCCTCAGGATGTCGAATGTGACAACATCACCGAGCACATCGGTGACGAGCACCTCTTCGGCCGACAGATCCAACGCGCTTGCCACCACGCCGGCCAGTGCCCCGAGATTAGCCTCGCGAAGCGCGATGCCCTCTACGCGCAATTCGCGCTTGTCGAGCAGATCGAGAGTGAGGCCGTCGTCAAGGTCAGGCACTGCCGGCCCCCAGAGCCACCGGATCCAGTCCCCGCTGCTTCAGGTACTTGGGCAGCAACTCCTCGTCAACGAGCCGACTGCATCCGGGAGCATTCTCCAGCAGCTGCTCTCCCATCGACGGGGTCAGGTTGATGGCACCGTAGCTGCCGTCAAAGCACATCAGATTGTTTGAGCCGCCGGCCCTTTCGCGTGCCATCTCGACCGCCTGGAACAAGTCATCGGCTACCTCGGCGTACTCCAAGAAGTCCGCATTGGCGAAGTCACGTGCCATCACGTCGGCCATCGCGCGATCGGCAATGACCGTCGGGTACACCATCGGCAGTGCCAACACGGTGAGACCGATCAGTGTGTGATTGAGCACCAGCGCCTTGATTCCCAGCGAGACGTTGCCGCCGATCAGATGTTCGGTGTCGGCGGTTTCGTCAGGCAGATCGAGGTCCCACCAATCGCGGCCGTTGAAAAACAGCTGGCCGAAAATCATCCCACCGGCGTGGACGTAGTACGGCCATCTGGCTCCGTCGATGATGGGAATGACGTCGTCGACGGTCCGCAGCAGCGCCAGCATCTTGCCGTAGGACCGGAGCATGTCCGCCGTGGTGCGCGCACCCAGTTGGTCCAGGTCGTTGTCCGCATCGACCCCGGTCAGCCCGTCGGGAGAACTCTTCATCACCACCGAGAAAGCGAGCTTGCTGCGAACGAAGTCCGAATCGGCGATGGCGCGACCGATCAGGTTGCCGGTGCGCGGCCCCATCTGCATGTGGAAGATCGACCGAGTCTCGATGCGGGCGTAGGACATTCCGAATGGCTTGGTGATGCGGTCGATGGCCCGATGCGCATAAACCTCGCGCGGATCGTCATAGTGGGTGTGGATGATCCAGTCGGCGTTGTAGATCGCCCGGATTCCGTGCAGCGGCCCCAGCACCGTGTCGATCTCAATGCCCGCGTCGAGCGGGTTCGCGCCGACGACCTTGCCGTGATACCGCTTGTCCAAGCCGTAATACTCGATGAACTCCCGGGGCTCCTTGCGGCCATGCCAGGCGATCACCACGAGCTTGACGTTCTGACAGCCGGTGCGCGAGACGATTTCGTCGCGGACGGCGCCCAACATCTCGGCATAGCCGAACCCGCCATCGATGCCAAAGCCATGCTCCGAGCAGATGACATGGACCCGCTGGTTGGGCTTGATCATGGTCATGTCGACCCGGGCCAATGCGCCCATGGCCGCATTGCGCAGCGGCGCCCCGTCCTGGTCGTGGCGGTATATCGCCAGCGGAATGTCGGGGAACAGTTGGGTGACCGGGAGCGACACCATCCCCGGAATGTCTTTGGCGCGCAGCGGGCGAACCGGTGGACCGTAAATTGACGGCATGATCGCCGGCGGTTCGATCGGCGGTTTGAACGTTCTACTCGGGGCAGTGATCGTCATCGGAGTCTCTCCTCGCTGTCAGAAATCGACATCAGCTTCGACTTTTTCTTGGCGGCGCCATTCCTGCTCGGCACGTATCTGGAACAAGGGATAGCGAGCGTCCAGTTCGGGGTCGATATCCATCAACGACTGGTCGTCCGCATACCGGCGCAACTTGGAGCTGTCCTGCGCATTTCCGGTGCCGGCCATCACCAGGCGCCGCAGCGGAACGCTGCAGTACATCAGGCATCCGGACTGCACCCCGATCTGAAGCGACAACTCCTCGTAGCTACTCGCCCCCTTGAGGACTGTCACGGCGATCTCCTGCGCGGTGGTATTTGCGCACGGGCATACCAGGTGGCTTGGTGCCATGTCGGCGGCCCGGCAGAGTTCCTTGACCGCCTCAGGATCGACGTCTGATGGATCGAATTCCTGGATGATCGGTTCGGCGCGGTTGATGGTATGTAAGGCATCGTCGTCGCACGCGTCGATGCAGCGCATGCACGCGATGCATTTGTCGTTGTCGACCACCGCCAGCGCCTTCGTCTTCGGGCCTACCATGACCATCGCCTCAGTCGGGCAGACTCGTTCGCAGCGGTAGCAGCCGGTGCAGTTCTCGTCGACGACCTCGATACCGAATTGGACCGTGTTCACTCGCCACCCCTCTTGATACGTACCGATTTAGTCCGTAACCTATCGCACAGCATGAGTAACGCCAACACGAATGTCAAGAAGCGGGCCGGCGCCGAAGCGACCGGGATATTGGTCTACGACTGCGGCCGGACGGCTCGGATCGGGATGCCGGAGGCGGTGTTCTGCCTAGACAAACTTATCGACGATGTCGTGCGGATCGTCGAACGCCTCGACGTGCCCGGTGTTGGGCCCGTGCTGTTCACCCGGATGTGCGAGCAGCAATACGATGCGGCCATCGAGCGAACGGATGCGACCTTCGACTACGACCTGTTGTCACAGACAGCGTTCCTCAACGGCTGTCTGCCCGAGCGGGACGTCCGAGTAGGCATCGTGGCAGCGGGCACATCCGATCGGTCGGTGGCGCTTGAGGCCCAGCGCACGTTGCAGTTCTTGGGCATCACCACCCGGTTACATATCGATGTCGGCGTCGCCGGGCTCTGGCGGCTACTGGACCGCGTCGACGACCTTCGCAACGAACAGGTGCTGATCGTGGTCGCCGGAATGGACGCCGCGCTGGCGTCGGTGGTCGGCGGCTTGGTGGGCTGCCCGATCATCGCGGTGCCGACGTCAACCGGATACGGCGCCGCCCACGGCGGCCAGACGGCGCTCAACGCCATGCTGGCGAGTTGTGCCCAGGGCGTGCTGGTCACCAATATCGACAATGGGTTCGGGGCGGCATGCGGCGCCGCGCGAATCTTGGCCACCAAATGACATCCACGCTCTACATCGACTGTGTGGGCGGGGTCGCCGGAGATATGCTGTTGTCGGCGTTGATCGACGCCGGCGCCTCACTGGAGGCGATCCGTTCCCAGCTACCGGTTTCGGGTGTCAGACTCGAGACGCGCACCGTCGAGCGACACGGCATCGGCGCTACCGCACTGACGGTGACGGCCCCGCACGAGCACGCGCACCGCCGGCTGAACGACATCAAGGCCATCATCGACGCGAGTTCGATGCCGGACGCTGCTAAGTCGCGGGCCCATCGTGCCTTCGACGTGCTCGCGGTTGCCGAAGGACGTGTGCACCGTATTTCACCCCACGAGGTGACGTTCCACGAAGTGGGCGCGCTCGATGCCATCGTCGACATCTGCGGTGTCGCAATCGCGCTCGAGCAGCTCGGTGTCGACGATGTCGTGTGCTCGCCGCTACCGATGGGCCACGGCACCACCCGCAGCACGCACGGCGTGATCCCGCTGCCCGCGCCGGCCACCCTCGAGATCCTGCACGACAGCCCGGTTTACGGCATCGATGTCACGGGCGAAACCGTAACGCCCACGGGTGCCGCACTGGTGAAGTCGCAGAGCAGCCGGTTCGGCGCCATGCCGGCGATGTCGCTCAGCGCGATCGGAATCGGTTCTGGCAACGCGGATTGGCGCGCCCTGCCCAACGTCGTACGCGCGTTGATAGGGAAAGCCGACGAGGAGCAGCGCGAGTCTGGACGGGCGGCCTTGGTCCTGGAGACCAACCTCGACGACATGGTCCCCGAATGGGTGCCCGACGTCGTGCAGGCGTGCTTGGATGCGGGGGCCCACGACGCGTGGACCACGCCCGCAGGCATGAAGAACGGTCGGCCGGGAATCACGTTGTCCGCCTTGGTGTCTACGTCGAGCGAACGACCGGTCGCCCACGCGATGCTGCGCCACACCACCACGCTCGGAGTTCGGGTGCGACGAGTCGAGCATCGGTGGGCGCTGGAGCGCCGATTCGCAACGGTGACCGTCGACGGCCATGAAATCAGTGTCAAGTTCGGGCTTCTCGATGGTGAAGTCGTCAATGCGAAGCCGGAGCATCGGGACTGTGCGCGAGTCGCCCAAGCCACCGGGCTCAGCATCAAGGACGTATGGGGGCAGGCGCTGGCCGAGGCTCGACTAGTGCTCGGTGCGGATACGTGATAGGGAAATCGCCGGTTACACAGCACGAATTCAGCATTTGTTACCGCGATGTCGCGTCCGATCTGCGCCCGGTGCAAAGCACCCGTCCTGGAGCTGAATCCGCGAAACGCCTTGCACTTCGGTGGGCGATCATGTTCAGCGCCGGAGCGAAGCACCGTGGATGGGCGGTACTGGCGCCGGTTGTGGGGGCGTCTTGGGCAGCCGCGACACGGTGACCAGCACGCCTATGCCTCCGAGGGCGCAGACGGCCCACAATCCGAGATACCACGGCGAGCGGAATTGCGGGCCGAAGAAGAGCGTGATGGCGAGGAACCAGCAGTTGATCATGCCGAGATAACCCCACCACACGATTGGCGCGGTTCCGGCCCGGCTCCGGCGCCGCATCAGGATGCCGATATACATCAACGGCAACGCGGTGTTTGCGACGGAGAAGTACGCGATCGCAATGGGGTCATCCATCGAGTAGTTGAGGAAATTCCAGATGATGACCGCCGCGGCCGCCCCAGACACGATCAGCAGCGCAAACTGGCGCGGGGTCGATGACGGCAGTAGCTCCTTCCTGCCGTACTGGATCGCCTGAACAATGTAGGCGACTTCGAACGTAACGGTGAGAAGCAGCGCACCCCAAAATAATTCGACATACCAGTGGTGGTAAGTGTGGAACCAGGTGTTGTATCGTGCTACGAAAGAACCATCGCCGGCAAACCAGAATAGGGTGCAGAAGATCGGGATCGAGTACCGCTTCTCGCGCCGGGCAATCACGTAGGCAGCAAAGAACCAAGTGTAGTTGAAGACCATCGCCAGCGCGCATAGCACCAACACCCAGACTAGGTGGTTATCGATGGCGGTCAGGACCTGTCGTCCATCGTACATCAGCAGTATTTTAGCTTGTCACAGCTAATTTGTGAACGATCACTTACATGCGCGGCGCCTGGCAATGGCCTCAAACGCCTAATCGCCTCCAGAATCGAATCCCGAATTTCGCACGGCATCGCTGCCGGCAAGCACGAATTCCACCAGCTGGTCAACGTACTCCGGAAGTGTGGAGCGCGCATGACTTCGAAGCCGACTCGGTGTGCTCAGGGCGTGATTGAGCAGCGCTCCGCACAGTCCGTCGAGCAGAATCGACACCGGGGTGTCGGCCGGAATTTCACGGCGTCCGATGGCTCGTCGCACGATCGAACGCGCCGCCATCACTTGACCATCTCGGATCTTCTGGGAATGGACCGCCAATACGGGATGCCGTTCGGACTCCACGACCAGTCGCAGCGTGGAGCGACCATAGTCGCTGAAGTACAATTCCGCCACGCTTGTCGCAAGTTCCCGCAAGTCCGAACGCAGGTTGCCCGTGTCGATTTCACCTACGTGCAGGTCCAGCGCCGCCCAGCAGTCGAGTAGCAGATCGTCGCGCTTGGCCCACCGTAGGTACAGCGTGGCCTTGCTGACGCGGGCGCGAAGTGCGACACGCTCCATGCTCAGGCCGTCGTAGCCGACGTCGCCGAATTCCAGTACCGCGGCCTCGAGAATACGGCGGTCCACATCGGGATTACGGGGGCGGCCGCTTGCCCGGCTGGTGGATTGCGCCGACGTCATCACGCCATGGTAGTCGCTACGTTCCCAAGGAGATGGACAGAAATATATTCCTATACGGTTCCGTACGTTAATCTCGGCATGTCCGGACCACGGCCGAAGCGGAGAGCCGGGGTTGAAGTCACCGAATTCAGGGCGCGCCGTGAAGACTGATCGACAAGACGTCAGCTGTGGCTTGGTGGTTGCAGGACGTGAAATGCGAATCGCCGGGCAACTGACGTGGAGCGGTGATTTCGCCAGACGAACGGTTCAGGTGCTGGTGCCGGGCTATACGTATGACCACAATTATTGGGACTTTCCGCATCGGCCCGAGTCCTACTCGTACGTGAGCGCAGCGGTCAACAGAGGCTACGCCACCCTGGCTTTGGACCGCCTCGGCACCGGCGCGAGCAGTCATCCACCCGCGCACCTGCTGACGTTGGACAATCATGTCGCGGCATTGAACACCGTCATCGCCGCGCTGCGTTCGGGTCGCCTCGCCGATACTGCGAAGAGCCGGATCATCAGTGTCGGACACTCGCTGGGATCAGCCGTTGTCGCGGGGCATGCAGTGTCAGCTGATCGTACGGGTCGTCACAGTCGCCCGGACGCTGTGGTGCTCACCGGCTTCAGCCACCTCGTGATGCCAGGAACCGGACTGTTCTACGCCGGTGGTTGGTGGCGGCCCCGTCAGCGCGGTCCCGAAGTCCGGCCTCCGCGTGGGTATCGCACCACGATTCCGGGCTCGAGGCGACTTCTGTTCTACGCTCCCGGTCCTGTCGAACGCGATGTAATCGTGGTCGACGAGCAACTCAAATCTACGACCGCCCATTATCGAGAAGCGTTGGGCCGCATGCGCAACGAGGCGTTACGAACCCGTGCGCTGCGCACGCCGGTGTTGGTGATCACCGGCTCACGCGACACCATCGTGTGCGGGACCCAGGCGTGGATGCGTGTCGAACGGCGCTTCTACGACCCGTCCACCGATGCAACCTGCCTGAGTGTCCGCGGCGCCGGGCACTGCCTCAACACGTCGCCATCAAGCGGACAGACCTTCAATCAAATCCTCGAATGGTGCGACAGTCGGATTGGCGCCGGCGTCTAAGGAACGCACGGGACTATCGCCCTTCCGAACTCGAGCCTCATTACTATACGATGTTGTTCAGTAATCCAGTTTCCGGCGAACCAATGGGTAGATGAAGTGTTTCTTGATGGAGTGCGAGTACTGGATCTGACCGACGAGCGCGGCCTGATGGCGGGCCGCGTGCTCGCCGATCTCGGTGCGGACGTGGTGCAGGTGGAGCCGGCCGGCGGCAGCAGCGCTCGCCGCAGAGCGCCGCTGCCGCCGAGTCCAGGGGCGGATTCCTATGTGTGGCAGGCATATGCCGCCAACAAGCGCGGCATCGTCGCCGACGTCGACACCTACGACGGAGTAGACCTCATCCGTCGCCTCGCCTCCGCCGCTGACGTGCTCGTCGAGTCGGCCCGCCCGGGAACGCTCGCCGCACGCGGACTGGACGTCGACGACTTGCATGCGGTCAACCCGGCGTTGGTATACGTGTCCATCACCGCGTTCGGGCGGACCGGCCCGAAGGCTCATCTCAAGGCACCCGACCTGGTGGTATGGGCCGCGGGTGGTCCACTCGACGAGCACCGCGACGGCGATCGCCCACCCCTGCGAATATCGTTGCCGCAGGCCTACTTACACGCATCCCTCGATGCGGTCGCGGGTGCCCAGCTCGCGCTGGCGGCACGTCGCCACACCGGCCGCGGCCAGCTCGTCGATGTCGCCGTGCAGGCCAGCCTGACCACCGCCACGTTGGGGCGCGCGCTGACCTGTGCGGTCGGCGACGTGCCGCGAGGTGACATGACCAAGGGCCACGTGCTCGAGGCCCCGCGCGTCGTCGACCAATCCGGTAGCGGCTCGAACACCGATCCGGCGCTCAAGAAGTGGGCCTGTAGCGATGGCCTGATCGAATTTCATATCGGTATCGGGCCCGCGTCGGGTTCCTTCACCAACGACTTCATCGCGTGGCTGGCCGAGGAGGGCGCACCGGTCGGCGACTTCACGGACCTCGACTTTCGCACCGTCCCAAGCAAAATCGCGTCGGGCGAGTTCTCCGACGCAGACAGCCTGCGCCTGAGGGCGGTGATCTCGGAATTCTTCGCCGCCCACACCAAGGCCGATGTGATGGAAGCCGCGGTCAAACGCAAGTTGCTCAGCGTGCCGATTTGCGACATCGGCGACATCGTCAACAGTCCCCAACTGGCCGCGCGTAACTTCTTCGTCACCGTCGGCGACGGCGACGATGCCGTCCTGCTGCCCGGCCCGTTCGCACACGCTTCAGTGCCGAACGCCATGGCAATTCGCCGCCGCGCACCACGACTTGGCGAGCACCAGCAGGAGGTGGTCGACGAGTGGCTTGCGGCACGAAATGAGACCGCCCCGGCCGCGTCGGAAGCGGGTGCTCCCCTGGACGGGTTGAAGGTGGTCGACTTCAGCTGGGTGGTGGCCGGGCCCCTGATCGGCCGTGCACTCGCGGATTTCGGCGCCACGGTGATTCGAGTCGAATCGTCCGGCCGCATCGAAACAGCCCGGTTCATGCAGCCTTACGTCAACGGCGAACCCAGTGCGGAAAGCTCGGCGCTCTACGGCACGTGCAACGCCGGCAAGCTGGGGATGACGCTCGATCTCAACAGTGAGCAAGGCCGCGCCCTCGCCCGAAAGTTGGCCGGCTGGGCCGATGTGGTCATCGAGTCGTTCTCGCCGGGACGCATGGCGAAGTGGGGACTCGATTACGAGACACTGCGGCGCGACAACCCCGGCCTTGTCATGCTCAGCACCTCCATCAACGGCCAGTACGGCCCGCACGCTCAACTGGCCGGATACGGCAACGTAGGGGCGGCGCTATCGGGATTCCAATTCATCACCGGCTGGCCCAACCGGGCCCCGATCGGTCCGTTCGGCCCCTACACCGACTATGTCGGCCCGCGTTTCTCCGTGGTGGCGCTGCTCGCCGCCCTGCAATACCGCGACCGTACCGGCGAAGGCTGCTACCTCGACGTCGCCCAGGTCGAAGCCGGCGTGTGGCTGCAGGCGCCCGAGGTCGCCGACTGTGCCGCCAACGGTACGATCGTGACCCGACTCGGCGACGCGGACCGCGAATTCGCGCCGCACGGCGTCTTCAAGTGCCGGCCCGATAACACGCCGGACGAGGACCGGTATGTGGCCGTGGTCGTGACCGACGAGGCCGAATGGACGGCACTGACCGAGGCGATCGGCAGGCCCGACCTCCGCGCTGACGCGCGATTCGGCAGCGCCGAGGGCCGAATAGCGCATGCGGCCGTGATCGAAACAGCCATCAGTAAGTGGACAGCCAACCACGTGGCCTTGTCGGCGGAGGCCATTCTCCAACGGGCCGGGGTGCCCGCCCATCGCTCGGCGAACAGTCGCGATCTGCTCGAGGATCCACAGATTGCGCATCGCGGCCACTTCGTGCGGCTCGCGCATCCCACGCTGGGACAGACCGTGGTGGAAGGCCCGCGCTGCCTGCTGTCGGACACACCGGGCATGCCACGACGCGCTGCGCCAACATTCGGTCAGGACAACGAGCACATCCTGACAACGCTGCTCGGCCTCGACACGGAGGAAATACAGCGACTCGCGGATGAAGGCGTTCTGCGATGAGTGACCCTGCCGCGCAAGATGATTGGAAGGTGTCCTGGGCCGACATGGTGGCCCTGGTCGGTCAGGATCTGTCGGACGGGACCACAATCTGGGGCGCGGACCGGGTGGAGGCCGGCACCATCCGCAGGTACCTCGAACCGCTCGAAATCGGCGCCGCCATCCATTACGACACCGGCGCCGCACGAGCCGCCGGTTACGACGACATCGTGGCACCGGTCACGAGCGTCCTGTCGTTTCACCTGCCGGCCATGTGGTCCCCCGGCGATGCGCCACTGTTCGGCGACGACGACCCGGATGCTCAACCGCTGCGCACCCCGATCAACAATGTCGACACCGGCCCCGCGCCGCCCACCTCGGGATTCTTCGCGACCGACATCAGCGTGGACTTCCTGCGCCCGGTGGTGGTCGGCGAGCGACTCGGCATCCGGGGAAAGCGCCTATTGTCTTGCGCACCAAAGGAGACCGTTGTGGGTCGCGGGGCGTTCAGCACAACCGAAAGCGAAATCGTCAGCGACCGTGGCGACGTCGTGGCCGTCATGCGCACCGGCACCTACGCCTACAACCCCTTCGGTCCCGGCGAGGAAAGGAACGCGACGTGACCGCACCCCCGATCACCGCGGCGTCCGGGGCGACGGTTGGCTCCGAGCTGCCGAACATCACCTTCCCCATCACCTCGTACCGACTGGTGATGGAAGCCGGGGCCAACCGCGACTTCAACTCAATCCACCACAACCGCGGCTATGCTCGGGCGACAGGAGCGCCCGACGCCTACGCCAACACCTTGTTTCTGATGGGAATGTGGGAGCGGGCCATCTACGACTGGACCGACTCGACGGGGCGGATCGTCGCTATCCGTGGATTTCGGATGTCGCGGTTCAACACCGTCGGAACCACCGCGGTCGTCTCCGGGACGGTCACAGCCATCGATGCTGATCGCGGTGTCGTCACGTTCACGATCAGCACCTCCGACTCAGCCAGTGGCACAGTAGGTCCCGGCGAAGTCGACGTCGTTTTCTGATCTACCAACGACACCCTTGATTTGGGTCCAATGCCTCGGACAATCGGTTTGGCCGAATAGCCGAGCCGAGCGGGAGCACTCAACGTTCGGGGTTACCTGCCGTGGTGATTCCGTTCAGGAACATGCTGACGATCGCTTCTTGGATCTCGTCCGCCGACGCGGCCAGGCCGTTGCCCGCGAAAAGCCAGGGAGCGAACACCGACGACGCGACGACCAACCCGACCATGAGCCGCTGGGTCAGCGGCCGCCCCGGCGCGGACTCGCCTACGAGCGCGGCCCGGGCCCGGCCGCTGGCGTACAGGTCGTCGAACACCGATTCCAACGCCGCTCTGGCTTGGGCCAGCGCCTCGTTGGCCTCGGGCTCCTGCATAGCCAGGACGAAGGCGGTGGCCGCCTCGCGGTGCTGCTCGAGGGTCCCGTACAGGTTGTGCACGAACGCGTGGGCCAGCACGTCCTCCGGGGCATCGGGTTGCTTGGCCAATGTGCTTCGAAACGAGTCGATGGACTGCTTGAATGGTTCGACGACCGCCGCGGAAAAAATGCCCGCCTTGGAGCCGAAATGGGTGTACAGCGAAGTCTCATAGGTGCCCGCCCGCACCGCGATTTCTTTGGTCGACGTCCCGGCCCACCCCCGCGTCGCAAACAGGTAGCTGGCCGACATGAGCAGTTCGGCTCGAACGTCGGCGCTGGAACGGCGCTTCGTGGGCATAGTCAAAGTAAACCAAGAAATCACTAGCTAGCATCCGCTAGCTTAACAGGTTATGCTCCGACTTGTGAGACTCTCGACCTGCGCGATGCCGCACGGCAGCCTCCGGACCGTAGTAACGCCACCGGATGTGTCGAATGCCTTGCAGGCTAGTGCAACTCGTCGACATACCACACTCTTGTCATGATCGTGGCAGCTCTACGAGTGGAACCGCACTCGCAGACTCGCACCGGCGAGCGGCGCAAGGAGTAAATATGGCAACCGTCTACCATGGGCGCCCCATCGAGCCCTATCGGCTCGGTGTGCTGATCGATCTTCCCGAGCACCCCGGCCTCAGTGACTGCTGGCCCGATGCGGTGCGGCTGGCGTGTGAGGAGGCCAAGGCTCGCGGACTGCTCGAACGCGATGTCGAGGTGGTGGTGCGCGAGGTTTACGCGCAGCCGTGGGCTTCCGCCCAGGGACTGATCAGGGCTTATCGCGAGCTCGTCGAGGAGACCGAGGTGCTTGGCGTCGTCGGCCCGTTCACCTCCGACAACTGCCTCGCCCTGCTGCCCGAGATCGAGCGCCTGAAGGTGCCCACCGCCACGATCTGTGGGTCCACCCGCTTCGCCGGTGACTACGCCTACGCATTCGCCAACGGAGGGTTGGCGGACGAGCCTGGCGTGATGGCTGCGTGGCTCGAGGCGAACGAGTACCGCAGGATCGCCGTGCTGCGCGAGCGCACCCAGATCGGTGAGGAGTACGCGGAGTTCTTCCGCTACGACCTGCAGACGCACAACTTGGTCGTCACGGCCGAGCCCCCGGTATACCCGGCGACCAGCGTCGAGGAGTTGGTCGAGGCCCTCACCATTTGCCGCGACTCCAAGCCCGACGCCCTGGTGTACCTCGGCCTTGGCGGGGTCAACCAATGGGTGCGGCCCGCTCTCGAACAGATGGGGTGGGATCCACCGCGCATCCAGACGACGGCGTTCGTCAGCGCGACGTACAGCGAAGAGCGCGCTCAGCGGCTGGAGGGCTGGGTCGGTGTGGACCAGTACGACGAACGCAACGAGGTCTTCGCCGCGGTGCGTGAGAGGTTCCTCAAGCGCTTCGGCTACGACTACGCAACCTCGGGATTGTCAACGGGATACGACATCGGCCATGCCTTCGCGCTCGCCCTGGGCAGGATGCGTTACGCCACGCCCACCGCGCTGCGCGACGCGATGGACACGCTGCGCCGCGTCCCGGCGTGTACCGGCGGACCCGGAACAATCATCACGCTCGGTCCATCCGACCACCGCGCCTACAAGGGCGCCGACTTCCTGATCTTGCGCCGCGCCCAGGGGGGCTCCACCACGTTCGAAGGTGTGGCCCCGGTCGTACCGTGGCAGCAACCGTCATGAGGATCGCCGTCACCGGCGCCAGCGGCGTCTTCGGGCGCGGCATCGCCGCCCGGTTGCGTTCCGAAGGACACACAGTCCTCGGGCTGGCCCGGCACCGTCCCCGAAACTGGTTCTCGGACAGCGATTTCATCGAGGGCGACATCCGCGACGCCGATCGCGTCCGGTGCGCGGTCAACGGCGTGGATGTCGTCGCACACTGCGCCTGGGTGGTCAATTCCAACCCCGATGAAAAACTCACCCGCGAGATCAACATCGGCGGCACGCAGAACGTCCTCGACGCGATGGATCAATCGGGTTCCCGCCGAATCGTTTTCGCGTCCTCCGTCCTGGCGTACGGGGCCCAGCCAGGTGGCAACGGGCACCTCACCGAAGAGGACCCCCTGACCCCCTCACCGGATCACTTCTATGCCTTCCACAAGGCCCATGTCGAAGCCATGCTCGCGCAATGCGGCAAGGAATGGGTCGCGATCCGCCCCGGCATTGTGGTGGGGCGCGACGTCGACAACATCATCATGAGGCTGCTCGGTTCGCCGGCGTTTCCCAACGTCGAGGGTTCCGCGGACCGGCCGATGCAAATCGTGCACACCGACGACGTGCACCGGCTTTTCGTTCGTGCGGTGCTCGGAGACGAAACTGGGGCGGTCAATCTGGCCGCCCCGGGCGAGCCCACCGTACGGGACATCACCACGAAACTCGGGCGCCGACTGTTTCCGGCCAAAAAACGGCTGATCGATACCGGCATGGGTGCGCTCTATCGTCGCGAACTCGTCGAGGCGTCCCCCGCGGAGTTCGAGCTGCTGCTGAACTTTCCGATCATGGACACCAGCAGACTGGTGGACGAATGGGGTTACACGCCTGCCTGGAACGCCGACGAGTGCCTGGACGACTTCGAACTCGCTGTGCGCGGCCGAATCGTGGTCGGCAAGAAGGTCTTCACGATTCCCTGGCGGATGCCTCTGGTGAAAGACATTCCCGCCGTCGATGAGGCACCGGCGGACGGCGTATTGCTGCAGCCCGCTGGGCCGGAAGGTCTCAACGGAGAGTTCGACAGTCCAATCGATCCCCGATTCCCGACATTCGTTGCCACCAACCTGTCGGAGGCGCTGCCGGGTCCGTTCTCTCCGGCCTCCGCGTCGACCACCGTACGTGGGCTACGCGCGGGCGGCGTGTCGATGGCCGAACGGCTTCGGCTGCCCGGAGTGATCGGACGCGAGTTCGCCACCAGGTCGATCGGCACCTTCGCGCACCGGGTCTATGGTGGCGTGACGTCGGTGTTTTACATGGCCACCTCGATGCCGGGTACCAACCCCGACAGTTTGACCGACCATTTCTTCGGTCGTGAACTCAGTGACATGCCGGTATTCGGCGCCGAGCGTCCCCCGCAAGAGACGCCCCGCATCGGCCGGCGCTTGTGGGATCTGCTTGGGGTCGGCCTGACAGGCATCGGGTTGCTCGTCGGATCGACATCCGAATCGGACGTGTACGTGCGCGACGTCGATCGCCTCGAAAGTCTGGTGCCCGAGGACCTGACCGCACTCGAGGACAATCGCCTGGAAAGCCTCATTCTGCTGGCCCGCGATTTCGTTGTGCACGGCTGGATGCTGTCATCCTGGGGCGCGCTGCTCTGCACGGCGACCGCGACCGCGGGCGCGCGCCTGGGTGGCGGCGAAGCGCCCACCGCGGGCCAGGGCGTAGCCAGTGGCCGGGCGCTCGCCAGCCTGCGGCGGCTGACCGACCTGGCACGCTCCAATCCTCAAGCTGTGGAGGCTCTTTCCGCCGAGAGCGACGTGCTCGCCACCATTGGGCAGCGGGCGCCGGAGCTGCACCGGGAGATCCTCGCGGAGTTGGCCAAGGTCGGCCATCGCGGGCCCGCCGAGTGCGAGTTGCGCTCACCTACCTACGCCGACGATCCCGAACAGTTCACCCGGATGATCGCGAAGACGCTTAAGCGGCAACAGGACAACTACTCTGCGCAACTGGCCAGGCCGGCGGCCACATCACTCGGCAAGCTTGTGACACGCCTAGCCGGACGGCAACTGCGCGACCGCGAAGTCCGCCGGGACAGAGTCGTTCGCGCGACCTGGATTCTGCGTCGCTTGCTGCGCGACTATGCGCGGCGGCTCGTCGAGGGCGGCACACTCGATCGGATCGACGACATCTTCTTCTTCCAAATCGACGAGCTGGAAGCACTGCCCGCGGACCCCCGAAAGGTAGTCGCCCGCCGGCGCGCCGAGATGTACCGGTTGGCTGAAGGCCAACCCCCGCAGGCATTCAGCGGATCGTGGACCCCGGCATCTGACGTCTCCCAACTGCAGCCGGGGCAGGTGCTTCATGGCCTGGGCGTGAGCGGTGGACGCGTCAAAGGGCGGGTACGCGTCGTCGATCAGCACACCGTCAACGACCTGGAACCGGATGAGGTGCTGGTCGCCGAGGTCACCGATGTCGGTTACACGCCGGCTTTCGCCTACGCCGGCGCGGTGGTCACCAACCTCGGCGGTCCGATGTCGCATGCGGCGATCGTGGCCCGCGAGTTCGGCGTCACCTGTGTCGTCGACGCCCGCAACGCAACCCGGCGGCTCCCGCACGGCGCCCTGGTGGAAGTAGACGGTTCGACGGGCGAAATCAAACTTCTCGAGACCGCAAACGATCAGATCCCGGCCGAGGTTGTCGGGCCCGAAGAGAAACGAGGATTGTTGTGACGGAAAACCTTGGTACCAGCGGCCGCTACGGATTCCCCTTGGTCGGCAACTTCATCGAACCGACCCCTGATGCGCATTGGAACGATGTCTTCGGCATCCCGATGAACATGCAATACTTCTACGGATCGGTTCGTTCCGCGGCGGGAGATTACTGGTGGCCGATCCGAGGCTTCTACGCCGACCGCGCACGTTTTCTGCACTTGCCGGAATCGAAGATCGGCGGCGACTTCACCTACGCCATGGACGAAACCAATTCCTACGGCGGTCCGGTCGAGCATCACAACTCCGGTGACCGCTGGGAGGTCGTCAATCCGGAGGGGCACGTGCTGATGGGCGTCACCACCGATCAGATGGCGTGGAACGACGGCGCCGAGTTGAAGATCATCGGTGAGCGGGTCGGCCCGGGTCTGCAGTTCTACTGCGCCGACGAAGACGACCCGCTTGTGTACACCTCACGCCTGTTCAAGGCGTCAGGGACGATCAAAGGCATTCCCGTGACGGGCCTCATCTTTCACGACAGCATGCATACCAAAGCCGACCGCCCATTCATGAAGGGTCCGGTCATCACGAAGCTGGAGACCGGATGGGTGGCGTTCGCCACGGAATTCGAAGACGGTGAAATACACGCCGGCCACCTGGTGCACGGCACCGAGAACTTCAACCTGATGATCATTCACCGCACCGACGGGCCGTCCCTGATAGCGCACGACATTGTCGTCGAAGCCGAGCTCGACGGGGAGCCGGCTTCGGAATCCGCCTACCCAGCCAAGCTCGCCTATACCGGCGGCGGCGAGACCTGGGTGTGGGAGGCGAATGAGGGCGGGCGTTGCCCCGTGCGTCACGACCTTCCTGCCGGGCACCGCTGGCGCCAGGGCTGGGCGCATCACGTAGACGAGAAGCGGCGGCCCAGGACCACCGAGGCGCTGATGGAAACCTACAACAGCCGGCTGATCGACACGGGCGCACTGCGGCAGACGGTCGCGTCATGAATGCGGGTCCCCCGCTGAGTTCGTGGCGGTGGCCGTCGCGGCGACGTGGCAACTTCGATTTCCGAAGCCTGGTCAGCACTTGCGAATTCGTCGCTCGTGACGCCTGGTGCGAGCGCGAGTTCTTCGGTTTACGGCCGATGGCCACCTACTGGTGGAGCTGTCTGAACGACGACGACGGCAACTTCTTGGCGCCGATGCGCAAGGTGAACACCGAACTCTCCGGCGGCCTGCAATTATCGTCGAACGTCGGCGAGGACAACCTCGAGATCGCGCCCCAAGCCTTCGAGGTATCCCAGCGCGGAGCGGGAGCCCGCTGGACATTGAGCGAGGACGAGACGTCGTTTCAGGTGGCCGCGCAGCCGACCCCGTCCACCCAACCGTTCGCAATCACCGTCTCCGACGACGAAATTCAGTGGGCGGAAGGCGATCTTCTCGACCTGCAGGGCCCCCAACTGGGTCTCGGCTACCAGTGGTACACCCCCAACATCGACGAGTGCGGTGGAAACCTTTACGTTTCAACACCATTCCGCGTCACTGGCCACGTGCGCGGCCGCCCGGTCCACGGCCTGGTGTCGATGGACAACTTCTACGGCCCGACGGGGCAGATTTACAACAACGGCCCGATCTTCAACGTGGTCGAGCTGGCATGGGTAACGTTCGCCAACTTCTACGGGGACGGCACTCACGAGTTCGGCGCCCTGTGCCTGGGTAAGGAACACTGGGGCTTTGCCGTAGTGGCGAACGAAACCGGCCCGATCGTCGAGACCACCGAACTCACCGCAGACGTGCGGTTGGACAACGACAAGTACGTTGACACCGCGCTTTACGCGGTCAGCGGCACCGAATGGCGGTTCACCGCGGCCAAACGAGGCCAGATGCGCTCACTGGCCGCCGCGCGCGGCGACGCGTATCACGGCCAGGCCGGTTCGGTGCGCCGGGTCGGGGACGACCGGGTGCCCGACACGTCGGTCGCATGGATCGAAACGTTCCCACTCAACGGGCTGGATCGACGCTATACCGGTGGGCGGCGGTAGTCCCCGGCGAGCCCGGTCCGCGTAATCCTTCGCAGAACTTCGGCCGCGGCGGCAATGTCCCTCATTTCGATGTGCGCGCCGCCGACCGCAAGAAGCCCTTCGACAACCGCTCGGAGGGCGACGGCCGTAGCGGTTTCCGGCTGCGGGCCGGGCGCCACCGACTGCCACAGAACATTGAATTGCGCTTCATACGAATCTAATTCGCTGAGCTCCGCATGCCGTGCGGTATCCTGCTGGATCACGCTGAGGTACTTGGCGACGTTCGGATGCTCCTGGCGCAGCGCGACCGCTTCCGCCAGCAGCGCCGACATCCGGTCGGCCAACGTGGCGTGATCGGCGATTGCTGCGGTGAATGCGCTCAGCACGTGTTCTTGAGCCGCGGCGGCCGCCGCGATATACAGCCCAGTCTTGTTGCCGAAGTGGTGGTACAGCGCCGGTGCCGTCGCGCCGGCCTCGGACAATATGGCACGGGTGCTCGCGCCGGCGTAGCCGTGCTTGCTGAAATGCGTGGCCGCGGAACGGAGCAATGCATCCCGAACCGACGCGGCCCCGGCAGGGGGCCTACCAGAACCGCGCCGTCGACCTTCCGATTTCCCAGTCACCGGGCGGTGAGTTTCTCCTCAACGATGCGCCCTGGGAAGAACTCGATCCAGGAGTACCCGACGGCCAGTTCGCGGTCATCGCCATCCCGTCGCGTGACCCCGCCTTGCGAAGTGTAATTGGCCCACCGCGCCTCACCGAAATGACGCATCTTCCCCGTCTCGCTGCCGGTGAACGTGTAGCCCTGCCCGTCGATGTCGAATTTCGCGGCGTTGATGAAGCCCTCGTCGTCCAGATCGTAGCTCGCCTTGACCCGGTCCGTCTTGGCTACCAGGCTGCCCGAGTCGAACGTCGCCGCACCGGACCACCCGCGTCGCCCCTTGACGATCACGCCGTACTCCACACTGCCGTCGGTGAACTTGTTACCGAAGACCTCCCAGGAGATCTCGAGGTCGCTGAAGTAGCGGTACTCCTTCCACTCCAGGCCGTGCGTCCAGTACCCGTGATCGAGACCGATGAATCCTTCGACGGGCTTACCGGCGATCGTCCCGGTGACCCAGTAGACCTGGGTCGTGTAGAACAGCGGTTCGTCGCGCGCGGGGGCGTAAAACTGGAACCCCGGACCTTGCAGCGGCCCGGACACATCGAGCAGCTGCCCTTCCGACCAATGAATGCCGCTATCGTCGATGGTCAGCTCGAGCGGCTCGGTGGCCACGCCGAATTTCTCGGACATGGTGTGCATGAGGTGGTTTCGCCAGACGCGTCGGGACGGTTCGATGGTGCGGATCGACTCGCCGCGCGACGACGTGAAGGTACCCGGGTGCAGGTTCAAGTCGCCGGTCGAATCGTTCATAAACCACAGGCCGCCGGTCATCGGGCCGATGAACTTCCGCTCCAGCGCCCACATCACGCCGTCGGCGTCGCGCAGGCCGCCGTAGAAGTACTGCACCTGCAGCGTCAGCCCGTGCCGATGGTGGTGCGGCTGCAGATCGGACAGCTTGGGGTCGTATGTGTCGACGACCGTCTGGAAATCGAAGTCACCGTAGGCCGGGATTGACATTGGCAAATGTTCCTCTCGTTAATGTAGCGATCGCTATATTAATGCAACACGCAACTCGTGTCCAGGATTGTCAGCGAGGAAGACCCAGACCACGTTCAGCGATCAGGTTGCGCATGATCTCCGAGCTGCCCCCGGCGATGGTGAAGGCACGGGCGTACAGAAACTCGTCCTGCCAACGACCGCCGTCGACGGCATTGACATCCCCTGCGACGAGAATTCCACTCTCTCCGGCTAATTCGACCGCGAAGGTAGCGATCGCGAGATTCAGCTCAGAAAACATCAGTTTGGCCATCGCCGCGTCGTGCATCCGCTGAGCGCCACGAGACCACCGGGTGACGTTGGCCATCGTCAGCGCGGACAGCGCCTCGGCCTGTGCGGTGAAGTCGCCGATTCGATCCCGCACCAAATCGCTGCTCAGCGAGGCTTGGCCGGTGGGGGTGACCGCCCGTCCCGCAAGGTCCCTGAGCGCCTCAAGGGCGAGCCGCAGTTTGACGACCATCGCGGCGACGCCGGTCCGCTCATGGGCCAGTGTGGCGTTGGCGATCGCCCAGCCCTGCCCCGGCGCACCGATCATGTCCTTGGCAGGAACCTCGACGTCGTCGAGGAACACCTCGTTGAAGTCTGAAGTCCCGGTGAGTTCCCGCAGCGGTCGCACGGCGACACCGGGCGCGGACATATCGAGGATAAATGCGCTGATGCCTTTGTGTTTAGCGGCCGCAGGGTCGGTGCGAGCCAGCAGGTAACCGAACCGCGCCCAGTGCCCATCGGTGGTCCACACCTTCTGGCCGGTCACCTTGTAGCGGTCGCCGTCCAAGGTTGCCTTCGTCCGCAGCGACGCCAAATCGCTACCCGCGCCAGGCTCGGAGAACAGTTGGCACCACGATTCTTGTCCCGCCCGGATTTTCGGCAAATGAGCGTGGCGCTGCTCGCCGGTTCCATAGTCGATGAGAGCCCGCGACGCCAGGTTGTTGCCGCTTGGGACGCCGGGCAGCCGGGCCCTGGCGAGTTCCTCGCTCACCACGACGGCGTGCTCGGCCGTCCAGCCGTCGCGTCCGCCGTATTCCTTCGGCCAATCGGCGCCCGCGTAGCCTGCTTCGAACAGACGGGTGGCCCAATCGATGAGGAGTCGGTGCTCGTCCTCGTTTTCGGCGCTCCGCACCCCCGCCCGGTACGGGATTGAAGGCCCGTACTCGAGGATGAAATTCCGCACTTCCGCCCTGAAGGCGCGCAGTTGCGGGCTCGAGTCGCGCTCATCATCGGCTTTGTTCATCGCCTGCTTTCCGTCTGCGCACCTTCACCCAAACATAGTTAACTTGGTGGGGTACGTCTTGCAGCTTCCCGCAACCAAGACGGCCTCGTCAAGCATCCAACCGAGCAGGCCGAGAGGCGCCCTCGATCCGCGTGGGCCTCGAATAGATAGCTAACTAGGTTAGAACGCACATGATAGTGTCCTGCCTATGACGTACAGCATCGCGAAGTTCGGTTTCAACCGCGACCACCGCGTGGTGTTGGGGTTGCCATGAACTTCGGGCTCAGCGACGAACAACAGCAACTCGACGACGCCGAACGCGCGTGGTTGACCCAACATGACCCCATCGCGCGTCTGCGTAATTCCCTTGACTCCGAGCCGATCACGATCGATCCGGCGGGTATCAGCCACCTGGCGGAGTCGGGCTTGTTGGCCTTGCTCACCCCCGACGTCGGGGGTGAGCACGCTGACTTGGCGGTGCTGGCTGAAGCCCATGGTTGGGCCGCGAGTTCACTGCCCGTCGCCGACCTTGCGACTGCGGCCTGGTTGCTCGATCTCGTCGATGCACCCCAGGCCGAACCGGCCGTCGCAGGCCAAGCCCTCTACGGACTGGCGCGCCTGCCCGGCGAGAGCGGGGGGATCACGACCGCGGTGCCGATGGCCCCCGACCTGACGGGCGTGGTGGTGGTCGCGGAGTCCGCGGATGCGGATATCTGCACGATCATCGACCAACCGGAATGGATACCGATGGCGACTTTGGACCTCTCCCGCACCTGGTCCAGAACCAGGGTCGGGCAACAAATCCGAGGCGGTATCGGGCTGCCCCGTGGCACCGTCGCATTGATCAGGGATGCCCTGGCTGTCCACCGGGCACTCGACGCATTGGGAGCAGCCGCCAGACTGTTGAACATGACCGTTTCCTACGCCAGCCAGCGCCAGCAGTTCGGCGTGGCGATTGGTTCATTCCAGGCCGTCAAGCACCACTGCGCAAATATGGCGGTGGGGGTCGAAGCAGGCCGGGCAGCGCTGTGGGCCGCCGCCCTCGCGCTGGACAACGCCGAGCCACCCGCCCGCCGGCATTCGGCCGCGGCGGGCGCAGCCTACACGAAGGCGGCAGCCGCCGATGTCGCCGGAACCGCGCTGCAGGTGCACGGCGGCATCGGGTTTACCTGGGAACACGATCTGCACCTACTCCTCCGTCGGGTCAAAGTCGATGAGGCGCTGGACGGTACGGTCGCCGAGCATCGGGCGGTGCTCGTCGATGCCTGAGTCGGGAAAGCGGCGACCGGTCAGATGGGGGCTCCCGTGGCCGGGCCGGGAGATGGCCGAGCGCGCAGAAGCGGCCGGGGCCGCCGCATTCTGCTCGGGGGAGTTCAGTGACCGCGACGCCTATGTGACCACGACAGAGATGGCGCTCAGCACGTCAACGGCCATGGTTGGACCCGGCATCGCGTATGCCTTCGCGCGCTCACCGTTCGTGCATGCCTCGGCGGTGCGTCAGCTGCATCGGCTGGCGCCCGGCCGCGTCTTCCTCGGGCTCGGCGCCGGCACCGGCCGAATGAATCGCGACTGGTTCGCCGTGGATTCGGATCGGCCGGCGCCGCGGATGGCTGAACTCATCGACGTCATCAAGGGTTATCTGCACGCGGAGAACGACGAGAAGATCCGTTACAGCGGTGAGTTCTACCGCGTCGACGCCGATATCCGCGCACCGGTGTTCGGCCGCCTTGACGTCCCCATCCTGATCGGGGCCTTCAACAAGATCATGGTTCGGGTGGCGGGCAGGTCGGCGGACGGCGTGCTGGGGCACGGCCTGTTCACCGACCGCTGGTGGGAAGAGGTGATCGATCCGGAACTGGCGCGGGGCGCCGCGTCGGCCGGGCGTGATACCTCCGCGTTACATCGCTGGGGCTGGCTGATCACCGCCATCGACGACGAGTACCCCGACCGGGCGATCCGCGAGGCCAAACTTCAGATCGCGTTCTACCTGACGGTGCGGACTTACGACTCCCTGGTTGCGCTGCACGGCTGGCAGGACCGAGTTGAGGCCATCCGCAAAGCATTTCGGTCGGGCCCGCCCGAGAGCATCGCCGATCATGTGACCGAGGAGATGGTGTGGGCAATCGCGGTCTGCGGAGACCGCGGTCAGGCCGCCGAGATGATCAAGGCGCGCAACCGGTTACCCGAGACGGTCTTCATCTCCCCGCCCAGCTTCCTGGTCGGGCGCCGCCGCAAGGCGGTCTACGACGCCTCGGCGATCGAATTCGCCGCGAATCTCGACTGATCCGGGCGGGCGCGCGCACCGGCGCTATGACTGCCCTGCGCGCCTGCCCGCGGCGCGGAGAAGGCGCCATTCCGGGATAGGCCACACGTCTTGGTCTTCGCCCGCCAGCCGCTCGCCGTCCAGGTCCCAATCCAACAGCGTGCACACGCAGACGTGGTTGCCGATCGAGAGCAGCAACCGACTCACCGCCGTGGCGCGGCCCCGGATCCGGTTGCCGTTCTCGGTCTCGGCGTCCAGGCTGACCACGCTGACCCAGCGTTCCACGGGATGTCGCTCGACGTGCCTGACACCGTTGACAATTCGTGAGATCCGGTTTCCTCGGCGTAGGTAACCGGAATACACGTGCTCGGCACCTTCGCCGACCGGCGCGGTATAGGTGAGCAGGCTCAACGCCGATCCGGCGGCCCACGTATAGCCGACGCGGCGGTATCCCCGCTCGGGCCGTGGGCCCCAGGATCGGTCGCGCATCGCGAAGCAATCGACGGCAATGGCGTCGCCGTCGAGTGTCACCGTCCCGCTAACCCGGCCGGTCTGGTCGAAATGGTGCGCCTTGGGATAGGGCGGTTCACCGGTTCGCAACGGCACGGGCGGTTCGGCGGCCTCAAATCGCAATCGCGCGTCCATCCGCGCCCGGTCGTCGTAGGCAATGTCGTAGACCATCAGCGGTTCGCGGACCTCGACGCGCATCCCCGTGGGGAACGTGATCAGCTCCGGTCCGGGGTCGGCCGGCAGCTTCAAATGCGCGAAGTACTCGTAGAACGGTGAATCGATCGGGTGGGCCGTAGCGGCATCCCACATCCACATGCCGCCGGCCGTGACGCCTGCGTTCTGGCGCACCGAGGCGTACATCCATCCACCAATTGTTCGCTCCGGCACCACGAACGAGTACCAAAACGTCTCGGTCTCGTAGTGGCCGTCCCCCGGGCGATGTAGCGCGTCGTCGTGAGGCCCGAACGCGTTCTCGATTGTCACCGCTGTTCCGGATTGACGTCGTCAGGCAGCGGATCGAACCGTCGCTCGGCCAGCACTCCCATCGCCGGGCGCATCAACTCATGCTGAAGATGAGCCCGGACCCACAGGTAGGCAACGATGTTGGTGTCGGAGAGAGATTCGGCGCCGATAGTGTCCGCGAGTTCGCGGCGGCCCTCGCCAACTGTCCTCGGCCGCCGGCGCCTCACCTTCTCCAACGCGTCGAGTTCGTGCCGCTCCACCAACTCCCGGTGGCGATCCGCTGCACTGAGGTATTTGACAATGCGGGCCAATCCTTTTGCGCGCAGCGCTACGAAGGGATCGTCGATGCCAGGGACGATGATGTCCCTGAGTTGCGCCAGGACGACGTCATAGAGCTGTTGGCGTTCGGTGGAAGCGCCGTCAAGCTCTACCCGGGTCAGCCCCTTGAGCCCATACTGTTCGGCAAGCGCCTCGGCGAACAGCGTGTTATGCAGCGCCTCGTAGATGAGCGCATTGCCGATCTCACCGTGCACCCCGCGTTCGACCGTGCGCCGGAAGCCCAGAATCACCACTTTGAATTCGGCGAAAAGCCGGTAGTACCGCACGCGACCGAGGTCGAGAGCAGTGCCGGAAAAGGTCTCGTACTCGGCCAGTCGATCGGCGAAACACGTGAACGGTTCCTGCACTGCCCGCAACGCCAGCCAGCCAAGGTCTTCCATCGGGTCACCGAAATGGGCTAGCTCCCAATCGAGTACGGCGGTGATGCGGCCGTCGGCGTAGAGAAAGTTGCCGGGACCGGTGTCCCCCTGAACGATGACCGGATCGATATCCGTGTCGGGAATGTTGGCTTTCAGCCAGGCAAGGCCGAATTCGATCGTCGGGTCCTTCGGCGGATCGCCGAACCGGTAGAGCGCCTCCCACCGGGCGATGTCCGCCTCGACACAAGCCCGTAGTGGCCGGCGGGGCTCATCCAGCCGCACCCGCGCGGGATCGACGCGGTGCAGGGCTGCCAGTATGCCCATGAACTCCCGCGCGATCGCCAGCCGCGCGCGCTCATCTTTGAGCCGGGAGAACCACGTCTCGCCCTCGACGCGACCGCAGAGCACGGCCTGAAGCAACGGATGAGACGCGACGAATCGGGGCACCGGTACCTCCGTGTCCTGCAGTGCCGCGTAGAAACGCGCCTCGCGGTCGAGCGTGAACGGATCGCCGGTCTTAGCGGGATCTGATGAGTCGAAGCGCAGGAAGAGCGGCTCGAGGGGACCGTCATCGCGTTCGACGTCGACGAGCCAGGCTTGGCGCCTGCCGCCCCCGGGGCGACGCCGGGCGTGAACGTGGGCGGCCCCGGTGACCTCCTGCAGCCAGGAGGTGATCGCGGGCGGAAGACCCTGTGCCGGTTCAGTGGTCACTGTCATGCGTCAGGCCACTCCGACGTCGACATTGACGGCGTCGATCCGGCCGTGCGAGTCCCCGGCGAAGAACCGCCGCACGTCCGTGTCGGCCGTGCACAAGAACAGCGTCTTCCCGTCGAGACCGCCCAGCTCGACGCCCGTCGCCCAACGGTCACCGGTGGTGATCACGTCGGTGATCTCGCCGCCCTCCAATACCCGGACGAACTGCCCCTCCAGATAGCAGCCAACCCACACGGCGCCGTCCGCGTCGACCGCGATCCCGTCCGGATGCGTGCGGGGCAGCTCCGCCCACGTCCGGCGATTCGTGAGCCGGCCGTCCCCGTCGATGTCGAAGGCCGTGATTCGTTCGGCGAACGTCTCATTGACCAACAACCTGCCATCGTTGGTGACGACGGCACCGTTCGGAAACGCAAGCTCGTCAGCGTCGCGGATAACCTGCCCGTCCGGCGTAACTGAGACGATCCCCCCACCTGCCGGCGCACCCTCCATGTCAGCGGTCACCTCGCCGATCGCACCGACGTAGGCGGTACCGTCCGGTGACACGACCATATCGTCGCAGTGACCGGCCGCGGCGTCCCCAAGTTCCGCGTACACCTCAGCCTCGCCATTGCGGACGGCGAACACGCGAGCCGAGGACATGCCGACGACCAGCGGTGTGCCATCGGGAAGAAACCCGACGCCACCGGGCATTTCGTCGAACCGCGCGACCGTCCGAACGGTTCCCCCAGGGTCGGCGGTGCACAACCGCTTGGCGACCATGTCCGAAAACCAGAGCTGTCCGGCGCGCCAGCGCGGCGCCTCCGGGAACGACAAGTCCCCGATGAAAGACTTCTCGGGTAGCTCCACTGGTTCCTTCCAAAAGTATTGATTCACAACGTTTTCAGCGAGGAATCGATCAGGGGTTCCATCGAAGCGGGAGCCGGTCGAGGCTGTACACCCCGCCGCTGTGTTCGACCACCGCTGCCTCGTCGGCGACCTCGTAATCAGGGATGAGCCGATGCCACTCGTCGAGCACGACGGCCATCTCCTGGCGGGCCAAGTGAGAGCCGAGGCACCGATGCGGCCCAGCGCCGAAGCCGATGTGCCGCGGCCTGGGCGCGTCGAAATCCACGGTGCCGCCACGTGGATGCTCCTTCGGGTCGCGGTTGGCCATGCCCAACGGGAAAGCGACCATATCGCCTTGCTTGATCGGGCAACCGTGAAAATCAGTGTCGCGGGTGGCGATTCGCGCCGTCTGGACGATCGGGTACGCGCGGACGAGTTCCTCGACCACCAGCGGAATGATCGTTGGGTCGGTCACGATCTTGTGCCGGTCCGCGGGATGAGTTGCCAGGTGGTAGAACGCGTACGACAACTGCCCGGCCACCGTGTCCAAGCCGGCCATGAACAGCAGCAGCATGCATGACAACAGGTCCTCGTCGGTCGGCGATGCCCCGTCGATCTTCCAGTCGATCGCATGGCTGACGATGTCGTCGCTTCGGGTGCTCGGATCGTCACGTTTCTGCGTAATCAAGTCCCCGAAGTAAGCCATCACCTCCATCATGGCACCCACGGTGATCGATCGATCCGGATCGCTCTCCGGGGTAGCGTGCAGAATCTTTGCCTCCCACACCATGAAATCGTCGAGCCGGTCGATCGGCAGTCCCATGATCTGCAGGAAGATCGTCGTCGGGAACACCGCGGCAAAGTCTGCATAGAAGTCGCATTCCCCTTGGGCGCGAAACTTTTCGATGAGTTTGACTGCAAACGCGCGCTGCTCGGACTCCAGACTGTTGATCCGCCCCGGGGAGAAATAGAGCCCGAGCACATGGCGCCACTTGCTGTGGTCCGGCGGATCCAGCATGATCGGGATCCACTTGTACGGTGGTTCCGGCTCTATCGGAACCATCACCGCATTCGAGAACAACTCAGGATGCTGCAGTCCCTCGAGGATTGCATCGTGATCTGTGAAGACCCAGTAACCCGAAGCTTCGTCGGCACGCAAGAAGGGCCGGTTCTCGGCCTGTAACCGATCCAATCGTCTGAAGTTGGAGCAGGCGGGGTCACCGCCCCGCACAAACTGGTAGGCCGGGCAGGCTTCCGTTGGACTACTCACCAGTGAACTCCCGCCATTGCGCCATGCACTGTCGCTACAATGCCAACACATCTCGCGGAAAATAGTCAAGCAGGCTTCGCTAATTTACCGCTGCCTACATCACCGAGGCGGCACATCGTCCTTCGCGTGGAAGGCTTCGGCGAGTAACTTTGCGAGCTGGTCGAACTTACGTTGACCCAACACGGCAACGAGGTCAGCGTTTATGGTCTTCCCAATCGAGCAGGCCTCATCAAGCATTTCGAGTCCCTTGCGGGTATAGAAGACCTTCTTGGCTCGGCCGTCCGCTGGGTCCGCACGGCGTTCAACGAATCCGAGTTGCTCGAGCTCGGTGACCAGTTGCCCGATTGCCGTCTTCGAGACACCCTCGGCCCGAGCGATATCCACGATCCTGCTGCCGTCGAGGCGCAGGTGCACGAAGACCCGATTATGCACGCGCCGCAGCGTGCTGTAGCCGCGCGCATGAGCTCGTTGGCTGCTCGTTGCGGCCATCCACTCACCGAAGTCGATGGCGTGGCGCTGCAACGACTCCGTGACGAACTCTTCGATAGCGCGGTAATCCACCTCGGAGTCCCGGCGCGACCGCGGGCTGCCGCCTTCCGCTCTCCCTCGCATTACTGCAGACTAGCGCCTCACGCGCTTGGCAGTTGACATCACGGCGAAAATTAGTAAAGCTTACTTCACTATATCCGCAGGCTGGCAGGTGGCATGAGATCGTTTATGGCAGGCGCCGAATTGGTTCCCCCATCCACGCTGAAGCCGGCCGGGGTGTGGTTCTTCAATTGGGTGATCCCCATCGTGGGCAGCCTGTTCATCGTGCTGGTGATCGCTGGCGTAATCTGTCGCCGCCGGTTCACCTGGGGCTTCTTGTTCCTGTTCAACAGCATGGCGATCTACTGGATGGAAACCGTGGGCGACTGGGGACAGATGCTGTTCTACAGCCCGACCTTCGCCCGACACCATCTGCTGGAGTGGCTGCCGCTGAAGACACCCAACGATCCGCTGTTCATGCCATTCGCCTATGCCGTCTACTGGGGTGTACACGCCATCTTGGTGCTGTGGCTGAGTCAGTTGGTGGCCTCGCGCACCGGCTGGAGCATGCTCAAATCTCTTCTTATACTGGCTATTCCGGTCAACTATGTCTGGGACTTCGTCGTGGAAGGCACCGCCACAGCGATGGGCTGGTGGACCTACGACCCCGGCATGGGCCCCGTCCTCCAGTGGCCCAACGGCGGGCGCATCACCCTAGTGTGGACCATCGGTCTGATGTGCGTGTGGCCCAACCTCATCGCCTACTGGGCCGGCAAACCACCCATCCGTGGCCTCAACCATCTGGAGCGGTTCTGCGGCCTGCAGCACTTCACCGTTCCCAAAACCACCCCGCCGACGCCGGCTGTCGACACCGCGGGCGCAGGCATTGCCGTAGAGGTGGCCACGCGACCAGTGGTCAAAACCAAACAGCAGGAGTTCGACGACTACCTCAACTACGACGTCACCATCGCCCGTTGGAAATTCGAGTTGCTACGGCTGGGCGCCTGGTTCGTCTGCTTCCAGGTCAGCTTTTGTGTCCTCGCCGTGCCGTTGGTGCTGTTCCGGGCGTTGAGCGGCGTTGACAGTCCTTACGTTCCGTGATTTGAAAGGGCCAGCATCGTGCCTAGACGACCACGTCGCCGCGTCAACATGAAAGACCTTCCCCCCGAGTTCTTTCTGCCGCCTGCGACCGATACCGGCCTGCGGCGAGAAACCGTCGGACTGCTGCTCGGCAGCCTTGCCTTTGTCACCATCCTCGCGATCATCGTCGCGCTCACCCAAGGAATCGTGCTCAAGGTGTAAGCGGGAAAATCGGAGACAGTGATTAACGTCCGCGAAAGCGTGGTTCGCGTCGGTCACGAAAAGCCCGCACGCCTTCGCGAACGTCCTCGCTGCGATGCAGGGCTTCCTGGCCCCGGATCTCGACGCCCTGCGTCTCCCCCAACTCGGACAGCGCCGCAGTCCGTAGCGCGCGCTTTATCCAGGCATAGGACAGCGTCGGACCGCCGGCCAGGGCCTGCGTCACGGCCTCGAACTCCGCGTCGTAGGCTTCGTCGGGGACCACGTGCGAGATCATGCCCCACTCAAATGCTGTTGTGGCAGTGATCCTCTCGGCGAGCAAAGCCATCCGCGCCGCCCGCGCACGGCCGATGGACGCCGGGATCAGCGCCGACGCCCCGCCGTCGGTCATCAAGCCGATCTTTGTGAACGACAACTGGAAGAACGCCGATTCCGCGACGACCGCCAGATCACAGGCGAGTACCAGCGAGCATCCCACGCCGACGGCCGCACCGCGGACGCCGGCAACAACCGGCTTGGGCGACCCGGTGAGGACCTCGACCAGTTCGGCCGCCGCGGCGCCCGCGCCCCCGATGTCCTCGCCGCCGACCTCACCGCCGGCGCAGAACGCGCGACCAGCACCGGTCAGCGTAATGACGCGGACCGAATCATCGCTCGCGGCAGCCGAAATCGCCTCGCGAAGAGCGACGAGCATGGGCGTGTTGACCGCGTTCAGCTTCTCGGGCTTGTCGAGCACGATGCGCAACACAGCATCATCGCGGCGGCACGAGACGCCCGCAGTCACGGCTACAGGCCCAAGTCGCGACCGATGATGTCCTTCATGATCTCGGTGGTGCCACCGAAGATTGTCTGGATGCGGCCGTCGCAGTAGTCGCGGGCGACACGATACTCCAGCATGTAGCCGTAGCCGCCGTGCAACTGCACGCACCCGTCGACGACCTTCTTGGCCACCTCGGTGCACCACCACTTGGCCTTCGCGGCTTCCACCGCGCTCAGGTCACCGTCGAGCACTCCCTGCAGGCAGCGGTCGATGTAGCGCTCGGAGACGTCGAGTTCGGTGTCCATCTCGGCCAGCAGGAAGCGATTGTGCTGGAAGTTACCGATGGATTGGCCGAATGCCTTGCGGTCCTTGGCGTACTGCAGTGTCTGCCGCCATGTTTCGCGCGCTCCGGCGATGGCGGTGATGGCGATCCCGAGCCGTTCGGAGGGCAGGTTGTGCATGAGGTGATAGAAACCGCGGCCTTCTTCGCCGAGCAGGTTGGCCGAGGGCACCCGGACGTTTTCGAAATGCAGTTCGGAGGTGTCTTGGGAGTGCAGGCCCATCTTGTCGAGTTTGCGCCCGCGGGTGAAGCCGTCCATCCCCCGTTCGACGACGAAGAGTGTGAAGCCTTTGTGGCCGGCCTCGGGATCGGTGCGGGTGACGACGACGACAAGGTCGCTGTTGATGCCCGCCGAGATGAAGGTCTTGGAGCCGTTGAGGATCCAGTCGTCACCGTCCCGGACGGCCGAGGTGCGGATGCCGGCCAGGTCGCTACCCGCGCCCGGTTCGGTCATCGCGACGGCGAGGATCAGCTCACCGCTGATGATCCCTGGCAGCCAGCGCTTCTTCTGCTCGTCATTGGCCAGGTTCTTGAAATACGGGCCAACGACGTCGTTCTGCAAGCTCAGCGCCGGGGCCGGTCCGCCGTAACGGGCGATCTCCTCGTTGACGATCGCATTGAAACGGAAGTCGTCGACACCGCCTCCGCCGTACTCCTCGGGCATGTTGAACCCGATCAGCCCGTACTTTCCCGCGGCCGCGTACGCGGAGCGGTCGACGATGCGCTCGGTTTCCCACTTTTCGGCGTGCGGCACCAGTTCGCGCTCGATGAACTGTCGAGTGGTGTCCCCGAAGGCCTCGTGCTCGGCCTCAAAAATCTGTCGCTTCATGTCTTGTTCTCCGTGACGGCGGCGCATCTGGACGCCGACCTTGCCTGATATCCGAGAAGCTACCTGATGACGCTGACCGTCCTGGTCGAAGCCGCCGGGGTCAGCGCGCTTTCCACACGGGCTGGCGCTTTTCGCCGAAGGCGAGCGGGCCCTCCTTCGCGTCCTCACTTTTGAGTAGAACGTCGAATTCATGGGCGGTGCGCGACCAGTCCGCTGTCTCGTTGGACATGACTCCGTCGTCGGCCCGATAGGCGATGCGCTTGCTCGCCTGCACCGAGAGCGGCGCGTTGACGGCGATGCGATTCGCCAGCGCCAGCGCCGCTTTTAGCGCCGGGTTGCCCGGACCATCGGGCACCACCTCGTTGATCAGACCCCACCGCAGGGCCTCGGCGGCGGTCATCGGATCACCGGTGAAGAGCAGCCCGAGGCCCACCTTCGGGGGCAGTTGGTCAACGATGCGGAATGCGCCCCCCGCGCCGGCGATGAGGCCGCGCTTTACCTCGGGCAGCCCAAAGGAAGCGCTTTCGCACGCCACGACCAGGTCACTGGCGAAGGCGAGTTCGGTACCGCCGCCGAGCGCCGTACCGTTGACGGCCGCGATCGTCGGCTTGTCGATGAAATGGTTCGCGTAGCCGGCGAAGCTCCACTCCTGGTAGTGGGGATGCAACACGCTCTCGCCCCGCGAGATCGCCTTGAGATCGGCCCCGGCGCAGAACGATTTGTCGCCGGCCCCGGTGATTACCACGGCGCGTATCTCTGGATCCTGCTGTGCGCGCACCATGGCATCACCGACCGCGGTGCTCACCGCGCCGTTGACGGCGTTGCGCGCCTCCGGCCGGTTGATCGTGATGATCATGACGTTGGACCGCACCTCGACGAGCGCGGCGGCGGGGGCCACCGCGTCAGCGGTCACGACGGCTTCAGCCATGAGAACTCCTTTGGTTGATTCGCGCGTGAATCGGTCGTTGGCTGCGGGGGCGTCTTGCCGCAGCTCTTCCAACATCGCGGTCAGGCGCCGTCGGTCCACCTTGAGCGCCGCGCCGCGCGGTAATTCGTCGACGATGTGCACCTCTGCGGGCACCTCGTATGGGGTCAACGATGACCTGCAGTGGCTCCGCAACTGCTCCGGCGTCACCGAGGTGCCCGGACGGAGTTCGACTGCGGCAATGGGGATTTGGCCCAGCCGCGTGTCCGGAAGGCCCGCGACCGCGGCGTCGTGCACGGCGTCGTGCGTACGCAGCGCGCGCGCCACCGTGTCGGGCGCGATCTTGAACCCGCCGCGCAGGATGACGTCGTCGGCGCGGCCGTCGATGTACAGGTAACCGTCCTCGTCGAGGTGTGCGAGGTCACTGGTGGTAACCCACCGGTCTGAGGATCCGCCGACTTGCGGCGACGCCACTTGCAGGCGGCCCGTTTCCCCGGTTGGCAGGACATTGCCGTCGTCATCGATGACCTGGAGGCGGACCCCGGGGAAGGGGCGACCGGTGCTGCCCTTCTTATCGGACCAATGGGCCACAAAATCTTTTTTCGTCCATCCCGCAACGGCTCCCGAGAATTCCGTCGCGCCGTAGACGATCAGCACGGGAATGCCGAACTTTTCGTAGAACGCATCGACGAGGGCCGGCTCCGCCGGGCTGGTGCCGACGTTTACAGCCCGAACGCTGCCGAGCTCTTCGCGGGTGATGTCAGAGTCGAGGACTGCCCGCAGCGCGGGCGGCGGCAGCGAAATCAGGGCTGGGCGGTGCTCGTTGACCACGGCGCGCCAAGCGGGCAGGTTGAACCGCTCGAGCATGACAAACGGGCGGGCCGTGACCAGCGCCTGCAACAGTCCCCACAATCCGCCGATGTGCACGATCGGCAATACGACCAAGCCGACCTTTCCGGTGAACGGCGCTCTTTCGCTGCCGTCGGGCCGGTTGTTGTGCTGCAGGGCCGCGGACAACGACGCCTCCAACTGCGCCCTGCTGAGCGGGATGCGCTTGGGAGCACCGGTGGTTCCGGACGTCAGCATTTCGACCGCCACCTTCGGCTCCCCCGCCGGTGGCTCGCAGGTCAATTCGGAACGCTTGACGAGCGCCCCGTCGTCCACGCTCCACGCCGCCGCGCCCAGTTCTGCCATGGCCGACGTGAACGTGTCCTCCACCCACAGCGCGGCGGGTGCCAACACGAAGGCGGCCTTGGTGGCCAGCAGGTCGGAGCTCAGCCGCTCCACCGGCTGCAGGGGGCTGATTGTCACCAGGGTGCGCTCGCCACGCATGATCGCGATGAGCGCGGCGACCGATTCCATCCGATTGCCCAAAACGACCGCGACGCGGCCACCGGCCCCGCATCCTGCAGCGCTGAGCTGCTCGTCGAGCTGCTCTGCCAGAGTTCTGATCCGGCCCCACGAAATCCAATGACCGCCGCTCTGCAGCATGTTGGCGCCATCGTCGGCCTGCCACAACCGCCCCAGCGCATCTTGGATGCTCGTCATGCCAACTTTCTTCGGACTCGAAATCGCGAGGTAAGGCCTCCTCAACCTAGCCGAGGTGGTTTACTAGGTCAACTTACTAACGGCGACTCCGGAGCTCGCGAACACGCATCGAAACCCCTCGGCCGGCACCGCCGTCGGCGGCGCGAATCGCCAGGAACCGCAGCGCTATGCGGAGTCGTCGTCGGCGTCTTCGCCCAGTAGGGCGCGCCGCAGCACAAGCAGCATGAATCCGGCTGCGTCGTAGTCCATCTCAGCAGGGTGCCGCTCCGTCGAGTACTCGGAAAGGCGCCCCAATGCGGCGAGGAAGATCGCAGCCGCCACGTCGGAATCCACACCCGGAAGCAACCGACGCCGGGTGAGAAAGGTTTGCACCGCGGCATGCAAGGTGCGCATGCCCCCAGCGACAGAGTCATTCGGAAGTTGTCGCGCAATCGCGCCGTCATACCAGGCGCGGATGACGCCGCCATAGGCGCGATGAAAGTGGACGTAGCGAGCCAGCCAGGCGCGCAGCGGCTCTGCGCTTCCCGGAGAGATCGCGCGCAATTCCGCACTGAGGCGCTCGCTTTCGAGCGTCGACCAACTGCTGAGCTCATCGAGGAGAGCGACCTTGGTGCTGAAGTGCCGGTACAGCGTCGCCCGGCTGACTTCCCCGGCCGCGGCGACGTCCTCCATCGACACCGAGTAATACCCACGCTCGGAGAACAGGGCCGACGCCGCGGACAGGATGTCCTGGCGGACCGGTGAAACGGCGGAGGCGTCGGGCTCGTCGGATTCGGCCATTCTGGATACCGTGCGACCAATTCTCTTGCGCGCCCGCCGTTCCGGTGCGCCACCCAGGACGCTGAGAACCTTCGCGGGTGTATCGGGGAATACCAGCCGCTGCATGGCGATCGCGAGTGAAGCCGTGATCCGGCCACCGTCCGACAGACCGAACATGTCCCGGAACTGGTTGAGGTTGAGCATGTGGGAAATGCGGAGGAGCACGGCGGCCGCATCGATGGGGTCGATGCCGCTGATGCCCGCGGCGTGCAGCTTGCCCGCGACGATTTCGGTGTACTCCTGCGACGCGTTACCAGACTCGGCCGCGGCGTCCTTTTCGACGGTGCCGATGCCGGGAAACTCGAGGAAGACCAGGGCATACATGTCGTGCAGTTCGGCCCATTCGCTAAGCCAACGGTGCAATTCACGCAGTCCGTCTGCGTCGGGCGCCAACGCGCCCAAACCGCGCGCATGGTCGAAGACGGCGGGCCGGCAGGTGGCGGCCAGTTCGAGAACGATCTCGTGTTTGCTCTCGAAATATTGATAGATCGTGGCGCGCGAACCCCCAACGGCCTGGGCAACCTCCTCGATGGATGCCGCGTGATAGCCGTCGGCGACGAAGAGGTCGGCCGCGCAGGCGAGGATTCGCTCGCGGGTGTGCCGCCCGCGGCGTCCCACCGACGTGTTGGCCGGTGCGTAACCGGCACGCCGTACCGTCTCGGGACTCGTCATCGCCACGTCATCATCGTCGATGTCGCCTAGCGGTCGGGATCGCGGTGCGGTTTGGCCGGCCCCGGGGCCACGTTGCGTTTGGCTTTGCCGGGGTAGCCAAAAAATCGCTCGAAGTTCTCGTCGTTGATCGGCTGGGCCGAATTCCGCTGGGCGGCCTCTAGTAGCGCGGAAAGCCTTGCCCGCGCCTCCGGCAGGCCCGCAGCGTTGGGACCGGCCGCCTCCAGTTCGGCAATGCGGGCCTGCGCGCCGCTGATCTCCATGCGCAGCCGCTCACCGGCTTCGCCGAATGTCAGCAGATCGTGATCGTCTTCGTCGAGCTTGCGGCGTGAGGGGTTGGCACTTTCCGACCCGGCTTCGCTCATTACTCTCTAGTTTCTCTAGACAGACTCGGTCTTCCCGCTCTATGGTCTGAGACAACCCGTCAGAAATCAAGACAAACTGTCAGAATCAGCTGGAGGCATCGATGCCGCTCCGGGACTACATGCAGATCGTTTCGGTCGACGATCACCTGGTGGAGCACCCGCGCGTGTGGCAGGACCGGCTACCAGAGAAATTCAGGGAAGTCGGCCCGCGCATCGTCGAGCAGGGTGGAAAACACATCTGGGTGTACGAGGGCGAGTCGTACCCGACCATCGGGCTCAACGCCGTCGCGGGCAAGCCGCAAGAGGAATGGGGCTTGGACCCGGTCCGGTACGAGGACATGATTCCCGGTTGCTACGACCCGCACGCACGGGTCAAGGACATGGATCTTGACGGCGTCCAGTCCGCACTGTGCTTCCCGTCGTTCCCGGGGTTCGCCGGCGGCACCTTTCACCGGGCCCAGGACAAGGAGCTGGCGCTGCTATGCGTCAAGGCATGGAACGACTTCTACATCGACGAATGGTGCGCGACCGCTCCCGACCGCTACATCCCGCTGGCGATCTTGCCCACCTGGGACATCGACCAGGCCGTCGCGGAGGCGGAGCGGGTTGCCGCGAAAGGCGCACGCACCGTGTCCTTCCCCGATAGCCCAGTGCCGCTCGGGCTTCCGTCCTTTCACTCCGACCACTGGGATCGGCTTTGGAGCGTTTGCTCCGAGACGCAAATGCCGGTGTCGTTGCACTTCGGTTCCGGCTCTTTCGTGCCCGGATTCTCTTTCAGCTCGCTGGCCGCCAGCGCCAAACCGGACGCAGTGAACGACGCCCCGTTCGCCGTCGCGATCACGGCATTTTCCACCAATCTGATGTGGACGACGATGGACCTGCTGTTCTCCGGCAAGCTGCAACAGTTTCCGCAGCTGCAGTTCTCGCTGGCCGAAGGCGGCATCGGCTGGGTGCCCTACGTACTAGAGCGCAGCGATTACGTATGGGAGCGCCATCGCTATTACCAGCCCATCGACTTCGACGCGCGGCCTTCGGACCTGTTCCGGCAACACTTTTGGGGCTGCTTCATCGATGACATCCACGGCTTGCAGAACCGGCACACCGTGGGCGTCGATCGGATCACCCTCGAAATCGACTTTCCCCACTCGGATTCCAACTGGCCGAACTCGCGCAAGCGGGCCGCAGAGGTTCTTGCCGACATTCCCGACGACGAGTGCGCATTGATCGTCGAAGACAACGCCCGCCGCATGCTGCGCTTCCCACGTACCGCCGAAACCGCGTTGAAGGTATGAGCGGTACCTGCGATATGCCAACGCCCCCGAAGCCGGCCCCCGCGAAAGGAACGACGTGAAAGTCCGATTAGAGAAAGAGAAATGTATGGGACACGCGCAGTGCAACGCCGTCGACCCAGAGCTGTTCCCTCTGGATGATTTCGGCTACTCGGTGCTCCAGCCGCGCGAAGTCGGGCCGGATATCGAGGACAGGGTGCGCCGTGGCGTAGCAGCATGCCCGGAGGGGGCGCTCGTCCTGGAAGAGGACAAGTAAAAGACATGACGGAGGAATCGATGACCGAGATGCACGACTGCCCGGTCCAGAAATACAGCTACTTTCGCGGTCCGGATCCGGGAGGCTCGAACTTCCTGCGGCTTGACGACCTTCAACGCCAAGCGCGTCCGTTTTTCCGCGCGAAGGACGACCGGGACTACTGGGTCTTCACCGATCATGACGTCATTCTGGAAGCGCTGCAGGATCCAGAGCTTTTCTCGAACAGCTCGGTGGTACCGCTAGAACCCGACCCCCCATATAAGTGGATCCCGATGATGATCGATCCGCCGGAACATGGCAAGTGGCGACACCTGCTCGGGCTGTACTTCTCCCCCGGTCGCGTCCGCGGTCTGGAAGACGAACAACGGTCCTTCGCAAGGGATCTCATCAACAAATTTCGCGACAGCGGCTCATGCGATTTCTACTCCGATTTCGCGGCGGTCTTCCCGACCACGATCTTCCTGCAGATCATGGGGCTCCCCATCGATAAACTGCCGGATTTCATGCGGTGGGAAGCCAAGATCCTGCATACGACGGCCGACAGCGATCCCGACCGATCGATCGCTGCGGCGGCAATGATGGAGGTGGCGGGATACTTCTCGGAGCTCATCGCCGAGAAGCGCGCCGACCCGAGTAAGCGCGGCGATGACATCGTCAGTCATGCGCTCGACTGGCGAATAGACGGCGAAGAACCCTTGGATGCGGATCTCTTGTCCTGCATGCTGTTGCTATTCATGGCCGGCCTCGACACCGTTGCATCGCAGCTGTCGTATTCCTTCCTGCACTTGGCGACTCACGACGCCGATCGCAAGCGAATCGCCTCGGAACCGTCGATCATCCCGCACGCGGTGGAGGAGCTCGTGCGCGCGTATTCTATCGTGCAGACCGGGCGAAAGGCCACCCGCGACGTCGTCTTCCACGGCTGCTCGATCAAGGAGGGTGAAGTCATCGAGCTGCCACTCGGCATGGCCAACCGTGACCCGCAAGAACACGAGCGCGGCCGCACAGTCGATTTCGATGCGCCGCGGGCGCGGCACATCGGTTTCGGTGCGGGCCCGCACCGCTGCCTGGGTTCGCACCTGGCGCGCCAGGAGATCACCGTGGTGTTGGAGGAGTGGCACCGGTTGATTCCCGAATACGAGCTCGCCGACCCCTCGGCCGTGGTCGAGCACACCGGGGGCGTCTTCGGTATCGACGTGCTCCCCCTGCGATGGACGGTATGAGCACAACCGACTCCGAGCCCGTCCCGGTGACGCGACCGATGCGGGGCGTGCGCGTCCTCGAGGTCGCACAGTTCACGTTCGTGCCGGCCGCCGGTGCAGTGCTCGCCGATTGGGGCGCCGACGTCATCAAGGTGGAGCACGCCGAACGCGGCGACGCTCAACGCGGATTGGTTCGGGTGCTCGGCCTCGAAACGGCAAGCGGGGGTTCGTCCTTCTTCCCGATCATGGAGGGCCCCAACCGGGGCAAGCGCAGCGTCGGCCTGGCACTGGACAATCCCGCTTGCCGTCCGGTTCTGGAACGACTGGTGGCATCCAGCGACGTCTTCCTCACCAATTACCTTCCGGGACCGCGTAAGCGGCTGGGAATAGAGCTTGCCGATATCCGCGCGATCAATCCCGACATCATCTATGTCCGCGGCAGCGGTTTCGGCCAGCGCGGTCCCGAGGCGGACAAGGGCGGCTATGACAGCACGGCGTTCTGGGCGCGTGGTGGCAGTGCGGCGGGTCTGACCTCGCCCTCCTCCCCGCGAAGCCCACGCATGCCCGCCGGCGCCTACGGGGATTCGATGGGGGGCATGACGATCGCCGGTGGCATCGCTGCCGCCCTGTACTCGAGGGCTGCGACGGGCAAGCCCTCGGTCGTTGACGTTTCCTTGATCGGCGTCGGGGCGTGGGCAACACAGTTCTCGGTGAACCTGGCGCTGATGGCGGGCGGGCCGCTGCCGAAAGAGGAGCCGCCGGCGCACGGGGCGGCGACCAATCCGCTCATCGGGGCCTACCGCACCGCTGACGGCCGTTTCATCGAACTCGCCATGCTGCAACCCGGCCGCTACTGGCCCGAGTTCTGCAGACTTGCCGACCGGCCCGATCTGGTCAGCGATGAACGGTTCGATTCTGTCGAGAAGATCATGGCCAACGCCCCCGCGGCGGCCGAGATCGTAGCCGAGTTGATGGCCGCCCGGCCGCTGTCGGAATGGGTGCAGGTGCTCTCGCGCGGCGAGGGCCAGTGGTCCATCGTGCAGGACGCGTGGGAAGTCAGCCAGGACACCGCCCTGCGCGCGAATGGCATGATCGCGGGCGTCACCGACACCGACGGTATCGAGCGCGAATTAGTCGCGAGCCCGGTGCAATTCGACGAGACTGCCTTCAGCATCACGCGCGCACCGGGCTTCGCCGAGCACACCGATGACGTGCTGCGCGAGCGCGGCTTCTCCGATGACGAGCTCATCGCGCTCAAGATCGACGGTGCCGTCACATGAACGGCGCGAGGTTTGCTCAAGACAGGAGAACAGGACAGTGACAGAGACGTTGCACTACCAACTGTTCATCGATGGCGCGTGGACGGATGGCGAGTCCGAATCCGTTGTGGAGGTGGTGAACCCAGCCACCGAAACGGTGATAGGCACCGCCGCGCAGGCCAGCCAGAAGGACGTGGTGCGGGCCATCGAATCCGCGCGGAGGGCCTTCGATGACGGTCCGTGGCCGCGGATGTCACCGCGGGAGCGGTCCGCCGTCCTGGTGCGGATGGCAGACGTCCTGGACCGGCGCCGGGCGGAGCTGATCGAACTGAACATCGCCGAAGCCGGTTCGGTGCGGATGCTTTCCGAGACGCTCCAAGTAGGTATTCCGCTCGAGCATTTCCGGGACACGGCCGAACGCGTGCTGACGACCTTCGCGTTCGAACAGCCGATGCTGCCCCTGGTCGGTCAGGGACTCGGCCAAGGCGTCGTGCTCAAGGAGCCCGCCGGTGTGGCCGCATTGATCTCGGCCTACAACTTCCCGCTGTTCCTGAACCTCTTCAAGGTGGCGCCCGCACTCGCCGCCGGCTGTACCGCGGTGTTGAAACCCGCTCCGACGACGCCTTTGGAAGCCTTTGTGCTCGGCGAAATCGCGCAGGAAGCCGGCCTGCCCGCGGGTGTGCTCAATGTCGTGACCGGTGATATCGACGCGGGCCAGGAACTCACCACGAACCCCATGATCGATCTGGTCAGCTTCACCGGGTCCGACACGGTGGGTCGTCTGGTCGCCAACCAGGCTTCCTCGACCCTGAAAAAGGTCGTCCTCGAGCTCGGCGGAAAGTCGGCCAACATCGTCTGCGATGACGCCGATCTGTCCAAGGTGCTGCCGACGGTGATACAGAACATGGTCACGCACGCGGGGCAGGGCTGTGCGCTACTCACCAGGACACTGGTGCACCGCTCGCGCTACGACGAGCTCGTAGGCATGGCCACTGCCACACTGCAGCACATCTCGGTGGGTGACCCGCGAGACGGGTCGACGATGATGGGCCCACTGATCAGCGCCGCCCAACGGGACAAGGTCGAAAGCCTGATTGCCACCGGTGTGGCAGAGGGCGCGGAGATCGCCTTCGGTGGCGGCCGTCCCGCGGGGCTGGACACCGGCTTCTTCGTCGAGCCGACGCTGATGACGGGCGTGAAAAACGAGATGGCCGTGGCGCAGCGGGAATTCTTCGGCCCCGTCGGCGTCGTCATCCCCTTCGACGACGACGACGAGGCGGTGCGCCTGGCCAACGCCAGTGACTACGGCCTAGCCGGTGGCGTCTGGGCCAAAGACCCGGTGCGCGCGTACGGAATCGCCAAGCGAATCCGTGCCGGCCTCATTGCCGTCAACGGTGGCGGCCCGGGTCTCTCGCCGCACGGTCCGTTCGGGGGTTACAAGCAGAGCGGGTTGGGACGCGAATGGGGCGCCTTCGGGCTGGAGGAGTTCCTCGAAGCCAAAACGGTGCACTGGCCCGTCGCGGGCGGCTGACAAAACTGGGAAAGGCATAAAGCAATGGGACGAGTGCAGGACAAGGTCGTTCTGATCACCGGCGGGGCGCGCGGTCAGGGCCGCAGTCATGCCGTCAAACTGGCCGAAGAAGGCGCCGATGTCGTGCTCTTCGACATCTGCGAGGACATCGTCACGAACGACTATCCGCTCGCGACGCCTCGCGATCTCGAAGAGGCCAAGTTGGGGGTGGAGAAGTACGGGCGACGCGCCGTCACCGCCGAGGTCGACGTGCGGGACAAGGCGGCCGTCGTTGCGGCGCTGGCCACCGCACTCGACGAGTTCGATGGCGCCCTCGACGTGGTGGTGGCCAATGCCGGCATCTGCCCACTCGGGACCGCCAAAGGTGTCGACGCGTTCGCCGACGCGTTCGACGTCGACTTCGTCGGTGTGGTGAACACCGTTCACGCCGCGCTGCCCTATCTCAAGGCCGGCGCGTCCATCATCACTACGGGTTCCATCGCCGGGCTGATGGCGGCGGGCAGCGCGGACGTCGGACCCGTGGGGCCCGGAGGTGCGGGATACAACTTCGCCAAGCAGATGGTCGATCAGTACACGAAACAGCTTGCCGCACAACTGGCATCGCAATCCATCCGGGCCAACGTGATCCACCCGACGAACTGCAACACCGCGATGCTGAACAGCGATCCGATGTACCGGATCTTCCGGCCCGATCTGCCGGAGCCGACGCGCGACGACGCCCTGCTCGCCTTCCCCGCCATGCAAGCCATGCCGGTGCCGTATGTGGAGCCGGACGACGTGTCGAGCGTCGTCTGCTTCCTTGCATCCGACGAGTCGCGGTACATCACCGGCAGCCAGTTCAAGGTCGACGCCGGCGCGATGTTGAAGCACGCGATCTGACTCGTGGATATCGCTTTCTGCGCGCAGGACAAGGAGTTCCGCGACGAGGTGCGCACCTGGCTGCGCAAGCACGTACCTCGCGAGCAACAACCCGTCGACCCCGGACCGCTTCGCGAATTCGACCTGGCGTGGCAGCGCACCCAGTACGAGGGAGGATGGGCAGGGATCGCGTGGCCCCGTGAGTACGGCGGGCGCGGCATGACGCTGACCCAGCAACTCATCTGGCACGAGGAATACGCGTTGGCCGACGGCCCCGACGTCGGAGTCAACTTCGTGGGCCTGAACCACGGTGGGCCGACCCTCATCGCGCGCGGTAGCGAACAGCAGAAGGCGTTTCACCTGCCGCGCATCCTGCGTGGAGAATCCGTGTGGTGCCAGGGCTTTTCGGAGCCGGACGCGGGATCAGACCTCGCCTCGCTGCGCACGCGCGCGGAACTCGACGGCGATGAGCTCGTCGTCAACGGGCAGAAGATCTGGACCAGCTACGCGGACTGCGCCGACTATCAGGAGCTTCTGGTCCGCACGGACCCGAGCGGCACCAAACATCAGGGCATCACCTGGGTCATCAACGACATGCACAACCCGGGCGTCGACGTCCGGCCAATCAAAACCCCGGCCCGTGACGCGCATTTCGCCGAGGTCTTCTACGACGACGTCCGCATCCCAGTGAGCAATGTGGTCGGCAGGGTCGGCGACGGGTGGAGCGTCGCCATGTCCACCCTCTCATTCGAGCGCGGCACGGCGTTCATGGCGCACCAGGTCGCCCTGCACAAGGAAACCGAGCGCCTCATCGACCTCGCTCGGGAAACCACGGGGCCGGACGGTAAGCGCACCGCGCTGGCCGACGTTGAAATATCCTGCCGCATCGCCGATCTGCGAGCAGAGGTTGCGGCGCTGCGCGCGATGACCTTCGCCGTCGTGTCGCGCAGCGCCCGCACCGCGACGCCGGGTCCGGAAGGTTCGGTCGTCAAGCTGTATTTCGCCGAGGTACACCAGCGGTTGTTCCGGCTGGCGATGGACATCCTCGGCCCGGCTGCACTTCGGTTCACCCACCGTTACATCGACGGAGGGTGGACTGGCGGCTACCTTTACAGCCTCGCCGACTCCATCGGGGGCGGCACCTCCGAGATTCAACGCAACATCATCGGTGAGCGCCTGCTGGGCCTCCCCCGCTGACCATCGAACCGCTAAACTATCGAACTACAGGAGAAGTCATGACCGTCCGCGGGCTCGAACCCGGCCGCCGAGTAGCGCTCATCATCAACGAATGCCAGAACGCGATGCTGGACCTTGAATTTCAGGCCAACGTGGAGCTGGCGCAACAAGCCACCAAACGCGCGATAACGAAACGTATTGCGGCCCTCGCCGATGCCTGTCGCGGTGCCGGGGCACTGGTGGTGCATTCGACCATCGTCTTGCGACGCGACGGGCTGGGGACGACGGCGTCGTGCCTGCTGCTGGGTTTGCTGGTCAAGCGGGGGTACTGCGTAGAGGGCAAGAAGTCGGCCGAGATCCACCCGGACCTCACGCCACGAGCGGCGGACTACGTTTCGCAACGACGGCACGGACTGACCCCGTTTCACGGCACGGAGCTGGAATCGATACTGCGGCAACGCGGTGTCGAGACCGTGATCGTTACGGGCGTCTCGACCAACGTCGGAGTGCCGGGAACGTGTCTCGAGGCGATCAACCGCGAATTCACAGCCGTTGTGCCCGAGGACGCCGTCGCCGGCAGCAGCGCGGAGATCCACGGGTTTCAGATCGAGAACATCATCCGGTTGCTGGCCACCGTGACCACCACGGACGACGTGCTGGCCGCACTGCCGTCGGTCGCGCACTGCTGATGCGTGTTGAGAAGGTGAGCGGCAATGTATTTCACGGCTGAGCACCCGATCGGGCGGGCGGATTGCGAGCCCGACCTGTACGGGCCGGCGGGTCTGCCGCTGTTCGCGCAGACGGCAGAACGGGCGGGCTTCACGGCCATCGCGTTCACCGAGCATCCGGCGCCTTCGCTGAAGTGGTTGCGTGGCGGGGGGCACGCGACATTGGATCCGGTCGCGGCGCTGTCGTTTGTCGCGGCGTCCACCACGTCGCTCGCCGTGATGCCTTACCTGTTGGTGCTGCCTTACCGAAACCCGTTGCTGGCCGCCAAGTCGATCGTGTCCCTCGACGTGCTCTCCGGGGGCAGACTGATCGTCGCTGCCGGTGGCGGCTATCTGCGATCGGAGTTCTCGGCCTTGGGTGCTGATTTCGACGAGCGGGGCGCGTTGTTCGACGAGGCGCTCGAGGTTCTCAGCGGGGTGTGTACCAACGAAGAATTCCATTACGCGGGATCGCGTTTCAGTGCTCGCGGAGTGACGATGGTGCCCGGCCCGGCCCAGCGGCCGCACCCCCCGGTGTGGATCGGCGGTAACGGCCGCAACGCACGGCGCCGTGTCGCGCGGTTCGGCCAAGGGTGGAGTCCGCTCGTCACCAGTGAGGAGGTCGCCGCAACCACGCGGATGCCCGCCATCACGGACGTCACCCGACTGGCCGATTACATCGACGACCTGCGTCAGCTCGTGGCGGAGGCCGGCCGCGATCCAGCCTCGATCGCTATTCAGGTCCTATCACCGCACAGTGCGTTGGTCGAGGCGGCAGTTTCCGCCGAGCGCCTTCACGACCACATCGGGGAGCTCGCCGGGGCCGGGGTGACCCACTTCGTTGTGCGCACACCGGCACATTCGGTTGCGGCAGCGACCGGCGCGCTCACCTGGTTCGGTGAGGAATTCATCGAGAAGGAGAAGACACCGTGACCGAGACCAGCAGCACCGAATTCGGCGTGCTGACCGACGAGGCCATCGAGCGATCCCGGTTGCGATTGGGTGTGCCCCAGCCGCAACCGAACTCGCCACACAACTACGAGGTGACGGCTGACGGGACGCGGCACTTCGCCTACGGCTACGGCGACGACAATCCGTTGTATTGCGACCCCGAATACGCCGCGAAGACCCGCTGGGGAGCGCTGATCGCGCCGCCGAACTTCCTGTACACCATGGGCGACGACGCCGCGCCGAAGCCGGATCCCGAGACGAAGGCGTTGCTCAAGGGAGACCCCTTCGCCGGTCTCGGGTCATACCAGGCAGTGATGGAATTCGAATGGTGGCGCCCACTGCTACTCGGCGATCGCTGCGAGGTGCTGCAAGCCCAGGTCGGCGTGCGGCCCAAGCCCAGCAGCTTCGGCGGCCGCACAGTGCACATCACCCACGACTACCTCTACACCAACGGGCGCGGTGAGATGCACGCCGTCCGGCGCGGCACGTGGATCAACGCCGAGCGGCACACGTCGCGCAAGCGCGCCAAGGAGAAGCTGGAACAGCTCCCCTACACCGATGAGCAGATCGCCGAAATCGACGCCGCGTATGCGGCCGAGACTCGTCGCGGTGCCGAGCCACGCTATTTCGAGGACGTGCGCGTCGGCGACCAATTGCAGCCCCGAGTGAAGGGCCCGTTGACGACGACGGATGTTGTTGTGTGGCACTTGGGTTGGGGAATGCAGCTCACTCCGCCCGGTTCATTTGGCATAGCGGCGAGAATCCGCCGCAAGGCACCTGGGCTCTACCCGCGCAACGGGCTGAACATCCCCGACACGGTGCAGCGCCTGCACTGGGAGCCGCAACGCGCTAAGGAACTCGGACTGCCCAACTCCTACGACTACGGCGGAATGCGCGAAACCTGGCTGACCCACCTCATCACCGACTGGATGGGCGATGACGCCTGGCTGTGGAAACTGCGCTGCGAACACCGCAAGTTCAACTACATCGGCGACGTCACCTGGGTCCGCGGCGAAGTCGTCGACAAACAGCAGTCGAACGGCCACAACGAAATTCACCTCAAGGTCTGGTGTGAGAATCAACGCGGTGAAACCAGCACCCCGGGCACGGCGGTGGTGTTGCTGCCCACCCGGGATACCCCGGTGGCCCTGCCCGAACCGCCCGCACCCGACCTGGACGGCATGCTCGAGCACGAGTTGGCCCGATTCAGCATCGGCTGATGAACCGAGGAAGAAGGGATCCGCATGGATCTGCTGCCGTCGCGTGACCAACTCGACTTGACCGCCACCGTCGAGCATTTCCTCGACAAGGAGTTACCGAAATCGGTGCGCCATTCCCTGGTGGACGCGGGAACGCCTGGGGGGCCCGAGCTGTGGCGTGGCGCCGCCGAGCTCGGGATGTTCTCGCTCGGCCTGCCCGAGGAGGCCGGTGGATCGAACTGCCCGGTTGTCGAGGAAGCTCTCGTGTTTCAGGTGATCGGGCGGCGACTCGCCCCGGTGAACTTCCTGGCTTCGGTGCTGGCCGGCCGGTTCGCGCACGCGGCGGGCGACGGCGAGCTACGCGATGACGTGACGTCCGGGGCGAAGCGAGTCGCGCTCGGATTGCCGCAAGCTGCAGGCGATTTCGATGTCATCGATCTTGACGGTGCCGCCCTCGTCGTCCGGGCCGGCAATCCCGCGGGGCTGTTTCGTGCACCGCAGGAGGGTGGTGCAGCGGCCGAAGGGCTCGACCCCTCGGTTCACCTGACCCGGTTGTCCAGCCTGGCTGAGCCGGTACCGGTTCCACCGGCCGCACGTGACGAGATCATGCTGCTCGGCACCCTGCTCACGGCCGCGATGCTCGTCGGTGTTGCCGAGGCCGCCCGAGATGCGAGCGTGGCCTATGCGAAGGAACGGGTCCAGTTCGGGCGTCCCATCGGCATCAATCAGGCGATCAAGCACCGATGCGCCGACATGACGATGAGCGCCGAAGCGGCGGCCTCGCTACTTCACTTTTCGGCTCTCGCGATGCGTGATCGTCGCTCCGACGCGGAGTTTCAGGTTGCGGCGGCGAAGCGAATCGCTACCGCCGCCGCACTCGACAACGCACGAGCCAACGTTCAGATCCACGGCGGTATGGGCTATACGTGGGAGCACGATGCCCACCTGTTGCTGACCCGGGCGCACTTACTCGATCAGTTGTCCGGCAGCGTACGAGTGCAACAGGGCATCCTGCTGCACTCCGCTCCATCCGTTCCCTAGGCGTTCGCTCGGCGGGCGCGTGCGGCCAACAGCTCGAGGACCGCACGGTCACGCAAGGTTTCGGGCCGCCCCATGGCCACCGCGTTTGCGCGTGCGCGCCGCAGCAGCAGATGCGCCGGGTGCTCCCACGTGAAGCCGATGCCACCGTGGATCTGGATCGACCGTTCGGCCGCGAACACCGCGGCGTCGAACGCCGCGGCCGCCGCCAGCATGCAGTCCACGGCGCTGGGTTCATCGGCTTCGGCCGCGGCGAAGACCTGACTGCGCGCGGCCTCCAGGGCCACGAGCATGTCGGCGCAGCGGTGCGAAATGGCCTGGAATCTGCCGATCTTTCGGCCGAACTGCTCGCGCTCGCCGGCCCACGCCACCGCCATGCGAAGCGCACCGCCGCCCACGCCGATCGAGTCCGCGGCCGCCGCCAACAGGGCTCGCCGCCTTGCCTTTTCCAGCGCGTGCCTCAGGTTCTTGCCGTCTGCCAACACTTCTGCAGGCGCTGCCTCGAAGGTCACCGAGCCAACGGTGGCGGTGAGGTCGAGCGGTTGCTCCGCCTTCACGATCACCCCTTCGCCCGCGGCTTCCACCAATACGAGCACCTCGCCGTCGACCGACGAGGCCAGCACGAGAAGCAGCTCGGCGCCGGGCGCCCCGATCACGGGATGTACCTTCCCGCTGAGTGATCCGTCCCATCGAGGAAGCTCCGCACCGCTCATGACCCAACCCGTCTCGTCGAGCGGAATCGCGAAGGCCGCCGGTACGCCGCTCGCGATCCGTTCAGCGGCCGCAGGCGCCCCGGCGGCGGTCGCGACCTCCAGCGCCATCACGCTGGGCACCAGCGGGGCCGGCGCCAGGGCTTTGGCCGCCTCCTCGATCGCCGCGTACAGCAACCTCGGCGGCGCCCCGGCTCCCCCGAGCGATTCACCGAGCGCAAGCCCGGGGAGCCCGAACTCGACCAGCGCCGACCAGACGGCCGGGTCAGCGGCGTCGACTGCGCGTTCGGTATCGAGCAACGCATCCAGGCTCACGCGCGCGTCGAGCGCCTTGGCCAAGACCTCGCGGAGTTCGGACTCACTCTCATCGGAGACGGCGAGCGGCGCGCCTGGCACAACGGCCGCCGAACGGGTGCCTTCGCCGCGGTGCGACGGCAGGCCGAGTACGGATTCGGCGATGGTGTTGCGCTGAATCTCGGCCGTGCCCGCACCGATAGTGCTGGCCCGCGTCTTCAAATAACCGTAGGTCCAGCGGCCACCGTCCACCGCGTCCGGCGCCCGGCTGCCCAGCATTGCGTGCGGGCCCGCCGCGCGCAACGCAAGCGTGTGCATCTGCTGTTCAAACTTCGACTTCACCAGCCGGTTCACCGATGCGACACCGCCGGGGTCCTCGCCGCGTAGCACCGCGTCAAGCGCCCGGGCGCTGTTGGCGGCGATGGCGCGCACCCCGGACTCCATCCGCGCGATCTCTTGCCGCACCAGCGGATCCGAGTCGATGCCTTGCTCCACCACGAGGTCGAGCACCTGATCCACGGTGCGGCGGAACTTGAACTCGTCGGCGAGGAACGCGGTCGCCCGCTCGTGTCCGAGCGACGTGCGCATGATCGACCAGCCCTTGCCCTCCTCGCCGACCCGCTGCGACGCGGGAACCTCGACGTCATCGAAGAACACCTCGGCGAAATGCGCTCCGCCGCTGATGTCGCGAAGCGGCCGCACCGTTATGCCGGGACTGTGCATCGAGATGAGCAGATAGGTGATGCCCTCGGCGCCGCGTCCGGGCGCGCCCGTGCGCACCAGTGCGAACATCCAATTGGCTTGGGTCGCCATCGTCGTCCAGACCTTTTGCCCGTTGACACGGTAGGTGTCGCCGTCGCGAACCGCGCGGGTGGACAGCGAGGCCAGGTCGCTGCCGGCCCCCGGTTCGGAAAACCCCTGGCACCAGAACTCGTCGGCACGCAGCAGCGGCCGCAGAAAGCGGTGCTGTTGCTCGGGGGTACCGAATTTGATGAGCACCGGCGCCACGATGAAAGACGTTTGGCACGGGTGCGCGGGCATTCCCGCGGCACTGGTCATCCGGTAGTAATCGAGTTGATCCGCAAGGGATAATTCAAGGCCCCCAGCGGCTTTGGGCCAGCCAGGGCCGGCGAGCTCATTGTCGACGAGTTCCGCCTGCCAGGCTTTTGCAACGGCAATCCGATCGACCTTCACACCTTCGGACTTCGCCTTGGTTTTCGCCTCGGCCTGGTGTCGGCCGAACTCGGCCATCAGATTTTGCAGACGTTGACGCCAGTCGTCGGGTGACATCGCGCAACCTTAGATAGTTAACTTGGTTATTTATGTGTAGAAGTCTCTACCGTGAGCGCTCACTTCGTCAAGCCCGCCCCGCGACGCACCGCCCGTTGCGCGTCGAGCATGATTACATGGTTTACTGGGTTGTATAACTTATCCGGGATCCGGAGGTCACGATGGCTCAGCCGCGACCCCTGGCGCCGATGATCACCCCCGAAGCCGCACCGGGTGCCGTTCGCTCACCCAAGACCGCCGAGTTGGTCGCGGGCACATTGCGCCGGATGATCGTCGACGGCCAGCTTGGCGACGGCGACTTCCTGCCGCACGAAAAAGAATTGATGGAACATTTCCAGGTGAGCCGGCCGACGTTACGCGAGGCCGTGCGCGTCCTGGAATCCGACCGGCTGGTCGAGGTGCGCCGTGGCTCGCGCACCGGTGCGCGTGTGTGTGTTCCGGGGCCCGAGATCGTGGCGCGCCCAGCGTGCTTACTCCTGGAGTTGTCGGGTGCGACCCTGGCCGACGTCATGACGGCCCGCACCGCGATCGAGCCCCCGGCAGCCAGACTCTTGGCGGACGAAGGAAACGATCGTGCACACCAGGAACTGGTGCACATAGTCAACGAAATTCCCGCAGCGTGGGAAGCCGGCCAACTGGCCAGCGCATCGGCCAATCTCCATCGCCGGGTGGTCGAACTGTCCGGAAATACCACGTTGGGCCTGCTCGCGGGCATGTTGCACGAAATCTCCGAACGCCACACCACCTCGGCAATCCGCGATGTGACCCTCTCGAAGACCCAGTACGAAAAAATGATGAAGTCGTATCGTCGGCTCGCAGATCTCGTCGCGGCGCGCGACGGCGCCGAAGCCGAAACCCATTGGCGCAGACACATGGAGAACGCGGCGAACGCGCTCCTCAAAGGGCATGAGACGACCAAAGTCCGCGACATACTGTTGTGAGCGCCGACTCCGGCGAGGGCGTCGAGCCGGCTCACGAAGGTTGGCGAGCCGAAATATGATGGGTCTGCTATCTCACTCGGTGCTGATTGTTAAACTTGCTGATTGAATAGCGTCCAGCGCGCAGCCCTTGGCTTTAGCCCAAGGCGGTGCTTGACCGCAATATCTATTGGGAGGCCCGGTGGCATCACTTCCCCCACTCGCCCCGATGGCGGCCGTGAATCCCGCGGGGCCCGGCAGGCAGGGTGTGCGCGCTCCGAAGACCGCGGAGCTGGTGGCTGGAACCCTGCGCCGGATGATCGTCGACGGCAAGCTGAAGGACGGCGACTTTCTCCCCAACGAGCCGGAGCTGATGACCCATTTCGGTGTCAGCCGGCCGACGTTACGCGAGGCGGTGCGGGTGCTGGAATCCGAGCGCCTCGTCGAGGTCCGCCGCGGCTCGCGCACCGGGGCTCGGGTCCGGGTACCGGGGCCCGAAATCGTCGCGCGCCCAGCCGGCCTGTTGCTGGAGTTGTCGGGCGCAACCATTGCCGACGTCCTGGTCGCGCGCTCCGCCATAGAGCCCCTCGCCGCACGCCTACTCGCGTCTGATGGCAAGGCCAAGGCATTCGACGAACTCGAGCAGATACTGCTCGAGGAACTTCCGCAATCCGGCGAGGCTGCACAATTTGCCTCGGTCACCGCGCGGTTCCACCTCCGGCTTGTTGAGCTGTCCGGCAACGCGACGCTGAGCATGATCGCGGGGATGCTTCACGAGATCACCGAACGGCACACTGCGGTGGCGATTGTGCGCAAGCGCAGCGTTCCCAAGGGTGACTACGACAAGCTCGTGCGTTCGTATCGCCAGCTCATTGAGTTGCTCCGGGCGCGTGATGGCGATGCCGCTGAGGCGCATTGGCGCCGGCACATGGACAATTCGCGGAGGATTCTGCAGAAGTTGCTGCCAACGATCAAGGTCCGCGACGTGATGGATTGACCGGCTCAAACCACGAAATGCTGTAGGGAAACAACGTGATTCGCGTTATACGGTTGGCTGGCCGTACACCGCCACCAGCACCGAGCGGTTCAGGCTGTTTTCCGACCAGACGCCGATGGCGGTGTTAGCGCAATCCTGCATGAGGGCCCGCGATGGCGGGTCCCACCACCACTGGCCGAGGACTTGTACGGCGTTGATTGCGATGGAGGGCACGATCGCCACGGTTTCGGCCGCCTTGCCGTTGAATCCGGCGTCACGAGCGCGGTCCTGGGGGTTGGACCCATCGGATCCGATGTCACCGTTGATGTCAGGGTTGTTGAGGACGTCGAGAGTGTGCCGGCGGGCAGCATCCGTCAGTCGGCGGTCCACCAATGAGTCGGTCCAGCAACCGTTTTGGCGTTGAGCGGTGTTGATGTTCACGTAAACGCTGTTGTTGAGGCGGGCGTTGTTGGGCACAACGGTATTGCCGTTGTCGGCTTGGGCGTTAGGCGCCAACACGGTCGCCCCGATGAGAAGCACAACCGCCGATTGGGGCAGTGCGGTGCGCGCCGCACCAATCGCAAATGTCATCGCATGCCTCCCGACCCTCAGCTACCCGGTACCGGTTACCGGTACGCGGTCACGTCACGCGCCGACGGCGAAATTGGATGACAGTGTGGGGCCGCCGTTGGGTCGCACGACTTCACGGTCCTCATCATAAGATTTTGACGTCGATCGAGCAAAAGAATTCTAACTTAGTTGGAGATCTTGGGCTAGAGTCATCATAATCAGTCGCATCGATGCCGGGGGTGAAACTTGGACTTCACCAGGGTGCTTCTCGCGCACCATCCCGCCGTTCGAAATGCGCCTTCTGCCAGCGTCTGCGCCGAGCCTAAGTTCAACGCTTCGACAACTAAAACCCGCTTAGCCAATAGGATTTAGCCATGTTTCGCTCCAGTTCACTCTTCGCGGCGCTGGTAGCCATGTCACTCGTTGGCGTCGGGTTGGCGGGTGTCTCGAATGCGTCGCCGTCGGAGGAAGCCGGGTCCGAGTCCGGTTCGTGCTCATGGGTACTCACGCCACCCGAAGTTGTTCAGGTCTCCGACACCCGCATGGTGCAGGCCACTGTGAAGCCCGGGCCGTGCACTATGGACGCCCTCCCCAACGAATCGGTCGTGTGTTTGGCAATTGAAGGTTCTCAGGGGCAGTGCGGCAATAGGGTCGGCTCGTTCACTGCGGTGACCTACTATCCATACCGGCCGGGAGCGACGTACGTCGTCACAGGCCAAGGGTGCGCGGACGTGTTTGAGAATCCCGCGAACCACAGCACAACGGGACCAGTAACGAAGCTGTGCCAGTCTATTGGGCCGAAATCGTTCACATTGTGAAGTCGTTGGCAGCAACCCCAGCGCGTAAGACCTTGGCTTAGATACAACTTCAGCTTTAGACCGGGTCGAAGCCGCTGATCAGCCACCGCTGACCGACTTTATCCATGGTGACCCGGACGCTAGAGGCGGTAGCGCTCGG
>NZ_SCRH01000055.1 GCF_004298145.1 Mycobacterium sp.
GGCAACGGAAGACCCCGCGGCCAACGCCCCAACCCCGGGAAACCGTCACCGAAGTCCTGACACACAAACCGTCACCGATGTCCTGATACAGAACTGTCACCCATGTCCTGAGACATCACAACCGAGATTTGACCTGCTCGCGCGGCCCCTCAGCATCCGTGGCACAATGGTGGCGTGACTGTCGACCGGCCCAGCCCGCACATTGTGCTCGTGGCGCGACGGCACATCGATCTCAAGCGCGTCTGCAGCTGTATCTGTCTGCCTTGACTTGGTAGACCCAGTCCCCCTGTGTCTCCAGCTGGCTGACGGTTCCGTGCCGCCCATAAGTGCCGGTGAACTGTGCTGGCCGCGCTGGCGATCTTTTTGAAGGAGAACTTCCGATGACCACCGCCCGCCCCGCAAAGGCCCGTAACGAGGGCCAATGGGCACTGGGGAATCGTGAGCCGCTGAACCCGAACGAAGAAATGAAGCAGGCCGGCGCCCCGCTGGATGTGCGCGAGCGCATCGAGACCATCTACGCCAAGAACGGCTTCGACAGCATCGACAAGAGCGATCTGCGCGGCCGCTTCCGCTGGTGGGGCCTGTACACCCAACGTGAGCAGGGCTACGACGGCAGCTTCACCGGCGACGACAACGCCGAGTTGCTCGAAGCCAGATACTTCATGATGCGGGTGCGTTGCGACGGCGGTGCGCTCTCGGCGGCCGCGCTGCGCACCGTAGGCCAGATCTCCACCGAATTCGCCCGCGACACCGCCGATATCACCGACCGAGAAAACGTGCAGTACCACTGGGTCGAGGTGGAGAACGTCCCCGAAATCTGGCGGCGGCTGGCCGAGGTCGGACTGCAGACCGCCGAGGCCTGCGGCGACTGCCCCCGCGTGATCCTGGGCTCACCGCTGGCCGGTGAGTCGCTCGACGAGGTGCTCGACCCGAGCTGGGCGATCGACGAGATCGCCCGCCGCTACATCGGCCAGCCCGACTTCGCCGACCTGCCGCGTAAGTACAAGACGGCCATCTCGGGTCTGCAAGACGTGGTGCACGAGGTCAATGACATCGCCTTCATCGGCGTCAACCACCCCGAGCATGGTCCCGGGCTGGACCTGTGGGTGGGTGGCGGACTGTCGACCAACCCGATGCTGGCCCAACGGGTCGGCGCCTGGGTGCCGCTCGAAGAAGTGCCCGAGGTGTGGCACGCGGTGACCTCGATCTTCCGCGACTACGGCTACCGACGGCTGCGCTCCAAGGCGCGGATGAAGTTCCTGATCAAGGACTGGGGCATAGACAAGTTCCGCGAGATTCTCGAAACCGAGTACCTCAAGCGTCCGCTGATCGACGGCCCGGCGCCAAAGCCGGTCACGCATCCGATCGACCACGTCGGAGTGCAGCGCCTCAAGAACGGGCTCAACGCGGTGGGCGTCGCCTCGATCGCGGGACGGGTGTCGGGCACCATCCTCACCGCGGTGGCCGACCTCGCCGAGCGGGTCGGCTCGGACCGGATCCGGATGACCCCCTACCAAAAGCTGGTGATCCTCGACGTACCCGACGACAAGCTCGACGAGCTGATCGCCAATCTGGAGGCACTCGGCCTACCGTCACAGCCGTCGCACTGGCGCCGGAATGTGATGGCGTGCACGGGGATTGAATTCTGCAAATTGTCATTCGCCGAAACACGGGTCAAGGCGCAGAGTTTGGTGCCGGAGCTGGAAAGCCGGCTCGCGGATATCAACCTGCAGCTCGATGTTCCGATCACCGTCAACATCAACGGCTGCCCCAATTCGTGCGCACGCATTCAGGTCGCCGATATCGGCTTGAAAGGCCAGATGATCGACGACGGAGAAGGCGGCTCGGTCGAGGGTTTCCAGGTGCACCTGGGCGGCAGCTTGGGCCAAGACAGCGGCTTCGGCCGAAAACTGCGTCAGCACAAGGTCACCAGCGACGAACTCGCTGACTATATCGAACGGCTCGCACGCAACTTCCTGAAATATCGTGGCGAGGGTGAACGTTTCGCACAGTGGGCAATGAGGGCAGACGAGGACGATTTGCGATGAGCGAACGAACAACCAAATTTTCAGAAGCCGAACTGCGTGAGCTTGCCGCCCGTGGCGCGGCCGAGCTCGGGGGCGCCAGCGCCAGCGACGTATTGCGTTGGACCGACGAGACGTTCGGCGGCATCAACGGGCCGCGCGGATGGGCCACCTGCAACTACGTGGTGGCCTCCAGCATGCAGGAGGCCGTGTTGATCGATCTGGCCGCCAAGGTGCGGCCGGGCGTGCCGGTGGTGTTCTTGGACACCGGCTACCACTTCGCGGAGACCCTCGGTACGCGGGACGCGATCGAGTCCGTTTACGACATCCGGGTGCTCAACGTCACTCCCGAGCAGACCGTCGCCGAACAGGACAAACTGTTGGGCAAGGATCTGTTCGCGCGTGATCCCGGCGAGTGCTGCCGGCTGCGCAAGGTCGCTCCGCTGGGCAAGGCGTTGCGTGGATATTCGGCGTGGGTGACCGGGCTGCGCCGGGGTGAAACCGCCGCGCGCGCCAACGCCCCGGTGGTCGGCTTCGACGAGGGCTTCAAGCTGGTGAAGGTCAACCCGATGGTGGCGTGGACCGACGAGGACGTGCAGGACTACATCGAAGAGCACAGCGTGCTGGTCAATCCGCTTATCTACGAAGGCTATTCGTCGATCGGTTGCGCCCCGTGCACGGCCAAGCCGCTGGCGGGCGCCGACCCGCGCAGCGGGCGCTGGCAGGGGCTGTCCAAAACGGAATGCGGGCTGCACGCTTCGTGATGAGTTCAGCACCACCGCCTTTCGCCGTGGTGTCACCCCGCGACACAGCGGCCCCGGACCGATAAACGACTGCCAGAAGCGCTACCGCATTCGTGAACCGTGTCATGGTAGGCACACCGTTACTCATGGGGGCGACGAAGGCCCTCTGTGTTTGGCCTACCCGTCAGAGCGCCAACATGTCTCGCATAGAGTTCGAACGCCGATCACGCTCCCTGAGAAGTCACGCCGACGTCAGCGCGTTCTCATCCTCGTCGGCCTCATCTCCGCCGCGATCAGGGTCCGTCGCATCGGGGGCGATCGGTGGCACCCTGGTGGCACGCACATAGACGGTGTCACCGTCGCGTAACGCCAGCGCCTCGGCGTCGCCTCGGGTGATCTGCGCCGTGAAGAAGCCGCCGGTGGCGGCGCTGGTCAACTCGACCCGCACCTCGAAACCCAGTGCTACCACCCGGTCGACCGTGGCCCGCACCACCCCGATGGACTCCGCAGTACCGTCGCCGCCGGCGATCGCCATGTCGGGGTTGCGACCCACCCGGATGTCGTGCGGTCGCACCAGGGCGCCGTTCAATGTGGACACCGCGCCGAGGAACGACATCACGAACGCGTTCGCCGGGGCGTCATAGACGTCGGTCGGGGATCCGATCTGCTCGATCCGGCCTTGGTTGAGCACCGCGATCCGATCGGCCACATCCAATGCCTCGGCCTGATCGTGGGTGACCAGCACCGTGGTCACGTGCACCTCGTCGTGCAGGCGCCGCAACCACGCCCGTAGATCCTCACGCACCTTGGCGTCCAGCGCGCCGAACGGCTCATCGAGCAGCAGCACCTGCGGGTCGACCGCCAGCGCTCGCGCCAGCGCCATCCGCTGCCGCTGACCACCGGACAGCTGATTGGGATAGCGACCCTGAAAACCGCTCAGCCCCACCACTTCAAGCAGGTTGTCGACCTTGGCTTTGATCTCGGCTTTGGGCCGCTTGCGGACCTTGAGCCCGAAAGCGACGTTGTCGCGGACGGTCAAGTGCTTGAACGCCGCGTAGTGCTGGAAGACGAACCCGATACCGCGGCGCTGCGGTGGCACCCGGGTGACGTCACGACCGTAGATCGTGACGGTTCCGGTGTCGGGTTGATCGAGGCCGGCGATGGCACGCAACAGGGTCGATTTGCCCGAACCACTGGGACCCAACAACGCCGTCAGCGACCCGGTGGGCACGACGAAGTCCACATTGTCCAGTGCGACGAAATCGCCGTAGCATTTATTGGCTTCGCGCACGATGATGGCGAGGTCGCCGCGGCCGGTACCCGCGTCTGTCACGTCATCCTCCTCGTCCGGTCTGTCTCGCCGCTCGTGCGCGGCGGGCGTCGAGAACCACCTGGAAAATCAGCACCAGCACCGCAACCCCCATCAGCAAGGTCGACAGCGCGTAGGCGCCGTACTCGACACCGCGGTTATACCGGTCCGAAACAAGCAATGTCAGTGTTTGCGACTTCCCCGGCAGGTTCGACGACACCACGAGCACCGCACCGTATTCCCCCAGCGTACGTGCGATGGTCAACACGATGCCGTAGGTCAGGCCCCACCGGATGGACGGCAGCGTGATCCGCCAAAACGTCTGCCACCAGCCCGAACCCAGCGTTGCCGCCGCCTCCTCCTGGTCGGTTCCCAGCTCATGCAGCACCGGCTCCACTTCACGCACGACGAACGGCAGGGTGACGAAGATGCTGGCGAGGACGATGCCGGGCAGGCCGAAGATGATCTTGAACCCGAGGTCTTTTTCGACGAACCCCAGCGCACCGCCCGAGCCCCACAACACGACCAACGCCACGCCCACGATGACGGGCGAGACCGCGAACGGCAGATCGATGATCGCCTGGAGCACTCCCTTACCGCGAAACCTGTTGCGCGCGAGCACCAGTGCCGTGGGAATACCGAAAACCACGTTGAGGGGCACCACGATGGCCACCACCAGCAGCGTCAAGTTCAGTGCCGATATCGCCGCCGGGGTGCTCACCCAGGCGTAGAACTCGCCGAACCCGGGCCGAAACGTTCGCCACAGGATCAACGTCACCGGCACGACCAGCAACACGAAGACGTATCCGAGGGCGATGAACCGCAGCGAATAGCGGACCCCCGTGGACGACGTCATTCGGCCAGCTCCTGACGTTTGGCCGCGCGCCCGCCCACGATCCGCAGGATGAGCAGGACCACGAACGAAATCGCCAACAGCACAATGGATATTGCGGCGGCGCCGGTGCGGTCGTCGTTCTCGATCAAGGTTCGTATCCACTGCGACGACACTTCGGTCTTGCCGGGCACAGCGCCACCGATCAGCACCACCGACCCGAACTCGCCGATCGCGCGTGAGAACGCCAGGCCCGCACCGGACAACAACGCGGGCAGCAGCGCCGGCAGCACCACGGAGGTGAAGATCTTCAGGCCGCTGGCGCCCAGCGACGCCGCCGCCTCCTCGGCTTCGCGGTCCACCTCCAGTAACACCGGCTGAACCGCGCGGACCACGAACGGCAGCGTGACGAAGGCCAACGCCACCGCCACACCCCATGCGGTGTGCTGCAGATGAAGACCCACCGGGCTGTTGTTGCCGTATAGCGCCAGCATGACCAGGCTGGCGACGATGGTGGGCAGCGCGAACGGCAGATCGATGATCGCGTCGACGAGTCGCTTCCCGACGAAGTCGTCGCGCACCAGGACCCACGCGATCACCAGACCAAAAATCAGGTTGAGCACGGTCACACCGGCCGAGATCGTCAGGGTCACCCGGAACGACTCCAACGCGGCGTTCGAGGTGACCGCGAGCCAGAACGCGTGCCAGCCACCGCCGGCGGACTGCCAGGCGATCGCCGCCAGCGGCAGCAACACGATCACCGACAGCCACACCGTGGCCACCCCGACCCGCAGGGCGGTGCTCCCAGGGCCGAGCCCGGGGAGCGGCCCTTGTCCGGTGTCGCCGCTGAGCTCGGGCCGGATTGCCAGCGGGTCCGGCGTGATCGCCGTCATCCGGTGGCCTGAGTGTAGATCTTGGTGATGCTGCCGGTGTTCTTGTCGAACAGCTGCGGATCCGCCGCGCTCCAGCCGCCGAGGTCGGCGATGGTCCACAGTTTCGCCGGCACCGGATACTGGGTTCGGAAATCGGCGGCGACGGACGGGTCGACCGGCCGGAAACCGGCTTGCGCCCATACCTTTTGGGCCGCGGCCGTGTATTGGAAGTTCTTGAACGCGACGGCGGCCTGCAGGTGGGGGCTGGTGTTGACGACCGCGACCGGATTATCGATCTTGAAGGTCTGCGGCACGTTAATGTGTTCGACCGGTTTGCCCGCCCGCTCGGTGGCGATGGCCTCGTTTTCGTAGCTGATGAGCACGTCACCGCTGCCCTGGACGAAGACGTCGGTGGCTTCGCGTCCCGATCCGGGACGGAGTTTGACGTGCTCGGTCACCAGCTTCTTGATGAAATCCACTCCGGCCGCGCTGTCGGCGCCCCCTTCGCTCTTGACGGCGTAGGGCGCGAGGAGATTCCACTTGGCCGACCCCGAACTCAGCGGGCTGGGCGTGATGACCTCAATGCCGGGGCGCAGCAGGTCATCCCAATCCTTGATGTTTTTCGGATTGCCCTTCCGCACCACCAGCGTGACCACCGAGCCGAACGGGATTCCCTTGGTGGCGTCGCTGTTCCAGTCCTTGGAGACCTTGCCGGCCTTGACCAATCGAGCGATGTCGGGTTCGACGGAGAAGTTCACGACGTCGGCGGGCTTGCCGTCGACGACACCGCGAGATTGGTCACCGGAAGCCCCGTAGGAGGTCACCACCTGCACGCCCTTGCCCTCATCGGCGGCATTGAACACCGGAATTATCTTGCTCCACCCGGGTTCTGGGACTGAGTAGGCGACCAGCGTGATACTGGTATGCGCATCGGCCAGACCACCGCCGCCGACGGCATCGCTGGCACCGCCGTCGCACCCGGCGAGGATGCCGGCTATCGAAACCAGGGCGAGAACAGGCCGCCGACGCAACGCGGTCCTGATGTCCATTGATGGCCTTCCGCTGCGGAACTTATCGGATCTCGGTCCCGTCTCTGCGGAAAGGCAACTAGAACTTCAGGAGAATTCGAGAACTCCAGAACCAGACCGCGCACGGGTTGGGGAGTCAGCGACAACAATGCACGACGGCATAGCACGCCGGAATGCCAAATGCCACACGCATGGCGGGAAGCCTAACAGGAATCGATGGTGCCGCCACCGCGGCCGGGGCGGAGCGGAGCCGCCCGGCGCCTTACCGGTGCATCGCATGGGTGACCAGCCACGTGCCGATCACCAGCGCCAGCAAGATGAGAAGAACCAGCGTCACGTGCGACCGAGGCATGCGCGTTACCCGGGTGTCTCACCGGCACGGCGGGTACGGCGCATCGACTCGATGCCCTTGCCGAGCAGGCTGTCGAGCACGGCCGCCGTCCCGTAGGCCACCGCCAGCACGATGGGCATCACCACCGTGGCCTGCAGCACGAAAGGCAACCCCGAAAGCCACAGCTCATTGCCGTCCCACCAATTGAGGAACGCGTTCACGGAGCTCACCCTATTCGGCCCCGCCACCGAAAACCAATGCGTGAACTCGGCGCGCACCTCGCGGGTGGTTGCGCGGCACGCCGCCGCGGCGAAACGTTGGACGCAGGGCCGCCGCGCAGTCGATGATGTCCAGATGGTTCTGCATGTTCAGCCCGACGACCAACCGGCCCGACCGGTCGAAGACATGCCCGAGGAAGCGTTTCCATCGGCGGCCGCGACGGCGATGTCTTCGTCCATCGACCTGCGCACACTCGGGCCCCTTGCTCCCAGTGCAGCCCTGCGTAATCCGTTTCCACCGATCGCCGATTACGCGTTCTTGTCGGACTGGGAAACGACCTGCCTGATATCGCCGGCCGGGTCGGTGGAGTGGCTGTGTGTGCCGCGGCCGGACTCGCCGAGCGTGTTCGGGGCGATCCTGGACCGCAGTGCCGGCCATTTCCGGTTGGGCCCCTACGGTGTCTCGGTGCCGTCGGCCCGCCGGTATCTGCCGGGCAGCCTCATCATGGAGACCACCTGGCAGACCCACACCGGGTGGCTGATCGTGCGTGACGCGCTGGTGATGGGCCCCTGGCACGACCTCGACCGACGGTCGCGGACGCATCGCCGCACCCCGATGGACTGGGATGCCGAGCACATCCTGCTGCGCACCGTGCGCTGCGTCAGCGGCACCGTCGAACTGATGATGAGCTGCGAGCCGGCGTTCGACTACCACCGGGTCGGGGCCAGCTGGGAATACTCCGCCACCGCGTACGGCGAGGCCATCGCGCGCGCCACCAAGCAACCCGACGCCCACCCGACGCTGCGACTCACCACCAACCTGCGGATCGGGCTGGAAGGCCGGGAAGCGCGCGCACGCACCCGGATGAAAGAGGGCGACGACGTGTTCGTCGCGCTGAGCTGGACCAAACACCCGGCGCCGCAGACCTACGAAGAGGCCGCCGACAAGATGTGGCAGACCACCGAATGCTGGCGACAGTGGATCAACATCGGTAACTTCCCCGACCACCCGTGGCGGGCATACCTGCAGCGCAGCGCGCTCACACTGAAGGGCTTGACCTACTCGCCCAGCGGCGCGCTGCTGGCGGCCAGCACCACGTCGCTGCCGGAAACACCGCAGGGCGAACGCAACTGGGATTACCGCTACGCCTGGGTGCGCGACTCCACGTTCGCGTTGTGGGGTCTGTACACGCTCGGGCTCGACCGCGAGGCCGACGACTTCTTCGCCTTCATCGCCGATGTCTCGGGGGCCAACAACAACGAGCGGCACCCGCTGCAGGTCATGTACGGGGTGGGCGGCGAACGCAGTCTGGTCGAAGAAGAGCTGCATCACCTGTCCGGCTACGACCAGGCCCGGCCGGTGCGAATCGGCAACGGGGCCTTCGACCAGGTCCAGCACGACATCTGGGGCTCCATCCTCGACTCCTTCTACCTGCACGCCAAGTCGCGCGAGCAGGTCCCGGAGACGTTGTGGCCGGTGCTGAAGAAGCAGGTGGAAGAGGCGATCAAGCACTGGCGTGAGCCCGACCGCGGAATCTGGGAGGTTCGCGGGGAACCGCAGCACTTCACGTCGTCGAAGGTGATGTGCTGGGTGGCGCTCGATCGCGGGGCGAAGCTGGCCGAGCGGCAGGGCGAGAAGAGCTATGCCCAGCAGTGGCGGACCATCGCCGAGGAGATCAAGGCCGACATCCTGCACCACGGCGTGGATTCGCGCGGGGTGTTCACCCAGCGCTACGGCAGCGACGCGCTGGACGCCTCGCTGCTGTTGGTGGTGCTGACGCGGTTCCTACCGCCGGACGATCCGCGGGTGCGCAACACCGTGCTGGCGATCGCCGAGGAACTCACCCAGGAAGGCCTGGTGCTGCGCTACCGGGTCGAGGAGACCGACGACGGGCTGTCCGGTGAGGAGGGCACCTTCACGATCTGCTCGTTCTGGCTGGTGTCGGCGCTGGTCGAGATCGGGGAGGTGCGGCGCGCCAAGCGCCTGTGCGAGCGGTTGCTGTCCTACGCCAGCCCGCTGCACCTTTACGCCGAGGAGATCGAGCCGCGCACCGGCCGGCAGCTGGGCAACTTCCCGCAGGCGTTCACCCACCTGGCGCTGATCAACGCGGTGGTGCACGTGATCCGGGCCGAGGAGGAAGCCGACGGCTCCGGGATGTTCCAGCCCGCCAACGCGCCGATGTAGCCGGCACCGGCGATCGCAAGCGCGGCTGTGGCGATCGCGAGCGCGGCGCAGCCGGGCGAAGCGGGTCGCCACATCAGGTTGAGCCGGGCGAAGCGGGTCGCCACATCAGCACGAGCCGGGCGAAGCGGGTCGCCGCCATCAGGCCCTCGCGGTCAGCTCAGGGCGTTGACCCTGTCCATCACGGCGTGCGCGATGTCGAGTGCGCTGGTGTTGAGGTCGGCTGATCCCGGGTCGGTGGATCGCCGCCCGCCGAAGAAGACCACCTCGACTTCGACCAGGCAGTTCGACCGGATACCGATGGCACGCGCCTGCGGGGTGGGCCGCAGGGCCGGCATATTGGGCAGCACCGAGGTCGCGGTTTTGGTCGCCGCGATGGTGGTAGCGGTGCCACGCACATCGCTGATGACGTTCGTGGTGCTGATCGGGCCGGTCTGTTCCGATGTCGTCATGCCGTTGCACTGTTGCCACTGCTGGGTGAATTGCGCAAACAGCGCCTGTGCCTGCGAGGCCGACGGCAGCGTGACGATGCCCTCCATCACGGTGATCACCTGGGCCGGTTCGCCGTTGTTCCACCACGACTCCGACGCAACGTCTTTGACTTGGGCAGACCGGTACACGCTCTTCTGCAGCATCGCCGTCACGCCCAGGCAACCGGCCTGCGATATCGACCGCCTGATCTGGTAGAGCTTCTCGGGACCGCCGACTTGGGGCGGATCGCGGGACACCAAGGTCTGGCCGAGCATCCGCGAGAGCGTCGCGCCGTCGAGAAGCACGTTGCTCACCGTCGCACCGCTGAGCGGTCGCAGCTTCAGGTTCGGCGCCGGCTTCGCCGTGCCGCCCACGACCGTGCCGCAGCCCGTCACCACCGCGGCGACCGCCGCGAGCATCGCCGCCGCTTTGCATATCCGCATGGCTACTTCTTGCCCTTGTCCCCCGCCGCGTCCGCGGACAACGCCGCGACGAACGCTTCCTGCGGCACGTCGACCCGCCCGATGGTCTTCATCCGCTTCTTGCCTTCCTTCTGTTTTTCCAGAAGTTTGCGCTTGCGGGTGATGTCACCGCCGTAACACTTGGACAGCACGTCCTTCCGGATGGCGCGGATGTTCTCGCGCGCAATGATTTTCGATCCGATCGCCGCCTGGATCGGCACCTCGAACTGCTGGCGCGGGATCAGCTCTTTGAGCTTGGTGGTCATCTTGTTGCCGTAGGCGGAGGCACCGTCCTTGTGCACGATGGCGCTGAACGCGTCGACCGCCTCGCCCTGCAACAAGATGTCGACCTTGACCAGCTGGGCCTCTTGCTCGCCGGCCTCCTCGTAGTCGAGGCTGGCGTAGCCGCGGGTGCGTGACTTCAGGGAGTCGAAGAAGTCGAAGATGATCTCGCCCAACGGCATCGTGTAGCGCAGCTCGACGCGTTCGGGCGACAGGTAGTCCATCCCCCCGAGCTCGCCCCGGCGCGACTGGCACAGTTCCATGATGGTGCCGATGAACTCGCTGGGCGCGATGATGGTGGTCTTCACCACCGGCTCGTACACCGTGCGGACCTTGCCCTCCGGCCAGTCCGATGGGTTGGTCACGACGATTTCGGTGTCGTCCTCTTTGATCACGCGATAGACCACGTTGGGTGAGGTCGAAATCAGATCCAGGTCGAACTCTCGCTCCAGGCGCTCGCGGGTGATCTCCATGTGCAGCAAACCCAGGAAGCCACAACGGAATCCGAAGCCCAGCGCCACCGACGTCTCCGGCTCATAAGTCAGGGCCGCGTCGTTGAGTTGCAGCCTGTCCAAAGCGTCGCGCAGGTCCGGGTAGTCCGAACCGTCCACGGGATACAGACCCGAGTAGACCATCGGCTTGGGTTCGCGGTATCCGGTCAGCGCTTCGGCGGCGCCGCGCCGGGCCGTCGTCACGGTGTCACCCACCTTGGATTGGCGGACGTCCTTGACTCCGGTGATCAGGTAGCCCACCTCGCCCACGCCCAGGCCCTCGCTGGCCTTCGGCTCGGGCGAGACGATGCCGACCTCGAGCAGTTCGTGCGTGGCGCCGGTGGACATCATCGCGATCCGCTCGCGCGGGGTGATTTTTCCGTCCACCACCCGGACGTACGTCACCACGCCGCGGTAGATGTCATAGACCGAGTCGAAGATCATCGCCCGCAGCGGCGCGTCGGCCTTGCCCTGCGGGGGCGGTACCTGGCGCACCACCTCGTCGAGCAGGTCCGCCACGCCCTCACCGGTTTTGCCGGACACCCGCAGCACCTCGTCCGGCTCGCAGCCGATGATGTGGGCGAGCTCACCGGCGTAGCGGTCCGGGTCGGCGGCCGGCAGGTCGATCTTGTTGAGCACCGGGATGACCGTCAGATCGCGGTCCAGCGCCAGGTACAGGTTGGCCAGGGTCTGGGCCTCGATGCCCTGCGCGGCGTCGACCAGCAGCACCGCGCCCTCGCAGGCCTCGAGCGCGCGCGACACCTCGTAGGTGAAGTCGACGTGGCCCGGGGTGTCGATTAGATGCAGGACATAGTCCATTTCGGCGGCTTCGTCTCCCGATACTTTCCAGGGCAGCCGCACGTTCTGCGCCTTGATGGTGATCCCGCGCTCGCGCTCGATGTCCATCCGGTCCAGGTATTGGGCGCGCATCGAGCGCTCATCGACGACACCGGTGAGCTGCAGCATCCGGTCGGCCAGCGTCGACTTGCCGTGATCGATGTGGGCGATGATGCAGAAGTTCCGAATCTGTGCCGGCGCGGTGAAGGTCTTGTCGGCGAAACTGCTGATGGGGATCTCCTGGTCTACTTCAAGCGTGATGGGCGCTGCGCGGCCGCTTTCCGGGCCGGTTCGCGGGCATGTCCAGCGTATCTACGCAGGGTCGTGGAGACCTACTTGGACACAGTCGCGCCCGGTTGCTCGCGTCTATGCTGCGAATATGGCCTCTGCCCGGAAATCGCAGTGGAAGATGTTCCAGCGGTTTGCCGAGAATCTGGTGTTCAACGGGGCCCCACGGCTGGTCCGGCACGTGCAGAATTCCCAGACCGTCCTGCGCGAGCTGCAGCAGGCCGTGCGGATCACCGCGAACGTCATCGCCGCCGCGGCGCCGCCACCGTCCGACGCGACGGCCACCGGACGGCCGGTGACCAGCAGCAGCCTGCCCACCGCGCAGCGGGCCCGCAGGTTGGTGTACGCGCCGAGCCTGGACGGCCGCGCCGACCCCGGCGAGATCGTCTGGACGTGGGTGGTCTACGAGGACGATCCCACCCGGGGCAAGGACCGGCCGGTGCTGGTCGTCGGACGTGACCGCGGCGTCCTGCTGGGGTTGATGGTCTCCAGCCAGGAACGCCATGCTGCGGATCCCGAGTGGGTTGGAATCGGTTCTGGCAGTTGGGATTACGAGGGAAGATCCAGCTGGGTTCGGCTGGACCGCGTGCTCGACGTGCCCGAAGGGGGCATTCGCCGCGAGGGCGCCATTCTGGATCGCGAGATCTTCGATGTGGTGGCGGCCCGACTGCGCGCCGACTACTCCTGGCGCTGATCTCCGCCGCGCGTGTCGGGCAATCCGCCGAGCGTGTAACGACGCCGAGAAGACGGCCTTGAATCCTCGCCCTGAGTGCACTCTCGGCGAGCGGCTTGAGCAGGCCCGCCCAGAGCTAGCCCCGCCCGGCGGCGATGCAGGCCGCACGCGGCCCGAGGAGGAGCCGGGCAGTCAGCCCTGAGTGATGTAGGACTGCAACTGCTGCTGCTCGGCCTCGAGCTCTTCCATCCGGGTCTTCACCACGTCTCCGATGCTGACGATGCCGATCAGCTTTTTCCCGTCCAGCACCGGCACGTGGCGCACCCGGTTCTTGGTCATCAGGACACTGATGGCGTCGACCTCGTCGGTCTTCGTGCACGTGGCCAGCATGCTGGTCATGATCTTGGCCACCGGGCGGGACAGCACGCTGGCCCCGTGGGTGTGCAGCTGGCGTACGATGTCGCGCTCCGACACGATGCCGACGACACCCTCGGCGCCGACCACCACCATGGCGCCGATGTTCTGCTCGGTCAGGCCCGCGAGCAGCTCACGAACCGTCGCGTCCGGGTTGATGGTCACCACCGCCGCGCCCTTGTTCCGCAAGACGTCCGCAATCCGCATGAAGGCCTCCAGCCGGGTTTGTGATCCGCTTCACACCAGGCTACGGCTAACTCGCGCGGCGCAAAAGCCACCAACAGAACCTGCAAACAGATTGTCCACGCGCCGAAGACCGGCCGGATCGGTCGATCGGTCCCCTGGTCACGGGCGGGCCCGGCAAGATAGGGCCATGATCGAGGTCACCCTGCTGGGCACCGGAAGTCCGATCCCAGACCCGAACCGCGCCGGGCCGTCGACCCTGGTGCGGGCCGGCGGTCAGGTGTTCCTGGTGGACTGCGGGCGTGGGGTGCTCCAGCGCGCGGCGGCCATCGGGGTGGGCGCGGCCGGGTTGTCGGCGTTGCTGCTCACCCACCTGCACAGCGATCACGTCGGCGACCTCGGCGACGTCCTCATCACGCGGTGGATCAGCACCTTCACCCCCGATCCCGCGCCGCTGGCCATCATCGGGCCGCCCGGCACCGGCGAACTGGTGGAGGCGACGCTGAAGGCATTCCACCACGACATCGGCTACCGGATCGCCCATCACGCCGATCTGAATGCGCCGCCGGCCGTCGAGGTCCACGAACACACCGAGGGTCCCGTGTGGGACCGCGACGGCGTCTCGATCCGGGTGGCCCCTACCGATCACCGGCCGGTGGCCCCGACCATCGGATTCCGCATCGAATACGAGGCAGCGGCGGTGGTGCTCGCCGGCGACACCGTGCCGTGCGCGAGCCTGGACGAGCTGGCGGCCGGTGCCGGCGCGCTGGTGCACACCGTGATCCGCAAGGACATCGTCGCCACCATCCCCCAGCAGCGGTTCGTCGATATCTGCGACTACCACTCGTCGGTGGAAGAGGCGGCGGCAACCGCGGCCCGCGCGGGCGTGGACACCCTGGTCATGACGCACTACGTGCCGGCCCTGGTGCCCGGCCAGGAAGAACAGTGGCGCGCGTTGGCGGCCCGGGAATTCGATGGGCGCATCGAGCTCGGTGACGACCTGCACCGGGTTCAGGTCGACGCACCCCGCTAACACTGCCGGCGCTCACCCGGCCGACGAATCCCGTTGTGCCGCACGGGTGATGGCGACACCGGCCGCTACCAACCAGGTCAACATCGAGACCCGCGCGATCGGCAATATGACACCCAGCGCGGGCCAGATCAACACCGCCACCGCCGATTCGGCGAGGACGGCCGTCGCCAGGCCGATCCGGGCGACCGGCCCGGGCAGCACTCCCCGGGCCGCCCCGGGTGCCGCCATCGCGGCCACCAGCAGGCCCAACGCCACGATGTGGCCCGGGCCGCCGGTGAGAAAGACCAGCAGGTAGAGCGCTCTGACCAACGCAGTGTCGGCATTGACTTCCGGCCACGACATCGTCCAGCCCAGCAATCCGGCGAGAGCGAGCGCCCCGGCGGCCAAAATGCCGCCGGTGAGCGCGATCGTGGCGGCGGCACTGGCTCCGAGTTGCCTCAACCGCGCGCCGGCCGTCGCCGCGTAGATCGCCAACGGGACCGACGACGCGAATGTCGCGACGGCGATGACGCGCACGGCCGCCGGCTGGGTACGCACGTACGCCGCGACCGCACTCGCCGGGCCGTACGGCAACGGCATGACGCCGCCCATCCCGACTCCGATCGCGATCCCGCCGAACAGCAGCCCGATGCAGAGCAGGGCAAGCGACGTCAGGGGCGGCCCGCCGCGGCCGGGCTGGTTCACCTCGAGCCGAGTCGCGCCGTCGGGTGCATCGTTCATCACGCAACGGTATTCCCCGCTAGGCGAGCCGGGTGACCTCCACGATCACGTCCAGGTCGGTGGCGCCCTCCCCGGAGTAGATGCCTTTCAACGGGGGAACGTCGGCGTAGTCGCGGCCCGCCCCGACGCCGACGTACTGTTCGGTGATCTCGGCGTCGTTGGTGGGGTCATAGCTCCACCACGCGCCCGTCCAGGCCTCGATCCAGGCGTGACTTCGCCCGTCCACGGTGTCCCCGACGACGGCGTCGGGTTTGGGATGTAAGTAGCCCGAGACATAGTGCGCGGGAATTCCCATGCCGCGCAACAACATCAACGACAGGTGCACGAAGTCCTGGCAGACGCCCTTGCCCTCTTTCAGCGCGTCCAGCCCGGACGAGTGCACGCTGGTGGTTCCCGGAAGGTAGTCCAGCTCGTCGCGCACCCAATTTGCCGTGGCGACAACGGCTTCGGCCGGCCCGTGGGTTTTGCTGAGCTTTTTGCCCACCGATGCGACCCGCTTACTGGCCGGGGTGTGCTCGGTCGGGCGGAGCAGGTCGTCGAAGCGATCGATCACCGCATCCGAGTGCAGGTCGCTCCAGCCCACCTCGGTGGTCGGCGCCTCGGCGCGCTCGGTCTCGACGACCGAGGAGGACATCACCGTGAGATCGGTATGCGGCGCGTGCAGGTCGAACGCCGTCACCGCGGTGCCCCAATAGTCGATGTAGCGGTAGGACCGGGTGGCCGGGATGGTTTCGACGCGGTTGAGGATGACGTTCTGCCGGTTGTTCGACCGCGGCGTCAGCCGGGCTTCGTTGTAGGAGGCGGTCACCGGCGACTGGTAGGCGTATCCCGTGGTGTGGACCACCCGCAGCCGCCACATCAGCCGTCCCCTTTCCTGCCGATCAGTCGGGCGTGCTGACCGGCATCCGACCACGCCACCCAGGGGGTGACGTGAAAGTACTGCAGCACCAAGGCTTCTCCGACATCGCGGCAGGTGCGCTGCAGGCCCGCCAACCGGCTTTCCAACGTCTCCAGCAGCACACCGGGCTGGACGAACTCCAATTCGCTGCGGGCCTGCCCGAGCAACCGCTGGGCCTCCGCGGTGGCCCCGATCCGGCTCTGCCGATTGTGGACCAGTTCGTCGAGGTTGTGTTCGGCCAACCGCAGCGAATAGAACACCGAACGCGGAAACAGCCGGTCGAGCAACATGAACTCGACCACTCGGCCCGCATCGAGCACACCGCGGTAGGTGCGCAGGTAGGTGTCGTGCGCACCCGCCGAGCGCAGCAGCGTCACCCACGCCGGGGACGAGGCGCTGTCCCCGACCCGCGACAGCAACAGCCGCACGGTCATGTCGACCCGCTCGATCGCGCGGCCCAACACCATGAAGCGATATCCGTCGTCGCGCGACAGCGTCGAGTCGGCCAGGCCGGCGAACATCGCCGCCCGCCGCTCGATGAACGACAGGAAATCGTGTGGCCCAAGGCGTTTGGCGGCGCGTTCACGTTCGGGTAGGGCGTGGTAGGTGGTGTTGAGGCACTCCCATATCTCGCTGGACGTCACCTCCCGCGCCGACTTCGCGTTTTCCCGTGCCGCGGTGACGGCGTCGACGATCGAGCAGCCACCTGCGGCGTTGGTGCTATAGGCCACCAAGTCGGTCAACGACCACACGTCCAGGTCGTGGTCCGGCGGGTCGATGCCGAGCACCCGCAGCAGCAGGCGCGAAGCCTGATCCGGGTCGACGCTGGAATCCTCGAGCAATTGGTGCAGCGCCACGTCCAGAATTCGCGCGGTGTCGTCGGCGCGCTCGACGTAGCGGCCGATCCAGTAGAGCGACTCGGCGTTACGTGCCAGCATCAGCGCACCGCCCGGTGTTGCTGCTGTTGCTTGAGCTGCTCGCGCCGAGGCTGTTCGGTGGGTTGCGGCTGTTGCGGCGTCAGCCGCGCAGGGTCGTCCAACATGGGGTCGGGCATGGAGGTCGGCAACGAGCGCACCACCTCTGCCGCCTCGAGCTCGTGGTCGCCGGCCGATGCCCGCGACGCCAACACCCAGGTGTCCTTCGAGCCACCGCCCTGGCTGGAGTTGACCACCCGTGACCCCTCGACCAGGGCCACCCGGGTGAGCCCGCCGGGCAACACCCACACGTCGTTGCCGTCGTTGACCGCGAACGGCCGCAGGTCGACGTAGCGGGGCGCGAGGGCACTGCCGACCTGCGTCGGCACGGTCGACAGCTCCATCATCGGCTGGGCGATCCAGCTCCGCGGATCGTCGCGGATCTTCTTGGCGGCGACGGCCAACTCCTTCGGGGAGGCCTCCGGGCCGAACACGATCCCGTAGCCGCCGGATCCCTCGACCGGCTTGAGGACCAGCTCGTCGATCCGGTCGAGCACCTCGTCGCGTTCGTCGTCGAGCCAGCAGCGCAGCGTCTCCACGTTGGCCAGCAGCGGCTTCTCGCCCAGGTAGTACTCGATCATGGTGGGCACGTACGTGTAGACGAGTTTGTCGTCGCCGACGCCGTTGCCGATCGCGCTGGAGATGACGACGTTCCCTGCGCGGGCGGCGTTGACCAAACCCGCCACCCCCAGCACCGAGTGGGCGCGGAACTGCAGCGGGTCCAGGAACGCGTCGTCGATGCGCCGATAGATGACGTCGACCTGGCGCTCCCCCGCGGTGGTGCGCATGTACACCTGGTTGTCGCGGCAGAACAGGTCGCGCCCTTCGACCAGCTCGACCCCCATCTGACGGGCCAGCAGCGAATGCTCGAAATACGCCGAGTTGTAGACGCCCGGGGTCAGCACCACCACCGTGGGGTCGGCCTCGTTGGTGGCCGCGGAGCTGCGCAGCGCCCGCAGCAGGTGGGCGGCGTAATCGTCCACCGAGCGCACGCGATGCGTGGCGAACAGGTTCGGGAAGACGCGCGCCATGGTGCGCCGGTTCTCCATCACGTAGGAGACGCCCGACGGCGAGCGCAGGTTGTCCTCGAGGACCCGGAAATTTCCCTTTTCGTCCCGAATCAAATCGATGCCGGCCACATGGATCCGTACACCGTTGGGCGGGACGATGCCCATCGCCTGGCGGTGAAAATGCTCGCAGGAGGTGACCAAGCGGCGCGGGATCACCCCGTCGTTGAGGATTTCCTGATCGCCGTAGATGTCGTCGAGGTACATCTCGAGCGCCTTGACCCGCTGGGTGATGCCGCGCTCCAGGCGGGTCCACTCGGCCGCGGAGATGACCCGCGGCACCAAGTCCAGCGGAAAGGGCCGCTCCTGCCCCGACAACGAGAAGGTGATGCCCTGGTCGAGGAAGGCGCGGGACAGTGCCTCGGCGCGAGCTTTCAGCTCCGACGCGTCCGACGGCGCGAGCTCGGCATAGATGCCCTTGTAGGGGCCGCGAACGGCGCCCTGGGCGTCGAACATCTCATCGAAGGCCATCTCGTAGGCGTCCGAGGACGTGTTGTATCCGCCGAAAATGCGCTCCGAGCGCGCGGGGCGAAAACCCCGCCTGGTCTCCTCGAGCTGGTTCGTCAGACTCACTGTTCAGATGCTGCCTCAGATCGACGTTCTGGCAGCCCACGTGTTCCCGTTTTGGGAGAAAACGTAACTCACTGATAACCTGGGCAATCGCTGTGGTGATATCCGGCGCCCAACCAAACGTCTGATCGAAGAAGGAACTCGAGCGTGGCCAACATCAAGTCGCAGCAGAAGCGCAACAAGACGAACGAGCGCGCTCGCCTGCGCAACAAGTCGGTGAAGTCGTCGCTGCGCACCGCTGTCCGCGCCTTCCGCGAGGCCGCCGGCGCCGGGGACAAAGACAAGGCCACCGAGTTGCTGGTGTCGACCAACCGCAAGCTGGACAAGGCCGCCAGCAAGGGTGTGATCCACAAGAACCAGGCGGCCAACAAGAAGTCCGCGCTGGCGCAGGCCCTCAACAAGCTCTGAGGCCCCCTCAGTGGCCGCGCTGGGCGGCTAGCTCGGCAACCTTTCTGACCGCGGATTCCAGGGCGTAGTCGGCGTCCACCACCGCCCCCTTGACATTCGCGTTGAGCGTGGCGACAACCTTCATCGCCGTCGCGACCGTGTCGCGCGACCAATGCCGGGCCTGTTTCTGGGCCTTCTGCACCCGCCAGGGCGGCATCCCCAGCTGTGACGCCAGGCGGTACGGATCCCCCGACAGCGGGCCGACGCGGCCGATGGTGTGAATCGCCTCGGCCAGCGCGTCCGCCAGCACCACCAGGGGCTCGCCCCGCATCATCGCCCACCGCAGCGCCTCGGCGGCTCCTTCGATGTCGCCGGCCACCGCCTTGTCGGCGATGTCGAAGCCCTTCACCTCGGCCTTGCCGCTGTGATAGCGGCGCACCGCGGCGGCGTCGATCGCTCCGCCGGTGTCAGCCACCAATTGGGAGCAGGCGGCCGCCAGCTCCCGCAGATCGGAGCCGACCGCGTCCAGCATCGCGGTCACCGTCCCCTCGTCGGCCTTGACCCGCAGCCCGCGGAACTCCTTGCGGACGAAATCGATGCGTTCGCTGAGCTTGGTGACCCGCGCGCACGGGTGCACCTCGGCGCCGAGCGACTGCAGCTCGGTGGCCAGCGCCTTGGCCCGCCCGCCGCCCGAGTGCACGACCACCAGCACGACGCCCGACGGCATATCGGTTGCGGCCGAAACAATCACTGCCACAGCGTCTTTGCCGGCTTCGCCGGCGGCCTCCAGCACAACGATGCGTTCGTCGGCGAACAGCGAGGGGCTCAGCAGCTCGGCGAGCTCGAAGGTACTGACGTCGCCCGCCCGCATCCGGTTGACCGGAACGTCGTCGGTGCCGGCCCGTTTCCGCGCCGACCGCAGCACGTCGGCCACCGCCCGCTCGACCAGCAGTTCCTCGTCTCCCAGGACCAGGTGCAACGGCGAAACCTCGTTCACCCCACGATGGTGTCACGACCGACCGACGAGCCCCGACAGCGACCACGCCATCACCCCCAGCACGGCCGCTGCCGACAGGACGCGGAATCGTCGCCACCGCCACAGCACGACCACCAGCACCGTGGCAGCGCCGACGATCAGCGTGCCGGGCATACCGTCGGGAACCGGCACCGTCGCGCCGGGCATGCCGGCCGCCCAGCGCGCCACACCGCCCACCCACCACAACTCGGGGCCGGTGAAACGAATCAGCAGCCGGGCGGCGGCCGGCCACAGTGTGCAGAGCGCGGCCGCCGCGGTGCCCAGCACCGTGATCGGCGCGATCACGGTCGCCACCACGAGGTTGGCGGCGGCGGCAACCAGGCTGAACCGGCCGGAAATCGCGGCCACCAGAGGGGCGGTGACGATCTGTGCGGCCCAGGCAACGGCAAGCGCGTCGGCCAGCGGCTTGGGACAGCCCCTTCCCGTCAGCCGCCGCGACCAGACGGGAGCGATGACGATCAACGCGGCCGTGGCGAGCACCGACAGCGCGAACCCCACATCGACGGCCAGCTGCGGGGCGGCGGCCAACAACACCAGCACCGTCGCGGCAAGGGCCGGAATGGCTTGCCGCCGACGCGAAGACAGCATTCCCGCCAGCGCGATGGCGCCCGTCACGGCCGCCCGCAACACGCTTGCCGTCGGCTGCACGACGATGACGAAGGCCACCAGGGTCAGGGCGGCAAGCACGACGGCCGTCCGGGGACCGACCAATCGGGCGGCGAACAGCACGGCGGCGCACACGATCGTCACGTTGGCGCCCGACACGGCCATCAGGTGCGTCATGCCGGCCGCGCGAAAGTCGCGGCCCGTTTCGCCTGGCACCGCCGAGGTGTCGCCGAGCACCAGCGCGGGCAGCAGCGCCCCCTGCTCGCCGGGCAATGTGTCACGGACCGCCGCGGAGAATCGACTGCGCACGACGTGCGCGGCCCGTTGCACGGCACCCGCGGCACCCATGGTCGGCCGGCCCGACGCGTTGAGCACCGCGACCGTCAGGTCGCGCCGCGTCGGGCGATTGATGCGCGCGGTGAAGCGCAGCGGCTGGCCCACCATCAGCCCACCGAAATCTGCGGCGCGCGCGAAAACGACGACTCGGCCGGAGATTTGCGCGCCCCGCACGCGTTGCAGGGTGGCCCGAAACATCAATCGGCCGCTGCCCAACGACTGCGCGCTTTCGCTCGGCATGACCGTGACCGGGGCGCTCGTCCCGAATGCCGCGGTGATCGGGTGGCGACCGACCGCATCGGCACGCAGCGCAACGGCGAACCCGTATCCCGCCCCCACCACACCGATCGCCGCGAGCCCGGCGCTGATCGCCCGCAACCGCGCACCTCGGTCGGGACGGTGCAGCGCGTGCCACGCGAGCGCTCCGGAAGCACCGATCAGCACGACGCAGCACCAGGCGAGCGTCCGGCCGATCGGCCACCAGATCCCGCCCGCGGTCACCGCCCAGCAGGTCAGCGCGGCGGGTACCAGGCGCACATCGACGCGCCCCGAGGGCGTTGCACCCAACCCGGAGTGAGGCACCCGGGTCAGACACGGACCAGGGCGCGTAACTTCTCCAGCCGCGCCGGCCCGATGCCCTCGACATCGGCGAGCTGGTCGACGCTGGTGAACTTGCCGTTGGCTTGCCGCCACGCCACGATCGCGGCGGCGGTTACCGGCCCGACACCGGGCAACGCGTCGAGTTCCTGCACCGTCGCGGCGTTGAGATCGACCGCCTCGCCGGGCTTGGGCTTGACCGTCCCGGGCCGCGGCGGCGGCGCTTTCGACGTCGGTGCCGATCCGGAAGCCACCGAACTGCCCAGCGCCGTCGGCTGTCCCACCACCGGAGCCAGACCGACCACGATCTGCTCGCCGTCGCCGAGCGGTCGGGCCATGTTCAGTCCGATGGTGTCCGCTCCGTTCACCGCGCCGCCGGCGGCCTGCAGCGCGTCGGCGATGCGCGCCCCCGGTGCGAGCGTCACGAGGCCAGGGGTGTGCACCAGGCCGACCACGCTCACCACCACCGGGTGGTCCGGTTCGGCGGTCGGGCTGGCCGACGAGCGGGGGCTCGCCGTCGACACCTTCTCCACCGGTGGCAGCTTGGCCGACATCACCGGCGCCGGACGGTCGCGCAGCAACGTGAAAACCGTGACCAGTACCGCCAGCGCCGCCACGATCGCCAACCCGATGGCGCCGGCGCGTCCCGGGTCGGCACGCACTTTCGCCACCCAGCCGCCGTTCTGGGACGAGTCGGGAAGCCACCGGGGCAGCAGCGAATTCTGGTCGTCGTCCGGGGAGTCCTCGTTCGAGGCCGCCCCGGTGCCCTCGGGCTCGGCGAGCGCATCGCTGTCCGGTTCGGCCCGGAGCCGTCGCTGCAGGCGCTCGGCCGAAAATTCTGTTCGCATGGGCCGACCGTAGGTCCGCCAACCGTCGCAACCGCCCCGGCCAACGACGCTTCCGTGCCGATCTGTGGATTAACCCGAGGCTGTGCACAGCGACCGCACGGGATGGGTCAAGATGGAGGTCGAGCGAACGACCAGCATCGCCAGAAATCAGCTCTGGGCGAGGGGGCCGCCACGTTCACCCCGAAACGACAGGAGGCCGCCATGCAACTGGCGCTCACACCGGAGGAAGCCGCGTTCCGCGACGAACTCCGCAACATCTATACGACCAAGATTCCGCAGGAGATGCGCGACCGGGTGCGAGAGGGTTCGGCGGAGGCGAACCGCGACGACATCGTCGCCAGTCACAAGATCCTGCACGAGCACGGTCTGGCGGTACCGAATTGGCCGGTCGAGTGGGGCGGCAAGGACTGGACACCCACCCAGCACCAGATCTGGGCCGACGAGATGCAGCTGGCGTGCGTCCCGGAGCCGCTGAACTTCAACACCAAGATGGTGGGCCCGGTGATCGCCGAGTTCGGTTCCCAGGAGGTCAAACAGCGCTTCCTGCCGCCGACGGCCAGCCTCGACATCTGGTGGTGCCAGGGGTTCTCCGAGCCGGAGGCCGGTTCGGACCTGGCGTCGCTGCGCACCACCGCGGTCCGCGACGGCGACAGCTATGTCGTCAACGGCCAGAAGACCTGGACGACGCTCGGCCAGTATGCGGACTGGATCTTCTGCCTGGTGCGCACCGACCCGCAGGCGCCCAAGCGTCAGGCCGGCATCTCTTTTCTGCTGTTCGACATGCAGACCCCGGGCATCACCCTGCGGCCCATCAAGACGATCGACGGCGGCCACGAGGTCAACGAGGTTTTCTTCGAGGACGTCCGCGTGCCCGCCAACCAGCTTGTCGGAGAAGAAAATAAGGGCTGGACCTACGCGAAATTCCTGCTGGGCAACGAGCGCACCGGCATCGCCGGCGTGGGCCGGACCAAGGTGCGCCTCGCCGAGGTGAAGAAGCACGCCGCGGCAACCGGGATGCTCGAAGATCCGTTGTTCGCGGCGCGGCTGGCCGAGGCCGAAAACGAACTGCTCGCACTGGAACTCACGCAGTCTCGGGTGGTCACCGACTCCGCGAACGGACAGCCCAACCCCGCGTCGTCGGTGCTCAAGCTACGCGGCAGCCAATTGCAGCAGGCGGCCACCGAACTGCTCGTCGAGGTCGCCGGGCCGGATGCGCTGCCGGCCAACGGCGAAGACATCTCGTCGCCGTCATGGGCGCAACACAGCGCGCCGCACTACCTCAACTACCGCAAGACATCGATCTATGGCGGCAGCAGCGAAGTGCAGCGCAACATCATCGCGTCCACCATTCTGGGATTGTGAGGCAGCCATGGACTTTCAGTTGAGCGACGAGCAGTCCCTGCTCCGCGACACCACCCGCGACCTGCTGGCTCGCACCTATGACCCGGAGACCCGCAACAAGGTCATCGGCTCCGATCTCGGCTGGAGCCGCGACGTCTGGAGCCGGCTCGCCGACACCGGGATTCTCGGCCTCGGCTTTGAGCCCGACGAGTCCGGCCAGATCGAGATCGCGGTGGTGCTCACCGAGATCGGACGTCGGCTGGCCCCGGAACCCGTCCTGCACGCCGCGCTGGGGCCCGGCGCGCTGATCGCCGAGCTGGGCAGCCAGGAGCAGAAACAGCTGCTCGACGAGGTCGCGTCCGGGCAGCGGCTGCTGGCGTTCGCCCACCTCGAGCCGGGCCAACGCAAACCGTCTGCCGATGTGGCCACCAAGGCTGTGCAGCAAGGTGATTCGTGGGCAGTGAGCGGCCGGAAGAACCCGGTGCTCGCCGGGGACTGCGCCGACACGTTGGTCGTCAGCGCCGCCTTGCCGAACGGTGGCAGCGGCCTGTTCTTGGTCGATGCGGGCGCGGCCGGCCGGCGCCCGTACCGGACCTTCGACGGAGGGCGCGGCGCCCAGATCGATCTGGACTCCACCCCGGCCGAACCCCTGGGTGAGGCGACCGACGCGTCGGGCGCCATCCGCGACGCCGTCGTCCGCATCCAGTCGGCGTTGTGCGCCGAAGCACTCGGGGCGATGGAGGAATCGCTGCGCCTGACCGCCGATTATCTCAAGACCCGCAAGCAGTTCGGTGTCACGCTCAACAAGTTCCAGGCGCTCACGCAGCGCGCCGCCGACATGTACGTCTCGCTGGAATTGGCCCGCAGCATGAGCCTGTACGCGGCGATGTCGATCGCCGACGGCAACCTCGATCCGCTGATCGCCTCGCGGGCCAAGCTGCAGATCGGCCGTTCGGGCCGGCACATCGCGCAGGAGTCGATCCAAATGCACGGCGGCATCGGGGTGACGGCGGAATACCCGATCAGCCACTACGCGGCCCGGCTCACCGCGATCGAACACACCCTGGGTACCTCGGGTGAGCACCTGCACAACCTGATCGAGCACCTCGGCGACTACGACCTGGCTCGCCTCTGACGCCTGGCCGGGCGCGCGAAGCTCTCCGACGGGGTTGTCTGGTTTCTGTCAGTGCCTTCCGGGGCTACGCGCTCGACGACCCGCACCCGCCGTATTCGGCGCCCGCTGCATGGGCGCCGAGCGTACCGACGAATCCGGCTGTCGCAACACCGTTCCCGCCGAATTGGTGATGCGGGTGCGACCGCCCAAGATCAACGCCGGATTCGATATCAGCGACTGACTCGCCGCCGACGATCAGGTGTTGAGGGGCTCGACGGATTCCACCTCGTCCGACCCCGCGTCCGACGGCGAATCGAGCTCGGGCACCTGATCGGCCAGGTACTCGGCGAGCGACCTGATCGTCGGATAATCGAACACCGCGGTAGCGCTGATCGTAAACGCGCCACCGAACTGGGCGTACAACCGGTTGCGGAGCTCGACCGCCATCAGTGAATCCGTGCCCAGGTCCAGGAACCGGCTGGTTGCAACCGGCGGTTGCGCGAGCCTCAGGAAACTCTGAACTTCGCGCTGCAGGAATTCGGTGAGGAAATCGGCCCGTTGCGCGTCGGGTACTTCGTGCAGTTGCCGGAGCAACTCGCTGTCACCCTGTGCCGCCTCCACGGCGCTTGGCAGTACGTGGTCGAGAAGCGGTGGGCGAGAACCGCCGAGCACTTTCGCGGCACGCTGCCAATTCGCTTTGATGACGATCGCCTGCCCGGTTCCGTGGCCGAAAATCTCGCTGAGTGCGTTCAGCGCGGCCGTGGGCTCCAGCGGAATCATCCCTTGCGCACCGAGATTGGCGCGTGCGGCGTGCGAAGTGGCCATGCCGCCCTTTGCCCAGGGGCCGAAGTTGACGGCGACCGCCGGAAGGCCTCGGGCCTTGCGTTCTGCGACGAGCCCGTCGAGGAACGCGTTGGCGGTCGCGTAGTTGGCCTGCCCGGGTGAACCGAGCACGCTAGAGGCCGACGAGTACATGATGAAGAAATCAAGACCGTCGTCTTTCGTCAACCGATGCAGGTTCCAGGCACCAAACGCCTTGGGCACCAACGTAGTCCGGAAACGATCCAGGCTCTGCTGGGGTAACAGCCCATCGTCAAGCACGCCGGCCAGGTGCGCCACCCCCGCAAGCGGCGGCAATTCCGCACGGATTCGCTCCAGCAGCTCCGCGGCCTGGAACTCGTCGCCGACGTCGGCCGCGAAGGTGTGGACCCGACACCGGTAGCGCTCCATGATGTTGGCGATCGATGCTTGTGCGTCCGCATCGGGCATGTGCCGACTGGTCAACACGATGTCACCCGCCCCGAGTTGGGCCAGATACGACGCCGTGTGCAGGCCGAGCGCACCGAGGCCACCGGTGATCAGATAGCTTCGATCGCCGCGCGGCTGCAACGGGTTCGGCATCTGCACCACGATCTTGCCGATGTGCCGGGCCTGTTGCATACGGCGGAACGCGGTCTTCGCCTCCGTCAGTGGGTAGATCTCGGCGGGCACCGGCGTGATCTCGCCGCTGGCCAACGCGTCCGACACCTCGGCCAACAGTCCCCGAATGCGCTCGGGATCGGCCACGATGGTTCCGTCCAGCGCGACGATCTCGTAGTCGATATCGGGACGGGCCTCCGCCATCTGCTCGCGCGTCCAGATGTCCCGCTTGGCAATTTCGGCGAACCGGCCGCCCTGCGCGGTCGCCCGCACGGTCGCCGCGACGAAGCCCTCATTGGTCAGGCTGTTGAGCACCACGTCGACGCCGGCACCCCCGGTGTCGGCGAGGATCTGGTCCGCGAAATCCGTGCTGCGCGAGTCGTAGACGTATTCCACACCCATGTTGCGCAACATCGCCCGTTTGTAAGTGCTGGCGGTGGCGAAGACCGTCGCACCGCACTGCCGTGCCACCTGGACCGCGGCCAGCCCGACGCCGCCGCTGGCGGCGTGCACCAGCACCCGGTCACCGGGGCGCAGCGCGGCCCAGTCGAATGCGAGCCGGGCCGTAAGCGCCGCGGCGGGTATGGTCGCCGCGTCCACCGCACCCACCCCGTCCGGCACCGGGGCCAGCAGCTGGGCCGGCACATTGACCCGGCTGGCGAAGGCTCCCGGCATGAAGCCCATGACGCGTTGGCCCACCTCGAATTCGCTGACACCATCACCCAACTCGGTGACGATGCCGGACAGGTCGCCACCGATCGGCCCCGGATCGCCCGGGTAAAGACCGAGCACATTGAGCACGTCCCGGAAGTTGAGGCCGGCGGCCTCCACCCGAACCTGCACCTCGCCCTCGACGGGCGGCGCCACTTCCGTCTCGGTCAGACGAAGATTGTCGATCGCGCCGCGTTCGGTCGGCGCCAGGACGTAGTCGGTCGCGCGCGGCATCGGAAGATGACCGCTACGCGCCCACGGCAGTAGTCGCGGCACCAGGAACTTCCCTTGCCGCAAAGCGAGTTCGGGTTCCTCAAGGGCCGTGCCGGATGCGGCGCACAGCTTGGCCAACAAGTGCACGGTGTCGTCCGCCCCGTCGTGGTCGACGAGACGGCAGCGCAGGGTCGGCTGCTCGGCGATGATCGTTCGCCCGAGCCCCCAGAGCGCCGCCTGCACCGGGTCGACCGGTTCGCCGGATTCGGTCGCCACCGCGCGTTCGGTGATGATCCACAGTCCCCCGGTCAGTTTCACCGCCTCGTCCGCCAGCGCAGTGTGCACGGCACTGAGCAGATTCGCGATCTCGGTCTCCAGCCGCTCGGTGAATTCGGCGCTCGACTCCGCCGCGTGCGGTGGTCTGGTACTGCGCCAAACGATCCCGGCAACCGGCGCGCGCTCGGAGACCTGCGCGAACAGCCGCTGCCAGTGCCCCGAATCGGCGGTCGGGTCAAACCGGATGCAAGCGGGCAAATGGGTTGCCAGTTCGTCGTATCCGGCAATCAGCCAGGTGCCGTTCGTGTTCCCGGCAGCGTCACCCGGCGCCAGGGGCGCCATCTCCTGCCAGCCCAACGTGTACAGCAACCGAGTGGTATCCCCGCCGAGCCCGCGCAGCAACGCCTCCCGCGGCGCACGTTTCACCGTGAACTCGCGAATTCCACCCAGGTGCCGACCATCCCGACTGATGAAATCGAGATCGAAGACCTGCGTTTCGCTGTCCAGACCACCGTTCTGCCACCGCGCGCGGCAATAGAACCGCCGCGGCATCCGTTCGCTCAGCATTACCCGCCCATAGCGCAGCGGCAGGAACAGGTCCGGGACCGCACCCTGCTCGGTCGCCGCCAGAAGCGCCGGGAACGCCGGGAACGCGACTCCGGTGCACAGGTCCAACAGCACCGGATGGACGGGCTCACTGCCGAGCTGTTCGGCGAGTTCGTCGCCGACGGCGACGTCACCGATCGCCTCACCGTCACCGACCCACAGCGATTTCAGCGAGGTCGACCAGGTGGGCCCCCAGGCCAGTTCCATGTCGGTAAAGGTGTCGAACAACTGCTGCGGACGCGTGCGGCTCAGCCGCTCGATCGCCACCTCGATCGAATCCGGCGGATCAAGTGTCGGCTCTTCGTCGACACCGTCGACGACGGTGCCATCGGCGTTCAACGACCACTCGGCGTCGCGAACACCGTACGGGCGGCTGTGCACCCGGAAGGTCCAGCCACCGCCGTCTTCGAACGGATGCAGAGCCAGTTGTACTTCTCGGGAATTCTTGTCGCTCAGTATTATTGGTTCGTAGAAGAAGACATCCTGCACCCGCGCCGGCGCCCCAACCGCGGCAAGGGCCATCGCCGCGTAGGTCGCACCCGGAACGACGACCGTGCCATAGATGACGTGATCTGACAGCCACGGCTGCGACTTGACCGACAGTCGGCTGGTGTAGACGGCGTCGCCGGAGGCGAGATCCTTTGCGCTACCCAAGATTCCGGATACCGCAGCACCCCCGACGTCGACCCCGGCGATCCCGGAAGCCTTGGGCCAGTAGCGACGGCGTTGGAACGGATAAGTGGGCAGTTCGACCCTGCGGCGTGGCAGATGTTGCCGCGCAGCGAAGTCGGGCCGGTGCCCGGCGATATAGGCCGTGGCGAAGGCTTCTGCGATCTGCCGCCGAGCATCGACGCCCTTGCGCAGGGAAACGATCGCCCGCGGCGCGGCCGAGGATTCCGGCCACGCCTGCAGCGCAGCGGCGGTCAGAACAGGTTGCGGACCGATCTCCATCACCACCGAGCAGCCCAGCGCCGCTGCGGTGCGCACGCTTTCGGCGAATTGCACCGGCTGGCGCGAATGCCGCCGCCAATATTGAGCGTTCAGCGGGGTTTCCGATGTGAGTACCGTCCCGGTCCGGTTGCAGATCAGCGGGCGGGTCGGCACGGCGAACTGCACCCGCGCCGCGCACGACTCGAATTCGTCGAGCACGGGTTCCAGCAGTTCCGAGTGGAAGGCGTGGCTGGTTTCCAGCCAGGTGCAGCGGATTCCGTCGTCGCTGAATGTGGCGACAATGCGTTCCAGATCCTCCCCCGGGCCCGACAACACCGTGTTGCGGCCGTTGTAGGCGGCGACCGAAACCCGCGCGAATTCGTCGGCGGCGTCCTCCACCTGCTGGGCGTCGGCGAATACCGCCACCATTCGGCCGCCCTCGGGCAGACTGCCGAACAGCCGGCCACGTTCGGCGATCAACCGTGCGCCGTCCTCGAGGCTGAACACTTCGGCCACACACGCCGCGGCGTATTGACCCACGCTGTGCCCCAGAACCAGGTCGGGCTCGATGCCCCATGACTGCCACAACCGGGCCAGGCCCATCTCGACGGCGAAGAGCGCGGGCTGCGCGAAAGAGGTGTGCCGCAGCGTTTCTGCGCTATCGGTGCCCAACAGCACCTCCAGCAGGGGACGCGGCAGTATCGGATCGACGGCTTGGGCACACCGCATCACGGTGTCGGCGAACACCGGCTCGGTGTCGAACAACTCACGCGCCATCCCGACGTACTGGCTGCCCTGCCCGGTGAACAACCATGCCGTCGTCGGCGGATCCGCGCACTCGCCACGCAGCACGCCCGGCCGCAGCCGGTTCTCGGCCAACTCGGCGAGAAGCTCGCGCGCTCCCGCAACCGAATTCACGACCAACGCGCCCCGGTGTTCGAAATGAGAACGCCCTACGCCGGCAGTGAAGCACACATCGGCGATGTCGATGTCCGGGCGCGCATCCAGCCACGCGCCGTATCGCTGCGCCAACGCCACCAGCCCGTCGGCTGACCGCGCGGACAAGGGCAACACGCTGACCGATTCCTGTTGGGCGTCCGACTCCGGTGCCACGGTGACATCGGGTGAGACCCGGTCTGCCGGGTTCTCGTTCGCGGTCGCCGATTGCCGGGGCGCCTCCTCGAGGAGCACATGCGCGTTCGTGCCGGTGAACCCGAACGAACTGATGCCGGCACGGCGTGGCCTGCCGTTGGTCCGCCACGGAGTGGCCTTGTCCACAACCTGCACCGGCAGGGAGTCCCACGGAATATGCGGCGACGGTTTCTCAAAGTGCAGATTCTGTGGGAGCACTTCGTTTTGCAGAGACAACACGACCTTCACCAGACCAGCGACCCCCGCCGCCGACTCGAGGTGTCCGATGTTGGTCTTCACCGATCCCATCAGCAGCGGCCGGTTCGGGTCACGATCGGCGCCGTACACGGCGGCGGCCGCCTGCACCTCGATCGGGTCACCCAGCGCGGTGCCGGTCCCGTGCGCCTCGAGGTAATCGATGTCCGCGCCACCGATCCCGGCACGGGCCAGCGCCGCGGTGATAAGCCGTTGCTGCGCACCGCCGTTGGGCACCGTCAAACCGCTGGAAGCGCCGTCCTGATTGACCGCGCTGCCGCGGATGACCGCGCAGATCCGGTCGCCGTCGCGCTGTGCGTCGCTCAGCCGCTTGAGCACCAGAACGCCGCAACCTTCGCTGCGCACATAGCCATCGGCGGCGGCGTCGAAGGTCTTGCAACGACCATCGGGTGACAGCATCCTGGCGCGCGAGGCGGCAACGATGGACGCTGGGCTCAACAAGACGTTCACGCCACCGGCCAGCGCCAGATCGCAGTCACCGGAGTGCAGCGCCTGGCAGGCCTGATGGACGGCCACCAGCGATGAACTGCACGCGGTGTCGACCGCGACCGCCGGCCCTTCCAGTCCGAGCGCGAAGGCAACCCGACCCGAGATGGCATTGAGCGCGTTGCCGGTGATGAAGTGGGCTTCGATGGACTCGACCGAGTTGCTGGACAACAGATGCGAATACTCGTTGGCGGCCACACCGACGAACACGCCACTTCGACTGCCGCGCAACGACGCAGGCGAATACCCGGCACGTTCCAGGCCCTCCCACGCAATTTCGAGCATCAGCCGCTGCTGTGGATCGATCCACACGGCCTCGCGTGGGGAGATGCCGAAGAATTCCGGATCGAAGCCGTCGATCCCGTCGAGGTACCCGCCGCAGCGGGTGTAGATCTTGCCCGGCGTCTCTTGATCCGGGTCGTAAAACTCGTCGATGTCGAAGCGGTCCTCGGGGATCTCCCGCACTGCGTCGACACCGCCGGACAGGATGTCCCAAAAGGCGTCGGGATCCGGCGCGCCCGGAAAACGGCAGGCCACCGCGACGATGGCGATCGGGTCGTCGGTGAACCTCGTTTTTGGTGACGTCGTCACCGCGGCCGGCCGGGCCCCTGAATCGGCGCCCGGCTTGGCGGAAGCCTGTGCGTTGAGGCCGAGCACGTCGCCGAGTAGGTAGTCCGCCACGTCGACCAGGCGCGGGTAGTCCATCGCGAGGGTCGCCGGCAGCTCCGTGCCCACGGCGTGCTCGACCCGGCGGCGCAGTTCGACGGCCATCAGCGAATCCATGCCCAGATCAAAGAATCCGGCGTCCTCGCGGATGTCCGCAACGTCGATCCGTGTCACCTCCGCGACGACGTCGCGCAGATGTTCCAGCACCAGCCTTCTCCGCTGCTGCACCGGTGCGACGGTGAGCCGCTCGACCAATCGGGTAGTACCGGACGGTGCCGCTGCGGGCGCCGACGAGGGCGCCTCCCGGTCCAACTCCGCCAGGAATGAACGCTTCCCCGAAAGCTGGTAGAGCGGCAGGAAACGGGACCAGTCGATCCGGGCCACCACCCCTTGGGCCGGCCCCTGCGCCGCCCCCGATGAGGCGGCGGCCACCATGAGATCAGCCATTCCGGCCAGTGCGTCGGCGGGCGGCAAGGTCGCGACCCCGCGCTGATTCAGTCGCGCACGGGCGTCCTCATCGGCCATACCGGCCGACCACGGACCGAAGTTGACGCTGATGTACCCCCGCTCACGCAGCCGGGAGGACAACCCGTCGAGGAAGGCGTTCGCCGCGCTGTAAGCGGTCTGACCGAAGCTGCCCCACACCGAGGCGATCGAGGAGGTGCTCAGGAAGAAGTCCAGTCGCTTGTCCGCGGTAGCTTCGCTCAAATGCCAAGCGCCCCAGACCTTCCCGGCGAACACTCGATCGACTTCGGCGTCGTCCAGAGCGCTCAGCGGTGTGGTGCCTATCTCGCCGGCCGCATGGACGATCCCGGCCAGCGGCGGTAGTTCGGCCTGCACGGTGGCCAACAGACGGGCGACATCGTGCGGATCGGCGACATCGGCGGCGATGACCCGGAATTCGCAGCCGTACTGTTCGCTCAGCGCCTCGATGCGCCGTTGTGCGGCCTCGCCGGGTGCGCGCCGGCTGGTCAGCACCAGACGCCGGGCGCCATGCCCGGCCAGATACCCGGCGATTTCCAGTCCGACGGACCCCAGCCCTCCGGTCACCAGATATGTTGCGTCATCACGCAATACCAGCGGTGTTGCGAGCGGTTGCCCGACGCGTCGAGTCAGCCGGGGAACATAGACGGCTTGATCCCGCAGCGCGACCTGGTCTTCCCCACCGGCCCGGCCGCGCTCCGCCACAACTTGGTTGAACAACCGGGACCACTCGTCGGCGCTACCGTCATGTAGATCTGCGAGTCCACCCCACGCTTGCGGATGCTCCAGGGAGGCGGCGCGACCGAAGCCCCACAGGCAGCTCTGCGCCGGGGACACGGTGTCCGAGCCGGTGACTTGCTGCGCGCCGCGGGTGACCAACCAGATGGGCGTGCGGAGTTCGGCGGCGGCCGCGGCACGGAAGAGTCGCCGTGTTCCACCCAGGACGCGGTGTTGCATGCGCAGGAGCGAGCGCATCGACGGTGCCGGGTCCGACTCGAGGGCTGCGAAATGCACGATGCGCAGCGTCGGTTCTTCCGCTGCCGCGGCCCGTAACGCGGCCTCGAGCCGTTCCTCGTCCGCGTCGGACACCGGCAACCCGAGAATGCGGTGCCGGTGCCCGTGCGCGGTCAGCGCGTCGACCAAAGGCTGAACCGCATCGGCATCATCGCCGATGAGAAGCCAGCCGGTGCCCTCGCCGGCCTCCGCAGTTGCGGCCCCGGTAACCGCGGCAGCGGATTTTTCCCAGCGTATCTCGTAGCGCGCATCCGCCACGGACTGGGCATTGCGCTGCCGATTATGTTGTACGGCAAGCCTCTTGAGCACATCGGCGGTATGTTGATTGCCGCTTCCGCCGTCGAGCAACACGGCCAATTCCTCGATCCGGCCGTCCTCGAGGAGCCGCACGGCTTCGGTGCGCGCGGCTGCGGTCTGGCCCGAGGCCTGGGTGGGCCGGACCCGCTTATCACGGAACCAGTACTGGCGACGCTGGAATGGGTAGGTGGGCAGGTCGAGCTTGCGCGCCGGTTCCTGCTGAATGGCGCTGAACTTCGGCAGATGGCCGGCGACGTAAGCGCTGGCAACGGCTTCGGTGATCTGGCGATGGTCAGTGCCGTTTCGGCGCAACGACGCGATAGCCCGTGGCGCGGTCGCCGGGTCGGGCCATGCCCGCAGGGCTGATGCGGTGAGCACCGGTTGTGGGCCGACCTCGAGCAGTGCCGCGCAACCAAGATCGGCCAGAGTTGCGACACTCTTGGCGAATTCGATCGGCTGGCGCGCGTGGCGGCGCCAGTACGGGCCGTCCAGTTTCGCGTTTCTGCCGAGGGCGGCTCCGGTACGGTTGCACACCAAAGTCCGTTGCGGCGGACCGGAATCGAACCGGCTGGCGTAGGACTCGAATTCATCGAGGGCCGGGTCCAACAGCGCCGAATGGAAGGCGTGGCTGGTCTCTAGCCAGTCGCAGCGAACACCGTCGGCAATCAGCACGGCCACCGCCCGGTCCAGATCCTCCGCGGGTCCCGACAGCACGGTGTTGGCGCCGTTGTAGGCGGCCACCGAGAGCCGCGGGTACTCGTCGGTGAAGCGCTCGACCCGTTCGGCGGCGGCGAACACCGCCACCATCCGGCCGCCCGTGGGCAAACGGCCGAAAAGGCGGCCGCGCTCCGCGAGCAACAATGCGCCGTCCTCGAGGCTGAACACGCCTGCGACGCAGGCAGCCGAATACTGTCCGACGCTGTGACCCAGCACCACATCGGGTTGCAGTCCCCACGACTGCCAGAGCCGGGCCAGACCCATCTCCACCGCGAACAGGGCGGGCTGGGCATAGCCCGTCTGCCGCAAGGCGTCTTCGCCATCGGCATCGAAAATGACGTCCAGCAAAGGCCTTTCGAGCACATCGGCGACCGCGGCCGAGCACCGGTTCATGGTCTCGGCGAACACCGGCTCGGTCTCGTACAACTCCCGGGCCATGCCGGCGAACTGGCTCCCCTGACCGGGAAACAGCCACGCCGTCTTCGGCGTGTCAGCGCATACTCCCCGCACCAAACCCGGTGCCGGGCGGTCGTCGGCAAGCGCACCGAGCAACTCGCGGGCCGAGTCGGTCGAATTCACCACCAGGGCGGCCCGGTGCTCGAGGTGGGATCGCCCCACCCCGGCGGTCAAGCACACGTCCGACAACGTGGCCTCCGGATGCGCGGCCAGCCAGCTGCGGTATTCGTCAGCGAGCTGCACCAGGGCCTCCGGGGTGCGCGCCGATAGCGGCAACACGCTGAAGCGTCTGGCGTCGGAAGGCCCGAGCGGCGCCACGGCAGCCCGCTCCACTGCGGGGGCTTCCTCGACGATGATGTGCGCGTTGGTCCCAGAGAACCCGAACGAACTGACCCCGGCGATGCGGCGCCGACCGTTACGTTCCCAGGCGAGGGCCTCGTCCACGACCCGCACCGGCAGCCGGTCCCAGGGAATGTGCGGGGATGGATCGCGGAAGTTCAGGTGCTTGGGCAATTCCTCATGCTCGAGCGAGAGGATGACCTTGATCAGACCGGCGATCCCCGCCGCCGCTTCCAGATGCCCGATGTTCGTCTTCACCGATCCGATCAGCAGCGGCTGGCTGGCGTCGCGCCCGTCGCCGAGCGCCGCGGCCGCGGCCTGGACCTCGATCGGATCGCCCAGCGATGTCCCGGTTCCGTGCGCCTCCAGGTATCCGACGTCGCTGGCCGCGACACCGGCACACTGCAGTGCTTCGGTGATAACCCGTTGCTGGGCAACGCCGTTCGGTACCGTCAAGCCGCCCGATGCACCATCCTGGTTGATCGCACTGCCCCGGATCACGGCCCGAATCCGGTCCCCGTCGCGGATCGCGTCATCAAGCCGCTTCACCACGATGACCCCGCAACCCTCGCCGCGCACGTAGCCGTCGGCGGCCGCGTCGAACGTCTTGCAGCGGCCGTCCGGAGCCAACATCCGCGCCTGGGAAAACGTGATCATGGTTCCCGGGCTGATCAGAACGTTCGCGCCGCCCGCGAGCGCGAGATCACACTCGCCCAGGCGCAGCGCCTGGCACGCCTGATGGATTGCCACCAGCGAGGAACTGCACGCTGTATCGACCGTCACCGCCGGGCCCTGCAACCCTAGCCGGTAACTGATCCGGCCCGCTCCCGCCGCACCCGACGTCCCGATTGCCGTATAGGCTTCGATCTCAGCGTAATCCAGCTCATCCGAGATCATTCCAAAGTAGTCATGGGTGGACAGACCCATGTACACACCGGTCTTGGTGTTCGCCAAAGCCAGCGGTGCGGTACCCGCATGCTCCAGCGCCTGCCATGCCGTCTCGAGTAGCAGTCGGTGCTGTGGGTCGATCATCTTGACCTCGCGCGCCGACACCCCGAAAAACGCCGCGTCGAAGCCCGCTACGTCATCGATGAAGCCGGCCCGGCGGGTGACGATCTTCCCCGGCGCCCCGGGGTCCGGGTCGAAGAATTCCTCGACGTCCCACCGGTCCGAGGGCACCTCCGATACGGCATCCCGCCCGTGCCGCAAGACATCCCAGAATTCGTCCGCATCGCCGGCACCCGGTACCCGTACCGAGTAACCGACTATCGCAAAACCCGATGCCTGCGCCATCGGATCTTCGACGGATGCCATACGGATGTCCTCTCTGCCATGGCCGGCAAAGGTGGATCCCCCCGGGCCAGCCTGCTGCTACCTGGACCGTGTTAGCTCAAGCCCAGGAATTGACCGTTCATTTCATGATGCGCAAACCCGGCGTACAGCAGAATCATCTCTCGACGGCAAGTGGTGTCGCCGGATTCCGGACTGCGTCCCGCGCCGGGCCGCCCATCACCATAACCGGCTGCCGTGCCCGTGGCTATCGCTTCTGAAGCCCGGCATGTCGGCGATGGTGCTTGTCGAAGAGGCTATCTTGATCTCGCCGCCGCGGGACCGGAATCGCAGTCATCCAAGCCAAGGAGAAAACATTGCGCATCGGGAAGATCACGATCGGTTCGATTGACGACTGGGAGCTGAGCCCCGGCGCGGTCACCTCCTGGCACCCGACGGCCGCGGCCCTTGAAACGGCCCGGGAAGCACCGGTCAGTTCGGTACCGGTCACCTACATGCAGTCCCAACACCTTCGCGGTTACTACGAACGAACGGCCGCGGGCCTCGATTACTCGCGGCTCCTCGTCGCCACTTGTGAGATCCCGGGTCAGTGCGACGTTGAGGTCATGAATTACGCGCTCAACGCGTATCTGCGGCGCCACGACACGTATCGGAGTTGGTTCGAGTACCGCGGTGCCGGAGATATCGTCAGGCACCTTATCGGCGATCCCGCTGATATCGAATTTGCGCCGACGGATCAGGGCGAAATGGCGATCGAAGAATTCTACGATCATGTGGTGGCCACACCGGATCCGTTGCAGTGGGGCTGTTTTAGCTTTGGGATTGTCCAAGGCGAGGACCACTTCACGTTCTATGCGAGTATTGATCATGTCCATGGCGACGCGTCGTTGATCGGCATCACGATGCTGGAGTCTTATGCCATGTATACCTCGTTGGCGGCAGGCAATGGGCCCCTTGCGTTACCCGATGCCGGCAGTTATCACGATCACTGCCTGCAAGAGCGCGAGTACACGTCCACTTTGAATGTCGATTCGCCAGAGGTTCGCGCATGGATTGACTTCGCCGAGAACAACAATGGGAGCCTTCCCGATTTCCCATTGCCGTTGGGTAACCCGTTGGAGCCCAATGACAGTGCCATGGTCACCGAAATCCTGCTGGACACGGAACAGACGGAGAGATTCGAATCAGCCTGCACCGCGGCCGGTGCCCGCTTCATCGGCGGTTTGTTCGCCTGCATCGCCCAGGTGGAACACGAGTTCACCGGTGCGGTCACCTATTACGGACTCACTCCCAGGGATACCCGCCGCACGTCGGAGAACTTCATGACGCAGGGCTGGTTCACCGGCATGGTTCCGATCATCGTTCCAATAGCGGCAGCATCGTTCGGCGAAGCCGCTTGGGCGGCGCAGACGTCTTTTGATTCCGGTCTGAGTTTGGCGAAGGTGCCCTATTACCGCGTGTTGGAATTGGCGCCGTGGTTGGACTGGCCTCGACCAAACTTTCCGGTGACGAATTTCTTGCACGGCGGCGCGGCTCCACTCAACGCGGTGCTCACCGCCGAGTTGGGCGGTGCGAAGAATATCGGGATCTACTCCGACGGCAGGTATTCATATCAGCTGACCATCTACGTATTCCGGTATGGCGAGGGCACAGTGATGGCGGTGATGCTTCCCGACAACCCGGTAGCCCAAAAGTCAGTCGCCCGTTATGTGGAAGCGATGAAATCCGCATGTACGCGGGTCGCCGACCACGGGAATTGGTGATGCCCTGTTAACCGGGGTGCACGGTGCCCTCATGGTGGTCGACATCGCGAGTCTTCAAGGGGCCTAAACGAATTAACAGCCGTGTAGTGTGACGGCGAGTACAAGCTATCCGGGGGTGGACGGGTGAAAAGACTAGTCGCAGCGGCACTCGCGGCATGGCTGGCGGGTTCGGGAGGTGGATTCGAACCCTGGGTGGCGGGCGGTGACCCCGGGTTTCCCTGGACACCGTCGATCCCGTCTCCGGTGGGCGACGCGGCGACTGCCAGAGTCGTCTATGGGGTTGGCGGTGCGCGCCCACCGGGGATTCCCTGGTACGAGTACACCAACCGGGCCGGGTCCGGGTATTTTCCGAACGCCAAGCGCGACGTCATCGAGTATCCCGCCGGGGCCCTCTACGGCTGGCTGCCGCAAGAGCTGTTCCCCGGGCCTCGAGACAAAATGGCCGTCGGCCAGGCGATCGAACAAGCCACGAACGGTCTCGATCAGGCCATCCGGAGCGGAACAGAGCCGGCCGCCGCCGTCGGGTTGTCGCAAGGAAACCTCGCACTCGACCAGGAACAGGTACGGCTGGCCAACGACCCGAAGGCACCACCACCAGACAGACTGCAGTTCACGACCATTGGTGACCCGGTGGGAACGCACGCGTTCGGGGCGAGTTTCGCGTCCGGCATCTTCAAACCCGGTGACCGCATTCCGATCGTTGGCTACACCATGCCTGCCCAGGTCGAGAGCCAGTACGACACCAACAGGATCGTCGCCGCATACGATGGTTTCGGGGATTTCCCCGATAGGCCGGACAACCTGCTGGCCGACGTCAACGCGATCTTTGCCTCGACGATCGTGCACACCCCGGCGGCGTTCACCAACCCGGGCGACGTGCCACCACAGAACATCAAGACGACGGTCAATTCGCGAGGCGCGAAGACGACGACGTATCTCGTTCCGGTGAACCATCTTCCGCTGACTTTGCCGCTACGCTACCTCGGCTGGTCCGACGGCCTGGTAAACCAGATCGATGCGGCATTGCAGCCGCAGATCGACGCGGCCTATTCGCGCAACGATAATGTATTTTCCCGGCCCGTCTCCGTGGATCCGGTCAACGGCATGGACCCAGTGGGCATCCTGGGCCCCGCCGCACGCGATTCCGTCGAAAACTTCGCCGCCCAGGTTCGCGCGATCTTCCCCCCGCCCGGCTGACCTGGCCGGGTCACGGTTTCGCGAAACTAGTTGACGTCTAAACGGTTTCGAACTTCTCCGCGACTTCTTGCCAAGCGCACGCGTTTCTTCTGGCTATTTCGGCGACCGTGGCCGAGCAGTGGATCGGAATATTTTCGACGATCGCATTCACGACGCCTATTGCAGCCATGTTCGTCGACAGCAGTCGCAGGAGCCTGCGACCTCTGTCCGAGAACCTCACTGCGGGGTCGTTTCTGAGTCGTTGGAGAAGGTCGTGGACCTCAGGAGGCGCATCGCTCCGATCGCCGGCGGATGGATCCCGGGCCGGTTGCGGAGCGTCGCCCACCGGTTCAACGCACGGGCCCGCTGTCTTACCAAGGCTATCGGGCAGCGGATTTTCGCCTCTTTCGAAACGTGCCCGCACGTCACGCGCAGTGCTGACAGAGACGCCCGCATTGCGCGCTATCTCTCGTAATGACGCGTCGGGGTTTATCGATAGGAATTCGGCGGCGCGCCGCCGTCCGTTGATCGGACTGATGGGTCGCGTCTTTCCGTCCCGTCCAAGGCGAGCGTCTAATTGGGAATCTTCCTCAGTTGTACACCTGCGCAACGTGGCCACCGTTTTATGCGACACGCCCGTGAGCAGCCCGATCGAGCGATCTGAGCGATGGGGGTTCAACACGAGGATGCGTCGTGCCGCAGTCTTTCGTTCCGACAGGGTAAGCGGTAGGCCGTGCGTGACGTTCAGATGTACCGCGAGTGCGAATGCTTCGGCATCACTGCCTTCGAAAAACTTTGCTGATATCGACTTGTCCCCCCGCAGCTGGGTTGCGCGTAGCCTATGTACGCCATCGATCACTCGCATCGAGGTGCGCTGAATTACTATGGGAGGCAATGGCGCCGGCGATTGTGCCAAGATCTTGATATGGTCTTCGTTTGTTTTGTTCTCCCTGGGCGAGAGTGAATTGTGAATTAGCATTACGGAGACATTTTCAACCGGCAGAGAATTCTGTTGAGCTAGCCACTCCGCCACCGGACACGTTGGCACCCGGTCCCCCTATCGTATCCATGCACTAACCGCAGCGCGTATTTATGTCGTGGTCACTCTGAAGTTGCTCTCATTCATCTCAGGTATCGATCGGCGATCACCGTATTCGATTTGGCATGACCAGTCTGAAACCAGCGGCCTCTCATCCCACGCCGATCACGGCGAGTTTGCCCGCCCCGGCCGGAATGCAGCCGGGGACACATATTGCTGTTCACCGGTGCCGCATGACCATTCTGGGATGCGGTTGCTGATGGGCGCGATGATGCCCGGTCGCCGACTTCCCTGCACACAGGGCCGCGCGGTACACGCCGCGTGTCGGCGTCGGCAACACCGAGTAGCGTGCCAGTTTCGCCGACCAGGCCGCGAGCTGCCCGGTCGAGAAGGCGGTGGCATCGATGGCCATGAATGGCGCTTCCAGACGTGCTCGTCGTCGCGGCAGCGAGACCATCGCGGTCAGCTTGTTCACGATCCGCTACTCCGTTTCGGCAATCTCGATTGGCGAGAATCTACCTCTCACAGCTGAGTATCAAATTTCCACAGCAGCTCGCCTTCGTCAATCCGCTCTGCAGACACCCAGCCGGCCCATCGGCGCGGCAGCAAACAATAGCCCCCGCCGGCTCGCCGTCCCGCTCGCAGAATCGCGAATTCCGACTCCGGCATACACCCGCACCCGCGCGCAACTGCCCTTCCGGCGATAATTGCTCCCGTCATACCGAGACAAAGGAGTCCCGATGAGCAACGCAAGCACAGACCGTCCGCTGCGGGTGATCCAGTGGACGACCGGCAACATCGGGCGGCGGTCATTGCACGCCATCATCGGTCGAGGAGACATGGAGCTGGTCGGGGTTTACGCGCACGGCGACGAGAAGGTCGGCGTCGACGCCGCCGAACTGGCGGGCTGGCCCGAACCGACCGGGGTGCAGGCGACGAGCGACGTCGACGCGCTGCTGGCCCTGGGCGCCGACGCGTGTTGCTATAACCCGTTGTGGCCCAACATCGATGAGCTGGTGAGGCTGCTGGAATCGGGCGTCAACGTCTGCACCAGCGCGGCCTGGATCACCGGCGGCAAGCAGACGCCCCAGGACCGCAAACGCATCGAGGACGCCTGCCAAAAGGGCAATTCGACGATCTTCGGCAGCGGCGCGCACCCGGGCATGACCAACATGGTCGGCATGGTGCTGTCCGCCTCGTGCGAGCGCGTCGACGAGATTCGCATCACCGAGTCGGTGGACTGTTCGACCTACGAATCGGCGGAAACTCAAACCGCCATGGGGTTCTCCCAAGATCCCGACACACCGGGGCTGGCGGAGAACGTGCGGCGGGAAAGCGAAGTCTTCGCCGAATCGGCGGTGATGATGGCCGACGCGATCGGCGCCAAGCTGGACAAGATGACCTTCGACGTCACCTTCACCGCGGCCACCGGTGACTCCGATCTGGGCTTCATGAAGATCCCCGCCGGAACGGTCGGCGGCGTCTACGGCTTCCACCGCGGCTGGGTTGGCGACCGCAACGTCGTCAGCGTCGGATTCAACTGGACCATGGGTAACCACGTCGTCCCACCCAAGCCGCTCGAGCACGGGCACGTCATACAGGTCTTCGGGATGCCCAACATGCGGACCGTCCTGCATTGCCTGCCACCCAAGGACTGGACCGAGCCCGGGTTCATGGGATTGGGAATGATCTACACCGCGATGCCGGTTACCAATGCCGTCCCGGCGGTGGTGGCGGCCCGGCCGGGAATCATGACGCTGGCCGATTTGCCGCCGGTCACCGGCCGCCTGGCGCGCTAGCGGGCAATGCCGCTCGCGCCACCCGGCGGCGGCCCCCAGGAGGAACGCTTGCGTGCACTAAGGTTAAGATGCCTAGCTGAGCAAACGTTCCGTTGACATTGGTGTCGTCGGCGGTGGTTGGTGACCTTTGCGGCAAGGCCCGAAGCGGTGGGCGAAAGGCGGTCAGGTGATGGCTGGTCCTAATTCAGATCCTCGCGAAGGCGTCAGGAGCCGCATCCTCAAACGTGGGTGGCTACCGATCGTCCTGATCGTGGTGTTGGCCATGTCGGCGCTGGTCGTGTCCCGGCTGCACAAGATCTTCGGTTCGGAGGACCTCAACGCGAATTCCAACGCCGGGATCGAGATCGTGCAATTCAACCCCAAGGTTGTGCTCTACGAGATCACCGGAGCGCCGGGAAGCACCGCGAACATCAACTACTGGGACGCCGAAGCCAACACCCATCAGGTGAATGCGGCACCGCTGCCGTGGTCGTACACCATCTCGACGACCCTGCCCGCTGTCAGCGCCAACATCATGGCGCAGAGCGACGGCGATCGAATCCATTGTCGGATCACCGTGGATGGCGTTGTGCGCGAGGAGAAATCGTCTAACGGCGTAAACGCCCAGACCTTCTGCCTGGTGAAATCGGCATGAGTGACGTGGCAGACAAGCCCGCGCGCCGGTCCGCTATTCCCCACACGATCCGGGTGTTCGCGATCCCGATCATCGTGGGCTGGGTCTTGATCACGGTCCTGGTGAACGTCGTCGTCCCGAAACTCGAAGTGGTGGGCGAGGCGCACTCGGCACCAATGGCCCCCCTGGATGCGCCGTCGATGAAGTCGATGGAGCGTCTGGGCCATAACTTCAAGGAATTCGATTCCAACAGCACGGTGATGGTCGTCCTGGAGGGGGACCAAGCTCTCGGTGATGCCGCGCACCACTACTACAACGACATCGTCCGCCAGCTGCGCCAGGACCCCCAGCATGTGGAGCACATTCAGGACTTCTGGAGCGAGCGCTTAACGGCGGCCGGAGTTCAGAGCGCCGACGCCAAGGGCGCCTATGTGATGCTGAACCTCGCGGGCAACCAGGGCACCACGCGGGCGAACAATTCCGTGGAAGCCGTCCGCGAGATCGTCAAGCGGACACCGTCACCGCCCGGCGTGCAGGCCTATGTCACCGGGCCCGCGGCGCTCAGCTACGACTCGCACGTCATCGGGAATGCCAGCCTGGCGAAGATCACCCTGTTCACCCTCGGGGCGATCGCGATCATGCTGCTGCTCGTCTACCGCTCGATCGTCACGACGTTGATCCAGCTATTCATGACCTTCATCGCGCTCGCGTGTTCGCGGGGCGTGGTCGCGGTGCTGGCCTACAACGACGTATTCGGGTTGACCACATTCGCGGCGAATATCCTCACGATGCTGGCGATCGCCGCCGGCACCGATTATGGGATTTTCATCATCGGGCGCTACCAAGAGGCGCGTCGCGCCGGTGAAGACCGTGAAACGGCCTACTACACGACCTTTAAAGGGGTAGCCCCGGTCATTTTGGGTTCGGGCCTGACCATCGCCGGTGCGGTGTACTGCCTCAGCCTGGCGCGGCTGCCCTGGTTCAACACGATGGGCCCCCCGGCCGGAATCGGGATGATCGTCGTGGTGGCCGCCGGGTTGACGCTCGGCCCCGCCGTCCTGTTCGTCGGCAGTCGTTTCGGCCTGTTCGAGCCGAAGGGCGCGGCCACTGGCCGACTGTGGCGGCGCGTCGGTACCGCGGTGGTGCGTTGGCCGGCGCCGATCCTCGCGATGAGCGGGGCGGTGGTGCTGATCGGCATGTTGGGCTTGCCCAGCTACACGACCAGTTATAACGATCGCTACTACCTGCCGGCCTCGGCGCCGGCCAATCTCGGCTATGCGGCCGCGGACCGGCATTTCTCCCAGGCCAGGATGAATCCCGACATGTTGATGGTCGAGGCCGACCACGACATGCGTAATCCGGCCGACATGCTGGTGCTGGATCGGGTCGCCAAAAACGTGTTACGGGTACACGGCATCGTGATGGTTCAGGACATCACCAGGCCGCTGGGCATCCCGATCCAGCACAGCTCGATACCGTTTCAGACCAGCATGCAGAGCCAAACGACGATGCAGAACATGGACTTCCTCAAGGAGCGCATAGCCGACATCCTTAAGCTGGCCGATGACCTGCAGACCCAGATCAACACCACGCAGCGCCAGTACGAGGTGTCGCTAGATCTGGCCAATGCCGCCGACGACAGCGCAAAGACCACCGCGGTGACCTCGCAGATCACCGATAGCTTGCGCGACCATATCGCGGATTTCGACGACACCTTCCGGCCGGTGCGCACGTACTTCTATTGGGAGAAGCACTGTTACGACATTCCGGTGTGCTACGGGTTACGGTCCCTCTGGGACACGGTGGACGGCTTCGACCAGCTCGCCGAGCAGTTCCACTTCCTGACCGCGGACATCAAACACACCGCCGACGCCACACACGACCTCAATGCGCTGTTTCCCCCGCTGATCACCACGCTGAAGGCCACCAGGGGCATCACGCTGACGCTCTACCAGACGTTCAAGGCGATGATCAACCAGATGGAGGCGATGAGCGACACCGGCGTCGTCATGGGGCAGAGCTTCGACAACTCCCACAACGACGACTTCTTCTACCTGCCTCCGGAGGCCTTCAGTAACCCCGACTTCCAGATCGGCCTGAAACAGTTCATGTCTCCGGACGGCAAGTCCGCCCGCTTCTTCGTCACCCATCAAGGCGATCCGATGACACCCGAAGGAATCTCGCGGGTCGATTCGGAACGAACGGCGGCCCAGGAGGGCCTCAAGCAATCGTCTCTCACGGACGCCAAGATTTATCTGGGCGGCACGGCGGCAACATTCAAGGACATGCACGACGGCGCCAAATACGACTTGATGATTGCGGTGGTGGCCTCGCTCACTCTGATCTTCATGATCATGCTGCTGCTCACCCGAAGCATTGTTGCCGCGCTGGTGATCGTCGGTACCGCGGCAAGCTCGATCGCCGCGTCCTTCGGCCTCTCGGTGCTCATCTGGCAGGACCTGCTCGGCATCAAGGTCCACTGGATCGTGATGGCGCTGTCGGTCATCATCCTGCTGGCCGTCGGATCTGACTACAATCTGCTGCTCGTTTCCCGGTTCAAGGAGGAGATTCACGCCGGGCTCAAGACCGGGATCATCCGGTCGATGGCCGGCACCGGCGGGGTGGTGACCGCCGCCGGGTTGGTCTTCGCCTTCACCATGGCGTCCATGCTGGGCAGCGATCTGCGGGTGATCGGCCAGATGGGCTCGACTATCTGCATCGGTCTGTTGCTCGACACCCTGATCGTGCGCACGTTGCTGATGCCGTCGATCGCCACGTTGCTCGGGCGTTGGTTCTGGTGGCCTCAGGTCGTGCACCCACGCGGTGACTACGGTCGGCGGCCACGCCAACCGGTGACCGAGGACACCGCACCGATACCGGTGGCGACGCACAGCTGACCCGTCGGTCAGACCGGTGAGCGCCTAGGTTTCGGCGAGCTCCACGCTCACCGCGACCGCGCCCGCGCCGACGTGAAGCGCGAGCACCGGCCCCAGCTCGGTGACGATCGCCGGCTCGCACGCCGGCAGCCGCTTGCCCAGCGCCGCGGCCACCTCGGTGGCACCGTCCGGGTTGTTGACGTGCTGTACGGCCAGGGCGGCCGTGCCGTCGCCGACAGTCTGGCAGACCCGATCGATCATCGCCTCCGTCGCGTGACTGACGGTGCGCACCCGTTGGGCCAGAACAAGTTTCCCGTCGTCGATACGCAATAACGGTTTGAGCGCCAGCGCGGTGCCAAGCCACCCCGCCGCCCCACCGATGCGTCCGCTGCGGCGCAGGTTGTCCAGACGATGCACCACGACGAACGCGTGTCCGCGTGCCACGGCCGAGCGCGCAGCGTCCGTGACGGCGTCCAGGTCGCCGCCCGCGGCCGCTGCCCGCGCGGCGGCCAGAGCCACGAATCCGGTGCCCATCGCGGCCGATTTGGAGTCGACGACCCGCACGTTGGGATCCAGGTCGGCCGCGGTGCGTTCGGCGGCCCGGCAGGTTCCCGACAGCGCCGACGAGATGTGCACCGCCACCACACCGTCGGCGTCGCTGTCGGCCAACGCCTGCTGGTATGCGTCGGCGAGTTCGGCCGGGGTGGCCGCCGCGGTGGTGGCCGCAAGCTTGTGGATGTCGTCCGGAATGTCGTCCACACCGTCGCGCAGATCGGTGCCGTCGAGCAAGATGTGCAGCGGAACGACGCGTATCCCCCACTTTTCGAGCAGGTCGGCCGGCAGACGGGCCGATGAATCGGTCACCACCACGACGGTCACGCGCGCCGCTCCTCCTCATCGCTTCGCTCTGCATCGTCGACGTCGCGGGTCACGAGACGGGCTTACCGGTCGGCACGCCCGCTTCGGCGAGCGCCTTGAGCATCAGCTCCGCGACCGCCTGGTGGGCCTCGAAATTCCAGTGAATCCCGTCGGGGTTTCCCCGGCCGTTCATGATGTGTTCTGCGACAGCGGCTTTGAGATCAACCAGGGGTACATCGTGGCCTTGCGCCCATTCGGTGATCGCGGCCACGGTCCCCGCCCGGCCGTGGTGGGCGCGGGCGTAGGTGTCGGCGATGTGCACCGACGGCAGCGACGCCACGATCGGGATGCCGGGACGGTTGAAATCGATTGCGCCACGGGTCTGTTCGAGATAGTCCACACTCAGGTGCGGAGGCAGGGCTGGCCTGGCCACCGGGGAGAGCCTGGGCTGCAGCCATCCGTAGCCGTCGCGGACCCAGCGCCGCAACCGAGGCGGCCGCACGTAACGGATCAGCTCGCGCAGCGCGGTGGGCAGCACCGACGGCAGTGAATCCATGCCGCCGGTTGCGAAGATGACGGCGCCCGCCCGCGGTAGCGCCGCCCAGGCCCGCGGGTCCTGGGTCGCCGCCCACCAGACGTCGCGGCACGTCCATCCGATGCGGCCGATCAGCTCCACATCCCAATCTAGCTGGGCAGCAACGATGTTCGGCCAGATTCGGGGATCGTCGGCGGGCAGTCCCCCGGTTGGCCCGTAGTAGGCCAGCGAGTCGGCAAAAATCAGCAGTGTGGACCTGGGCCGCCGCTCAGAGGACATCGTTGGACACCTGTGCCGAGGCGTTCCACACATCCAGCCGCCAGCGGATGCTCTCGAATTCGTCGCCGTCATCGCCGGAATGGCCGGAGAGCTGTACCCAGCTGGCGTTGCCCATGCCGCCCAAAATCGGCCAGTTGCCGACCGGGAGCTTCAGCAACGCGGCCGAGAGCGCGGCGATCAGGCCCCCGTGGGCCACCAGCACCACCGGACGATCCGGCCCGTGGGGATCACCCCATTCCCGCTCGCCGGACACCAATTCGGCAACCAACGGCACGCTGCGGGCCGCGACGTCCACCCTGCTTTCGCCGCCGTGCGGGGCCCAGGTGGCGTCTTCGCGCCAGGCCAGCCGCGCGCCGGGGGCCTGCGCGTCGACCTCGGTGTGGGTCAATCCCTGCCAGTCGCCGAGATGGGTCTCCCGCAGCCGCTGATCCACCCGGACCGCCAGGCCGGTCCGCTCCCCCAGCCTGAGCGCCGTGTCGTAGGCGCGATGCAGATCCGACGACACGATCAGCAAGGGCTGCACCTTGCCCAGCACCTCGGCGGCCGCGATCGCCTGTGCCCGCCCGAGTTCGCTGAGCTCGGAATCGAGCTGGCCCTGCATCCGGCTGCCGGCATTGAACTCGGTTTGCCCGTGCCGCAACATGATCAGGCGACGAATCTTCATTGCGTGCTCGAGTCTTCAGAGTGCACGCCGTCCTCGTCAAGGTCCACCGGCACCACCGGGCAGTCACTCCACAGCCGGTCCAGGGCATAGAAGTCGCGGTCATCCTGGTGCTGAATGTGAACGACGATGTCGCGGTAGTCCAGCAGCGTCCAGCGCCCTTCGCGGGTGCCCTCGCGGCGCGCGGGTTTGTAGCCTGCCTTGCGCATTTTCTCCTCGACCTCGTCGACGATGGCATTGACCTGTCGCTCGTTGGACGCCGAGGCGATCACGAAGCAGTCGGTGATGGCGAGCTGGGCGGAGACGTCGATGACGACGACGTCGTCGGCGAGCTTGGAGGCGGCGGCGCCGGCGGCCACCGTCGCCATGTCGACGGCTTCCGGTGTGGCGCTCACGGGTGATCCCCTGGGGTCAGGCTTGTTTCGTTCACGGCCACCGCCGGTCCCGCGTCGCCGCGGTAGAGCCGGCGCTTGGAGACATACTGCACGACGCCGTCGGGCATCAGGTACCACAGCGGCCGGCGCCCCGCCGCGCGCCGGCGACAATCGGTCGACGAGATCGCCAGTGCCGGTATCTCGACGAGGGTCAGCGCGTCGTCGGGCAGCTCACCGAGCAGGCCGGTGATGTGTTCGCGCCGCAGCTCGTAGCCGGGCCGGCTGACCCCGATAAAGTGCGCCAGCTCGAACAGCGTCTCCCAGCCCTGCCACGACAGGATGGAGGCCAGCGCGTCCGCACCGGTGATGAAGTACAGCTCGGAATCCGGGTTGAGGGCGTGCAGGTCGCGCAGCGTGTCCTTGGTGTAGGTGGGGCCGGCGCGGTCGATGTCGACCCGGCTGACCGAGAAACGGGGATTGGACGCCGTGGCGATCACCGTCATCAGATACCGGTCCTCGGCGGCGGAGACGTGCCGATCCTTCTGCCAGGGCTGACCGCTGGGTACGAACACGACTTGGTCGAGGTCGAACAGGTCGGCGACCTCACTGGCGGCAACCAGGTGGCCGTAATGGATGGGGTCGAACGTCCCGCCCATCACCCCTAACCTGCGAAGCTGCGTTTGCACGATGTGCCAGCTTACTTGAGGCGGCGATCAGGGCCGATTACCCAGGTCGCGCCGGCGTGCGTCCGCGCGAGCGTGCGTAGTCGCACGGTCAGTGCCGCGTGTCGGCGGACCAACACGCACGCTCGCGGGAACCGGTGTCACACCGGCAGCAGCTGGTCGATCACCGCGGCCAACTGCTTGGCGGACCGGCATTCGTGCATCGCGATGACATCTTGATAGCGCGGCACCGCCGAGTCGCCGCTGCCCCACAGATGCTTGGGCTCGGGATTCAGCCAGTGCGCGTGCCGGCTGGCGGTCACCATGTGGGACAGCAGCTCGATCTCCGGATTGCGGTAGTTGGTGCGACCATCCCCCAGCACCAGCAGTGAGGTGCGCGGGGAGAGCACGTTGGGGAACGCCTGCACGAACGACGCAAACGCGTTGCCGTAGTCGGAATGGCCATCGCGACTGTAGACGCCCGACTCCCGGGTGATCCGCTGGATGGCCACGGCGAGGTCAGCTTCCGGGCCGAACATGTGAGTCACTTCGTCGGTGGTGTCGATGAACGCGAACACACGAACGCGCGAGAACTGTTGGCGCAGAGCATGTACCAACAGCAGGGTGAAATGACTGAACCCGGCGACCGAGCCGGAGACGTCGCACAGCACCACCAGTTCCGGCCGCGCCGGGCGCGGCTTGGCCAGCACCACGTCGATCGGCACGCCGCCGGTGGACATCGACTTGCGCAGCGTCTTGCGGAGATCGATCGTCCCGGCCCGGGTGCGTCGTCGGCGGGCGGCCAGCCGGGTCGCCAGTGTTCGGGCCAGCGGCGCCACCACTCGGCGCATCTGGCGCAGCTGCTCACCGGAGGCGCGCAGGAATTCAACGTTCTCGGAAAGCTGTGGAATGCCGTACATCTGGACGTGATCGCGGCCCAGCTGCTCCGCGGTGCGCCGCTTGGTCTCGGCGTCGACCATCTTGCGTAACTGGGTGATCCGCTGTGCGGCAAGCGCTTTGGCGATCTCCTCCTGGGTGGGAGTGGGCTCGTCACCGTACGTGGCGAGCAGCCCCGCCAGCAGTTTGCCCTCGAGTTCGTCCAGCGCCATCGCCTTGAGCGCCTGATAGGACGAGAAGGACGGGCCACGGCTGGAACTGTATTTTCCGTAGGCCTCGACGATCCTGGCGATCATCGCGACCAGGCGCTCGTCCATGTCGGCGAGATCAGGGTTTTCGGCCAGCAGATCCAGCAGCATCTGGCGCATCGCCTCGACGTCGTCGGGCGGCAACGCGTTGTCGTCTTGCGGGCCGTCGGCCTCGTCGCCGGTGACCACCGCGCGGGCGCCCAGCGCCGCCGGGAACCACAGGTCGAACATGGCGTCATACGTCTCACGGTGATCCGACCGGCGCAGCACCGCGCAGGCGACGCCCTCGCGCAGTACCTCGCGGTCACTCAGGCCGAGGGTGGCCATCACCCGGCCGGCATCCACCGTCTCCGACGGGCCGACCGAAATCCCCGCCCCGCGAAGCGCTTCCACAAAGCCGACCAGGTGACCGGGCAGCCCGTGCGGGGCGAGCGGCCGGGAGGGTCGGATGCGGCGGGCGGCCATGGCGGTCTTCCTAGTTCAGCCGGAGCTCGCCGGTTGCGCGCTGCTGGTCGGATTGATGTTTGAGGACCACGCCCAGCGTGGCGGCGACGACGGCGTCGTCGATGGTGTCCAGGCCCAGCGCGAGCAGCGTGCGGCCCCAGTCGATGGTCTCGGCGATGGACGGGACTTTCTTGAGTTGCATGCCGCGCAGCACGCCGATGATGCGCACGAGCTCCTCGGCCAGATGTGCGGGCAGCTCGGGGACCCGCGACAACAGGATGCGGCGTTCCAGGTCGGGACTGGGAAAGTCGATGTGCAGGAACAGGCAGCGACGCTTGAGCGCCTCGGACAGTTCGCGGGTGGCGTTGGAGGTCAGCACCACCAGCGGTGTGCGCTCGGCGGTGATCGTGCCCAGTTCGGGGACCGTCACCGCGAAGTCCGACAACACCTCCAGCAGCAGGCCCTCGATCTCGATGTCGGCCTTGTCGGTTTCGTCGATGAGCAGCACCGTGGGCTCGGTGCGCCGGATGGCGGTCAGCAGCGGACGCTGCAGCAGGAATTCCTCACTGAACACGTCATCTTTGGTCTGATCCCAGTCCCCCGATCCGGCCTGGATGCGCAAGATCTGCTTGGCGTGGTTCCACTCGTAGAGCGCGCGAGCCTCGTCCACCCCCTCGTAGCACTGCAGGCGGACCAGGCCCGACCCGGTCGCCTGGGCGACGGCACGCGCCAATTCGGTCTTGCCCACCCCGGCAGGGCCTTCCACCAACAACGGCTTGCCCAGCCGGTCGGCCAGGAACACGGCCGTCGCGGTGGCGGTGTCGGGCAGGTAGCCGGTCTCGGCCAACCGCCGCGAGACGTCGTCGATGTCCTCGAACAGCGGCTTTGACCGGGCGGGCACACTCACAATCGGTTCTCCTAAAACACTTTTGAACGGGGTATCAGGCCGGACGTGTCTGTCCGTCGCCCCACGCAATCCATTTGGTCGAGGTCAATTCGGGTAGTCCCATGGGACCGCGGGCATGCAACTTCTGGGTGGAGATGCCGATTTCGGCGCCGAAACCGAACTGCTCCCCGTCGGTGAAGGCCGTGGACGCGTTCACCATCACCGCGGCCGCGTCGACACCGTCGGTAAACCGTTGCGCCGCAGCCATATTGGTTGTCACGATGGCCTCGGTGTGGCCGGTGCCGTATTCGTTGATGTGGGCGATCGCGGCGTCGATACCGTCGACCACCGCCACCGCGATGTCCATCGACAAGTACTCGCGCCGCAAGTCGTCCTCGCGCGCGTCCTGGGAAAAACCACCGTGCACCGTCACGCCGGCGTTTTCCAGGGCGCTCACCAACCGCGGCAGTGCCACGTCGGCGATCGTGGCGTCGACGAGCAGGGTCTCGGCGGCGTTGCAGACGCTGGGCCGACGCGTCTTGGAATTCAGCAGGACCCGCTCCGCCACGTCCAAATCGGCACCGTCGTGCACGTACACGTGACAGTTGCCGACCCCGGTCTCGATGGTGGGCACCCGCGCATCGCGGACGACCGCGTTGATCAGGTTGGCCCCACCGCGCGGAATCACCACGTCGACCAGGCCGCGGGCCTGGACCAGATGCGTCACCGTGGCGCGGTCGTCCGCGGAAAGCAGCTGAACCGCGTCGGCGGGCAGGTCCTCGCTGACCAGCGAGGCCCGCAACACCTGGACCAGCGCCTGGTTGGACCGCGTCGCCGATGAGCTGCCGCGCAACAGCACGGCGTTGCCGGACTTGAGCGCCAAACCGAACGCGTCGACGGTCACGTTGGGCCGGCCCTCGTAGATCATTCCCACGACGCCGAGCGGAACGCGCTGCTGCCGCAGCTGCAGTCCGTTCGGCAACGTGTAGCCGCGCAACACCTCCCCGACCGGGTCGGGGAGCCCGGCGACCTGGCGCAGGCCGGCGGCGATACCCTCAATGCGCTTGGTGTCCAACGCCAATCGGTCAAGCATCGCCGTCGGAGTGCCGGCGGCCCGGGCGGCCTCGACGTCTTCGGCGTTGGCCGACAGGATCAATTCGCCGTGGGCGGCAATCGCTTCGGCCGCCGACCGAAGCGCCTGGTCTTTGGCGACTGTCGGCAACAACGCCAGCACACGGGATGCGACCCGGGCGCGGCGGGCGGCGTCGTGCACCTCCCGGCGCAAGTCAGGCTCCCCCTGTTGGGCCGCTCCGCTGCGGAATGGTGCCTGCAGACTCATTGAACCAGGGTATCCGGCCGGAAAAGCCCGGGTGACGCGGCCCGTTCCAAGCCACGCTGGCGGCGACCCGCTTCACCCGGCTCCGCCGCGCTCGCGATCGCCCTAGCCCCGCTGGCGGCGACCCGCTTCACCCGGCTCCGCCGCGCTCGCGATCGCCCTAGCCCCGCTGGCGGCGACCCGCTTCACCCGGCTCCGCCGCGCTCGCGATCGCCGCTAGCCGACCCGCTCGCCGCGCCGGGCATTGCGCACCTTGCTGCGCCGCTCTTCGAGTATGTGGCCGAAGTTCTGCAGCAGCATCGGTGCACGCATCACCAGATGCTCGATGTGTTCTCGATCGATCTCCAGGGCGGTGACCTCTTCCAGCGCATACGCGCTGGCCAGGTTGGGTTGGCGAGTCAGCGCCGTCAGCCCCAGAAATGCACCCTCGGCCAGGGTGCTGATCGGCACGATCGTCCCGTCGACGGCGGTCGCGGTGAGTTGCACCCGGCCGGCGACCAAGAACGTCATCGCCGCGGGCACCTGCCCGACGTCCTCCACGATTTCGTCGGCGCCGTACCGGACGATCCGCGCCGAGGAGCGCAACGACCGCTGCTCTTCGGTGCTGAGCCGCAGGGCCGGTGCCACCACCGTGTGCAACGCATGCTCCACGCGTCCGACCGTCGAGAAGTCGTCGTCGGCGTCGTCGAGGTGCAAACCCTCCCGTCGCGCCGCGTACCAGGCCCACCGCAGGAACGTGGCCGTCGCGGCGCCGGCGTCAGCGGGCGAGTCCAGCCCGATCGCCGTGCGGTAGTCGCCGGCGCCCACGGGCACCGAACGGGGCACGCTGCCGGGCTTGAGCTGCGGCAGCGCACGCGCCACCCGTGACAACATCGCGCACACCCGGTCGGGCGCGTCGGCAGTCGAGAAGGTCGTCGTTATCGCCACTTTGTGCGGCCCGGGGGGCCGGCTGAGATTGGTGAACGAGGTGGTGGCCAGCGCCGCGTTCGGCATGATCCGGATTCCGCTGCCGGTGTCGATGTGCACGGCACGCCAGTTCACCTCGACGACCCGTCCGCGCGCGGTGCCGGTGTCCAGCCAATCGTCGATCCGGAACGGCTGCTCGAACAGCATGAACAGGCCCGAGACGATCTGGCCGACGGAGTTCTGCAGCATCAGACCGATGACGACCGATGTGACACCCAACGCGGTGAACACACCGCCGATCCGCACACCCCAGATGTACGACGACATCACCGCTAGGCCGACGCAGATCAGCGCTATCCGGGTGACATCGATGAAGATAGTGGGAAGCCTTTTGCGCCAGCTCTTTTCGGGTGCGCCTTCGAACACGGTCGCGTTGAGCCCGGACAGCAGCAGCACCACCACCAGCAGGCCGAACACGGTGGTGAGGATTCGCACCGGTATGTCGCCGGCCGGAATCCCCGAGGCCTGGACCAGGAGCAGCAACAGCGCACCGAGCGGCAGCAGGTAATTGCGCAGCAGCGCGACCTGCCTGGCCAGTGGGCTTTGCCGGCGCAGCAACGCGTCGTGCAGTTCGGTGAGCAGGATCATCCCGATCGGTAATCCGATCGCGATACCAACCGCCCAGTAGAACCACGGCGAGCCGAAGACGTTCATCAGCGCTCCAGCAACCGGTAGATCGCCTGATCGGTCCCGCCGACCGAAATCGTGCCCGCCGCAGTGAACTGCCGAACGTCGCGCATCGCCTCATACACCTGCGAGCTGACATAGATGCCGGGCTGCGGCGAGCCGCTGTGCATTTGGTAGGCGAGACTCACTGCGCCGCCCCACATGTCATAGACAAGGCTGGAGCGGCCCACCAGGCCGCTGACGACGTTGCCGGTGTTGACGCCGACGCGCAGGCCCAGCTGATGGCTGCCCTGGCTGTTGAACCGATCGATGATGCGGCCGATTTCGAGGGCGAAGTCAACGGCGCGGTGAATGCTGTCCAGTCGGGGGGTGACGACCCCGCAGCTGGCGAGATACCCGTTGTGGAACGTGCGGATCCGTTCGACGCCAAGGGATTCGGCGGCCGAATCAAACTGCCGGAACAGTTCGTCGACGGTGCCGACCAATTCGGCTTCCGGCATCTGGGTGGAGAGTTCGTCGAGGCCGACGATGTCGGCGTAGACGATGGCGACATCCTGATGTTTCTGGGCGATGGTTTCTTCGCCCTCGCGATAACGTTGCAGCACCGACTCGGGCATCAACGCCAGCATCAGGCGGTCGTTCTCGCGGCGCTGCTCGTTGAGTAGCTCCTCCTTGATCGCCAGGTTTCGGCTCATCTCATTGAAAGCGGCCGTGAGATCGCTGATTTCGTCGCGCGACCCCACCGGGATGTTGATGTCGTAGTCGCCGGAGCTGATCTTGCGGGTGCCCTCCTCGAGGCGCCGGACCGGGCGTACCGCCGCCTGAGCGACGAACATCGAGGCCACGCAGATGGCGAAAATCATTGCCGTGACCGCAATGACGAGGTTCTTACTGAAGCGGCCCAGCCGCGCAAAAGCATCGGAGTTGTCGCGAGTGGCCAGGATCGACCAGTGCAGATCGGAGTTGGGTATGTTCAACGGCGCGTAGGCTTCCAATTCTCTGTTGCCCGTGTAATCGGTGGCGCTGATGACGCCGCTCTCCCCACGTTGGGCAGCGCGCAGACCGGCCGTCGGAACCGGCTGCACCAACGTGGTGCCACCCAGGCGAAGCGCCCGGTCCACAACGTCGGGCGGGGTGCCGGCCTCGATGGCCTCGTGCCGGTATCGCTTCGGGTCTTCGATGAATACCCTTGAATCGGAACGCATCAAGTCGTCCGGGCCCGCCAGGTAGGTCTCAGTGGCCGGTCCCATCCCCGCAGCGTCCCAATGTTTGTTGGCGGTCATGATCGCGTTGATCTTCCCGACCGGCACCGGCAGGGCCATGACCCCTTCGAATTTGCCGTTCATGCCGACCGGCGATACCACCCACGCCGTGGGGGTGTCGAGTTGCGGCTGATACTGCTGGAAGTCGGTGATCCAGACGAAGTCGACATCGTTGGACGCCATGGCTTTTTCGTAGGCACCGCGCAGGTTGGATCCGCGATACGGACCGGTGAGAATGTTGGTCCCCAGATCTGGGCCCTTCATGACGCTGTAAACCACATTGCCCTGCATGTCCAGCAGGAGCGCATCACGGTAATCGAAGCGGGTGACGATGCCGCGCATGAAAAAGTCGAAGCGGGCATTGGCGGCCGACCAGGCGCTGCCGTCGCCGGCGTCCTCGGCGGGCGGCGAGTCAGGGCTCGGCCTGGGCGCCGCGGTGTAGTACGCCTGAAGGTATTTCTGCGCGTTGGAACTCGGCATGACGGCCTTGAGATCGATCGCGCTGCCGGTGACCTGTTTGATCGGTTTGATCATGTCGTTCTCGTAGTAATTGACCAGAGACCGCTCTTGGGCGGGAGTGATGTTCGCGTTGGCCAATTGGGCAAAGCCGGCGGTGAGGTTCGCCGTTGCTTCGTTGATGCCGAAACCGTCGCTCAGCACGATCAGCGAATTCGTCATCTCCCTGAACAGTGCCTGCACCGCCCGCTTCTGGGACTCGCGCATCTCGACCAACCGCTCGGATTCGACTTGCCGCAACGCGGTGCGGCCGGACACGGCTCCGATGAGACCGATCACCGCGACGCCCAAGATGCTCGACAGCAGCATGGTGATCAGGATCTTGGATTGGATGCCGAACCGGAAACGGCTGCGCAGCGGGCGCGTACGCTTTGCGGACTGGTGAGCCGGGGCGGGATCGATGTGGGGTGCGGCATCGGTTAGCTCGCTCGTCGTCAATTGCCTGCCCCTCTTCCGGGATCCAGCACCCCTAACGCAGCAGACTAGCGCGCGGACACCGAGATATTGAGCGTTTGCCGTGATGCGATTGGACATCGAAAACGCTGGTGGCCCGCGTGTGCATTGCCATCCCGGCGCGACTACCGTCGGGCGGCATGGCCGGGGTCTGTGTAGTGGGTAGCGTGAACATCGATCTGTCGCTGGGCGTGGACGCCCTGCCGCGGCCCGGCGAAACGGTGTTGGCGTCGTCATTGACACAGACCCCCGGCGGCAAGGGCGGCAATCAGGCGGTGGCGGCGGCGCGTGCGGGTGCGCGCGTGCAGTTCGTCGGGGCGGTCGGCGACGACGCCGCCGCCGGACAGTTGCGTGCCCACCTGCTGGCCAACGGCGTCGGGCTCGACGGGGCCGTCGAAATCCCCGGGCCGAGCGGCACCGCCATCGTCGTCGTCGATGCCAACGCCGAGAACACCATCGTGGTCGCGCCGGGAGCCAATGGGCGTTTCACGCTGGCCGACGACCGCGCGCGCGGTGTGGTCGCCAACTGCGATGTGATGTTGACCCAGCTAGAGATTCCGGTCGACACCGCGATCGCAGCGGCGCAACAGGCTCGTTCGGTCGGAGCGGTCGTCGTCGTGAACGCCTCACCGGCCGGTCAGGATCCCCGCTCATTGGGCGAGCTGGCGGCCACCGCCGACGTGGTGATCACCAACGAGGAGGAAGCCAATGAATGGCTTTGGCGTCCAATGCATTTGGTGGTTACCCTGGGTCCGCTCGGGGCCCGCTACGTTGGCGTCGACGGCGAGTATTCCGTGCCCTCCCCCGCGGTCGACGCGGTGGACACCACCGGGGCCGGTGACGTGTTCGCCGGCGTGCTGGCGGCGAACTGGCCACCCAATCCCGGCTCGCCGGATCAGCGTCGACTCGCGCTGCACCGCGCCTGCGCGGCGGGCGCGCTGGCGACGCTGGTTCCGGGCGCCGGTGATTGCGCACCGGACGCCGCGGCGATCGAAAAGGCGCGCCGGAGCGAGTCCTAGCCGCGCGGCCCGAACGCTAGTCTTCGGGGATTTCGCGTTCGATCTCGTCGAGCCAGATGCGCGCGGACATATCGGACGGGGCGCGCCAGTCCCCCCGCGGCGACAGCGCACCCCCGTGCGACACCTTGGGGCCATTGGGCAAGGCCGAGCGTTTGAACTGGCTGAACGAATAGAATCGCTGCACGAACACCTGCAACCAGTGCCGAATTTCCTTGAGCGAGTATGACGGTCGCTTGCCTTCCGGAAAGCCCGGCGGCCAGTTGCCCTGCTCGGGATCGCTCCACGCATGCCACGCAAGGAACGCGATCTTCGACGGCCGGAATCCAAAGCGCAACACGTGGAACAGGGAAAAGTCCTGCAGCGCGAACGGGCCCACTTTCGCCTCGCTGCTCTGCAGCTCTTCCTCTTCGCCGCTGGGGACCAGCTCCGGCGTGATCTCGGTGTCGAGCACCGACTGCAGCACGTCGCTGACCTCCGGCTCGAACTGCTCCGATGAGATCACCCAGCGGATCAAATGCTGAATCAGCGTCTTGGGCACGCCGCCATTGACGTTGTAGTGCGACATCTGGTCGCCGACACCGTATGTCGACCAGCCCAGGCCCAGTTCGGAAAGGTCGCCGGTGCCCAGCACGATGCCGCCGCGCTGGTTGGCCAGCCGGAACAGGTAGTCGGTGCGCAAACCGGCCTGGACGTTTTCGAAGGTGACGTCATAGACCTTCTCGCCGCGCGCGAAGGGGTGATCGATCTCCTTGAGCATCAGCGCCGCGGTCTCACGGATATCGATCTCGGAGAACGTCACACCCAGGGCTCGGCACAGCTCGATCGCGTTGCGCTTAGTGCGCTCCCCGGTCGCGAAGCCGGGCAGCGTGAACGCCAGAATGTCGCCGCGCGGCCGTTGTTCGCGGTCCATCGCGCGGGCGGCGACGATCAATGCGTGCGTCGAGTCCAGTCCGCCGGAGATCCCGATGACGACCTTCGGATAATCCAAAGCGCGCAAACGCTGTTCGAGGCCGGCGACCTGGATGTTGTAACCCTCGAAGCAATCCTGCTCCAGCCGTTGCGGGTCCGCGGGAACGAAGGGGAAGCGCTCGATCTCACGCCGCAGTCCGATGTCGCCGTCCGGTGGATCCAGCCGGAACTCGATGCGCCGGAAAGATTCCGCCGTCGTCCGGTGGTGGCGCCGGTTGTCGTCGAAGGTGCCCATCCGGAGTCGTTCCGCGCGAAGTAATTCGATGTCGATGTCGGCGATGCTGCGTCGCTCCCCTTTGGGGAAGCGCTCGGACTGCGCCAGCAGCACACCGTTCTCGAACACCATGGTCTGACCGTCCCAGGCCAGGTCGGTCGTCGACTCGCCTTCGCCGGCAGCGGAATAGACGTAGGCGGCCAGGCAGCGCGACGACGCCGAACGGGCCAGCAGGCAGCGGTCCTCGGCGCGGCCGATCGTGATCGGGCTACCGGACAGGTTGGCCAGCACCGTCGCACCCGCCAACGCGGCTTCCGAGCTGGGTGGAATCGGCACGAACATGTCCTCGCAGATCTCCACGTGCAGCACGAAGCCGGGCAGGTCGGAGGCGGCGAACAGCAGATCGGGGCCGAAAGGCACCTCGACGTCGACGCCCCTGAGGCGGATGGTGCCGCGCTCGTCGTCTCCCGGCGCGATTTGGCGGCGCTCGTAGAACTCGCGATAGGTGGGCAGGTACGACTTTGGCGCCACCCCGAGTACCACGCCGCGATGGATGACCACGGCGGCGTTGTAGATGCGGTGCCGGTGGCGGACCGGGGCGCCGACCACCAAAACCGGCAACAACTCGGCCGAGGACGCGACGATGTCCGCGATGGCCCTCTCGACGTCGTCGAGCAACACGTCTTGCAAGACGATGTCTTCGATGGAATACCCGGACAACGTCAGTTCCGGGAACACGGCCAGCGCTACGCCGTCGTCGTGGCACGCGCGGGCCAGCCGCAAGACCGACTCGGCATTCGCGGCCGGGTCACCGATGACGGTGTGGTGCGTGCACGCGGCGACGCGGGCAAAGCCCTGGCTGTAAGCGTTGTAAAAGTCCATCGCCCTTCCATTGTCGCCTCGATGGTGTCAACTCCTCACCGCCGGGTATCCCCGACCGATGAGCGACACTGCTGTCCTGGTGGTCGACATGATGAATGCATATCAACATCCCGATGCTCAAGATCTAATACCCAATGTCGAGAAGATGATCGAGCCTTTGACCGATTTGGTCCGGCGGGCACGTGAATCCGGCGACGTCGACCTGGTGTACGTCAACGACAACTACGGCGATTTCACCGCCGAGTTCTCCGGAATCGTCCGCTCGGCGCTCGACGGCGCGCGGCCCGATCTGGTGAAGCCGATCGTGCCCCGGGAAGGCGGCCGCATGATGACCAAGGTCCGCCACAGTGCCTTCTATTCGACGGCGCTGGCGTACCTGCTCGGCCGGCTGGACACCAAGCGGTTGGTCATCACCGGCCAGGTCACCGAGCAGTGCATCCTCTACACGGCCCTGGACGCTTACGTGCGGCACTTTCCCGTCGTGATCCCGACGGATGCGGTCGCCCACATCGACCCCGACCTGGGCGCGGCGGCGTGCACGATGATGCAGCAGAACATGTCCGCCGAACTCACGACCGCGGCGGCCTGCCTCGGCTCGGCTTGATCGTCCTCCTCCTCAGGGCCCGCGCGCGGGCCGCGTCGCCGCGGGACGGATCCCTACCCTGAGAGGGTGACCGTCGCCCGCGCAGAATCCCCGGAACTGGTCACGCTGCTCGCGGGGCGCAGGATCGCGGTGCTGACGGGCGCGGGCATCTCCACCGATTCCGGCATCCCCGACTACCGTGGGCCCGATTCGCCGCCGAGCAATCCCATGACCATCCGCCAGTTCACCGGCGACGCGGCGTTTCGGCAGCGGTACTGGGCGCGCAACCACGTCGGTTGGCGGCACATGGACGACACGCTGCCCAACGCGGGGCATCGGGCGCTGGCCGCGCTCGAGGACGCGGCGGTGGTCACCGGGGTGATCACCCAGAACGTCGATCTGCTGCACACCAAGGCGGGCAGCCGAAACGTCATCAACCTGCACGGCACCTACGCGCGGGTGGTCTGCCTGACCTGCGGCCACACCATGAGCCGCGTCGCGCTGGCCGAGCGGCTGGAGGCGCTCAACCCCGGATTCACCGAGCGCGCCGAAGCGATCGGCGGGCTGGCGGTGGCTCCCGACGCCGACGCCGTCGTCGCCGATACCGCGTCGTTCCGCTATCTCGACTGTGTGCGCTGCGCCGGCATAGTCAAACCCGACATTGTCTATTTCGGCGAAAACGTTCCCAAAGACGTTGTGGCAGGGGCGTATAGGATGGTCGATCAGGCCGACGCGCTGCTGGTCGCCGGGTCGTCGCTGACCGTGTTCTCCGGCTATCGATTCGTGCGGCACGCCGCCGCGCTGGGCATCCCGGTCGCCATCGTCAACCGCGGCGCGACGCGCGGCGACGAGCTAGCCACCGTCAAGGTCGACGGCGGGTGCTCCGAACTGCTGGCGCTGTTGGTTGGCGAGCTGGCCTAGAAGGTACAGGGCATGGCGCGGATGCCGTGGATGAAGTTGCCCGCCAGGTACTCCGGATTGCCGGCCTCGAAATCGGGCAGCTGTCGCAGCAACTCACCGAAGATGGCGCGCAGCTGCGCCCGGGCCACATGTGTCCCCAGACAGTAATGCTGTCCGCCGCCACCGAAACCGACGTGCGGGCTGGGGTCTCGGCTCAGGTCGAATCGATCCGGTTGGTCGAACACCGCTTCGTCCCAGTTGCCGGATGCATAGAACATCGCCACCTTCTCCCCCGCGCCGATGGTCTGGCCGCCCAACTCGAAATCCGTTGCGGCGGTTCGACGGAAGGTCATCACCGGGGTGGCGTAGCGGATGAATTCCTCGACCGCCGTACCGATGCGGCTATCGAAATCTTCGGCCAGCCATGCTCGTTGCTCCGGAAAGTCGGTGAGGGCCTTGAGCGCGTGGCTGGTGGTTTGGCGGGTGGTGTCGTTGCCGGCCACGGAGAGCAGCACGAAAAATGCGGCCACGTCGGCGTCGGTCAGTCGATCGCCGTCGACGTTGGCGTTCACCAGGCTGCTGAACAGGTCGTCGCCGGGGTGGTCGCGTCGCTGGGCGGCCAGCGCGCCCGCAACTTGATGCAGATACATCACGTTTTCGAACATGACTTCCATCGGGTCGCGGCCGGCGAGATAGACCGGGTCGTTTGTCGACACCAGGGCGTCGGCGGCGTGTGCGACCGACTCGCGCTCGGAGTCCGGAATCCCCATCATGTCCGACAGCGTGCGCAGCGGCAGTTCCTTGGCGCAGTGCTCGACGAAATCGGCTCCGCTGCCAGCGGCCCTCAGCTCCTCGACGATGGTCTTGGCGTTCGCCTTGATGGAGTCTTCGATGCGGCGCACCTGTCGCGGGGTGAACGCGGCGGTCGCCAGCTTGCGCAGCTTGGTGTGCCGCGGCGCGTCCATCGCCAGGAAGGACTGCGTCGATTCGAGCACCTCCTCGGGATAGCTCTCGAACATCACTCCCTTGCCGGACAGGAACACCTCGTGGGTGCGGCTGACCGTGACGATGTCGGCGTGCCGGGTGATCGCCCAGAAGCCCGGATCGTCGGGATCCGTCAGCGCGGCTTCTTCCACCGGCGGATGCCAGCTCACGGGGCGCTCGGCGCGCAGCACGGCGAACGAGCGTTCCCGATCCGCCGCGGTCGTGGACCAAAACGCCCGCGAGGACAGGTCGATCTCGTCGTAGGCGCGGCCGGACGCCTCGGCCCCGGGTGTTCCCGTCATCACAGCCATGGTGGGCGATCCTCTCTTGTATGACCCCGGTCACAAACTGTAAGCGACACTATGCCTAGACAGTACGTCTAGTCAAGGTGTCAAAACCTCGGCTATGCTCGCCACATGCCGTCGCTCACCCGTAAGCCGCCGGGCCACCGAAGCGTGGGCCGCGAGCAGCGGCGCGAGCAGATGGAGCGCCGGCTGTTGGACGCCACCGAGCGGCTGATGCGTGACGGCGCGAGCTTCACCGAGCTGAGCGTGGATCGGCTCTCGGGCGAAGCGGGCATCTCCCGCGCCAGCTTCTACATCTACTTCGAGGACAAAGGCCATCTGCTTCGCCGTCTCGCGGGCCAGGTGTTCGGCGATCTGACCGACGGCGCGCGGCGCTGGTGGACCGTGGCCGGGCGCCACGACCCCGACGATGTGCGAACGGCGATGAGCAGCATCATCGCCACCTATCGACGCCATCAAGCTGTGCTGGTCGCGCTCAACGAGATGGCCGCCTACGACCCGGCGACGGGGGAAACGTATCGCGATCTGCTGACCGGCATCTCCGAGCAGCTCACCCGCGTCATCGAAGAGGGCCAGGCCGACGGCTCGATCCGCCCAGAGTTGGCTGCGCTAACGACCGCCAGCGCGCTGACCTGGATGGTCGAGCGCGCCTGCCAGCAGAACTTACCGGCACAGCCGCCCGACTACGACACCGAGATGGCCGCCACCCTCGCCGAGATTGTTTGGGGCGCACTGTATCTCACGCCACTTTCGGCGAGTCGACAGTAGCGCGAGCCCTATACCGCCACCAGGTCGTCGGCGTGCACGGCGGGTCTGCGCAGCTCGCCGGGCAGCTCGCTCGTTGAGCGTCCCATCATCGTGACGAGTTCCGTCGCGTCGTAGGCGACGACGCCGCGGGCCACCATCGCCGCGTCCGGCCCGCACAGTTCGACGACGTCGCCGCCGTAGAACCGGCCCGTCACCGCGGTGATCCCCGCGGGCAACAGCGAGCGGCGCTGCCCCACCACGGCGCGTACCGCCCCCTCGTCCAGGATCAGCGCGCCCGCCGCCTCGGCGGCGTAACGCACCCAGAACCGCCGCGCCGACATCCGAACGCGCCGCGCGGCGAACACCGTGCCGACCGACGCGTCGGTAAGCGCGGTCGCGGCGTCACCCGCGGCGGCCAGCAGCACCGGCACACCGGCGTCGGCGGCCAGCAGCGCAGACGACATCTTCGAGGTCATACCGCCGGTGCCCAAATCACTGCCCGGCCCGGCGATCACGCCGACCAGATCCGCCGAGTCCGCTACCTCCGGGATGAACCGCGCGCCTTCGGTTTTGCGCGGATCGGAGTCGTAGAGCCCATCGATATCCGACAACAACACCAGGGCCTCGGCGCCGACCAGGTGGGCCACCAGCGCCGAAAGCCGGTCGTTGTCGCCGAACCGGATCTCGTTGGTGGCCACCGTGTCGTTTTCGTTGACGATCGCGACCGCGTGCAGGGCACGCAGCCGATCCAGCGTGCGCTGAGCGTTGGTGTGCTGGGCCCGCATCGAGATGTCGTGGGCGCTCAGCAGCACCTGCCCGACCGTGCGGCCGTAGTGGGCGAACGCGGCGCTCCACGAATTCACCAGCGCGACCTGACCGACGCTGGCCGCGGCCTGCTTCGTCGCCAAATCCCTAGGGCGACGGGACAATCCAAGCGGCTCGATGCCGGCGGCGATGGCACCGGAGGACACGATGACGACGTCGGTCCCCGCTTTCATCCGCGCCTCGATCGCGTCGGCGAGCCCCGCCAGCCGGCCGGCGTCGAACATCCCGGCCGGCGTCGTCAACGCGTTCGTACCCACCTTGACCACCAGGCTGCGAGCGTTCCGGATGGCGTCGCGGTGCTCAGTCACGGGCGCCGCTCCTCCGCATCGCTGCGCTCTGCATCGTCGCCGGCGCGGCGCTGGCGCCGGGCGGCCTTACGCTCCGCGGCGCCGATGCGATCGGTGCGCTCGAGCCGCGCGTCGGTTCCCCGGCCCGATAGCGCAACCTGTTGTCCTGCAGGCGTTTGCGGCTCCCAATCGAACGTCATGTCGCCGATGGTCACTTCGCATCCGGGTCGCGCACCCAGCCGCAGCAGTTCCTCTTCGACCCCGAGGCGCGCCAGCCGGTCGGCGAGATATCCCACGGCCTCGTCGTTGTCGAAGTTGGTCTGGCGCACCCAGCGCTCGGGTCGCGCACCGCTGACCACGAAGCCGCCCGGCTGCTGGGGATCCGGCTCAACGCGAAAGCCGCTGTCGTCGACGGGGACCGGGCGAATCACCGGACGTCGCGCCACGATCTGCGGCCGCGCTGCGTTGTAGTCCGCAATCATCTTCCACAGCCCAAAGATCAATGGCTGCAGCCCTTCTCGTGCGACCGTCGACACCAGGAATACCGGCCAGCCGCGCTCGGCGATATCGTCAAGGACGAATTCGGCGAGCTCGCGCGCCTCGGGAACGTCGATCTTGTTGAGCACCACCGCGCGGGGCCGCTCGGCGAGATCACCCAACGTCGCATCCCCTTGCAGGGTGGGCGTATACGCGGCGAGTTCGGCCTCCAACGCGTCGATATCGGAGATCGGGTCCCGGCCCGGTTCCGCGGTGGCACAGTCGACGACATGCACCAGCACGGCGCATCGCTCGATGTGCCGGAGGAACTCCAGGCCCAGGCCGCGGCCCTGCGAGGCACCGGGGATCAGGCCGGGAACATCGGCGACCGTAAAGGTGTGCTCGCCCGCCGACACGACGCCGAGATTGGGCACCAGCGTGGTGAACGGGTAGTCGGCGATCTTGGGTTTGGCCGCCGAGATGGCCGACACCAACGACGATTTGCCGGCGGAGGGGAAACCGATCAGGCCGGCATCGGCGACGGTCTTGAGTTCCAGCGTCAGGTCCCGGGTTTCGCCCTGCTCGCCCAGCAGCGCAAAGCCGGGGGCCTTGCGTGCGCGCGAGGCGAGCGCGGCGTTGCCCAGGCCGCCGCGACCACCCGCGGCGGCTTCGAAGCGGGTGCCCGCGCCGACCAGGTCGGCCAGCAGCCGGCCGGCTCCGTCCAGGACGACGGTTCCGTCGGGCACTTTGACTTCCAGGTCGGCGCCCGCGGCACCGTCGCGGTTGTTGCCCATCCCCTGTTTGCCCGACGGCGCGGTGACATGCGGATGGAAATGGAAGTCCAGCAGGGTGTGGACCTGCGGATCGACGACGAAGACGATGCTGCCGCCGCGGCCGCCATTGCCGCCGTCGGGGCCGCCCAGCGGCTTGAACTTTTCGCGATGGACCGAGGCGCAGCCGTTACCCCCGGAACCGGCGCGCGCATGGATGACGACGCGGTCGACGAACCGAGGCATCGTGGTCCTCTCACCCGTCTCGCTCGCCGAACGTGCGGCTACTGCGAGAATTGCCTCGAATTATCGCAGTGGGCGCACGCTCGCGCGCTCAGTCGGTGGTTTGCCCGGCCGCGACGATGTTGACCGTCTTGCGGCCGCGCTTGATCCCGAACTCGACGGCGCCGGCTTCCTTGGCGAACAACGTGTCGTCGCCGCCGCGCCCGACACCGACGCCCGGGTGGAACTTGGTGCCGCGCTGCCGGACGATGATCTCGCCGGCCTTGACGACCTGGCCGCCGAATCGCTTCACACCCAGCCGCTGCGCGGCGGAATCGCGACCGTTGCGCGAGCTGGAAGCGCCCTTCTTGTGTGCCATGTCTTCGCCTTCGCTACTTGATACCGGTGACCTTCAGGACCGTCAGCTGCTGACGGTGTCCCTGACGCTTGTGGTAACCGGTCTTGTTCTTGAACTTGTGGATACGGATCTTGGGGCCCTTGGTGTGCTCGAGCACCTCGCCGGTGACCGCGACCTTGGCCAGCGCTGCCACATCGGTGGTCACCTTGGCACCGTCCACCACCAGGGCGACGGGCAGCGACACGTTCGAACCCGGCTCAGAGTCGAGCTTCTCGACCTTGACCACGTCCCCAACGGCGACCTTGTACTGCTTGCCGCCCGTCTTGACGATTGCGTAGGTCGCCATCGTTGCTCTGCTCCTTCTCCTAGCCGCCGCTCGGCGCGTCGCGCGCGAACCAGCCGCGGTGCACGTGGTGGGTCTGGGTTGCGGGCCTGTGCCGATTCCCCGGGAGTCCCGCTGCCGCCGGCCGAAGTTTTCCTCGCCCGGCCTGACGACAACTGTCCAAGGGTACGTGACCAGCGGCTACAGGGTCAAACCGGACGCGGCCGGGTTTTCAGCGCTCAGTCCGCGTGGATCGGCGGGCCGGCCGGCCGGCCCGCCGCGCGTCTGCGCCTGGGGCGACCGGAGACCGAGCCGCCCTGGCCCGCCCCGGCAGAGCCCTGCCCAGCGTCGCCGTCGTCGGAATCGTCGGAGTCCTCGCTGTCCAGGTCGTCGTCGTCTAGTTCGAGATCCTCGTCATCGTCGCCCAGGTCTTCCTCGTCGTCGAGGTCGTCGTCGTCGTCATCCTCGTCGTCGTCGTCCGAGTCGTCGTCGTCATCATCCTCGTCGTCATCCTCGTCGTCGTCGTCCGAGTCGTCGTCGTCATCCTCGTCGTCGTCATCGTCCGAGTCGTCGTCATCGTCCGAGTCCTCGTCGTCCGAGTCCTCGTCGTCATCGTCCGAGTCCTCGTCGTCCGAGTCCTCGTCGTCGGTGTCGTCGAAGTCCTCCTGGTCGGTGTCCGCGATGTCCTCGTCGCGGGCCGCCTTCTTCTGGTCGAACTCGTCGGTGACGTCCTCGGTGGCCTCGTCGGACTCGTCGTCGTCGGATACCGCCTGCGTGGACGAACCGGCCGCCATCGCCTTGAACATCGGGTGCTCGCCGGGCGAGTGGGCCGGCACCTTGGCCACCACCGGCTCCTCAACCTTGCTCTTCTTGCGCCGGCCGCGGCGGCCCCCCGACTCGGACTTGCGACCGTTCGACGAGGCCGAATCCACCGGGTCGGTGTGCAGCAAGATCCCGCGGCCGCCACAGTTCGGGCAGGACGTCGAGAAGGCCTCGACCAGCCCGGTGCCCAACCGCTTGCGGGTCAGCTGGACCAAACCGAGCGAGGTCACCTCGGACACCTGATGGCGGGTGCGGTCACGGGCCAGCGCCTCGGTGAGCCGGCGCAGCACCAAATCACGGTTCGACTCCAGCACCATGTCGATGAAGTCGATGACCACGATGCCGCCGATGTCGCGCAGCCGCAGTTGGCGCACGATCTCCTCGGCCGCCTCGAGGTTGTTCTTGGTGACCGTCTGCTCGAGGTTGCCCCCGGACCCGGTGAACTTGCCGGTGTTGACGTCGACCACGGTCATCGCCTCGGTCCGGTCGATCACCAGCGTGCCGCCCGAGGGCAACCAGACCTTCCGGTCCATCGCCTTGGCCAGCTGCTCGTCGATCCGGTGCACCGCGAACACATCCGGTCCGCCCGAACCGTCCGGCCCGGTCGCGGGCTCGTACTTGTTCAGCTTCGAAACCAGGTCGGGCGCAACGGAATTCACGTATTCGTTGATGGTGTTCCAGGCCTCGTCACCGGACACCACCAGGCCGGCGAAGTCTTCGTTGAACAGGTCGCGGATGACCTTGACGAGCACGTCGGGCTCTTCGTAGAGGGCTACCGCGGCGCCGGCGGCCTTCTCCTTGATCTCGATCGCCTTGGCCTCGATTTCATGCCAGCGCTCCTGCAGGCGGGTGACATCGTTGCGGATGTCGTCTTCTTTGACACCCTCGGACGCGGTCCGGATGATCACCCCCGCGTCGGACGGCACCACCTCGCGCAGGATCTCTTTGAGACGCTGGCGTTCGGTGTCGGGCAGCTTGCGGCTGATCCCGGTCGACGAGGCGCCCGGCACGTAAACCAGGTAGCGGCCGGCCAGCGACACCTGCGTGGTGAGCCGCGCGCCCTTATGCCCCACCGGGTCCTTGCTGACCTGGACGACGACATAGTCGCCGGGTTTGAGCGCTTGTTCGATCTTGCGGTCAGATCCGCCCAGTCCGGCGGCTTCCCAGTTGACCTCGCCGGCGTAGAGCACGCCGTTGCGGCCGCGGCCGATGTCGACGAAGGCCGCCTCCATCGAGGGCAGCACGTTCTGCACGATCCCGAGGTAGACGTTGCCCACCAGGGAGGCCGACGCGGCCGAGGTGACGAAGTGCTCGACGACGATGCCGTCCTCGAGTACCGCGATCTGGGTGTACCGCGAACCTTGGTGCGGCGGCTCACTGCGGACCCGGTCGCGGACGACCATGACACGTTCGACGGCCTCGCGGCGGGCCAAGAATTCGGCCTCGGTCAGCACCGGGGGGCGTCGCCGCCCGGCGTCGCGGCCGTCTCGGCGCCGTTGCCGCTTGGCCTCCAGCCGAGTCGAGCCGTCGATGCCCTTGATCTCGCTGCTCGAACTACTGCCGGAGCCGTCGCCGCCGTTCTTGCCGCTGCGGGGCGGCCGCTCGTGCACCACCGTGTTGGGCGGGTCGTCGGGCGATGGCCCCTCGTCGTTGTCGTCGCCCGATGCGGATTTCCGGCGCCGGCGCCTGCGGCGGCGGCGATTGCCACCATCCGACGAACCGTCGTCACCGCCGTCGGAGTCGTCACCGTCGTCGGAATCTTCGTCGTCGGTGTCGTCGGAATCGGAGTCGGACTGGGCGCCCCTCCTGCCCCGGCCCTGCGGTTCGTCGTCGTCACCGCCGTCGTTTTGGCCCTCGGGTCCGCCCTGCTCGCCGCGTCCGCGACCGCGGCCACGGCGGCCGCGTCGGCGCCGTCGGTTCGACGGCCGATCGGCCTGCTCGTCGTCGTCGCTGTCGGAATCGTCGGAGTCGGCGCCCTCGTCGGTGCCGCTCTCATCGTCGCTGTCGAGCGGCTGCGGTGCGACGAAGAGCGGCATGTAATGCGGTCGCTCGGCGGCGTTGTCGGGGGTCTCCAGCATCAGCCGCGATTCGGGCTCATCGGCGTCCTCGCCGCCGCCGGTGCTCTCGGGGCTTTCCCGGGGTAGGGCGGCCAGCAGGTCACGCACCCGCACCGCGTCGGCGCGGTCCACGGTGGAATGTGCGCTGCGAATCCGCCCATCCAGCGCGCTGAGCGCGTCCAGCACCCGCTTGCTGGTGGTTCCCAGCGTTCGAGCCAGCGAATGAACCCTCAACCGGTCGGGAAGGTCCTCGGGCCGGGTCGATTCTTCTGATGGGTCTGCAGTTGGTGCACCGTCTACCACGTATTCTCCTCAAGCCCCCGGGCGCGTCTTTGCGACGCGGCCACGCGAGGGCTTCGCTATGGGCCCGGGTCACTTCTCCCGGGCTTGTGATGGTCTCGCCCCGAGCGGCTCAGGTGAGAACCCACTCGGCGCCGTGCTGAATGACGGCCTGACATGCAGCAAACCAAGGCGACGGGGCTATGGTCGCGCTTGTTCAAGTCTTCATTCGGGTGTCTGACGCCGGTCCGGCGACGTTCACCCGAGATCAGTATCCCACATCACGCAGCGGCCCAACCCACACCTGATGCAGCCCGATTGGGCGAACACCGGTCAGCACGGCGCCGTGGGACCGATCGTCGCAGCTCTAGGCGTCGGGAAACCAGAGCGCGATTTCTCGCTTCGCGGACTCGATCGAATCCGAGCCGTGCACCAGATTGAACTGGGTCTCCAGCCCGAAATCGCCCCGGATCGTGCCGGGGACCGCCTTCTCGACCGGGTCGGTACCACCCGCGAGCTGCCGAAACGCCGCGATCGCCCGCGGCCCCTCCACGATGGCCGCCACCACCGGCCCCGAGGTGATGAACTCCAGCAACGGCTCGAAGAATGGCTTGCCCTCGTGTTCGGCGTAATGCTGGGCGGCGAGGTCCTGGCTGACGTGCCGGAGTTCCAGCGCGGCGATGGTGAGGCCTTTTCGCTCGACCCGGCCGATGATCTCCCCCACCAGCTGTCGCTGGACGCCGTCCGGCTTGATCAGTACCAATGTCCGTTCGGTCACGGCGGACAGCGTACATAACCAGGTGGCGACGCGGCGGGTCAGCACCGCGGGCCTACCCCTGTCTGCGCCGAACCTCGGCCCGGAAGTAGGCAATCAGGGCCCACAGCCCGGTGAAGAGCACGCCGATGAACCCCACCCCGGGGTACACGGCGAAGCCGGCGAGCAGGATCACCTGCACGCCCAGGTTGGCCCAGATGGCCCAGGGTTTGCGCTGCACCCCGGCCAGCAGGATCAGCAGTACGGCCAGGCCGACCAGATAGGTCAGCGACGCCGTCGTCAGGCCGCCGCCGACCGCGCCCACCACCGGTATCGCCAGCAGCACCACGATGGCCTCGAGGATCAGCGTCAAAGCCATCACCGCGCCGAAGCTGCGCCAGGGGTCGGCGGGTGGCGTCGGGCCCGGCTGCTCGGGGTTCTGGGGTGGGTCCGGTTGGGTCATTGCGGATCACGCCCGAACAGAGTGCGCGCCGCACCGGCGGTGACGACCGAGCCGGTGATGACGATGCCGGTTCCGGAGAAGTCTTCAGCGTGCCCACCGAGTGCGGCGTCGTCGACCAGCGCGGTCGCGACGTCGATGGCGTCGCGCAGGTTCTCGGCGGTGCTCACCCGGTCGGGTCCGAACCGCTCGCGCGCCGCCAAGGCCAGCGACTCGACGTCGAGCGCGCGCGGGGACCCGTTGTGGGTCACGACGACGGTGTCGAACACCGGCTGCAGGGCGGCGAGGATGCCGTCGACGTCCTTCTCGGCGAGCACGCTGAGCACCCCGACGAGATAGCGGAAGTCGAACTCGCCGGCCAGCGTCTGCGCCAGCGCGGCCGCGCCGGCGGGATTGTGCGCGGCGTCGATGAACACCGTGGGCGCGCTGCGCATCCGCTCCAGCCGGCCGGGGCTGGCGACCGCGGCGAAACCGGCCCGGACGGCCTCGACGTCGAGTTGACGCTGCGCGCCGGCGCCGAAGAAGGCCTCGACCGCCGCCAGCGCCAGCGCGGCGTTGTGCGCCTGGTGTTCGCCGTGCAGCGGCAGGTAGACGTCGGAATACACGCCCCCGAGTCCCTGCAGCACCAGCACCTGTCCGCCGATAGCGACCTGGCGGTCCACGACGGCGAACTCCGAATCCTCGCGGGCCACCGCGGCATCGGCTTGCACGGTTTGGGCCAACAACACTTCCATCACTTCGGGCGCCTGGCGCGCGATGACCGCGACGGTGTCCGGTGCGCCCTCCGGCGCCCTGGTGATGATGCCGGCCTTCTCCCCGGCGATGCCGGCGAGGTCGTCGCCCAGGTATTCGACGTGGTCGATGGCGATCGGGGTGATGACCGCTACCGGCGCGTTGACGACATTGGTGGCATCCCAACGCCCACCCATCCCCACCTCGACCACGGCGACGTCGACGGGGGCGTCGGCGAACGCGGCGAACGCCATCGCGGTCAACACCTCGAACTTGCTCATCGCCGGTCCACCGGCGGCTTGCGATTGCGCGTCGACCATCTGCACGAACGGCTCGATCTCGCGGTAGGTCGCCACGTACTGGGCCGGGCTGATCGGCGTGGCATCGATCGAGATGCGTTCGACCGCCGACTGCAGGTGGGGGCTGGTGGTGCGCCCGGTGCGCCCGTGCAGCGCGGTGATCAGCGCGTCAACCATGCGGGCCACCGAGGTCTTGCCGTTGGTGCCCGCGACGTGGATCGACGGGTAGGCGAGTTGCGGTGTACCCAACAGGTCCATCAGCGCGCTGATGCGGGTCAGGCTCGGCTCGATTTTGGTCTCGGGCCAGCGTTGGTCCAGCAGATGCTCGACCTGCAACAAGGATGCGATCTCGTCCGGGGTGGGAACCGCGCCGGGAACTTCGGGGTCCTCAGCCCACTCGGGCGGCTTGGTCATCGCATCCCGGCTAGCCGCGCGTTGATCCGCTCGGTTTCCTCCTGGGCCAGGCGTTGACGGTCCCGGATCTTGTCGACAACGTTTTGCGGGGCCTTGCCCAAGAAGTCCTCGTTGGCCAATTTGGCGGTGGTCGACGCCAGCTCCTTGTGCGCCGCGGCCAGATCCTTTTCCAGCCGGCGACGCTCGGCGGCGACGTCGATGGTGCCGGAGGTGTCCAGTTCGACGACGACGGTGCCACCGCTGAGCCTGACTTCCACGGATGCCGACGGGTGGAATTCCGGCCCGGCGGCGGTGAGCCACGCCAGCGACGTCACCGCGCTCACCTGGGTGCGCAGATCGGATTCCTCCACACCGGTCATCCGGGCCGGCACCTTCTGACGGTCCGCCAGGCCTTGATCGCTGCGGAACCGGCGAACCTCGGTGACCAATTTCTGCATATCGGTAACCCGCTGTGCGGCAACCTGATCGAGGCTCATCCCGGACGACTGGGGCCAGTCGGCGATTACCAGCGACTCTTGTCGGGTCTCATCGTTGGTCAGCGCCTGCCAGAGGGCCTCGGTGATGAACGGGATCACCGGGTGCAGCAACCGCAGCAGGGTGTCCAGCGCCACCGCCAACACGGCCGTCGTGTGCGCGACCCCCTCGGCGAGTTGCGTCTTGGCCAGTTCGACGTACCAGTCGCAGAATTCGTCCCACGCGAAGTGGTAGAGCGCCTCGCAGGCGCGGCTGAACTCGTAGTTGTCAAACGCCGAATCGACTTCCGCGCGAACCTCTTCCAGTCGCCCGAGGATCCATCGGTCGGCATCGGTGAGCTCGGCCGGCGGGGGCACGGGCGCCAGCTGAGCGCCGTTGAGGAGCGCGTAACGGGTGGCGTTGAACAGCTTGGTGCAGAAATTGCGCGACGCCCGGACGTGGTCCTCGCCGATCGCCAGGTCGCCACCGGGGCTGGCGCCGCGGGCCAGCGTGAACCGCAGGGCATCGGCGCCGAAGATTTCCACCCAGTCCAGCGGGTCGATGACGTTGCCTTTGGACTTGCTCATCTTGCGGCCGGACTCGTCGCGGATCAGCCCGTGCAAAAAGACATCGGTGAACGGCACCTGCGGGCCGCGGCGGCCGTCCAGGGTGATGGCGTCGTCGTCGCCAACGAAGGTCCCGAACATCATCATCCTGGCCACCCAGAAGAACAAGATGTCGTAACCGGTGACCAGAACGCTTGTCGGATAGAACTTTTCGAGCTCCGGGGTCTTCTTCGGCCAGCCCAAGGTGGAAAACGGCCACAGCGCAGAGGAGAACCAGGTGTCCAGGACGTCGGGGTCCTGCTCCCAGCCTTCCGGCGGCGTTTCGTCGGGGCCCACGCAGCGCTGTTCGCCGTCCGGCCCGTACCAGATCGGGATGCGATGGCCCCACCACAGCTGCCGCGAGATGCACCAGTCGTGCATGTCGTCGACCCAGGCGAACCACCGCGGTTCCAGGGTGGCCGGGTGAATCACGGTGTCGCCATTGCGCACCGCGTCACCGGCGGCCTTGGCCAGCGATTCCACCCGGACCCACCACTGCAGCGACAGCCGCGGCTCGATCGGCTCGCCACTGCGCTCGGAGTGTCCGACGCTGTGCAGGTAGGGTCGCTTCTCCTCGACGACCCGGCCTTCGGTCGCCAGGGCTTCGCGCACCGCGACCCGGGCCTGGAAGCGGTCCATGCCGTCGAATTGCGTTCCGGTGTCGGTGATCCGCCCGCGGGTATCCATGATCGAGATCATCGGCAACTGATGGCGCAGGCCGATCTCGAAGTCATTGGGGTCATGCGCGGGTGTGACTTTGACTGCGCCGGTGCCGAATTCGGGATCCACATGCTCGTCGGCGACCACGATGAGCTGACGGTCCACAAACGGGTGCGGCAGGCTGGTGCCGACCAGGTGGCGGTAGCGATCGTCGTCGGGGTGTACCGCGATCGCGGTGTCGCCGAGCATCGTCTCCATCCGGGTGGTGGCGACCACGATGTGCGGTTGCGAGTCGTCCATCGAGCCGTACCGGAACGACACCAGTTCGCCCTCGACGTCTAGGTAATTGACCTCGAGATCCGAGATCGCCGTCTCGAGAATCGGCGACCAGTTGACCAGCCGCTCCGCTTGATAGATCAACCCGGCGTCGTAGAGCCGCTTGAAGATCGTGCGGACCGCCCGGGACAGGCCCTCGTCCATGGTGAACCGGTCGCGGCTCCAGTCCACCCCGTCGCCGAGCCGGCGCATCTGGCCGCCGATGGCACCGCCGGACTCACGCTTCCAGTCCCACACCTTCTCGACGAACAGCTCCCGGCCGAAGTCCTCTTTGCTCTTGCCGTCGACCGCAAGCTGCTTTTCCACCACGCTCTGCGTGGCGATACCGGCGTGGTCCGTGCCCGGCTGCCACAACACCTCATATCCCTGCATCCGCTTGCGGCGGGTCAGGGCGTCCATCATGGTGTGCTCGAGCGCATGACCCATGTGCAGGCTGCCGGTCACGTTCGGCGGCGGCAGCACGATCGAGTAGCCGGGCTTGCCGCTGGCCGGGTCCGCCGTGAAGTACCCCGCGTCCACCCACTTCTGGTAGATCGCGCTCTCGGCCGCAGCGGGATCCCACGACTTGGGCAGGTCGGTGGCGGGGCTGCGGCTGGCGGTCACCCGTCAATTCTAGGGAGCGCTGTTCACCCCCATGTAAGTGCCCGAACCGTGAGCCGGGTCACTGCGCCAGCCGGTCAACCTGCAAGGACACACCCGCGGCGGGGAATCGGTCCAGCAGTGCGTCGCCCATCGCCGCCGCGGGCGTGAGGACGCCATGCAGGTCCGGGAGCTTGTCACGGTCGAATGCCAGCGCCAGGCCGCACTCCCCCAACAACACCGACGTCGCCTTGTAGCCGGGGTCGCCGCGCTGCTCCATGCGTGCCACATACCGGGCGCCGGTGGTTGTGGTGGTGTAGGTCTCGATCCGGTAGTAGCCGCGTTCCCGCGCGGCCGGGCTGGGACCGGTTCCGGGTTTGGGCACGATGCGCTCCACCAGCCGGCGCGGCAGCAGCCGGAAAAAGCGGCTGCCCAACCCGAACGTCGCGGCGGCAACCCCGCCCACCACAGCGGAGGCCACCGGTGCAATCGGCGACGACCCCAGGCTCATGCTTTCGCTGTAGCGCAACCGGCGCCCGTACGCCCAGTCCAGCAATGCATTGCTGCGCCGCACGATCCGGGTGTTGTAGGGCGCCATGACGAAGCCCGCGGTCCACAGCCCGCCCAGTTCCGGCGCGATCCGACGACCTCGACGCCACGGCAAATCGGGCTGCGGTCCGATTTCGGGTTCGGCGCCGCGGTCGCCGCTCAGCGTGTACGGGTCGGCGAGTTGGCGCCGGACCTCGGGATCACGCGACGCGGTATCCAGCACCTCCAGCATCGACGCGACGGTGCCACCGGAAACCCCGCCGGAGAAGGAACGGACCACGAGGTCGGTGTCGACGAGCTCGCCGGCGCCGTCGTCGCGCGCCGCACGGTAGAGCCCATACACACTGAGATCCGAAGGGACGGAATCGAATCCGCATGCATGCACGATGCGGGCGCCGGTGTCCGCGGCCTGCTTGTGGAATTGGTCGATGCTGTCGCGGACGAACATCGCCTCGCCGGTCAGGTCGGCGTAGTCGGTTCCCGCCGCGGCGCAGGCGGCCACCAGCGGCAACCCGTAGCGGGTGTAGGGGCCGACCGTGGTGATGACGACCTGGGTGCGCACCGCCATCTCGTCCAGCGTCGAGGGCGACGACGCATCTGCGGTCAGGATGGGCCAGGACTGCGCGGGTTCGCCCAGCGTGTCGCGGACGGCACGCAACCGGTCGGGCGACCTGCCGGCCAGCGCGATCCGTTTGTCCGGTGCCGAGCCGGCCAGGTATTCGGCGGTGAGCTTCCCGACGAAGCCGGTCGCCCCGTACAGCACAATGTCGAATTCGCGCGGCGTTGCGGTCACGAGCCCGACGCTACCCGACGGTGGGGGCGGTGACGGCTGGAGTGAAGGAGTGCCGGGCACGGGGCCCGGCACTCCTTACATGTATGGCTTATATGTCTGCGAAGCCGTCGATCAGCCGCGGCGTCCGCACACCGGCCAAGCGCCGATGCCCTGCGAATGCAGCACGTTCTCGGCGACGCGGATCTGCTCCTCGCGGCTCGCGCCGGCCGGGGAGCCACTGCCGCCGTTGGAATGCCAGGTGCTCGGGGTGAACTGCAGACCACCGGAGAAGCCGTTACCGGTGCTGATCCCCCAGTTGCCACCCGACTCGCACTGCGCGATGGCATCCCAGTTCACGCTGTATGCCCTCGTGACCGGAGCCGGCGCAACGTCCGGGCCCGGAGGCGGCGGAACGTTGGGGTCAAAGCCCACGGGCGCCGGCGGCGGAGCGTCCGGGGCCGGAGGCGGAGGCGCGTCCGGAGCCGGGGCATCCGGGGCCGGAGGCGCGTCCGGCGCAGGAGGCGCGTCCGGAGCCGGGGCGTCCGGGAAGGGCCCGGCAGCCGGCAGGTTCGGGTCGAAGGCCACCGCTTCATCTGCGTGGGCGGTGGCCGACGGGATGGTCACGAGCGTGCCCGTGACCGCGGCAAGAATGAGCGCCTTGCGGACGTTCTTCAATATCTTTCCTTTCGCGGTGCGCGCGCGCCAAAGCAAGCCCACGCAGGTGGGCTGAAGGCGTTGGGTTGAAATGCCTACTTTGGAACGTGCCGTCTGGGTCAGGCACGACAGCGACGGGCGAAGTCTGCCCGGCGGGTTTTCACCCACCGTCCACGGTCGGGCTCTCGCCGTCCGTGGCGCCGCTCACACGCGGGTCCGTGGATTCAATTTTGTTGATTACTGTTCCGTAACCCGTTGCGGGCTAACAGGGACCGTAGAAGACGCCAGGCCATTCGTCATCTTCGGAAATCGCGTATCTCGTTTCGATAACGAGCCGATCACGCCGCGGTAGCGACCCCCTTCTTGCAGGTCACCGCAGACTTTCCGGCGCCGGCACCCCGATCGCACGCGCAAACAAATGGTGAGCCTAATCACGCGTATTTTGTGAGCTGGCGCACGTTTATTCGCGCGTTATTGCGGATTCGCCGCAGCTACAACGGATCCGCGCCCTCCCCCGACCGGGCCGGCGCAGCATACCGCAAGTAGGGTCGTTTCTCAGGTCGCCACGCCAGGTAGGCGAATGTCAATCAGTGATGCACCGGGTTATATTGTCCTACAACACTATTCGTGATCCACCAGCTCGCCTGACCTGAAGTCGGCGGATTCGATAGTGCGTATTACCTTTTCCAGCAATGTGTTTGCTGAATTACAAACAGCGACAACATCTTTCATGATCAACTGACTAGCACCGATATCCATCGGCGCCGACACGAAACCCTTCGAATGGGCGGCGCTCATCCGACACCTCGGGTTTCACACCGTCAAAAAATGCCACAAAGGCCACGACCCCTTAGCGGCCGGCTCACGCGTAAAGCCCCAGGGTGGCTCTTCAACAAGCCTCAAATCGCCGCCGCCCCAACAGATCACGATGCCCTGCCAGTTCGCGCAGTCAATTTTTGCGAAATCGTTCACCAGATCGCCATGCGCAACGCGGGCCCGATCAGGGACCCGATCGGCGCAGCGTCGGGCCTCAGGCTTGGAGCTGCGCCAGAGCGCGCAGGTCACTCTCCGAGTTGACGTTGGCCAGGAAACGCGATTCCGGCAACACGATCTGCTGGGCGTCGGAGGCGTCGATCAAGGCGCGCATCGAGCGGGCGCCGGCCGCGACCAGGCCATCGATCCGCTCGGCCAGGTCGGTGCGGTAGACCGCGGCGAGATAGTGGCTGCGACCGTCCCACGGCAGCACGATCTCGGCGTTGGTCTCGCCGGCCAGCTGCACCAGGTCATCGATCAATCCTGTTGACAGAAGCGGCATGTCGACGGCGCAGACGAAGGCGAACCGGGCGCCGGCCTCCGCGGCGGCGCGCAGGCCGCGTCCGGTCGCCGGCAGCGGCCCCTGGCCGCGCACCTCGTCGCGAATCACGCGCGCCTGCACCTCGGGGAGCGGTTGCCCCGGTGCGGCCATCACGAAGACCGGGTCGCAGCGTTGCGCGACGACGCCGGCGACGTACTCGAGAAGCGTGGCCGCCCCGCCGGGCCCCGGCAGGGTCGCCTTGTCGCGGCCCATCCGCCGCGATTCGCCGCCGGCCAGCACTATCCCCGCTAGCAACCCGGCCTGTTTCACTGTGTCGGGCACCTGCTTATCCACGTCAGTCGACGGTCCAGGTGTCGCGGCCACGCAACAGCGATTGCAGCGCCGCGGAGTCGGACGCCTTCGCCGACTGAGCGGCCTGGACCTGCGAGCGTGCCGCGTCGTCGTAGGTGGGCCGGCTGATATCGCGGAAGATGCCCATCACGGTGTGCTCGAGGTTCTGATCCGACAACCGCGACAGGGCGAAGGCGTAGGCCGAGTTGTCGCTGTGCGCGTCGTGCACCACGATCTCGTCGACCGACACGTCAGCGGTCTTGGCCACGTCCAGGCCGAAGCCGGACTTCACCACGCAGTATTCACCGCTGGCACCGAACGTGATCGGCTCGCCGTGATGGACGCCGATGACCCGCTCCTCGGAACCTTCCTTGCGCAGCGCGTCGAACGAACCGTCGTTGAAGATGGGGCAGTCCTGCAGGATTTCGACCACGGCGGCGCCTCGGTGTCCCGCGGCGCCGCGCAGCACCTCGGTCAGGCCCTTGCGGTCGGAGTCCAGCGCGCGGCCGACGAAGGTCGCCTCGGCGCCCAGGGCCAACGACACCGGGTTGAACGGGTGGTCGAGCGACCCCATCGGGGTCGACTTCGTGATCTTGCCGACCTCCGAGGTCGGCGAGTACTGCCCCTTGGTCAGCCCATAGATCCGGTTGTTGAACAGCAGGATGGTGATGTTGACGTTGCGGCGCAGCGCATGGATCAGGTGGTTGCCTCCGATGGACAAAGCATCACCGTCACCCGTGACCACCCACACCGACAGGTCCTCGCGGGCCAGCGCCAGGCCGGTGGCGATGGCGGGCGCGCGGCCGTGGATCGAGTGAAACCCGTAGGTCTCGAGGTAGTACGGGAACCGGCTCGAGCAGCCGATACCGCTGATGAACACGATGTTCTCGCGGCGCAAGCCGAGGTCCGGCAGGAAGTTGCGCATGGTGTTGAGGATGACGTAGTCCCCGCAACCGGGGCACCAACGCACCTCCTGGTCACTGGTGAAGTCCTTGGACTTCTGGGGCTGGTCCTCAGAAGACAACGTGGGGACCCCGTCGTTCTTGGTCAGCTTCGCGGTCACACCGAGGTCTTTGCCCGCCAAATTGCCGATCAGATCAGTCACGAGCGCCGCTCCTCCTCATCGCTTCGCTCTACGTCGGCGCCGGCGCGAATCATGCGCTGGCTCCCACCGTTGCCGCCGCCATCCTGGCGACCATCGTCTTGTCGTTCTCGACTTCGGCCAATGTCCCGCCCAGCGCGGCGCGGATGACGCGGCCGATCTCGTCGGCCAGGAATGCGACACCCTGCACCTTGCTGACCGATTGCACGTCCACCAGGAACTTGCCGCGCAGCACGAACGCCAGTTGGCCCAAGTTCATTTCGGGCGCCACCACTTGCGGGTAGCGCCGCAGCACCTCGCCCAGGTTCGCCGGGAAGGGATTGAGGTAGCGCAAGTGGGCGTGCGCCACCTTGATGCCTTTGCGCCGCGCGCGCCGACAGGCTTCGCCGATCGGACCGTAGGAGCTGCCCCACCCGATCAGCAGCAGCTCCGCATCGCCGGTCGGATCGTCGACCTCCAGATCGGGAACGGAGATGCCGTCGATCTTGGCCTGGCGCAACCGCACCATGAGGTCGTGGTTGACCGGCTCGTAGGAGATGTCGCCCGAGCCGTTCGCCGCCTCCAGACCGCCGATGCGGTGCTCGAGTCCCGGGGTGCCGGGGACGGCGAATTGCCGGGCCAGCGTCTCCGGGTCGCGGGCATAAGGCTGGAACGGCTCGTCCGGCTTGGCGAAGGTGTGTGTGATGGGCTGCAGTGTGCTGACGTCCGGAATGCGCCACGGCTCAGACCCGTTGGCGATTGCGCCGTCGGACAACACGATCACCGGGGTGTGGTAGGAGACCGCGATGCGCGCCGCCTCGAGCGCCGTTTCGAAGCAGTCGGACGGTGACCGCGGCGCGACCACCGCAACCGGCGACTCGCCGTTGCGGCCGTACAACGCCTGCAGCAGGTCGGCCTGTTCGGTCTTGGTGGGCAGCCCGGTCGACGGACCGCCGCGCTGCACGTCGACGACGAGCAACGGCAGTTCGGTCATGACGGCCAGGCCGAGCGCCTCGGACTTGAGCGAAATGCCCGGCCCGGAGGTCGTGGTGACTCCCAGCGCGCCGCCGTACGAGGCGCCGATCGCCGCGCAGATGCCGCCGATTTCGTCCTCGGCCTGAAAGGTGATGACGTTGAAGTTCTTGTGCTTGGACAGCTCGTGCAGGATGTCGGAGGCCGGGGTGATCGGGTAGCTGCCGAGCAGGACCGGGATGTCCGCCAGCTGACCGGCGGCGACGATGCCGTACGCCAGTGCGGTGTTGCCCGAGATCTGGCGGTATTCGCCCGCCGGCAGGGTCGCCCGGGACACCTCGTAGGTGGTGCCGAACGCCTCGGTCGTCTCGCCGTAGTTCCAGCCGGCCTTGAGGGCCAGCACGTTGGTCTCGGCGACCTCGGGCTTGCGGGCGAACTTCTCCCGGATGAACTTTTCGCTGGTTTCGATCGGCCGCCCGTACATCCACGACAGCAGCCCCAGCGCGAACATGTTCTTGGCGCGCTGGCCGTCCTTCTTCGACGCGCCGATCGTCTCGACAGCCCCGAGTGTCAGCGTGGTCATCGCGACGGAATGCACGACGTAGTCGGACAATTCGTCGGTCTCGAGTGGGTTGGTTACGTAACCCACCTTCGTCAGGTTGCGCTTGGTGAACTCGTCGGAGTTCGCGATCACCATGCCGCCGCGGGGCAAGTCACCGATATTGGACTTGAGCGCAGCCGGATTCATCGCGACGAGAACGTCTGGCCGGTCGCCGGCGGTCAAGATGTCGTAGTCGGCAATCTGAATTTGGAAGGACGAAACGCCGGGCAGAGTGCCTGCGGGGGCGCGGATCTCGGCCGGGTAGTTCGGCTGGGTCGCCAGGTCGTTTCCGAAAAGTGCTGCCTCGGAAGTGAAACGGTCACCGGTGAGCTGCATGCCGTCACCGGAGTCACCGGCGAAACGAATGACGACTTGTTCCAGGCGCTGACGGGTAGATCCGTTCGCGGAAGTCCCGTGCTGTGAGTCTGATCCGGCTCCGCTGCCGTTCGGATCCACGTCTTTGCCCTCCATTTGTTCACCGGACAGACAGTTCACGCAGCTTCAGGTTACGCGTCGGCGAAGGGAGCCTCCGGCCATCACGGGTTTATGTCACTGGCGGTATCAATTATGGCACTGATTTTGGGTGGGCATCGCCATCCCATACCCGACACACGCGGGCGAAAAATTGCTAAAAGCCCAAGTCAGCCAGGTGACAGGCGTTCGTACCATACGAAACTGTGTTGTTGGTCACGTCTTCGGCGTCAACCAGTGTCGCCGATACCGAGTCGGCCTCCGAGTGTCACCTTTTCGGTATCCATCCGAACCCGTCCAATCACGTCACCCTGTCACAGGCGTGCGCGCTGCAGGATCCCGTTAGGCGCTCTTGTCGCGACGCTCGGTGCGCGACGGCTTGCGCGGCACGATCGTCGGCAACACGTTGTCCTGCACGGTCTCCTTGGTCACCACCACCTTGGCGACGTCGTCGCGGCTCGGGATGTCATACATCACGGGCAGCAGGACTTCTTCCATGATGGCGCGCAGGCCACGAGCCCCGGTGCCGCGGTGGATCGCCTGATCGGCGATCGCTTCCAGGGCGTCGTCGGTGAACTCGAGCTCCACACCGTCCATCTCGAAGAGCCGCAGGTACTGCTTGACCAGGGCGTTCTTCGGCTCGGACAGGATCTTGACCAGCGACTCGCGGTCCAGATTGGTGACCGAGGCGACCACCGGCAGTCGGCCGATGAACTCGGGGATCAGGCCGAACTTGATCAAGTCTTCGGGCATGACGTCGGCGAATTGATCGGTGGTGTCGATCTCGGCCTTGGAGTGGACCTCGGCGCCGAATCCCAGGCCCCGCTTGCCGACGCGCTCGTAGATGATCTTCTCCAGGCCGGCGAACGCCCCGGCGACGATGAACAGCACGTTGGTGGTGTCGATCTGGATGAACTCTTGGTGCGGGTGCTTGCGGCCGCCCTGCGGGGGAACCGACGCCTGGGTGCCTTCCAGGATCTTCAGCAGGGCCTGCTGCACGCCCTCCCCGGAAACGTCGCGGGTGATCGACGGGTTCTCGCTCTTGCGGGCGATCTTGTCGACCTCGTCGATGTAGATGATGCCCGTCTCGGCGCGCTTGACGTCGTAGTCGGCGGCCTGGATGAGCTTGAGCAGGATATTCTCGACGTCCTCACCCACATAGCCGGCTTCGGTCAGCGCGGTGGCATCGGCGATGGCGAACGGGACGTTGAGCATCTTGGCGAGCGTCTGGGCGAGGTAGGTCTTGCCGCATCCGGTGGGTCCGAGCATCAAGATGTTGGACTTGGTCAGCTCGACCGGCTCGTGCCGGGAGTCCCGGCCCTTTTCGCCGGCCTGAATCCGCTTGTAGTGGTTGTAGACCGCGACGGCCAGTGTCCGCTTGGCGGTGTCCTGCCCGATGACGTAGCCCTCGAGGAACTCCCGGATCTCCACCGGTTTGGGGAGCTCATCGAGTTTCACGTCGTCGGCGTCGGCGAGCTCCTCTTCGATGATCTCGTTACAGAGATCGATGCACTCATCGCAGATGTACACACCGGGGCCAGCAATGAGCTTCTTCACCTGCTTCTGGCTCTTCCCGCAGAATGAGCACTTCAGCAGGTCCCCGCCGTCTCCGATGCGCGCCATGGTGCTGAGGGCCTACTTCCTATTCGCCGTTGGTGTTCCCTGTCCCCGCATGTATTCACCGACGCTACCCGCTTGATCGGGCCCGCCGCGACCATAAACGCCGAATCGCGCCGATGGTATTTGCGGGAGCTCATGCCTCTATCCCTATGGAGGAAAGATATAGCCCGACGGTGCCCGTCACTCGCGAACGACGCGCTTTGCGTGTCTTTGGCGTGTCGCGCTTGTAATGCGATCGAGTCTGGCGGCCGTCCGACGCTGCCTTCGGTGGAGGCGCCGACCCGACGCCGACGATCACACCAGGCCTGGGCCAACCCTCAAGAAATCACCCTACAGTGGCCAGGTGGGTTCGGCCGTGGGCTTTACCTGGCCCAGTGAAACCGTGCTGCTCGATGGCGGCCTGGCCACCGAGCTCGAAGCGCGCGGTCATGACCTGTCCGACCCGTTGTGGTCGGCCGCGCTGCTCGCGGATGCCCCGCACGAGATCGTCGCGGTCCACGCCGGGTACTTCCGCGCCGGGGCCACGATCGCGACGACGGCCAGCTACCAGGCGTCATTCGAGGGGTTCGCGGCGCGCGGACTGGATCGACACGAGGTCGCCGGCCTGCTGCGCCGCAGCGTCGAGCTCGCCAGGGCCGCGCGGGAGGAGGCCGGCCCTGGCGAGCTTGAGGGGCGCCAGGGGCTCCTCGTCGCCGCCTCGGTCGGACCGTACGGGGCGGCGCTGGCGGACGGGTCGGAGTATCGCGGACGCTACGGCCTGACGGTCGCGGAGCTGGCGCGATGGCATCGGCCCCGGCTGGAGACCTTGGCGGCCGCCGGGGCCGACGTGCTCGCGTGCGAAACCGTGCCCGACATCGACGAAGCGGAAGCGTTGGTCGACCTGGTGCATTCGGTCGGGATGCCGGCGTGGCTGAGCTACACCATCGACGGGGCCCGTACCCGCGCCGGGCAACCACTGGCCGACGCGTTCGCGGTGGCCGCCGGCGTCGAGGAGATCGTGGCCATCGGGGTCAACTGCTGCGCGCCCGACGACGTGTTGCCCGCGATCGCGAGCGCATCGGCCGTCGGCAAGCCCGTCGTGGTCTACCCGAACAGCGGGGAACGCTGGGATGCCTTGCGGCACAGGTGGATCGGCCGGTCACGGTTCGGAGCGGACCTCGCCTCAGCGTGGCTTGCGGCCGGAGCCCGCATCGTCGGGGGATGCTGCCGCGTGGGCCCCGCCGACATCGCGGCCATCGCCGATGTCCGCCGGGCGTGCAGCCAGCGCGAAAAATCAGGAGGCAGAGATTCGCCGTGAGTGCACGTTCGGCGAACGACCGGTACGGCTAGGCGGATTGCGCCGACAGCTTGCGGTACTCCAGCACGGTGTCGATGATCCCGTAGTCCTTGGCCTCGCCGGCGGTCAGGATCTTGTCCCGGTCGGTGTCCTTGCGGACCGTCGCGGCGTCCTTGCCGGTGTGGCGGGCCAGCGTGGTCTCCATCAGGGTGCGCATCCGCTCGATCTCGGCGGCCTGGATTTCCAGATCGGAGAACTGTCCCTGGATCACGCCTTGCAGCGAAGGCTGGTGGATCAACACCCGAGCGTTGGGCAGCGCCATCCGCTTGCCGGGGGTCCCGGCGGCCAGCAACACCGCGGCCGCCGAGGCCGCCTGACCCAGGCACACTGTCTGAATGTCGGCCCGCACGTACTGCATGGTGTCGTAAATCGCCATCAGCGAGGTGAATCCGCCACCGGGCGAGTTGATGTACATGGTGATGTCGCGGTCGGGGTCCAACGACTCGAGGACCAACAGCTGCGCCATGATGTCGTTCGCCGACGCGTCGTCCACCTGGACGCCGAGGAAGATGATGCGTTCCTCGAACAGCTTGTTGTAGGGATTGGACTCCTTGATCCCAAAGCTGGAGTGCTCGATGAACGACGGCAGGATGTAGCGCGCCTGAGGCTGGGTTTCGGGGTTCACTGGGCTTCTCCATTGGTGATGTGGGCGGCGCGGGTGATGATGTGGTCGACGAAGCCGTATTCCAGGGCTTCCGGCGCGGTGAACCAGCGGTCGCGGTCGGAATCCGCCTCGATGCGTTCGATCGACTGGCCGGTGAATTCGGCGTTCAGCCTGAACATCTCCTTCTTGATGACCGTGAACTGCTCGGCCTGGATGGCGATGTCGGCGGCGCTGCCGGTCACCCCGCCGAGCGGCTGGTGCATCAGGATGCGGGCGTGCGGCAGCGCGTAACGCTTGCCCTTGGTGCCCGCCGCCAACAAGAACTCACCCATCGAGGCGGCCATACCCATCGCGTAGGTGGCGATGTCACACGGCGCCAAGACCATGGTGTCGTAGATCGCCATTCCGGCGCTGATCGATCCACCGGGCGAGTTGATGTACAGCGAAATGTCCTTGGTGGCGTCCTCGGCGGCGAGCAGCAGAATCTGCGCGCACAGCCGATTGGCGATTTCGTCGCTCACCTCCGAACCCAGGAAGATGATGCGCTCGGACAGCAAGCGCTCATAGACGGAGTCCGTGAGGTTGAGACCCTGCGAGTTCGAACGCATGTCAGTCACGACCGGGTTACCTGCTTTCTCGAGATCTGTCTTCACCGACACTAACCAACCGGGCTTGCCGTTTCGCGGCCACGCACCCCTGAAACGGGCGCGTTCGCTCACAGCGTCATAGCGCGGTCACTCCTCGGCGTCGGCCTCTGGCGTCGATTTGTCGGCCTTCGCCGCCTCGCCGGCCGGCTCGGCCGCGTCAGCCTCCGTGGATTCTTCGACTTCACCGGAGGCGTCAGCCTCTGCGCGCTTACCGAAGAATGCGTCGGTGTCGACGGTGTTTCCGGCGGTGTCGGTGACCGTCGCCGCTCGGATCACCTCGGCGATGGCCAGCGCCCGGCGCACATCGGCGAACATGGCCGGCAGCTGGTTGTTCTCCTGAAGGTAGGCCAACAGCTGCTGGGGCTCGATGCCGTACTGGCGGGACGTCGCCACCAGCCGCTCGGTCAGATCGTCCTGGCCGACCTGGACCTGCAGCTCGTCGGCCAGCGCGTCGAGCAGCAGCTGCCTTTTGACGTCCGTCTCGGCGGCGGTGCGCGTCTCGGTCTCGAACTCCTCGCGAGACTTTCCCTGCCCGGCAAGCACTTCCTCGAGCTTGGATTCGTCGTGGTTGAGGCTGTGCAGGGCGTTATGGATGGCGCTGTCGACCTGAGCCTTGACGATCGCTTCGGGCAGCGGGATGTCGACCTGCTCGAGCAACGTGTCGATCGCCGCGTCGCGGACGCTTTCGGCTTGCTGCGCGCGCTTGGTCTGGCCGACCTGGTCGCGCAGGCTCGACCGCAGCTCCTCGATGGTGTCGAACTCGCTGGCCAATTGGGCGAACTCGTCGTCGGGCTCGGGCAGCTCGCGCTGCTTGACCGACTTGACCGTGACCGTCACCTGCGCGTCTTGCCCCGTGTGCTCGCCCGTCGCCAACTGCGCGGTGAACTCTCGGGATTCATCAACCGACAGACCGACCAGCGCGTCGTCGAGGCCCGCGATGAGCCGGCCCGAGCCGACCTCGTGGGACAACCCCTGCGCGGCGGCGCCCGGAACCTCCTCACCGTTGATGGTGGCCGACAAGTCGATGGAGACGAAGTCGCCATCGGCGACCGGGCGCTCCACCCCGGTCAGGGTGCCGAATCGGGTGCGCAGAGACTGCAGTTCGGCGTCGACGTCGTCGTCGCTGACCTCGATCGGATCCACCGAGATGGTCAGGGAACCCGGGTCGGGCAGGGTGAGTTTGGGGCGGATGTCGACCTCGGCGGTGAACGCCAGCTCCTCGCCGTACTCCTTCTTGGTGACCTCGATCTCGGGCTGGCCCAGCGGATGCACCTCCGACTCGGCGACCGCCTGTCCGTACCGCGCGGGCAGCGCCTCGTTGACGACCTGATCGAGCATGGCCTCCCGGCCGAAACGGGCCTCCAGCAACTTCGCCGGCGCCTTGCCCGGCCGGAACCCGGGCAGGCGCACCTGCGTGGCCAACTCCTTGTAGGCCCGCTGGAAGTCGGGCTCGAGTTCTGAGAAGGGGACCTCCACATTGATGCGCACCCGGGTGGGGCTCAACTGCTCGACGGTGCTCTTCACGGGGTGCGCTCCTCGGTGCTCGTTCCTGGCGGTCGGTGACCCGCGCGCAGCGCACGGGCCGGTCGTACTGGTCGGGGTGACAGGATTTGAACCTGCGGCCTTCCGCTCCCAAAGCGGATGCGCTACCAAGCTGCGCTACACCCCGCGCTGACCTCGATGATCCTAAGGCCCCGCAAAGCCAGGTCCGCCACAGGCTTGGCAGCGACCTCGCGGACCTCACGGAGTGATCACAAAGCCGCTTCGATTAGATTTGACCTTCGTCGCCAGCTACAGTCACGCTCGACTAATACATGCGGGCGTAGCTCAATGGTAGAGCCCTAGTCTTCCAAACTAGCTACGCGGGTTCGATTCCCGTCGCCCGCTCGGGCTAACTATCTGCTCGATAGAGAGGCGCCATGAGCGACCTGACGACGGACGCGTCGATCCGCGGCTCATGCGCATCGGACTTCGTCGGCGTTCGCGACGCGTTCGAGCGCAATTTCACGCTGGGCGACGAAGTCGGCGCGGCCGTCGCGGTGTGGGTGGACGGGTCTCTCGTCGTCAATCTGTGGGGTGGCTGGGCCGACGCCGCCCACACCCGACCCTGGCAGCAGAACACCCTGACCACGGTGTTGTCGGGCACGAAGGGCCTGTCGGCCACCTGCGTGCATCAGCTGGCCGACCGTGGCGAGCTGGACCTGCAGGCTCCGGTGGCCCACTACTGGCCCGAGTTCGCCCAGGCGGGCAAACAAGACATCACGCTGGCGATGGTGATGAGCCACCGCTCCGGCGTGATCGGCCCGCGCACCCGGATGCGTTGGGAACAGGTCGCGGATTGGGACTACGTCTGCGAACAACTGGCCGCGGCCGAGCCGTGGTGGGAGCCGGGGACCGCCCAGGGCTACCACATGACCACCTTCGGATTCATCATGGGCGAGGTGTTCCGCCGGGTCACGGGCCGCACGATCGGCCAGTACCTGCGCACCGAGATCGCCGAACCGTTCGGCGCCGACGTCCACATCGGGTTGCCGCTGGCCGATCAACACCGTTGCGCCGAGCGGATCCACAAGCCGCACGCCCGGGACCTGCTGGCCGACGCGAAGGCCCCCGGCTACCCGACCAGCCTGGCCGAGCACCCGAAGGCGGGGCTGTCCATCTCGATGGGGTTCGCCCCCGACGACGAACTCGGCTCACACGATCTGAGCCTGTGGCGCGAACTCGAGTTCCCCGGCACCAACGGACAGGTGTCGGCGCTGGGGTTGGCGACGTTCTACAACGCGCTCGCCCAGGAGAAGGTGCTCAGCCGCGAGCATATGGACCTGGTGCGGGTCTGTCAGGGCGGGCTGGACACCGATCTGGTGCTGGGGCCGAGGGTCGCCGACCACGGCTGGGGTCTCGGGTACATGCTCAACCAGCGCTGCGTCAACGGACCCAACCCGCGGATCTTCGGCCACGGCGGGCTGGGCGGCTCGTTCGGGTTCGTCGATCTGGAGCACCGCATCGGCTACGCGTATGTGGCAAATCACTTCGACGCCACCAAGGCCAACGCGGACCCCCGCAGCCTGGTCCTGTCCAACGAGGTCTACTCCGTGCTGGGTGTCACCTAGCGGCGCCGTCAGTGGCCGCCACCGCCCCCGCCGTGTCCGCCACCGCCAGGTCCACCGAGACCGCCGGGGCCACCCAGTCCATCGTGAGCGCCGCGTCCATCCGGGCCGTTGTACCAATTAGCTCCGGGTCCGCGCCAGTTATCGTGGCAGTGCCCGGCATCCCAGTTCTCGCCCCAGCCGGGGTCCCAGAAATCCCCAGGGCACCATTGCGGGAACGGGCCGGGCTGCGCCTGCGCGTCCGACGCGATGCCCAGCCCTGCCAGACCGAGACCTGCTATCGCGGAAATCGTTGCAGCTGATCGAGCGAGAGTCTTCATGCAGACAGCAATTCCCGCGCCGATTAAATTCAAACCGGAGAAGCCGACACTTTCGCTGTCATTTCTGGCACGTCGGGCACCAGAACACGTTGCGGCCCTCCAGCACGGTCGTGCGGATCGGGTCTCCGCACACGCGGCAGGGTTCGCCGGTACGTCGGTAGGCGTAGGTGCGGGGCCGATCGGGACGATACGGCGGCGCGCCGTGATCGTGTTCGGCTCGCACCACGACGATCTGGCCGCGGCGCAAGCCCACCTTCATCAGCGCGACCAGATCGGTCCACGCCGCCTCGAACTCGGCCTCGCCGACGTCGCGGCCCGGGCGGAACGGGTCGATGCCGTGACGGAACAGCAATTCGCTGCGGTACACGTTGCCCACGCCGGCCATGACGGTCTGATCCATCAACAGCGCGCCAATAGGCCTGCGAGACTTGGCAATCCGTTTCCACGCCCACGACGGATCGGCGTCGTCGCGCAACGGGTCGGGACCCAGCCGGGCCAGAACGTCGCTGACCTGTCCTTCGTCGATGACTTCGCACACCGTCGGGCCGCGCAAATCCGTGCCGTAGTCGGTGCCGATCATGCGCATCCGCACTTGCCCGACCGCATCGGGAAACGACCCGTCGTCGGGACGTTCCCATTCGGTGAAGGCGCCGTACAGGCCGAGATGCACGTGCACGATCGGGCCGCCGGCGTAGTGATGGAATAGGTGTTTGCCCCAGGCACTGGTGCGCTGCAGCAGCCGGCCATCGACCGCCACGGCGGAATCGGCGAAGCGGCCCTGCGGGCTGGACACCGCTACGGGCGCGCCGGCATAGCGGCGCTGGTGCAGCCGGGCCAGCCGGTGCAGGGTATGCCCTTCGGGCATGCGCAGACCCTTCCGGCCTCAGCCCGCCGCCCCGGGTACCGGCGGGGCTTGGTGGGTGCGTTCGTATTCGGCGAGGATGTCGATACGCCGTTGGTGGCGTTCGGCTTTCGACCACGGCGTGGTCACGAAGGCATCGACGATCGCCAGCGCCTCCGCCACGGTGTGCATGCGACCGCCGATGCCGATCAGCTGGGCGTTGTTGTGTTCACGGGCCAGCGTCGCGGTTTCGACGCTCCACGCCAGCGCGCACCGGGCGCCGGGAACCTTGTTCGCGGCGATCTGCTCGCCGTTACCCGACCCGCCCAGCACGATGCCCAAGCTGTCCGGGTCGGCCACCGTGCGCGTCGCGGCGGCGATGCAGAACGCCGGATAGTCGTCGTCGGCGTCGTAGCTGAAGGCGCCGCAGTCGATCGGCTCGTGGCCGGACTTTTCAAGATGCTCGATGATCTGCTGCTTGAGCTCGAATCCGGCGTGGTCAGAGCCGAGGTAGACGCGCATGCCCGCAATCCTTACACAGGCCCGCGGGGCAGCCGGGTGGGGCGGGTCACCCCCAACCGCTCAGTCGAATTCGGGCTTCTCGGTGCGGCTGCGCTTGAGCTCGAAGAAGTGCGGGTAGGACGCGAAGGCCACCGAGGCGTCCCACAGCTTGCCCGCTTCCTCGCCCCGCGGAATCTTGGAGAGCACCGGCCCGAAAAACGCCACATCGTTGACGTGGATGGTCGGTGTGCCGACGTCATCACCGACCGCGTCCATCCCGGCGTGGTGGCTCTTGCGCACCGCTGCGTCGTAGGCATCGCTTTCCGCCGCCGCGGCCAGGTCCGCCGGCAGTCCGGCATCGTCCAGCGCCAGCTTGATCACGTCGTCGAGCTCTTTGTTGCCCTCGTTGTGGATTCGAGTCCCCATCGCGGTGTACAGCGGCCCCAGCACCTTTGCGCCGTGGGCCTGCTCGGCCGCGATCGCCACCCGCACCGGACCCCAGGCCCGCTTCATGTTCTCGCGGTAGTTCTCCGGCAGGTCTTCGCGGTTTTCGTTGAGCACCGCCAGGCTCATCACGTGGAAGTTCACCTCGATGTCGCGCACCTTTTCCACCTCGAGGATCCAGCGCGAGGTGATCCACGCCCACGGGCACAGCGGATCGAACCAGAAATCGGCCTTGTTCTTCGCGGGCGCCTTGTCAGCCATGGCCGGTCCTCTCGTCGGTGGAAAGTCTGATCTGCACAACCGTAGGCCTCTCGCCCCTGTTCCCGGTTTGCCCGACCCGTAAGTTGGACCCGTGGCACTCCCCAACCTCACCCGTGAACAAGCTGTCGAGCGCGCCTCCCTGATCACCGTCGCCAGCTACCAGATCGACCTCGATCTCACCGACTCCCACGGCAGTCCCGGTGAACGGACCTTCCGTTCGGTCACCACGGTGGTGTTCGACGCGCTCGCGGGCGCCGACACGGTCATCGACATCGCCGCCGAAACGGTGCGCGGCGCCACGCTCAACGGGCGCGACCTGGACGTCTCCGGATACGACGAATCCACCGGCATCGCCTTGCGCGGGCTGGCCGACCGCAACGTCGTCGTGGTCGACGCGGACTGCCGCTACTCCAACACCGGCGAGGGTCTGCATCGGTTCGTCGACCCGGTCGACAACGAGACCTACCTGTACTCGCAATTCGAAACCGCCGACGCCAAGCGCATGTTCGCCTGCTTCGACCAGCCCGACCTCAAGGCGACCTTCGACGTGCGGGTGACGGCACCCACGCATTGGAAGGTGATCTCCAACGGCGCGACGGTGTCGGTGAAGGACGGCCTGCACACCTTCGCCACCACTCCGCGGATGAGCACCTACCTGGTCGCGTTGATCGCCGGTCCGTACGCCGAGTGGAAGGACGCCTACACCGACGAGCACGGGGAAATCCCGCTCGGCATCTACTGCCGGGCGTCGCTGGCGCAACACATGGACGCCGAGCGGCTTTTCACCCAGACCAAACAGGGATTTGGCTTCTACCACAAGAACTTTGGCTTACCCTACGCGTTCGGAAAATACGATCAGCTGTTCGTCCCCGAGTTCAACGCCGGCGCAATGGAAAACGCGGGCGCGGTGACCTTCCTGGAGGACTACGTCTTCCGCAGCAAGGTCACCCGGGCGTCCTACGAGCGCCGCGCGGAGACCGTGCTGCATGAGATGGCGCACATGTGGTTCGGGGATCTGGTCACGATGGCCTGGTGGGACGACCTGTGGCTGAACGAGTCCTTCGCGACCTTCGCCTCGGTGCTGTGCCAAAGCGAGGCAACCGAATTCACGGAGGCCTGGACGACGTTCGCCACCGTCGAAAAGTCGTGGGCCTACCGCCAAGACCAGTTGCCCTCGACCCATCCGATCGCCGCCGATATTCCGGACCTGGCCGCCGTCGAGGTGAACTTCGACGGCATCACCTACGCCAAGGGCGCGTCGGTGCTCAAGCAGCTCGTCGCCTACGTCGGGCTGGAGCACTTCCTGGCCGGGCTGCGCGACTACTTCCGCACCCACGCGTTCGGCAACGCCACGTTTGACGATCTGGTCGCCGCGCTGGAGAAGGCGTCGGGACGCGACCTGTCCGACTGGGGTCAGCAGTGGCTGAAAACGACCGGGCTGAACACGCTGCGGCCCGACTTCGACGTCGACGGCCCGGGCCCCGAGGGCAAGTTCACCCGGTTCGCGGTGACCCAGAGCGGCGCCGCCCCGGGCGCCGGCGAGACTCGGGTGCACCGGCTGGCCATCGGCATCTACGACCTGGATGCTTCCGACGGATCGGGAAAGCTGGTCCGGGTACGCCGCGAGGAACTCGACGTCGAGGGCCCGGTGACGGAAGTTCCTGCGTTGGTTGGTGTTTCGCGGGGCCAGCTGGTTCTGGTCAATGACGACGACCTGACCTACTGCTCGTTGCGGCTGGACGCCGAGTCGCTGCGCACCGCGCTACAGCGCATCGCCGACATCGCCGAGCCGTTGCCGCGCTCGCTGGTCTGGTCGGCGGCCTGGGAGATGACCCGCGAGGCCGAACTGCGGGCCCGCGATTTCGTGGCCCTGGTGGCGGGCGGCGTGCACGCCGAGACCGAGGTGGGGGTGGCGCAGCGGCTGCTGCTGCAGGCGCAGACCGCGCTGACGTCCTACGCCGAACCCGGCTGGGCGCATGAGCACGGCTGGCCGCAGTTCGCCGACCGGTTGCTGGAATTGGCGCGCGCCGCGCAGCCGGGATCGGATCACCAGCTCGCCTTCGTCAACACGCTGTGCTCATCGGTCCTGTCGACTCGCCACGTCGTGACTCTGGCGGACCTGCTCGACCGCGACCCGGCGGACCTGGGATTGCCCGGCCTCGAGATCGACACCGACCTGCGGTGGCGGATCGTGACGGCGCTGGCCACCGCCGGCGACGTCGACGCCGACGGACCCGCCACACCGTTCATCGACGCCGAAATCCAGCGCGACCCGACCGCCGCCGGCAAACGGCACGGCGCCCAGGCCGCGACGGCGCGGCCTCAGCTGCAGGTCAAGGAGAACGCCTGGACGACGGTGGTCGAGGACGACACCCTGGCCAACATCACGGCCCGCGCGATCATCGCGGGCATCGCCCCGCCGGCCCAGCATCAACTGCTCAGGCCGTTCACCGCGCGGTACTTCGAGGCGATCTCGGGCGTCTGGGCGCGCCGATCCAGCGAAGTGGCCCAGACGGTCGTGATCGGCCTGTACCCGCACTGGGATATCAGCGACGACGGCGTCGCCGCGGCCGACAAGTTTCTGTCCGACCCCGAGGTGCCGGCAGCGCTGCGGCGCCTGGTGCTGGAAGGCCAGGCCGGTGTGAAGCGTTCGTTGCGGGCGCGCCACTTCGACGCGGCTGGGTAGCCCGCGCGACGCGGGCGTGCGTGTTTGAGCAACGACACCCCGCAGCCGACGTGCAACCATGCACGCTCGGGGAACAGGTCAGGCCGGGGAAATCCCGGCGCTCAGCACCCGGATCGCGCTGACCAGACCGTCCACCAGATCGCCCCGCTCGAACGCGGAGGAGGCGGCGGCGACACCCAGCGGTGCGGCCGACTCGGCGCCGCGGCCGCGGACCGCGGAACCGTAGACCACCTCGATGACCTTCTGGTCGGGCGAGACCGCGAGCAGCACCGCGTTGTCCGGCGTCGGCACGTCGGCCAGAATTTCGCGGGCCCGCGCGGCGGTGTCGGCGCCCAGGTCGCCCAGGTAGATCGCGAAACGCGTCCTGGAGGACCGCGACCCGTATTTCAGCGCGTCGTCCACGGCGACAAGGTCTTTGGTGGGAAACGGGAAATGCACCGACAATTCGCCGGGCTCGGTCACCCCGGAGATCCGTCCGCTGGTGGTGATCGCCGAGCCGTACGGCAGCTCGGCGGGCTCCCTCGTCGCTACCTCACCACGTGCCACTGGCGCCACCTCCAACTGAGAATTCCGACGTGCCGTGTCCACCATGGGTGTGGCCGACGTCTTCACCGACGGCGCCCCACAGGATCGGCGGATGGGTCCACTTCTCGCCCAACTTGTAGGTCGCCGGGTGCGGCCCCTTGTGGGACCAGATCAGCACCGACAGCCCGACCACCAGCAACAGGGGAATTCCGAGAAAGTACAAGTGGATCTGCAGAAGGCTCACGACGCAAACCGTATCCCACCAACCGCCCCAGCGCCGCGACCGGACACCAGATAGGTGTTCAGGCCGCGCCTTCGCCGAGATACCGGGCCCAGGCCGGGTCCAGCTCCTTGACCGTCGACAACAGCCGCCAGTGCTGCCCCGTCGGGGGCATCGGCGGCCGGCGCAGTGCCCAGCCGAGCTCGCTGAGCAGCTTGTCGCCCTTGTGGTGGTTGCAGGTCGAGCAGCAGGCGACGCAGTTCTCCCAGGAATGATCGCCACCGCGGCTGCGGGGCACCACGTGGTCGACGGTGTCCGCCTTCGCCCCGCAATAGGCGCAGCAGAACCGGTCGCGGTGCATCAGTGCGGCGCGGGTCATCGGGACGCGCGCCCGGTAGGGAACACGGACGTAAGACCGCAACTGAATCACCGAGGGAACGACGATCGAGCTGGTCGCCGAGTGGATGACCGGGCCGGCCGGGTCGTGATGCACCACGTCGGCCTTGCCGCAGATCACCATGACGATCGCGCGCCGCATCGGCAGCGCGGTCAGCGGCTCGTAGGTGGAATTCAGCAGCAGCACCCGCCGGCGACTCCAGATGGAAGCGCTCTCCGGGCGGGCGGGCGGATGGATGTCAACACTGCGCAGCGATGACGCGGTTGTGGGCCCGGTTAGCCCTGCCGCGACCACCTGACTGCGGTGGCTGCGGCGTCTTTTGCCCTGCGCCATGAATCCTCCGCGAACAGTCCACCATGATTCGTCGTCAATCGCACCCCTATTGCAGGTGAAGCGCCGTGTCGAACCGATGAACAGCGGGAGCGGGATCGGGCCGCCTCCGCTTGTCGCCGCGACGATGCCCCACAATGGACCGCGATGGATGAGGTAGGACAGTCCTTTTATGACGCTGTCGGCGGTGCCGGGACTTTCCATGCGATCGTGTCGCGCTTTTACGCTCAGGTTCCCGAGGACGAGATTCTGAGCGACCTGTATCCGCTGGACGATCTCGAGGGCGCCGAAGAACGCCTGCGGATGTTCCTCGAGCAGTATTGGGGCGGCCCGCGCACCTACTCTGACCGGCGCGGAGATCCCCGACTGCGGATGCGTCACGTCCCGTTCCGGATCACTCCGCTGGCGCGCGATGCGTGGCTGCGGTGCATGCACACGGCCGTTGGCTCCATCGATTCGAGGACACTCGACGACGAGCACCGTCGCGAGCTGCTCACCTATCTGGAGATGGCCGCGGACTCACTGGTGAACGCCCCTCTTTGACCTCTGGCCTTAACGCCCTGCAAGTGAACGGAGCAGTATGAGCCCCGCAGTGTGGTGGTCGAACGCGGTGTTCTATCAGGTGTATCCGCGGTCCTTCGCCGACAGTGACGGCGACGGCGTCGGCGATCTGGACGGACTGACGGCCCGCCTGGAACACCTCGAGCAACTCGGCGTGGACGCGATCTGGCTCAATCCGGTCACGGTCTCCCCGATGGCCGACCACGGCTACGACGTCGCCGATCCGCGCGACATCGACCCGCTGTTCGGCGGGATGGCCGCGATCGAACGGCTGATCGGCGCGGCGCACCAGCGGGGCATGAAGATCACCATGGACGTGGTGCCCAACCACACCAGTTCGGCGCATCCGTGGTTTGCGCTGGCGCTGGCCGCCGGTCCGGGCACCGACGCGCGGGAGCGGTATTTCTTCCGCGACGGCCGCGGCACGGACGGGGCGCTGCCGCCCAACAACTGGACCTCGATATTCGGCGGACCGGCGTGGACCCGGGTGGTCGAACCCGACGGCCACCCCGGCCAGTGGTATCTGCATCTGTTCGACACCGAGCAACCGGACCTCAACTGGGAGCACCCGGACGTCTTCGACGACTTCGAAAAGACGCTGCGCTTCTGGCTGGAACGCGGCGTGGACGGCTTCCGCATCGACGTGGCGCACGGCATGGCCAAGCCGGCCGGCCTGCCGGATTCGCCCGACACCGAATCGAAGGTGTTGCACCACACCGACGACGACCCGCGCTTCAACAACCCGAACGTGCACGACATCCACCGCGACATCCGCAGGGTGGTCAACGACTATCCCGGTGCGGTGACCGTCGGCGAGGTCTGGGTGACCGACAACGCTCGTTGGGCGGAGTATCTGCGTCCCGACGAACTCCACCTCGGATTCAATTTCCGGCTGACCAGGATCGACTTCGACGCCGCCGACATCCATGACGCGATCCAGAACTCGCTGGCCGCCACCGCCCTGCAGGACGCGATCCCGACCTGGACGCTGTCCAATCATGACGTCGGCCGGGAGGTCACCCGCTACGGCGGCGGTGACCCCGGGCTGCGCCGCGCCCGCGCGATGGCGATGGTGATGCTCGCCCTGCCGGGCGCAGTGTTCATCTACAACGGCGAGGAACTGGGTCTGCCCGACGTGGAGCTGCCCGACGAGGTGCTGCAGGACCCGACGTGGGAACGCTCGGAGCACACCGAACGCGGCCGCGACAAATGCCGGGTACCGATCCCCTGGTCGGGCTCCGATCCCCCGTTCGGGTTCTCGTCCTCGCCCGACACGTGGTTGCCGATGCCGAAGGAATGGGCGGCGCTGACGGTCGAAAAGCAGAGCGGCGATCCCGACTCGACGCTGTCGTTCTTCCGGCGCGCGCTCGAATTACGGAGGCGCCGTGTGGAGTTCGACGGCAACGGTGTCGAGTGGCTGGAGGCGTCCGGCGATACGATGATCTTCCGGCGTCCCGGCGGGCTGGTGTGCGCGCTCAACAGCGGCGAACAACCCGTGCCCCTGCCGCCGGGAGAACTCATCCTGGCGAGCGCGCCGCTGGTCGACGGGAAACTCCCGCCGGATTCCGCGGCCTGGCTGGCGTAGCCGGGTCGCGCGCCACCGCCTGAATCCCGGTGGGCGTTTCGCCGCTGACTGCTCTATATGTTGTGCATGGCTTCCTACGAGTGGGCAGTGATCGGGGCCGGGCCGGCGGGCGTCGCCGCGGTGGGGAGGCTGCTGGATCACGGAGTTGCGCCCGCAAGCATCGCCTGGATCGATCCTGCCTTCGCCGGCGGAGACATCGGCCACAAGTGGCGGTCGGTGCCGAGCAATACCCACGTGGGGCTCTTCCTCGAATATTTCAACGGCTCCAAGTCATTTCGGTTCTCCGAGGCGCCACCCATGCCGCTGCGGGAAGTCGACCCCCAGGAGACCTGCGCACTGGGCCTGGTAGCCGAACCGTTGGTGTGGATCACCGGGCGTCTACGTGAGCAGGTCGCCACGTTCACGACGACCGCAACCGCGCTGTACCTGGAAAACCGGCGGTGGCGGATCCAGACGGAGCAGGACGACATTCTCTCCGAAAACGTGATCCTGGCCGTCGGGGCGGCCGCCAAGAAGCTTTGCCACCCCGAGCTGGAGGAGATTCCCGTGGAGGTCGCTCTCGATCCCGAGAAGCTCGCGTCCGAGCGGCTGCACGGCGCGACGATCGCCGTCTTCGGCTCATCGCACTCGTCGATGATCGTGCTGCCGAATTTGCTGCGCCATCCGGTCAAAAGAGTGATCAACTTTTACCGTAGTCCACTGAGATATGCTGTGTACTTTGATGATTGGATTCTCTTTGACGATACCGGCCTGAAAGGTCAAGCGGCGGTGTGGGCGCGGGAGAACATCGACGGGGTGCTTCCGGAACGACTGGAGAGGTGCTGGGCATCGAGCCCGGAGTTCTCCGAGCAACTGGCGCGGTGCGACCGGGCGGTTTATACCGTCGGCTTCGAACGCAGAAGCTTGCCCGAGACACCGCAGTGGGGCCAGCTGGAGTACAACCGCACCAACGGAATCCTTGCTCCCGGCCTGTTCGGGGTGGGCATCGCGTTTCCTCAGTATGGGCGAGACCCCTACGGGTACGGGGAATTCCGGGTGGGGCTGAAGAAATTCATGGACCATCTGGATACCGTTCTCCCGCTGTGGCTGCGCTACGGCCCCTGATCAACCGGGCGCACCGGCCCGCATCAGGCCAGTAACAGTGCCGGATCGCCCCGGCGGCGATACACCGAACCGAACCGGGCGTCCAGACGCAGCCACGTCGGCAGGATGCGGACCCGGATCAATTCGTCGGCATCGACAGCATCGGGTGACTGCGGCAGGAAACCCATCGCGGTCAGCGCGAACACGCAGCGCATGGGCAACCCCACCTGCATATCGGCGGCGCTCACCTGAATGACCTCCTGGTCGAGCAGCGAAACCGGTGGGCCCTGAGAACTGCTGTGCTCCTTGGCGAGTCGCGCACCCCGTTGCGCCAGGTCGAGCACCACCCGGGCCGGCAAGTCCTCGAGATGGGTGAAGCCGGAATCCGGCGGCAACGCGCCCCGCCACGCCGAGTCCATCGCGAACCCGGGATCGACGTAGCCCGAGTCGTCCATCGCGGACAGGGCGCGCGCCAGCGCGTCCGCACCCACAGACAGATCCCCGGGCCGGACCTGGCCCGCCACCACCCTACTGGCCAGCACGTCGAAACCCGTTGCGACCCAGGCTGTCAGAAGCCCATCGGATCGCGTCCGCAAGCGGACGATCGCCGCCTCATCGAGTCGCAGCGCGCGGTCGAGGAACGCGGCCAGATCCCTGCGGTGCTCGGCCCCCGACGGTGCGCCCAGCCACAGGCCGCGGTCGGCTACCTGATCCACTGTTGCAGATACTCCCGATGCTGCGGCGAGAGCCGCACCAGCCGCTCCTCCTCGATATGGACGGCGGCCAGCTGCGACTCGGCGATGACGGCGGGCTTCGACTCCGGATCCGCATTGACCGAGCGCACTTCGTAGCCCAGCGTGAAGTCGACCGCCCGCAACCGTTTGGTCCAGATCGTCACCTGCAGCGGTGAGTCCGTCAGCCGCAGTTGGCCCTTGTAGGTGACCGTGACTTCGGCGATGAGCAACCCGATGGTTCTGATGTCGACCTCGAATGCCTCGCGCAGGAACTGGACCCGCGCCTCTTCGAGGATCGTGACCATGGTGGCGTGGTTGATGTGCTGATACATGTCGATGTCCGACCAGCGCACCAGCACGGGCGCGACGAAGCCGATGCTCAACTCGATGAACCTCTTCCGCTCGTGCGGGTCATACGACGGATTTGTCGCGCGGCGACGGACAGCGTCGCGAGATCCTTCTCCCCGCTTTCCTGAATCTCGATCAATGTTCGGCGGGCCCGCTCGACCCTGGACGCGGACAGATGTTCCCACTCGGCGATCTTCTCTTCACCGCTTTCGTCGGGCTCCCCCACCGCGAGCACATCGAAGCACAGCGACCGCAGCGAGGCGTAGATATCGTCACGGATCGCCAAGCGCGACAACGAGTGCCACCGGTCCCTTCGGGGCAGTTCGGATACCGCCGTCAGCAGGCCGTCGGTGCCGAGCCGATCCATCAGGGCGAAATAGGTGTCCGCGACCTCGGCGGCGTCGATGTCGTTGATGTCGCCGATGTCGATGATGTCGAGCAGGCTGAAGTGGTACAGGCCGGCGGCCACCATGTAGGCCAGGTTCTCGGGTGCGCCCTGGGAGGCGAATTCCGCGGCTTCCTTTTCGACGATCGCCTTGTCGTCACCGCGCAGCCATTCCGACATGCGCGGCGTCAGGGCCTTGACCTTGGCGGCGAACCGGTTGATCTCGGCGCCGACGGCCAACGGCTGCGGACGGTAGTTGAGCAGCCAGCGTCCGGCGCGGTCCATCAACCGCCGGGTGTCCAGCGTGAGCCGATCCGACAGCGGGACCGGCAGATTCGCCGCGCGGATGCGCCGCCAGATCTCCCCCACCCCGAAGATGGCGTCGGTGGCGACATAGGTGCGCACCGCGTCGACCGACCCGACTCCGACGTCTTCGGCGATCCGGAAGGCGTAGCTGATACCGGCGGCGTCCACCAGATCGTTGATCAGCATGGTGGTGACGATCTCGCGGCGCAGCTGGTGCGTGCGGATCTCCGGAGTGAACCTTTCCCGCAACGGTTTCGGGAAGTACAGGGGCAACCGGGATGCGAACACATCCTGTTCGGTCAGTTCGGTCTCGAGCATCTCCTCTTTGAGGCCCAGCTTCACGTGCGCCATCAGGGTGCACATCTCCGGTGAGGTGAGCCCGATGCCTACATCGGCCCGCCGCTGGATCTCCTTTTCCGAGGGCAGCGCTTCCAGCTCCCGGTTCAGGCCGCGCTCGTCCACCAGGTACTGGATCAGCCGGGCGTGCACCGGCAGCATGCTGGCCGCGTTCGCGCGGCTGGTGCCGATCAGGTCGTTCTGGTCCTCGTTGTCGGTGAGCACCAAGTGGGCGACCTCGTCGGTCATCGACTCCAGCAACGGTTTGCGCTCCTCCGGCTTGACCTTGCCGGCGGTGACCAGGGGGTCGATCAAGATCTTGATGTTGACCTCGTGGTCCGAACAGTCCACACCGGCCGAGTTGTCCATCGCGTCGGTGTTGATCCGGCCGCCCGCGAGGTCGAACTCGACGCGGCCCAACGCGGTCACCCCGAGATTGCCGCCTTCGCCGATGACCCTGGCGCGCACCGCAGAACCGTTGACCCGCACCGGATCGTTGGCACGGTCGCCGACGTCGGCGTCGGACTCGGACTCGGCCTTGATGTAGGTGCCGATCCCGCCGTTGAACAGCAGATCCACCGGCGCCTGCAGGATCGCCTTGATCAGGTTGGGTGGGGTCATCTCGGTGACGTCACCGTCGACTCCCAACGCGTCGCGCACCTGGGGGCTGACCGGAATGGATTTGTGCTCGCGGCTGTACACCCCGCCGCCCTCGCTGATCAGCGACTTGTCGTAGTCGTCCCAGCTGGACCGCGGCAGGTCGAACATCCGTTGGCGTTCCTCCCACGAGGCCGCGGCGTCGGGGTCGGGGTCGAGGAAGATGTGCCGGTGGTCGAAGGCGGCGAGCAGCCGGATGTGCTTGCTCAGCAGCATGCCGTTGCCGAAGACGTCGCCGCTCATGTCACCGACTCCGACCACGGTGAAGTCCTCGGTCTGGGTGTCGACATCCATCTCCCGTAAGTGCCGTTTGACGGCCTCCCAGGCGCCCTTGGCGGTGATGCCCATGGCCTTGTGGTCGTAGCCGACGGACCCACCGGATGCGAACGCGTCGCCCAGCCAGAACCCGTAGGACTTGGCGACGTCGTTGGCGATGTCGGAGAAGGTGGCGGTGCCTTTGTCGGCCGCCACCACCAGGTACGCGTCATCGCCGTCGCGCCGTATCACCTCGGGCGGCGGGCTGACGTTTCCGGTGGAATGGTCGACGTTGTCGGTGATGTCGAGCAGGCCGGAGATGAACAACTGATAGCAGGCGACGCCCTCGGCGCGGGTGGCGTCGCGATCGGCGGCCGCGTCCCCGGTGGGTAGCGGTGGCCGCTTGAGGACGAACCCGCCCTTCGCACCGACCGGCACGATGACGGCGTTCTTGACCGCTTGCGCCTTGACCAGACCCAGGATTTCGGTGCGGAAGTCATCCCGGCGGTCCGACCAGCGCAGGCCACCGCGGGCCACCGGCCCGAACCTCAGGTGCACACCCTCGACCCGGGGCGAGTAGACGAAGATCTCATATTTGGGGCGCGGCAGTGGCAGCTCGCCGACCAGCTGAGCGTCCAGCTTGATGGCCAGCACGTTGCGGGCCCGGGCCGAGCCTTCGCGTGTCACAAAGTAATTGGTCCGCAACGTGGCCTGCACCAGCGACGCGAAGGCACGCAGAATGCGGTCGGTGTCCAGACCCACCAGTGCATCGATGTCGGTGGCGACCGCCGCGGCGGCGGCCTGCGCGTCACGACCCGTCGAGGAACTCGACGGGTTGGGGTCGAATAGCGCCTCGAAGAGCGCGACCAGGGATCGCGCGGTCGAGGGGTGCTCGTTGAGCACCGATTCGATGTAGGACTGACTGTAGGGGAAGTTGGCCTGCCGCAAGTACTTTGCGTAGGCGCGTAAGAGCACGACCTGTTGCCATCGCAGCCCCGCGCGCATCACCAGTTCGTTGAAGCGGTCGATCTCCAGGCGTCCCTGCCAGATCGCGGTGACGGCGTCGGCGAATCGCTCGGCCATCGCGTCGCGCTCGGCTTGGCTCGATGCCAACCGGATGGTCGGGTGCGGGGATATCTTGAACTGATAGATCCACACCGGCAGCCCGTCCGACCGGGTGACCGTGAACGGCCGCTCTTCGAGCACCACGACGCCCATGCTCTGCAGCATCGGCAGCAGCTGGCTCAGCGAGGCGGTGTGTCCGCCCAGGAACCACGTCAGCTGGGCGGAGCCGCCCTCGCCTTCAAGGAACACCAGCTTGACCGAGTTGTCATGCAGCGCTTTGATGATCGCGATGTGATCGATGGCATCGGCCGGTGTGACGGCCTGCTTGTAGGCCTCGGGCAAGGCGTCCGCGTAGTACTCCGCGTCGGCATGCCCGACGGAGCCTTCGGCGGCGGCGGCGATCAGCCGGTCGGCCCAGGTTCGCGCCGCTTCGCTCAGCAAGGCCTGGATGCGGACCCGGTTGCCCTCGGAGACATCGACCGGTGCGGCGCCGGGATCATCGGAAGGCAGTCGGACCATGAAATGCATGAGCGCCCAAGGTGATTCGCTGACCCGAGCGGTGAATTCCAGTCGTGTGCCGCCGAATTCGTGGACCAAGATGTCTTCGATCCGCAGCCGCACCGCCGTCGTGTAGCGGTCGCGGGGCAGATAAACCAGGCAGGAAACGAAGTACTGGAGGCTGTCGGCGCGCAGGAACAACAACGCGTTTCGTCGCGGCCCCAGATCCACCACCGCTTTGGCCATCGCCAACAACCGCTCGGCGCTCAACGTGAACAGTTCCGAGCGGGGAACGGTTTGGATGACGTCGAGCAGCAGCTGGCCGGGGTGGATCGGGTCGCTGTCGGCCATCGCCAGCGCCTCGCGGACCCGGCGCGAGATCATGGGGATCTCCAGCACGTCCGCGTTCATGGCGGCGACCGTGAACAGCCCAACAAAGCGGTGCTCGAGCACCGCGCCGTCGACGTATTCGCGAACCGCGATGGCGTACGGGTAGGCGCCGTACCGCAGATAACTGCCCACCACGGATTGCGCCAGGACCAACAACCTGTCGTCGTCGGTCAGCCGGGGGCGGGAGCCGGTGCGGGTGCGCAGCACGCCGAGACCGGGTGTCCCGTCACCGGAGACCCGGCCGTCGTGCACGTGGCAGCGCTGATAGCCGAGCAGTAAGAAGTTGCCGTTGCCCAGCCAGCGCAGCAGGGCCGCGACATCGTCGCGATCCGGTGCCGAAAAGCGGTTCTCGGGGTTGGCTTCCACCTGTGCGGCCAGATCGTTCAGGACGGCGATCAAGGCGGACGCGTCGCTGGCGACCTGTTGAACGTCGGCCAGAACCCTGGGCAGCAGCCGCTCGACCTCAGTGAGTCCCTTGCTGTCGACGGACGGGAGGAGCTGCACGTGTATCCACGCCTCGCCGGCGTATTGCGATGCGGTCTTGGACTTCGCCTCGACGCTGAGCAGATCTCCGGCGGGGTTGCGATGCACTTCGAACACCGGCGTCATGATGGCCGTGTACGGGACACCGAGCCGGTGCAGCAGCACGGTGACGGAGTCCATCAGCATGCCGCCGTGGTCGGTGACGACTTGCAGCGCCGGCCCGAACCCGGCGGGATCCTCCGCCGGGTAGACCGCGACACGGCTTTCGCCGTCGGGTCGGTGCGCGGCGAGCTGATAGTGCGCGCTCAGCATCGCCGGCGTGACGATCGCCGCCGGGACCGTCAGGTCGATGGGCCTGGTTTCCGCGCCCCCCGAATGGTCGCTCTCCGGACCGCGATAGCTCTCCACATAGGCTTTCGAGATCCACTCAGGAATGTCCCGCTGCTGGGTGAAGGTCGTCCACGGCTCGACATCCTGTTTGGCTCCGGGATCGATCGTCATGCCGAATGCTCCCAACTGGCGACGGTTGTCAACGCGCTCAAACGCCCCGTTCCTGCGCGGCGGGGGGCAGAGCCGACATTAGTCGCGCGTCAGCTTGCGGTGGGTCACCCTATGCGGCCGGGCCGCTTCGGCACCGAGCCGTTCAACCTTGTTTTCCTCGTACGCACCGAAGTTGCCCTCGAACCAGAACCACTTGGCCTCGTTGTCGTCGTCGCCCTCCCAGGCCAGGATGTGCGTGCAGGTGCGGTCCAGGAACCACCGGTCGTGCGAGATCACCACCGCGCAGCCCGGGAAATTCACCAGAGCGTTCTCCAGCGAGCTCAGGGTCTCGATATCCAGGTCGTTGGTCGGCTCGTCCAGCAGGATGAGGTTTCCGCCCTGCTTGAGCGTCAGTGCGAGGTTGAGCCTGTTGCGCTCGCCACCGGAGAGCACGCCGGCCGGCTTCTGCTGGTCGGGTCCCTTGAACCCGAACGCCGACACGTAGGCCCGCGACGGCACCTCGGTCTGGCCGACGACGATGTGGTCAAGCCCGTCGGAGACGACTTCCCAGACGTTCTTCTTGGGATCGATGCCGGAACGGGTCTGGTCGACGTAACTCAGCTTGACGGTCTCGCCGACCTTGACCGTGCCGCTGTCCGGCTGCTCGAGGCCGACGATGGTTTTGAACAGCGTGGTCTTGCCGACCCCGTTGGGGCCGATGACACCCACGATGCCGTTACGCGGCAGGGTGAACGAGAGGTCCTTGATCAGCGTTCGGCCGTCGTAGCCCTTGTCGAGGTGTTCGACCTCGACCACCACATTGCCCAGCCGCGGACCGACCGGGATCTGGATCTCCTCGAAGTCGAGCTTGCGCGTCTTCTCGGCCTCGGCGGCCATCTCCTCGTAGCGTTGCAGGCGCGCCTTGCTTTTGGCCTGTCGCGCCTTGGCCCCGGAACGCACCCACGCCAACTCCTCGGTCAGCCGCTTCTGCAGCTTGGCGTCCTTGCGACCCTGCACCGCCAGCCGGTCGGCCTTCTTCTCCAGATAGGTCGAGTAGTTGCCCTCGTACGGGTAGGCGCGGCCGCGATCCAATTCCAGGATCCATTCGGCGACGTTGTCCAGGAAGTACCGGTCGTGGGTAACCGCCAGGATCGCACCCGGATAAGAGGCGAGGTGCTGCTCGAGCCACTGCACGCTCTCGGCGTCCAGGTGGTTGGTCGGCTCGTCGAGGAGCAACAGGTCGGGCTTGGACAGCAGCAGCTTGCACAGCGCCACCCGGCGCCGCTCACCACCGGACAGGTTGGTCACCGGCTCGTCGGGCGGCGGGCAGCGCAGCGCGTCCATGGCCTGCTCGAGCTGCGAATCGAGGTCCCACGCGTCGGCGTGGTCGAGCTCCTCCTGCAGCCGGCCCATCTCGTCCATCAACTCATCGGAATAGTCGGTAGCCATCAGCTCGGCGACCTCGTTGAAGCGGTCGAGCTTGACCTTGATCTCGCCCAGGCCTTCTTCGACGTTGCCGCGAACGGTCTTCTCCTCGTTCAGCGGCGGCTCCTGTAGCAGGATGCCGACGGTCGCGTCGTTGGCCAGGAAGGCGTCACCGTTGTTCGGCTTGTCCAGGCCCGCCATGATCCGCAAGACGCTCGACTTGCCGGCGCCGTTGGGACCGACAACACCGATCTTGGCGCCTGGATAGAAACTCAACGTGACGTCGTCCAGGACTACCTTGTCGCCGTGCGCCTTGCGGACCTTTTTCATCGTGTAGATGAACTCAGCCATGCCGCGGTTGTGCCTTTCTGGTTTGCAGAGTGATCTAGCGGACCATCCTAGGCATCGGCCGGCGGCGGCTCAGCCGACGGTGGTCACGCCGCTGCCGTCTGTTCGACCTCGGTGGCGGGTGTGGTGGTTTCTGCGGGGCTGTCCGCGGCTTGCGCAGCTTCGCCGTGCGCGGCCCCGGACACCTCGTCCGGGCTGGGACCGGTGTATCCGGGCTTCTCGATGCGCACGATGGCGCGTGATACGTCGGGCCCCACCGACGTCGCACGCATCTCCAGTGACGACCGACGGTTGCCGTCGCGGTCCTCGTACTCGCTGGTGTACACGTGGCCGACCACGATCACCGGGGCGCCTTTGCCCAGCGCGGCACCCACTCCGGTGACCAACTTTCCCCAGCAATTCACGTTGATGAAAAGCGAGTTTCCCGGCTCCCAGCCCCCGTCGGCGGTCCGCCGCCGCGAGTTGCTGGCCACCCGGAACTTGATGACCTCCTGGATGCCGACCTGCCGGCGCTCGGGGTTGCTGACGATGTGGCCGACGACGGTAAGTGGGGTTTCGAACATGGACTGATCCCTTCTCGATTGCTTCTGGCTATGGCTGCCAGTAAGCGCGGCGGTACCGACGGCCCGACGGCGCAACGAGCGCCGGCCCACCAGCCCTGTGGAATGAACCGTGACTGTGGATCGATCCGAATGTTCACGTGATGCGAGAGCGCGACCACCGCCGACGAAAGATTCGCGAGCGTAACGCCAGGGCGAAAAATCGGGCCCGCAGATTCGCAGTGGCGTTACCTTCGCTGAAGCTCAGCGGTTGCCCGGTGTCTCGCCACGCGCCAGCTGGGTCAGCATCGCGTTGTAGGCCGCCAGCTCGGCGTCATCGTCGCGGTCGGCCGCGCGGTCCAATCGTTTGGCGGTGCGACGGTCACTGCGTGCCCACTGCACGATCAGCGCGAGCATCACGATCACCAGCGGGAATTCCCCCGCCGACCAGGCGATACCTCCGCCCAGTCGCTGATCGCCCAGCAGATCGGTGTGCCAGCTCAGGCCCAGCGAACGGTAGTAGTCGGCGCCGAGAACCTTCTTGGTGCCCATCAGCACCACCCCGAAGAACGCGTGCAGCGGCAAGGAGGCGAACACCACGGCCACCTTGGCCAGGGGCGGAATCGGTCGCGGCGTCGGGTCCACCCCGATCACCACCCAATAGAACAGGTAGCCGCTCAACAGGAAGTGCAGGTTCATCGCCAGATGCCCGGCGTGGCTGCTCGCGGTGATGTCGAAAAGGTTGGACAGGTACAACCCGTAGAACCCGGCGACGAACAGCACCGTGGCCACAACCGGGTTGGTGAAAAACCGCGAGAAGCGGCTGTGCAACGCGGCCAACAGCCACTCCCGCATGCCCGGCGGTTCGTCGCGCCCGGCCGCGGGCAGCGCCCGCAACGCCAGGGTGACCGGAGCGCCCAGCGCCAACAGGACGGGCACCAGCATCGACAGGCACATGTGGACCACCATGTGCATGCTGAACATCGCCGGCATGTAGCGGCCGACACCCGAGGACGTCACGAACAGCAACGCCAGGCAGCCGAGCAGCCAGGAAAGGGTCCGGCCCGGCGGCCACTTGTCGCCGCGGCGACGCAACCGCACCAGGCCCGCCACGTACAGCGCGGCCAAGACGATGGCCGCGGTGCCAAAGATCAGGTCGAAGCGCCAATCGAACAGGATGCGCGCCACGGTCGGCGGCCCGTCGAAGCCGTACCCGATCTCCGCTTCGGGAACCGACGGCAGCCGGGCCGGGGACGGTGGCGGCGGGGTGCGGCTCAGCCCGACGGCGATGCCGAAGGTGAGGCCGAACAGGGCGGCCTCGATCAGCGCCAGGCGGGTCAGCGCGCCACGTGCCCGCGCGGGGCTCGGATCTGCTTGCAGCGCAGCCACACTCACGCGCCGCTGGCGCCAGCCGACACCGCCCAGCAGGCACAGCGCGACGAACTTGGCGACCACCAGGCGTCCATAACCGGTGGTGAGCAGGTCGGTCGGCTGGACGCGCACCAGGGCATTGACCAGCCCGCTCAAAGCCATCGCGACCCAACACCACAGCGCGATCGACGAGAAACGCCGCGCCGCCAGGCCCGTGTGGTCACCGCCGCGCAGGGCGTGGGCGAGCAGGGCGAGCAGGCCGCCGGCCCACAGGCTGGCGGCGACCAGGTGGATCAGCAGGCCGTTGGTGGCCAGGTCGTGCGAACCGCCGGACGACGAATGCCCGGTCAGGCCGAGCGGAATCAGCGTCATCACCGACGCGGCGAACAGCACCGGCGTCCAGGACCAGCGCAGCACCGACAGGCTCGCCAGCGTGATCACCGCAGCCAGGATCGCGGTCCAGCGCCAGGCCGAGGCGGTGCTGATCAGACTCGCCAACGACCACATCCGCAGCGGGCTGATGTCGACGACGGGGTGACCGGACACGTCGGAGATGGTCAGCGGGACCAGCAGGGCGGCGCAGACCGCCCACACGCCCGACGCCGCCGTCCCCAGCCGCAGCGCGCGATAGCCGCCGGCGTCGAGGACGCCGCTGCGTTGCGGCGGCACCAGGAACGCGGCGAACAGGAATGACCCGACCGCGAGCACCGCGGCGATCTCCCCGGCCGCCCGAACGAACGGCAGCCCCAGGGTGGTCACCGGGCCCGGGTCGGGCAGGCCGGTCGCGGTCAACGCGCTTGCCAGCGAGAGCGTCCCGATTCCGGCGGCCGTGCAGCCGGCCAGCACCGCGACGCCGGCCAGCACCGGCCACACCAACGCGCGGCGCCGGGGCGAGGCCTCGGCCGGGGCCTTGCCGGCCGGCGGGGCGACGGTCATACATCCAGGGTATTGGCCGGCGCGCCGGCTACCGAGTTCGGCTGTCCAGACGGTCCCGACGCGCCTTGGACTCGCGGGCCGCGAACTGATCCCGCGCGATCCGTCCGACGTAGTTGAAGTCCTGCAGGATGTCGCGCAGTTCGTGCAGGAAGGCGGCTCGCCTGTCGGCCAGGTCCGGGGCGGGTGCGATCAGGTCCTGGTCGTCGATGACCTGGCGCGCGGTGGCGAACAGCAGCGTCGACACCGATTCGCTGCTGCGGATCCGGGTCTGCGCCACATATTGCCGACCGACGCCCAACGCCAAGTCGGTCAGATCCTTGTGCCCGATGGCCGCCGGGGCGCCGCGCAACACGTCGGCGACGAGCTCATAGGCCTCGAAGAACACCCGCAACATCGCTTCCGCCATCAGCGGCCGCTTGGCGAACAGCAGCGAGTCGATCTCCTCGCCGCCGGCGGCGACGTGGGCTTCCCAATTATGGTGCCACGCCATCTCTTCGGCGATGTTGTCCCGGAAGGTCGCCGAGTCCGCGAAGTAGAAATCGAACTTCAGCAGATCGCGCAGCCGCATCGCCTGGGCCCAGAACGCCTCCATGCGGTCGCCGCCGGCGTTCCGGGCGTGCGCCAGCGCGAGCTCGACGATCGAGGTCTCCAGAAAGGCGTGGATCACCGAGTTGCGGTAGAACGCCGCGGCGTGCTGCTCGTCTTGCGCGATCCGCCACACCGGCTCCCGGCCGCCGTCCACCCGGGTGATGGGGTGCCCGTTGGACAGCGCGTCCACCGCCGCGCGAACGCCGTCGTGCGAGCGCAGCCGCAGCGCACTGGTCGACATCGGATTCTGTTTGCGTTCCAGGTAATCCAGCGAGTCCTGCAACGTGTGATGCAGCTGGCCCAGCGTCAACGCCGCACCGCGCGTGGTCAGCAGCAAGGCGCACACCAGGCCCGTCGCCGTCACCGGTGTCGCCTGCAGTATCCGCCATGCGACTTCGAACGACATCTTCTGCAGCGCAAGCCGTTTGGCATCCGGATCCAGTGTCAGCGCGCCGTGCGGGGCACCGAGGTACTGGCGCATCGACACGGCCTCGGGAAATCGGACGTAGATCTTGCCGTAGTTGCGTTCGCCCTGCGCCCTGATGAAGTTGTACAACCAGCCGACGCCTTCGGGTGTCTTCTCTCCGCCGCGGGCGTAGGCGGCGTACTCGGCAGTCTCGTGCAGCTGGTCGAAGCTGATCGAAACCGGTTGCAGCAGAATGTCTTCACTGCGGCCATCCAGATAAGCGTCGACAACGTAGGTCAGCAGGCCGAGCTTGGGCGGCAGCATCTTTCCGGTGCGCGAGCGGGTGCCCTCGATGGACCAGCTCAGGTTGAACCGCTTCTCGACGATGTAGCCGACGTATTCGCGCAGCACGTACTTGTAGAGCTGATCGTTGCCGATGTTGCGGCGGATGAAGATGACACCGGAACGCCGCAGCAACGGGCCCATCGCCCCGAACGACAGGTTGATGCCGGCGAACACGTGCACCGGCGGTAACCGGTTCTCCTGCATCGCCACCGGCACCACCGCGCCGTCGATGTAGGACCGGTGTGAAAACAACAGCACCGCCGGGTGGGCTTCCAGACCGGTGCGCATCGCCGCGACCTGATACTCGTCATAGTCGATCTCGGGATCGAACCCACGGCTGATCATCCTGCCGAGCACCGAGACCAGGTCTACCGATGCCCTGCTCCACCCGGTGGAAAGTTCGTCGAGCATCTTTCCGGCCTCGTCGACGGTCGCGCCCGGGATTTTCGCCAGTCCGGCACGAAACCGGTTGGACGCCAAGATCTCCGGCTTCACCAGCCGTGGCGACTTGTACTGCGGCCCGAGGATTCGGTATTCGACGCGTTCCATCGCCAAGATCGCGCGGCGGATCACGAATTGGGCGAAATCGGTCTTGTCGTCGCCGACGGTGGTGTCGCGCCACTGCCGGCGGAGCTCGGAGACCGTGGCCGATTCGCCGGCCACCACCCGCGCCCGCTGGGGAGCGCCGCGCAGGATCCGCGTTTGCAGGCGGTGGTTGGGGTGGTAGGGATCCCGGCCGGGGAGCAGCCCGGCCAGCTTCGCGAGCCGCCCGCGATCCGGCGGGGGCAGCCAGAACACCTGCACCGGCATGATCGAACGGTCTTCTCCAGACGCGAGCTGCTCCGCCAGGGATGTGATCGCTTCCGGCGGCGCGTCGAGCGCGGGCAGTTTGACCAGGTCGAATTTCGCGCCCGGGTGGCCGGCACGCTGTTGATCCAGCCACGTCGTGACCAGTTCCATCTCGACCGGAGAGGCCATTGACGCCAATACCAGCGAGTCTGTTCCGGCAAGGAGGGCGCTGGTATCGGCCGCCGGTTCCGTCACGGACGCCCTCGGGGCGGCGATTCCGGTGATTCGGCGCCTATCGGTCCCGTGGCGCCGGACGGATTCACCTCGCCGTTGTGCGAAGCGGCCGTCTGCCGGTTCGTCGTGTCGACCGGCACCGCCGTCTGCGACTTTGGTTTGGACGCAGCCTTTTTCGCGCGGGTCTTGGTCACCGATTCGGCCGGAGCCTTTTTCGCCCCCGCTTTCTTGCCGGCGGTTTTGGTGGTCCGGCCGCGGGTTTTGGCGGCCGTTTTCTTTTCGGTGTAGAGGTCGACCTCCGGCAGCTCGCCGACGGGCCAGTTGGCGAGCGTGTCCAGATACAGCTGGCGCACCTCGGCGATGCGCTCGGGCAGCGTGTCAAGTGTCCAGTCCTGCACCGAGATCGGAGGAAAGACCGCGACATCGACGGTGCCCGGGTTGATGACGGTCGAGTTCCTGGCGGCAACGAGCTCGGCGTTGCGGATCACGATCGGGACGATCGGGATACCCGCGGCCATCGCGATCCTGAACGGCCCCTTCTTGAATGGGCCGACCTCGGTGGTGTCGACTCGGGTGCCCTCCGGGGCGATCACGATCGAAAGCCCCTTGCGTGCCCGGTCTTCGACCGCGTGCAGCGTCTCCACCGCGGCGGCTTGATCGTCGCGGTCGATGAACACGCCGTCCAGCAGCTTGCCGAGCGTGCCCATGATGGGGTCCTTCTCCAGCTCCTTCTTGCCCACACCAACCCAGTTGTCGCGCACCAGCGCACCGGCGATGACCGGGTCAACTTGGTTGCGGTGGTTGAAGATAAAGACCGCCGGGCGTTGCGCGGTCAGATTTTCCTGGCCGACCACGTTGAGTTGGACCCCGGCGATCGCCAGCGACAACTGCGAGAAGTTGGACGTGAAGAAGTTGACACCGCGCCTGCGGTTGCGGGTCAGCACACCGATGCCCACCGCGCCGGCCGCGACCGGGAACATCGACCCGAAGCCGGCGAGCGTGCGTAACTGGCGCCGCAGGCCCACCGGACCGCGGCTGCTGAATCGCAGAATCGGCCAGCCGCGGCGCTTGGCCACCGCGGCCATCTTGCCTTCGGGATTCGTCGGCCGCGGATTGCCGACCAGGTACATCAGGGCGACGTCCTCGTCACCGTCGGCGTAAAAGTAGCTGTCCTTGAGGTCGATGTCGCGGTCGGCGGCAAAGCGTTGCACCGCAGTGGCTTTGCCCGGACCCCACAGGATCGGCTTCTCGACGCCGCCGGTGAGCATGCCGTCTTCGTTGGTCTCGAATTTGTTGGTGAGCGTGTTGGGAATCCCGAGGAACCGCGCGACCGGGTTGACCTGGATGGTCAGCGCCGACGAGCTGAGCACCACGGTGTGGCCGCGGGCCATGTGAGCGCGCACCAGCTCGCGCATCTCCGGGTAGACCCGGGACTCGATCCGCTGGATGAACATCCGCTCACCGATCTCATCCAAGTCGTCGAGAAGCCGCCCGGTCAGCGCCGCGGCGGCCTTGCCGATGAGGTCCTCGAACTCGATACGCCCCAGGGTGTGACTCAGGCCGGCCTGAACCATACCGAGCAGCTCCCCTACGCCCATGTCGCGGCGCAGCAGCCGCTCCTGGGTCAGGATGACCGCGGTGAACCCGGCGACCAGGGTGCCGTCCAGGTCGAAAAACGCGCCGACCTTCGCCCCGGCGGGGCTGGCCATGATCTCGGCCACCGAGCCGGGCAGCCGCATGTCGGCCCCGCTTTCTCGGGTGCCGTCGGCCCGCTCTTTCGAGGCACTCATGAGCCCGACACCGATCGGGACGACACGGCCGGCTCGGTGAACGAGGCGGGCACCGCGCACGGCGGTGGATCCCCGGCCAGCGCCAGGATTTCGTCGAAACCATCCAGCAGGCACCGGGCGAACAACGCGTCGTTTCGCACCGCGGCCCTGTCGTAGCGCACGGTGATGGTGCACCACCCGCCCCGCGAGATCAGCACCACCATCATCGCCACGCCCGGTAGCGGGCCGATACCGTACTGCCGCAAGACTTTTGCGCCGGCGAGGTAGGTGTCTCCCGGAAAGACCGGGACGTTGCTGGCCTGCACGTCCGAGCCGATCACCGAGCCGGTGAGTCCTTCCAGGACCGCGGTGGGCAAGACACTGAGCACCGGCGCCATCGAACCGATGATGTTCATCGCGGGCTCGTCGCGGCGCTGGGTCATCTGCGCGCGGATCTTCTTCATCCTCGAGACCGGGTCGACGGTGCCTATCGGCGCGGAAAGGTTGACACCGGTGAACCGGTTGCCGCCGGCGTTATCCGCTTCGGCCCGCAGGTTGACCGGCACCGCCATCGGCAGCGTACTGACCGGCACGCCGAACGCCTCGTGGTAGCGGCGCAGGGCGCCGCACAGCCCGGCGAGGTAGGCGTCGTTGATCGATCCACCGCCGGCTTTGGCGGCCTTGTGCAGGTCGGCGAGCGGGATGTCGATCGCTTCGCTGCGGGTGGCCAGGCTGCGCCGGCGCAGCAGCGGCGACGGCTCGGCGGCCCGGTTGAGCACCCGCATGCCCGACATGGCGTACCCGACGATCCCCGAAACGGTGGTAGTCGGTTCCAGCACCACTCGCCCGGCCGCCGATACCGCCCCGGACAGCGCACCCAGGACGCCGCCGACCACCGCGAGGGGTAGGTGGTTAATGCCCTGGCGCATCAGGTCATTCGACGACAGGTCCTGCGGGATGGGCAGCGGCGGCGGTGGCTTGGCGGGCGGATCGCGCTCGAGGTCGTAGATCTCGGCGAACATCTGGACCCCGCCGACACCGTCGGTGACCGCGTGGCTGACATGCAGCAGGGTCGCCGCCTTCCCGTCGGCCAAACCCTCGACCAGAGTGGCCGTCCACAGCGGCCGGGAGATGTCCATCGGCGACTGCAGGATGACCTCGGCGAGGTCGAATACGTCACGCAGCGTGCCGGGTTCGGACACGCGCACCCGGCGCACATGGAAATCCAGGTTGAAATCGGGATCGACCACCCAGCGCGGCGCCGCCGTCGGCAAGGTCGGCACCACCACCTTTTGCCGGAGCCGCGCCACCCGCCGGGAAGCGTTTTCGAATCGGGCCCGGAACTGCTGCCAGTCCGGTGTGGTATCCAACAGCTCCAGCGCCATGATCCCCGACCGGGTACGGGGATTCGCTTCGCCCCGATGCATCAGGTAGTCGACCGGCCCAAGCTCGTCGGACAATCTGATCGCCTCGACGGACTCAGTCATGGTCATCAACTCGACGAACCAACCTTGTCACCGTCGATCACGCCTCCCGCCTTGGCCCCCACGCACCCTGATGGTCACCACAACGCTAGTCGGGTTACCCCGCTGGTGAAAGGAGCGGCGAGGACGGGAGCGCGCGCTCAGCTCAGCTGGCCCTCAACCGGCCCTCAACTGGCCGACGTGGCCGACAGCGGCAGCGAATCCAGGACCGAGCTGACACGCCGCCCGTAGACGACACCCAGGAAATCGGCGACGGCGTCAGCGGCCAGCCGCGATCGAACCGTCGGGGTGATGTCGAAAGCGTGATGCGCGTTGGCGAGTTCGGCATGGGCCACCGTGGGGGCACCGGCCGCGCGCAGTGCCGCGCAGAAGGCGCGGGCCTGGCCACTGGGAACCAGTTCGTCTTTCTCGCCGTGCAGCACGAAGAAGGGCGGCGCGTCGGGGTGCACATAGAAGATCGGCGATGCCGCGGTGAACCGCTCCGGCTCGTCGGCGTAGCGGGCCTTCACCACGAACTGCTCCAGGAACGGCAGCATCAGGTCGTGCATGTTCTCGAAGTCGGTGAAGTCGTAGACGCCGTAGTAGGGCGCGACCGCTTGGACGCCGGTGTCGGCGTCTTCGAAACCGGGCTGAAGCTCGGGGTCGTTCGGGGTGAGCGCCGCCAGCGAGGCCAGGTGCCCGCCCGCCGACCCGCCGGTGATCGCGATGAAGTCGGGGTTGCCGCCGTAGTCGGCGATATTCTCCCGGACCCACGCGATCGCCCTCTTGACGTCGATGAGGTGCGCGGGGAAGGTGCTGCGCGGACTCTTGCTGTAGTCGATCGAGACGCAGATCCAGCCGAGTTGGACCATGCGGCTCATCAGCGTGTAGGCCTGCGGGCGTCTGCCGTTGAGTGCCCACGCCCCGCCCGGCACCTGGATCAGCACCGGCGCCCGGCAGCCGGGCGCCAGGTCGTCGCGCCGCCAGATGTCGAGCAGGTTGTCGCGGCCGCGGGGCCCGTAGGAGATGTCGGAAGTCTGTGCCGCGTATCGCCGGTGTGGCCCGGGCCTGCCCAACAGGCCACCGCGCGGGGCGCACACGGACCCCACGGTGGCCGGGTGACATACCTGGTCACGGAAGTCGGTGCCCAAGGACTCCTCGAGCGCGGTGGTGAGGGTTCGGTCAGCCCGCTGAGCGGCCAACGTCTTGCCCACCCGGCCGATCGACGGATGCGAGACCCGCGACAGCGCGTTACCGGTGACGACGTGCGGCGGAAACTCCGTGAAAAGCCAACCGGCGACACAGCCCAGCGCGAACGGGCCGCCGCGCAACAACAGGGTGCCGGTCTGATAGGCACCCCTGGCCTCGGCCGCCAGCCGCGATGCCTGGGCGCCGGCCCACGAGCAGCGCGAAGTCAGGTTACTGGCCACGCTCATGACAACGTCACCCCCCGACGTTATGCACACGCCTCGCTGCGGTTAACGGCCGATGGCCGGCCGATGTTGTACGTGTGTCGAGGTTGATCACGATAACCGATAGACACGGCGCGGGAAGGCTTTTCGCGCGCGTGGCGGCGGAGAATCGGATCGGCGGACACAGTTGGATAGACTGACCTGCACATTGCCTCCGTAGCTCAGGTGGATAGAGCAAGGGCCTTCTAATCCCTAGGTCGCACGTTCGAGTCGTGCCGGGGGCACCGATCGCTTGTCTCAGCGTGTTTCAGCTTGCTTCAGCGACCTAGTTCTCTCATGAAGTCTTGTGCGAGCGGCGCGGCGGAGGCCCGGGTTCTGACCAGTGAGAAGGTTGCGGTCCTTGACCGCGTGGGGCTTCCAGACCGCGCCGCGGGAGGACTCGACGCCCATCTTCACCAGCTCGTCCTCGGCGGTCCACCGGGCTTTCTCACGCAACTGCCGGCACACGCTCCAAGTGGCGTCGTGATGCAGGTCACGGCGACATTTGCGGGCGAAATCACGACCCGTAAAGCGCATACGCGGAACCGGTGGCAATGGTTATTCGGCGGCCGGTATACCGTCCGGTGCCCGGAGAAGTCAACATGGCTTTCACGAGTTTGCGGATTTAGTATTCTGGGAGCAGCGTGTCACGACGAGCAGTTGACGCCCTCGGGGAGATTATTAGTTAGGGCGTCTTCTCTTCGAGGGGTTGGCGATATATGGCGTCGAATGACTGGCAGCCGGTGGTGCGTGTCGGGGAGCCGAGATTCATAGCCGGCGTTGGTAGTCGCATCAAAGTTGAAGTGAAGACGAGGGGCTGGCTGAGCCGGGACTGGCGATGTTACTTCGGATCTCAGGTATCGCAGCAACAACTCGATGCCCGGTACTCCTCGTATCCTTGCTGGGACGAAGTTCAGCGCATCGAGGGCTCCTGCTCGGAGCATGACGCGGAGCACTACATCGAAATGATTGATGCCGCAATCCATTACGCCAACATCAAGTTGCGTAGCAACGCGCTGCCGCGGGCCATCCTCCAGGGAGCGCGCCTGGATCAGCGGGGGTGTGCGGTGCGTGAGCGTCAGGCCGAACTCAATGAGCTGGCTAAGAGGTTGGCGAAACCCGAGTCCTAGTTGTTCGGCGAGTCCACCCGGGTCCCGGGCGAGCTCTGCCGCCATCTCGCCGAGGGCTGGCGCGTCGTGCGTTTGCCCAGGTCTTTCCGGAGACCGGCGGCCGCGGCCCAAAAGTTGCACATCACGTTTTGATAAACACATCATTAGTCGTAGATTCCGACTTCCGTCGCGTGCCCGCAAAGATTATCGTGTTTGCGCGACTTCACGCTGGCGGAACCGCAGGCGCCCGCAAATGGCGTTCAGCCCGGGAGTCGTCCAATAAAATCGGTCGCCGATGTTTGGTTCGGCCGCCCTTTCCTGCGTCGCCTGCTAATCGCGCTCACACCGGCCGATGCCCTACCGGGGTGGCGCAGTACCCTTACCTCGCCCGTCACGCTGCCCCCGAACGAACCGGTGGGTCAGGCGGACCCGCAACCCAAAACCAAACCCGGAGGTGCCCGCTATGGCCCAGTCCGATCCCGTCTTGCTCGACGTCGACAACCGCGTCGCGCTCATCACCGTCAACGATCCCGACCGGCGCAACGCGGTTACCGCCGAGATGTCGGTGCTACTGCGCGAGGCCGTCGAGCGGGCCGAAGCCGATCCCGATGTGCACGCCGTCGTGGTCACGGGGGCCGGCAAGGCGTTCTGCGCGGGCGCCGACCTCAGTGCCCTGGGGGCCGCGGGCGGCGGAGCGGCCGAGACCGGCCTACAGCAGCTTTATGACGGATTCATGGCCATCGGTAGTTGCCGGCTCCCCACCATCGCCGCGGTCAACGGCGCGGCCGTCGGGGCAGGTCTGAATCTGGCCCTGGCCGCCGACGTGCGCATCGCCGGACCCGCCGCCCTGTTCGATGCGCGATTCCAGAAGCTGGGGCTACACCCGGGCGGGGGCGCGACCTGGATGCTGCAGCGGGCGGTCGGCCCACAGGTCGCCCGCGCCGCCCTGCTGTTCGGCATGCGCTTTGACGCCGAAGCCGCGGTGCGGCATGGGCTGGCGCTGCATATCGCCGACGATCCCGTCGGTGCGGCGCTGGAACTGGCCGCTGGGCCGGCGGCGGCGCCGCGCGAGGTGGTGCTGGCGACCAAGGCCACCATGCGCGCCACCATCAGTCCGGGGTCCCTTGACCACGAGCAACACCAGCAGGCCATGCGCGCCGAGCTTGGGCCGCAGGCCTATTCCATCCAGTCACCAGAATTCGCACAGCGATTGGCCGCGGCGCAACGCAAGTAGGTATGGGCGCACGCCGGCCTGCACCACCGCGACACCGACACCACGCACACCACACGCTGATCGGCATCGCCGTGATCCATATCTGGCGACCGCGGTGTGGGGGTCACAAATCCAGCAGGGCGGTTCCGGGCGACTCGATCAGATCCCTTAACTCGCAGACAAATTGGGCCGCTTGTGCACCGTCGGCGATGCGGTGGTCGAACACACAGGTCAGTGACATCGTCGGACGCACCACGACCTCGGTGCCGAGGGCCACCGGCCGCGGCTTGATGGCACCCATCCCGAGGATGGCCGCCTCGGGGTGATTGATCACCGGCACCCCGTCGTCCACACCCAACGCCCCGAAGTTCGACACGGTGAACGTCGAGCCCCGCAGCTCCCCCGGCGCCAGGGTGCCCTCGCGCGCGCCGGCGATCAGTTCTGCTGCGCGAGAAGCCAGTTCGCGGGTCGTCTTGCCGTGGGCATCGGCGATGACGGGGACCAGCAGCCCACGTTCGGTGGCCGCGGCGATGCCCAGGTGCACTCGATGGTCGACGCGTAGCTGCGGTCCCTGCGGGGAGTCGGCCCAGGTCGAGTTCAAAATCTCGTTGTGGCGCAACGCGATGATCAGCAGTCGCAGCGTCAGCACGAAGGGCGTTATCTCTTGATCGGTCGTACGGAGCCGGTCGGACAGCCGCAGCAACTCGGTGCAGTCCACCTCGACGGTGACCTTCGCGGCCGGAATCTCCTTGTGCGACAAGGTCATCTTTTCCGCCATCCGCGCCTGCACACCATGGACCGATCGGACATCGGCCCCGTTCCCGGTTCCGCGGGCCGCCGACAGCACATCCTCGCGGGTGATGATGGTGCCGGCGCTGTGCGGCAGCGAGGCGAGATCGACCATCAATTCTTTGGCCAGTTTGCGCACCGGAGGGGCGGCCAGCGGACGGTTGATGCGCCGGCTGCTGTCGACACCGGAATCGGCACCATAGCCGACCAGTGTGGGTGGCTCCGTCTCGACCGCCGCAGGGGCGCCACCGCCCGGTGCCGTGTCGATCTGCACCAGCACCTCCCCCACCTTGAGCACATCGCCCTCAGCGCCGTTCATTTCGACGATCCGTCCGGCGTGCGGGCTGGGAATCTCCACCTCGGCCTTGGCGGTCTCCACCGTGCACAACACCTGGTTGAGCTCGACGTCGTCGCCCACCGCGACGTTCCAGTGCGTCACCGTCACTTCTTCGAGTCCCTCGCCGAGGTCGGGGACCCGAAACGGCTTGATCCGCTGCTGCGCGGCCGGGCCGCTCACGGCTGTTCCAAAGCGCGCTCGACGCAGTCGAGCAGCCGGTCGGGGCCGGGTAGCCACAACTTCTCCAACCGCGCCGGCGGGTATGGGGTGTCAAACCCGCACGCGCGCAACACCGGCGCCTCCAGTTCGTAGAACAGCTCCTCTTGAATGCGGGCGGCCAGATCCGCTCCATACCCCAGGCCGCGCGGCCCCTCGTGCATCACCACGCAGCGCCCGGTCCGGCGGATCGACGTGGCGACGGTATCGAAGTCCAGGGGAACCAATGACCGCAGATCGATGACCTCCAGGCTCCAACCACGCTGGCGCTGCGCCTCTTCGGCGGCACCGACCGCCGTGCTGACCAAGCTGCCGTAGGTCACGACGGTGACGTCGGTGCCCGGCCGGCGCACCATCGCTCGCCCGATCGGTGGTTCGGGCCGGGTGGTGTCCACCATGCCGCGGCCCTGGTAGCGCCGCTTCGGCTCCAGGTACATGACCGGGTCCGGGCACGCGATCGCGTGACGCAGCAGCCAATACGCGTCGGCCGGGCTGGACGGCACCACCACCTTCAAGCCCGCGGTATGCACCCAGTATGACTCGGGGGAGTCCGAATGATGTTCTGCGGCACCGATTCCGCCGAAGGAGGGGATGCGCACGGTCACCGGCATGTTGATCTCGCCGCGGGTACGGGTGCGGTACTTCGCCAGGTGGCTGACCACCTGGTCGAAAGCCGGGTAGGAAAACCCGTCGAACTGGATCTCGGGCACCGGTACGAAACCGCGTAACGCCAGCCCCACCGCGATCCCGACAATGGCGGACTCCGCCAGCGGCGTGTCAAAGCAGCGGCCCTCGCCGAAGGCCTCGGCCAGTCCTTCGGTGACCCGGAACACCCCTCCCGCGACCGAGACGTCTTCGCCGAAGACCAACACCCGATCGTCGGCGGCCATCGCGTCGTGCAGGGCGCGGTTGAGCGCCTGCACCATGGTCAACGACTGCGCACCAAGCGCGACGTTGTCCACTGCCGCGGTGAGTGTTTCGTCGTGGCCGGCCGGACGATCGGCGAGTTGAGTCATCGACGCCTCTCAATCACTTCGGTCGAGTTCGGCCCGCAGCTGCTGACGCTGCGCCTGTAGTTCCGGCGTGATCTCGGCGTACACCGAGGTGAACACCTCATCGATGTCGAAATCGGGGGCGTCGACCACCGCGTCGCGCAATTCGGACCGCATTCGCGTTGCGCGGCCAATGACCCTTTCCTCCAAGCGTTCTGACCACAGGCCCTGGCCGCGCAGATAGGTGCGGTACCGCGGGATCGGGTCCAGCGCCACCCAGCGATCGACTTCGTCTTGCGTCCGGTATCGACTCGGGTCATCGGACGTGGTGTGCGGGCCCAGCCGGTAGGTGACCGCCTCGATCAACGTCGGTCCGCCACCGGCGCGGGCCCGGGCGGCGGCCTCGGCCGTCACGGCATAGCAGGCCAAGACATCATTGCCGTCCACCCGGATCCCGGGCATGCCGTAGCCAATCGCCTTGTGCGCCAGCGAGGGCGCGGCGGTCTGTCGGTGGAGCGGCGTCGAGATCGCCCACTGGTTGTTCTGCACGAAGAACACACAGGGCGTGGTGAACACCGCGGCGAAGTTCAGCGCCTCGTGCACGTCTCCCGTGCTGGTGGCGCCGTCGCCGAGGAAGGCCATCGTCACCGAATCTTCGCCCAGGCGTTGGGAAGCCATCGCCGCGCCCACGGCGTGCAGGGTCTGGGTGCCGATCGGAATAGCAAGCGGGGCGCAGCACTTCTTGGTGAATTCCAGACCGCCGTGCCAGGTTCCGCGCCACACGGCGCCGACGTGCCCGGGTGGGATGCCGCGCACCAAAAAAGCACCCAGTTCCCGATATTGGGGAAACAACCAGTCGGTTTTGCGTAGGCACGCCGCCGAACCGACCTGGGCGGCTTCCTGACCACGGCAGGATGCGAAGAGCGCCAACTCCCCTTGCCGCTTGAGGTTCACGAATTCGCCGTCGAGTTCCCGGGTGATCACCATCATCTCGTAAAGCCAGCCCAGTGTCTCTGCGGGAAGCTCACGGCTGTAGCGGCGTTCGGATGTCGGTGAGCCATCGGCAGCGACGAGCTGCACCGGTTCGAGGTCGACGGTCATCGGCGTCTGAGACATCTGCGCCACACCGCCTCCCTCGCTGGGTGCCGCGTGGCCCCATGAGCCACAGCGGGTCACAGCAAACGGTCAGCCGAGACCTACCGCGAGCGGATGTCGATCGCCAGCTACACGAAAGACTTCGCTCGCCGCGACACTGGCGTATTCACCATTATGCCCTCAAATGAGAAGAGACCGCGTTGATTGCGAAGACTGCCGAGCGTGTCGCGCGCGCCCGGCCCCGGGTGCCGTCGAACGGCGGGACCGTCAGCCGTTGACGGTCTCACCCGCCCTGCGCAACATCATTTGTGCGTGCTTGAGCACCGGCGAGTCGACCATCTGCCCTTCGAACGCGAAGACCCCTCGCTCGCTGCGCGCGGCCGTCAACACCCGCCGGGCCCAGTCCAGCTTGTCCTCGCCGGGGCGATACGCCCCGCGCACCACCGAGATCTGGCTCGGGTGGATGCACACGGTCCCGGTGAATCCCAGCGCGACGGCGTCTTCGGCCTCGGCCCGCAGCCCGTCGAGGTCGCGGATATCCAGGTGGACCGCGTCGAGCGCCACCCGGCCGAAGGCGGACGCGGTGAGCAGGGCCGTCGACCGCACGTGGTGGGCGACGTCGCGGTACGTGCCGTCGGCCCAGCGGCTGGAGCTGCCGCCGAGCGTGGCGACCAGGTCCTCGGCGCCCCACATCAGCCCCACCGTGCCCTGCGCCGCCGCGATTTCGGTGGCGAACACCGCGCCGCGCGGGGTCTCCAGCAGCGCGATCACGTCACGCGGGGCCAATGCCTCCACCTGCGCCGCCGATTCCGCCTTGGACAGCATCACCGTGGTGTAGGCGGTACCGGCGAGGGCCTCGAGGTCGCGGGGGTATTCGTCGGTGTCCGCCGCGTTGATCCGCACCACGGTGCGCTCGGGGTCCAGCGGTGTCTCCTGCAACGCCTTGCGGGCGGCGGGCTTGTCCGCCTCGGCCACGCCGTCCTCGAGGTCGAGGATCACCACGTCGGCCGCGCCGGCGGCCTTCGCGAAACGTTCGGGGCGGTCGGCCGGGCAGAACAGCCATCCGGGACCGGCGTCGTGCAGGTTCACTGGGCCTCCTGATCGGACGGGCGCTTCTGGACCAGCGTGGTGCGCGCGGCGCGCGCCACGACGTCGCCGTGCTGGTTGCGTCCGGTGTGCTCGAGGGTGACGATGCCTTCGCCGGGCCGGCTCTTCGATTCGCGCTTGGCCGTACACACCGTTTCCGCGTACAGGGTGTCGCCGTGGAAGACGGGCTTGGGGAAGGACACCTCGGAGAAACCGAGGTTGGCCACGATGGTGCCGAGCGTCAGCTGCGACACCGACAGCCCCACCACCGTGGAGAGAGTGAACATGGAGTTCACCAGGCGCTCGCCGCGAAAGCCCGGCTGCTCGGCGGCCCAGGCCGCGTCGAGGTGCAGCGACTGGGTGTTCATGGTCAGCGTGGTGAACAAGACGTTGTCGGCCTCGGTGACCGTGCGGCCGGGCCGGTGCAGGTAGGTGGTGCCGACCTCGAACTCTTCAAACCACAAGCCACGCTGGACAATGCTCCGTCCACCGCCGACTGTGAATTCTGCGACGGGACGCGCCGACGCCGCGTCGCCAGATTCACGCTCGCCGGCCGTCGGGCCGCGCTTACCGTCGGTCATGACAGCCCCAGCGATCGCGCGATGAGCATCAGCTGCACCTCGGTGGTGCCCTCGCCGATTTCGAGGATCTTGCTGTCGCGGTAGTGACGCGCCACCGGGTACTCGTTCATGAAGCCGTAGCCCCCGTGGATCTGGGTTGCGTCGCGGGCGTTGTCCATCGCCGCCTCCGACGCGATCATCTTCGCGATCGCCGCCTCCTTCTTGAAGGGCTTGCTCGCCAACATCTTTGCAGCGGCATCGTAATACGCCGTGCGGGCGACGTGGGCACGCGCCTCCATCCGGGCGATCTTGAAGCTGATCGCCTGATAGGAGCCGATCGGCTGGCCGAACGATTGGCGTTCGTTGGCGTACTTGACGCTCTCGTCGACACAGCCCTGCGCCGCCCCGGTCGCCAGCGCGGCGATCGCGATGCGGCCCTCGTCCAGGATGGACAGGAAGTTTGCGTAACCCGTGCCACGGGCGCCCAGCAGGTTCTCCTCCGGTACCCGCGCGTCGGCGAAGCTCAGCGGATGAGTGTCCGACGCGTTCCAGCCCACCTTGCTGTAGACCGGTTCGACGGTGAATCCCGGTGTGCCGCTGGGCACGATGATCGTCGAGATCTCTTTTTTGTCCGCGCCGACGGTACCGGTGACGGCGGTGACGGTGACCAGTGAGGTGATGTCGGTTCCCGAGTTGGTGATGAACTGCTTGCTGCCGTTGATCACCCACTCGCCGTTGTCGAGCCGGGCGGTGGTGCGGGTGGCACCCGCGTCGGAGCCGGCGCCGGGCTCGGTGAGCCCGAAGCCCGCCAGCGCCCGGCCGGCGGTCAGGTCCGGCAGCCACGTGCGCTTCTGCTCGTCGTTGCCGAACCGGTAGATCGGCATCGCGCCGAGGCTGACCCCGGCCTCCAGCGTGATCGCCACCGATTGGTCGACCTTGCCGAGTTCCTCGAGCGCCAGCGACAGTGCGAAATAGTCGCCGCCCATGCCGCCGTACTCCTCGGGGAACGGCAGCCCGAACAGGCCCATCTCCCCCATCTTGGCAACCACCTCATACGGGAAGCTGTGCTCCTCATCGTGTTTGGCCGACACCGGGGCGACGACGGTGCGCGCGAATTCGGCAACGGTGTCGCGTAGGTCTTCGTATTCCTTGGGTAACGTTCCCGCGGTTATGGATGTGGTCATGTCTCGTCCTTGCTTTCTTCTTCCGGGATCAACCGGGCCAGTACCTGATCCACGGTCACCTGATCGCCGACGGAGACCAGGACCTCCACCTGTCCGGAAACCGGTGCGGCCAGCGAGTGCTCCATCTTCATCGCCTCGACGACGACCACGACGTCGCCCTCGGAAACGTCGATGCCGGAGGGGGTTTGGACGGCGATCACGTTGCCCGGCATGGGACTGAGGATCTCGGCCCGCTGCGCACCCGCGGCGCGATGAATTTTGTTCTCCTCGGCTTCACGCAGGTGCCAGGTCCCCCGCTCGTCGGCGATCCACAGATGCCGGTCGGCTTCGGCCCATCGGTAGTCGCGGCGCAGGCCGTCGATCACCGCGCTCATGTGTGTCCGCTCGACTTGCACAGCGGCCGAATGGGTTTCCCCTTCACCAACCTGCACCGTGGCGGCCTCGGGAAGCCCCCACACCGACACCGTCTCACTGCGCAGCGGGGTGCGCATATCGGTGCGGACCGGTGCCGCGCCGCCGCCGACTCGCCATCCCGTGGGTGCCGCCCACGGATTGGCCGAGAAGCGGCGAGCGCGCAAGGCCAGAGCCGACTGCCGGTAGAGGCCGGCCGCCGCGAGCACGTCATCGGGGGCCGGCAGCGGGGCGAAGTCCGCCAGCCGCTCATCGAGCAGGGCGGTATCCAGGTCGCCAGCCCGCACCCGCTCGTCGGCGAGCAGGAACCGCAGAAATTCGATGTTGGTCTGCACGCCCAGGATCACCGTGTGGCTCAGCGCCCGGTCGAGTTTCGCCAGCGCCTCGTCACGGTCGGCCCCGTGGGCGATCACCTTGCTCAGCATCGGGTCGTAGTCACTGCCGACCAGCGTGCCGGGCAGCAGCGACGAGTCGACCCGCACGCCGTCCCCGGAGGGCTCGAAGACCCGCAGCACCCGACCGCCGGTGGGCAGGAATCCCCGCGCCGGATCTTCGGCGTACACCCGGGCCTCGATCGCGTGCCCGCGCAATTCGATGTCGTCCTGGGCGAACACCAGCTTCTCGCCGGCGGCGACCCGCAGCTGCCACTCGACCAGGTCCAGACCGGTGACCGCTTCGGTGACCGGATGCTCAACCTGCAGGCGGGTGTTCATTTCCATGAAGAAGAACTCATCCGCACGGTCGGCGGAGACGATGAACTCGACCGTGCCCGCGCCGACGTAATCGACGCTGCGCGCGGTGTTGCAGGCGGCCGCCCCGATGCGCGCCCGTGTCGCCGGATCCAGCAACGGCGACGGCGCCTCCTCGATCACCTTCTGATGGCGCCGCTGTAGGCTGCACTCGCGCTCGCCCAGGTGCACGACGTTGCCGTGCGTGTCGGCGAGCACTTGCACCTCGATGTGTCTGGGGCGCAACACAAACCGTTCCAGGAACAGCGTGTCGTCGCCGAATGCGGAGGCCGCCTCCCGGCGGGCACTGACCAGTGCCTCGCGCAGCCGTGCCGGGTCTTCCACCAGGTGCATGCCCTTGCCGCCGCCACCCGCCGACGGCTTGATCAGGACCGGATATCCGACCTCGTCGGCGGCCGCGACCAACTCGTCGTCGCTCAGGCTCGGTTTGGCCACACCGGGGACCACCGGGACGTCGAAGGCGGCAACCGCGTTCTTGGCGGTGATCTTGTCGCCCATCACCCGAATCGCCCGCGGGCTCGGCCCCAGGAACACCACCCCGGCACGCTCGCATGCGGCGGCGAAATCGGCGTTCTCGGAGAGGAATCCGTACCCCGGGTGGATCGCTTGAGATCCGGTGCGCACCGCGGCCTCGACGACCTTGTCGATGTTCAGGTAGCTCTCGCGTGCCGCGGCGGGCCCCAACCGGACCGCTTCGTCGGCCTCGAGGACGTGCCGCGCGCCGTCGTCGGGATCGCTGTAGACGGCCACGGACCGGATCCCCAGCCGGCGCAACGTCCGGATCACCCGCACCGCGATCTCCCCGCGGTTGGCCACCAATACGGTCTCGAACACTGCACTCACATCCGGAAGACGCCATAGGAGACGGGTTCCAACGGTGCTTGGGCGCACACCGAAAGAGCCAGTCCGACAAATGTTCTCGTATCGGCCGGGTCGATGATCCCGTCGTCCCACAGCCGGGCCGTCGAGTAGTACGGGTTGCCCTGGTCCTCGTACTGCCCGCGAATGGGCGCCTTGAACGCCTCTTCCTCGTCCGCGGACCATGGTTTGCCCGCCGCGGTGAGCTGCTCGCCGCGCACGGTGGCCAGCACGGATGCGGCCTGTTCGCCACCCATCACCGAGATCCGGGCGTTGGGCCACATCCACAAGAAGCGTGGCGAGTACGCCCGACCGCACATCGAATAGTTGCCCGCCCCATAGGATCCGCCGATCACGACGGTCAGTTTGGGCACCCGGGCGCAGGCGACAGCGGTGACCATCTTGGCACCGTGCTTGGCGATGCCGCCGGCCTCGTAATCCCGGCCGACCATGAAGCCGGCGATGTTCTGCAAAAACAGCAGCGGGATCTTGCGCTTGTCGCACAGCTCGATGAAATGCGCACCCTTCAAAGCGGATTCGCTGAAGAGCACACCATTGTTGGCCACGATCCCTACCGGGTGGCCGTGGATGTGCGCGAACGCGGTCACCAGCGTCTTGCCGTAGTTGGCCTTGAACTCGCTGAATTCGCCGCCGTCGACCAGCCGGACGATGACCTCATGCACGTCGTAGGGCACCCGCGGGTCCGGCGGCACCACGTCGTAGAGCTGTGTCTGTGCACACTTGGGCGGCATCGGGGGCCGCACCTCCCACGGGCTGTGCTCACGCGGGCCGAACGTGGCCGCGATCGAGCGGACGATCCGCAACGCGTGCTCGTCGTCGTCGGCGAGGTGGTCGGTGACCCCGGAAACCCGCGAATGCAGGTCGCCGCCGCCGAGTTCCTCGGCCGACACGATCTCGCCGGTCGCCGCCTTGACCAGTGGCGGGCCGCCCAAAAAGATCGTGCCCTGCTCGCGGACGATGACGGCCTCATCGCTCATGGCCGGCACGTAGGCGCCGCCCGCCGTGCAGGAGCCCAGCACCGCGGCCACTTGCGGAATTCCCTTGGCGCTCATGGTCGCCTGATTGAAGAAGATGCGCCCGAAATGCTCCCGGTCGGGAAAGACCTCGTCTTGCCGCGGCAGGAAGGCCCCGCCGGAGTCCACCAGGTAGATGCACGGCAGCCGGTTCTGCAGCGCCACCTCCTGCGCGCGCAGGTGCTTTTTGACCGTCATCGGGTAGTAGGTGCCACCCTTGACCGTCGCATCGTTGGCGACAATGACGCACTCGCGCTCCGACACGCGGCCGATCCCGGTGATGATGCCGGCTCCCGGAGATTCGTCGTCGTACATGCCGTCGGCGGCCAGCGGTGAGAGCTCCAAAAACGGACTACCGGGGTCGAGCAGGCGGTCCACCCGTTCGCGCGGCAATAATTTCCCGCGGCTGACGTGGCGTTCCCGCGCGCGCTCGCTGCCGCCGCGCGCCGCCGCGGCCAGCCGGGTGTTCAGCTCACCGACCAGGCGGCGGTGCTCGTCGGCGAAAGACGCCTCAGGAGCCTTCGCGGGCGAGGTCATCACCTTGTCCATCGCCGCAGCAGCCTCCTTGCCATAGCGTGGTCCAGCCTTTGAGTTAATGTCCATTAACTCAGAAATCGAGAATACCATTGCCGCCGTTGCCGGTCCAGGGCGGACCGTAGCCGGCGACTATGGCGAGTTAATAGCGAATAACTCGTGCTACGTTGGTGACGATTCACCACACGGAGGTCCGTCATGACAACGTCTGCCTCCGAAGGCCAGGCCGGTTCCGCTGACGCCCCAAATCGTCGGAGCCAGTTGAAATCCGACCGCCGCCTTCAACTGCTGTCGGCCGCCGAGCGGCTGTTCGCCGAACGCGGATTTCTCGCGGTGCGGCTCGAAGACATCGGCGCCGCGGCCGGTGTCAGCGGCCCGGCCATCTACCGCCATTTCCCCAACAAAGAGTCGCTACTTGTCGAGTTGCTGGTGGGCATCAGCACCCGGCTGCTCGCCGGCGCCCGGCAGGTGCGGACCGGCAGCGCCGATGCCGGCGTCGCGCTGGAGGGCCTGATCGACTTCCATCTCGACTTCGCCCTGACCGAACCCGACCTGATCCGCATCCAAGATCGCGACCTGGCGTATCTGCCCGCGCCGGCCGAAAAGCAGGTGCGCAAGGCGCAACGCCAATATGTGGAGGTCTGGGTGGGGGTCCTGCGCGAGTTGAACCCGGAACTGGCCGAGGCCGATGCCCGGCTGACCGCGCACGCCGTGTTCGGCCTGCTGAATTCGACGCCGCACAGCATGAAATCCCCCGATGCGTCACGCAGCAAAACCGTCCGCGCCGCCCGATCGCGCGCCGTCATGCGGGCGATGACGATCGCCGCGCTCGCGGCCGGAAACCAGTGCCCCTGAGCTCCCCGCCGTCAGGTGAGTAAGCGCTTGCGCGCTCAGCCCAGGTACCCTGCAAGCCATGAGGTGGACATGAACGATTCACGTCCCACCGAGCGGTTTAGTCCATCGCTACCGGGACCGCAGCAGCCGGGGTACGCCCCGCCCGCTGATCCCGCATACGCCGACCAGACGCCGTACGCCTCCACCTATGGCGGGACGACGTCGCCCTGGGCGCCCACGGCCAACGAGACGGACACGACAAGGCGGCTGCCGGCGTACTGGCAGCAAGAGGTTCCTGCATCGGACGAACTGCACTCGCAGGGGATGGCGCCCCCGCCGCCCGGAGGGCCGAAATCGCCGCGCTGGCTGTGGATCGCCGCCGGCGCGGCGGTGCTGCTGGTCGTCGCCTTGGTGATCGCGCTGGCGCTCGCGAACGACGCGATCAAGACCCAGACCGCCGTTCCGCCGTTGCCCGCGATGCCCGAGCCGAGTCCGGAGGCCCCGACATCGTCGACGCGCAAGTCACCGTCCCTCATCCCGGCGCCGATACCGCCGACGAGCGGCCCCGAGATGCCCACCCCGACGACCGGTCCGGCGGCAGCACAGGACGTCGTCTACACCGTCACGGGCGAAGGTCGCGCGATCAGCATCATGTACATCGACGTCGGTGACCTCATCCAGACCGAATTCAACGTCGCGCTGCCGTGGAGCAAGCAGGTCAGCCTGTCGAAGTCGGCGGTCCACCCGGCGAACGTCACGATCGTCAACATCGGTCACACGGTCACCTGCACGGTCACCGTCAACGGAGTTCAGGTGAGCAAGCGCTCCGGCGGGGGGCTGACGATCTGCGACGCCCGGGGCTGAGCCCTACGCGACATCGGCCACGGGTTCGGTGATCGGGGCGCTGCGCTGCGGAACACGGACCACCAGCATCGCGAGCAGCCCGGCGATCAGTACCAGCGAAATCCCGCCAAGGCCGGCGCGCACGGCACCGAATACGTCGACGAACACCGAGAACAGCCACGGCGCCAGGAACGCCACCGCTCGTCCGGTCATGGTGTAGAGACCGAACGCGACCCCTTCCCTGCCGTGTCTGGCCATCTGCAGCAACAGGGCGCGCGACGACGACTGCGTCGGTCCGATGAACATGCACAGCAGCAGCCCGCACACCCAGAAGGCCACCGGCCCGGACGACACCATCAAGGTCAGTCCCAGGGTCACGATCGCGAGCAGCGAGGCCACGATCACCGGTTTCGATCCGACTCGGTGGTCGACGAACCCGCCCAGCACCGCACCCACCGCGGCGACGACGCAGGCAGCCACCCCGAAAATCAGCACGTTCGCCTGGGAGATGCCGTAGACGTTGACGCCGAGCACCGCGCCGAAGGCGAAGATGGCCGCCAGCCCATCCCGGAACAGCGCGCTGGCGACCAGGAAGTACACCAGGTTGCGGTCGCGCCGCCATTCCGCGGAGACCTCCGTCCACAGTTTGCGGTAACCGCCCAACATGCTCGTGGGCTGATACACCTCCGCCGACGCCGTCAGCCGGTGTACGACGAACAGCAACGGCAGCGCGAACAGCGCCAGCCAGGCCGCGGCCACCACCATCGCCTCACGGACATAAAGCCCGTCCTGCAAGGGAATTCGCAGCAGGCCCCGCGTCGCGTCCGGTCCCGAGCCCGATCCGGAGATGAAGCCGGTGTAGATCACCAGCAACAGCAGGACGCTGCCGCCGTAACCCGCCGCCCAGCCGAACCCGGATATCCGGCCGGCCGTCTGCGGCGTCGAAAGCTGGCGCAGCATGGCGTTGTACGGGACGCTGGCCAGGTCACCGCAGGCCGCCGTTGCCCCCAGCAGCACCAGACCCGCCCACAGGTAGCCGGGTTGATCGCGGATGAAGAACATCAAGCAGGTCAGCGTCACCGCCGCGGCGGTCAGCACGCTCAGGGCCAGCCGCCTGCGCTGCGGAGACTCCACCCACACGCCGACGGCAGGCGCCAGCAGCGCGACGGTCAGGCCCGCGATGGCCGCCGCCCGGCCCAGCCAGCTCGCCGGCGTGGTGCTGCCCGCGATGCCCACCCCAACGCTGCTGGTCAGATACACGGCGAAGACGAAGGTGGCCACGATCGCGTTCAGGCCGGTCGAGCCGCAGTCCCAGAGTGCCCACGCCACCACGTGAGATCGCACGGGGCCGGCGGAACGCAACTCCGGCTGACTCATGACCGGCACTCTAGCGGCGCTCCCGATCGCCCGCGGATTCCGATTCGCCGGCTGTCTACGATTGGCGCATGCCGATCCCCGCCCCAAGCCCCGAGGCGCGCGCCGTTGTCACCGGAGCTTCGCAGAACATCGGTGCAGCGCTCGCCACCGAACTCGCCGCCCGCGGACACAATCTGATAGTCACCGCGCGACGCGAAGACCTGCTCAAGGATCTCGCCGCCCGCCTGACCGACAAGTATCGCGTCACCGTCGAGGTGCGACCCGCCGATTTGGCCGACCCGGGCGACCGCGCGAAACTGTGTGACGAACTGGCCGCCCGCCCCGTCTCGATCCTGTGCGCCAATGCGGGTACCGCGACCTTCGGGCCGGTTGCCACGCTCGATCCGGCCGGCGAGAAGGCGCAATTGCAGCTGAATATCCTAGGGGTGCACGACCTTACGTTGGCGGTGTTGCCCGGCATGGTCGAGCGAAAGGCCGGCGGAATCCTGATTTCCGGTTCGGCGGCCGGTAATTCGCCGATCCCCTTCAACGCCACCTACGCTGCCACCAAGGCGTTCGTGAATACCTTCGCCGAATCGCTGCGCGGTGAACTTCGCGGGTCCGGCGTCAACGTGACACTGCTGGCGCCCGGCCCGGTCCGCACCGACCTGCCGGCCGACACCGAAGCGTCGATCGTCGAGCGGCTGGTGCCGGACTTCCTGTGGATCTCGACGGAGCACACCGCTCGGGTGTCGCTGGATGCGTTGGGCCGCAACAAGATGCGCGTTGTTCCCGGCCTGACGTCCAAGGCCATGTCGGTGGCGAGCGGGTACGCCCCGCGCGCCATCGTGGCGCCCATCGTGGGTGCGTTCTACAAGAAGCTCGGCGGCGGGTAGGCGCTTACTTGCGAGCTGGGGCGCCTCCCGTCCACGCGCGTAACGCAGGGGCGGTTTCGAGCCAAGTTATTCACCGTGGCGTTACGCCCGCGAGAAGCGGCCCATGCCACTTGCGGCGACGGCCGCCGGCGCCCACCACCCGCTCGCGAGCGTAACGTGGCTGCGACTTGAGGCCCGAATTTTCGCAGCCAGGTTACGCTCGCGACGAACGGCCGCGCTTACTTGCGACGGCGACGGCCGGTGCCGCCGAAAATGCCTTTCACCGCTTCGCGTATCGCCGTATTGATGCCGCTTTTCACCGTCGGGTTCTGCAGCACTTCCTCCCACATCGACGGGCCCCGCGGCCCCGCCGGCTCAGCGGGCTCCGGCATCGGCGGAACCGGGTCATTCGCCGGGACGGGTGGGTAGTCGGACTGAGCTTGCGGCGGCGCGGCCGGCGGGGCCGACGGCTGCGCCGGTTGGGAAACCGTTTGGCCGTACTTCGCTTGCAGTGGACTGTCTTTGGCCGCGGACCCGATCGCGTCGTTGCCGATCGACGCCATCAGCGAGCGGGGCACCCGCATCCGGGTCCACGCGACCGGGGTGGGCGAGCCCTTCTCGGACAGCACGGTCACGACGGCCTCGCCGATCCCCAGCGACGTCAACGCCGATTCCAGATCGTAGACATCGGTTTTCGGGTAGGTGCGCACGGTCCTGGACAGCGCCTTCTGGTCGTCGGGGGTGAACGCCCGCAGCGCGTGCTGAATCCGCGCGCCCAGCTGGGACAGCACGTCGTTGGGCAGATCGGTGGGCAACTGGGTGCAGAAAAACACCCCGACGCCCTTCGAGCGGATCAGCTTCACGGTCTGCTCGACCTGCTCGAGGAAGGCCTTGGACGCATCGGCGAACAACAGGTGCGCCTCGTCGAAGAAGAACACCAGCTTCGGCTTGTCCACGTCGCCGACCTCGGGCAGGACGGTGAACAGGTCGGCCAGCAGCCACATCAGGAAGGTGGAGAAGATGACCGGGCGCAACGACTGACCGCCGAACTCCAGCAGCGAGATGATGCCGCGGCCCTGCTCGACGCGCAGCAGATCGTTCGGGTCGAGCTTCGGCTCGCCGAAAAACGTGTCGCCGCCCTCGCCCTCGAGGTTCACCAGCGCGCGCAGGATGACACCGGCCGTCGTGGACGACACTCCGCCAAGGGATTTCAGATCTTCCTTGCCCTCATCGCTGGTCAGGTGCGTGATGGCGTCACGCAGGTTGGCCAGGGTGACCAGCGGGTAATTCCTTTCCTTGGCCCAGTGGAAGATCAGCCCCAACGTCGATTCTTGAGTAGTATTGAGCCCCAACACCTTTGACAGCAGGACCGGGCCGAAGCTGGCGACGGTGGCCCTGATGGGCACTCCGACTCCGTCGGTGCCCAGCGACAGGAACTCCACCGGGAACGCCGTCGGCTCCCACGTGTCGCCGGTGTCGTGGGCACGCGCTGCGGTCCTGTCGTCGCCCTCCCCCGGTTTGGACAGCCCGGACAGGTCGCCCTTCACGTCGGCCATCAGCACGGGTACGCCCGCGGCGCTGAGCTGTTCGGCGATCAGCTGCAGGGTTTTGGTCTTGCCGGTTCCGGTGGCGCCGGCCACCAGGCCGTGCCTGTTCACGGTGGCCAGCGGAATGCGGATCTGCGCCGTCGGATCGGCGGCGCCGTCGACCACGACGGTGCCCAATTCCAGTGCCTGGCCGTCGACCGCGTACCCGTCCGCGATGCGGCTCGCCGGCGTTGCCGCTGAATCGGTGCTCATCGTGCTGCGCCCCTCTTCCCCAGTGATTCGGCATGCAGTTCGACAACGCTCACCCTACTTCGCGGGCGGATCCGGGGGCGAGGCCCGGCGTTGACGCCTGCTGCGCCTAGCCCAATGGTGGCGACCCGCCGCGCCCGGCTCCGCCGCACTTGCGATCGCCACTAGCCCAATGGTGGCGACCCGCCGCGCCCGGCTCCGCCGCACTTGCGATCGCCACTAGCCCAAT
>NZ_SCRH01000056.1 GCF_004298145.1 Mycobacterium sp.
TGCGATCGCCGCGATCAGACGGCGGCGACCCGCTGCGCCCGGCTTCGCCGCGCTTGCGATCGCCGCGATCAGACGGCGGCGACCCGCTGCGCCCGGCTTCGCCGCGCTTGCGATCGCCGCTAGCTACGGTTGCCGTACTCGACCCGGTTGAGCACTGACGACTGCGGATCGCCCCCGGGAAGTGGCGGTTTCGTGTCTTGCTGGACCATCAACGTGATCCCGAAGATCGCGGCCGCGCCGAGCAAGAGGCCAACCACAACGCTCGCTGCGGCGGGCGCAACGATCCGGTTCATCGACGGCTCCTGAGTTTTTGCGGGGCTTGCGGTCGTCACTTCAACCTAGCGTCAACCTAGCAGAAGGGCGGTCGGCCAACCGGAGTGCTCGTCACCAGTGCAGACAGTGTCCGTGGAAACAGCGGTCGCCGTATTCCACCTGATAGGGCAGTGTCGGCCGCGGCGGCGCCTGTACCGGTACCACGGTGTCGTCAGCCACGGCCAGCGTGATGCCGACGGTCGTCGCGACCCCGATGGACACGCCCACCGCGATGCTGACCGCTGCCGCCGTCGTGAAACCGGCCATCGCTGGCTCCTCCCTGCCAGACACAGGTGGCCGTTGACCAGTCCCGGCCCTCCCCTGATCAGCAACGTACCGCTGACAGCCCCCTGGGGCCGGGCACGAAACGCCCCCCGTGAAAACATGACCCGATGGCATTTTCGCGCATGCTCGCTGTGCTCGCGGCCGCGTCGGCGCTGGTGGCCGGCTGCGGCCCTCACCCCACGCACCCACCCGGTCACTCGTCGACCTCGAGCAAGCCGGTGGCCGCGCCGGCACCGCCGGTGTGCGCCGACCCGTCGGCCGTGCCGGCCACGCTGGGCATTCGCGACAAGCTGGCCCAACTGCTGATGGTGGGCGTGAAGAACGCCGACGACGCCCGGGCCGTCGTCAACGGCTACCGCGTCGGCGGGATCTTTATCGGCAGCTGGACGGACTTGGCGATCTTCAAGGGACCGTTGGCGGACATCAGCGCCAAGGCCGGACCGCTGCCGCTGGCGGTCAGCGTCGACGAAGAGGGTGGCCGGGTGTCGCGGTTGAAGACCCTGATCGGGACGTCCCCGTCGGCCCGGGAACTGGCCCAGACGCAAACCGTCCAGCAGGTCCACGACATGGCGGCCGACCGCGGCAGGAAAATGCACGACCTGGGCATCACCGTCGATTTCGCTCCCGTGGTCGACGTCAGCGACGAGGCCGAGGACGCCGTGATCGGGAACCGTTCGTTCGGCGCGGACCCCCAGACGGTGACCGAGTATGCCGGGGCCTACGCGCAGGGGCTTCGCGATGCCGGGCTGCTGCCGGTGCTCAAGCATTTCCCCGGCCACGGGCACGGGTCGGGCGATTCCCACACCGGCGGTGTGGTCACGCCGCCGCTGAGCGACCTGCAAACCAGTGACCTGGTGCCCTACCGGTCCTTGGTGGCCGCTTCGCCGGTCGCGGTGATGGTGGGCCACCTTCAGGTTCCGGAGCTCACCGGCGATGTCCCCGCCAGCCTGAGCCCCGAGGCGGTGCAATTGCTGCGCAACGGGGTCGGCTACAAGGGCCCGCCGTTCACCGGCCCGGTGTTCAGCGACGACCTGTCCAGCATGGCCGCCATCTCCGACCGGTACGGGGTGTCGGAGGCGGTGCTGCGCACCTTGCTCGCGGGTGTCGACGTCGCGTTGTGGGTCACCACCGACGAGGTGCCGGCGGTCCTGGACCGGCTCCAAAAAGCCGTGGCCTCAGGCGAATTGCCGACACAGCGGGTGGACGAGGCGTTGGTTCGGGTGGCGACGATGAAGGGCCGGAGCCCTACCTGCGGCCACTAGCGGGTCGCTGCCCGGGGGACTAGCGGTGTGCGGCCCGGGCGGATTGCTTACTCTTGAGTCAGATAGACGGCCTAGAGAGGCGAGTGATGGCGGGTGGTACCAAGCGCTTACCGCGCGCCGTCCGCGAGCAGCAGATGCTCGACGCCGCCGTGCAGATGTTCTCGGTCAACGGCTACCACGAGACCTCGATGGACGCCATCGCCGCCCAGGCGCAGATCTCCAAGCCCATGCTCTACCTGTATTACGGCTCCAAGGAGGACCTGTTCGGCGCCTGCCTGAACCGGGAGATGAGCCGGTTCATCGACGTGGTGCGCGCCGACATGGATTTCGGGCAGAGCCCGAATGACATGCTGCGCAACACCATCGTGGCCTTCATGCGCTATATCGACGCCAACCGGGCGTCCTGGATCGTGATGTACACCCAGGCCACCAGCTCGCAGGCGTTCGCCCATATGGTGCGTGAGGGGCGCGAGCAGATCATCGACCTGGTGGCCGGGCTCGTGCAGGCCGGCAGCCGCACCCCGCGGCCGGACCGCGAGCACGAGATGATGGCCGTGGCCCTGGTGGGCGCGGGCGAGGCGGTGGCAAATCGGCTCAGCACCGGCGATATCGATGTCGACGAGGCGGCCCAGCTGATGATCGACCTGTTCTGGTACGGCCTCAAGGGCACGCCCGAGGAACGGGAAGCGGCCCGGTCGCAGCCGGGCGGCTCGGACGCCACCGGCGACTAGGCCCACGTTCGTTCAGGTGGTCCGAATGCCCGCCCCTCACTCGGACCGCGATACAACGCACGCGGGCTAAAGCGGCCGGACGGTGCCGGTCAGGTGCGGATACCCCTTGGCGATGTTGCGCAGCGAAATGTCCCAGCCGTCGTCGTGTTCGTCGATGTAGAGGCCGGCGGTCGCCGGCAGTACCACCGGCTTGCCGAACCGCACCGAGTACCGCACCGCGTCGGGAATCGCGACTTCGATATTGGCCAATACGGCTGCGGCGCTGAACATTCCGTGCGCGATCACGGTGGGGAATCCGAACAGCTTGGCCGCGATCGGGTTGGTGTGGATCGGGTTGTGATCGCCCCCGACGGCGGCGTAGCGCCGGATCAGACCCGAGCTGATGCGCAGCACCGTGGGCGGCGGTGCCAGCCGGGGCTGTTTCTGCGGGGGCGGTTTGGGTTCGTCGGACAGGCTGGTGCGTTGCTGGTGCAGGAACGTCGTGACCTGGTGCCACGCGGTGTCGTTGCCGACGCTGACGTCGGTCACCAGGTCGACAAGCAGACCTTTGCGGTGTTCGCGCAGGTTCTCGGCGTGCACGCGCACGCCGACGGTGTCGGTGACCGCGATCGGGCGGTACTGGGTGATGTGGTTTTCGGTGTGCACCGATCCCATTGCGGCAAAAGGAAAGTCGAACCCGGTCACCAGCGACATCAGTGCCGGAAAGGTCAGCGTGAACGGGTAGGTCAGTGGCACGTAGTTGCCGTAGCGCAGACCGGTGACCGCCGCGTACTCGGCTACGTTCGTGCGATCGATGGGCAGGTCCTCGATGGCGACCGTGCGGGTGGGCAGCGCGCTCTCGCGGGACACCACCGGCAGGGCCCCGACGGCCGCGCGCAGCATGTTCTTCAGGCCGCTTGGCTGGTTCATCACGTTCTCCTGACGCTCATGCGCCCAGTATGGCCTGGCCGCAGACGCGAATGACGTTGCCCGTCACCGCGTTTGAGGCCGGGCTGGCGAAGTAGGCGATGGTTTCCGCGACATCCACCGGCTGTCCGCCCTGCAGCAGCGAGTTCATCCGGCGCCCGACCTCGCGGGTGGCCAGCGGGATGGCGGCCGTCATCTGGGTTTCGATGAATCCCGGTGCGACGGCGTTGATGGTGATGCCCTTGCCGTAGAGCTCCGGCGCCAGCGCCTGGGTCAGGCCGATCATCCCGGCCTTGGTGGTGGCGTAGTTGGTCTGGCCGCGGTTGCCCGCGATGCCCGCCATCGACGACAGGCCGACCACCCGGCCGCCCTCACCGATGCTGCCGTTACCCACCAGCCCCTCGGTAAGGCGCAGCGGGGCAAGCAGATTGACGGCCAAGACGGCGTCCCAGCGCGCATCGTCCATGTTGGCCAGCAGCTTGTCGCGGGTGATGCCGGCGTTGTTGACCAGGACGTCGGCGCGGCCGCCGTGGTGCTCGCGCAGGTGTTCGGTGATCTTGTCGACGGCATCGGAGGCGGTGACGTCGAGCCACAGCGCGGTGCCCCCGACCCGGCTGGCCGTTTCGGCCAGCGCGTCGGCGGCCGATTCGACGTCGATCGCGACGACGCGGGCGCCGTCGCGGGCGAACACCTCGGCGATGGTCGCGCCGATGCCGCGGGCCGCACCGGTCACGACGGCGACTTTGGAGTCCAGCGGCCGCTCCCAGTCACCCGGGGGTGTGGAGTCCGCCTCCCCGACGTAGAAGACCTGGCCGTCGACGTAGGCGGACTTGGCCGACAGGATGAACCGCATGGTCGATTCCAGGCCCGTCGCAGCGGGTTTGGCGTCCGGCGACAGATACACCAGCGCCACCGTGGCGCCGTTGCGCAGCTCCTTGCCCAGCGAGCGGGTGAAGCCCTCCAGCGCGCGCTGGGCGATCCGCTCGTGCGGGCCGGCGGCGGCGTCGGGCGTGGTGCCGACCACCGCGACGCGCGCGCAGTGGCCCAGATTGCGCAGCAGCGGTGTGAAGAACTCGTACAACCCCTTGAGCCCTTGGGGCGTGGTGATGCCGGTGGCGTCGAAGACCAGCCCGCCGAACTGGTCGGCCCAGCGCCCGCCCAGGTTGTTGGCGACCAGGTCGTAATCCTTGGCCAGCGCCGCGCGCAGCGGCTCGACGACTCTGCCCTCCCCGCCGATCAGCAGCGACCCGGCCAGCGGCGGATCACCGGCCCGGTAGCGGCGCAGTGTCGCGGGTTGCGGGACACCGAGCTGCTTGGCGAGAAACGAGCCAGGACCGGAATTGACGATCTGAGAGAACAGATCGGACGAGACCTTGGGAGCCACCGGAGCTACCTTCCATGTTCTTGCGAAGTCGGGGTATGCCTACAGCACAACCGTATCGAGGACGAACTTACTGCAGAGTAAGAACAGTGGGTAGTATGGCCCCAGACGGGCGAATCCCAAACCGACAGACCGCGAAAGCACGGAGAAGACTGTGGCCCCTGCAAGCTCTGAGGCAAGTACACCGGCTGCTCGGCGCAGCTCCGAGCGGCGTCGCGTCGCCATCCTGGGTGGGAACCGCATCCCGTTCGCCCGGTCCGACGGCGCCTACGCCGAGGCCTCCAACCAGGACATGTTCACCGCCGCGCTGGGCGGGCTGGTGGATCGCTTCGGGCTGGCCGGCGAGCGACTCGGAATGGTGGTCGGTGGCGCCGTGCTCAAGCACAGCCGGGACTTCAACCTGACGCGCGAATGCGTGCTGGGTTCGCAGCTGTCGTCACACACGCCGGCCTTCGACCTGCAGCAGGCCTGCGGCACCGGGCTGCAGGCGGCGATCGCCGCCGCCGACGGGATCGCGGCCGGCCGCTACGAGGTTGCCGCCGCCGGCGGGGTGGACACCACCTCCGACGCGCCGATCGGCCTGGGCGACAACCTGCGCCGCACCCTGCTCAAGTTGCGCCGGGCCAAGTCAGGAGTCCAACGGCTGAAGCTGCTGGGCACGCTGCCCGCGACACTGGGCGTCGAGATCCCGGTCAACAGCGAACCGCGCACCGGGCTGTCGATGGGGGAGCACCAGGCGATCACCGCCAAGCAGATGGGCATCCCGCGCGTCGCCCAGGACGAGCTGGCCGCCGCGAGCCACCGCAACATGGCCGCCGCCTACGACCGCGGCTTCTTCGATGACCTGGTCACGCCGTTCCTGGGGCTGTACCGCGACGACAACCTGCGGCCGGACTCGTCGACGGAGAAGCTGGCCAAGCTGCGGCCGGTGTTCGGGGTGAAGGCCGGCGACGCGACGATGACGGCCGGCAACTCGACCCCGCTGACCGACGGCGCGTCCGTGGTCCTGCTGGGCACCGACGAGTGGGCGGCCGCTCACTCGCTGACCCCGCTGGCCTACCTGGTGGATTCGGAGACGGCCGCGGTCGACTACGTCAACGGCCGCGAAGGCCTGCTCATGGCCCCGACCTACGCGGTGCCGCGGCTGCTCGCCCGCAACGGCCTGAACCTGCAGGACTTCGACTTCTACGAGATCCACGAGGCGTTCGCGTCGGTGGTGCTGGCCCACCTGCAGGCCTTCGAGTCCGAGGAGTACTGCAAGGGGCGGCTGGGCCTGGACGCCGCGCTGGGTTCGATCGACAAGTCCAAGCTCAACGTCAACGGCTCCTCGCTGGCGGCCGGCCACCCGTTTGCGGCCACCGGCGGGCGGATCCTGGCTCAGGCCGCCAAGCAGCTCGCGCAACGCAAGGCCGAGCAGAAGGGCGCGGACAAACCCGTGCGTGCCCTCGTCTCGATCTGCGCGGCCGGCGGCCAGGGAGTGGCCGCGATCCTGGAAGCCTGACCGGTCGGGCCCATGAAATGGGTCACATCGGGTTAGTGATCAGAGGCGACGGGTATCCGTGACCCCGGATAGCCCCGTGTTGTGGTCTGACCCCCGACCCCGACGGCAATACGGGGCATCCCCGGGAACGACCGCCTGTCAGTCTCCGCCGACGGGCGTACGAAAAGGGCCGCCGCTGGAGTGAGGGGATCCAGCGGCGGCCTTTTTGACTGTTCCGATGCCCTGATATTGCTTCAGAAATAAACGGCGAGAAATAAACGGCGCACACTCCCGGTGTGTCGTGTGCTCTGGTTGTCTGGCGCGACCTACCACCTGACGCAAAAATCCCCCCGTCCTCGGGCGGGGGGATCGTTGCGTTCAGCGGCCTAGAAGGCGGCCTCGTCGAGTTCCATGATGTCGTTGTCCAGCGTGTCGATGACCTCGCGGGTGCTGGTCAGCATCGGCAAGAAGTTCTTCGCGAAGAACGATGCCACCGCGATCTTGCCCTCGTAGAAGGCCCGCTCCTCGCCGCTGGCGCCGGCATCGAGCGCCGCCACGGCCACCGCGGCCTGACGCTGCAACAACCAGCCGATGACCAGGTCGCCGACGCTCATCAGGAAGCGCACCGAACCCAGACCCACCTTGTACAGGCTGGTCACGTCCTCCTGGGCGGCCATCAGGTAGCCGGTCAACGTGGCCGCCATCGCCTGAACGTCGGTCAGGGCCTTGGCCAGCAGCTCCCGCTCGGCCTTGAGCCGGCCGTTGCCGGACTCGTTGTCGACGAAATTCTGGATCTGCTCGGACACGTGCGCCAGCGCCACACCCTTGTCGCGGACGATCTTGCGGAAGAAGAAGTCCTGCGCCTGGATGGCGGTGGTGCCCTCGTAGAGCGAGTCGATCTTGGCGTCCCGGATGTACTGCTCGATCGGGTAGTCCTGCAGGAAGCCGGACCCACCGAACGTCTGCAGGCTCTCGGTCAGCTTGGCGTAGGCCTGCTCCGAGCCCACACCCTTGACCAACGGCAGCATCAGGTCGTTGACCTTGACGGCCAGCTCGGCGTCCACACCGTGCAGTGCCTCGGCCACCGCCGCGTCCTGATAGGTCGACGTGAACAGGTACAGCGCGCGCAGCCCCTCGGCGTAGGCCTTCTGGGTCATCAGCGACCGCCGCACGTCGGGGTGGTGCGTGATGGTCACGCGGGGTGCGCCCTTGTCGGTCATCTGGGTCATGTCCGCGCCCTGGACGCGAGACTTGGCGTACTCCAACGCGTTCAGGTACCCCGTCGACAGGGTCGCGATGGCCTTGGTGCCGACCATCATGCGGGCCTGCTCGATGACGTCGAACATCTGCGCGATGCCGTTGTGCACCTCGCCGACCAGCCAGCCCTTGGCGGGAACGTCGTGCTGGCCGAACGACAGCTCACAGGTGGCCGAGACCTTCAGGCCCATCTTGTGCTCGACGTTGGTGACGAACACGCCGTTGCGCTCGCCGATCTCACCGGTCTCGAAGTCGAACAGGAACTTGGGTACGAAGAAGAGCGACAGACCCTTGGTGCCCGGGCCGGCACCCTCGGGGCGGGCCAGCACCAGGTGGAAGATGTTCTCGAACAGGTCGCCCGAGTCACCCGAGGTGATGAAGCGCTTCACTCCGTCGATGTGCCACGAGCCGTCGTCCTGCTTGACGGCCTTGGTGCGGCCCGCACCGACGTCCGAACCGGCGTCGGGTTCGGTCAGCACCATGGTGGCGCCCCAGCCGCGCTCGGCGGCGATGACCGCCCACTTCTTCTGCTCTTCGGTGGCCAGTTTGTAGAAGATGCTGGCGAAGCCCGCACCGCCGCCGTACATCCACACGGCCGGGTTGGCGCCGAGCAGGTGCTCGTGCAGCGCCCACAGGAGCGCCTTGGGCATTGGTGTGCCGCCGAGTTCCTCTTCGATGCCGACCTTGTCCCAGCCGGCCTCGATGACGGCGCGGACCGACTTCTTGAAAGCCTCCGGCAGCGTCACCGAGTGTGTCTTCGGGTCGAAGACCGGCGGGTTGCGGTCGCCCTCGACGAACGAGTCGGCGATCGGCCCCTCGGCCAGCCGGCTGATTTCGGTCAACATTTCGCGGGCGGTGTCGGCGTCCAGGTCGCTGTACGCGCCCTGGCCTAAAGCCTTGTCAACGCCCAGAACCTCGAACAGGTTGAACGCCTGGTCGCGGACGTTGCTCTTGTAGTGGCTCACTACGGTCCTCCTCGTTGAGAATGCCACTTGTGGTTGGGTACTAGGTCTAAGTTACCCACCAGTAACAACACCCAAAATATCGTTCGCGTCAGTGGGATGCAAGTCGATGTGAGCTAAATTTCATTACCTAATTAACCAACCGGTTGGAAAGGGCGTGGTGATGCCGTCGCGGACCCGTTCTACCTGCGGCGATGGTGGAGACATGAGCGGTGTGCGGGGCGTCACCCCCGTGCCCGTCGTGGACCTGCGGGACGATCCTGGTCGGCTACAAGACGGTCTGCGCGAGGCCGGTCACCGGGTCGGATTCTTCCACCTGACCGGTCATGGGGTGCCGTCGGAACTTGTGACGCGGGTGCTCGGGGCCGCGCGCCGGCTCTTCGAGCTGCCGCAGGCGGACAAGGACTCAGTCGCCATGGTGCGCAGCCCACATTTCCGCGGCTACACCCGGCTCGGTGGCGAGTTGACCCGCGGCGAGGTGGATTGGCGCGAGCAGATCGACATCGGGCCGCAACGGCCGCCGATCGGCGGGCTGGGAAGATCCGACTACCGGTGGCTACAGGGCCCCAACCAGTGGCCGGCCGCGCTGCCGGAGCTGCCCGGAATCGTCGAGGAGTGGGATGCCGCGCTGTCCTCGGTGGCCCGTACCCTGCTGCGACATTGGGCGGCCGCGTTGGGTAGTCCGGCCGACGTGTTCGACCCGGCCTTTGCCGAAACCCCGGCCACGCTGATCAAGATCATTCGCTACCCGGGACAGGCAGGCAGCGCCCAGGGTGTGGGTGCGCATCGGGACGCCGGGGTGCTCACGCTGCTGCTGGCGGAGCCGGGGAGCCGGGGCCTGCAGGTGCGGCGAGGCTCCGACGACGGCTGGATCGACGTGCCGCCGCGCGACGGGGCTTTCATCGTCAACATCGGTGAGCTGCTGGAGGCGGCGACGCGCGGCTACCTGCGAGCCACCGAACACCGGGTCGACCTGCGGGGGTCGGCGGGTGACCGGATCTCGGTGCCCTACTTCTTCAATCCGCGCCTCGACGCGCGGATACCGGTGCTGTCGCTGCCCCGGGAACTTTCGGCGCCCGCGGCACCCAGCGATCAACGATGGACGCAGTCCCACGATCCCGACGACCCCATCTTTTCGGTCTACGGCCGCAACGCCTGGAAGAGCCGGTTGCGCTCACACCCCGATGTCGCCTCCGCGCACGGATTTTCGGCGGGCCGCGGCGACCGGGAATGACGCAGAATGACTCAGGGTGGGTGCGATGGCGCGACGCGCGCCGGGTAGGGTCACGTCAGTAAATACGTCTGGGGCTCTAGGGGCGAAAAAGTCCGGTGAACTCGAACAACAAGCTGACAGCGTCGTCACTTCGTGAGGCCTTCGGTCATTTCCCGTCTGGCGTGGTGGCCATCGCCGCCGAGGTGAACGGAACCCGGGAGGGTCTGGCCGCCAGCACCTTTGTGCCCGTCTCGCTGGAACCGCCGTTGGTGTCGTTCTGCGTGCAGAACACCTCGACGACGTGGCCCAAGCTCAAGGACCTGCCGATGCTGGGCATCAGCGTGCTCGGCGAGGAGCACGACGCGGCCGCCCGCACGCTGGCCGCCAAGACCGGCGACAGGTTCGCCGGTCTGGAGACGGTCTCCAGGACCACCGGCGCGGTGTTCATCAAGGGCACCGGCCTCTGGCTGGAAAGCGCGATCGAGCAACTCATTCCGGCCGGGGATCACACCATCGTGGTGTTGCGGGTCAGCGAGGTGACGGTGGACGCCGAGGTGGCGCCCATCGTGTTTCACCGGAGCAATTTTCGCCGGCTCGGCGCCTGACGCGGGCTTTTCGGCCCCGAGGGTCCTGCCCCACGCTAGGGGCGGTGGCTCAATTCTTCCCGAAAGCCTTGGATGCGGGTTTCGAGTTCGGCAGCGTCGTTGTGTCGGCCCTCTTTGCGCGCGAGCTGGGCGCGCACCGACAATTGCCGGATTGCGGTCCGAATGTTGTTGATGCTGGCGGTTTCTCGCCTCGGTTCCATGAGCTGCCTTTCCGGTCGCGGGTACACGGCCGCCCGAGGCGGCCCGACAGGATGCAGCTTGATTACCCGGCTACCGTGGCGGCCTAACCCCGCCAGCCGGGTTGGTGTGCGCGGCGCGTGCGATCAGCGACGGAACAGCTTGTTACCGAGCCACGCCACCGGGTCATAGCGGTGACCGGCGACGCGCTCCTTCATCGGGATGATGGCGTTGTCGGTGATCTTGATGCCTTCGGGGCAGACGTCGGTGCAGCACTTGGTGATGTTGCACATTCCGATACCCGCCTCATCCTGGGCGAAGTCGCGCCGGTCTGCCGTGTCGAGCGGATGCATCTCCAATTCCGCGATGCGGATGAAGAAGCGGGGACCGGCGAACGACTTCTTGTTCTCCTCGTGGTCGCGGATCACGTGGCAAACGTTCTGGCACAAGAAGCACTCGATGCACTTGCGGAACTCCTGCGAGCGTTCGACATCGGCCTGCGCCATCCTGTATTCGCCGGGCTTGAGGTCCTTGGGCGGCTTGAAAGAAGGTATCTCGCGGGCCTTCTCGTAGTTGAACGAGACGTCGGTGACCAGGTCTCGGATCACCGGGAACGTTCGCATCGGTGTGACGGTGACGACCTCGTCCTCGGCGAACGTGGACATCCGGGTCATGCAGAGCAACCGCGGATAGCCGTTGACCTCCGCCGAACACGAGCCGCACTTGCCCGCCTTGCAGTTCCACCGGACCGCCAGGTCGGGCGTTTGGGTCTGCTGCAGGCGATGGATGATGTCGAGGACGACCTCACCCTCGTTCACCTCGACGGTGAAGTCCTGCAGACCGCCGTCGGCGTCGTCGCCGCGCCACACCCGCATCGTCGCGTTGTAGGTCATTTACTTCTCCGTCCTGGGTGCCCGCCCTGGGTGCCCGGCGAGTTCCTCGTCGGTGTAGTACTTCTCCAGCTCGGCGATGTCGAACAGTTCCAGTAGATCGGGCCGCATCGGCGTCTGATCTTTCTTCGTGATGGTGATGTCGGGTATCACCTCGTCGCCGCCGGCCGCCTCACAGACCAGCAACAGCTTGCGCCACGACGAGTCCATTGACGGGTGGTCGTCGCGGGTGTGCCCGCCGCGGCTCTCGGTGCGCTGCAGCGCGGCCTTGGCGACGCACTCGCTGACCAGCAGCATGTTGCGCAGGTCGATGGCCAGATTCCAGCCCGGGTTGTAGCGGCGCTGCCCCTCCACATGGAGGTTCTTGAACCGCTCCCGCAGTTTGTCGAGCCGGGCCAGGGCCTCCGAGACCTCGTCGGCGTTGCGGATGATGCCGACCAGGTCGTTCATCGACTGCTGCAGCTCCTGATGCAGGCTGTAGGGGTTCTCCCCGGGAGCGCCGCTGGCCGGTGCCTCGAAGGGGGCCAGCGCCCGCTTCGCCGCCGTGTCCACGGCGCCCTCGCCGATCGTCGGACGGCTGCTCAGCGCCCGCACGTAGTCGGCGGCGCCCAGGCCGGCGCGGCGGCCGAATACCAGCAGGTCCGAGAGCGAGTTGCCGCCCAACCGGTTCGAGCCGTGCATACCGCCGGAGCATTCGCCGGCGGCGAAGAGCCCGGCGACGGTGGCCGCTCCGGTGTCGGCGTCGACCTCGATACCGCCCATCACGTAGTGGCAGGTCGGTCCGACTTCCATCGGCTCCTTGGTGATATCGACCCCGGCCAGTTCCTTGAACTGGTGGTACATCGAGGGCAGGCGCTTGTTGATCTCCGCCGGGGTCAGCCGCGACGCGATGTCGAGGAAGACGCCGCCGTGCGGGCTGCCCCGGCCGGCCTTGACCTCGGAGTTGATCGCGCGCGCGACCTCGTCGCGCGGCAGCAGGTCAGGGGTGCGGCGGGCCGAGTCGTTGTCTTTGAGCCACTGGTCGGCCTCTTGCTCGGTTTCGGCGTACTGCCCCTTGAACACCGATGGGATGTAATCGAACATGAACCGCGTGCCGTCGGAGTTCTTCAACACCCCGCCGTCACCGCGGACACCCTCGGTGACCAGGATCCCCTTCACACTCGGCGGCCACACCATGCCCGTCGGGTGGAACTGGACGAACTCCATGTTGATCAGCGACGCGCCCGCCCGCAGCGCCAGTGCGTGCCCGTCGCCGGTGTACTCCCAGGAGTTCGAGGTGACCTTGAACGACTTGCCGATCCCGCCGGTGGCCAGCACGATCGCGGGCGCCTCGAACAGGACGAACTGGCCGCTCTCGCGCCAGTAGCCGAACGCCCCGGCGATCGCGTCACCGTCCTTGATCAACTCGGTGATCGCGCACTCGGCGAACACCCTGATGCGCGCCTCGTAGTCGCCGAATTCGGCGTAATCCTCCTGCTGCAGCGAGACGACCTTCTGCTGCATGGTGCGGATCAGTTCCAGGCCGGTGCGGTCACCGACGTGGGCCAGCCGCGGGTAGGTGTGCCCACCGAAGTTGCGCTGGCTGATCTTGCCGTCTTTGAGGCGATCGAACAGCGCACCATAGGTTTCCAGCTCCCAGACGCGCTCCGGCGCCTCCCTGGCGTGCAGTTCGGCCATGCGCCAGTTGTTGAGGAACTTCCCGCCGCGCATGGTGTCGCCGAAGTGGGTCTGCCAGTTGTCTTTCGGGTTGGCGTTGCCCATCGAGGCGGCGCAACCGCCCTCGGCCATCACCGTGTGCGCCTTGCCGAACAGGGATTTGGTCACCACCGCGACGCGCAGACCGCGTTCACGCGCTTCGATGACCGCGCGCAATCCCGCACCGCCGGCGCCGATGACGACTACGTCGTAGGCATGCCGTTCGACATCAACCATGAAACCCTCGCTAGCTAAGTTCTGATTCTTTTAAGTCAAATGGCTTTTCAGCCAACAAATCTCAGGTCACTGATAGTGCCGCTGGCCACCAGCGCGATGTAGAAATCGGTGAGCATCAGGGTGCCCAGCGTGATCCAGGCGAACTGCTTGTGCCAGACGTTGATGACGCTGACTTGGGACCAGATCCAGTACCGCACAGGGTTTTTGGAGAAGTGCTTGAGCCGGCCGCCGGTCACGTGCCGGCACGAATGGCAGGACAGCGTGTAGAACCACAGCATGGTGACGTTGCCGAGCAGGACCAGGTTGCCCAGACCGAAGCCGAATCCACCCGGTCCGCTCTCGGAGTGGAACGCGACGATCGCGTCGTAGCTGTTGATGATCGAGATGACGCACGCGATATAGAAGAAGTACCGGTGGGTGTTCTGGACGATCAGCGGGAACTTGGTCTCGCCGGTGTAGTGCACGCGGGGCTCGGCGACCGCGCACGCGACGGGCGACTGCCACACCGTGCGGTAGTAGGCGCCGCGGTAGTAGTAACAGCTCAGCCGGAACAGCAGCAGGAACGGCAGCGACAGCGCAGCGTACGGTAGCCACCACACGTCCGGCAGGAACTGCGGCCAGATGTCGCCGGCCTCACCGCAAGCCTTACTGACGCACGGCGAGTAGAACGGCGTCAGGTAGTGGTACTTGGGGACGAAGAAGTAATCCTGCTGGAACGCCCGGGCCGTCGCGTAGATGATGAATGCGGCGAAGCCGAGGTCGATCCTCAGTGGCGACATCCACCACCGGTCGGTGCGTAGGGTCCGTTGCCGGATACGGGCGCGTGTGGGTGAAAAGACACCGGACGCAGGACGGTTCGCCGTGGGTGCGCTCATCTAGTGTTCCTCTTCGAACGGGGCTGTCTCGTCGAAGGGTACACAGAGAGAACCCTCCCTTTTTCGGGGGGCTTGGGTTGTCAGGACCTGTCAGGACCTGCTGTGACCGCCGACACCCTCGTCGTCGACATCACGCCAGAATTCGCTGTCGTACTGGGTGTCGGGAATCACGATCTTCTCGGCGGACTGCTGCACGGTGGCGCCTGCCAGGTCCAATTCGGACGCGTCGGTATCGAGCAGGTCGACGTCGGACAGGATGCGGTCGGCGTCGATGACGATGCGACGCATCGCGGGGCTGTCGCCGTATCGCGCCCGCAGCGAGCTCACGCACCGCCGCAGGCCGCCGATGAGGTCGTACAGTTCGGCGAATTCGGTCGTGCCCGTCGTGCTCGGCGTGCGAGTCAAAGGATCTCCTCGGCAGTGTTTCGGATCACAGTACGCCCTCAATACTATCCACGGCACAGCCGAACGTCGGACCATTGAGCCCGGACCCCAAGGGAGCAAATATTGATGACGGGCCCCACCACGCCGGCCGAGCGCGCGGCCACCCTCTTGAAGCTGCATCAGCCGGGCAATCCGGTCATCCTGCCGACCGTGTGGGATGCCTGGTCGGCGCGGCTGGCCGCCGACGCCGGGTTCGCCGCACTCACCGTGGGCAGCCATCCGATGGCGGACTCGATCGGCAAACCCGACAACGAGGGCATGTCGTTCGCCGACGTCCTTGATCGCGTCGCGCAGATCACCGCGGCGGTCGACGTCCCGGTGTCGGTCGACATCGAATCCGGCTACGGACTTCCGGCGGCCCGCCTGATCGAGGGCTTGCTGAGCGTCGGGGCCGTCGGCCTGAACATCGAGGACACCGTGCACTCCGAGGGCAAGCGGCTGCGCTCCCCCGGCGAACACGCCGAACTGGTCGGCGCGCTGCGCTCGGCCGCCGACGCGGCCGCGGTACATGTGGTCATCAATGCCCGGACCGATCTGTTCCTGCGCCAAGACGGCGAGGAGTCCGATCGCGTCGACCGCGCCGTGGCGCGACTGAATCAGGCCGCCGCCGCCGGCGCCGACGTTCTGTACCCGGTCGGCCGCCACCACCCTGACACGTTGCGGCGCTTGACCGCCGAGTTGGTGTTGCCGGTCAATGCGATCGCGCTGCCCGACCAGGACGACCCGGCGACCTTCGGCCCGTTGGGGGTCGCGCGAATCAGCTTCGGGCCCTTCCTGCAGGCCGCGCTGACGGGCCGCGCCAAGGAGCTGCTCGCCCGCTGGGGCTGACGCCGCGGACGCCGTGAATCCGGCGGAGCCGTTGCGGCCCCGCCGGATTCACGTCGTTATCGGCGGTTACTTGGTGATCGAGATGCGCTGCGCCTGGTTCCCGGCGTACACACCGGTGACCCGCACGGACAGCACGCCGGCGTCGTAGGACGCCGTGACGGCGTCGCCGGTGACGTGGGCGGGCAGCTGGAACGACCGGCGGAACGAGCCGTACCGGATCTCCCGCAGCGTGCGGCCGTTGTCCTCCTCCGAATGTTCGTCGCGGTGTTCGCCGTGGATGACCAGACGGTTTATCCCGTTTTTAAGCTCCACCTCGACATTGACGTCCTGGTCGACGTCAACGCCCGGGAGTTCGACACGTACGACCGCGTCGTCACCGTCCTTGACGATCTCGGCGGCGGGCTTGAAACCGCTGGTCGCCGGGTTGTTCCAGTCCGCAGCCGCGGCGGGGCCGAAAAAGTCGCGCAACCACCGGTCGGTGTCCCAGGCCGGTCGCGACCACAGTGCGAGGTTGCTCATGGTGCTTCCCTTCCAATTCCTTGATCTTCGTTGTGAGATTCCTGTGACCGGCGCTCCGATGACCGGCTACTTGTAGAAACATGAGTCGACCACGCTAAAGTTCCAGCTGGCCGTTCGCCCGCAGCGAACAATCAATCACAGGGATCCCTGTGAGTTGTGAGATCCTCGTCATAGGACTGTCACATTGTGCGAAAGAAACGTAATTTCTGGCCGTTACTCTCAAAGCCATGTCTGCAGACGGGATTTCGCGCGCCAGCTGTGCGCCTCGTCACATCATCGTCGTCGGACATGGCATGGTGGGGCACCGGTTCGTCGAGGCGCTGCGCGCTCGTGACATCGAGAGATGTTGGCGCATCACTGTTTTCGCCGAGGAGACTGACGCGGCCTATGACCGCGTGGGGCTGACCTCCTACACCGAAAGCTGGGACCGCAAGCTGCTGGCGCTGCCCGGTAACGAGTACGAGGGTGACGAGCAGGTCCGGCTGGTGCTGAACCAGCGGGTCACCGAAATCGACCGCGCGGCAAAGTCGGTGCTCACCGCCGACGGCCAGCGCCACAACTACGACACCTTGGTCCTGGCGACCGGATCCTACGCGTTCGTGCCGCCGGTGCCCGGCCACGATCTGCCCGCGTGCCACGTGTACCGCACGCTCGACGACCTCGACGCCATCCGCGCCGATGCCCAGCGCACGGCGGAAACCCCGCACGCCGCCGCGGGCGTGGTGATCGGCGGCGGCCTGCTCGGGCTGGAAGCCGCTAATGCGCTGCGCCAGTTCGGGTTGCAGACCCACGTCATCGAGATGATGCCGCGGCTGATGGCCCAGCAGATCGACGAGGCCGGCGGTGCGCTGCTGGCCCGGATGATCGGCGATCTGGGCATCTCCATCCATGTCGGCACGGGCACCGAGTCGATCGAATCGGCTGAGCACCCGGACGGGTCCGCGTCGGTGCGGGTGCGACTGACCGACGGCGAGGTCGTCGACGCCGGCCTGGTGATTTTCGCGGCCGGCATCCGGCCGCGTGACGAGCTGGCGGTCGCCGCCGGGCTGACGTGCGCCGAACGTGGCGGGGTGCTCACCGACGTGTCCTGCCAGACAAGCGATCCCGACATCTACGCGATCGGCGAGGTCGCCGCGATCGGCGGCCGGTGCTACGGCTTGGTGGGACCCGGCTACACCTCCGCCGAGGTGGTGGCCGACCGGTTGCTGGACGGCATCGCGGAGTTCGGCGAAGCGGACCTGTCCACGAAGCTCAAACTGCTGGGCGTCGACGTGGCCAGCTTCGGTGACGCGATGGGGGTCACCGAGAACTGTCTCGAGGTCGCCGTCAACGACGCGGTCAACCGGACATACGCCAAGCTGGTGCTCTCCGACGACGCCAAGACCCTGCTCGGGGGCGTACTGGTCGGCGACGCCTCGTCCTACGGGGTGCTGCGGCCCATGGTCGGCAGCGAGCTGCCCGGCGATCCGCTCGCGCTGATCGCCCCGGCGCAATCCGACGGCGGCGAGCTTTTGGGCATTGGGGCGTTGCCGGATTCGGCGCAGATCTGCTCGTGCAACAACGTCACCAAGGGCGATCTGAAATGCGCGATCGCCGACGGCTGCGCCGACGTTCCATCGCTCAAGTCGCGCACGTCGGCCGGGACCTCATGCGGGTCGTGCGTGCCGCTGCTCAAGCAGCTACTGGAAGCCGAGGGCGTCGAGCAGTCCAAGGCGCTGTGCGAACACTTCGGCCAGTCGCGCGCCGAGCTATTCGAGATCATCTCGGCCACCGAGATCCGGACGTTCTCCGGCCTGTTGGAGCGCTTCGGCCGCGGAAAGGGTTGCGACATCTGCAAACCCGTGGTCGCCTCGATCCTGGCGTCCACCGGTTCCGACCACATCCTCGAGGGTGAGCAGGCCTCGCTGCAGGATTCCAACGACCACTTCCTGGCCAACATCCAGAAGAACGGCAGCTACTCGGTGGTGCCCCGGGTCCCCGGTGGCGACATCAAGCCCGAGCATCTGATCCTGATCGGTCAGATCGCCCAGGACTTCGGCCTTTACACCAAGATCACCGGAGGCCAGCGGATCGACCTGTTCGGCGCGCGGGTGGACCAACTGCCGGAGATCTGGAAACGGCTGGTCGACGGCGGCATGGAATCCGGCCACGCGTATGGCAAGGCGCTGCGCACGGTGAAGAGCTGCGTGGGCACCGACTGGTGCCGTTACGGGCAGCAGGATTCGGTGCAGCTGGCCATCGACCTCGAGCTGCGGTACCGCGGTCTGCGGGCGCCGCACAAGATCAAAATGGGGGTCTCGGGCTGCGCGCGGGAGTGCGCCGAAGCGCGCTCCAAGGACGTGGGCGTCATCGCCACCGAAAAGGGCTGGAACCTCTATGTCGGCGGCAACGGCGGGATGACCCCCAAGCACGCGCAGCTGCTGGCCAGCGACCTCGATACCGAGACGCTGGTCCGTTATGTCGATCGGTTCGTCATGTACTACATCCGGACGGCCGACCGGTTGCAACGCACCGCGCCGTGGGTCGAGTCGCTCGCCGGCGGCCTGGACCACGTGCGTGAGGTCGTCTGCGAGGACTCGCTGGGCCTGGCAGAGGAATTCGAGGCCGCAATGGAGCGGCATGTGCAGAACTACAAGTGCGAATGGAAGGGCGTGCTCGACGATCCGGACAAGCTGTCGCGGTTCGTTTCGTTCGTCAACGCCCCCGACGCCGTCGATTCGACCGTGACATTCACCGAGCATGCCGGCCGCAAAATCCCTGTGTCCATTGGCATGCCGACAGTCCGTGACGGCAACTCCGGAGGAACGAGGAAGGTATCATGACGCTTCTCAACGACATTGCAGTGTGGACGAGCGCTTGCTCCTACGACCATCTCATTCCGGGCCGTGGTGTCGGCGTACTGCTCGACGACGGTTCCCAGGCCGCGTTGTTCCGGCTCGACGACGGTTCGGTGCATGCGGTGGGTAACGTCGACCCGTTCTCCGGGGCGGCCGTGCTGTCCCGCGGCATCGTGGGCGACCGCGGGGGCTGCGTCACGGTTCAGTCGCCCATTCTCAAGCAGGCGTTTTCGCTCGAAGACGGTTCCTGCCTGGATGATCCGAATGTTTCGGTGCCGGTGTACCCGGTGCGGATCACCGCCGACGGCTTCGTCCAGATTGCGCACGACGACGAGCCCCGGGCCGCCTGACGCCGCTTACCGGGTGATGTCGCCGACCAGGTAGCGCTGCATCGTCGGCCCGATCGCGTCGACAAGCGCGTCCACCGACATCGAGTGCAGCGGCTCGGAGCGGATGCCGTAACGCATGATGCCCAGGCCCACGAGCTGAGAGGCGCACAACGAGGCCCGCGTGGCGGCCTTGTCGGCACCCAGGATTTTCAGCAATGGGCCGAATACCGGGCCGACGAAATTGCTTTGGACGATCTCGGCGGTCTTGGCCATCCCCGTGGACGCGACGGCACTGGCCGCGAACGGCCCACCGCCGGCGGCGTCCCACGTGGTGATCAGCATCCCCAGCGTCCGGCGGCCTACCTGGTTGACGCCTCCGGTGACGATCCGGTCGATGAATTCCGGTGTGCCGAACGGCAACCGCAGTATCTTGGCGACCGGGTCAAGGAGCCCACGCGACGGCTCTTCGCGACAGGGCATGGTGCCAGGATCGCCGGTTTATGACCAAAGATCAAGGAATGGGCCGCAACGCGCGCGCGTGTGTGGGCTGATGCGGGCCCGATCGGCGTGGCGCATACGGGCGGTCGCGGCGAGGACCGGCGGCAGCGCCCGGCGGAATCGGTTCGCGATCAAGCGTGCCAGGCCGGGGTGGGTGCCCAGCGGCTGACTGACCAGATCGGCGCCGCAGTCGTGCAGCCGTCGTTGGAACAGGCCGTCGGCCAACAGGTAGGAGGCGACCACGACGCGTCCACCGTGGCGGCGCCCGTGCCGCCGCGCCCGGTCGACGGCCTCGTGCAGTTGCGGATCTCCGGTGGCCGCGAACGCCAGGCTCACCCGTGATCCGGTGAGCGCCGACAACAACGTCGCCGTGGTGTGCAGGTCGGTGCGCGCCTTGTCGTCCGAGGTTCCCGCCGCCGCCAAAATCACCGAATCACCCAGGCGCCAACCACATTTCAGCAGCTGATCCCCGACGATCCGCGCGATCTGACCGCCCGGGCCCAACGCGGGGGTGACGGTCACGTTCGGGTGCCCGCTGATCGCGACATGGGCGGGCAGGTCGGACCGGACGTGATATCCGCGCGACAGGAACGCCGGCACGACGATGGCGGACCGGCCGGCGGCCCCCGCGCCCGCCAGGACTTCACTGGGGGTGGGCCCCACCACGTCCACGAACGCGACGTCGACCGTGTGGCCGATGAGCGTACTCACCTGTGCCGCCAGGCCTTCGATCATCGTCACGCCATCGGGTCTGCGGGTGCCGTGCGCTACCAGGATCAGCGCCATGGGGATTCATCCGGATGGTCGATCGCGAGCCGGTAGCCACGCTTGACCACCGTGGCGACGATGTTCTTGTCGCCCAGCGCCGTTCGCAGCCGTAGCACGGCTGTGTCGACGGCGTGTGGGTCGTTGCTGTTGCCGGGGAGCACCCGCAACAAGTCGTTGCGGGCGACGACATCGCCGGGTCGCTCAGCCAGCGCCCGCAGCGTCGCCATTCCCGATCCCGACAGGGACCTCGCCGAACCGTCGACCAGGACACAGGTCCCGCGGATCTCCATCTCGTGACCGGCCGCGCGGATGGTGCACGACCGCAGCGACGGAAGCTCCTGGGCGATGTGACGGGCCAACGCCCCCAATCGCATTCGCTCGGGCGATGACGTGGGGACCCCGGCACGGATCAAGGGTTGCGCGGTAACCGGGCCCACGCACATCGCGTGCACGTCGCTGCGAAGTGCTTGCAGCAGTTGGTCTTCAACGCCTAATTCGCGGGCGCGCTCCAGCAGCGCCGCACCAGCGGGTGCCGAGGTGAAGGTCACCGCGTCGAACAGTCGCCGGGCGACCGAGGTGACGAGTTGGTCGAAGTCACCGCCGGCCGGCGTTGGCTTCCAGCGGTATACGTGGAGGGGCAGTACCTGCGCGCCCGCGGTCCGCAATGCGTTGAGGAACTCCGGGAATGGGTCCCAACCGTCGGCCGCACCGTGGAGCTGGACGGCGATCCGTTTGCCGGCGACATTCGATTCGAGCAGGTATCGCAGGACTTCGCGCGACGATTCGGATTTGGGGGACCACTCCTCGTGCAGTCCGGCGGCGCGCAACGCGCCGGTCGCCTTCGGGCCGCGGGCCACGATCCGCGCTTTGGCGAGCGACGCCAGCAGTTGGGTGGCCAGGCCCCACCCGTCGGCCGCGGCGACCCAGCCGCGAAAGCCGATACCGGTGTGCGCCACCAGGATATCGGGAGGCCGGGCGATCACCGCTTCGGTATGGTCGTGCAGTTGTTCGTCTTCGGGCAGCGCGATGAGGTCGATGGCCGCGGCACTGGAGACCGCCGCGCCGTTGCGGCGCAGCAACGCGCACAGCTCTTCGGCCCGGTTCGCCGACGTCACGGCGATCCGGTAGCCGGTCAGCGGCGCGGAGTCTGGTGAGGCCAGTTGGGGGGCCATAAGAACTGTGTATGCCTGCGACGTTTCGGTTGCGTTACCGAGCAATTGCTGCGGCATTGCCCGTGTTGCGAGTCCGCTCACACATGCGCGGCCTCGGCTTCCGGCCGTGCATCGGACAGGCCCGGGGCTGTGACTGGACGCCGGACGTAGACCAGCCAGGTCGTGATCGCCGCACCGACGTAGGAAGCCAGAAACACCCAGTACGCCGACGTCTCGGTGCCGGTACTCAGGTAGGACTGCCGCAGCGCCAGGTTGATGCCCACGCCGCCGAATGCGCCGATCGCGGAGCAGATGCCGATCAGCGATCCCGACTTCGCGCGCGCCCAATGACGACGTTCGTCCTCGCTCGCGTCCAGCCCGCGGCTGCGCGCCTCGTAGACCGACGGGATCAACTTGAATACCGACCCGTTTCCCATGCCGGACAGGACGAACAGCACCATGAAGCCGGTGACGCAGCCGATCATGCTGACGGGGCGGGCCGCGGCGTGATGGTCATCAAGGGTGCTGATCGTGACCAGCAGTGCGGCCCCCAGGGTCATCCCGGCGAGGACGCCCAGCGTGACGCGGCTGCCGCCGACGCGGTCGGCCAGCCGGCCACCATAGATGCGCGCCACCGAGCCCAGCAGGGGGCCGACGAAGGCCACCTGCGCGGCGTGCAACGCCGCGTGCTTGGCGCCTTCCCCGCTGTCCAGGAAATGGACCTGCATCACCTGCCCGAAGGCGAAGGAGAAGCCGATCCAGGAGCCGAAGGTGGCGATGTAGAGCAGCGAGATCACGTGGGTGTCGCGCTCGAACAGGATCGAGCGCAGGGTGCTCAGTTGGGTGCCGTGGTTGATGTTGTCCATGAACAACGCGGCCGTGATGCCCACGACGACCAGGAACACGAGGTAGATCGCGCACACCCAGTACGGCGCCTCATGCCCGGCGGTGGCCAGCACCAGCAGGCCGACCAGCTGGATCACCGCGACCCCGAGGTTGGCGATGCCGGCGTTCATGGCCAGCGCGGCGCCCTTGAGCCGCTGCGGGTAGAAGGCGTTGACGTTGGCCAGGGACGCTGCGTAGTTGCCGCCGCCCAGCCCACTCAGGGCGGCGCAGAGCACGAAGAGCCACAGTGGCAGACCGGGATTGGCCAGCAGCACGATCGTGCCTGCCGTCGGGATCAGTAACACGAAGGCCGAGAACGTCGTCCAGTTGCGACCGCCGAAGGCGGCGATGCCCAACGTGTAGGGGATCCGGGCGCAACCACCGACCAGGGTGGCCACCGCGCCCAGCAACAGCTTGTCGCCGGCGGAGAAACCGTAGACGGCCCCCGGCATGAACAGCGCCATGACGGGCCACAGCGTCCAGATCGAGAAGGCCACGTGGTCACCGGCGATGGTGCCGAGCAGATTGCGCCGGGCGATCCTTTTGTTGCCGCCCTCCCAGGCCGCCGTGTCTTCCGGATTCCAGTCCGCGATGTGGTGGTTGCGACGCGGCGAAACCACTTGGGCACGTTGATATATGGACGTGGCGCGCGCGTGCATACCGATCCCTCTCCTCAGAAGCAGTTCGGGGTCTGGCCGGCGACGCCCGGGCGCCCCGCGTGAAGGGGCATGCCCCGCCGTATGTTCCGATGCTCACATCTAGGACGCGGGTGGGTCAACCGGAACCGGCCGATATCGGCTGTTAGTTGATTACCAGTTATCTGGTAAGTCCCTGATGGACGATCCGGCCGCGCGAGCACCGATCATCGGTACCCGAATATCGACCGCCGCCAAGTGATCTCACGCGGGTGCGCGGGTCGAGGTGAGGTGTCCTACAGTTGATCGCCGATGACGCCGGAAACCATCCTCGGCGAGACCCGGCGGAATTGCGTTAGGCGAACGGCCAACTCGCGGCGGCGCCGCCGGACTGGGCGCCGACGGGAGTCCGTGGTCGAGCCCAGTGCAGCCGCACCGACTGACCGGGCCGTATCTGGGCGACCCTGTCGACGTCCTCGTCGACCACCACGCCCACCACCGGATAGCCGCCGGTGACGGGGTGGTCTGGACCGAGGATCACCGGTAAACCGTTGGGCGGCACCTGGATTGCACCGCGAGTGGCACCCTCGCTGGGGAGCTGCCGGTCCGGGTGGCGGCACTGCAGGGGGCGGCCGATCAATCGCATCCCCACCCGGTCGCTGCGATCGGATGCCACCCAATCGGTGCGCACCAATGCGTCGGGGTCCACGAACCAATCGTCGCGCGGCCCGGGCACCACGGACAGCTCGACGACGGTGTCGGTGATGGCCGCCACCGGCGCCTGGTCCAGTTCGGGGTAGTCCTCGGTGTGTTCGCCGATCGGGAGCCGATCTCCGGTCTGCAGTGGCGACGGCCCGATGGCCGACATCACGTCGTAGCTGCGCGAGCCCAGCACCGGCTCCACACAGATGCCGCCGCGGACCGCGAGGTAGCTCCGCAGCCCCGCGCACGGGGCGCCCAAGGAGATCACCTGGCCGTCGCGCACGTGCTGAATGCTGTTGGTGCCGAACTTGATTCCGTCGACGGTCGGATCGGTGTCGGCGCCCGTCACCGCGATGTCGACGTCGCCGCCCCGGACCCTGGCGGAGAAACCGCCGAACGTCACCTCCACGGTGGCGCGGTCGTCGGGGTTGGCCACGAGCCGGTTGGCCAGCGTGTGCGCGCGCCGGTCGGCAGCTCCGGACCGGCTCACGCCGAGGTGGGCCAGTCCCGGCCGCCCGAGATCTTGGACGACGGCGAGCGGCCCGGTGCGGAGGATCTCCAGGATTGCCACGGTTATCTCCTTTGCGGGGGCGCCGCGGTCGCGATCGCCACGGGCTAGACGGCCCTGAACTGAACCCACATGCCCTGCGTCAGCAGCGCCGGGTCGGGTCGCTGCAGATCCCACAGGACCGCGTCGGTGTGGCCGATGAGTTGCCAACCACCGGGGGAGCGGCGCGGATAGACCGCGCTGAATTCACCGGCGAGGGCAACGGAACCGGCCGGCACGGAGGTCCGCGGCTCGGGGCGGCGCGGCACCCGCAGGCGCGGGTCGCCGTCGACCAGATACGCGAAGCCGGGCGCGAATCCGCTGAATCCGATCTGCCACAGGGTGGCGGTGTGGGCTTCGATCACCTGCGGGACGGTCAACCCGGTGTGGCCGGCGACCTCGTCGAGGTCGGGGCCGTCGTAGACGATGTCGATCACCACGTCCGCGCGGCGCTCCGACGGGGCCGGCTGCGTGGCGGTGACGCGCATCTTGCGCAGCCGCCGACGGATGACCCCTTGACGGCGGGGGTCGTCCAGCTTGACCAGCACCGTGCGGGCCGCCGGCACCAGGTCGACCACTCCCGGCATCGGCTCGGAGCACAACGCGTCCACCCACGCCAATACCTCTGCGGTACTGCCACATTGCACCATCAGCGCTCGATCGCCGTAGTCCATGACGGTATTACCGGCCAGCTCTGTCGGCAGGTCGTGGGCCAGGTCGCCGCTAAGGTCCGTCACGCTCATTACTCGACGGTAACCCCGGGATCGGGGCTCGTGCGAGGGGCGGCGGTGGGAATTTCGAACACTGCCAGAGCTGCCTTAGCAAACGCTCAAACAGGCGGTACGCGCCAGGGTGGCTAGCCCAGGATTTTGGTGATCAGCGGGGGCAATTGGTCCGCGATCAGCGGGTAGCTCAGCGGTGACGCGAAGGCGATCGCGCCGGCCTGTTCCTTGGTGGTGAAGATGTGGCGGTTCTGCGCGGTGGTCAGCGACCCCGCCACCTCGGGGTCGGCCAGCAGCGCCTTCTGATCGTCGGGGTTCCGGGTCGTCCAGATCACCACGTCGGCCGAGTCGAGCACCGACTTGATGTGATCGCGGGGAATGACGGCCCGCTGATCGGTGCCGAACGGCTTGATGCCGTCGGAGATGACCAGCCCCATCTGATTAAGGAAGTCCGTGCGCCAGCCCGCCATGGTGGCGACGACGGTGCCATGCCACAGCGCGCCGTGCATCAGCAGCGCCTTCTTGCCGGTCCACTGTGGATACTTCTTGCCGACGTCGGTGAACTTCTGGTCGACACCGTCGATCAACGACGTCATCTGATCTGCCTGGAACACCGCCTGGCCGACGGCGGTGGCCTGCTCTTTCCACGGCTCGAAGAAGGCGTCCCCGCCGGATTGCGCGACGGTCGGGGCGATCGCGGACAGTTTCTGATAGGTGTCGGCGTCCAGGCCGGCATTGACGGCCACGATCAGGTCGGGCTTCAGACCCGCGATCTGGTCGACCGGGATGCCGCCGTCCAGGCTCAACACCACCGGCTGCGCCCCGCCGAGCTTGGGCGCGGCCCACGGCCAGACCCCGAACGGCTGGTCACCGAACCAGTTGGTCACCGCGACCGGCACCACACCGACGGCGAGCAGGTCGTCCTGCTCGGTATAGCCGGCGCTGACGACGCGCTTGGGGGGTTCCTTGATGACGGTCTGACCGAACAGGTGGGTGATGGTCACCGATCCGGGCCCGCCGCCTCCCGGGGGTCGGCGTGAAGAGCAGCCCGCCGAAAGAGCCGTGAACCCGGCGATCGCGGCGACGCCGGAAGCCCCTGCGAGCTGCAAGAATCCGCGTCGATTCCATCCCTGTCGCATCGCGTGAGAGTATCGCGTTCCGCCCGCGCAGATGTATCGCCGCGCTGCTGAGGTCCCGCATCGGCGCCCGCGCCGCGACCTCGCGATGGACTCGCGTTGCAGAGTTCTGACAAACCGGGGCGGGCCGTTGCGATTTCTGCGTATCGCCCACGTAACTGTGCACACCAGGACCGGTAACAGTGCGTCTTTAGCGTCAAGTGGTCATGCCCGCGTCTCGTTCACTTTCCGCACTCAATTCACAAGGGAGTCCCATCAGATGACCACGACCATCAGCCCGGCAGTGCAGCCCGCGCCGACGCGCCAGCATCATGCGGGACGGCACTGGATCGACGACTGGCGGCCCGAAGACCCCGAGTTCTGGGAGACGACCGGCAAGGCGATCGCGCGCCGGAATTTGATCTTCTCGATCTTTGCCGAGCACGTCGGGTTCAGCGTGTGGATGTTGTGGAGCATCGTGGTGGTGCAGATGACGGCGGCCGGCGGTCATGGACATCCCAGCCCGCCCGGCACCTCCGGGTGGGCGCTGACCGCCAGCCAGGCCCTGTTCCTGGTCGCCGTCCCCAGCGGTGTCGGCGCCTTCCTGAGGTTGCCGTACACGTTTGCGGTCCCGATTCTCGGCGGCCGCAACTGGACGACCGTCTCCGCGGCGCTGCTGCTGATCCCGTGCCTGCTGTTGGCGTGGGCGGTGAGCCATCCCGGCACCCCATTCGCGATCCTGGTCGTGATCGCCGCAACCGCCGGCTTCGGCGGCGGCAACTTCGCCTCGTCGATGGCCAACATTTCCTTCTTCTACCCGGAGCAGGACAAGGGCTGGGCGCTGGGCCTGAACGCCGCCGGCGGCAACGTCGGCGTCGCCGTCGTGCAGAAGATCATTCCGCCCATCGTCGTCGCCGGCGGCGGGGTGGCCCTGTCGCGCGCCGGACTGTTCTACGTGCCGCTGGCCGTCGTGGCCGCGGTCTGCGCGTTCCTGTTCATGAACAACCTGACCGAAGCGAAGGCCGACGTGAAGCCGGTGTGGCAGTCGCTGCGCCATCCCGACACCTGGGTCATGTCACTGCTGTATATCGGCACGTTCGGATCCTTCATCGGCTACTCGGCCGCCTTCCCGACCCTGCTCAAGACGGTGTTCGGCCGCGGTGATATCGCGCTGACCTGGGCCTTCCTCGGCGCCGGCATCGGATCGGTGATCCGGCCCCTCGGCGGCAAGCTGGCCGACCGGATCGGCGGGGCGCGCGTCACCGCCTTCAGCTTCGCGCTGCTCGCCGTCGGCGCGGCGGCGGCGCTGTGGTCCGTGCGGGCGGTCAACCTGCCGATGTTCTTCGCCAGTTTCATGTTCTTGTTCGTCGCCACCGGCGTCGGCAATGGTTCGACCTACCGGATGATTTCGCGGATCTTCAAGATCAAAGGCGAGCTGGCCGGCGGCGATCCCGACACCATGGTGCAGATGCGCCGCCAGGCCGCCGGCGCGCTGGGCGTCATCTCGGCGGTGGGCGCGTTCGGCGGCTTCATCGTGCCGCTGGCCTACGCCTGGTCGAAGTCGGAGTTCGGCAGCATCGAACCGGCGCTGCGGTTCTACATCGCGTTCTTCCTCGCGCTGCTGGGCGTCACCTGGTGCTGCTACCTGCGCAAGCACAACGCGATAACGCGGGTGGGGATCTAATTAGGCGGCCGCTGCCGTCCGCCATCGCCTTGCCCGTCCTGTTGCCCCTCCTTTTCCCCCTCTTTGCTCCAAGGGCTGTAGTCGGCGATCAGCTCTTCCTGCGGTGGCCGCTGGTCTTCCGGAACATGCTGCAGGTTGATCCGGATCCGGTACCAGATCGAGCTGGGCCCGCGCATGCCGTCGACGAGAACGTCGGCCGGCTGCAGCCGGCCGGCCACCGCCGGGTAACGGTCGCGCCAGGTGTCCAGCGCCGTCATCGCCTCGTCCTTGGTCTTGGTGCGGGCGATCTCGATCAGCGGCATCGTGGATTGGCGCCGGCCGTCGGGCCGTTTGCCCGATCCCTTCGGTGCGCGTTCGGGAGGCCCCATTTCTTCGGCCAGCACCAGCAGCCGATCGAGTGAGCCAACCACCGCTGCGTTGGAGGAGTCCATTCCCGCCCAGGGGTCACCCGCTTCGGCGAACCGGCCGGGCACGGTTTCGATGGTGAACGCCTCGGGCCGGCACTCGGCGACCTCGTCCCAGTGCAGCGGTGTCGAGACCCGGGCGTCGGGGGTCGCCCGCACCGAGTAGGCCGACGCGACCGTGCGGTCCTTCGCGTTCTGGTTGAAGTCGACGAACACCCCCTCGCGTTCTTCCTTCCACCAGCGGCTGGTCGCCGCGTCGGGCACGCGCCGCTCAACCTCCCGGGCGACGGTCTGCGCGGCCAGCCGCACCTGGCGAAACTCCCAGCGCCGGGCGATGCGGGCGTAGATGTGAAAGCCGCGCGAACCGGACGTCTTCGGCCATGCGGTCAGGCCGTAGTCCTCGAGCACCTCGCGGGCCACCAGCGCGACGTCCACGATGCGCTGCCAGCTGACCCCGGGCATCGGATCCAAGTCGACCCGCAGTTCGTCGGGGTGATCGAGGTCGTCGGCCAGCACCGGGTGCGGATTCAGGTCGACGCACCCCAGGTTGATCGCCCACGCCAGCCCCGCGGCGTCGTGGATGACGGCCTCCGCCGCGGAAGTGCCTCGTGCGTAACGGAGTTCGGCGACATCGACCCACTCCGGCCGTTTCGCCGGCGCGCGTTTCTGGAACACCGCCTCTTCCGAGATGCCCTTGACGAAACGCTTCAGGATCATCGGGCGCCCGGCCACACCGCGCAGGGCGCCGTCGGCCACGGACAGGTAATAGCGGACCAGGTCGAGTTTGGTGTAGGGGCCCGAGGTTTTGTGGCCGCTCGTGCGGGGGAACACGACTTTGTCCGGATGGGTGATGACGACCCGGCGCTCGGCCACCTCCAGCGAAACCGGACGGGTCATGTGGTTCATGTTAATTCGCCAGAATTTCTGGCCGAGCTGAGACGGGCGTCACATATGGTGGATTCCATGCCTAACCTCCTTGGCCTGCCCGGCCAGGCCTCCAAAGCCGTGGCGAAAGTTCAGCAATACGTCGAACGCGGCTCGGCTGAACTGCACTACCTGCGCCGGATCATCGAGTCGGGTGCTTTCCGGCTGGAGCCACCGCAGAACTACGCCGCGATGGCCGCCGACATCTACAAGTGGGGTGAGTTCGGCATGCTGCCGTCGCTGAATGCGAGGCGCCATCCTGACCGCGCGGCGTGCATCGACGAGGACGGCGAATTCAGCTACGCGGAGCTCGACAAGGCCGCGCACGCGGTGGCCAACGGCCTGATCGACAAGGGCGTCAGGGCCGGGGACGGCGTCGCCATCCTGGCGCGCAACCACCGCTGGTTCCTGGTCGCCAACTACGGTGTGGCCCGGGTGGGCGCCCGCATCATCCTGCTCAACAGCGAGTTCTCCGGGCCGCAGATCAAAGAGGTCTCCGAGCGCGAGGGCGCCAAGGTGATCATCTACGACGACGAGTACACCACGGCGGTCAGCAAAGCCGATCCGCCGCTGGGCAAACTGCGCGCGCTGGGCACCAACCCCGACAAAGGCCCGGACGACGAGCCGTCCGGCAGCACCGACGAGACGCTGGCCGACCTGATCGGGCGCAGCAGCAAGGAGCCGGCCCCCAAGGCGGGCAAGCACGCCTCGGTCATCATTCTGACCAGCGGAACCACGGGCACCCCGAAGGGCGCGAACCGCAGCACGCCGCCGACATTGGCGCCCGTCGGCGGCATCCTGTCCCACGTCCCGTTCAAGGCCGGTGAGGTGACGTCGCTGCCGTCGCCGATGTTCCACGCCCTGGGGTATCTGCACGCGACGATCGCGATGTTCCTGGGCTCAACGCTGGTGTTGCGGCGCAAGTTCAAGCCGCCGCTGGTGTTGGAAGACGTCGAGAAGTACAAGCCGACCGCCATGGTGGTGGTGCCGGTCATGCTGTCGCGCCTCATCGACACCATCGAGAAGATGGACAAAAAGCCCGACCTGTCCAGCCTGCGGATCGTGTTCGTGTCGGGCTCGCAACTGGGTGCGGAGCTGGCCGCCCGCGCGCTCAAGGACATCGGGCCGGTCATCTACAACATGTACGGCTCGACCGAGATCGCCTTCGCCACCATCGCCGGCCCCAAGGACCTGGAGCGCAACGCGGCGACGGTTGGCCCGGTCGTCAAGGGCGTGAAGGTCAAGATCTTCGACGACAACGGCACCGAATTGCCCCAGGGGGAGGTCGGCCGGATCTTCGTCGGCAACACCTTCCCGTTCGCGGGCTACACCGGGGGCGGGAACAAGCAGGTCATCGATGGCCTGTTGTCCTCGGGAGACGTCGGGTATTTCGACGAGCACGGGCTGCTGTACGTGAGCGGCCGCGACGACGAAATGATCGTCTCCGGCGGCGAGAACGTCTTCCCCGCCGAAGTCGAGGATCTGATCAGCGGGCACCCCGAGGTCGTCGAGGCCACCGCGATTGGTGTCGAAGACAAGGAGTGGGGGCACCGCCTGCGTGCCTTCGTGGTCAAGAAGGGCGGCGCCGACCTCGACGAGGACACCGTCAAGCACTACGTGCGCGATCACCTGGCCCGCTACAAGGTGCCGCGTGAGGTCGTCTTCCTCGACGAGCTGCCGCGCAACCCGACCGGCAAGATCCTCAAGCGCGAGCTGCGCGAAATGGAGATTTAGCGGCGCGAGCGTCTGCTCGCGCACCCTCAGCGGCGGTCTTCGATGGCCCGGGTGATCTGGGCCGTGAGCTTCGGGTCGACCAGGAGCTGGTCGATCAGCGCGGTGAGCACCTCTTGCCCGGTCACCCGGGCGACGCCCAGCCGGTCGGCGGCTTCGCGCTGCCAGATGTCGAGGGCCCGGTGGGTGGCCGCCGCGAGGTCGACGGTCCGGCGGGTCCGCTGGGTGCGCCCCGCCTGGCTGGCCGACGGCTGGCTGGCGATCCGCTGGCCGCGCGGCTGCCCGAGGCTGAGGCGCTCGGTCGGCGCGGCGTCTCCGGAGGGGCCGGTGGCCGAGGCGGGGGCGCGAAAGGATCCGGCGCTGGGTCCGTTGTGGTTGGGCTTGAAGTTCACTTCGGTGTCTTCCTCCGTGAGTGCGAATCAGTAAATCAGCGCTCGTCGCCTGTGTGTGTCAATACTGATTCTCTCACCGACGCCACGCTAAGTCGCGCCGCCGGGCCGCGGGTGGCCCGGGTGGGGAGCGCTGACGGATTCACGCGTGGTTGCGCCGTGGAAAGGCGCCTCCGGGCGCAGGTGGAAGAGCAAATTATCGAGGGTAGCTGCTTAACAATCGAACGCCGGGTAGCATGATGTCCGACGGTAATCCGCCGTCCGTCATTCGGCAAGAAGTCAGTCGATCCGCTAATGCGGAGATCTGGATATCAGTAAATACGTCAACCCGTGCCAGTACATCAGCAAACTAGCTTTGAGCTGTGTTGATATGGCCTTTTAGCCCGCCGTTGTCAGTATTTGCGGATAAATGAATTGCGGAAATACGCATTAGTGACGCGTCAAATATAACGCACTTTTTCGCATCATTGTTGTGCAATTCACATCGTAGATACACCAGATTCGCTTGTTTGCTGAGAAATGTCCGGCTAGCGTTTTAAGCATCGATATCAGGTCTTTGGAAGGAGTGCCCACGATGATCTCGTCCCTATCGCTACGCGGCGCGGCCGCAGCTGTTGTGGGTGCCGGAGCCGTGGCGGGCGCGCTGCTGTTCGGCGGCGCCCCCGTGGCTCAGGCCGCCCCCGTTCCGGGTCCCTCCACAAGTTTCGCCAGCACCGGACCGCACAGCGGACCGGGCTTCATTCCGGACCGCCCCGGCGGCCACGGATGGGGTGGCAATGATGGTCGGGGACATGGCGGCTGGGGAAACGGTAACTGGGGGAACGGCAACTGGGGCCACGGTGGCTGGGATCAGGGTAGTGGCTATTGGGGCCACCCCCAGCACTGGGTGAACTGGTGGTGGTGATCACCATCTCCGCGCGGTAGCCGGCCATCGCCGACACGCCAACCCTCGGGATGGGCGGCCCGCGTATGGGGGGAACCATGCCGGCCTGACGTCAGTCAGGTCGGCATGGCCTTTTTTGCGTCCGGCCTAGGGATCGCGAGGCAGCCCCAACAACCGTTCGGCGATGATGTTCAGCTGCACTTCGGACGTGCCGCCGTAGATGGTGGTCGCGCGGCTGGCCAGCAGGTACTCACCCCACTTGCCGGGCAGTTGGTCGGTGTCGCCGATCGCGGCGTCGGTACCGAACGAGGAGACCGCGAATTCGGCGTAACCCTGGCCGGTCCGCATCGACAGCAGCTTGGAGACCGCCGCCGACGGCATCGCGTCCCCGCCGGCCAGCGTCAGCAGCGTGGAGCGCAGATTCAGCACCTTGGCCGCATGACCCTCGGCGATCAACTGGCCGGCGCGATGCTGCGCGACCTGGTCGAACTGGCCGTCACGAACGAAGTCGACAAACTGCGACAGCGTGGCCAGGAAGTTCGCCTCACTGCTGCCGATCGACACCCGCTCCGCGGTGAGGGTGTTGCGGCTGACCTCCCAGCCCCGGTTCACCTCACCGAGCACGCACTCGTCGGGCACGAACACGTCGTCGATGTAGACGGTGTTGAACAGCGCGTTGCCCGTGAGCTCGCGCAGCGGCTTCACATCGACGCCTTCACTGCGCATGTCCAACAGGAAGTAGGTGATGCCATTGTGTTTCGGTGCGTTGGGGTCCGTCCGCGCGAGCAGCGCACCCCACCGCGCGAACTGCGCGGCGGTGGTCCAGATCTTCTGCCCGGTGATGCGCCAGCCGCCGTCGGTCCGGGTGGCCTTCGTGGTCAGGCCGGCCAAATCCGATCCGGCGCCCGGTTCGGAAAACAGCTGACACCACAGCATCTCGCCGCGGAAGGTCGGCGGCAGGAACCGTTGCTTTTGGTCTTCGGTGCCAAACGCCACGATCGACGGGACGATCCAGGTGGCGATGCCGGTCTGTGGCCGCTTGACCCGCCCGGAGGCGAATTCCTGGGCGATGATGATCTGCTCCACCGGCCCGGCGGCCCGGCCCCACGGCTTGGGTAGATACGGCAGCACCCAGCCGCCCTCGGCGATCGCGACCTTGCGCTGCTCGCGCTCGATCTCCTTGAGCGCCGACACCTCGGCCCGGATCTCCGCCCGCAACTTCTCGGTGTCGGGGTCGAGGTCGATGTCGACCGCGCGTATCCCGGTGCTCGTCGCGGTGTCGACCACCTTCTGCGGATAGTCCGAGCTACGGCCGAAGGAGGCGGCCAGCATCAGCGCCCGGCGGTAGTACACGTTCGTGTCGTGCTCCCAGGTGAAGCCGATCCCGCCGTGCACCTGGATGCAATCCTGCGCGCACCGTTGGGCGGCCGCCGGCGCCAGTGTCGCGGCCACGGCGGCGGCAAACTCGACGTGGGAACCGACGGTGTCCCAATGGTTTTCGCTGGCCTCATCGATCGCGCGGGCGGCATCCCACACCGCCGCGGTGGCCCGCTCGGTGTCGGCGATCATCTCGGCACACTTGTGTTTGATGGCCTGGAATTGGCCGATCGGCCTGCCGAACTGCTCGCGGATCTTGGCGTAGTGCGACGCGGTGTCGGTCGCCCAGCGCGCCACGCCGATGGCTTCGGCGGACAGCAGCGTCGTCATCAACGCGTGCGCGGTGCCCATGCTCAGGTTCGTCAACACGACGTCGTCGCCGACCTCGACGGCGTTGGCGCGCACGTCGGCGATGGGACGCAACGGGTCCAGGCTTTTCACCGGCTCAATCTCGAGCTGGTCGGCGCGCAGCACCACCCACGCCTCGCCGCTGTCGATCGCGACGGGGAGCACCAGCAGCGAGGCTTGCGCCGCGGCGGGGACCGCGCGGAGTTCGCCGCGGATCACCAGCGAATTGCCCTGCCGGGTGGCGGTCAGCGCGCAGCAATTCAGGCCGTAGGCGGCGATCTCGGCGCCGGACGCCAGCTCGGCGAGCACCTTCGCGTCCGGGTCGTGCGCGGAGATCAGGGCGCTGGCGATCGCGGACGGCACGAAGGGGCCCGGCACCGCCCCGTAACCGAATTCCGCCAGCACGATGGCCAACTCGAGGATGCCGAAGCCCTGCCCTCCGACGGATTCGGCCAGATGAACGCCCTGCAGGCCCTGCTCGGCCGCGGCCTGCCAATACGGCGGAGGGTTTTCCGTGTTTTCCGGGGATGTCTCCATCCACGCGTGCAGCGTCTCGGACGGCGCGATGCGCGCCACCAGCGACCGCACCGAGTCGGCCAGTTCTTGATGCTCGGGATTTATCGCGATCGGCATTGGTCGCCTTCCGTTGCTGCAGGACGCCGTGTCGGCCAGGTACCTTCCAAGCTAACAACCAGTCGGTTGGTCGCCGCCATGGGTTCGTGGCGATCGCAAGCGCGGCGAAGCCGGGTGCGGCGGGTCGCCACCATCGGCTAGCCCCACCGCTTGCTGATCCATCCGGTGATGATGTCGGCCTGCTCGCCGCGGGCCCCCGGGGTGGTGAAGTAGTGATCGGTGTCCACCGAGGCCGCGGTTTTGTCCGTGCCGGCGAGGGCGTCGAAGATGCGTTGCGCGTCAGAGGGAAACACGCCGGTGTCGGCGTCGGCGTTGATCACCAGCGCGGGACATCTGACCCGGGCCAGGTGCGGTTCGGCCCGGGTTTGCGCTGTCCGCAGACTCCACATGCTCAGCCAGTTGCGCAGCGTGCAGGCCGCCGCGATGCCGTGGGCCGAGCGATTCGCCTTGGCCGGGACGCCCGCGTAGCACATGTTGGGCTGCCGTTTGGTCGGCTCGATGCCGGCATCGACCATGCGGGGATCGGCCCAGGTTCGCATCACACTGAACGGGCGATCGGAAAACCCCGCCGCGCGAACACGTTTGAGCTCCTTTTCGGCCCAGTCGGTGATGGCGTGGTTGCGCGCGGTCTGCGCGCCGCGGTACCGGGCGAGGAACTCGGGCGCATACGGCGGGCCGTTGCGCTCGTTGAACAGGTCGAGGTCGGCGTCGCTGGCAACGGGATCGTTCTCGTCGACGACGGCGGCGTCCATCCAGGCGGTGAGCACCTCCGGCCGCCCGGGATGGGCGGCGGTGGCCACATAGCCGTCGGCGGGCGGCAACTCGGTCACCCCGGCCGCCGGGCGCATGCCGTCCAGCGGAGTCACGTTCGGCTCGACGGCCTGAGACTGGTAGGCGGCCATCAACGAGCCACCGCCCGAGTTACCCAGCAGCACAACGGTATCCACTCCCTGGGCCTCGCGCAGCCAGCGCACCCCGACGCCGATGTCCACCAGCGCGTGGTCGAGCAGAAAGCTGCTTTCGAAGCCGCGAAACCGAGTGTTCCAGCCGAGAAATCCGATGCCGCGGGTAGCCATGTAGTTGGCGAGATAGTGTTCGGAGAAGTCGATCTGGTAGTGCGTGGCGATCATCGCCACCTTGGGTCTGCGTCCCACCCCCCGGTGATACAGCCCCTGGCAGGGGTGCCCGCCGGCGCCCGCGCGCCCAGCGGTGGGCGACGGCAGTCCGACGAACTCACGGATAACTCCGGCACCGGTGCGACGAGTCACTTCAGCGGTCCTCCGCACCCGCATAGATGGCCCGGTGATAAATGTTGGCCAAGGTTTGGATGCAGGCCTGGTCGTCGGGTTCCCCGGAGCGCGCCGAACCGAGCTGGATGTAGCAGAACTGGTTGAACATCGCCACGATCGCCTCGGCGACCAACTGCGGGTCGTCGTGGGGGCAATGGCCCTCGGCTTGTGCGCGGCGGACCGATTCGGCGATGAAAGATATTGGTATCGAGCAAATTTCGGCCCAGTACTGAGCGAAGTCGTCATTGACCATCGCCAGCTGTGACACGCTGATCACCTCGGCGAGCCTGCTGCGATAGGTATGCCAGTGTGCGGCGGCCGCCCAGTACGCGCGCTCACGATCGGTCAAACCGTGTTGGGTCACCGAGAGGGCGCGCTGGTTGGCCTCGTCGCGGAAGCGCAGCGCCCATTGGCGCACCATTGCCTCTTTCGAGTCGTAGTAGTTGTAAAAGGATCCCGCCGAGCGGCCCGCCTCCGCGGCGATGTCGGCGATGGTGGTGGCCAGGACGCCCTTGCGTGCGATGACCGCCCGGGCGGCCGTATCGATCGCGGCCTGCGTCCGCCTGCCGCGATGCGTGGGCAGCTCCGCGGGCGGACCGCGCCGCTCAGTAGGGGATGCCGCGGTCGACACCTATGCACCTCCCTGGGCCAAAACTAAATCTGATGTTAGATTCAGATTCGGATCTTGGCCAGGCTCGTCGAGCCGGGAACCGAGGGGAGCCACGCGATGATCAAGCCGCACAACACCAACGCGGAATTCGAGCTCGGTGGGATCAACCATGTCGCACTGGTGTGCTCGGACATGGCCAAAACCGTGGATTTCTACAGCAATATCCTCGGCATGCCGCTGATCAAATCGCTCGATCTGCCCGGCGGGGCGGGCCAGCACTTCTTCTTCGATGCCGGCAACGGCGACTGCGTCGCCTTCTTCTGGTTCGCCGATGCCCCCGACCGGGTGCCGGGCATCTCGTCGCCGGGTGCCATCCCGGGCATCGGCGACATCACCAGCGCGGTGAGCACGATGAACCACCTGGCCTTCCACGTGCCGGCCGAGAAGTTCGACACCTACCGCCGGCGACTCAAGGACAAAGGGGTCCGGGTCGGCCCGGTGCTCAACCATGACGAAAGCCCCATGCAGGTCTCCGCGACGGTGCATCCCGGCGTCTACGTGCGCTCGTTCTACTTCCAGGACCCCGATGGCATTACCCTTGAGTTCGCCTGTTGGGTGAAGGAATTCGACAGCGGTGACGCCCAGGCCGTGCCCAAGACCGCGGCGGACCGCCGGCCCCCGGTGGGCGCCGGTCGCTGATTGCGCCGCTCCGAGCGAGCCGGAGGATGCTACTGATGACCGACGGCATTTTGACCGACGCACAGATCGCGGCACTGACCCCCGGGCAGCGGCGGGACCTCATCTCCCGGCTGGAGCGGCCCCTGGGCGAGGTCATCGACCCGGAGTTCCTGGCCCGGGTGCGGCGCGTCCGGCTGAGTTTGATGATCGGCGGCACCCTGGCAATGGTGCCGTGGCTGGGGTATCTGTCCGTGACGCTGCCCGAGAACTACGTCGCCCACAACTGGCCGGTCACCTGGGTCGGTTTCGATGTGCTGCTGGTCGGATTCATGCTGGCGACGGCCGTCCTCGGGCATCTGCGCCGTCAGTTGCTGGTGCTTGCCGCGTTCACCACCGGAGTGCTGCTGATCTGCGACGCGTGGTTCGACCTCATGACCGCCGGGCCCAAGGACCTTTGGCTGTCGGTGATCACCGCGCTGCTGATCGAGGTGCCGTTGGCGATTTTCATGATCTTCAGCGCCATGCGCATCATGCGGCTGACCATGATGCGCTTGTGGCTGATGCGTCCCGGCATGCGGCTCTGGGATCTGCCGCTGTTCCCGTGAGGCGGTGAAGGTTTGGCCCGAGGCGGATGAGGCTCGAGGGCCGATCGATTCTATCCCGAGTTGCGGGCGTACAGAGCCGAATCGGCGATGAATCGTCGCGTGCGGAGGCTGCCGAGCGCCGTCACCACCGGTTGGGGAAGTAAGAGTACTGCACCACCGGCGATCTCGCGGGAGAATGCGAGTCTTCGTAAAACCGCGAAATCTTCGCCTGCGTCAGCTAGCGTCCACAGTAGCGACATAGGGGGTGCTAGCGGCGGGGTAGTTCAGCCAACGTGGGCGAAAATCCGTCGGGTAATTTCCAGTACGAATCGAATCGATGAACGCGAAAAGCCAAGCGCTGACGGCACTTCCATTACCCCCCAGACCGCACTACAAATGTCGGCAGCACAAGCACAAGCACAAGGACTCGAGAAATGGTCGCACTCGGAAACATCAACGAATGGCAGCCGCCGCACGGCCCGGTTACGATGTGGATGGCCGCCCCCGCCGCGCGCGAAGCGGCACGCGCTGCGCAGCGAAGCGATCTAGCTCCGAGTTATCAACAGAATCAACACCTCTGGGCCTCCTACCAAGGTAAGGTCATGAACCGGCAGCTACCCCGTCTGATGATCGTCGCGTGGGACGTCCCCGGCACCTGCGACATTCCGGCGATGACGGCGACGGTGAACGCACACGTGCGTCGTCAGGACACCTATCACAACTGGTTCGAATACGACAACGGCAGCTTCGTGCGCCGCGTGATCGACGATCCCGAAGCGATCGAGCTCATTCCCGTGGCGCTCGGGCAGATGACCGAAGATCAAGTCCGCACCCACGTCTTGACCACGACCCCGGACACCCTTGAGTGGGGCTGCTTCACTTACGGAATCGTCCAGCACACGGACTATTTCACGTTCTACGCGAGTGTCGACCACCTGCACATCGACGGCTTGTCCGCCGCGCTCATCTTCCTCGACATCCACCTGGTGTATCAGGAACTCGCGCAGACCGGGCACCGGCCCGCCGTGTTGCCGGAGATCCGGAGCCATCGCGACTACGTTGTGCGCCAACACGAGAAGGCTGCGACATTGACCCTGTCGTCGCCCGAGATCAAGGACTGGATCGCGTTCGCGCGTGACACCGACGGCGACTGGCCGAGTTTCCCGCTGCCCCTTGGCGACACGTGGGCCAGCACCAAGGGCGACCTGTTGACGGTCGAGCTGATGGATGCGGCCGACACGGAGTCTTTCGACGCCGCCTGCGTGGCGGCCGGCGCCCGGTTCATCGGGGGAGTTCTGGCCTGCACGGGTCTGGCCGAGCACGAATTGACCGGCAAAAAGACCTACCACGGATTCACGGCCAAGGACACCCGGACACCGGGCGTCGACTCGATGACCGTGGGCTGGTTCGCCAGCCTGATTCCGATCACCGTGCCGACCGCCGGCGAAACGTTCGCCGAGGCGGCCAGGACGGCGCAGAAGTCGTTCGACGACGCTCAGCGCCTCGCCGATGTGCCGGTCGAGCGGGTGTTGGAGTTGGCGACACCGGATGAACTGGGCATCAAACTGCCGACTCAGCTGCCGATGATGTTGTCTTTCCTCGATTTCCGCAAGATCCCCCTCAACGGGCTATGGGCGGAGACGAAGTTCGGCACCTATGGCGACAGCCTTTCCCACGGTGGGGTGAACTTGTGGATCAACCGCCAAGCCACGAACACCACGGTGACGATGTCCTTCCCGGACAACGCGATCGCGCGGGAGTCGGTGCTCCACTACATCGCGACCCTGATCCAGGTGTTCACGCGTGTTGCCAGGGCGACCTCGGGCGAGCCTGTTGTGGTTGCACCGCAAGCGAACCCGGAGGAGCCGTTCACGCCGGCGCCGGACACAGACGACAACGAAGCGGCGTAACGATGAGCAACGTGCTGGACCTGGCCGACCAAACCCTCTTTCTCGGTGAGCGGGCAACGGGGGCCACCAGCCTGCTGCAATGTGTCTGGGTATATGACCGCCGCATCGACACCGGCGGGCTGCGTGAGTTCCACCGGCACCTGGGCAGGGGACGGCTGTCTCGGCGGGTTGAGCGGTCCCCCTTGCCGTTCGGCCGTCACCGCTGGGTGTCGTCCCGCGCGGTGCCGACCCTCGAGATCGCCGCGACCCCGCGGCCGCGTGCCGACATCGAGGCGTGGCTGAATGAGCAGGCCGACAAACGGCCGGACGCCGAGCACGGGCCCGGATGGCATTTGGCGATGCTCCCGCTGGGCGACGGCGGCGCGGTGGTGAGCCTGGTCACCACGCATTGCCTCACCGACGGTGTCGGGCTGTGCGAGGCGCTGGGCGACGCGGCTTCCGGACGTGACGACGAGATCCGCTGGCCCGCCGCGGGATCACGGCGGCGGTGGCGGGCCCTGCGCGAGGATGCACGCCAAACCGCGCATGACGCACGCGATGTCGGCCGCGCCCTCGGGGCGGCGGCCCGAATGCTCCGGCAGGGCCGCGACGGCACCGCCGCTGCCGCCGCCCCGGCCCCGCCGCGCGGGAAGCGACCCCCGCCGCCCACCGCGCCGGACGACCGCATCACCCTGCCGATGGAGACGATCTTCGTCAGCGCCGACGAATGGGACGCCCGCGCAAACGCCTTGGGCGGCACCAGCAACGCACTGCTGGCCGGATTGGCGACCCATCTCGCAAAGAGGGTGGGGCGGGTCGCCGTCGACGGCTCAGTCAACGTGGGGATGCCCGTCAACGAACGCGCCCCGGGCGATACGCGCGCCAACGCGGTCACGAACGTCGACGTCACGCTGGGCCCCTCGGCGATCACCACGGACCTGCGCGAGATCCGCGCCGCGATCAAGCAGGCGCTGGTTCGCCATCACGATGTGCCCGACGAGCGGTGGGCATTGCTGCCCCTTGTTCCCCTGATCCCGAAGCCGGTCTTCCGGCGATTGCTCAGCGTGGTCACCGGCGGGGCCACCACCGTGGTGTCGTCCAATCTCGGCGCGCTCGACCCGGCCGTCAATCGGCCGGACGGCACGGACGCCGACTATTTCGCGATGAAGTCGGTGTACCCGGGCGTGACCACCGCGACGATGCACCGCACCAACGGGGCGCTGGCGTTGCTGTCGGGAAGGGTCCACAACCGGGTCTTCATCTCGGTCCTCGCCTACGAATTGGGCCGCCACAACTCGAATGAGGAACTGCGACAAGCCCTTTCCAAGGCGCTGAGCGCCTTCTCGCTCACGGTGACGACGGGCTGGCACACGGTCTGCCCGGTGTGAGCGTGCGAAGGGCCGCTAGCCGTTTGCACGTGCCTGGTGCGGGCACCCCGAGGCCACTGCGCAATGTGACGATGATCACAAATCTCTCCCTTATGTGACCTATGTCCACTAGCGTCACTTCGGCGACACAGGGGGCGCAGAGGTGCGCGGCAACATCAGTCCAACTTGCCAAGACGTCGTAAAGGTTCCAGCGAATGGGATTCATGCTGCGCGGGGGCCGTAGACCGACGCCTTTTCGCTGCTCCCTTGCTGCCCAATAAGTATCCGCATCACGGGGAGGAACGACTGAAGAAAATGGTCGCACTCGGCAATATCAAAGAATGGCAACCACCGTACGGTCCGCTTACCACGTGGACGCCCACGCAGGCGGCGCATGACGCGGCCCGCACGGCACGCAGATGTGAGATGAGCCCGAGTTATCAACAGAATCAACATCTTTGGGCTGCCAACGTCAGCAGAGCCATGAACAGGAAGCTGCCGCGCCTGATGGTCGTGGCGTGGGACATCCCCGGCGCGTGCGACTTCCCGGCGATGTCCGCGACGATCAACGCGCACGTCCGCCGTCACGACACCTACCACAATTGGTTTGAATTCGAGGACGGCTCCATCGTGCGTCGCGCGATCGACGACCCCGCCGATATCGAACTCATCCCGGTGTCGTTCGGGCGCATGAGCGCCGAGGAAGTGCGGACCCACGTCTTGACGACGACCCCGGAAACACTCGAATGGGGTTGCTTCACATTCGGTATCGTCGAGCACGCCGACTATTTCACGTTCTACGCGAGTGTCGACCATCTGCACATCGACGGTTTGTCCGCCGGCCTGATCTTCGTCGACATCCACCTGACGTATCAGGAATTGTCCCAGGGCACGCATCGGCATCAGCCCGAGCTCGCCGAGGTCAGGAGCTATCGCGACTACGTCGCGCGCCAGCGCGAGGCGGCGGCGGACCTGACCCTGTCATCCCCTGAAATCAAGGACTGGATCGCGTTCGCGCGCGACACCGATGGTGCATGGCCGAGTTTCCCACTGTCGCTGGGTGATACGTGGGCGAGCAGCGCGGGCGATTTCCTGATGGTCCAGTTGTTGGATGCGGGCGAGACGGAGTCTTTCGATGCCGCATGCCGCGCGGCGGGCGCCCGGTTCATCGGGGGGGTGCTGGCGTGCACAGCTTTGGCCGAACACCAATTGACCGGCAACGAGACCTACCGCGGCTTCACTGCCAAGGACACCCGGATGCCGGGCATCGAAACGATGACGCTGGGTTGGTTTGCCAGCCTGATTCCGGTTACCGTGCCGACCGCGGGAGTCTCATTCTGCGAGGCGGCCCAAGCCGCCCAGGAGTCTTTCGAAGCCGCGCGAGGTCTTGCTGAGGTGCCGTTTGAGAGGGTGTTGGAATTGGCGACACCGGAACAGCTGGGCATCAAGTTGCCGACGAGTCTGCCGATGATGTTGTCCTTCCTCGATTTCCGGAAGATACCCCTCGCGGGATTGTGGGGGGAGACCAATTTCGGTACCTACGGCGACAATCTGTCCGCCGGCGGCATCAACATGTGGATCAACCGTCACGCTGAAAAGACCACGGTAACCATCTCCTTCCCTGACACCGAGGTCGCGCATGAGTCGGTGCGACGCTACATCGAGACATTGATTGAGGCGTTCACGCAGGTCGCCAGAAGCGTCGCGGCCAACGCGGGTGTGGTTGCACCCCAGGGAAATCCGGATGCAGAGGACCTTGCGGACGAAGACGACACCGAGGCGGCCTAGAAATGAGCAACGTACTGGATCTGGCCGACCAGGCCCTCTTTCTGGGGGAGCGCGCGACGGGCACCACCAGCTTGGTGCAATGTGTCTGGGTGTACAACCGGCGCGTCGACATCGACGGCCTGAAACGGTTTCATGACCATCTGGGCAGGGGGCGGCTGGCCCGCCGAATCGAGCGGTCCCCCTTGCCGTTCGGCCGCCACCGCTGGGTATCGCCCGGCAAGGGGCCGGACCTCGAAATCGCCGCGACGCCCCGGCCGCGTGCGGAGTTCGACACCTGGTGCGACGAGCAAGCAAACCAGCGCCCGGATGCCGAGCGCGGACCCGGATGGCACATTGCGGTGCTGCCGTTCACCGACGGCGGAGCGGGGGTGAGCCTGGTCATCACCCATTGCCTCAGCGACGGCGTCGGGCTGTGCGAGGCGGTGGCGGACGCGGCTTGCGGGCGCGACGACGCGATCCGTTGGCCCGCCGCGCAATCGCGACGGCGCTGGCGGGCGCTGGGCGAGGACGCACGCCAAACTACGCGTGACACACCGGATGTCGGCCGCGCCGTCATCGCGGCGGCTCGACTGGCCCGGGCCGATCGCCGCGGTGCTGGATCCGTCGCTCCGCCCTCCGAAAGGCGACGCGTGCCGTCAGCCGGACCGGACGAAAGCCTCACGCTCCCCGCGGCGACGGTCTTCATCAACGCCGACGAATGGGACGCCCGCGCTCGCGCCCTTGGGGGGACCGGCAATGCGCTGCTGGCGGGATTGGCGGCCCGGCTGGCCCAGCGAATGGGACGCGTCGTCGCCGACGGCTCGGTAAATGTGGGGATGCCGGTCAATGAGCGTATCCCGGGCGACACGCGCGCCAACGCGGTCACGAATGTCGACATCGTGGTCGACCCCGCGCTAGCGCCGGACCTGCGCGAGATCCGCGCCGCGATCAAGGAAGCGCTGCTGCGCCACCAGGATTCGCCCGACGAGCGGTGGGCACTGCTGCCGCTGGTCCCCTTGATCCCCAGGCGGGTCTTCCGGCGACTGATCAGCGTGGCCACCGGTAGTTCAAACGCTGTCGTGTCGTCCAACCTCGGTGCGATCGACTCGGCGGCCAACCGGCCAGACGGCACGGATGCCGACTATTTCGCGATGAAGTCCTTGTACCCGGGCGTTACCATCGCGACAATGCAGCGCACCAACGGGGTGCTGGCGTTGTTGGCTGGACGGGCGCGCGGACAGGTCTTCGTCTCGTTCCTCTCTTACGAACCGGGGCGTCTCAACTCGAATGATGGCCTGATGCAGCACATTTCGAGCACTCTGAGCGACTTCTCGCTCACGGCGACGACGGGCTGGCGCACGGTCTGCCCCGGTGTGAGCGTGTGACGGGCCGCTACGCCTCGGCACGTGTTTCGGTGAGGCGGTACAGGTTTGGCTCGGCAAGCTCGTCGAGCAGCGCGGCGAGATGATCGGCTAGCTCACCGGGTTCGAGTCGGACGTCACCGGCCAGCCAGGCGCTGATGGTTTGCCCGACCCCGCCGACCACGAAGTGCGCGGCGGCCTTGATGCGATCGTTTGCCGGCACCTGTAGTGCGTTGCCGACATGCTGGCCGGACAACATCGCGAACAGCGCGCTGGACTCGGCGCGTTTGCGCACCACCACCGGATCGGCCAGCTGCATGCTGAACAGCAGGCGGCCCACGCGGGCGTCGTCGGTGATGGTCCGCACGATGTTGGCCATGCCCGCGCGGGTCTGCTCGCCGGCCGGCACCGCCGCGACCGCGGCCTGGGTGGTGGCGGCCAGCTCGGCGACGACCCAGTCGAAAACGCAGGAGACGAATTCGTCCTTGTCGGTGAAGCTCTCGTAGAAGTACCGGGCTGCCAGACCGGCGCGGCGGCACACGCCGCGGACGGTGACCGCCGCGATGTTCGGCCGCTGATCGCCGAGCAGGTCCAGCCCCGCGGCCAGTAGCCGATTACGGCGGGTGGCCAGCCGCTCGGCGGCCTCGACCCCGCGGTACGGCCGCGTGCTGGACGTCTCGCTCATGCAAACCATCTTGACACTAACGCCGCGGCACGACAATATCAGGAAACAAGCGTTCGCACATTAGCGGGCATACGCCGCGGGAGGATCTGACGATGGCAATTCACGAGCCGGTGCACTCACCGATTGGGCACGTCGAGCGCAGGGCCACCGATCCGCCGCGCCCGCAGCGGCGCAAGCGCGGGCGGGCGCTGGGTATCGACGAGGGTTTGATGGGCGTCGCCCTGCTGGCCGGCCCGGCGAACGTGGTCATGCAACTGGCGCAGCCCGGCGTCGGATACGGCGTCCTGGAGAGCCGCGTCGAAAGCGGCCGCGTAGACCGGCACCCCTTCAAGCGGGCCCGCACCACGTTCACCTACCTGGCGGTGGCGACCAACGGCAGCGATGCCCAGAAGGACGCCTTCCGGCGGGCGGTGAACAAGGCGCACGCGCAGGTTTACTCGACGCCGGAAAGCCCGGTGTCCTACAACGCCTTCGATCCCGCACTGCAGCTGTGGGTGGGGGCCTGCCTGTACAAGGGCGGGCTCGACGTCTACCGGATGTTCATCGGTGAGCTCGACGGCGAGGACGCCGAGCGCCACTACCGCGAAGGCATGGCGTTGGCCACGACGTTGCAGGTGCCGACGAAGATGTGGCCGGCGGACCGGGCGGCGTTCGACCGTTACTGGGAAGAGTCGCTGGCCAAGGTGCACATCGACGACACCGTGCGGGAGTACCTGTACCCGATCGCCGCCAACCGCATCCGGGGCGTGAGGTTGCCGGGTCCCCTACAGCGCCTCTCCGAGAGCCTCGCGCTGATGATCACGACGGGCTTCTTGCCGCAGCGGTTCCGCGACGAGATGCGGCTGCCCTGGGACGCGACCAAGCAGCGGCGCTTCGACAGGCTGATCGCCGTATTGGCCACGGTGAACCGGTACCTACCGCGATTCATCCGGCAATTCCCCTTCAACGTCTTGCTGCGCGACGTGGATCGCAGGATCAAGAAGGGGCGCCCGCTGGTGTAGCGGCGCTCGGCGGACACCTCCGCCAAATTTGATAACGACAATCATATTCATTAAGCTCTCCTCAGTCTGGTAAGCCTTCCAGCCCGAGGAGTACCTATGACGGCGCCGATCTTCATGGCCTCGCCGCCCGAACTGCATTCCACGCTGCTCAGCAGCGGCCCCGGGCCCGCGTCGCTGCTGGCGGCCGCGGGCGCGTGGTCCGAGCTGAGCACCGAATACGCCTCCGCGGCAGAACAATTGACCACGTTGCTGGCGGGGGTCCAGGCGAGCGCATGGGAGGGGCCCAGCGGAGAATCCTATGTGGCCTCGCATGCCCCGTACCTGGCGTGGCTGACGAAGTCCAGCGCCGACAGCGCGGCGGTTGCTACGCAACACGAGGTGGCCGCGACCGCCTATACCGCGGCCCTGGCGGCCATGCCGACGCTGCCGGAACTCGCCACCAACCACGTCGTCCACGGAGCGTTGTTGGCGACGAATTTCTTTGGCGTCAACACGGTTCCGATCGCGGTCAACGAGGCCGACTATGCGCGGATGTGGACCCAGGCGGCGACGACGATGTCCACCTACCAAGCGGTGTCCACCGCGGCCGTCGCCGCGACGCCGCAATCCGATCCTGCACCGCCGATCGTGAAATCCCAATCCTCAAGCGATAATTCGGGTGACGTCGCGCATGATCCCAAGATCGACAACCCGTTCAATGACTTCATCGCGAACATGCTGAAGAACTTGGGCATCGACTGGGACCCGGCCAAGGGAACGGTGAACGGGCTGCCCTACGACGCTTACACGAACGCCGGAGAACCCATCTGGTGGGTTGTCCGGGCCCTGGAACTTCTGGAGGATTTCGAGCAGTTCGGCTACTACCTGGTGCACAATCCGGCGTTGGCGTTCCAGTACCTGGCGCAACTCATCCTGTTCGACTGGCCGACCCACATCCTCGAGATTTTCCTGAGTCAGCCGGAATTGCTGGCCCCCGCGCTCCTGCTCGCGGCCGCTCCGTTCGCCGCCGTCGGCGGCTTCGCCGGGTTGGCCGGCCTGGCCGCCATCCCCCACCCCGCGGTTGTCCCGGCGCTGGTCGCGGCACCGCCGCCGGCGCCGACGCCGAGCGTCCCGCCGGCCATCGCCATGGCCCCGGCTCCCGTCGCGCCGGCCGCGGCTCCGGCGTCGGCCCCGGCGCCGGCGCCCGCCCCCACGGCGACCACGGTGGCCGCGGCACCGGCGGCGCCCGCACCGGCGGCGCCGGCGGCGGGGTTCTTCCCGCCCTATGTCATCGGTCCTCCGGGCCTGGGAACGGGTTCGGGGATGAGCTCCAGGGCCAGCTCGAGCGCCAAACGTAAAGCGCCGGAACCGGATAGCGCCGCCGCAGCTGCGGCCGCGGCAACACGGAAAGCGGCCCGGGCGCGCCGGCGCAGGGGCGCGACGCAGCGCGGGCACGGTGATGAGTTCATGGATATGAACGTCGACGTCGACCCGGAGTGGGGCGGGTCGCCCGCCGGCCGCGAGTCGTTGGCGTCGGACCGGGGCGCCGGCGCGTTGGGCTTCGCCGGCACCGCGCGCAGGGAGGCGGCTGCCGCGGCGGCCGGCTTGGCCACACTGGCCGGTGACGAATTCAACGGCGGCCCAACGACGCCCATGATGCCGGGCACGTGGGGCGCCGACGGTGCCGACGAGGGGGCGGGCCAGGCCGACGGCCGGTAACGGCAAAGCACCCCGGCCTACGCCACTACCGTTGCGCGCCAGCGGAAAAGGCGCCGCGTGACGGCGGCGTACTGTGGGTTGGGTGCGAAGCGAAGGCGATACCTGGGACATCACCACGAGTGTGGGCTCGACCGCGTTGTTCGTGGCAACGGCGCGGGCATTGGAGGCCCAAAAGCCCGACCCGCTCGCCCTGGATCCATACGCGGAGGTTTTCTGCCGCGCCGTTGGCGGTTCGGCGGCGGACGTCCTCGACGGTAAGGACCCCGACCATCAGCTGAAGACCGCCGACTTCGGCGAGAACTTCGTCAACTTCCAGGGCGCCCGCACCAAGTACTTCGACGAATATTTTCGCGGCGCGGCGGACGCGGGTGTGCGGCAGGTGGTCGTCTTGGCGGCGGGTCTGGACTCGCGCGCCTACCGCCTGGACTGGCCGGCCGCGACGACGATCTTCGAGCTGGACCAGCCGCAAGTGCTCGACTTCAAGCGCGAGGTGCTCGCCGGCGCCGGCGTCCAGCCACGCGCCGAGCGCCGCGAGATCGCCATCGATTTGCGCGAGGACTGGCCGCAAGCCCTGCGCGACAGCGGCTTCGATCCGGCCAGACCGTCGGCGTGGATCGCCGAGGGCCTGCTGATCTATCTCCCGGCCGACGCCCAGGAGCAGCTGTTCACCGGGATCGACGGACTGGCCGGCCACGGCAGCCACGTCGCCGTCGAGGATGGCGCCCCGATGAAGCCCGAGGAGTTCGAGGCCGCCGTGGCAGAAGAACGTGCGGCCACCGCAGCGGGTGACCAGCGCGTGTTCTTCCAGCTCGTCTACAACGAGCAGTGCGCGCCCGCCGCTGAATGGTTCGGCAAGCGCGGTTGGAACGCGGTCGGCACCCCGCTGGCCGACTACCTTCGCGAGGTCGGCCGTCCGGTGCCCGGCCCGGAGACCGAGGCCGGCCCGATGATCGCGCGTAACACGTTGGTGAGTGCCGTCCGAGCCTGAGACGTCGGAAGCGACCGGCCGCGATGGTTGATCGCGGCCGGTTTTTGATGAGTTGCGAATGAATCCGGCGCTCGGCGGAACCGATGGGGCCTCCCGCCCGACTACTACCGGGCTTACCTTCACGCCGCCCTACAGCCCAGGCGGCCGCTGACGCACGCCGACGAGGAGTCCCTGGTATGACACCACGCGGCTTTTCTCCTCGACGGGTTGCGCCGTCCCCCCTGGCGGCGGGCGAGTGGGCGTGACCGCGCCGGTGTGGATGGCATTGGCGCCGGAGGTTCATTCCACGCTGTTGAGCGACGGCCCGGGCCCCGCCGGCCTGGTGACCTCGGCCGCATCGTGGAGTTCGTTGAGCGAAGCCTATGCATCGGCCGCCGACGAGCTCAGTGCAACGTTGGCGGCGGTGCAGAGCGGGCCCTGGCAGGGTCCCACCGCGGCGCGATACGTGGCCGCCCACCTGCCGTATCTGGCCTGGCTGGAGCGCTCCAGCGCCAAGGCCGCGGCCATGGCTGCCCAGCAGGAGACCGCGGCCACCGCCTACACCACGGCGCTGGCCGCAATGCCGACCTTGCCCGAACTGGCCGGCAACCATGCCACGCACGCGGCGCTGTTGGCGACGAACTTCTTCGGCGTCAACACCGTCCCCATCGCGGTCAACGAGGCCGACTATTCGCGGATGTGGGTTCAGGCGGCCACCACCATGTCCACCTATCAGGCGGTCACCGGCGCGGCGGTCGCCGCGGCACCGCAGACCGATCCGGCGCCGCCGATTGTGAACGCCAATAGTTCCGGCGAAGACAGCGACGACACCGGCATCGTCGACAATGACGGCGGCAACCCGTACCAGCCGAGCTGGTGGGTAAACCGCTTCCTCGAGATTTTCCAGACCCTGGCAAAAGATTTGGCGGAATTTCCCGAGAACCCGGCCGACGCAATAGAGGATCTACTCGAAGACATTTTCGGGCCCGCCGGACTCATTGCAGACGAGTTCACCCACCTCGGGGAGGCCCTTCAGGCATTCCCCCAGCTTGCTGCCGTTCCGTTCATCGTGCCGGGTGGATTTGCGGGAGGCATAGCGGGCTTGAGTCTGCTGGCAGGGATCCAGCCGGCCCCAATTCCGGCGCCCGCCGCTGTGCCCGCACCGATGCCGGAGGCGCCCACTGCGCCGGCTGTCAGCAGCGCTCCGGTCGTGAGCGCTGCCCCGGTCACCGCGCCGGCGCCGTCCCCCGTCTCCACTCCCGCTCCGGCGCCCGCCCCGGCCTCGGCCCCTGCGCCCGCAACGCCGCCGCCCGTGACCGGCGGCGAGGCCGTCGCCTACCCATACGTGGTCGGTGACCCCGGCATCGGGACCGGCGCCGGCCTGGGCAGCGGCGCCCAGCGCAAAGCGCCCGAGCCTGATCGGTCCGCGGCCGCGGCCGCGGCGTCGGCTGCGGCATCCGTCGCGGACAGGCAGCGCGCCCGACGCCGCCGTCGGGCGACGATGAAGGACCATTACCGCGGCTACGAGTACATGGATCTGGAACCCGACGCCGGGCCGATTACCGACCCCGCCGCTTCGGTGGCATCGGATCGGGGCGCGGGTTCGCTGGGTTTTGCCGGAACGGCGCCGACGGACAGCGCCGAGGCGGCGGGCCTGAGCACGCTGGGCGGTGACGCATTCGGCAACGGGCCTTCCGTCCCGATGTTGCCGGGCAGCTGGGAGCGCGATTAGTGACGGAACTTTTTCGGTCCGCCACCCGACTAGTGGCTGCATCATCGTTCCACCGGTCGCCCCGTCGTGGCGGTCGTCGAGTTCACCCCGGATCGTCAAGGAGTCATCGCTATGAGCGCGCCGGCGCGGCCGGTGTCGTCGCCGATGGACCCGGGCCCGGCGGAGGGTCCGAAGCGAGCGCGAGCCGAGATTGATAATGAAAACGATTTTCAGTAAGGTGAGGCCTTGCTGCGAGAGCGCACGGCGTACGGCTGTGAGTTTACCGGAAATGCGGCGAAACCCTAGTCAAAATGTCCTTATCGGCGGTAGAAGAAGGGCAGTGGAGTGGCGAGGCGAACAGGCCCAAATGTCTCGACAGTTAGCTTATGCAATGCTAACTTCAGGCGGGTTAGGTTAGGGGAGACTACATACATGAAAAGACGCGGCCGTGGAGCACGGTGACACCGGCATGCTCACAGTTCAGCCAGTCAGTTCGCGCGTGGACGCGCGCGTTGACGGCGACGTCGTCAGCCGGTTCGCCACGTGCTGCCGCGCGCTGGGCATCGTCGTCTACCAACGCCAGCGACCGGCCGACCTGGCCGCCGCTCGTTCGGGCTTCACCGCGCTGACGCGCATCGCCCACGACCAGTGCGACGCGTGGACGGGACTGGCGGCCGCCGGTGACGTGTCCCTGCGAGTGCTCGAGGCGGTGTCGCGCACCGCGGCCACCGCGGGCGTGCTGCGGCGCCAGGTGGATCTCGCACCCGACTCGCTGGGCTTTCGCTACGACACCGGACTGTATCTACAGTTTCGCGCCACCACTCCCGATGACTTCCACCTCGCTTACGCGGCCGCACTGGCGACGGCCGGACGATTTGCCGACGCCGACGACATCGTCGCCGGCCTGACCGCCGACCGCCCGAACTGGCGCGAAGCCCGCTGGGTGTCCATCGTCATCAACTACCGCGCCGAGCGCTGGTCGGACGTCGTCAAGCTGCTGACCCCGATCGTCAACGACACGGATCTCGACGACGCTTTCTCGCACGCGGCCAAAATCGCCCTGGGCACCTCGCTGGCCCGGCTGGGAATGTTCGCCCCGGCGCTGTCCTACCTCGAGGAGCCCGACGGTCCCGTCGTGGTGGCGGCCGTCGATGGCGCCCTGGCCAAAGCGCTGGTGCTGCGCGCGCACGTCGATGAGGACTCGGCGAGCGAAGTGCTGCAGGACCTCTACGCCGCCCACCCCGAGAACGAACAGGTCGAACAGGCCCTGACTGACACCAGTTTCGGTATCGTGACCACCACGGCGGCCCGCATCGAAGCCCGCACCGATCCGTGGTCCCCCGAAACAGAGCCCAGCGCAGAGGATTTCGTCGATCCCGCCGCACACGAACGCAAGGCAGTGCTGCTGCACGAGGCCGAACGCCAGCTCGCCGAATTCATCGGCCTCGACGAGGTCAAAAACCAGGTGTCCCGGCTGAAGAGCTCGGTCGCCATGGAACTGGTCCGTAAGCAGCGTGGGCTCGCGGTCGCACAGCGCGCCCACCACCTGGTCTTCGCCGGACCGCCCGGAACCGGTAAGACCACCATCGCCCGCGTGGTCGCCAAAATCTATTGTGGGCTCGGGCTTTTGAAGCGGGAAAATATCCGAGAGGTCCACCGTGCCGACCTCATCGGTCAGCACATCGGCGAGACCGAGGCCAAGACCAACGCGATCATCGACAGCGCGCTCGACGGCGTGCTGTTCCTCGACGAGGCCTACGCGCTGGTCGCCACGGGCGCCAAGAACGACTTCGGCCTGGTGGCCATCGACACGCTGCTGGCGCGGATGGAGAACGACCGCGACCGCCTGGTGGTCATCATCGCCGGGTACCGGGCCGACCTGGACAAGTTCCTGGATACCAACGAGGGCTTGCGTTCTCGGTTCACCCGCAACATCGACTTCCCTTCCTACGCACCGTCGGAACTGGTCGAGATCGCGAACAAGATGGCCGAGCAGCGAGACAGCATCTTCGAAAAGGCCGCGCTCGACCACATGGAGGCGTTGTTCACGAAGTTGGCGACCGAGTCGACACCCGACGCCAACGGGATTTCGCGACGCAACTTGGACATCGCCGGTAACGGTCGATTCGTCCGAAACATCGTCGAACGCTCCGAAGAAGAACGAGAGTTCCGGCTCGACCATTCGGAACACGCCGGGACCGGCGAATTCAGTGACGAGGAGCTGATGACGATCACCGACGAGGACGTCGCAAGGTCCGTTGAGCCGCTGCTGCGCGGCCTTGGGCTGTCGGTGCCGGCATGACCTCCAATAATCAACCCGACGAACGACGTTCGTTCTCCTCCCGCACACCGGTCAACGACAACCCCGACCAGGTCGAGTACCGGCGCGGCTTCGTCACCCGGCACCAGGTCAGCGGCTGGCGCTTCGTGATGCGCCGGATCGCCTCCGGTATTGCGTTGCACGACACCAGGATGCTCGTCGACCCCCTGCGCACGCAGACCCGCGCGGTGGCGATGGGAGCGGTCCTTCTGGTCACCGGCCTGGCCGGCTGCTTCGTGTTCTCATTGATCCGGCCCAGCGGGACGGCGGGCACCAACCCCGTGCTCGCCGACCGGTCAACCGCCGCACTGTATGTCCGTGTCGGCGAGGACCTGCATCCGGTGCTCAACCTGACCTCGGCCCGGCTGATCACGGGCCGGGCGGTAGACCCCGCCATGGTGAAAAGCAGTGAGCTGGACCGGTTTCCGCGCGGAAACCTGATCGGTATCCCGGGCGCACCGGAACGTATGGTGCAAAACACCTCGGCCGACGCGAACTGGACGGTGTGCGACGAGGTCAGTGAGCCCGCCCAGGGTGGGCATACCGCCCGCAGCACCGGCGTCACGGTGATCGCGGGTCGGCCGGACAGCAGCGGCGCCCGCGCCGCCACGCTCCCGCCGCGACAGGGGATCCTCGCCGAGAGGGACGGCGCGACCTGGCTGCTGTGGGACGGCAAACGCAGTCAGATCAACCTGACCGACCACGCGATCACGGACGCGCTTGGCTTGGGACAGGGCAACTCTGAGATCCCCGCGCCCCGGCCCATCGCCCTGGGCCTGTTCAACGCGATACCCGAAGCGCCCCCGTTGACGGCGCCGGGCATCCCGAACGCCGGTGCGCCGGCGCCCTTCAGCGTGCCGGCGCCGATCGGGGCGGTGGTGGTGTCCTACGCCCTGGATCAGAGCTCCTCGGGAGCGCCGCGCTACTACGCGGTGTTGCCCGACGGCCTGCAGCAGATCTCGCCGGTGCTCGCAGCGATCCTGCGTAACACGAATTCCTATGGGCTGGACCAACCTCCGCGGCTCGGCGCCGATGCGGTGGCCAAGCTGCCGGTGTCGCGGATGCTGGACACCGCGCGGTACCCGGACCAGCAGGTCGGCCTGGTGGATACGGCCAAGTCCCCCGTCACGTGCGCCTATTGGACCAAGCCGGCCCGGGCCGCCAGCAGCTCGCTGAACCTGCTGTCCGGCTCGGCCCTGCCGATGGCCGAATCGATCCGCACCGTCGACCTGGTCGGCGGCGGCTCGCCGACAACCGCCACCCGCGTCGCCATGGCGCCCGGTACCGGCTACTTCATCCAGACCGTCGGCGGCGGGCCGAACTCGCCGGGCGCCGGGTCGCTGTTCTGGGTGTCGGACACCGGTGTCCGCTACGGCATCGACAACGAGGCGGAGCACTCGGCCGCCGGACACGGTAAAACGGTTGAGGCCCTTGGCCTTACCGGATCTCCGGTACCCATTCCATGGTCGGTGCTGTCGCAGTTCGCGAATGGCCCGACGTTATCGCGCGCCGACGCGCTGCTGGCACATGACGGGCTGACGCCCGACCAGAAGCCCGGCCGTGTCACCGCTGCTGCAAGGGAAGCCGAGGGAGCCCCCCGATGAGCCGACTGATCTTCGAAGCGCGCCGCCGGCTGGCGCCGCCGGTGACCCGCAAGGGCACCATCGCCATCGAGGCGCCGCCCGAGCTGCCCCGGGTGATTCCGCCGTCGTTCCTGCGCAGGGCGATGCCCTACGTGCTGGTGATCCTGATCGTCGGCATGGTCGTCGCCCTGTTCGCCACCGGGATGAGGTTGATCTCTCCGCAGACCCTGTTCTTCCCGTTCGTGCTGTTGCTGGCCGCGACCGCGATGTACCGCGGGAACGACAACAAGATGCGCACCGAGGAGGTCGACGCCGAGCGCGCCGACTACCTGCGCTACCTGTCGGTGGTCCGGGACAACATCCGCACCCAGGCCGCCGCGCAGCGCGCCGCCGCGCAGTGGTCCCATCCCGAGCCGGCGGCGCTGGCCGCCGTGCCCGGGTCCCGCCGTCAGTGGGAGCGCGATCCGCACGATCCCGACTTCCTGGTGCTGCGGGCCGGGCGCCACCACGTGCCGCTGGCGACCGCCCTGCGGGTCAACGACACCGCGGACGAAATCGACCTGGAGCCGGTGTCGCACAGCGCATTACGCAGCCTGCTCGACACCCACCGGATCGTGCGCGACGTGCCGACCGGAATCGACCTGGCCAAAGTCTCGCGGATCACCGTGCTGGGACCGGAAGACGAGGCGCGCTCAGCGATGCGCGCGTGGATCGCTCAGGCGGTGACGTGGCACGACCCGACGGTGCTCGGGGTCGCGGTGGTCACTCCCGATCTCGAGAGCGCGGACTGGTCGTGGCTGAAGTGGTTGCCGCACGTCGACATCCCCGGTGAGCTCGACGGGGTCGGCCCGGCCCGCTTCATGGCGACCAACGCCGACGAACTGGTCGCCGGCCTCGGGTCGGCGCTGGTCGACCGTCCGGCGTTCACCGGCGAGCCCGCCGATGCGCTGCGGCACCTGCTGATCGTCGTCGACGACCCCGATTACGACCTGAACGCCTCGACGCTGGCGATGGGCCGGGCGGGCGTCACCGTCGTGCACCGCGGCGCCACGGCGCCGCACCGCGAGCAGTATTCGGATCCCGAGAAGCCGATCCTGCGCATCAGCGGGGCGGACGGCGGGGGCAGCCGCGCCGGCACCATCGAGCGCTGGCAGACCGGCGGCTGGCAGCCGTACATCGACGACGCCGACCAGCTGGGCGCCGACGAGGCCGCCCACCTGGCGCGCCTGTTGTCGCGCTGGGACTCCAACCCGACCCACACCGGGTTGCGCTCGGCGGCCACCCGCGGTGCCACATTCACCACGATGCTGGGCATCCCGGACGCGTCCGAACTGGATGTGCCCACCCTGTGGGCACCCCGGCGCCGCGAGGACGAGTTGCGCATTCCGATCGGGGTCACCGCGACCGGTGAGCCGCTGATGTTCGACCTCAAAGACGAAGCCGAGGGCGGGATGGGCCCGCACGGTCTGATGATCGGTATGACGGGCTCGGGTAAGTCCCAGACCCTGATGTCGATGCTGTTGTCGCTGTTGACGACTCATTCGGCGGACCGGTTGATCGTCATCTACGCCGACTTCAAGGGTGAGGCCGGCGCCGACAGCTTCCGCCATTTCCCGCAGGTTGTCGCGGTGATCTCCAACATGGCCGAGAAGAAGTCGCTGGCCGACCGGTTCGCCGACACGCTGCGCGGCGAGGTGGCCCGGCGGGAGACGCTGCTGCGTGAAGCCGGCCGACGGGTGCAGGGCAGCGCGTTCAACTCGGTGGTCGAGTACGAGAACGCCATCGCCGCCGGGCACGACCTGCCGCCGATCCCGACGCTGTTCGTGGTGGCCGACGAGTTCACTCTGATGCTGTCCGACCACCCGGAGTACGCGGAGCTATTCGATTACGTTGCCCGCAAAGGCCGCTCGTTCCGTATCCACATCCTGTTCGCGTCGCAGACGCTGGATGTCGGCAAGATCAAGGACATCGACAAGAACACCTCCTACCGCATCGGGTTGAAGGTGGCCAGTCCCAGCGTTTCCCGCCAGATCATCGGCGTGGAGGACGCCTATCACATCGAATCCGGCAAGGAGCACAAGGGCGTGGGCTTCTTGGTGCCCGCACCGGGTGCGACTCCGATCAAGTTCCGCAGCACCTATGTCGACGGCATCTACGATCCGCCGCAGAAGGCCAAATCGTTGGTGGTGCCGTCAATCCCGGAGCCGAAGGTGTTCACGGCCGGGCGGGTCGAGCCCGATCAGGACACCGTGATCCACAGCCCCGAGGAAGTCGAACTGAGCGGGCCGCCGCGCAAGCTCATCGCGACCATCGGCGATCAGTTGGCCGGCTACGGTCCGCGTGCGCCGCAGTTGTGGCTGCCGCCGCTGGACGAGCCGATCCCGGTGACCGCGATGCTGACCCGGGCCGGCGTGCCGCCGCGGCAGTGGCAGTGGCCACTCGGCGAGATCGACAAGCCGTTCGAGATGCGCCGCGACCCGCTGATCTTCGATGCCGCCTCGTCAGCCGGGAACATGATGATTCACGGTGGCCCCAAATCGGGGAAGTCGACTGCGCTGCAGACGTTCATGCTGTCGGCGGCCAGCCTGCACTCGCCGCGCGAGGTCACGTTCTACTGCCTGGACTATGGCGGCGGGAAGCTGCGTGCGCTCGAAGATCTGGCGCACGTCGGCAGTATCGCCTCGGCACTGGAGCCCGAACGGATCCGGCGCACCTTCGGAGAGCTCGAGCAGCTGCTGTTGTCGCGGCAGCGGCGGGAAGCGTTCCGGGACTCCCGCGGTGCGGTGGCTGACGACGGGTTCGGCGAGGTGTTCCTGCTCATCGACAACCTCTATGCGTTCGGCCGTGACAACACGGACCAGTTCAACACGCGAAACCCGTTGTTGGCCAAGGTAACCGAGCTGGTCAATATCGGGTTGGCGTACGGCATCCACGTCGTCATCACCACCCCAAGCTGGCTGGAGGTGCCGCTGGCGATGCGGGAGGGCCTCGGTTTGCGACTCGAGCTCAAGCTGCACGATCCGCGGGACAGCAATGTGCGGGTGGTCGGTGCCCTGCGCCGGCCCGCCGAAGCGGTACCGCACGACCAACCCGGTCGCGGATTGACCACGGCCGCAGAGCATTTCCTGTTCGCTAACCCCGAGCTGGACCAGATCGCCGCCATCAACGACCGCTACCCGGGCATGGCCGCCCCGCCGGTGCGACTGCTGCCCACCAACCTCGCCCCGGAGACCGTCGGGTCGCTCTACCGCGGGCCGGAACAGGTGGTCATCGGCCAGCGCGAGGAGGATCTCGCGCCCGTGGTGGTCGACTTCACCGACAACCCGCTGCTGATGGTGTTCGGCGACAGCAAGTCGGGCAAGACGACGTTGCTGCGCCACCTCATTCGCACGGTCCGCGAACACTCCTCGCCGGATCAGGTGGCCTTCACGGTGATGGACCGGCGGCTGCACCTCGTCGACGAGCCGTTGTTCGCCGACAACGAGTACACGGCCAACATCGACCGCATCATCCCGGCGATGTTGGGCCTGGCCAACCTCATCGAATCGCGCCGGCCGCCGGCCGGCCTGTCGCCGGCCGAACTGTCCCGCTGGACGTTTGCGGGCCACACCCACTACCTGATCATCGACGACGTCGACCAGATACCGGACTCGCCGGCGATGAGCGGTCCCTATGTCGGGCAACGCCCGTGGACTCCGCTGATCGGGTTGCTTTCGCAGGCAGCCGATTTGGGGGTGCGGGTGATTGTCACCGCACGCGCCACCGGTTCGGGGCACGCGCTGATGACGAACCCGCTGCTGCGCCGCTTCAACGACCTGCAGGCGACCACGTTGATGCTGGCGGGCAACCCGCAGGACAGCGGCAAGATCCGCGGTCAACGATTCGGCCGCCTGCCTGCCGGACGGGCGATCCTGTTGGGCGACAGTGACGGTCCGACGTACGTGCAGTTGATCAACCCCTTGATCGGGGAATCTGTAATGGCAAGTGAAACGCAACGGGAGGAGTGGAGATGACGCTGCGAGTGGTTCCCGAAGGGTTGGCCGCCACCAGCGCCGCGGTGGAGGCACTGACGGCACGGCTGGCGGCCGCACATGCTGTGGCGGCCCCGGCGATCACGGCGGTGGTGCCGCCGGCGGTCGATCCGGTATCACTGCAAACAGCTGTCGAGTTCAGCGCTCAGGGCCAGCAGCACTCGGCCATGGCGGCCCAGGGCGTCGAGGAGCTGGGCCGCGCCGGGCTCGGCGTCGGGGAAGCCGGCGCAAGCTATCTCGCGGGAGACATCGCGGCCGCTGCGACGTTCGGCATCGCGGGCGCCTGACGATGACTTCCCCTTTCGGCCCCATCTGGATGGCGTTGCCACCGGAGGTGCATTCGGCGTTGCTGGGCGCCGGTCCGGGACCGGGGCCGCTGTTGGCGGCCGCCGGTGCGTGGACCTCGCTCAGTACCCAATACGCCACGGCGGCCGGCGAACTCAGTGCGCTGTTGGGGCAGGCGCAGGCGGGGGCCTGGGAAGGGCCGAGCGCCGAGCAGTATGTCGCGGCCCACGTGCCGTATCTGGCATGGCTGCAGCAGGCCAGTGCCGACAGCGCGGGTGCCGCGGTGCAGCAAGAGGTCGCGGCGACGGCATACACGGCTGCGTTGGCCACCATGCCGACGCTGGGGGAGCTCGCCACCAACCACGCCGTGCACGGGGTGCTGGTGGGGACGAATTTCTTTGGCATCAACACCATTCCGATTGCGGTCAACGAAGCCGACTACGCGCGGATGTGGGTCCAGGCGGCCACGACCATGGGCACCTATCAGGCGGTCTCCGGCTCGGCGCTGGCCGCCGCGCCACGCACGATGGCCGCACCGTCCATCCTGAATCCCGGGGGCGAAACCAACAACCTCGCGGCCAATACCGCGCAGGACACCTCCAGTCCCGGGGACTCGTGGCAGAACTTCATCCAGCAGTTGTCCAAGTTCCTGCAGGAGTTCTTCTCGAATCTGCCGGCGTTCCTGGCGGCCAACGGACCGCTGCTGTTCTTCGTCGCCTACCAGGTGTTCTTCAACGCCGTGGGCTGGCCGACCTGGGGTGCGCTCCTGACCGCACCGTTCCTGCTGCCGATACTGCTGGGCGTCGGCCTCAGTTACTTGCTGACCACGCCCGCCGAGGTCGCGCCGGACGCGGTCCCTGCCGCCGTGGCCCCCGTCCTGACATCGAACAAACCGTCCATGTTGCCGGCGGTCGCTCTGGCTCCCACGGTGGCGACGCCCGCCGGGGCCCCGGCCACGACGGTCGCGGCCGGTACCGCCGCGCCCGCCGCCCCGGCACCGGCAGCGGCGGCGGGAAACTTCGCCTACCTGGTCGCCGTCGGCGGTGGCCCGGACACCGGCGTCGGTCCCACCCTGGGCGGTCGCGGCGGCGCCAAGGCGCCCGCGGCGACGATCCCCGCGGCGGGTGCGGCGGCGGCGGCCAGCGCCGAGGCGCGAGCGCGCCGCCGCCGGCGGGCCGCGTTGCACGATTATGGCGACGAGTTCCTGGACATGGACTCCGATTTCGGTGTGTCCCCGGATTACGGCGACGAGGAGGAGCTGGCCGCGGCGGTCGCGTCCGCCCAGGGAGCCGGGCCGCTCGGCTTCGCCGGAACCAAGCAGAGACAGAAGGCGTTTCAGGCGGCGGGATTGACCAAGCTGGCCGACGACGACTTCGGCGGCGGCCCGCGGACACCGATGGTGCCCGGCACGTGGGAGCAGGACGCCGCCAACGGGACAGGCCCAACCGATCCGGGGAAGGGGGGATAAGGCAGTAAGCCACATCCAGGTGAATTACCGAAACCCCAACGGACGCAAAAGAAAGGAATCACCATGAGTATGTTGGACGCTCATATCCCGCAGTTGGTAGCTTCGCAATCGGCGTTCAGCGCCAAGGCGGCGTTGCTGCGCAGCACCATCAGCCAGGCCGAGCAGGAAGCGATGTCGGCACAGGCATTCCACCAGGGCGAGTCCTCGGCGGCGTTCCAGGCCGCGCACGCTCGGTTCGTGGAGGTCGCCGCGCGGGTCAACACGCTGCTGGACATCGCCCAGGCCAACCTCGGCGACGCCGCCGGTACCTATGTGGCCGCGGATTCCGCCGCCGCGTCCGGCTACACCGCGTTCTGACACAGCCGCTTCAAGACGCCACCAACCCGCGAAAGGACTTTTGATGTCGCAGATCATGTATAACTACCCGGCGATGTTGAGCCACGCCGCCGACATGTCGGGGTATGCCGGCACGATGCAGGGGCTCGGTGCCGATGTCTCCGCCGAGCAGGCCACGTTGTCCAACGCCTGGCAGGGTGACACCGGTATGACCTACCAGGTGTGGCAGGCCCAGTGGAACCAGGCCATGGAAAGCCTGGTGCGCGCGTATCAGTCGATGGCCAGCACCCACGAGGCCAACACCATGTCGATGCTGGCCCGCGACCAGGCCGAAGCCGCCAAGTGGGGCGGTTAGTTCGTGGCTGAACGAGCCTGATGGAAACAGCTCCCAACGCCGTCGAGCTGACGGTCGAGCACGCCTGGTTCATCGCGGAAACGATTGGGGCGGGAAGCTTCCCGTGGGTATTGGCAATCACCTGCCCCTATCGCGATGCCGCGGAACGCAACGCGTTCCTCGACCGTCAGAAGGCGGAGCTGACCCAGCTGGGCCTGGTATCGGCGGGCGGACTCATCAGCCCCGCGGTGGCCGAGTGGATCAAGGTCGTGTGTTTTCCCGAGCGGTGGCTCGACCTGCGTTACGTCGGCCCCACCAACGACACCGGTGAGGCCGGCGGAACCGGCGGGCTACTGCGCGGCATCGTCGCGCAGCGCGCCGGTGTCGCCGGCCGGGGGTCGATGACGGTGGTCGCGTTGCGCAGCGCACAGCTGATCACGTTCACCGCCATGGACATCGATGATCCGCGTGCCCTGGTTCCGGTCATCACCGTCGGGCTCGCGCAGCGGCAACCGGCTCGGTTCGACGAGTTCAGCATGCCCACCCGGGTGGGTGCCCGAGCCGACGAGCGCTTGCGTTCCGGCGCTCCGCTGGCCGAAGTCCTTGACTATCTTGGTATTCCGCAATCGGCGCGTCCGGTGGTGGAGTCGGTGTTCAACGGACCGCGAAGCTACGTCGAGATCGTCGCCGGCTGCCACCGCGACGGCCGGCACTCCACTACCGAGGTGGGGATGAGCATTGTCGACACACGCGAGGGGCGGGTCCTGGTCAGCCCGTCCCGCGCGTTCGACGGCGAGTGGGTTTCGAACTTCAGTCCGGGAACCCCGTTCGCGATCGCCGTCGCGACCGAACAACTGACCGCCCAACTGCCCGACACCGGATGGTTCTCCGAACACCGGTTGGCCCGAGACTTTTCCGCTTCAACACTGTCTGTCCAACACTGAAAGAAATAGAGAAGAGAGCACGATGTTCCAGGAACGGCCGCAACATTCTTCGAGGGTCCGGTGACGTCCGGAACCGTCATGCCGATCGTCCGCGTGGCAATCCTCGCGGACAGCAGGTTGACGGAAATGGCCTTGCCCGCCGAGCTGCCGCTGCGTGAAATCCTGCCTGCGGTGCAGCGTTTGGTGGTTCCGGCCGCCACCAACGGCGACTCGGACGACACCGACGGCTCGCGCGGTACCGCCGAGATCGGTGCGGCGACCCAACTGAGCCTGGCCCCCATCGGGGGCGCGCCGTTCAGTCTGGACGCGAGCCTGGACACGGTCGGAGTCGTCGACGGCGATCTGCTGGCGCTGCAACCGGTGCCGGTCGGTCCGGCCGCACCCGGCATCGTCGAGGACGTCGCCGACGCCGCCATGATCTTCTCGACCTCTCGGCTCAAGCCCTGGGGCGCAACGCATATCCAGCGCGGCGCGCTGGCCGCGGTGATCGCGGTGGCCTTCCTGGCGACCGGCCTGTCGGTCACGTACCGCGTCGCCACGGGCGCGCTGGCCGGGCTCGTCGCGGTCAGCGCGGTGGCGGCCCTGACCGCGATCGTCGGCCTGCTGGTCACGGCACGCTCGGCGCGTACCGGCATGGCGCTCTCGGTCGCCGCGCTGGTACCCATCGGCGCCGCGCTGGTGCTGGCGGTGCCGGGCAGGTTCGGCTCGGCACAGGTGATGCTGGCCGCGGCCGGTGTCACCGCGTGGTCGCTGATCGCCTTGATGGTGCCCAGCGCCGAACGCGAGCGGATCGCCGGATTCTTCACCGCGACGGCGGTGCTGGGGGCGGCGGTGCTGCTGGCCGCCGGCGCCGAATTACTGTGGCACGTCAAGCTGGTCGCGATCGGCTGCGGGCTGATCGTGGCGGCGCTGCTGGTCACCATCGAGGCGGCGCAGCTGTCCGCGCTGTGGGCGCGCTTCCCGCTGCCCGTCATTCCGGCGCCCGGGGACCCCACGCCGTCGGCGCCGTCGTTGCAGGTGCTCGAGGACCTGCCGCGCCGGGTGCGCGTCAGCGACGCCCACCAGAGCGGATTCATCGCCGCCGCGGTGCTGCTCAGTGTCCTGGGCTCGGTGGCGATCGCGCTGCGCCCGGAAACGCTGAGTGGAGCGGGTTGGTACGTGGTGGGGGCGACCGCCGCGACGGCGGTGCTGCGCGCCCGGGTGTGGGATTCGGCCGCCTGCAAGGCGTGGCTGCTCGCCCAGCCGCATCTGACTGCCGGCGTCCTGCTGGTGCTCTACACCGCGACCGGACGCTACAGCGCCGCCCTCGGCGCGGCGCTGGTGCTGCTGGCGTTCGTGTCGGTGTGGGTCGTGGTGGCGCTGAACCCGGGTATCGCTGCGCCGGAGAGCTATTCGCTTCCGGTTCGCCGGCTGGTGGGCTTCGCCGCAGCCGGGCTCGACGCCTCGTTGATCCCCGTCATGGCGTTTGTGGTGGGGTTGTTCAGCTCGGTGCTCAATCGATGATTCGGCCGCGGCGATGTCCAGCAGCCTGCTTCGCGGCGGCGTTGGCCCTGTTACCCGCCACCGCCACGTGGACGAGTCCGCCGGCCCTCGCAATCAGCCCGCCGGCGGTCGATCCCGGCGCCACCCCGCCCAACGGGGCGCCGGGGCCGGTGCAGCCGATGGAGCAGCGCGGACCCTGCGCCACCTCCGGGGTCATTCCCGGCAGCGATCCGGGCGCCGTCACGCACAGCCAGGCGGCGCTGAATCTGCCTGCGGCATGGCAGTTTTCGCGCGGTGACGGTCAACTGGTCGCGGTGCTCGACACCGGGGTGCACCCGGGCGCGCGGCTGCCTAATGTCGAACCGGGCGGCGATTTCGTCGAGGCCACCGACGGCCTGACCGACTGCGACGGACACGGCACGCTCGTCGCCGGGATCATCGCCGGCCAGCCGTCGGGTGACGACGGGTTCTCGGGCGTGGCCCCCGCCGCGCGGGTGGTGTCGATCAGGACGACGTCGGCCAAGTTCTCGCCACGCACGCCGGGTGGTGATCCGCTGCTGGCCCGGGTGTCATCCGAGGTCACGACGCTGGCCCGGGCCATCGTGCACGCGGCCGACCTCGGCGCCCGGGTGATCGACGTCGGCTCGGCCACCTGCCTGCCCGTGGACCGCCCCGTCGACCAGGCCGCCCTCGGGGCCGCCGTGCGCTACGCGGCGGTGGACAAGGACGCGGTGATCGTGGCCGCCGCGGGCAACAGCGGGCCGACCGGCTCGTTCGCCGGTGGAACGTCTTGTGAATCCAACCCGCTCACCGACCTGGGCCGCCCGAACGATCCGCGAAACTGGGCCGGCGTCACCTCGATGTCCATCCCGTCGTTCTGGCAGCCGTACGTGCTGTCGGTGGCCTCACTGACCCCGGATGGCCAGGCGTCGAAGTTCACCGTGGCGGGCCCGTGGGTGGGTGTCGCGGCGCCCGGCGAACGCATCGTCTCGGTCGGCAACGGTGACGGCGGGGGCCTGGCCGCGCTGGCCAATGGCCTGCCCGACGATCATCAGCGACTGGTCGCCCTCAACGGCACCAGCTACGCGGCCGGTTACGTCGCCGGCGTCGCCGCGCTGGTGCGCAGCAAGTATCCCGACCTGTCGGCCGCCGCGGTGGCGCATCGCATCACCGCGACCGCGCACAACGGAGCCCGTGACCCGTCCAACCTGGTGGGTGCCGGCAGCGTGGACCCGGTGGCAGCTTTGACCTGGCAATTGCCCGCCGGTGATCAACCGGCCGGAGCCGCGGAAAAGCAGGTCGCCCTGCCCCCCACACCGGCCCCCAAGGACACCACACCGCGGACCGTCGCGGTGGCCGGCACCGCCGTGCTGGCCGTGCTGGTCGCCGTGGCCGGCGCGGTCACCGCAATCGCCGCACGCCGAGGAAAGGACCCCACCCCGTGAGCAAGCATTCGATACCGATTCCCGGGAGCGGGCGAATCACGTTGGCGCTGCTGGCTATTGTGCCCGCGGCCATGGCCTACCCATGGCGATCGCCCCGGGACTACTGGGTGCTCGGCATCGCGGCCGCCGTCGTGATCGTGCTGTTCGGCGTGTGGGGCGGTTTGTATTTCACCACCATCCTGCGGCGCCGCCTGGCGATCATCGGGCGCCGCAACGCGTTCACCCCCGAGTCTCCGGCCACGGCGACGACCGCTCTGGTTCGGGTGGGCGCACCGGAGGACGACTCCGATGTGCTCCCGCTGCCGCTGATCGTCGGCTACCTGGACCGCTACGGCATCCGGGCGGACAAGATCCGGATCACCAGCCGGGACAACGCCTCCGACGCGTCGAGGCGCGAGACCTGGATCGGGCTCACCGTGTCGGCCCCCGAAAATCTGGCCGCGCTGCGGGCCCGCTCGTCGCGAATCCCGCTGCACGAGACCGCTCAGGTGGCGGCGCGACGGCTGGCCGACCACCTCCGGGAGACCGGGTGGGAAGCCACCGTCGTCGCACCCGACGACGTCCCCCGGCTGTTGACGTCCAACCCCCGCGAGAGATGGCGCGGGGTGCAGCGCGGCACGTCGGATTTCATTGCGGCATACGAGATCCGGGTGGACGAGGTGCTGCCGGAGACGTTGGACGCGATCCGGTCGCATTCGGCGCGCGAGACCTGTACCGCGCTGGAGATCGCCGGTGACAGGGGCGAGCCCACCGTCGCCGTGGCGTGTGCGTTCCAGACCGACACCCCGCCGGACCGCAAGGCACCGCTGCCCGGGCTGACCCCGCAGGGCGGAAATCACCTGCCCGCACTGACGGCGCTGGACCTGTTGTCCACGGCGCGGCTGGACGGACACACGCGCCCGCCCGCGGACCTGCTCTCGCGGCTGCACTGGCCCACCCTGGTCGGCGGGGCCCATCGGGCATCGCCGACCGGCAGCTCGGACACCGAGACATTCGAGGCCGCTAGAACATGACCTCCTGCAGGAACGCGGTCATCCGGCGCAGGTAGTCCAACTGGCTGACATGGATCACGTGGCTGCCCGGAAACCAGTGCAGCGCACAGTGATTCCAGTGGTGCCACAGCTTGACGGCATGGTCCGGCGGCGCCATCCGGTCACCGAGGCCGGTGATGATCATCCGGCGATCGGCTCGGATCAGCGGCCGGTAATTGAGCGGGCAGTGGTAGGCCAGGCCGGCTCTCAACTCGTCGTGGCTGATATCGGAGCGGCGCAGGCCCACCCGAATCAGCTTGTTGGCCGGGAACCATTCGTCGAACAGCGTCGAGGGAGTGACGACGGGACAGTTGGGGATGACGGCCTCGAGCCGATCGTCGGCGGAGGCCACCAGCGCCGAGGTGTAGCCACCCAGCGAGATGCCGGTGAGCGCGATGCGATCGACACCGGTGTGGCGCAAATAGTCGATGACGGAACGAAAGTCATGCACGGCCTGGGCCATCGCCTCGGCGAAACCGCTGAGGCCGCCGGCGAAATAGCCGAAACCGCTGAAGGGTGAGAACCTTTCGGCCCGCTTGCCGTGGAATGGCAACGTATACATCAACACGTCATAGCCGGCGCGGTAGTACCAGGGCAGCGCGAAGAACCGCCCGTTGGCCAGGTACGACGACCCCATGAAGCCGTGGATGACGCACAGCGTGGGCCGCGGTCCGTCGTCGTGGCGCCAGTGCTGCGCGCGCACCACGTTGTTGGACCCCCACGCACTCCACCGCGCACGCATGGCGGGGTTTATCGCCGTGAAACTGCTGGGGAACGCGATGTTGTCGACGGTGCCGCGCGCGACCCACTCCGCCAGCGGGCTGGCACGCACCGAGGTGACCCGCGGCAACTCGGTGGGCGCCGGAAAGGACTTCGCGGGATCCCCCGCCGCCCCCCGCTCGGCATAGAAGTCGAGGTTGCCACGCTCGGTCGCGGCATCGGATCGCCGCAGGGCGCCCGCGACCACGAACGGCGCCACCGTGGTGGTGAGCAGCGAGGCAACCCAGGTGCGCAGGGCCAGATCGCCGAGGGCCGACGCCTCGACTACCATTCGCTGACGGGGCGACAACGCCGAGCGGGGGGGTAATCCGCCGGCGCCGGCCGGTACATCGGCGCCGGAAACGTTGGGAACGGGAATGGGCGGGTCGATCGGATCCATGTCGGGCGCCACGAACGCCGATGGTAGCCGGACAGGCGCGCGCTTCCAGGGCGTTTGACCGGTTTCGGTGCGCGGCGGTGTCATCCGGGACCACGGCGGGCGGTGCCGGGGCACCATAGGAGTAATACGGTTTGCTATCAGCCGGCTAGCGACGGCGCGTTGATCAGGAGGACCGACATGTGGAACCCGGACGTCTACCTGGCCTTTGCCGACCACCGCGGCCGGCCCTTCTACGATCTGCTGTCGCGGGTGGGCGCCGAGCGGGCGCGCCGCGTCGTCGATCTCGGCTGCGGGCCCGGCCACCTGACGACGTACCTGGGCCGGCGCTGGCCGGACGCCGTGATCGAGGCGGTGGACAGCTCCCCGGAAATGGTCGCCGCCGCCAAGGAGCGCGGCATCGACGCCGTCACCGGCGACCTGCGCGACTGGAAGCCCAAGCCCGACACCGACGTGGTGGTCAGCAACGCGGCCCTGCACTGGGTGCCCGAGCATGCCGACCTGCTGCTGCGGTGGGCGAGGGAGCTGACGCCCGGATCATGGATCGGGGTTCAGATGCCGGGTAACTTCGAGTCCCCGTCCTACGCCGCGGTGCGGGCGCTGGCCCGCCGGGAGCCGTATGCGAAGTTGCTGCGCGACATACCATTTCGCGTGGGAGCGGTGGTTCAACCGCCGGCGTACTATGCCAACCTGCTGCTCGACGCGGGATGCAAGGTCGACGTCTGGGAGACCACGTATCTGCATCAGCTGACCGGCGAACACCCGGTGCTGGAATGGATCACCGGCACGGCGCTGGTCCCGGTGCGTGAGCGGCTCGACGAGGACACGTGGGAGCAGTTCCGCGAGGAGCTGATTCCGCTGCTGTCCGACGCCTATCCGCCCCGGTCCGACGGAACGACGATCTTCCCGTTCCGGCGGGTGTTCGTCGTCGCCGTGGCCGGCGGCGCGAGCCGCTCGTAGTGGCGATCGCAAGCGCGGCGTAGCCGGGCGCAGCGGGTCGCCACCATCGGACCAGTGGCGATCGCAAGCGCGGCGTAGCCGGGCGCAGCGGGTCGCCACCATCGGACCAGTGGCGATCGCAAGCGCGGCGTAGCCGGGCGCAGCGGGTCGCCACCATCGGACCAGCCGCGACTATCGCTGCGCGGGTTTGCCTTCTTCGACACCCCGGTCGGCGGCGATGCCCGACCGCGGGGTCGGCTTGGTGCCGTGATGAATCTGCAGATATGTTTCGGTGTACCGCGCGGCGATGCGGGTGCCGGCGAATTCCGAGGGGATGACGTCGCCGGTACGCTGCCGCCAATCATGCAGCAGGACGGCAAGGTTGGCCGCAACGTCGTCGGCGTCCGCGCCGTCGTCGGCCAGCAGGTTGGTGGTTTCGGTCGGGTCGGTGCGCAGATCGTAGAGTTCACGCTCGGGCCGCGGCGCCGTGACGAACGGCGCCACAGCCACCCCGGACGGGCTTTCCTCGATGTCCCAGGGCAGATCCAGCAGCGGCCGCGACGCGTAATTCTCGATGTAGCTGTAGTCCTTGGTGCGGATCGCGCGAATCGGATCGAACGAGTCGTGGTAGGTCTTCATCGTGTACACCTGGTCGCGCACCGGTGTGGCGTGCGGACCCGGCTCCAGCAGGGCGTCCGCGTGCGACACACCGTCGGCATCGGCCGGAGCGCCGATTCCCAACAGCCCCAGCAGCGTTGGCAACAGGTCGACGCCGCTGAACAGTTCGTCGTAGACGCGGGGAGCCACGGCCCGGTTGGTGGGTGGGCGGATGATCATGCCGATGCCGGTTCCGGCGTCGTACAGCGTGGATTTCGCCCGCGGAAACGCGGGGCCGTGATCGGTGAAGAACACCACCCAGGTGTTGGCGTCCAACCCGGTGTCCGCCAGCGTGTCCAGTAGGCGCCCGACGGCGGCATCGGCCGCGCTGATGGCCCCGTAGAAGGCGGCGAGGTCACCGCGCACCTCGGGGGTGTCGGGCAGGTAGTCGGGCGGGTCGACATCGGCGCGCTCCGCCGCCGAGTATCGGTCCTCGGGGTAGGGCCGGTGTGTCTCGAAAAAGCCGGCGGTCAACAAAAACGGCTGCCCCACAAGGCCCTCGGCGCTTTGCCGTAGCCACCGGTCGGCCTTTTCGGCCACGTAGTCACAGTAGGAGTTCGATACGTCGAACTCGTCGAAACCCAGCCGTTTCGGGTAGGAGGTCTCGTGCTGCATACCGAAAAGTGCTGAATACCAACCAGACTCGGACAGAATTTGGGGAAGGGTCCGGATTCCGCTGCGGTATTCCCAGCCGTGGTGGGCCAGGCCGATGAGACCGTTGGACTGCGGATAGCGCCCGGTGAACAGCGATCCGCGCGACGGCGAGCACAGCGGCGCGGTGGCGTGCGCCCGGGTGAACAGGATGCCCTCGGCCGCAAGGCGGTCCATTCGCGGGCTCGACACGTCCGGGTGGCCGTAGGCGCCGAGGTAGCGGCCCAGGTCGTGCCAGTGCACGATCAGCACATTGTCCTTCTGCCGCGTGCCACCTTCCGTGTCCCCAGCTTCGCCCGGCGTCAATTGCGTCACCTCTCACTTGCCTCGCGACCGGCGACGATACCGCAACGTCCCGCGGCGATCCGCGCCGTGCCGACGAGTCAGGGTAGCTGGAGGCGGCCCCACCGGTTTTCGCAGACGAATTCCGACAGCGGCCGCGGGGCGGCCCAGCCGTCCAGTTCCAGCGCCGGGCGATCGGGGAATTCGGGCACCGGCCCCAGGCACAGGATCGCCACCGGTTCGGCGCCGGCGGGCATATCCAGCAGCGACGCCAACCGCCGCGGATCGAACAGTGACACCCAGCCCATGCCGAGGCCCTCGGATCGTGCTGCCAGCCAAAGGTTCTGGATGGCGCACGACACCGACGCCAGGTCCATCTGCGGCAAGGTCCGCCGCCCGAACACGTGCTGGTCGCGGTCGTCGCCCAGCGCCACCACCAGAAGCTCGGCGCAATCGAGGATGCCCTCCACCTTGAGTGCCAGGAATTCGTCCGCTCGCTCGCCCAGGGCGGCGGCGGTGAGTGGGCGTTCCTCGTCCACGAGCGCGTGGATGCGCCGCCGTAGCGCACCGTCGGTGATCCGGATGAAGCGCCACGGCTGCATCAGGCCGACGCTGGGCGCCGCGTGCGCGGCCTGCAGCAGGCGCACTAGCACGTCCTCGTCCACCACCGCGCCCGGAACGAACCGGCGCATGTCACGGCGCTCGGAGATGACGCGATAGACGGCCCGCCGCTCCTGCGGGCTGAATACCTGACCGGTCACATCAGCCATCGTAGGAAATCCGCGTTAGCGTGGATGGTGTCTTGAAGGGAGTGTCCCGGTGAAGCCTTCCGACATACTCGAGCAGCTGGCCGCCGATCCCGCCGCCGGCGCCGGCTACGGCGAGCCGTATCAGACCCCCGACGGCACCACCGTCATCCTGGTCGCCAAGCCGCCCGGGGTGTTTGCCATCCGCAACGGCCGGGCCTCCTGGACGCCGGCCGTGGATGGTAGCCGCATCGCGCTGATCGGGGTGCTCACCGGCCTGCTGGCCGCGGTGATCGGCAGCCTGGCGGTGCTGCGGCAGCCGCCCTGGCCGCGGATCACGATCACGGACTATAGGTAACGCCGACGGCGCGGAACACGTATTCCGGCGGCATGTCGAACGCCAGCGACCGCCGCGGCAGGCCGTCGAGCACATCGGCCGGAATGGTGGCTTTGTAGTGCAGCGACAACTCGCCGCTGAATTTTTCGTCGACCCGCGAGACATCGACGTCCACCTGCAAACCTTCCGGCGAGATCTCCACCTTGGCCGCCCCGGTCTGCGGCGCGTTCCACCGGACATTGACGGTCGGGCCGGCCAGCCGGGGCAACATGGACAGTGTTGCCAAAACGCGCTCCGAGGTGAAGGCCAGTGAGCCCGTGTAGCTGGCGACGCTGTGCGCCAACCGCACACCGGGGATGGTGCCGTGGAATCGCCGGGTCACCGCGACGTAATCGGCAAGGTAGGTAAGGCCTTCCGATTCGACCTGGGCATGCAGCTCGTCGGGCAGCTTGCCGATGCCGAACAACCTGCGGACAAAGACGGCCATAAGGCCAGTATGACGGCGTTGGCGACGCCGTGCGGCGGGCCAAACGGTCCAGACCCGGGCCATGCTGGTATCCGTTGGTCCATGACCCGACCGAAGACGTTGCCGGCCGTGGGGATCGCTGTGCTGGCCGCGGCGGTTTATGCGCTCATGTGGGTGGGCTACCGCCAAAACTGGAATTGGCTGTATCGCATGGACTGGTCGCTGTTGAACGGGGCACACGCCGCCGCGATCAAACACCCGTCATGGCTGCGCTTGGCCGAGTCGGTGTCATTCGTGTTGGGCCCGGGGCCGCTGGCCGTGCTGGGGATCGCGGTGACGGTGTTCGCCCTGGTGATGCGCAATCTGCGGGCCGCGCTGGTGCTGTTGTTGGCGTGCGCGCCGTGCAACGAGCTCGTGACGGCGGCGGCCAAGGCGATGGTCGACCGCCCACGGCCGTCGACCATGCTGGTCGCGGCTGCCTCGACCTCGTTTCCGTCCGGTCATGCGCTCGAAGCGACGGCCGGCCTGCTCGCGATGCTGTCCTTCGCCCTGCCGATGATGAACCGGGCGACGCGGCGCATCGCGGTCGCCGCGGTGGCGCTGGCGGTGCCGGCGGTCGGCATCTCCCGGGTGGCGCTCAACGTGCATTACCCGTCCGACGTGCTGGCCGGCTGGTCGCTGGGATACCTGTATTTCCTGTTGTGCCTCTGGGTTTTTCATCCCCCGATCAGGCGATCCGCGAGCATCGGGGAAGCGGCGGAGCCGGCCGCGGCACGCTAACGCCTTGTCGCGGTGGGCATTTGGTCACGGTGCGGTGACCTAACTGGGACTAAAGCTTTACTTGACCCTGAGAATGTTCCGGTCCGACGATGGAGTGCATGCACCGACTGCTCACGTCACTGTGCGCCGCGGCGTGCGTGATTTTCGCCTCGGTGGTGTTCGCGCCGATCGGCGCCGCTGCCGGCGCCCCCTGGTTCGCGAACGCGGTCGGCAATGCGACGCAGGTGGTTTCGGTCATGAGCACCGGCGGTTCGAACGCGACAATGGAGATCTTCCAGCGCACCGGCACCGGCTGGCAGTCGCTGCGTTCGGGCATTCCCACCCACGTCGGCTCGGCGGGGATGGCGCCGCAGGCCAAAAGCGGTGTTCCGGCCACCCCGCTGGGCGTCTACAGCCTGGACTCCGCCTTCGGCACCGCCCCGAATCCCGGTGGCGGACTGCCCTACACGCAGGTCGTCGGGCCCAATTACTGGTGGAGCGGTGACGACCACAGCGCCACCTTCAACTCAATGCAGGTGTGCCAGAAGGCGCAGTGCCCGTTCAACACGGGCGAAAGCGAGAACCTGCAAATCCCGCAGTACAAGCACGCGGTCGTGATGGGCGTCAACAAGAACAAGGCCCCAGGCGGCGGCGCCGCGTTCTTCTTTCACACCACCGACGGCAAGCCCACCGAGGGCTGCGTGGCCGTCGACGACGCTCAGCTGGTGTCGATCATGAAATGGCTGCGGCCCGGCGCGGTCATCGCGATCACGAAGTAGCAGCCGACCGGTCAGTCCAGCGCGCGGCCGGGTGTCACCTTGAAGTCGATGCCCGCCAACGACATTGTCGCCTCATAGGTGCGGTCGTAGCCGGTGGCGCTGATTTTCCAGCCGTCCTCGGTGCGCCGGTATCGGTCGCGGTAGAAGGCCGCGCCGATCAGCATGAAGTGCAAGTCGGCGACGATGACCCGGTCCTGCAGGTACCAGCCACCCGAAGCCTCGTCGCCGGACACGGTGATCTCTGGGTGTGTCACCCGGTGTTCCGTAATCACCGCCGGCCCAAGCGATTTGCGCATGTAATTCACCAGGTCGACGCGGTTGGTGAAACGGTGCTCCTCGCCCACCGAGGAACCGTAGTCGCCGATGACATCCTCGGCGAGTGTGTCGGCGAAATCGTCCCAGCGCTTGGTGTCCAGCGCACGCAGATACCGGTATTTGACTTGCTTGATGGCTTCGATGTCGGCCAGTTCGTCGAGGGTCATCCCGTCATTGCAGCACACGGGTGACCATGTCGATCAGGGCGCGCCGTTCCAGGCTCCAGTCGACCGTCGTCCCGATGACCATCTGCGCCAGCACCACACCCCGCAGCGTCGCCCAAATCACCTCGGCCACACCGGCATTGGCCGGGTCGGTGGTGATCAGCCGGCCGAGCTGGCCGATCGCGGAGTTCATTTCGAGCAGGTGCCGCCGCGACGACTCACCCAGGCCGCCGCGGGTCGCCCGCAGGATCTCGAACGCCGCCATCGACGTCGGACTGCTGTAGCAGCTCCACGCGGTGTCGATGACGACTTCGATCCGCTCGTGCAGCGGCAACGCGCTGACATCGGCCGACGACAGGCTCTCCACCAGCCTGGCCACCCCGTCGTCCACCACGGCCATCAGCAGGCTGTTGCGGTCGCCGAAGTGATATTGGATGACCCCCCACGTCACCCCCGCGCGTTCGGCCACGTGCTTGGCGGTCGCGGCGGCGAAGCCCTCCTCGATGATGCAGCGGACCGTCTCGTCGATGATTTTCGCCCGGGTGTCATCGCCGCGCTTGCGCGGCGCGGTGGTTCGCCTGGTGGGAGCGGCCGGGCGCCCGGGAGGCTGGCCTGCGACAATGGACATTGTTGACTTTATAACATAGTCGAGTCTATTTTTTAAGACGTGGCCCAATCCCCGTATGCGCGTTTGTCCCGTTCCGAGCTCGCCGTCCTGCTCCCCGAACTGCTGCTGATCGGGCAGATGATCGATCGCTCCGGCATGGCGTGGTGCATCAGTTCGTTCGGCCGGGACGACATGGTGCAGATCGCCATCGAGGAGTGGTCGGCCGCCAGCCCCGTCTACACCCGGCGCATGCAACGGGCGCTGAACTACGAGGGCAACGATGTGCCCACCATTTTCAAGGGCCTGCAACTCGATATCGGCGCCCCGCCGCAATTCATGGATTTCCGCTACACCGTGTATGACCGCTGGCACGGTCAATTCGAGCTGGCGTCCTGCGGCGCGCTGCTCGATGTCGAGCCGATGGGGCCGGACTACGTCTTCGGGATGTGTCACACCATCGAGGACCCGACCTTCGACGCCACCGCGGTGGCGACAAATCCGCGCGCGCAGTGCCGGCCGATCCACCGGCCGCCGCGCGAGCCGGCCGACCGAAAGCCGCACTGCGCGTGGTCGGTGATCATCGAAGAGTCCTATCCCGAGGCCCAGGCCATTCCGGAACTCGACATCGTGCTTCAAACACGCGCTGCCAGTTGGGAACTCGATCCCATCGATTCCTCCGATGAGGGGATGGCGGACTATTCCGGGCCGCTGCTGGCCGATCTGGACTTCGGCGCGTTCTCGCACTCGGCCCTGGTGCGGATGGCCGACGAGGTCTGCCTGCAGATGCACCTGCTGTATCTGTCTTTCGTCATCGCGGTGCGCAAGCGCGCGGCCGACGATGCCGAAGCCCTGTCGATCTGCACCCGCGGCCTGATCGGCGTGGCCGGGCTTGCCGCTGAGCGGATCCACCGCGCGATAGGGTCCCCCGGCGGCATCGACGGACTGCTGCGGGTCCTCGACTTGCACCCGCTGCTCAATCCCGCGGGCTATGTCGTGTCGGAAATCGCGGGCGAGCGGCTGATGGTCCACCGGTCACCGGCGCACGACGACGCCGCCTGGATCTCACTGTGCTCGCCGGAATCGGCGCAACCGCTGCAGGCGATCGCCACCGCGGTCAACCCGCGCATCGCGGTTCACGTCAGCGGCACCGACACCGACTGGACCGCCGAGTTCGCCGAAACCGACACCGCGGCCGCCGAACTGCCGGAGGTGTCGGTGACCAAGGTCAGCGGCGGTTCGACATTCCAGTTCGAAGCGAGGCGATCGCTGCCGCTCACCGTGGTGTGAGCCGAACGCACTTTGTCAAGGGGTCGGCGGTACCACTTCGGTGACGCAACCGCATCGACCGTATACCGATGATGTTGCAACCCATCGGCTTTGGGCGTGTCCGCGGCTAAGGTTGACGCTGGCCACCGACCCCTATAGACGAAGGTTTTCGCTCTATGTACGACCCACTGGGGTTGTCGATCGGGACCACGAACCTGATCGCTGCGCGTAATGGAAGCCCACCGGTTGCTCGCCGCTGCGTGCTCACCCTTTACCCGCACTGTGCACCGAAAATCGGTGTGCTCGAAGAGGATCCACCCCTAGCCGAGCCCGGTGTACCGATGAAGGGCTTCATCGAGCGCATCGGCGATTCGGTCGCGCTGGTGTCGCCCGACGGTTCCGCGCATGACCCGGAGCTGCTGACGGTGGAGGCCCTGGATGCGATGGTGTTCGCCGCGGGCGCCGACGCGGCGTGCTCGGAGATCTCCATCGCGGTTCCCGCGCACTGGAAACCCGGCACGGTGCAGGCGCTGCGCGACGCTTTGCGGACCCATGTGGGGTTTGTCCGAAGCGGGATGGCGCCCCGCCTGGTCTCGGATGCGATCGCGTCGGTGACCGCGGTGAAATCCGAGCTCGGCCTGCCCGACGAGGGCGTGGTCGGGCTGCTCGACTTCGGCGGCAGCGGCACCTCGGCCACGTTGGTGAACATCGCCGGGGATTTCGAACTCGTCGGCGCCACAATGCGGTACGCGGCGTTGTCCGGAGAAGAGATCGACCAGGAGCTGCAGCTGCGCGCCTTCGAGGAACTGGGCCGCGGCAGCGGCCTCGACCCGGGCAGCACCGCGGCCGTCGGGCAGCTCGGCGAACTCAGGGAACAGTGCCGGGCGGCCAAGGAGCGGCTATCGGTCGACATGGCCACCGACATCGCCGCCGAGCTGGGCGGGCGCAGTTGCAGCCTGACATTGACGCAGGACGACCTCGAAGAGCTGATCCAGGATCGGCTGACCGGCTTCATCTATGCCTTCGACGACATGCTGGTGCGCTACCGCACGAGCTGGTCCGACCTTGCGGCGGTGGTCACGGTCGGTGGCGGGGCGCGCATTCCGCTTGTGACCGAACGACTTTCGATGCACGGGCGCACCCCGATCCTGACACCGTCGCAACCGGCGTCCGCGGCGGCCTGCGGGGCGCTGATCCTGGCTTCCCGCGGGGGAGAGCTGGATCTGCGGACCCGTACATCGATCGGGCTGCTCGCGGCCGCCGAAACCGTCGGCGACGTCGTCGACCTCGGTGCGGGCGACGTGCTGGTGATCGACGACGAGGCGCTCACGGATCGCGAATTGGCGTGGTCGCAAACCGATGATCCCGGCGACCTGCGGATGCGGTTCGGCGGCGAAACCTACGACGAAGACGGCCCGGCGGGCTGGTCCATGCGGCTCAGCGTCATCGAGGCCCCGCGGGAACGCCGGCCCTGGCTGCGCCTGCGGTTCTCCCAGTTGATCATCGGCATGTCCGCGTTGGTCGCCATGACGGCGGTCGGCGGGGTGGCCTACACGCTGACCGGGATAGAAAACCGTCAGGCCCCGCCGGCGCCGGCCGTCAGCCCGGCCGCGCCACGTCCGGCCGCACCGCCGCCCACCGCGGTGCCGCCGTCCCCGGCGCCCCCTCCGCCCAGCGCGCAACCGCTCCCCAGTCCGCCGCCACCGCCGCCCGAACCACCGCCGTCGCCGCCACCGCCACCGCCTCCGGTCGTGGTGACCACGGCGCCGCCGGCGCCGGTCTACACCCCGAGGCACACGGCGCCACCGACGACGGCCTCGCCGCCGCAGCCAACGGTCACCACGACGGTGCCTGTGACGACTCAGCCGCCGACGGTCACGACGACACCGCCGCCTCCCCTCACGAGTGAGACGCCGGCCACCACCAGCACCACGACGACGGTGCCGATGACGACGGAGTGGATCCACGTTCCGCTGCTGCCGGTACCGATACCGATCCAGGTGCCCCAGAAGCAGGCTCCCGCCACTCCGCAGTATCCGGCGAACGAGTATCCGCAGTATCAGCCGTATCCGGGGAACGAGTATCCGCAGTATCCCGGGAGCTCCCAGAATCCGTACCTGGGCCCGGGTTACTAGCGTCCTTCCTGCTGAGGCAGTCCGCCTGCGCGGCTTACCGCGCACGGGTAGCGTGGTGTCACCAAGTTCGGATGGGGATTTGCCCCGTCATGCCCTTGCGGAGGGCTTCCCCCGCGGGCACCAAGAAGACCTTGGAGGCGTTACGTGGACATCGTGCTTGGGGTGTCGATGGCTCCCAGGACGGTCCGCCTGGTAGCGATCGAAGGCCAAGACGCCGACGGTGTGACCGTCGAACAAGAAGAGTTCGAGGTTGGCGCCGCCGGCGATGCGGCGGCTCATGCCGTCGATCGGGTGATCGACGCCATCGGCGGCACCCGCGAGGGAGTGATCGAGGGCGGCCACCGGTTGAGCTCCACCGGGGTTACCTGGGCGAACCCCGCCGACGTCGCCGCGCTGCGGGAGGCGATCAACGCCAGCGACCTCGGCAACGTGATGCTGGTCGCGCCGTTGCTGGCGGCGGCAGCGTTGGCGCAGACGGTGGGCGCGGCCCTCGCGTACGAGCACATCGCGATGCTGTTCGTCGAGTCCGGGAGCGCGACGCTGGCCGTCGTTGAGGTCGCCAACGGTTCCATCGTCGATCTGCACCGGCGCCGGATCACCGTCGCCCCCGGCGGCGCGGCGGCCGCCGAGTTGGCGTCGATGGTCGCCGGCCTTGATGCGGGCGGGTCCGGGGCGGACGGCGTGTTCCTGGTCGGCTGCGGAACCGACATCGTTTCACTGAAGCCCACGATCGAGGCGGCGACCTCGCTGCGGGTCACCGGCCCGGAGGAGCCGGACATGGCGCTGGCCCGCGGGGCCGCGCTGGCGTCGGCGAACGCGCCGCTGTTCGCGTCGTCGACGGCGGCCCTGGCCTACGCGCTGGACCCGGGCACCGGGGAACTGAGCCCGCCGGGGCTCAGCCCGACCTACCTCGACATGTGGGGCAATACCGGGACGGGTGGCACCGGCGTCCGGGCCTACAGCGCCCTGGCCGACGAAGACGAGATGGCCCCGCGCCCGCGCCGCAGCCGGGCCATGCTGCTGGCCGGCAGTGCCCTGGCCGGTGTCGCCGCGGTGATAGCCGGGGTGGTGCTGGTGACGCTGACGTCGGATCAGCCGACGCGGCAGAGTGGGCACAATTCGGGCGTCAGCGTTGCCACCCCGGGGATCCAGCTGCCGGCCCCACCGCCGAGCAACCCGCCGCAAGCGCAGTTGCCCGCCCCGAGCACGCCCCCGCCGGCGCCCGCACCCACCCCGGAGGTGGCCGCCCCCGCGCCCGCCCCCGCGCCGGTAGCGCAGGCACCGCAGACGACGGCCACTTCGGCGCCCCCGGCGCCGGTCCATCGCGCCCCGACCCGGCAGACGCCGCAGTACGTGCCGCAGCCTGTCGAGCAGGCGGCGCCGCCCCCGCCCGCCGCACCGCCGCCCGCGCCCCCGCCCGCCGCGCCGCCGCCGCCCGCCCAGCCGCCGGTGACCATGTACCTGCACTTCCCGTTCGTCACGGTGCCCATCCCGATCAACCCGCCGCCGCCCCCGCCGGGCCCCTAGGACGTGGCCAGCACCTGGCACCCGCGCTCGGCCGAGTGCACACTGGGCAATGACGGCACGCACTCCAAGGAGGTCGGATGGGCGAGCACGGTGGGTTCGGATTCGACCCCGATGAGTTCGATCGAATGATCCGCGAAGGCAGCGAAGGGCTGCGCGACGTGTTCGAGCGCGTCGGCAGGTTCGTCGCCGCTCCCGGCGCCCGGGCGGGCTGGTCAACGATTTTCGAGGACCTGTCGCGGCGCCCCCGCCCCGCGCCCGAGACCGCCGGCGAAGCCGGCGAGGGCGTGTGGGCCATCTACACCGTGGACGCCGACGGCGGTGCGCACGTCGAACAGGTCTATGCGAGCGAACTCGACGCGTTGCGGGCGAACAAGGACAACCTCGATCCGAAACGCAAAGTGCGTTTCCTGCCCTACGGCATCGCGGTCAGCGTCCTCGATGACGATTCCGAAGAGCCCTCGTAGCAGTCGTTTTCGGCTCAGCCCTGCGCGACGACGTTCGATTCACCGGAGTTGCTGATCTTCGGCGTGCCCGAGTGGTAGGTCACCTTGTTGTTGAAGCCGGAGGCGGTGATGGCGTCGACGGCCTCGATGGTGATCGCGTTTTGCACCCCGGAGACCGACAGGCTGGCGCAATGCCCGGAGATCAGCACCGTGTTGGAGACCCCGCTGACGCTGACGATGTTGTCGTTGCAGGCGATGGTCCGGTTCTCGTTGATGCCGGCCACGCTGAGCTGGGTGCCCCGCGGCGCGGCGGGCGAGGTCGACGGCGGTGTTCGCCGGGAGGTCGACGGGCCAAGGCTCGTCGGGATGCTCGGCGGCGAGGTGATGAAGGACTTCACCCCGGAAATCCGGTGTGCGGCAAAGGTGGCGATGCCCCCCGCGAGCGCGACCACGCCGATGGCGACGACCGTGCCCAGCATCCACCAGACGCGGTTGCTCGAGCGCCGTGGCGCGGGCGGTCCGGGAATGGGGCCGCCGAAGGTCCACGGGGCGGGCGGCGGGGGCGGGGCGCCCGCCGGACCGGGCGGATAACCCCGGCCGGTGGGCTGGGCGCTGCCCTGTTCCGATGCCCACGCCGACTCGGCGAGCGGGCGCTCGAGTTCCCGGATCCGCTCCTCCGGGTCATCGTTTGCTGGCATGCATTGAATATGCCATTCGCTTCTGTGTTTTCGGCCCGTTCGGTAGTTTTTAGGATCGTGCCCGATTTGCCGAACCGCCAGGTGCTGTTGCGTCGTCGCCCGTCCGGGCTGGTCCGGCCGGACGACACGGAAATGGTCAGCACGGCCGCGCCCCAGCCCGCCGAGGGGGAGGCGCTGCTGCGCACCACCTATGTCGGCATCGACGCGGCCGCCCGCACCTGGCTCGACGACCAGCCCAGCTACCTTCCGCCGGTGCAGCTGGGTGACGTCATCCGGGCGGCCGGCATCGGCGAGGTGGTCGCGTCGCGGTGTGACGCCTTCGCCGTCGGCGACGTCGTCACCACGCTGACCGGGTTTCAGGAATACGTGATCATCCGCGACGACATTTTCAGCACACCGATCCCGGGCGAGGACGACCAGCTGGCGATCATGTCGGTGTACGGGCCGACCGGCGCCACCGCCTATTTCGGGATGACCGACATCGGCCGGCCGCAGCCCGGGGAGACGGTCGTGGTCTCGGCGGCCGCGGGGGCCACCGGATCGGTCGCCGGGCAAATCGCCAAGATCGCCGGCGCCCGGGTGGTGGGCATCGCGGGCGGCCCGCAGAAATGTCGCGCGGTGGTGGAGGACTTCGGCTTCGACGCGTGCATCGACTACAAGAACGAGGACATCGCGGCGGCGCTGAAAAAGCATTGCCCGCAACGGGTCGACGTCTACTTCGACAACGTGGGCGGGCCCATCCTCAACGCCGTGCTGGGCCGGCTGGCCTCCCACGCGCGCGTCGTGCTGTGCGGCGTCATCTCCAGCTACCTGACCGGCGACCATCCGGGGCCCGCCAACTATGTGAACCTGTTGTCCAGGACCGCGCTGATGCAGGGGTTCAACGCGCTGGACCAGTGGGGCCGCTTCGACGAGGCGTTCGCCGCGCTGCGTGGATGGGCGGCCGAGGGCCGACTTCACCACCGGCAGACCATCTTTGAGGGCATCGACTCCTGTGTCGACGCCCTCAACGGCCTGTTCACCGGCGTCAACGTCGGCAAGACGCTGGTCAGGCTCAGCGAACCCGGCGCGCGTTGAGGCCAGAGGATGCGTCCCACCCCCACCGCGTGGTTTCATAACACCGTTTGCGAGAGTTGCCTGGGGAGATCGCGCCGGGCTTGACGGGCCGGCTTCAACGATTGGTGGTTGTAGATGGATCGTCGCAGCATGATGGTGATGTCGGGGCTCGGCATGCTGGGGGCTGCGATGCGCTTGCCGGGCGCCTGGGCCACCCCGTCCGCGCCGGCGGCGCCGCCGGCGGCCGGCGGCGGGCCGTACATCTTCGCCGACGAGTTCGACGGACCCGCGGGCTCGGCCCCCGATCCGGGCAAATGGACGATCCAGACCTGGCAGGACGACGTGTACCCGCCGGTGGAGGGGATCTATCGCGACGACCGCCGAAACGTGTTCCAGGACGGCCACTCCAACCTCGTCCTGTGCGCCACCCAGGAGATGGGCACCTACTACAGCGGAAAGCTGCGCGGCAACTTCCGCAGCATGATCAACCAGACCTGGGAAGCGAAGATCAAGCTGGACTGCCTGACCCCCGGGCTGTGGCCCTCGTTCTGGGGCGTCAACGAGGATCCGCTGCCCGACGGCGAGGTCGACGTCTTCGAGTGGTACGGCAACGGGGCCTGGGCGCCGGGAACCACGGTGCACGCCGCGTCCAACGGGAAGACGTGGGAAGGGAAATCGATTCCCGGCCTGGTCGACGGCAACTGGCACACCTGGCGAATGCACTGGGGCGAAGAGGGATTCGAATTCTCGCGGGACGGGGCGCAGTACTTCAAGGTCCCGAACAAGCCCATCCACGTCGCCGGCGGCGCCCCCGACGACTTCCGCTGGCCGTTCAACAACCCGGGCTATTGGATGACGCCGATGTTCACGCTCGCGGTCGGCGGCGTGGGCGCCGGTGACCCCGCCGCGGGTGCCTTCCCGGCGTCCATGCTGGTCGACTACCTGCGCATCTGGTAGCCGTCACCTCCTCGTCGAGGTCGCTTTGAGCACCTGAACCAGGTTGAACTGCCACCGCTCGACGAGCCGGAAACCCAGGTCGCGCGGCACCGCGAAGGCGGGGGTGACCCCGTAGCGGGGTCCGGGCGGTAGCGCCACGCCCTGCTCGTGCGCCGGCTGCGACGGGTCGGCCTGGGTGATGATCCAGACGACGCCGCAGCGGCTCAACGGCTTGGCGACGACCTCGGGGATGAGATTGGTGTCGAAGACGTCGTTGCGGTCGGTCGCACGTTGCCACAGCGTGAGGTCGACCAGCTTGCGATAGGCGTCCGGGCGTGCCGCCAGCAACGGGCGCATGGGGGCCGGCATGAACGTCACCGTGTCGTTCACCAGCAGGCAATCGCCCGGCGCCGCCCGCGCGGTGATCAGGTCGGCCACCTGGCTGTAGTCCATCCCGTATTTGGCGTATGGGTTACGCTGTGCCCGAACATAATTCGGTGTCGCAGCCACGGCGAAAAGAGCGATGAGCGCCGCGACCACCCAGGGCCGGACGGCCACCGCGGCACCGCAGACGCCCAGGATCAGCGCGACCGCCGGGGCGGTGAAGCACAAATAGCGCGGCGTGTAGATCGAGTGCACCAGCGCCGAATAGGTCAGGATCGCGGCGGTCGGTATGAGCAACCACGCCGCCGCGAGGACCAGCAGCTGCCGCTCCGATGGTGCCAACCGCGCGGACCCGCTGAGCCACAACACGATCGCCGCGCACATCAGCAGCGCCGACAGGATAGCGAACGGGGTGCTTCGTTCGAAATACTGTTGCATCACCACGTCTTCGATGGTGCGGTGACCGATCGGGGCGACCCAGCTGATCTGGTGCGCTTGCCCGGCGACGGTCATCAGGAACGGCAGCAGGGTGCCCACCGCCGCGGTCGAGGCGATAGCGAAGCCCGCCAACACCGTCCGGCTGCGGTGGAAGACGCCGACGAAGACGCCGTACGCCACCAGCATCAGCGCGAGGTATGCGTCGAGCGCAATCGAGAAGGCCAGTGCGACACCGTAGGACAGCCACGGCCAAGCGGTGTCGCGGCGCGCGGCGTAGACGAGCAGGACGGTCAGCCACACGGCGGCCATCATCGAAATGGCATAGGGGCGAGCCTCAACGCCCGCCCAGGTCGCCCGGGGCAAGATCGCGCAGAACACCCCGGAGGCCACCGCGACGGTCCGTGTCGAGAACTGCTTGCCCAGCACGACGATGCCGGCGGCGGCGCCTCCCACCGCGAGGCCACTGGGCGCGCGGGACCAGAACTCGGTGGGCGGAAAGATCTGGAACCACCCATGCATGAGCAGGTAATACAGGCCGTGGACGGCATCGACGTTGCCCAGCATGTGCCACAACTGGGCCAGCGAGCGGCTGTATGAGGCCGAGATGGTCGCGGCCTCGTCGTACCAGAAGGAGGGCCGGGCGGCCCCGGCCATGCTCAACGCGACGGCGAGCACCGCGACGATCAGCGGGTCCAGCGCGGCCACCACCGCCGGTCGGCGGCCGCCAGGCACGCCGAGGCTGGACACACCGCTATGTTGCCAGAAGCGGACCGGGACAAGCGGCGGACTCGGGCCTTCGATTCGAACGTATGATCGATCGATGGGATCGCTCGCGTCGATCGGGTACAACGGCCAACCGGTCCGTAGCCCGTTTCGGGTGGTTCGCCCGCCGGTCGCGGTGCTGGTCGACCTGACGGTGCTTTTCCCGCGTGAGCCGCACCGCTCGGGGCGCTACCAGCCCAACGGCCTGCAGCTGCACAAGGTCGTCGAGGGGTGGCTGAGCTGTTGGGCCCTGTGCGAGCAGGGCGACTGGTGGGGGCTGGTGACCTATCCGGTCGCCTACGGATCCCGGCGCAAAACCGTGACGCACTGGGTGCCCGCCTGGACGCTGCGCCGCAAAGGCTGACCGCGGCGATGCGATGATTGCTGCCCGTGGAAGCAAGTTGGGCCTCGGTCCTGAGCAAGCTCATCGCGTTGGCGGCCGTCATCGCGCTATCGCCGATCACGGTCATTCCCGCGGTGCTGGTGCTGCACGCGCCCCGGCCGCGCCCGGCCAGTCTCGCCTTCCTCGGCGGCTGGCTGCTGGGCCTGGTGGCTCTCACCGCCGCGTTCGTCGCCGGCTCGGAACTGCTCAGCGGCTTCCACGCGACCCCGCCGGAATGGGCCTCCTGGCTGCGGCTGGTCCTGGGCGCGGCGCTGATCGCGCTGGCGGCGTTCCATTGGTTCACCCGGCACCGCAATCGCCGCATGCCGCGCTGGATGCGTTCGTTTTCCACGCTCTCCCCGGTGCGCGCCGGCGTGGTGGGGGCGGTCCTGGTGCCGCTGCGACCCGAGGTGCTCATCCTGTGCGCGGCGGCCGGTTTGGCCGTCGGCAACAGCAGCCTGAGCCCCGGCGCCCAGTTGGTCGCGGGTGCGGTCTTCGTCGTCCTGGCCGCGTCGACGGTGGCCGTCCCGATCCTGGCCTACGTCGGTGCCGGTGAGCGCCTCGACGAAACGCTGGAACGCCTCAAAGCCTGGATGGAAGCCAACCACGACGCGATGCTGGCCGTCATCCTGTTTCTGATCGGGTTGATCGTGCTCTACAACGGGATTCGCGCGCTGGCCTGACCCCGGTTCGACCGACTACGGCGCGTTTCGGCGTCACTTCCGGCACGGCAATGGGAGGATGCCGCGCATGGCAGGAAGCTGGGGCACCGCGCTCACCGGGCTGGTTCCGCTGGGACTGGTCATCTCGCTGTCGCCGCTCACGGTCATCCCGGCGGTGCTGGTGCTGCAGGCGCCGCGGCCGCGGCCGAGCGGCCTCGCGTTTCTGGGCGGCTGGCTGTTCGGCCTGGCCGCGCTGACGGCGCTGTCGGTCGCGGCCTCCGGCCTGCTCGGCGGCTTGGACAAGGCGCCGCCGCGGTGGTCGTCGTGGCTGCGCGTGGTGCTGGGGGCGGCGCTGATCGTGTTCGGCGTGATCCGGTGGCTCAACCGGCACGGCCAGGCCGAGTCGCCGGCGTGGATGCGGTCCTTCGCCAGCATCACTCCGGCCCGTGCGGGCATCACCGGGGCGGTGCTGGCCGTGGTGCGCCCGGATGTGGCGCTCATCTGCGTCCCGGCCGGATTGGGCATCGGCACCAGCGGGCTCGGCGCCGTCGGCGACTGGGTGGCCGCCGCGTTCTTCGTCGTCATCGCGGCATCGAGCGTCGCGATCCCGATACTGGCCTACGCGGCCGCCGGTAGCCGCCTCGACGACACGCTGGCACGCCTCAAGGACTGGACGGACCGAAACAACGCCGCGCTGCTCGCGGCCGTCTTGGTGGTGATCGGTGCGATGGTGCTCCATCACGGGATTCACGCCCTGTAGCCACCATCGGCGAGACCGGCGTCCTCTTCGAGCCGATTCGTCGCCCCAAAGACCGACTCGCGGAACAGTTCCCGGCCGTAGCCCGCGAGCATGCCCAGATAACCCCGGCCCGCCCATTGCCGGGCATGCCGCTCTTCGTGGTGCAACACCCGGTCCAGCTCCAGGCGGCTGCAGCGGGGCGTGCCGTGTCCGTCGAGGCACCAGGCGTGCCCGGAGGAGACGATCCGGCGCAGCTGCTCCCCCGGGTCGGTGAGACGGCCCAGGTTCACCATGAAGATGTCGCCCCAGGTGGTGCCGCCCCGAGCGCTGAACAGCCGCTGGACCCAGTTGCCGCCCAGCCCCATCAGCATGCCGTTGGGTGTGGTGACCAGGCGCCCCCCATTGCGGTGCACGAAGGCGACGTCGCGGGTGTAGCTCCAGCCGTTTGCCCGCTGCCGCAGGCGGATTCGCGTCACCTCGGCGGCGCAGCAGGGGGTGGCCGGAAAGTCGGTGGGCCGCGTGCCCGCCGCGCCGTAGTCGGTGCCCGCGTTCAGGATGTAGGTCATCAGCACCGCCGCGCGGGCGTCGCCCCCGCGGGCACCCGGCGGCAGCAGGAAGAAGGACTGACCGCCCGGGTCCCTGATCTCCGCCATCGTCGCCAGGACCGCGAAGCTCGCGGGGGTGATGCCGTGGCGCCGCGTGATCTCGGCGACCGCGTGCGGGGTCACGCCGCGACGTGCGGCGTTCTCTTGCCATCTCGTGCAATAGCCCTGTGCGCCCATGTCTTTCCGGTCAATTGTTATCCATGGTTAGGGTGGAGCGAATGAACAGGCGGCCCTGGCGACGCGCGCGCGGCATCAAACAGATCACCCGGGGACTGGGCACGCTGGATCGCGAGCTGTTCGACGCCATCGCCGAGACGGATACCCCGCTGCTGGACGCGGTCATGCCGCCGCTGACCCGGGCGGCCGATCATTCCAAGCTGTGGTTGGCCCTGGGTGCGGCCCTGTTCGCCACCGGCAGGCAAAGCGCGCAGCGCGGTGCGACGCGCGGGGTGGTGACGCTGGCCGCGACCAGCCTGGTCACCAACCAGGTCGCCAAGCGGATCCGCCGGCGGCCCCGCCCGGGCTACGACCTGGTGCCGTTGGTCAGGCAGGTGCGCCGCCGCCCGACGTCGAATTCCCTGCCGTCGGGACACTCCGCCAGCGCCGCCGCGTTCGCCGTCGGGGTGGGCCTGGAGAACCCGCCGCTGGGCTTCGGGCTGGCGCTGCTGGCCGGCCTGGTGGGCCTGTCGCGGGTGGCCACCGGTGCCCACTATCCTGGCGACGTCATCGCCGGGTTCGGGATCGGGTCCGGCTTGGCCGTGCTGGGTGGCCGGCTCGTCCCGCCGATCATCGAAACCGCCCTTCCGCGAACGGAACCGCTTCGCGTGGCGGCGCCGCAGCGGCCCGACGGCGCCGGGGTGGTCCTGGTCATCAACCCGGAGTCGGGCAGCGGCACCGGAGCCCGCGTCGTCGACGAGGTACGCGCCGGCCTGCCCAAGGTCGACGTCCGCGAACTGGGCCCCGACGACGACCCGGTGGAGGTCCTGCGCAGCGCGGCCGCCCGCGCCGAGGTGCTGGCGGTGGGCGGCGGCGACGGCACCGTGGCGGCCGCCGCGGGGGTGGCCGTCGACGCGGGGCTCCCGTTGGCCGTGTTTCCCGCCGGGACGTTCAACCACTTCGCCAAGGACATCGGCTGCGACACCGTGGCCAAGACGGTCGACGCGATTCGGCGCGGCAGCGTGGCATATGTGGACCTGGTGTGCCTCAACGACTCTCGGATGGTGATCAACACCGCGAGCATCGGCGCATACCCGGCCTTCGTGCGGCGGCGCGAAAAGCTCGAGAAGCGCATCGGCAAGCCGCTGGCCGGTCTCTACGCGATGGTGCGCACGCTGCGCACGGACGAGCCCGTGCGCATCCGCTACGGCAACAAGACCCTGCTGACATCGCTGTTCTTCCTGGGCAATTCGCTGTACCTGCCCACCGGGTTCGCGCCGTCGCGGCGGACCCGCATGGACGACGGCCTGATCGACGTCCGCATCCTCGAGGCGGGCCGGCCGTGGGCCAGGACCCGGATCCTGACCGCGCTGGCGTTGGGCCGGCTGGAACGCAGCCCGCTCTACCACGAGTTGCAGGTGCCGGAATTCAGCTTCGACGCCATCGACGGCCCCACGGTCGTCGCCTGCGACGGCGAGGTCGGCGACCGCTACGACAAGGTCGGCTTCACCGCGAAATACCGGATTCTGCCCGTGGTTCGTCCGCTTCCGGGCGACTGGTGACACCCTCGGTGAGGTCACGCACCTGCGCGTAGCGCGCCGCCACCTCCGGCGAGGGGTCGGCGGTGTATTCGTCGGCCGGCGGCGGATCCCACGCCGGTGGCCGGGGTGAGCCGCCCAACGCCCACGCGGCCTGCCGCGCCGCGCCCACCGCGACATACTGCGCCGGGGCGGGGACCAGCACCGGCATGCCGAACACCGCCGGCGCTATCTCGCGCAGCGCCCGGGATTGGGCGCCGCCGCCGACCAGCAGGATGCGGCGCGCGGCGACGCCGTGCGCGGTCAGCTGCGCGACGCCGTCGGCGAGCGAGCACAGCAGGCCCTCCACCGCGGCCCTGGCCAGATTCGCCGGGGTGGCATTGGTGACCCGCAGTCCGTGCAGTGCCCCAGTTGCTTTGGGCCGGTTAGGGTTTCGCTCACCCTCCAGGTAGGGAACCAAGACCAGCCCGTCGCTGCCCGGCGGCGCCGACAGCGCGAGCCGGGACAGCTCGTCGTGGTCGACTCGCAGCATCGCGGCGGCCGCGTCGAGCACCCGCGCGCCGTTGAGCGTGCACACCAACGGAAGATAGCGGCCGGTACCGTCGGCGAATCCGGCGACCAACCCCGCGTCGTCGCGAACCGGATCCGCGGTGACGGCGGCCGCCACCCCCGACGTCCCGATCGAGACGATCACGTCGCCTTCTGCGGCGCCGAGGCCCAGCGCCGCGGCGGCGTTGTCCCCGAGGCCCGCCCCGAATGTTGTTGCGCGACTGGTGGTGCCGCCCGACGGGTTCAGCACGGTGGGCAGGTGTGGACGCCGACCGCGCAGGGCCAGTTCCAGCAGATCGACGCGGTAGCCGCCGGTGGCGGCGTCGTAGTAGCCGGTGCCGCTGGCGTCGCTGCGATCGGTGGTCAGCGCCGCGATGTCGGCATCGCCGCGGAGCTGCCATGTCAGCCAGTCGTGGGGCAGGCAGACCGCCGCGGTGCGGTCCGCGTGGCGTGGCTCGTGGTCGGCGAGCCAGCGCAACTTCGACACGGTGATCGCGGCCAGCGGGACGACGCCCACGGCGTGGGCCCACGCCCGCGCCCCACCCAGCTCACGCACGAGCGCGAGCGCGGCGTCGGCCGAGCGCACGTCGTTCCACAGCAGCGCGGGCCGCACCACCTGTCCGGTTCCGTCCAGGCACACCATGCCGTGTTGCTGCGCCCCGACGGCGAGAGCGTCGACACCGCCCAGCCCGCCCGCGGCAGCGATGGCCTCGCGGGCGGCGGCTTCCCATGCGGCCGGGTCGATTTCGGTGCCGGACGGGTGGCCAGCCTGCCCCTCGCGGACCACCTCGCCGGTCGCGGCGTCACACACCAGTACCTTGCACGACTGTGTCGAGGAGTCGATCCCGGCGACCAGGGTCATGACGCGCCGGCCCCGATCAGCGCCCGCAACGTGGCGTGTGCGCCGCGCCGGTGCAGGCAGTCCAGTGCCCACAGGTAGGCCTCGCGAAAGCGCGGTGCGTCAAGCAGGTCACCGAACACCGCGCGGTTGGCCAGAAACGCCTCCGGGTTGTCCCGCTGCGAGCGGGCGATCGGAACCAGCGTGTCCGCCAGCCGGTCGGTCACCTCGATCGGTCGGCCCCGTTCGTCGACACCCTCGGCGTAACGGGCCCAGCTGGCGACGATCGCCGCGGACAGCCGCACCGGGCCACCGGAGGCCAGATTGTCGTGCACGACGGGCAGCAGCCATTTCGGGATGCGGTCCGAGGAGTCGGCGCACAGCCGGGCGATCGTGTCGCGCACGTAGGCGTTGGCGAAGCGAGGGAGGAGTTCGTTCCGGAACTCGGCCAGGCCCGGGATGCGCGCCAGCGTCGGCATCGCCTCCGAATCCAGATAGCGGGCAAGGAATTCGGCGATCACCGGATCCTGGGCGGCTTCGTGGACCAGCCGGTATCCGGCCAGGTACCCGAAATAGCACAGACCCTGATGACCGGCATTGAGCAGCCGCAGCTTCATCGCCTCGTACGGCGCGACGTTGTCGACCAAACGCACGCCGGCCTGGTCCAAGGGTGGCCGCCCGTCGGCGAAGTCGTCCTCGATCGCCCACATGGCGAACGGCTCGGCCACGACGGGCCACGCGTCGCGCACGCCGTATTCGGACTCCAGCCGCTCCGCCACGTCCGGTGTGGTCACCGGCGTGATCCGGTCCACCATCGAGTTGGGGAATCTCGTCCTCTCTCGCATCCACTGCGCGAGTTGGGGATTGATCCGCCGCGCGTATGACGTGAAGGCGCGCCGCGCCACGTCGCCGTTTGCCACGATGTTGTCGCAGGAGACGACGGTCGGGGAGGGAAGGCCGCGCGCTCGTCGCCGCTCGCACGCCTCGGCCACCAACCCGAACACGGCACTCAGGGGAGGCTGATAACCGCCCTCGGTGATCGTGAGCGAGATGATCCGGGTGGCCGGATCTGCGAGTAGCTCGATGACCGAGTCGGGATCCTCAGGCGCGTAACGGAAGTCGACGATGGAGCCGATGACCCGGGGTTGCCTTGTGCCGTCGGGGTGTTCGAGGATCAGCGTGTACAGGTGGTCCTGGTCGCGCAGCGCGTCGCGCATGCGCTGGTCGCCCGGCAGCACGCCGACGCCGCAGATGCCCCAGTCCTGCGCGAGCCCGGCGTTGAGCAACCGGTCGATGTACATGGCCTGGTGGGCGCGGTGAAAGCCACCGACGCCGAAATGCGCTATGCCGATGCCGATTTGGCTGCGGTCATAGGCCGGGACGGGGATGTTGAGACCGGTCAGGTTCCGTGCGTTCAGCTTCACTCGAGTGTCACCTTAGCGCGGAGTCCGCCGCGACTAGCTCAGCGTTAGGCGGTTGGACACAAATCGCGCAGGGCGAAGATCACCACATCGGCGGCCTGTCGACCGTTGATCCCGCCGGTGCCCTGGTCGGCATCGGAGCGTTGCACGGCCAGGCCCTCCAGCTGCTGGGGAGGAGCGCCCCAAGAAAGCTGCTGACATAGGTCCGCGCCCATCTGCAACAACGCATCGTCGCCGCCGCCGACGGCGTGAATCCCCGCACTGTGCAGGTCGTTGAGAAAGGCGGCCTGGTCGGCCCGCGCCGGGCCGGCCCAGATGACCCCGGCCAGCGTCCCGGACAGCAGAAGTGGACCCACCGTCAGCGCCGCGCCTATGAACCGGCCGTAGAGCCTGCGTACCATCCAACCTTCTCCTCATGTCTCTGCCCGATGCGGATGATGCACTTTTACACAAAAGTGCATCATCCGCCGCGCAGACAATCCGGAGGATGAATAGTCGGCAAAGACTCGCCGCGCGGCTAGGTGCCCGCAGCGTTCGAACTCAGATCGCCGTGATTAGCTCGGGCACAGATCACGCATGGCGAACACGACGAGGTCGCCGGCTTGCTGGGGGCTCAGCCCACCGGCCCCCTGGGTTTCGTTGGAACGCTGCAGCGCCAGACCTTCGAGCTGGCCGGGCGGGGCGCCCCAAGATATTTGCTGGCAGATGTTCAGGCCCGCCTGCAAGAGCGCCGTGTCGCCGCCGGTCACGGCATGGATCCCGGCCCTGTGCACGTCACTGAGAAAACTGGTCGCGTCGGCCTGCGCTGGGCCGGCCCACACGAGGCCGGCGAGAAGCGGACCAGCGAACAGCGCTGAGGCGATGAAACCGCCAGCTAGACGACGAGGTGACATCATCCCTTCCCCTCTGTCTGTCAACGGGTGTTTCTATAGAGTTTACCTCTACGTAACCTTTTAGTCAGTTTCTGTCCATCGAAAATTACCTGTGAACGACGTGCGGAAAAATGCGGCTCGCGGGATCCGGCATGGTCCCCACCCTGCGAGCGGCCGTCGCCCGGACAACGCAGCGGCACGAACCGCTGAGAAGGCCCGGCGTGTACGCGCCTCGGTGCAGGTCAGCGTACGTCTGTGGTAGGCGTTCCGATTCGTGACACCGTTGTGACGTCACCATTTGGAAACGGCGCGGTGCGGCGTGGCTCGTGTCGCGTGTCGGTTGCTGACAATTGGCCCGGTCGGGAAAAGAAGACCTCGGTACGGCTAGGCGGACCTGCTGTGCCGATTGATTTGCGGAAATAGCTTGAGCGTGATTGAAGGAGAGTTGACGCTGATGGCGATCGTCGATCGGTTCAACATGAAAGTGGTTGCCAGCGCTGGCTTGTGCGGAGCAGCCATCGCGTTGAGCCCCGACGCGGCGGCCGCCCCGCTGATAACGGGCGGCCACGCGTGCATCCAGGGGCAGGCGGGCAGTGCGGCCCCGGCCGCCGGTGGTCCGGTCGCCGGTGGTCTCTCCGCCGCGGGTGCACCGGCGGACATGTGCGCGGCGCCGCTCACTGACATGTCCGGCGTGCCAATGGCCGTGCCCGGGCCGCTGCCGCTCGGTGCTCCGGTGCCCATCGTGCCGCCGCTGCCCCTTGCGCCCCCGGTGCCTGTCGTGACACCGGTGCCGGTGGTGCCGGCCGGCGCTCCGCTGATCGCGCTTGGAGGACCGGCCGCGGCTGGTGCTCCCTTGGAGGCGGCCGCTCCGATCATTGACATGTCCGGGGTGAAGGATGCGCCGACCGGTCCGGCGCCCACCGGCGGCCCGGTGCCCGGTCAGCCGGTTCGGCCCGGACCCTCGGGCGCCAGCTGAGGACAACGCCCTTTCCGGCTATGCGGGCCCGCTGGTTTGTCACCAGCGGGCCCGTTCCGTTGCGGCAAGCTTGTCGATAGTAGTCAGGTTCGAAGCGACGCAGTGAAAAACGTTTACCTTCAACACAATCGAAGCCCCGCACCCGTCCTGCATGTGGGTGCGGAGCTTCGAGAAGGTTGTGGTCGCTGCTAGTCCAGCACGATCACCGGGTCGCCGACGTTGACGTGGTTGTAGTACCACTCGGCGTCATCGGGGCTCAGGCTGATGCAGCCGTGGCTGACATTCTCGAGCCCCAGTGATTGGACGGCCCACGGGGCCGAATGCACGAACAGGCCACGGCTGGTGATGCGGACGGCGTAATTGACCGTCAGCAGATAGCCGTTGGGATCGTCGACGGGTATGCCGACGCTGCTCGAATCCATGGTCACCGAAGGCTCTTTGGAGAGAACGGTGTACGAGCCGACCGGCGTCGCGTACTCCGGCCTGCCCAGCGAGGCCGGCATCACCCCTTGCTCTCCGAAGTGCGGCCGATGGTGCGGTGCCGGGAGTTGAGTCGGCGGTCCCGCCTCGACGCCGTCGATGCTCACGGTGAACGTGTGCTGCGAGATGCTGGCCACCCCGACGACGGCGGGACCCGTCTTGATCTCCGAGGTCGCCTGGCCCACCGTCAGCGCAATCGTGCTGTGCGCCGGCCAGTATCGGTCCGGAACCCACTGCACGACCTTGTTGTCGAGCCATTCGAACTTGCCGGTCATCGCCGGCGTCGACTTGACTGCAACGGCACGCTCGGCCACACGTCGGTCGGCTGAGTTGGTTACGGGCGCACGGAACGTCACCACCACGGGGTGCGCCACACCCACCACCTCGCCGCTGGTCGGCAGAACCGACGCGATGGCCAGCCCATGCGACTGGTCAGCCGCCGCCAGGCTGACGCCGGCCGGCGTCACGACCACACCCGCAGCGACCCCGATCATCGCGAGAACACACCGAACACCCGTCCGCATGGCCCCAATTCCTTTTAACTGACATAGTTGCAATAAGGATGATAAATGGCCGCTGACCTGGGCAAGCGCAACGGCACGTTGATATTTGGTCAAGCCTTGGTCACGGTTTGGCTACGGGGGTTTGGTTCGGCGATCACGTCTGGCACCAGCGCGTATTCGGCTTGGGAAGTATTTCCTACGCCCGAACAGGTGAGCGATAACTTGCTGGTCGGCGCACCAGAGCGACTTGCGTTTGCCCTGTTTAAGCACAGTTTCGGTACGCCTAGCGGACGCCTTCAGTACGGGCCTTGTTCGCCCCCGGTTCGGCTGGGTGGACGGGACCGGTACGGGACGATACGGGGTGTAGCGGCGGTGATGCGAGATAGATACTTACGACGAGGCCTGTGGTTACGCAGGATCGCTATTCTGGTTAAATGCTCGTCCCGGACGGCGGCCATAATCACAGTGAAGTCGACTTCTGGCTCGGGGTCTGTAGGCAGACGGAGGAGTGGTGGGGCGAGGCCCTCGGCGATAAGATGTATAACACGATTTACTACGCGCCATCTCAACACATTGAGCTTTATTGCGAGTCGATCAGAGAAACCGCGATCCCCGGAAAAGCGATTACACCTGTTCCCAGCGGGCATATCCGTCCATTCGTAACTTTTGGCGACGCTGCACCGACGGTCTATAAGCTAAAAGAACAGCGGGCCGTGGCCCTACGTGTGCTCCTCTATTCGCACGAGGTCGTTCTTCAGAGCGACTTCTTCGATAAATTGATCCTTGAGCCGCAGAAATTTCTGAGCAAAGTAAGTAGGATAAATCTGCTCCAGGGTCTCGAGCACCTGCGCTTACTGAAACCTTTTCTGTCGACTGGCTCTGTCCATTTCATACCCACTTACACCTACGGGCACTACCTCCATCAGGCAAATACAGATTCGATGACGAGTGTTATAGAAGATCCCGCGGTTCACGACATCGCTGTCGAGCTGGCGAGTACTATGCGCCTGACCAACACTGGTAAAGCCGGACTCGTCGAAGCCTTGGCATGGCATTTCGGCGCGCTCTCAGTAAGCTGCGCTTTAGCCGAACGGCGTTATGCCACACCGCTTGCAAGGTCTGAGGCGGAGAAGGCAATTCTGGCCGCCCTTCTTGAAAAACCAGTTGTTGATGGGCGGGCCACGATAGTTAGCTCGCTAGCGCGATTACCGGTCCCAGATTTCTCGGGAGATCCAGCTCTGCTGGCTAGGCTACGAAACGATGAGGAGTCATTCTCGACATTTCGGGAACGGCTCGCGGGGGCGCTTGCGCATGTCGAGCAGATGACGGACTTATCGGATCTGAACGAGGCAGCCCAAGTCGTCCATTCAGAATTATCCTTCGCGATTACAGCGGTAACGAAATCAGTCGAGCGTTCGCCAGCCCTTCAGGCGTTGAAGGGCGGTCTCACCAGATTCGGTATCGCAGCTGTGGCCGCGGGTACCGCGGGGGGGTTAGCCGCGGGAGGGCCATGGGCAGGCCTGGCCGGAGCTGCGGCGGGCCAAACGGTCGATGCCGTGCGCTCTTATGTTGAAGCCATCAATTCGAGGCGAAGGGGGCGCTTAATCTTGGATGTGTGCACATCCTTCGGCGAATAGACCTACCGTCGATGGCCACCGGGACTAGTCGTCCGCACGTTGTCGTCGGCGTCTCCGTAGGCAGTGCCTATTGCACTCGCTCGCCGGGATAGCCACGCGGCGGGTCGTCCCGCTTTCGCCGGGTTTGTTTTGCCTGCACGCTGAGGTCGGGGCTGCGTGTGAGCTCTAACGGCGGGCACGTCCCTCGGTACATACCGCCTTGGCTGGGTGGTGCGGTCTCCTTGCCGGGCGGCACAAGCCCCGCCCCCCATGAAAACTCTGACGGGCCGGGATTGGGTGCGAACGGATTACAAGCTTTTCGTGTTGCAGTCATTGTTAGGTTTGGATCGTCGGCGGTGTGAAGTTCGCGTTCGTCGTTACTTGCATGACCACGGCTGCGCCGCGATGCCGGGTGCCGGTACCGAAACCCCGCGCGTAGAAGCTGTCTTGTAGTGGGTACGGGCCATGACCGGGAATATGGCGCAGCCCCTGATAGGCCGGGTTCGGGTGTTGCCTGAAACCGACCGGGTTCATATCTGAGTCGAGGCCGCCAGTCGCGGCCACGATTACGTACCCGGCTGGTACATAGTGTGATTCGATCAGCCGAGCGTCGCCGTAACTGCCTTGCACCTGTAGACCGTTGAAGTCGACAGGCGGGATCGCGCCGACAAGGTGCTCCGCAGTGAAGTAGGCGGGTTGTGCGGCTGAGGGCACAAAGTCCCACTTCGGCGTTTTGCCGGTGGCGTACTCGACGCCCGCTCGCCAAAACGTCATGTCCTCAACCTCATTTGGGTTGGCGAGGATGAGGAGCTGCCCGCCTTGGGCGCCGAACCGACCATAGCCGTGTTCGGTGACGTGGCGAATCATGTCCTCGATGTCGGCGGAGTCTATGTTGGCTGAACCGGTGGTGAGGTAGTGAGTATGGTTGCCGTCAAACGTATTCCCGAGATATGCGGGCGGGACCATTCCGTCGCCCGACCACAGGCCGTAACACGTATGCTGCCACTCGTTGAAACGGGGCGTGGGGTCGAGCAGACGGCGCAGAATCGTACCGCTGACGAGACGGTTGTCGGCCTCGAAGATGTGCGTCACCTGCGCGGTAACCTGTTCAGCGGTGGCTGCACGCAGCCACTTCCATGTCGCGCTGAGTCTCTTGTCATAGTCTTGGAAGTTGTAGCCAAGGCGTAGGTAGTCGGCGGGCTCGCGGAGTGCAGTCGGTACGCCGAATTCGGTTGCGAGTTCGAAAGAATCCCCGTCGACCTTCTGAGCGATGACGTCTGCGACTGCGATCGTCGGGTAGCTGACTAAACGGACGACGGTTGAGCGGTGTTGGTTGTACAGCGCCAAGGCGCTTTCGATCTCAGCCCAAATATCGTTGAGGTTGACGCCATCGGCGGTCTCGTTGACGAGTACATCGCCAGCTACGTTAATGCCCTTCGTATTTGCCATTAGTCGTTCACCGTCTTTCGTAAGTAGCCGTTAAGGGCGAGCCTACCGCCGAAATCGAGGGAAAACGTCGAATAGCGTTGCAAACTAGCAGCTTTGGTACGAAATGGGCCGGGATAGGCCGAGCGTAGGGCGCCGTAGGTCGGTAAGATATAGCTATCCGATGAGAGGCGAAATCGCCATGGCGAGAGTAGAACCCAAGTTTTGCATACCCGAGCCGCCAACCTGGCTGGGCGTTTCACCCGTACCCGACAAGACCGTCAGTGATGCCGTTACTTGGTACGCGGGCATCGGTGTTCCGGTCACCGAGCGATGGATCAAGACGGTGACCGACCGTCGAGAGTTGTCGTGTCGAATCGTCGCGGGTCGGCGCATGTACTCAACACAGGAACTGTGGCGGTTTATCGTCACGCGGCCCACGCGCACTGCCGGGGCGGCGCGCTACAACCAGAAAGGCAATAGAACAGCATGAACGACCAATACCGCCAAGAACTCATGGAGAAGTACGGCATGCGTTGCCCGCCGGACCCGAACAATCTTGAGGCCAAGGCGATTCTCTGCGCAGAACGCAATGATGCCGGCAACTGGCTGCTTTGCGACCCCGTGCGTTCGCCGGAGATGTACGAGCGCATTTCAGACGCTTACCGCAGCCTGCGCGTGATATATGCGCCTGATCGCACACGTGCTCACCCCGAGCTGTACCCGGAGGATCAGGTGCTTGTATGGCGGAGCTTCTGGAACTGCAATACCAACATCGCCGAAGGATGCGACTACTCTGCCGGGCTTGAGGACTTTCCCGTTTCGTTCGGCGGGCTGAAGATGGTCTTCAAGTGCTGTCGCGCGTGTAAGGCCAAGGCGGTGGAGATGGCCGAGATGGGTATGAATACCAGCGAAGTACTTGCCCAGGCAGGCCTGCCGCCAGGCGCGCGGATCGACCCCGGCTCGGCGCTACCGCCGCGACCGTAGAACCCGCCTTAGATCCGGCTCGCTTCGGCGGAGAGACGATGCGGAGCGTCGGACGGGTAGCGGGGTAGGCGAGTTCGGCATCGCGCTACGCGCTAGATGAGACCCACTGTATTTCCGAAAAAACAACTCAGAGATCCCTTAGACGTTGGTGCTTGCCTCGTGTGTGAAACCCGTTCCCTTGTAGCCGGTCTCGCCCGACTTACGCCGCCGCTTCGGCGGCGGTTCGGGTAAGATTTCCGTAACCGTCCTCGCGAGAGGGCGGGAAAACAACTGAATCAACAGAAACGACCGGCGGGAGTTTGGAGCCGTTGGCCGGCGGGATTGCGCTGAACACCCATGACACCTGGCGTGCGTCGAAGGAGAACCTTCGGCGTAGGCCAGGTGTTTTATGTTTTGAGGAGCAATAACGTGGACCCGAATCCTGATGATGTCGTGAACCTCAACCAGGAGGCGGCATTTCAGAAGCTGCGCGAGTGGGGATATCCAGTTACTCGCCGCATGATCAAGTACGCGATTCTTCGTCGAGAGCTCAAACCCATTCGGCTGGGGAATGGGAACTACTTCAGCGTCAACGATCTCCACAAGTGGATCGAGTTCCGCCGGCAAGCAGGCGTCTATCGGCTGTCTGAGGGCGCGCCGCGATGAGCGCGAGAACGCTTGCCGCCCGGCCTGTCGCTTAAAGACCAACCGGGCACAAGTTTCACCACTAGCGTAGTGGGAGGCGCGCCCTATGCCGAGAGAACGTAAACCCTATGATAGACGAAGATAGCGCCGGGCCAAAGCCGTTGCAAAAGAACCGTATTGGCGAACCAATCACGAACGGGCAAAAGGCTGATGCTGCTCGTATATGGGCGCAGATTATGCCTGGCGCCGTCAGCCCAGAACAGCCGTCCCGCAATAAGCGCAAGCCGATAACCGAAACCGAAAAACGTGAGCGCCAAATTGCGGACCATGTTCGTTGGCTTGAGGTGCGCGCTGAAGCAAAACGTCGCTTTGCGGCGCAGTTGTGGTTGCCCCCGCCATACCCAAAATCGTTGTACGACCAGTTGGCTGAGGGCGCCCCTGAGGCCGACTACATCATGGACGACTTATGGTCCGGCGTGCTCCAGGTCAACGCTCACAAGAAGTCGGGCAAGACGACTCTCATGATCAACGCAGCCCGATCGCTGGTGACGGGTGAACCGTTCCTTGGCCGATTCGGGGTCAACGTGGAGTCTGACTGCCGCGTCGCATATCTGAACATGGAGCTTCCGCGTGGGCAGTTCAACAACTGGCTGCTCGAAATGGACCTTCCCGACGCCGCGCAAAAGCGGATCATTCCGTACCACGGGCGGGAGAGCGGTCGACTCGACTTTGGGAATGACCAGGCAGTCGAGTGGCTAGTCCGATGGCTGCGCGACGAGGGCATCAGCATCGCGTTGCTCGATCCGTTGGGTTCGTTCTACGACCAGCCGAGTGGCGGCGACCCGAACGCTGCCTACTTGCGATGGTGGGCGGTGTTGGAGGACGTGGTACTGCGGGCAGGGCTGCGAGGCGTATGGATTGGCCATCACAGCGGTTTCTCGGAGGACGCTGCAAATCGGGCGTGTGGGGCGAGCGCGATGATGGGCAAGCCCGATGTGAACATGACCTATCGATATCAGATTGGCGAGGGTTCATACACCGATGCGCCAGTTGACGCCCGGCGATATCTGAGCGCGTTCGGTCGGGATGTCGACGTCAAAGAGTTCGAACTCAGCTACCACAGACCCTCGCGAATCCTGCATGCCACAGGCCGCGGCACTCGGGCTGACGCCGAAACTGAGCGACAAGCCGAAAATATGCGCACGGTGGTCGCGCAGGCTGCCGCTGCCGGTGAGAAGCCGAACAAGGGAGCCCTGTACGGGTTGCTCGGGTGGGAAACGAGCGGACGGGCGGCCATGAAGTTCGACAAGTACTACAAGCACGCAATCCACGAGAAGCGCTACGTGAAGACCGAGCGCGGTATTGGACGTGAGGTTCTGCACGTACCCGGGGATGGGGACGCCGAATGGCGGGTCACGCTGGACCGTAGCTCGGAAGCGGGCGGGGGAGAGCAATGAGCGGGAAACTTCAAGAGCCTAGGTCGGGGGTATCTTTCCGAAGTTTCCGCCGCGCGAGCGGCGGCGGCGAACGCGACGGTACCGCCGGAAACGGCTCGGCGAGAATATCTTTCCGAACTTTCCCGATCGTCGGGAAACTCGCAAGGAAGAAGTTTCCGCCCTTTAGGGAGGAAACTACTTCTCGGCGGACCCGGGGCGAGGCGAAGTTTCCGACCGGACACCTCGGCCGACGGCGGGTCACCGCGGTCACGCGATTTGCTGAAAGGTGTGCTCTCCACAGGCTGACCACAGGAGGTCGCTACCTATGGAGGATGGCGAGCGGGTGATTAGGCAGCACTTCGCCCCTAGAACCACCCCGAAAACCATCGAAAACGCAAAAGCGTTGCATACAAGATACTTTGAAACATAATGTAAAACAACAAGATTGGAGTCAGCAGCCATGCCCAGTGAAGAGGTCTACTCGGATGATTGGTGGCTAGAACGCAACGATCAAAATCGTTGCGTAGCAACCCGAAAGAACGGCGAGCGCTGCCTCAAGCCAGCGAACCGCGGCATGACCGTATGCCGAACGCATGGCGGCGCCGCCCCGCAGGTTCGGTGCAAAGCCAAGGAACGGCTTGAGCTCGCCGCCGACCGGATGGCAAAGGAACTCTTGGGTATCGCCACGGATGGGCAATCAGAAGCGGTGAAGCTCAATGCTATTCGCGACGCCTTGGACCGCGCAGGCCTTGGCGCCAAAACCGAAGTGTCGCTGGAGCTTAAGCCGTGGGAGCAGCTCATGGGCGACATTGCAGGCGTCGCAACGATTTCCCGCGCCGAGCACCGCGCACAGCAGGGCCGGCCAATCCTCGACTCCGCCGCCCTAGCCCAGGCGATCGACGCCGAGGCAGTCGAGACCGCCGAGGACGACCCCCCCGCGAGGCCCTGAACCGCCCGAGAACGAGATGCGGGACGCGGAGACGGACGAGGTACCCGCCGACGAGATGCCGCGCGGGACGCGGCTGATGACGTTGGAGGAAGCCGCCGAGGCCGCGAACGCGCACCGAATGAGGCCGCGCCAATAGGGTGGCTAAGACTAGTAGAAGGCCAGGCCAGAGCGTTTATAGAGTTTGCTGCTGGCGTAGAATCGGGGCGTAAGGCGGAACCGACCGGTTAAGCCCCAACCCTGAATGGAGACGACATGGGACCGACCGATAACGGGCTGTTCTTCGGCTACTCGCGTGTGAGCACCGACGAGCAAGCCGACAGCCGCAATGGGCTAGAAGCACAGCGGTCGGCTATTGACGCCGAGGCGAAGCGGCGCGGCTGGACGGTGGAGCACCACGCTGATGAAGGCGCCAGCGGCAAATACATCAACGCCAATCTGCAGGAAGCCTTGCAACTACTCGCATCTGGCCAGGGCGACGGGCTCGTCGTGGCGAAGCTCGACCGCCTAGCGCGATCAATAGTCCATGCCGCCAACATAATTGACGCAGCACAGGCGCAGGGCTGGTCGCTGGTCGTGCTCGACATCAACCTGGACCTGTCGACCGCTGCAGGTCGCATGATGGCGCGGACGGTAGTCAACTTCGCGGAGTACGAGCGTGAGTTGATCAGCGAGCGCACCAAAGCGGGGCTGGCGGCCAAAAAGGCACGCGGCGAGCGCATTGGCCGGCCACGACTCGCGACGGCGGGTGTCGTGCGGCGGCTCGTGCTCGACCGCAACGCAGGCCTGAGCTTCGGCCGCATCGCCCGCGCCTTGGAGGCCGAGGCGATCCTGAGCCCAGCTGGCCGGCCAACATGGCAAGCGTCAACCGTGCGTCGTATCTATCAGAGTGCCACTGCAGCAACCGAATTGGCGGTGGCCGTATGAGCCAGCCAGGCCAAGAACAGGGGTAGGGGCAAAAATTTATGGGGTGCCCTCCCCGCGTAAGTTGCACGAATTTTCCATTCAGTAATCAGCAAGGAGCGACGAGCAGATGGCGGGTATTCAGAAGCGCGTACGCGCCAGCGGTACAACAACTTACGTGGTGCGTTGGTACGCTCCGGATGGCAAGGAGCGGACCAAGGGCGGGTTCCGCACACGCAAGGATGCCAAGGCGTTCGCCACCAAGGCCGATGCCGAGATGTTGACGGGCATGGACTTTGATCCCGGTAAGGGCAAGATACTGTTCCGCGACGCGGCGGCAATCTGGCTGGAGTCCCGCAAGGCCGATACCCGCAACAACGCCGAGAACCACCGTTTCGCGCTCGCCCCGGGCGGCAACCCGGCGTGGCGACGGCAAGACGCTCGGGATCGACGCGGTGTTCGGCGGTTACCCGCTCAACAAGATCACCCGCGAGTACATCCAGACGTGGATCAACTCGCTGACGGCGGCAGGCAAAAAGCCGTCCACCGTGCGGCACGCGTTTTGGACTGTCCGCATGGTGTTGGAGCAAACGGTGGTCGATGGTCGGCTGGCCAAGAACCCAGCCGAGCACATCAAGTTGCCCACCGAGACAGGCACCAACGGTGGCCAGGTCGGGGTAGTTGTGGACCGGGCCATGTTCCTCACTCCGGCACAGGTTTCCGCGCTCGTGCACGCAACGCCCTGGCCTTACAACTTGCTAGTCCACGTCGCGGTGTGGGCGGGGCTGCGCGCGGCGGAGCTTGGCGGGCTTACCAATGCGAATGTCGAACTGCCGGAGCCGTCGTCGAACCCGAATGTCCCGGCGAAGCCAGGCGTGCTGCGCGTCCGGCAGGCTGCTCGGGCGAAGGGGGCGGCCATCGAGTACGGCCCGCTCAAGACCAAGCAGAGCTACCGCCGCGTGCCATTGACCGCCGAGACGACCGCGTTGCTGCGCGACTATCTCGCTCAGCAACCACGCGGTGACGAACCCGACGCCCCGCTTTGGCCCGGTATGGTGCTGAAGCGGCCCCGGCCTAACGGAGGGCGGGCGACACCCGCCAACATAGGAGCGGCCACTACGGGTGTGGAAGATGCCCCACCGAGCACCACCGCGAAGGCCCGCGCGCGCCGGCAGGCCGAAGCCCTCGCCGAGCTCACGGTGGAGGACGCGGAAAAGCGGCTCGTGCTCGACTGGACCCAGCCGCTACGCCACGCGACCTTCTACAAAGCGGTGTACCGGCCAGCAGTGTTGCGCGCCAACGGGCTTACGCCGACCGCGAAGCTGTCCCCAGATCAGTCCTTCCACTGTCTGCGCCACTCGTATGCCAGCTTGTGTCTCGCGGCGGGCATCCGGCCCATCGACATCGCAGAGCTAATGGGGCACCGGGACGTCAAGACGACACTGACCGTCTACGCGCACCTGATCAACACCGACGACCACAGCGGCAACATGGCGGCACTCGGTGCACTCGCTGCCCCGGTTGCCGTGCCCAGCAACGTAATACCGCTGCACGGGTAGAACGGCGGGGACCGTCACACGAAAGAAGACCAGGCCCGGCGGGCCTGGCCTTCTTTCGGACGGTGAGCAGCGTCAGCCTGCAGCATCAACCTCGGCGCTGGCAATGCCCTCCGACATCTCCAGGGTCATCTTGCCGATGTGCTTGAGGATGTCGGACTTGATCAACAGCATCTGCTCGGTGCGCCCAGTGGTCTCGGTGAAGAACTCGGCCACAGCCTCGACAATGTTGTGCTTGACCCAGATCATGAAGCTGTCGGCGATCGCGGTGTACATCGGGTGGTCCTGGTTCGTGGTGACCACCAACTTCTTCTTCGCGCCGACGCCCTCGACCTCCCACACCTTGTACAGCGATTCGCGGCCCAGGTGAGCGATCTGGTGCTCGATCACGATGTTCCGCAGCTGGGTCTTCACCCGGTTGTGCCGCTGCTGCCGTACCGACGGGGTTTCTGAGCGGCGGTCACGGGGATCGACGATGATCCCGCCGCCGCCCCCGCCGCCATTCTCGCCCGCATCTTCGGCGTCGTCATCGTCCGCGTCGTTGGACGGCACATCGAACGGCACCGGACCATCGGCGAACTCGTCGGCGAGATCCGCGTCGAGCGCCCGGCGGTCGAGATCGGCCTGCAAATCGTCATCCTTCAGCGCCGCCTTAACATCGGAGATGTACTCCTCGACCTCGGCTTCGTCCTTCGGCGCGAACCTGCCGGGGTTGGCCAGGCGCCGGTTCTCCCGCTTCAGGTCGCTTAGGACTTCTTCCATCTTGTCGTGCAGCTGCTTCATGTCGTCGGTGTCGTCACGGAAGGCCGTCTTGTTGTTGGTCACCGAGAAGTCGTTGAGGTGCAACTCGCCGACCAACCGACTAGTCGTTGAGCTGGGCTTGAAGCCCAACTTCACGTGCTCGACGACCACGCGGTTGTGCCTGATCAAGTCGAAGCCGTACTGACCGCGCCCACTGCCCTTCGTGGCCAGGCTGGCCCAGCCGCGCACGGGCTTGCCGTTGATCTCGAAGGCGATCTCGGTGTCGTAGTCCTTGATCGTGTCGCGCACGAACGGCACGACCTCGGAGTTGTTCACCAGCATCTCCACCTCGTTGGCCGAGATGAAGTGCTTGAAGATCTTCCCGAACTTCTCCAGGATCGAGTTCTTCACGCCGGGGTACAGATTGACCTTCAATTCCCCAATGCTGATGCGCGTTCCGTGGTCGAAGGGCTTCTCGATGGGCTCGATCTCGATCTCCCATTTACCACCCGAGATGAACTTCGACTCGTCGTACCTGAGCCGCCACGCATTATCGGAATCCCCAGTGGCGGTGACGATCTCGAAAACGGCACCGAGGTTCGAGCATGCTGTCTTCAACCCGAAGCCGAACTCACCGATCGTCGTCGTGCCCTTGGCGCCCTTGCCGGAGCGGCCCATGACCATCGCGGCGGCCAGGGCCTCGCTCGACATGCCGGTGCCGTCGTCGACGATGGAGATGAACGACTTCTTGTCCTTCTGTCCGGTCGTCACCTCGATGTGCAGTTTGCTGCCGGGGATGCGGGCGTCCACGGCGTTGTCGGCCAGTTCGGCCAACGCGTCCGGAATCCGGTAGTTGACCTCGCCCGACTTCTTCAACAGCGACACATCCGGGGTGATGTCCACCACGGTCGCCGCCGCACTGCTCTTTGCAGTCATCTTCTTTTTCCTTCCTGATAGGCCCTGGCGGTCGACGGTCGATCGCTGGGTGTGTGGCCACGATATGACCCAAACCACCTTCTGTCAAGGCGATATAACCCAAACTAATCTTCCTTGGTTCAAATCAACCCAGTTTTGGTTGGGTTAGGAGCCCTCAACCCAAACTCAACGACGCGCGCCCGGGTCTTCCCGGACCTCGACGTTGCCTGCTACGGGCGGGTACTTGCTGCGGCCACCAGCCGGCAGCTTGAGTAACGTTGGGATATCGACGGAACCGCTCGTCACCCAGGTGTGCCCCAGCTCGTACAGGTACAGAGGCGTGTCCGCCGGTATCGCCGCCTTCACCCCCCTGGGTGCCACGACGACGAAGTCCGGCGCGATGCCGAACTGGGACATGGGCTTGTCGACCATCATGTCCTTCAATGCTTGCTTTATCTGTTCACGAGTTTCTCGCGGCTGATCAATTACGACGACATAGCGAGCTGTTATCGAGAAATATCCGTCGCTGTTGATTGACTCGCCCTCAAGTAACGCAATAACACTTTGTGGTCGCCATTCTTCTTTCGTGCGTTTCACTAATTCCAACGCCACCACTTTTGCCAGTTTGAGAGTGCGCAGGCGAACAATGGTTTCTCGAAGAACGCGCGACCGCTCAAGTCGCTCTGCAAGTTCGTCAGTTCCTCGGCGATCCATAATCTCCGGTCGAACGATCTTCTGATATGCCTTGACGTTCTTGTCGACAATTTCCACGCCAAGACCGCGCCGCCCGAGCCTTTCCGCTTCCGCCACCACACTTCCTGAGCCGGCGAAAGGATCGAATACAACATCGCCTTCATCAGTGCTAAGAAAGATGAGGCGCTCGACCAGATTGGGCGGCAGCGGGCAGGCGTGCTGAATCTGTGTCGCCCCCCAGGTCCCCTGCTGCGGGATGGGGATACTCCAGACGTTCGTCGGCACCTTCCCCAGCGGGTTGTATCGCTCAGGCCATTTGACCCACCACTGGGCCAGGTCGACGGGATCGCGAAGGCGGTCAACGTGATACTTGTAATCGTCAGACTTCACCAGCAGCAATATGTACTCGAAGCTGTTTCGAAGTGTGCCGCGCCTAGACCAGGGCAGTGTCTTGTGTTTCTCCCACACAATGATGTCCCGCAGGCGCCAACCAACTTCCTCGGCTTCGTTCGCGAGGTCAAACGGTAGCTTTCGTACTGCGCTGCCATTCCCATTGCTGTCTTGGTCGAGAAGCGTATCCGCGATTACCCACATGGACCCGTCATGGCGCGTGTGCCGATAAATCGTTCTGAAGATTCCTCGGCAATCAGCTAGGTAATCGTCATAGTCTTGCCCCCACCCGACCTGATCGGGGTGGCCGTAGTTCTTCAGATTCGCATATGGAGGTGACGTAATAGTGCACGTCAGCAATGGTTCACTCGGTGACGATTTCTTGTTGAGCAAAAGATCGAGCCGACGCGAATCTCCCCGGTGAACTGTGAAATACCGGTCAGGTTCGGTTGTCACCATTGTGTGTCGCCTCATCGCCTTGGTTGTCGGTCGGGTGTGCTTCGAAGCTTAGATGGGCGGGCCGACGAGATCAAGCATATTTTGGGTTTGTCGCGCATCAACCCAAATTGGAGATCTCTCTCCGTGGGCGTTGCCAGACGGATGGTCGATGCCGAGGCCCTGACCCGAGCGGCTGCCGGCGCGCGCCCCATCAGGAGATCGAGTTGCCCGCCCGATGCACGACGCGTGGGCCCCGTTACGGGACCGATACGGGACCGCGAGCCGAGAGCGGGGACCGCAAACGCGGGAAAGTCGAAGTAGATGTGGAGCCGATGACGGGAATCGAACCCGCGTATTCAGCTTGGGAAGCTGATGTTCTGCCATTGAACTACATCGGCGCGGTCGCCTCAGAAGGCTAGCATCCGCAGGCTGAGGCTCTCGCCCGCGCGGGCGGCCTGACCTTCACCTACGCCTGGATAAAGAACGCACGCGCGAAATCTAAGACGCCTATCTAACTATTCTCATAACGCCAATATTTATTATTTCGTTATCGCAACGTAATGTGCTCCGGGTGGGTCGACACGCATTAGCCAGGAAGCGGCGGAAACCGTCAGTGGCCCTGGCTGCAGTGCTCGCCCCCGCGGCCGTGTTCTTCGCCGTCTCCGGTGACGTGCATCCATTCGTCGCCCGGGAGGTGGCCAAACCCGTTATCAGTGAGGTCGCCCCCTGTTGCGTGCAAATCGTGACGGTGGCATCGAAGCGGCCCAGTAAATGGTTCGATGACGGCGAGCCCACCGCGGCATCGCGCTATCACACGCGATCGCGTTTCCTGCCCGTCGGCGTCGCGCCGGAGCAAGGGCTGCAGGTCCGGACGATCCTGGTCGAGCGCAGTATCAGCGCGGACTTCCCCCAGATCCACGAGATCGGCGGGGTGCGACCGGATCCGCTGCCCTGGCATCCCCGAGGTATGGCGCTCGACGTCATGATTCCCAACCCCGACAACGCCGAGGGCATAGCGCTGGGAAACACGATCGTCGCCTACGTCATGCAGAACGCCGCCCGGTTCGGAATACAGGACGCGATCTGGCGGGGCGTCTATTACACGCCCGGCGGTTCGCAGGCCAGCAGGCTCGGCCACTACGACCACGTCCATGTGACGACCATCGGGGGCGGATATCCGACGGGCGGGGAGGTCTATCTCCGCTGAACCCGTTCAGCAGCCGATAGGCTCGTCGCGTGCTGCTCTCCGATCGCGACCTCAGGGCCGAAATCACCGCCGGGCGGTTGGGCGTCGACCCCTTCGACGACGCCCTGGTGCAGCCGTCCAGCATCGACGTTCGCCTTGACTGCATGTTCCGGGTGTTCAACAACACCCGCTACACCCATATCGACCCGGCAAAGCAGCAGGACGAGTTGACCACCTTGGTCGAACCCGCCGAGGGGGAGCCGTTCGTGCTGCATCCCGGCGAGTTCGTGCTGGGCTCGACGCTGGAACTGATCACCTTGCCCGAGGACCTCGCGGGACGGCTGGAGGGCAAATCGTCGCTGGGGCGCCTTGGCCTGCTGACACACTCGACGGCCGGCTTCATCGATCCCGGCTTCAGCGGCCACATCACCCTCGAGCTATCCAACGTCGCGAACCTGCCGATCACGCTCTGGCCGGGCATGAAGATCGGTCAGCTGTGCATCCTGCGGTTGACCAGCCCGGCCGAACATCCTTACGGCAGTTCGCGAGTGGGTTCGAAGTACCAGGGCCAGCGAGGACCCACGCCGTCGCGCTCCTACCAGAACTTCATATCGTCTACATAGGTTCTGCGGGGCCCGTTCGCCCCCGTTCTGGGCGATACTTAGTTAGCCATGGTTTTTACCTCCGCCTGGCCATGGTTCATCGTGCAATACCTTTGGAGGGGTTTGTATTGGATATCGTGCTCGGGGTGTCGATGGCACCGTCGTCGATCCAAATGGTTGTCCTGCAAGGCGAATACGCCGACGGCGCCACGGTAGAAGAGGACGCGATCGACGTCACCGCCGGCGATGATGCAGCCACCGCGAGCGCACCCGACCGGGTGATCTCGGCCATTTTGGGTACCCGCGAGGGTGCCGCCGATGCCGGCCTCGAGCTGTCGTCCATCGGGGTGACGTGGACCGATCAATTCGAGGCGGCCGCCCTGCGCGACGCACTGACCGCTCACCGGATCGACAACGTGATGCTGGTCTCGGCGTTTCTCGCCGCGGCTGCGCTGGCGCAAAACGTCGGCGACGCAATGGGTTACGAACGCACCGCCGTGCTGCTGGTGGAGCCCGATACCGCGACGCTGGCTGTCGTCGAGACGTCCGACGGTTCCATCCCGGATGTCTACAAACAGCAGATACGTGCCGAGTCCTACGGTGCTGCCGCCGAGCAACTCGGCGCGATGGTCGCCGGGCTGGAGAAGCTGGAATCAGTGCCGGGCGGGTTGTTCGTGGTCGGCTCGGGCATCGATGTCGCTCCGTTGAAGCAGGCCCTGCAGTCGACGACGTTCCTCGACGTCAGTGTCGCCGAGGAGACGGCGCTGGCCCGCGGCGCGGCGCTGGCGTCGGCGAACGCCCCGCTGTTTGCCTCCTCGACCGCCGCGCTGGCTTATGCGCAAGACCCCGGCACCGGCGCGGTCGACCAGTACTCCCTGCCCGAATACCTCTATGTTCCCTTCGGTCCGGAGGCCGTTGACGACGAGCTCGCCTACAGCGCGGTGGGCGATGAGGACGTTGACTCGCCGACCGTCGTCATCGAGAGGCTTTTCCTTCCCGAAGAGGGTCAGCCGCAGCGGCGGCCGGCTTTGTTGGTCGGCAGCGGGCTGGCGGTGGCCGGCATCAGCGCGGTGTTGGCGCTCGAGATCGCGTTGGCGATCGGCATCCGCTCGACGGGGACCGTCGCTTTGCAGCCAACCCCAAACCAGCGCCTGATCGTTCCCACCGAGCAGGCCCCGGCGCCGGCGCAGGCATCGGCACCGGAGCCGAAAATCAGCGTGCCCGCCCCGGTGGCGGCGCCCAAGCCGTTGACCCCCCCGGTCGCCGCGCCGCTGCCCGCGGTGCCGCCGCCGGCAGCCCCTCCCATGCCCGCGGCGCCGCCGCTGATTCCGGTTCCCGTCGCGGTTGCGCCGGTGCCGGTTCCCGTGCCGGTCCGCATCCCGATTCCCAACCCGGTTGTGAGCCCCCCGGTGTTCGAGCCCCCGCCGCGCGTGTCCGTCCCCCAACCGGTGCTGCCCCAACCGCCGGTGCGCATGCCTCAGCCGCCGGCGCCCCCGAAGGTCGGCGGCACTGTTCCGCAGTCGCCACCGCACCAAACGCCTCCCGGCGATGTCACACCGCCCAAGCCGAGTAGTCCCGGTAACTCGGGTGGTGGGCACGTTCCGACACCCGGTGCGGGCGCGTCGGGTGGCTCGGGTGGTGGGCACGTTCCGACGCCCGGTGCGGGCGGGTCGGGTGGCTCGGGTGGTGGGCACGTGCCGACCCCTGGTGCGGGTGGTTCCGGTGGTGGACACGTTCCGACACCCGGTGCGGGCGCGTCGGGTGGCTCGGGTGGTGGGCACGTTCCGACGCCCGGTGCGGGCGGGTCGGGTGGCGGTGGCCACGCTCCTGCCCCCGGCGGGGGATTTGGCGGTGGCCACGCTCCTGCCCCTAGCGGCGGCGGCGGCTTCGGCGGCGCTGGCGGCGGTGGCGGCTTTGGCGGCGGCCACGGTGGCGGCGGCGGCCACGGTGGCGGCGGGCACAAATAGCCGCGTTTTACCAACACCGCGCGGCCCGCGGTGCATCACTCGCCCGAGATCACACGGGTAGTGTCGAAGTATTGAGGCTGGCAGAAGATGCTGCCTCATCCGCCAGAATTTCATCAGCCCAGCGGTATGTCCGGATTGCGGCCCGCGCTCTGCTGTGGCGGGAAGTCCGCGGCGAACGCTGAATAGTGGTGCTGCCGAGGGGCCGTCGGGCAGTACAGCGAATTGGGCAGGGGAGCTTAACCGGTGGTGGGCATCGTGCTCGGCGTCTCGATGACGCCGACGAAGGTGCGTATGGTGCTGGTCGAAGGCGAAAGCGCCGACGGGGTCACCGTCGACGAGGACGGCTTCGACGTCGACACGCAACGGACCGCCAAGCCCGGAACCGCTCCCAACGAAGTGATCTCGGCCATCCTGGGCACCCGGGAAGGCGCCACCGACGGCGGCTATCGGCTGCTGTCGACGGGTGTGACCTGGACCGATCATGTCGAGGCGGCGCTGCTGCGCGACGCCCTGATCGCGCACAAGGTCGAAAACGTCATGCTGGTCTCGGCTTTCATGGCCGCGACCGCGCTGGCGCAGGCTGTCGGCGACGCCACGAATTATGCGCGTACCGCGCTGCTCTTCGTCGAGCCCTACAGCGCGACGTTGGCGGTGGTCAACACGGCCGACGGTGCGGTCTCGGAGGTGCGTCGCAGGCTTCTCGTGGACGACGAAGACGAAGCGGTGGCCGAACTTGCCGATATGGCCTCCGGCGCCGAGACGCTCGAAACGCGGCCGGAAGGGCTGGTTCTGGTCGGTTCCGGCGTCGATATCCCGCTGATCAAACCGGTGTTGGAGGCCGCGACTTCGCTGGAGCTGTCCATCCCGGACGAACCCGAGATGGCCCTGGCGCGGGGTGCCGCACTGGCGTCGGCGCACGCGCCGTTGTTCGCGTCGTCCACGGCCGCAGTCGCTTACGCGCTGGACCCCGGCACCGGAGAGGTCGACCCGCTCGCCCTGGCCGGACAGTTCCCCGGACTGCTGCCCGGATACCAACCCGACTACCGCAGCCGTATCGCGGCTCTCGCCGCCGACGCCGACAAAGGCAAGACCAACGTCGCCTACAGTGCCCTGGCGGACGACGATGCCGACGCCAAGACGCTCATCGGCCTGGACGAGCGCACGCGGCGGCGCAAGTCCTTGTTGCTGGTGAGTAGCACCGTGGCGGTGATTTTCATCGCCGCCGTGGTGGCGCTGGAGATCGCGCTGGCGATCAGCATTCGCCCGACGGTCGCGTTGCGGCCCAGTCCCAACGAGAATGTCGTCGCGCCAGCACCCGCCCCACCCAAGCCCGCGCCGCCAGCACAGGCTCAGCCGAAGATCACTCCGCCGGGGCCGTTGGCCGCGCCCCATCCCGTCGCGCCGCCGGCTCCCGCCGCTCCGCCCATAGCCGTCCCGGTTCCCGTGTTGCCGCCGCGCGTCTTCGTTCCCCCGCCCCGCGCGCCGCTCCGACCGCCGGTACCCGGACTGGGTGGCGGCCACGGGCCCTTCGGCGGCCACGGGCCCTTCGGCGGTCACGGGCTATTCGGGGGCGGGCACGGGCCCTTCGGCGGCGGCCATGGCCACGGCGGGGGCCACGGGCACCGCTAGCGCCTCTCGCGGGTCGCGGGCGTGTCTGACCCAGCGCGCTAGGGTGGCGTCGCGAAGCCCCATGCGGCGCCGGCGCAGCTGTCCTGGCGCAGCACAGCAACCAAGCGTTGAACGACGATGTGGAGGAGCGGTGGAGGTCGTACTCGGGGTGTCTATGGCACCTGAGACAGTCCGCATGGTGCTCGTCGAAGGTGCAGCCGCGGGCGGAGTGACCGTCGATCAGGACGGCTTCGACGTCGCCGGCGACTCGACCCCCGCTGCCACCGCCAATCACGTCGTCGCGGCCATTCTCGGCACCCGGGACAGCGCGGCCCAGGGCGGTTACCAGCTCACATCGAGTGGGGTGAGCTGGACCGACCCGGTCGGGGCGGCGGCACTGCGGGATGTGTTGGCGGCCCGCAAGATTGAGAACGTGATGCTGGTCTCGGCGGTGATGGCCGCCGCGGCGCTGGCGCAGGCCATGGGCAGCGCGACCAATTGGGCGCGCACCGCGTTGCTGCTCGTCGAGCCGACCAGCGCGACCCTGGCGGTAGTCGACACCACCAACGGAACGGTCACCGACGTGCATCGGCACCCACTGCCCGGCCGCGACGACGTCGCGCTGGCGAAGCTGACCGCGATGGTCTCGGGCGCCGAATCAATGAGAGCGCGACCCGACGGAGTCTTCCTGGTCGGCTCGGACGTGGACATCCCGTTGATCAAGCCAACGCTCGAGGCCGCGACATCGCTCTCGGTGACAACACCCGAGGAACCCGAGATGGCCCTGGCGCGGGGCGCCTCGCTGGCCGCGGCGAACGCGGATTTGGGGGCGCCGCGCACGATCACGATGCCCGCCGCGCGGATTTCCTCGACCGCGGTGCCCGAGTTCGCCTACAGCGCCGACGCGCACGACGCCCCCGCGTCCGACGCGCCGTCGCGTGGGCGGCACAGCCGGAAGTCGGTCGCCGCGATCGTCGGCGTGACGGCCATTTTCATCACCGGCTTCGTGGCGTTGGCCCTGGCACTGGTCTTCGGTAGCCACCCGCACACGGACCAACCACCCGACGTCAGCACGAACGTCGTTGCGCCGGAGAATCCGCCGCCTCCGAACGCCGGTCCACCGGGCCCGCCCCCGCCATCGGCCCCTGCGCCGGCACCACCCGAAGCGTCTCCGCCGCCTGCTGCGCCTTCGCCGCATTCCGGCGACCACGAATTCTGGGACGACTGGCTGCAACGCCATTTGGGGCCCGGAATCCCGGTCCCGTAGCCCGGTCCCGGACGATCCCGGCCCACCCCCGACCACCGATCGCGCGTAAAATGGGGACACTAGGGGAATAACGGTGAGGACTCAGCGATGTCGCGCGCCAGCATTTCGTGCGGCGGCGACGCCCTCACCGCGAATGGCTAGCAACCGACTATTGGAGGAGCTTTGGACACCGTACTTGGTGTGTCGATGGCGCCGACCGCAGTCCGGATGGTGCTGGTCGAGGGGGAGAACGGCGACGGTGCCACCGTCGACGAGGACAATTTCGACGTCACGACGGCTGCTGATGCGGCAACCGTCACCGCCTCCGACCAGGTAATTTCCGCCATCTTGGGAACGCGTCAGGGCGCAGCGGAGGGTGGCTACCAACTGGCGTCGACCGGTGTCACGTTCACAGACCCGGTCGAGGCCGCCGCACTGCGCGACAAGCTCGCCGCCCACAAGGTGGAAAATGTGATGCTGGTCTCGGCCTTTCTGGCCGCGGCCGCGCTGGCCCAGGCGGTCGGCCACCAGACCAACTACGCGCAAACGGCGCTGCTGTACATCGAGCCCGATTCCGCGACGCTGGCGGTCGTCGACAGCGCCGACGGATCCATCGCCGACGTCCGGCGCCACGCACTCCCCGAAGACGACGAGGCGGCGGTGGCCGAACTGGCCGCGTTGGTCTCGGGCGCGGAGAACATGGAGACCCGCCCGGACGCCGTGTTCGTCGTCGGCTCCGGCATCGACATCCCACTGATCAAGCCCGCGCTGGAAGCGGCGACCACCCTTCCGCTGACGGCGGCGGAGGAACCGGAGACGGCACTGGCCCGGGGCGCGGCCCTGGCGTCGGCGCATGCCCCGCTGTTCGCGTCGTCCACCGCGGCACTGGCGTACGCGCAGGACCCCGGCACCGGTGCGATCAACCCGCTCGCCGTGGCACCCGGCTACTTCGACGCGCCCGCTGATGCCGGCGCGGATGCCCTGGCGTACAGCGCCGTGCCCGACGACCTGGACGACTTCTTCACCGGCACGCAGACCGCCGCCACCGAGTTCGTCGACGCGGACTATCACGGACGCAACTCGTTCAAGTTGGTGGGAAGCGCGCTGGCGGCAGTCTTCGTCATCGGCGTGGTGGCGCTGGTCGTCTCACTGGCCATCGCCATCCGCCCGACCGCCAACGTGCGGCCCAGCCCGAACGAGAACGTCGTCGTCGCACCCACCCGGCCCGCCCCGGCACCCGCGGCTCCGGCTCCTGTTCAGGCGCCCGCGGCCCCCGCACCTGCTCCAGAGGCTCCTGCCCCGGCGCCCGCTCCGGAGGCTCCTGCGCCGGCACCCGTCCAAGTGGTCCCCGCGCCCGCTCCGGTCCACGTGCCTGCGGCTCCGCCGCCGGCACCGCCGCCGCTGGCACCCGTTCCGGTGCCGATCCCGTTGCCGATACCGGGCATCGGTGGTCCGCCCGGCGGCGGGTGGGGCCCCGGTGGCGGCGGCGACCATGGGGACCACGGCGACGACGGCTTCCCCGGCGGAGGGCGCGGCGGCTTCGGCGGCGGCCACGGTCGCGGCGGCTTCGGTGGTGGCCCGCACATCGGCATCCCGGGCATCCCCGGGCTGTAACACGCGGATCGGCGGCCACCCGTCATCTGCCGTTTGCCTCCCGCTTAGCCCGGCGATGCAGTCAGCTCATCGGGGCCGCTTACACCAGTGGTATGCGATGCACCGTGTTCGGCACGGGTTACCTCGGCGCCACCCACGCGGTTGGGATGGCGGCGCTGGGACACGACGTCCTCGGGATCGACATCGACCCGGGCAAGGTGGCCAAGCTCGCCGCGGGTGACATCCCCTTCTACGAGCCTGGCCTGCGAAAGCTGTTGAAGGAGAACCTGGCCGCGGGCCGTCTGTGCTTCACCAGCGACTACGACATGGCCGCCGACTTCGCCGACCTGCACTTCCTGGGCGTGGGCACGCCGCAGAAGAAGGGCGAATACGGCGCCGACCTGCGCCACGTCTATGCCGTCATCGACGAGTTGGTGCCCCGGTTGACGACGTCGGCGGTGCTGGTCGGCAAATCGACGGTTCCGGTGGGCACCGCGGCCGAGTTGAACCAACGCGCGGCCGCGCTGGCGCCGCGCGGTGTCGACGTCGAAGTCGCCTGGAATCCGGAGTTTCTGCGCGAGGGCTACGCCGTGCAGGACACGCTCCGTCCGGACCGGATTGTGCTGGGGATACAACAGGATTCGATGCGCGCCGAGGTCGCCGTTCGTGAACTGTACGGACCGCTGCTCGACGCTGGGGTGCCGTTCCTGGTGACGGACCTGCAAACCGCGGAGTTGGTCAAGGTCTCCGCCAATGCCTTTCTGGCGACCAAGATCTCGTTTATCAACGCCATATCCGAAGTGTGCGAGGCCGCCGGTGCCGACGTCAGCCTGCTCGCCGATGCGCTCGGATACGACCCCCGGATAGGACGTCAATTCCTCACCGCCGGTTTGGGTTTCGGTGGTGGCTGCCTGCCCAAGGACATCCGGGCATTCATGGCGCGCGCGGGCGAGCTGGGGGCCGACCAGGCGCTGACGTTCCTGCGCGAGGTGGACAGCATCAACATGCGCCGCCGCACCCGGATGGTGGAACTGGCCAGCGCGGCATGCGGCGGCTCGCTGCTGGGCGCCAACGTCGCGGTGCTCGGCGCGGCGTTCAAACCCGAATCCGACGATGTGCGTGACTCACCGGCGCTCAACGTCGCGGGGCAACTGCAGCTCAACGGCGCCGCGGTCAACGTCTATGACCCCAAGGCCCTGGACAACGCGCAGCGCCTGTTCCCGACGCTGAACTATGCGGTCTCGGTCGAAGAGGCCTGCGAGCGCGCCGATGCGGTGCTGGTGCTCACCGAGTGGCGGCAATTCGTCGAGCTCGATCCCGACGATCTGGCCGACCAGGTGCGGGCCCGCGTCATCGTCGACGGCCGCAACTGCCTGGACACCGCCCGCTGGCAGCGGGCGGGTTGGCGGGTATACCGGCTCGGCGCGCCGCGGCCCGAGTGACGACGGTGGTCGCCTCAGTCCACTCGTGTCGCGTTAACCACCCACACTGGTGTGTGCACCAGATAGTCCTGCAGTAACGGTTCCAGTATTTGAAGGCGTTCCAGCCAGGGTTGGAACAAGGCCGCGTCCTGCGACCTGTCGAGCTGTTCCAACACGCTGAACATGTGCTCGAAAACCTCTGGGCTGTAGATGGATTGAAGAGTTCCGGTGCTCATATGGTCGATGCGCCACCCGGCCGCCGGAAGTATTCGCGCAAAATTCTCCGCGGGGATCCCCTCCAACTGCAGGCCGTTGACGTTGCCGCAGCCGTCCTCGAACATGAATAGCCGGGCCCCGGGCCGCGTGGCTCGGTGCAGGGCCTGCGCGTATTGCGATTGTGTCTCCTCGTCGCCTTCGAACACGTGGTAAAACGACACGTCGACGACGGTGTCGAACCGATCCTCAAACCCAGCAAGCAGGGTTGCGTCGGCCACCTGGAAGTCGACCGAAACCCCGGCGCGTTCAGCGTTGCGCTGGGCCAGGTCGATCGCGACCGGTGATTCATCGATCGCGGTCACCGAATAACCCATCGACGCGTAATGGATTGCGTGATGTCCCGGCCCGGTGCCAGGATCGAGCACCTCCCCGCGCAGCGCACCATAAGCCACCAACTGCTGCACGGCCGGTTGTGGCCCGCCGATGTCCCAGGGCGCCAGAGCGGGGAGGTCCGCTTCCGCGCGACTGTCGCCGTAGAGCCTGTCGAACCCTGCGTCCGAGCTCATATCGTGGGTGCTCCTCATGTGTTTGTCGGCCTCGGATCTGGCAACGGCGTCATGATCGGTTGGATCCGTCGTTTGCCGACAACCGAATTCGTCGTCCGGCCATCCGGGCCAGGCTATCGCGCCCGGGTGTCCACCGTTGGTCCACGGATGTTCACCACCACGACACCCGAACCGTGCGGAACGCGTGGCAAGGTGGATTCGCTTGAACTGACGCGTGAGTGGAGACGGTGCGGCTTTCTGTCCTTGATCTGGTGCCGGTCCGTCGCGACCAATCCTCGTCCGATGCCCTGGCTGCCACACTGCAACTGGCCCTGACCGCTGACCGGGTCGGCTTCACGCGATACTGGGTCGCCGAACATCACAACCTCCCGTCGGTCGCGGCGACCAGCCCACCGGTGCTGGTCGCCTTGATCGCGGCGCATACGTCGCGCCTGCGGGTGGGCTCGGGCGGTGTGATGTTGCCGAATCACGCGCCACTTGCGGTCGCTGAGCAGTTCGCCTTGCTGGAAGCCGCGTATCCGGGACGGATTGATCTCGGCGTCGGCCGCGCGGCCGGTTCCGATCCTGTGACGTCACTCGTCCTGCGGGGATGGAGCGGACGGGACATGGCGGCTATCGAGCAACTCGTCGACGACTTCCCCGGACATCTCGACGACGTCGCCGCGCTGATCGATCCATCCGGAGTGACCGTGCAATTGCGCGACGGCGGTTACCAACTCAAGGCGACCCCCGCTGCCGTCAGCAAGCCACACCTTTGGCTGCTGGGATCGTCCCTGTTCTCGGCGGAGCTAGCCGCGGCCAAAGGACTGCCGTATGTGTTCGCTCATCACTTGTTCGGCAAGGGAACCGAGGAGGCGCTGGCGCTTTACCGGTCACGGTTTGTGCCCAGCGCGCTGGCACCCGAGCCGACGACGTTGATGACCGTGAACACGGTTGTTGCCGAAACGCGGGACGAGGCAATTGCTTTGATGCTGCCGGACCTGCACATGCTGGCCCGCCTGGAGACGGGACTGCCACTCGGTCCACTCGGTCTTGTTGAGGACGCGCAAGCAGCCACCCTCACCCCACAGCAGCAGCACATCGTGGAGGGCGGGCTCATGCGCGCCGTCGTCGGCACACCTGTCGAAGCTGCCGAACAACTGCGTGCGCTGGCGCGACGGTTCGGTGTCGACGAGGTGATGGTGAATCCGGTTGCCTCCGCGCGGCTCGGGGCCGACCCGAAGGCCACCACGGCCCGTGCGGCTACGTTGGAATTGCTTGCAGCAGCGCTCTTCTGAAGCGCTGCGCCTCGGTAGGCATTCAACCGAGCCGGCCGGATACGGCGAGCGACCTTACGGGAGCGTTACCAAACACGAACACCGAGTAAACGGCGGCTTGTCTGTGTCCGAACAATCCGCGCCACGGTGGAACCCGCTGCGCCCGGAATCTATCGTGACACGAGTGTCGTGACACGATAATCGTGCCGCGATAGATCTCTGACACACGTGACGCAAGAAGATTATGAGGGAGGAAAGCGCATGTCGTTCGTCACCACCCAGCCGGAAGCGCTGGCATTAGCGGCGGCCAATCTGCAGGCCATCGGAAACGCGATGTCGGCCCACAATGCGGCCGTGGCAGCACCCACCACCGGGGTTATTCCAGCGGCAGCCGACGAGGTGTCGGCGCTGACCGCGGCGCAGTTCGCCGCGCATGGCCAGAGCTACCAGGCGGTGAGTGCCCAGGCCGCTTCCATTCACGCGATGTTCGTGAGCATGCTGAGCAGCAGCGCCACGTCCTACGCGGAGACCGAGGCCGCCAACGCGGTCGCGGCCCGTTAGACGGCGCAGGTAACCGCAATGGACTTTGGAGCGCTACCGCCGGAAATCAATTCCGCCAGAATGTATTCCGGCCCCGGTGCGGGGCCGATAATGGCCGCCGCGACGGCCTGGAAAGGGGTGGCCGCCGAGCTGAATGCGACGGCCGCCTCCTACGGTTCGGTGGTGACCAGGCTCAGTGGGGAGGAGTGGCTCGGTGCCGCGTCGACGTCGATGGCTGAAGCGGCGGCGCCCTATGTCGCGTGGATGAACAGCGCGGGTGCCCAGGCCGAGCTAATTGCGAATCGAGCCCTGGCGGCAGCAGCCGCCTACGAGCAGGCGTTCGCGATGACGGTGCCCCCGCCGATGATCGCGGCGAACCGGGCTCTGTTACAGGAACTGGTTGCGACAAACGTTGTGGGGCAAAACACCCCGGCAATTGCCAGCACCGAAACCCAATACGGTGAATTCTGGGCCCAGGATGCCGCCGCCATGTACGGCTATGCGGGGCACGCCGCGGCGGCCACTCAAATCAAGCCGTTCACCCAACCGCCGCAGACCACCAATCCCACCGGTGCGGCGACGCAAGCTGCGACGGTCTCTCATGCCACCGCAAGCAAGTCGCTGACCTCGACGGGCAATGCGCTGCAGGCGCTGACGACACCCGCGGCGGCCACGACTGGCACGACGCCCACGGCGACAACTCCGACATCGACACCGACGTCCTCGTTGTCGAGCCTGTGCAGCCTCTTCAAAAGCCCGGCGCTGAGCGCCGCGAATTCCACCTACAGCAATTTCATCCACTCCGCCAATTTCGGTGCGCGGGGTATCTGCGCGGTGTGGCGTGGTCTGAGTGGCGGCATGGGCGCGACAAAAATGGCGGGAACAGCCGCCAAGGCGGCCGCTGGGGCCGCCAAAGCGGCTGGGGGGGCAGCGAAGGCGGCAGCCGGCCTGGGCGCCGTGGGTAGCCTCGGCGGGATCGCCGGACACGTCGGCAGGGCGGGCCTGATCGGCGCGATGTCCGTGCCACCGGGCTGGGCCCCACCGGCTCCGGCGGCGGTGACGACCGGTTTCGTCTCGGGCGGCACGTGGGAACCGTTGGGCGGCATGGCCGGTACGGTCCACGAAGCCGCCGCCCAAGGAGTGCCCGGCATGCCCGGAGTACCGGCGGCGACGGGCGGAATGGGACGCGGCGCGGCCTTCAGTGCGCCCAGATACGGTGCCCGTGTCACCGTGATGCCACGCCCTCCCATCGGCGGGTAGCGCAACGGGGTAACCGTGGTGTCGCCGAAATACTTTCGGATTGGCTGCACCGCAACGTATTTGGTGACTGGCCGGGAGCCCGGTCCGTTTCATTCCCGGCCGTTGAGACGGTTTCGGGTATGACAGCACGCATTGTCGATGCCGTTTGGCGAGCTTAGGAAGAGTGGAATGATCGACTTCGGAGCGTTACCGCCGGAGATCAATTCCGGTCGTATGTATACGGGTCCGGGGGCCATGCCCCTGTTGGCCGCCGCGGCAGCATGGGATGAGTTGTCGTCGGAATTGGGTTCGACGGCGGCCATGTATGGGCTGACGGTCACGGAACTGACCGGCGGGCCCTGGGTCGGCCCGGCATCAATGACGATGCTGGGCGCTGCGGTGCCCTACGTGGCGTGGCTGACTGCCACCGCGGGCCAGGCGGAGCTGGCGGCCACCCGAGCCAAGGCCGCCGCCGCGGCCTATGAGGCCGCGTTTGAGATGACGGTGCCACCTCCCGTGATCGCGGCCAACCGTGCTCAGTTGATGTTGCTGATCGCGACCAACTTCTTCGGTCAGAACACGCCGGCGATCGCCGCCACGGAAGCACACTACGCAGAGATGTGGGCGCAGGACGCCACTGCGATGTACGGCTACGCAGGCAGTTCGGCCGCAGCCTCGACAGTGACGCCCTTCACCCGGCCTCCGCAGACGACTAACCAGGGCGGGTTGAGTGGACAGGCCGCCGCGGTCAGCCATGCCGCCAGCACACCGTCAGGATCTCCGACAACGGTTCCGTCGGCGCCGACGAACCTGACCGCTGCGACGCCAACGCCGAGTCCGTCCGCTTCGACCGCTCCGTCGTCGTCGGCCCTGACGACCCTCAACAACGGATGGAGCTCCGGATTGAGCTGGACCAACGGCAGTGCCATGCACTCGCTGTGTGCGGTGTGGCGGTACACCATCCAAACCGATGAATACCCGAAAGCACTCAAGGCGATCAACGAAGTGAGCGGCGTGGCCAACGCCGTGGGTGGACCGGCAAAGGCGGTAGCTCCGGCGCTTGGCCCGCTACCGGGCCCCCACGGGGGGGCACCCGTCGCGGCGACCATGGGCCGCGCCACACAGGTTGGTGCATTGTCGGTGCCGGGCAACTTCCCGGGAGCCACTCCGACGTTGATGAGCTCCACTGTCACAGCGGAGCTCGCGGACGGCGGAGCAGCCAGCAAGCTTCCGGGAGGCATGCTCGGAATGCCCGGAGTGCCCGGGGCGCGATCGGCAGCCGGCGGCCACGGCTTGAGATTCGTTCCCCGATACGGCTACCGCAACAAAGTGATGGTCCAACCGCCGGGTGCTGGGTAGCTGGTGGGGGTCCGGCCCGCCGGCCGTAGTGAGTAATCCTGGCATCCGACGCAAACGCGACGCATGCCATATCGTTGCGCGCATGGGCCTCACCGATGACGTCTACGCGCAGTTGTTGCAACTGCGGACGGAGCTGCGCCGCTTCGAGCGGTGGAGCACCGAGCAGGCCCAATCGGCCGGGCTGACACCGATGCAACACCAGCTGCTGCTGGCCGTGCGCGGCCACGCGGATCGCCGGGGGCCGACCATCGGCGAAGTCGCGGAATACCTGTTGCTGCAGCACCACAGTGCGGGCGAACTGACAACGCGTGCCGAGTCGGCGGGCCTGGTCCGGCGCGTCCGCGACAGTTCCGATCATCGCCTGATCCGGCTCGTGCTCACCGATGTGGGTCGCGACCGCTTGGAAGCGCTCACCTCAATGCATCTCGAAGAACTGCAGCGGCTGACGATAGCGCCAGAGCTGCCGTGATCGGCGTCGCGCCACCCGGTGGCGGCCGCTGGGTGTGACGGCGCTTTCATAGCCCACGACGCCCGGGGGCTGCTGTGTCAGCAGGTTCCACCACCCGGGTCGTCGTGGAAAGTGTTGCCGCAACAACACTTTCCTATGTTGATCCCGAAGGCGTTCGGTGATGGTGCTGTTCATACCGCAGGACATCTACCACGTCGACGTCGCCGGAAAGTTCTTCCTCGTCGCGATGCCGGCACTCGTGGCGGCGAGCGCCGGATCGGCGTGCATCAGCGACGTGGATCACCGCATCCGGCACCGGCGAGTAGCCTGACCGGCGTGGACTATGCCGGCGCATTCCTCGACCAGAACCGGGCTTTCGCGGAGCTGTTCGACGGTACCGACGAATCCACGCCGGTGCCCACCTGCCCGGACTGGACGCTGCGGCAACTGTTGCGCCACGTCGGGCGCGGCGACCGCTGGGCGGCGCAGATCGTGCGCGAGCGCCTCGAGGACTACCTCGACCCCCGCACCGTGGAGGGCGGCAAGCCGCCGCCCGATGCCGCCGACGCGATCTCCTGGCTGCACGGCGGCGCTCAGCGGCTCGTCGACGCCGTGGAGCAGACCGGAGTCGAAACACCCGTATGGACGTTCCTCGGGCCGCGCCCGGCGAACTGGTGGATCCGGCGCCGGCTGCACGAGGTGGCCGTGCATCGCGCCGACGCCGCGATCGCGCTGGGCCGCGATTTCACCCTTGAACCCGATATCGCGGCCGACGGGATCACCGAATGGCTGGAGCGGGTCGCGATCCAGGCGGGCAGCCAGGGGACGCCGCTGCCGCTCGAGGAAGGCAGCACCCTGCACCTACACGCCACCGATCCGGGCCTCGGCGAGGCCGGCGAGTGGACGGCCGCCGTCGAAGGCGGGCGGATCACCTGGTCGCACGAGCACGGCAAGGGCAGCGCCGCATTGCGCGGCGGCGCCACCGAGCTGCTGCTGGCGATCCTGCGCCGGCGACCGCTCGCCGATACGGGCGTCGCGCTGTTCGGCGACGACGCCGTGTGGGAGCGCTGGTTGGACCGTACGCCTCTCTAGCCGCGGGGCCGCACGGTAATTTGCACACCATGACCACATCGGAGATCGCCACCGTTCTGGCATGGCATGACGCCCTCAACGCCGCTGACCTCGACACGTTGGCGGCCTTATCCAGCGACGACATCGAGATCGGCGACGCGCACGGCGCCGCCCAGGGCCACGAGGCGCTGCGCACCTGGGCGGCCTCGCACCGGGGAACCGCGGAGCTCGGCCGGATGTATGTGCACGACGGCGTCGTGGCCGTCGAACAAAAACTCGGCAGTACCGACGACCCGGGGGCTCCCACCAGCACCGCGTTGACGTTCCGGGTGGTCCGCGACCACGTCACCTCCGTCTTCCGGCATGACAGCCTGGCGTCGGCGCTCGCGGCCACCGAGCTCACCGAATCCGACGCCGTCGACTAGGACCATCAGGCAGTAGGAGCTATTCATGCGCGGAATCATCTTGGCCGGCGGGTCGGGCACCCGCCTGCATCCGATCACCACGGGCATCAGCAAGCAGTTGCTGCCCGTCTACGACAAACCGATGGTCTACTACCCGCTGTCCACCCTGATGATGGCCGGAATCCGCGACATCCTGGTGATCACCACCCCGCATGACGCGCCGGGATTCACCCGGCTCCTGGGCGACGGCTCGCAATTCGGCGTCAACATCACCTACGTGACGCAGGACCGGCCCGACGGTCTGGCCCAGGCGTTCGTCCTGGGCGCCGACCACATCGGCAACGAGTCGGCGGCTCTGGTGTTGGGAGACAACATCTTCTACGGCCCCGGGCTGGGCACCAGCTTGAGCCGCTTCCAAACCATAAGTGGGGGAGCGGTTTTCGCCTACTGGGTGGCCAACCCGTCGGCGTACGGCGTGGTGGAATTCAGCGACGACGGCCTGGCGCTGTCACTGGAAGAGAAACCCCAGACGCCGAAATCGAATTACGCGGTCCCGGGTTTGTACTTCTATGACAACGACGTGATCGAAATCGCCAAGGGCCTCAAGAAATCGGCGCGCGGCGAGTACGAGATCACCGAGGTCAACCAGATCTATCTCAGCAGGGGCCGGCTCTCGGTCGAGGTGATGGCCCGCGGAACGGCCTGGCTGGATACCGGAACTTTCGACTCGCTGCTGGACGCCAGCGACTTCGTGCGCACGCTGGAACGGCGGCAAGGCCTCAAGGTCAGCGTGCCCGAGGAGGTGGCGTGGCAGCAGGGCTGGATCGGCGACGATCAGCTGGCCGAACGGGCGCACAGCCTGCTCAAGTCCGGCTACGGTGGCTATCTGCTGAACCTATTGGAGCGGAGCCGGTTTCACTAGGTTTCGCCAGCACCGCGGCGATCGCCGTCGTCAGCGGCACCGACAGCGCCAGCGCCATCCCGCCCACCGCTGAGCGGGCGATCTCGATGGCCACGCTCTCGCCGGTCAGCACGTCCGTCAACGAGCGGTTGGCCACGCTGAACAGCAACAGCAGCGGCAGCGAACTCCCGGCATAGGCCAGCACCAGCGTGTAGACCGTGCTGGCGATGTGATCGCGACCCACCCGGAGGGCGCCCACAAAGATCGCCCGTCGCGAGCCCCCGAGGCGGGCGAGCTCGAACACCGTCGAGGATTGGGTCACGGTCACATCGTTGAGCACACCCAACGACCCGATGATGAAGCCGGCCAGCAGCAGGCCGCCGATCGACACATCGCCCAGGTACGCACTGACGGTGGTGTTCTGTTCGTCGGACAGCCCGGTGAGGTGTGCCAGTTGTATTGCCGCCCAGGATAATCCGGCGGACAACAGCAGCGCAGACAGGGTGCCCAGCAGCGCCGCGCTGGTCCGCAGGCTGATTCCGTGGGCCAGGTAGATGACCGCGTAGAGGATCGCCGCGGACGCCACCAGCGCCACCGGCACCGCGGGCGCGCCGTCCCGCAGCGCGGGCAGCAGGAACATGACCAGCACGACGAAGGCGACCAGGATCCCGACCAGCGCGAGCAGCCCGCGCCAGCGCGCCACGGCCACGATCACCACCGCGAACGCGATCGCCAAACCGACCAGCGCCCAGCCACGTTCGAAGTCGTAGAACGCGTAGCTGGTGGCGCCCTGGTCGTCGACCTGCCGCACGATCCGAATGTGGTCGCCCACCGCGAATTTCGGCTGGCCGGGGCCGGGGGAGGACTCCAGCAGCGTGTTGGCGCCCGCGTTCGGTCCGGAATCGATGGCGACCTGGGTCAGCACGCAGCGCCCGGCGCCCGCGATGGCGGGCTGCGGCGGGCCGGTGAGAACCTGGCTGACCGACGGGCTGCCGCAGTCGCCCAACCCGCTGGACAGCACGTGCCCGGCCTGCGTGCTCACGGCGCCGCCGGACGCGCTCTGCAGCGGCATCGGAATGTCGACGCGCTGCCGACTGGGCCACAACACGATCGCGCCGAGGGCTACCGCGACGCCGATCGCGATCAGCAGCCCGATGACGATCCTGGCGGGCAACGGATCAACGGCAGACGGGCCCTTCAACGAGCCGGCCATGCTGTGCGAGTGGGAGTGGGAGTGCGTCACCCGCTCCACCGTAGAGGCGGTTTCCCGGGTGCTTACTGGCGATAGCCGACGAGGAAGTTGCCGAGGCGCTCGATCGCGGCCGCCAGATCGCGGGCCCACGGCAGCGTCACGATGCGCAGGTGATCGGGTGCCGGCCAATTGAACCCGGTGCCCTGGGTGACCAGGATCTTCTCCTGCAGCAGCAGATCGAGGACGAGCTGCTCGTCGTCCTCGATGTCATAGACCTCGGGGTCGAGCCGCGGGAAGGCGTAGAGCGCGCCGTCCGGCTTGACGCAGGACACCCCCGGAATCTCGTTGAGCTTGGTCCAGGCGACGTCGCGCTGCTCGAGCAGCCGGCCGCCGGGCAGGACCAGGTCGTCGATGCTCTGGTAGCCGCCGAGGGCGACCTGGATCGCGTGCTGCGCCGGGACATTGGGGCACAGCCGCATGTTGGCCAGCAGGCTGATTCCCTCGATGAAGCTGCTCGCGTGGTCCTTGGGCCCGGTGATCGCCAGCCAGCCGGCCCGGTAACCCGCCACGCGGTAGGCCTTCGACAGGCCGTTGAAGGTCAGGCACAACATGTCCGGGGCCAGCGAGGCCAGGTTGATGTGCTGAGCGTCGCCGTACAGGATCTTGTCGTAGATCTCGTCGGCGAGCAGCAGCAGCTCGTGCTTGCGCGCCAGTTCGACCATCTGGGTGAGGACTTCGCTGGTGTAGACCGCCCCGGTCGGGTTGTTCGGGTTGATCACCACCAGCGCCTTGGTGCGGTCGGTGATCTTGGACTCCAGGTCGGCGAGGTCCGGCTGCCAGCCCCGCGTCTCGTCACACAGGTAATGCACCGGGGTGCCGCCGGCCAGCGAGGTCGACGCCGTCCACAGCGGGTAGTCGGGGGACGGGATCAGCACCTCGTCGCCGTTGTCGAGCAGGGCCTGCAGCGTCATCGTGATCAGCTCGGAGCACCCGTTGCCCAGGTAGACGTCGTCGACGTCGAAGCGGGGGAATCCGTCGACCAACTCGTAGCGGGTGACCACCGCCCGGCGCGCGGGCAGGATGCCCTGCGAGTCGGAGTAGCCCTGGGCGTAGGGGAGGGCCTGGATCATGTCGCGCATGATCACGTCGGGCGCCTCGAAGCCGAACGGCGCCGGGTTGCCGATGTTGAGCTTGAGGATGCGATGCCCCTCGGCTTCCAGCCGCGCGGCCTGCGCGTGCACCGGTCCGCGAATCTCGTACAGGACGTCCTGCAGCTTCGACGACTGCGCGAAAGTACGCTGCGGCCGGTGATGAGCCGACGGGTGCGGTGGCAGCTGGTGAGGCAGCTGATGGGTGGTCACACCACCAATGGTGCCATCACTGTCCACTGAAATTTGCTGACAGCATCAAACCGTGATCAACGCTTGCCCGGCGGGCGAGCGCCGCGGGCGATGCCCAGACCTTTAACGGGTGCCGCGGGCTTTGCTGCGTCGCCCTCGGCTGCCTTCGCCGGCTCGGCTTCGGGAGTCGGCTCGGGTTCGGCGTCCGCCTGTTCGGCCGGTTGAGCCTGCGCCTTGGGCGCCGCCTTCTTGGCGCCGGGTCGCCTGGCGCCCGCGGCCATACCCAGGCCCTTCACCGGCGCGGCGGGAGCCTTGGCCTCGGTCTCCGGGGCCGCCTCGGGCTTGGCCTCGGCCTCGGGTGCCGCGGCCTTGGCCGGCGCCGCCTTCTTCGCGCCGGGGCGCTTGGCGCCGCCGGCGATCCCCAGGCCCTTCACCGGTGCGGCGGGTGCGGCGGGCGCGGCCGCCTCGGCCTTGCCTGCTGCGGCGGGCGCCGCCTTCTTGGCGCCGGGACGCTTGGCGCCGCCGGCGATGCCCAGCCCCTTCACGGGCGCGGCGGGAGCTGCGGTGGTCTCCGCCGTCGGGGCCGCCTCGGCGGGCTTGACCGGCGCCTCCTCGGCCGTCTCGGCGGGCGCGGTCGCCGTCGCAGCCGACGCCTTCGGTGCCGGCTGCTGAGCCGCCCGCTTCTCCGCCTCCTTGGCGGCCGTGCCCTTTTCGGGCAGCGTCGCCTTGTCGTACTGCAGAGACGCGAGCAGGATCTGGGCGACGTCGAGCACCTCGACGCCCGTGCGCCCGGCCTCGTCCTGGCGGTCGTTGACGCCGTCGGTGATCATCACCCGGCAGAAGGGGCACGCGGTGGCGATGGTGGTGGCCCCGGTGGCCAGCGCCTCGTCGACGCGCTCGTGGTTGATCCGCTTGCCGATGTGTTCTTCCATCCACATCCGCGCGCCGCCGGCCCCGCAGCAGAAGCTGCGTTCACGGTTGCGCGGCATCTCGGTCAGGTTTGCGCCCGCGGCCCCGATCAACTCGCGCGGCGGGTCATAGATCTTGTTGTGCCGGCCCAGGTAGCAGGGGTCGTGATAGGTGATGTCCTGGGACACGGGGGTCACGGGCACCAGCCTGTTGTCCCGGACCAGCCGGTTCAGCAGCTGGGTGTGGTGCAACACCGAATACTCCGCGCCGAGCTGGCGGTATTCGCGGCCCAGGGTGTTGAAGCAGTGCGGGCAGCTCACCACGATCTTGCGGTCGACGGTCTCGGTGCCCTCGAACAGTCCGTCCAGGGTCTCCACGGCCTGCTGTGCCAGCTGCTGGAACAAAAACTCATTGCCCGAGCGGCGCGCGGAGTCACCGTTGCAGGACTCGCCGGTGCCCAGCACCAGGTACTTCACCCCGGCGACGGCCAGCAGCTCGGCGACGGCCTTGGTGGTCTTCTTGGCCTTGTCGTCGTAGGCGCCGGCGCAGCCCACCCAGAACAGGTATTCGTAGCCGTCGAAGCTGTCGACGTCCACGCCGTAGACCGGGACGTCGAAGTCGACCTCGTCGATCCAGTTGGTGCGGTCGGAGGCGTTCTGGCCCCACGGGTTGCCCTTGGTTTCCAGGTTCTTGAACAGCACGGACAGTTCCGAGGGGAACTCGGACTCCATCATCACCTGGTAGCGGCGCATGTCGATGATGTGATCGACATGCTCGATGTCCACCGGACACTGCTCGACGCAGGCCCCGCAGGACACGCACGACCACAGCACGTCGGGGTCGATGACGCCGCCCTCTTCCTCGGTGCCGACCAGCGGCCGGGTGGCCTGCTCCGGGCCGGAGCCCATGACGCGGCCGAAGCCCGCCTCGGGAACGTGATGGCCGTCGCTCTGCGCGGCCGCAGCGTCGAAACCGTCGGTGGGCTGCGGCGTTTGGCCCAGGATGTAGGGCGCCTTGGCCAGCCAGTGGTCGCGCAAATCCATGATGAGGAGCTTCGGCGAGAGCGGCTTGCCGGTGTTCCACGCCGGGCACTGCGACTGGCAGCGCCCACACTCGGTACAGGTGGCGAAGTCCAGCATGGCCTTCCAGCTGAAATCCTCGATCTTCCCGCGCCCGAATGTCGCGTCGTCGGGCGGGTTTTCGAAGTCGATCGGCTTGCCGTCGTGTTCCAGCGGCAGCAGCGGGCCGAGTCCGTCGGGCAGCCGCTTGAAGATCACGTTGATCGGCGCCGAGAAGATGTGCAGGTGCTTGGAGTGCAGCACGATGACCAGGAACGCCAGCATGACCGCGATGTGCGCCAGCAGGGCCACCGTTTCGATGATTTCGTTGGCGGGCTGCCCCAGCGGCCGCAGGATGACGCCGAACAGCTGCGACAAGAAGGCCCCGTTGCCGTAGGGCAGCGTGCCGTTGTTGACCGCGGATCCGCGGACCAGCACATAGGTCCACACGACGTTGAAGATCATGAACAGCACCAGCCAGGCGCCGCCGGTGTGCGAGCCGTAGAACCGTGAGTCGCGGCCGTATTCCTTTGGCTCGGTGCGCAGCCGGATGACGGCGAAGGTGGCGATGCCGAGGAAGACGGCGGTCGCGAAGAAGTCCTGCAGGAAGCCCAGCGCGTTCCACCGCCCGATGAACGGGATGTGGAAGTTGTCCTGGAAGAGCAGCCCGTAGGCCTCGATATACACCGTGAGCAGGATGAAGAATCCCCACATGGTGAAGAAGTGCGCCAGGCCGGGGATCGACCATTTGAGCAGGCGGCGCTGCCCGAAGACTTCGGAGACCTCAGCCCAGATTCGCTGGACGGGTTTGTCGGTGTGCCCCGGCGCCGGTTTGCCGGCCGTGACCATCTTGGTCAGCCACAGGACGCGGCGTACGGCGAGCGCGACCACGACCACCGTCATGCCCATGCCCACGACCAGTCTGATGAGCATCTGCGTCGTCACAGAAGATCTCCCCAATGCCTAGGTAATTCGGCCGGTGCTTTATCTGCCTGCTTAGGCCCCGCTCATCGTCGCATCCTCGGCGCTTTCGGCGCGAGATAGGCTGCCCTAACTTTCCGTTCATCGGCGCCTCTGGCCTGCTGATTGATGGCCGCTCGCGGGGTGTGACGTTCGCCGGAGTGATGAGCGCCACCAAATTTCGCTCAATGACCCATTTTCGGAGCCCTTTTTCCGGGTCCCTTTCCGGCCCAGGCGCGATCGTCCGCGTCAGCGCCCGAATGGGGGTTGGAAGATGGGCGGGAACGGTAGTGGGCGCGTGGTCGTCGGCGCGGCGGTGGTCGTGGTCGCCTGCGATGTCGTGGTGGGCGGCGCGCTGGTGGTCGTCGTGGTGCTCGGCGGAGGCGTCGTCGTCGTCGTGGTCGACGGCTCCGGCGCCGCCGTGGTCGTGGTCGTGGTGGCCGGGGCCTCGCTGGACGGTGGCGGTGGCACCACGGTGACGGTGGTGCTGTCGTTGGGTCCGGTGATGGTCACCGTTTGCGGCGGCGGCGGCATCGGCCGGCTCGGCGGCGACGTGGGAGGGGCCGGGGTGGACTTCGTCAGCAACAGGCCGATCGCCAACGCCGCGGCCACCAGCACCGCCACAGCGGCCCCGGCCACGGTCAACACCAGCGCCGTGCGCTTGTACCAGGGCAGCCCACCCTGCTCGGGATACTCGAATTCCCCCGCCTCACTGGCATATTCACCGGTGGCGTCGCGGCCGGTGTAGGGCACCGGCTCGTCGGAGTCGGCATCTTGCGACCACGCCAGGGCGTCATCCACGTCGGTGGCTTGCGCGGCCCACGCGGCCTGGGTCATGCCGAGGCCGGCGGTGCCGACCATCTCGGTCGGTGCCTCCACGGCCGCGGCCGCGGCGGTCGGAGCGCCCCCCGATGCGTACTGCGCGCCCAGCGCCGCCGCACCGAGGGCGGCGAGCGCGGCGGGCCGCGCCGTGCTGCGGACCGGCACGCCGAAGCGCTGCGACAACCGCGCGGTGATCAACGGGATGCTCGCGCCGCCGCCGACGATCGCCACGCCGTGCACGTTGGCATCCGGAATCCCATTGCGCCGCAACGTGTCTTGAAGTGAGGCGAGAAACCGGTCCAGCGGCGGGGAGATCAGTTGCTCGAACTCGGTGCGGGTCAGTTGGGCAACCTCGCCGGAAGCCCCCGCGACGGTGCTCACCGCGGCCGTCGACAGTTGCTCCTTGGCGCGCCGGCAGGCGCCGAGCAGGCGGGCCTGCGACCCCATCCGCGCGGTGCCGCCGAGGACGGCGGTGCTGACGTCGGCGGCCAGCAGGTGATCGACGATGAGTTGATCGATCGCGTCGCCGGAGAAATCGGTGTGCCGCACGGCCGGCCCGACGGGCGCAAACCCGGCATCGGCGTCCAGCAGCGTGACGGTGGTGCCGCCGGCGCCGAAGTCGCACAGCGCGATGACGCCGTCGGCCGGGAATCCCGGTGTGCCGCGCAGCGCCGCGAGCGCGGCCGTGGCGTCGGAAACCAGCATCGGCGCGACACCGCCCCGCGCGAGGTCCGACTGGGCGAAGAACTCCTCGCGCAGCGCCGCGAACTGTTCGTCGGACCAGTAGGCGGGCACCGCGATGGTGATCGGGGTCCCGTAGCCGACGGTGCGGGCCATCGCCTCGATCGCCTCGACCGTCAGCGCCGCGCCGAGGTACTTGGTGCCGTCGGCCGCCACCAACGGGGCCCGGTCGCCGACCCGCTCGACGAACCCCCGCAGCACCAGCCCGGGCGCCGTCAGGTTCGGATTCTCTTCCGGCAGGCCAACTTCGGTGGGCCGCTGCTCGAACAGGGTCAGCACCGAGCTACGGGTTACCGGAGCGCTGCCTGCGCGGGCCGCCACCAGGTTGGCCACCCCGATCGATAGCCCGAGCGACTCGCTCATCTCCGCACCCCTGTGTCAGTTGTCCCCGTGGATTGCAGCGAGTCTAGGGCGCCGTCGGCACCGCGCGGCCGAACCGTGATCGGTCCGCCGCTAACGCAGGGCCGGCGGCACCGTGATGACCGTCGGCACCTGCGGAATGGTGATCACCGGCGGCAGCTGCGGCAGCTGCGGCAGATGGTGGCGATGCGAGGGCTGCTGCGTCTGTTGTCCGGTGGGCTGCTGCGTCGGCTGCTGAGCCGGCGGCTGTTCTTGGGCGCTACTGCTGGGCGAGGTCGTGGTCGTCGGCGTCGTCGTGGTCGTTGTCGTGGTGGTGCTCGTCGTCGACTTGGGGGCGTGGTTGACGGACTGATCTCCCCGAATGAGCTCGGTGATGCCGAACACGATCAGGGCGATCAGGATGACCACGGAGACCAGCCAGGCGATCAGCATCGCGGGCTTGCGATACCAGGGTTTCGGTTCGGCTTGCTGGTCGAAGGGGTCGGCGCCGTCGGGTCGCTCGAACCCGTGCGGCGGCTGGGGCGGGAAATTCGGTGGCGGGACTTCACCGGTCGGCGGCTCGCTCACACCGAAATCGGCATGCTGCGTCGGTCGGTTGTGGAAGTCATCGCGTGGACCGTTGGATGCCACGGCTCCGATGGTACTGACCGCGCCTGCCAATCTCCCCATGGCAGTCCGTCAATCGGTGCGGCGGCCGCACTCAGAAGGTGTTGACCTTGTCGATGCTGACGAACATGCCGTGCTTGGTCTGGTCGTTGGTGAAGCGGGTGCCATCGGCGGTGGCGATGATCGTCCAGCCCTGGGCGACGTAGGTCTGGTAGTCGATCTTGACGGTCGGGATGGCCCCCAGGTTGCCCAGCACCCACTGCACCTTGCCGCCGGTGGTGATGCTGACGCCGTTGGTGTGCTCACCGTCCTGCAACGGGGAGTTGGTGAAGGGTGCCTCGCAGCCGACGGCGTCCTTGTTGATCTGGCAGCGCGTCACGCCGGACTTGGTCTCGATGAAGACGTAGCCGTTCTGATCGGGCGGCAGCGGGATGGCGCCGGCCGGGTTCGTGGGGCCCGTCGGCGCGGCCGGAGCCCCGGGGCCGGGCGCGGCGGTCGCCGAGGGCGACGACGGTGTGGACCGGGGTGTGGGAAAGGACGGTTCGCCCGCGCCCGTCCCGGGCGAGGCCACGGGCCGGCCGCCGATGACGGAGCTGCAGCCCGACACCGGGCCCGAACCGACGAACAGGGTGACGAGCAGCAGCGAACCACCGGCCAGCCTCCGCCGCGCATTATCCGATAACCGCACCCACCGCTCCCGAGACATTTCGAATAGCAGGACTCAGGCTACGCATCCGGCACCGAAAGTTACTGCATTGACGCACCGATCGATGCGGCGCCGATGGTGAAGCTTCACCGCTGCGTAATCGACTCGCGCGAGTTTTCGGGGAATGACGGATTATCGGACGGCGATAACGGGGTGTCCCGGCTGAGGGCGGGGATCACGCTCTTTAGAAGAGTTGCCGTACCGTGCCGTGCTCGGCGACGCCGTAGCCGGGCGAGCCGTCGGGGAGCGCAAAAGGCGCGAACTCGTCGTACGCGCTCATGGTCGGCCCGTGGCGCTCCCAGCTCATCGGGATCCAGAAGCCGCCGCGCCGGCCCTGCGAACGCATCGACAGCTCGGTGCCGTCGTCGAGCGTGGCGATCACCTCGGCAGCCAGGCCGCTGGCATCGCGCACCACGCCCAGACCGGTCACCGACTGCACGCCATCGGCGCGAAGGACGAACCCGTCGACGCGTTCGGGGACGTCGTCGGCAAAGAATCGCATCGCGGTGATCGAGAAGTCCTTGAATGTCGCGAAGTACCAGAAGTACTCCTTGATGTTGATCGACTCGTCGCGGTAACCCCAGGTGCGGTCACGGATTCCCGTCGCATTGAGTACGGTCTCATGACCCTTGATCGTGACTGGCCCTTTGAGATCGACCGTCACCTGGAAGTGCTCGACGGGAGCGCCGTTCATCGGCGGGATGACGTGATTGACGGCGTAATCCGCCACCGCCAGGCGAGGGGTAGCTCGCAGGTCCAGTGTCAACTCCGGATGATCGACCCGGATGTGGCCGCTGAGGTCGAACTCGATGGACTCACTGCGGTATGACGCCGGCGGCAACTCCTCGATGACCTCAATGGCGATGCCGCCGACGGACAGGCTGCAGCGGGCCCGCCTGCCTTCGGCGTTGGGAGACGTCGACATGTGCACAATGCCGAAGGCGTCCCGGGCCGCATCCCAGAAGGCGACGTAGGCGTTGTCCTTCCAGGCGGCTTTGCCGTCGCCGTGGGGAACGACGGTGTGCAGAGGCGTTGCGAGCACGTCCCAGTCGATCGTGGTGTTGGTCACGGGAAAACCTTTCGCATTAGTGGATTCCGGCCAGTAGGCCGTCAGTCAGATAGCTCGGAAGGGCACGAAGGTGATGGGCGGGTGCGACGAGAGCCGGCATGACGACCGAGCCGCGACCGCGGTCGACCACGCGCACGACCCGGGCCGCCACATCGGCGGGATCCAGCGCGGGCAGCTTGTCGAACCGACGAGCGATGCGTGCGCCGACGGGATCCCGGGACAGCTCGTCGATCATGTCTGTGGCGACCAGACCCAGAACGACGGGATGCGCTGAGACTCCGGTGTTCTTGAGCTCACGCTGCAGCGCGCGGGTGGCATGCGTGAGCCCACTCTTGCTCGCGCAGTACGGAACCTGATTGCGCAGGGCCAGCTCGCCTGCAACCGAGGAGATGTTGACGACGGCGCCGTGGCGCCGCTCCAACATGAACGGCAAGACCTGCCGTATCAGCTCCATCGGTGTCACCAGGTTGGTGGTCAGGATGCTGCGGAGTGCTCTGGCATCGGTCCCCGCGAGCACCTGCGCCCGGTTGAGGCCGGCGTTGTTGATCAGCACATCCACCGGACCCGCCGTCGAGGCCGCGCGCTCGATGAGCCCATCCACTTCCGCGGCGACCGACAGGTCTACGGCGAGGGTGCGCCACGACCGCGCGGTGAGCGCGTCGAGCCGAGCTCCCGGCCGCGCCACTGCGGTGATGGTCGCCCCGGCCGCCGCGAATGCATCGGCGAGGGCCAGGCCGATTCCCCGGGTCGCTCCCGTGACGACGACGTGCGCTCCGGCGAGGTGCACAGGCATGTCCTCCCGATCGGACATTTCAGTGTGACAAAAGAACAGTTCCTGTCATACTGTACCGATACGTGGATCACATAGCTACGGGAGGGGTCATGACGGAGACCGAATCCCTCACCACTCATGAGCGCATCGTCCGCGCTGCGACGGTGTGCTTTCGCCGCTGGGGCGTGGAGAAGACGTCGATGAGCGACATCGCCGCCGAGGCGAACCTGCGACGCCCGCAGCTCTACCGACACGTGGAGAGCAAGGAAGCGTTGATCGTGACCACGATCGTCCACGCGGCCGAAGAGCTGAGCCGCCGACGGCTGGCTGAACTGCCGATCGAGGGCCCCGCGACGGACCTCATCGTCAAATCACTGGTCATGGGCCATGACGATCTCCTCGCCGACGCCTTCGCTTCCCACCTCATCGGCGATGGTGCACGCACCTTCCTCCGGCTGCTCGGCGGGGATTCCGGACTACGAGAAGCCCAGCAGCTGTGGTGGGTTCCGGTCATCACCTACGGCCAGGAACGCGGTGAACTGCGCCGAGACCTGGACGTCGACGAGATCACCGACTGGTTCTTGATGTCCCAGATCGCCATGGTCGAACACGCCGAGCGCTACCCCACCCGGGACTCGGTCCGACGTCACCTGAGGACCTTCATCGTGCCGGCGGTTGCGGCACACGCCGAACCCGCACCGAGGAAATGACAATGGCTGACCTCACCGACACGATCGATGAACTCACCCCCGCCTGGTTCACCGACGCACTGCGCGAAACCGGCTCGCTGGCACCCGATTCCGAGGTGATCGGGGTCGACGCCCACCGCTTCGGCGTCGGCGGACAATTGGCCACCGTAGTCCGTGCGGAACTCGAGTATTCGAACCCGAATGCCGGCCCGCGGTCAGTGATCGTCAAACAACCGTCCGTCGACGAAGGCAGCCGACAGATGGGCATCGGATTGGGGATGTACCTATCCGAGATCCGGTTCTACGAGGACGTCGCCCACAGGGTCGGCATCACCGTGCCGCACCGGCATTGGAGTCGACTCGACCCGCAAAGCGGACGGTTCACGCTGGTGATCGAGGACCTCTCCGGGCGCGCCGAACCGGGCGACATGCTGGTCGGCGCGACCGACGAACAAATCCGTGCCGTGCTCGCGGAGGTGGTCAAGCTGCAAGCTCCCCTGTGGAACGACCCCTGGCTCCTGGACCAGCAGTGGATGACCGACCTGACCCCGTCGCGGATGCTGTTCGGCGCCGTACCGCACTTGATCGAATCGTTCATAGAGCGGTTCGGCGATCGACTCCCGGTCGAGGATCTCGACCTCATCCGTGCGGTGGGGCAGCACTCGCCCGAGGCGGTGGACCTCATCTGGAGTCCGCCGTTCGTCGTCGGACACGGTGACTTCCGATTGGACAACATGATCTTCGGGCACCGCGGCGAAGCGCCGCCGGTTTGCCTGCTGGACTGGCAGACCTGCGGGATCGCGACACCCGGGCTGGACGTCGCAGTGTTCCTCTCCACATGTGTCGACATCGAACGGCGCCGTTCGCAGGAGAAGGACTTGCTCTGCGCATGGGTGGACGGGCTTGCGGCAGCGGGCGTCACAGACTTCGGATTCGAAGCCGCGTACACGAGCTACCGCGTGGCGTCGCTCTACCCCTTGCTGATGTGCGTTGCGACGGCGACGACGCTGGAACAGACCGATCGAGGTGACCGCATGTGGGCACAAGTCATCGCAGGCGCCGTGGCGCTCGCCCGTGACACCGACGCGGCCGCGCTCGTGGGCGCGGACTGACGTACGCGAGCGACACCTACCGCCGGGGCACGGGCCGCGGCCAGGCCGATGCCGGATGGTGCGCCCGGGACCAGCGCCGTCTCGGCACTGAGCTGTCCCATCGTCGTCTTCTTCGTAAGGTGCAGCCGGCCGGTCGCGAATTCATCCCCGGCCCCCGGGAACAACGCGCGACCGCGGGCCGTTAACATGATCGACAAGTTGAGTGAGCAAGGCTCAAGTCTGGTTGACAGCCCACGGCCCCCAGGGGCAGGCTTGAGCGGGGTTCACTCAGCATAGTGGCACCAAAGAAGCTCTACACAATCAGGAGGAATCACTATGGCTCGTGCGGTCGGTATCGACCTCGGGACCACCAACTCCGTCGTCGCAGTCCTCGAGGGTGGTGACCCCGTCGTCGTCGCCAACTCCGAGGGCTCGCGGACCACCCCGTCCGTCGTCGCATTCGCGCGCAACGGCGAGGTGCTCGTCGGCCAGCCCGCCAAGAACCAGGCGGTCACCAACGTCGACCGCACCATCCGTTCGGTCAAGCGGCACATGGGCACCGACTGGTCCATCGAGATCGATGACAAGAAATACACCGCTCAGGAGATCAGCGCGCGCGTGCTGATGAAGCTGAAGCGCGACGCCGAGGCGTACCTGGGTGAGGACGTCGCCGATGCGGTCGTCACCGTGCCGGCGTACTTCAACGACGCCCAGCGTCAGGCGACCAAGGAAGCCGGCCAGATCGCCGGCCTGAACGTGCTGCGCATCGTCAACGAGCCGACGGCCGCCGCACTGGCTTACGGCCTGGACAAGGGTGAGAAGGAACAGACCATCCTGGTCTTCGACCTCGGCGGCGGCACGTTCGACGTCTCGCTGCTCGAGATCGGCGAGGGCGTGGTCGAGGTCCGCGCCACCAGCGGTGACAACCACCTCGGTGGGGACGACTGGGATGACCGCGTCGTCGAGTGGCTCGTCGACAAGTTCAAGGGCACCAGTGGTATTGACCTGACCAAGGACAAGATGGCGATGCAGCGGCTGCGTGAGGCCGCGGAGAAGGCCAAGATCGAGCTCTCGAGTTCGCAGGGCACGTCGATCAACCTGCCTTACATCACCGTCGACGCGGACAAGAACCCACTGTTCCTCGACGAGCAGCTGACCCGCGCCGAATTCCAGCGCATCACACAGGATCTGCTGGACCGCACCCGTCAGCCCTTCCAGTCCGTGATCAAGGACGCCGGTATCTCGGTCTCCGAGATCGACCACGTGGTTTTGGTGGGTGGTTCCACCCGCATGCCCGCGGTGTCGGAGCTGGTCAAGGAGATGACCGGCGGCAAGGAGCCCAACAAGGGCGTCAACCCCGACGAGGTTGTGGCCGTGGGTGCCGCGCTGCAGGCGGGTGTGCTCAAGGGCGAGGTGAAAGACGTTCTGCTGCTTGATGTTACGCCGCTGAGTCTGGGTATTGAGACCAAGGGCGGCGTGATGACCAAGCTCATCGAACGCAACACCACGATCCCGACCAAGCGGTCGGAGACCTTCACCACGGCCGATGACAACCAGCCGTCGGTGCAGATCCAGGTGTATCAGGGTGAGCGCGAAATCGCTTCGCACAACAAGCTGCTCGGCTCCTTCGAGTTGACCGGCATCCCACCGGCGCCCCGCGGCGTCCCGCAGATCGAGGTCACCTTCGACATCGACGCCAACGGCATCGTGCACGTCACGGCCAAGGACAAGGGCACCGGCAAGGAGAACACGATCAAAATCCAGGAGGGCTCCGGCCTGTCCAAGGAGGAGATCGACCGGATGATCAAGGACGCCGAGGCGCACGCCGAGGAGGACCGTCAGCGTCGCGAGGAAGCCGACGTTCGCAACCAGGCGGAATCGCTGGTCTACCAGACGGAGAAGTTCGTCGCCGAACAACGGGGCGCCGAAGGCGTCTCGAAGGTTCCCGAGGACACGCTGTCCAAGGTCGACGCCGCGATCGCCGAGGCCAAGACGGCCCTGGCCGGCACCGACATCACCGCGATCAAGTCGGCGATGGAGAAGCTGGGCCAGGAGTCGCAGGCGCTCGGGCAGGCGATCTACGAGGCCACCCAGGGCGGCGCCGAGCACGCCGACGCGACCGGCGGGCCGTCGGGCTCCGCCGACGACGTCGTGGACGCGGAGGTGGTCGACGATGACCGGGAGTCCAAGTGACAGAAGGAAATCCACAGGAACAGGTGACCGTCACCGACAAGCGGCGAATCGATCCTGAGACCGGGGAAGTACGGCAGGTCCCTCCCGGCGGCACGCCGGGGGGGACGGCCTCGGGGGCGTTCACCGGTGAAAGCCCGGAGGAGGCCGGCAAGGCGGCCGAGTTGCTCGTCGATCTGCAGCGGGTCCAGGCCGACTTCGCCAACTACCGCAAGCGTGCGCTGCGTGACCAGCAGGCCGCGGCGGACCGGGCCAAGGCCACCGTCGTGAACCAATTGCTGGGCGTGCTCGACGATCTCGACCGGGCGCGCAAGCACGGCGACCTGGAGTCGGGCCCGCTGAAGGCGGTGGGCGACAAACTCCTAGGCGCGCTGATCGGGCTCGGCCTGACGGCGTTCGGCGAGGAGGGCGAAGACTTCGACCCGGTGCTACACGAAGCCGTTCAGCACGAGGGTGACGGCTCCCGCCCGGTGATCGGCACCGTCATGCGGCAGGGCTACAAGCTCGGCGATCAAATCCTGCGCCACGCCATGGTCGGCGTCGTCGACACGGTCGCCGATGGCAACGGCGAACCGGCCGCGACCGGTGAGGCTCAGGAAACCGGACCGGTCGAATCGGACGATAACGCCGGCACATCCGGTGACTAGACCACACAATCAGCACAACACGACGCCAGAGGTGAGGGGGTGACGCGACATGGCCCAGCGTGAATGGGTCGAAAAAGACTTCTACAAGGAGCTGGGCGTCTCCCCCGACGCCAGTCCCGAAGAGATTAAGCGCGCCTACCGCAAGCTGGCGCGCGATCTGCATCCGGACGCCAACCCGGACAATCCCGCCGCCGGTGAACGATTCAAAGCGGTGTCGGAGGCGCACAACGTGTTAGCCGACCCGGCCAAGCGCAAGGAATACGACGAAACCCGAAGGCTGTTCGCCGGCGGGGGTTTTGGCGGGCGCCGCTTCGACGGCGGGGGCTTCGGCGGCTTCAACGTCGGCGGCGATGGGGCGGAGTTCAACCTCAACGATTTGTTCGACGCCGCCGGCCGAAGCGGCGGCACCAACATCGGCGACCTGTTCGGTGGGTTGTTCGGGCGCGGCTCGGCCGCCCGTCCCAGCCGGCCGCGCCGCGGCAACGACCTCGAGACCGAGACCCAGCTGGATTTCGTCGAGGCCGCCAAGGGCGTGGCGATGCCGCTGCGGCTGACCAGCCCCGCGCCGTGCACCAACTGCCATGGCAGCGGGGCGCGGCCGGGCACCAGCCCGAAGGTGTGTCCCACCTGTAACGGCTCCGGCGTGATCAACCGCAACCAGGGGGCGTTCGGTTTCTCCGAGCCCTGCACCGATTGCCGGGGCAGCGGCTCGATCATCGAGCACCCCTGCGAGGAGTGCAAGGGCACCGGGGTCACCACCCGCACCCGCACCATCAACGTGCGGATCCCGCCCGGCGTCGAGGACGGACAGCGGATCCGACTGCCCGGCCAGGGTGAGGCCGGGTTGCGGGGTGCGCCGTCGGGCGACCTGTATGTGACGGTGCATGTGCGGCCGGACAAGGTGTTCGGGCGCGATGGCGACGACCTGACCGTGACCGTTCCGGTCAGCTTCACCGAATTGGCTTTGGGTTCAACGATTTCGGTACCCACACTGGACGGGAAAGTCGGTGTTCGGGTGCCCAAGGGGACCTCCGACGGCCGCATTCTGCGGGTGCGCGGACGTGGTGTGCCCAAGCGCAGCGGCGGCAACGGGGACCTGCTGGTCACCGTAAAGGTCGCCGTGCCACCGAATCTGGAGGGTGGAGCTCAGGAGGCGCTGGAGGCCTACGCGGCCGCCGAGCGCTCCAGTGGCTTTGACCCACGGGCTGGATGGGCGGGTAATCGGTGATGGCCAAGAACCACAAGGGGCACGAGGCCCGGACCTTCCTGATCTCGGTCGCCGCCGAGCTGGCCGGCATGCACGCCCAAACACTGCGCACCTACGACCGTCTCGGCCTGGTCAGCCCGCGCCGCACTACCGGTGGGGGACGCCGCTATTCGGAGCACGACGTGGACCTGCTGCGCGAGGTGCAACGGCTCTCGCAGGACGAGGGCGTCAACCTCGCCGGGATCAAGCGCATCATCGAGCTGACCAATCACGTGGAGGCGCTGCAGGCGCGGGTGCGGGAGCTGACCGAGGAGTTGGCGCAGACGCGGGTCAGCCAGCGCCGCGATGTGGCGGTGGTGCCCAAGAGCACCGCGCTGGTCGTGTGGCAGCCGCGCCGCGGGCGCTAGGCCACGCGGATCGAAAACTGCGTCACCGCCGGTTCGCCCGGCCGCGCACAGCGATAGCCGCCGCGGCGCAGCGCGTCGGTCGGCGCGGTCATCGGCTCGAAGCACACGATGGCCTTGCCGGGATCCTCGACCGCCGGCGCGAAGATCTGCGCCGCCGGATAGCCCCGCTCGAAATGCACCTCGAGGCGGCGTCCGCCGCCGGACACCGCGAACACCGCACCGTCGGTCACCCGGTCGTAGGCGTCGTCGAAAGTCTTGTCGCGCAACGCCTCTTCTCGTGCCAGCCGCGGTGTGGCCTCGCCGGTGGGCAGCCCCTTGTCGTCGAGGCGCAGGTGCCGCAGCGCCGGCGTCTCGATGATCCATTCGCCTCGGGGCACACCTGGCAGCTGCAGGTAGGGATGAAAGCCGAAGCACAGCGGCACCGCCGACGCGGCGGTGGCGGCGACCGTGGTCCGCACCGTCAGCGTCCGGTCAACCAGCCGCACCGCCACCGTCAGCACATGCGGATACGGGAAGCTTTCCAGCAGTCGCGGATCGGCGCCGAAATCCACCCGCGCGGTCAATTCGTTGGCGGTTTCGTCGGTCACCCGCCAGCCGGGATAGGCGGCCAGGACGCCGTGGATGGGCAGCCCGTTGGGGTCGGCACGCACCCCGTTTTCGCCCGGCGTCAGGGTGACCGTCGCGCCCTGCGCGGCATAGGTGTTCTCGCCCAACCGGTTTGCCCACGGATACAGGATCGGGATCCCCATCGTCTTGCCGTCGGTGATGTAGGCGTCCAGGCCGCGGCGCTGGCCGAGCAGCTCCACGCCCGCGTCGCTCAGCGACGTGCCGATCATGCCCGCCTCGGGGACGAACTGCGCGGTTACCGATGACTCGGGATCGCGCAGGGTGACGACATGCATGGCTACCTCCAGAGCGGGTCGTGCTGAATACGTTCGGGCGGAGCGCCTTTGGCGATCAGGGCGGACTTGGTGGCGCTGACCATCGCCGGCCCGCCGCAGATCAGGATCTGCCGGTCTCCCCAGCTGCCGTACTTGGTCACCACGTCGGGCAGCCGTCCGATCTGGTGCACGTGCAGGCCCCGCGGTGGGGTGACGTCGGCATAGTCGGCGGCCCAGGCCGGGTCGGCGTTGTACTCCGAGACCGGCGAGACCGACAGCCACGAATTGTGCGACGCGACCTGCCACAAGGTGGGCAGGTCGTAGAGTTCGCAGCGGTAGCGCGCGCCGAGGAACAGATGTATTCGGGGGTTCACCGCGTACCGGGCCAGGTCCATGATCAGCGCGCGCAGCGGCGCCAGACCCGTGCTGCCCGCGACCATCAGCACGTCGCCGCCCTCTCGGTCGACCCTCAGGCCGCCGTGCGGGCTGGACAGCCGCCACCGGTCACCGGGCCGGGTCTCGTTGACGATCGCGGTGCTGACCAGGCCGCCGGGGACCAGGCGGACGTGGAACTCGATCCCGCCGCCGGGATCGGCCGGGATGGCGGGGCTCAGATACCGCCAGCGGCGCGGGCATTGCGGGACATGGGCGTTGACGTATTGCCCGGGGTGGTAGTGCATGGGCTGGTCGAGCTGCAGCCGCACCACCGCCAGATCCCGGGACACCCGCAGGTGCTCGATGACGGTGCCGTCCCACCAGGCGGGTCCCTCGTCGGCGTCCGCGGCGCCGCTCATCACCCCGGTGATCAGGTTCAGCGACTGCCGGGCCGCCTCGTCGACGGCGCCGGTCCAGGCCGCACCCAGGTGAGAGCGCAGCGTCGCCAACAGCGCGCGACCCAGGGTTTCGTAATGATGCGGCAGCACACCGTATTTGCGATGGTCCCGTCCGAGTTGGGCCAAAAACGCCACCGGTTCCCGGGCGCGCCGCGCCACCAGCTCGCCGTACACCCAGTGCAGCGCATGGCCGAAAGCGACGCGCTGGGCTCCCATTTCGGGTGGGAACAGATCGCGCACCGAGGCATCGAGGGCGAACCAGTGGGTGTAGAAGCGGTGGACGAGGTCGCCGGAATCACCCTGGGAGCCCGGGCAGCCCGCGTCGCCCGGTTCGAAGGCGTCGCGCAGCACGCGCAACGCCTGGACGTCCTCTAGGCTCACGGGCCCCGATTCTAGGCTCGGATGCCGGTGACTCAGCCTTGCCGGACGATGTTGGCGGTCCCCGCGTTGACGATCTGGGGTGAACCCCAGTGGTAGAGAACGACGTTGCCGGTTCCGGATGTGCTCACCGCGTCCGTGCTGTCGACCGTGACGCGATTGCGGTTGCCCGAGACGGTGACGCTGGCGCAGTGGCCGGTGAAGGTGATCGTGTTGTTCTTTCCGCTCACCGACAGATAGCCGGCGTGGCAGGGCAGCGTCTTGGTCGCACCGGCGCCGCTGACCTGCAGCGTCCCGGCATCCGGCACCTCAGTCGACTGGTTGCCGTTGGCGGGGTCGGTGCGCAACCCGACCGAGACGAGGCCGGCGAGCGCCAGTCCGGCGGCGAGGGCGGCCAGCCATAAGCGGGTGCCTCGGCGCGGGGTTCCGGCGAGCTGGGCGCCGGCCTGGTCGGGGTGCTCCGTCGTCTGCGTCATCGCCACGTGGGTACCCCGTACGCCATAGCGCCCAAAACTCGGTAGAGTTGAGCGGAACAGACTCAACCTTGACGATGTTGAACAAGCAGACAAACATTTCTGCCAGCTCCTTTTCGACCCGAATGGAGGTGTCGTGGACTCTTTCAACCCGACCACCAAGACCCAGGCGGCGCTGACCTCGGCGCTGCAGGCGGCCTCGGCCGCCGGCAACCCCGAGATCCGGCCCGCTCACCTGTTGATGGCCTTGCTGACGCAGGCGGACGGCATCGCCGTGCCGCTGCTTCAGGCCGTGGGCGTCGAGCCCGCCACCATCCGCGCCGAGGCCGAGCGCCTGCTGGAGCAGCTGCCGCAGACCAGCGGCGCCAGCTCGCAACCGCAGCTGTCCCGCGAGTCGCTGGCCGCCATCACCACCGCCCAGCAACTGGCCACCGAGATGGACGACGAATACGTCTCCACCGAACACCTGATGGTGGGCCTGGCCACCGGTGACTCCGAGGTCGCCAAGCTGCTGACCGGCCATGGCGCGTCGCCGCAGGCCCTGCGCGACGGCTTCGTCAAGGTACGCGGCAGCGCCCGCGTCACCAGCCCCGAGCCGGAGGCCACCTATCAGGCGCTGGAGAAGTACTCCACCGACCTGACCGCGCGCGCCCGCGAAGGCAAACTCGACCCGGTCATCGGGCGTGACAACGAGATTCGCCGCGTCGTGCAGGTGCTGTCGCGTCGCACCAAGAACAACCCGGTGCTGATCGGCGAGCCCGGCGTCGGCAAGACCGCGATCGTCGAGGGCCTGGCCCAGCGCATCGTGGCCGGTGACGTGCCCGAGAGCCTGCGTGACAAGACCGTCGTCAGCCTGGACCTCGGCTCGATGGTGGCCGGCGCGAAGTACCGCGGCGAGTTCGAGGAGCGCCTCAAGGCCGTCCTCGACGACATCAAGAACTCCGCCGGCCAGATCATCACCTTCATCGACGAGCTGCACACCATCGTCGGCGCCGGCGCGACCGGCGAGGGGGCGATGGACGCCGGCAACATGATCAAGCCGATGCTGGCCCGCGGCGAGCTGCGGCTGGTCGGCGCCACCACGCTCGACGAGTACCGCAAGTACATCGAGAAGGACGCCGCGCTGGAGCGCCGCTTCCAGCAGGTGCTGGTCGGCGAGCCGTCGGTGGAGGACACCGTCGGCATCCTGCGCGGGCTCAAGGACCGCTACGAGGTGCACCACGGTGTGCGCATCACCGACTCGGCCCTGGTGGCCGCGGCGACGCTGTCCGACCGCTACATCACGGCACGCTTCCTGCCGGACAAGGCCATCGACCTGGTCGACGAGGCCGCCAGCCGGCTGAAGATGGAGATCGACTCGCGGCCCGTCGAGATCGACGAGGTCGAGCGCCTGGTGCGCCGGCTCGAGATCGAAGAGATGGCGCTGGCCAAGGAGGAGGACGAGGCCTCGGCGGAGCGGCTGGACAAGCTGCGCTCCGAGCTGGCCGACCAGAAAGAAAAGTTGGCGGAGCTGACGACCCGCTGGCAGAACGAGAAGAACGCGATCGACGTCGTGCGTGAGCTCAAGGAACAGCTCGAGGCGCTGCGCGGGGAGTCCGAGCGCGCCGAGCGCGACGGCGATCTGGCCAAGGCCGCCGAGCTGCGCTACGGCCGCATCCCCGAGGTCGAGAAGAAGCTCGACGCCGCGCTGCCGCAGGCCGAGGCCCGCGAGAACATGATGCTCAAGGAGGAGGTCGGACCCGACGACATCGCCGATGTGGTGTCGGCGTGGACCGGCATCCCGGCCGGCCGGATGCTCGAAGGCGAGACCGCGAAACTGCTGCGCATGGAAGACGAGCTGGGTAAGCGCGTCATCGGGCAGCGCAAGGCGGTGGCGGCGGTGTCCGACGCCGTGCGGCGTGCGCGGGCCGGTGTCGCCGACCCCAACCGGCCGACCGGATCGTTCATGTTCCTCGGCCCGACCGGTGTCGGTAAGACCGAGCTGGCCAAGGCGCTGGCGGAGTTCTTGTTCGACGACGAACGCGCGATGGTCCGCATCGACATGAGCGAATACGGCGAGAAGCACTCGGTGGCCCGCCTGGTCGGCGCCCCTCCCGGTTACATCGGCTACGACCAGGGCGGTCAGCTGACCGAGGCGGTGCGGCGGCGTCCGTACACGGTGATCCTGTTCGACGAGATCGAAAAAGCGCACCCGGACGTGTTCGACGTGCTGTTGCAGGTGCTCGACGAGGGCAGGCTCACCGACGGGCAGGGCCGCACGGTCGACTTCCGCAACACCATCCTGATCCTGACGTCCAACCTGGGATCGGGTGGCACCGAGGAGCAGGTGATGGCCGCGGTGCGGTCGGCGTTCAAGCCGGAGTTCATCAACCGGCTCGACGACGTCATCGTCTTCCACGGCCTCGAGCCCGGTGAGCTGGTGGCCATCGTCGACATCCAGTTGGCCCAGCTGCAGAAGCGGCTGGCCCAGCGCCGCCTCACGCTGGAGGTGTCGCTGCCGGCCAAGCAGTGGCTGGCGCATCGCGGATTCGACCCGGTCTACGGGGCGCGGCCATTGCGCCGGCTGCTGCAGCAGGCCATCGGCGACCAGCTGGCCAAGCAGTTGTTGGCCGGCGACGTGCACGACGGTGACACCGTTCCGGTCAACGTCAGCCCGGACGGCGACTCGCTGATCCTGGGGTAGCGGGTCGCCACCATTGGGCCAGTCGCGCTCGAACGTCGACTTGTTGGGGGCATTTCGCGCCAACCGCCCAACAAGTCGACGTTCGGCGCAGCCGCACACCAGCGGGGCGCAGCAAACCTTGATTGGGTTGTGACCTGGTCGCCTTCTGTGTTCCGGGCCGATAGCAGATACCCTGTTTTGGATGGTCCCCCTCTGGTTCACGCTGTCCGCGCTGTGCTTTGTCGGCGCGGGGGTGCTGCTGTATGTCGATGTCGATCGTCGGCGCGGGCGCAGCAGACGCCGTAAGTCGTGGGCGCGGTCGCACGGCTTCGACTACGAGCGCGAATCGACCGACATCCTCAAGCGCTGGAAGCGCGGTGTCATGTCGACGGTCGGCGACGTGGCCGCCCACAACGTGGTGCTCGGCCAGATCCGCGGCGAGGCCGTCTACATCTTCGACCTCGAGGAAGTCGCCACCGTGATCGCGCTGCACCGCAAGGTGGGCACCAACGTCGTGGTGGACCTGCGGCTCAAGGGGCTCAAAGAGCCACGGGAAAGCGACATTTGGCTGTTGGGTGCGATCGGGCCGCGAATGGTGTACTCCACCAATCTGGATGCCGCCCGCCGCGCCTGTGACCGCCGCATGGTCACTTTCGCCCACACCGCACCGGACTCGGCCGAGATCATGTGGAACGAGCAGAACTGGACGCTGGTCGCCATGCCGATCACGAGCACCCGCACCCAATGGGACGAGGGGCTGCGCACCGTGCGTCAGTTCAACGACCTGCTGCGGGTGCTGCCGCCGCTGCCGGAGGAGACCCCGCAGGAGGCCGGACCGCCGGCCGGACTGCGCAACGCGTCGCCGAGCCGGCCGTTGGCGCCGGCGGGCCGCGCCGAGCTGCCGCCCAGGCGCGCGCAGCAGGACGTGGCCGGGCTGCTCGGCCCCGATGTCGCGCCCGGCCGCCGCGCCCCCGAGCCGGTGCGCCGCGACCAGCCGCGGCCGGAGGGACGCCCGGATACGCTGCGCCGCCCACCGTCGACCGGGCGCAACGGCCACCAGGCCAGCAACTATCAGCGCTGACGGCGAGCCTCGGGTAGCCCAGGGGCTGATGGCGCCGCCGTCATTAAGATGTCGCTCATGCCTCGCCCCGTAGCTCTGATCACCGGGCCCACCTCCGGGATCGGCGCCGGGTATGCGCGGCGCTTCGCCCGCGACGGCTACGACGTGGCGCTGGTCGCCCGCGATGCCGAACGGTTGACGCGACTGGCGGACGAATTGCAGGACACCGCCGGCAGCGTCGAGATTCTGCCCGCCGACCTGGGCGATCCGGCTGACCGGCAACGGGTTTGCGATCGCCTCGCCGCCGGAGTGCGCGTCCTGGTGAACAACGCCGGCTTCGCCACGTCCGGCGACTTCTGGTCCACCGATCCCGCGCTGCTGCAGTCGCAGCTCGACGTCAACGTCACCGCGGTCATGCACCTCACCCGGGCGGCCCTGCCGGCCATGCTCGACACCGGTGCCGGCACGGTCATCAACATCGCCAGCGTCGCCGGGCTGGTGCCGGGGCGGGGGTCGACGTATTCGGCGTCCAAGGCGTGGGTGATCTCGTTCAGCGAGGGCCTGTCCGTCGGACTGCAGGGCACCGGGGTTTCCGTGCACGCCGTGTGCCCGGGCTACGTGCACACCGAATTTCACGCCCGCGCCGGGATCGACGTGTCCAAGTCGCCGTCGTTCATGTGGCTCGAGGTCGACGACGTCGTCGGTCAGAGCCTGGCCGATATCGCCCGCGGCAAGGTGATCAGCATTCCCGGTCTGCAGTACAAAGCGATCATCGCCGCCGAGCGCATGATCCCGCGGACCCTGATGCGCGCCGTCACCAAACGAATCGGTGGTGGCCGTGGCCGAACCTGAGCTCGAGGAGCTGGCGGAACTGGTGCGCCGGCTGGCGGTGGTGCACGGCCGGGTCACGCTGTCGTCCGGCAAGGAGGCCGACTACTACGTCGACCTGCGCCGGGCCACCCTGCACCACCGCGCGTCGGCGTTGATCGGCAAGCTGATGCGGGACCTGACCAGCGACTGGGACTACGCGGTGGTCGGCGGCCTGACCCTGGGCGCCGACCCCGTGGCCACGGCCATCATGCACGCGCCGGGACGCCCGATCGACGCGTTCGTCGTACGCAAGTCGGCCAAAACGCATGGGATGCAACGACTTATCGAAGGGTCCGAGGTCTCCGGCCGGCGGGTCCTGGTCGTCGAGGACACCAGCACCACCGGCAATTCGGCGCTCACCGCGGTGCGCGCCGTGCGGGAGGCCGGCGGCGAGGTGCTGGGGGTGGCCACCGTGGTGGACCGCGCCACCGGCGCCGCCGAGGCCATCGAGGCCGAGGGGCTGCCGTACCGCAGCGTGCTGGGCCTCGCCGAGCTGGGCCTGGGCTAGGTCCGTTTCACCGTGCGCACCTTCCTTGCGGTAGCCGTTTGCCTGGCGTTCTGTCTGGCCGGGTGCTCATCGACGAACCACGCCGTCCGTCCCTACGGGGCGCAGGGCGCGCGACTCGGCGAATCGCTGGCGCTGCTGGGCTGGAACATGTCGGTGTCGAACCTGCGCTGGGACGCCGACTACGTGCTGGTCGACGTCGACGCGAGCCCGACCTCGGCCACGGGCCCGCACGCCAACCCCGCCGACATCCGCTTCGGGCTGTACGGCGCGCTGGCCCACCCCATGGAGGCCGACGGCCTGGGCAGCTGCGACAAATCCTTCCAAGCGAAGACCACCAATGTGCGTGATCTTCCCGCGCCGCTGTCGGCGCCGCGCGACCGGCTCACCGGCACGGTTTGCCTTGGGCCGCTGAAGGATCGGAGTCAGGTCCGCGGCGTCTACAGCTACTCGCCACGCGACCGGATCCCGGACAGCTCGTCGGCCTACCCGGCCGCCTTCCCGGTGGGGCTGTTGCCGACCAACTCCAACGACAGCGGAGGCCTGGCGGTCAAGACCGCCAGCCTGTCGGCGTGGCGGGCCGACGGCACCCCGGTGACCAAGGCCCAGCTGGGTGATCCGGGGGCGTTCACCGGCAACGGCTACATGCTGCTCGGGTTGGAAGCCAGCGCCGTCGCGGCCCGCTATCGCGACGAGTCCGTCAAGCGCGGCGGCCCGATGATGCTGCTGGCATCGCCGACCCTGCCCGCCCCGGGGCTGAACCCCGCCTGCGCGACGTACGGGTCGTCGGTGTTGATCCTGCCCGACGCGTCCCTGGACGCCGTGCGCGTCAACGCGTCGCTGTGCACCCAGGGCGAGATCAACGACGCGCTGCTCTACGCGACGCTGGCGGTCGACGGCACGCACGCCGGGGTGTGGACGCTGCGATGAACGGACCCGGGCCCACCGAATGGTCCGCGACACCGCCCGCCGGTGTCGGGCCGTGGCCCGGCAAGCCGCCCGACGACCCGCGGTATGACCCAATCCTGTTGCGCGAGGGCGACACTCGCAATGTCGTCGACGCCTACCGGTACTGGACCCGGGAAGCGATCATCGCCGACATCGACCGGCGCCGGCATCCGCTGCACGTGGCGATCGAGAACTTCGGTCACGACGCCAACATCGGTTCGGTGGTGCGCACCGCCAACGCCTTCGCGGTGCACACCGTGCACATCGTGGGGCGGCGACGCTGGAATCGCCGCGGCGCCATGGTGACCGACCGCTATCAGCGGTTGTGCCACCACGACAGCACCGCCGAGCTGCTCGACTTCGCGGCGGACGCCGGCCTGACCGTCGTCGCCGTCGACAACGTCCCGGGCGCGGCGCGCCTCGAGGAGGCCGCGCTGCCGCGCGAGTGCCTGCTGGTGTTCGGGCAGGAGGGGCCGGGCATCACCGACGACACCCGCACCGGCGCGAGGCTGACGGTGTCGATCGCCCAGTTCGGCTCGACGCGCAGCATCAACGCCGGGGTCGCCGCCGGCATCGCCATGCACGCCTGGGTCGAGCAGCACGCCGACCTGTCCCGCGCCTGGTGAGATGCCGCAACCGCACGCTCACCCGCATGGGGCAGGATCGGCAGGTATGGATCAGCTCTGGGTCAACCGGGCGGCCAGCTGCGAAGCCGCTGTCACACAACGACACCTGAAGCGGCTGTGGGGACTGCCCGCGACCCAGCTGGGGGTGGTGGCCTGGCCGTCGCAGCGCAAAGACCGGTTGTTCGGCACCTGGCACTACTGGTGGCAGGCGCATCTGCTGGACTGCCTCGTCGACGCCCAGGCGCGCGATCCGCAGCCGCACCGGCACGTCGAGATCAACCGGCAGGTCCGCTCGCACCGGCTGCGCAACAACCTCTCGTGGATCAACAACTACTACGACGACATGGCCTGGCTGGCGCTGGCGCTCGAACGCGCCGCCCGCATCGCCGGTGTGCAGCGCCGAAAAGCGTTGCCCAAGCTGGCCGACCAGTTCGTCAGGGCCTGGGCGCCCGAGGACGGCGGCGGCATCCCCTGGCGCAAGCAGGACCGGTTCTTCAACGCCCCGGCCAACGGCCCCGCCGGGATCTTCCTTGCCCGCTACGGGGACCACCGCAAACGTGCCGAGCAGATCGGGGATTGGATCGAGGCGACGCTGATCGACCCGGAGACGCACCTGGTGTTCGACGGCATCAAGGCCGGCTCGCTGGTGCGCGCGCAGTACACCTACTGCCAGGGTGTGGTGCTGGGGCTAGAGACCGAGCTGGCTGCCCGCACCGGGGCCCAGGTCCGGGCGCGGCACTCCGCCCGGGTGCATCGGCTGGTCGCGGCCGTGCGCGAACACATGGCGCCGGCGGGCGTGCTGGCCGGTGCCGGCGGCGGCGACGGCGGCCTGTTCGCCGGTGTGACCGCCCGCTACCTGGCGCTGGTGGCGACGGCGCTGCCCGGGGACTCGGCGGAGGACGCGCAGGCCCGCGACACCGCCCGCCAGATCGTGCTGGCCAGCGCGAAGTCGGCGTGGGACTACCGGCAGACGGTGAACGGGCTGCCGGTGTTCGGCCCGTTCTGGGACCGTGACGCCCAGGTGCCCACCGCGGGTGGCCGACAGGCGGAGTTCGTCGAGGGCGCGGTGATGGCCTCCGAGGTCGGCGAACGGGATCTGTCGGTGCAGCTGTCGGGGTGGATGCTCATGGAGGCCGCCTGTAACGTCTCCGCCGAATCGTCGCACGAGGACAGGAGCGCCCTGTGAAGAAAGTCCACCCCGACGCGGAGTCGGCGCTGCATGGCCTGCTGAAGGACGGCATCACGATCGCCGCCGGCGGCTTCGGCCTGTGCGGCATCCCGGAGAAGCTGATCCAGGCTCTGGTAGACAGCGGCATCAAGGATCTCACCATCGTCGGAAACAACGCCGGCGTAGACGATTTCGGCATGGGCCTGCTGCTCAAGGGGCGGCAGGTGAAGAAGGTGATCGCCTCCTACGTCGGCGAGAACAAGGAGTTCGAGCGCCAGGTGCTGGCCGGGGAGCTGGACCTCGCGCTCACGCCCCAGGGCACGCTGGCGGAGAAGCTGCGCGCCGGCGGCGCGGGGATTCCCGGGTTCTACACGCGGACGGCCTACGGCACCAATCTCGCCGAAGGCAAGGACACCCGGGTCTTCGACGGCACGGAATACGTTCTGGAAGAAGGTATCCGGGCGGATGTGGCGCTCGTCAAGGCGTGGAAGGGCGATACGGCCGGCAATCTCGTCTACCGCAAGACCGCGCGCAATTTCAACCCGATGATCGCCACCTGCGCCGCGGTGACGGTGGCCGAGGTCGAAGAGCTGGTCGAGGTGGGCGAGCTGGATCCGGACCTGGTCCACACCCCCGGCATTTACGTGGACCGCATCATCGCGGGAACCGGCTACGAGAAGCGCATCGAGTTCCGCACCACGACCGGCGGCGCCGCGCTGAAGAACGACAGCCCCATTCGCGAGCTCATGGCCCGGCGCGCGGCCGCCGAATTGCGCGACGGCTACTACGTGAACCTGGGCATCGGCATCCCGACGTTGGTGGCTAACTTCATTCCCGACGACATCAATGTCACGCTGCAGTCGGAGAACGGCTTGCTCGGCATCGGGGCCTACCCGAGCGAGGACACCGTGGACCCCGATCTCGTCAACGCCGGCAAGCAGACCATCACGAGTCTGCCCGGGTCCAGCTTTTTCAGTAGCGCCGATTCCTTCGCGATGATCCGCGGTGGCCACATCGACCTCTCCATCCTGGGCGGGCTGGAGGTGGCCGAGAACGGCGACCTGGCCAACTGGATGGTGCCGGGCAAGATGGTCAAGGGGCCGGGCGGCGCAATGGATCTGGTGTCGGGCGTCAAGCGGGTGATCGTCGTCATGGACCACACCGCCAAGGACGGCACCCCGAAGATCCTCAAGCAGTGCACGTTGCCCCTGACCGGCAAGGGCGTGGTCGACATGATCATCACCAACCTGTGCGTCTTTGACGTCGAGCCGGGACAGGGGCTGGTGCTCACGCAATTGCATCCCGGGGTGACGGTCGAGGACATTCGCGCGAAGACCGGCTGCGATTTCAAAGTCGCGGTCTGAGCGCGCGGCCGACGCGGCCGCCGGGGCCGACTACTCGGATGCCGGCAGGCGCTCGGGCTCCCGGACGGGCGTGTCCGCCGCGCGGCGTCGGCCGCGAAAGCCGCGCCAGGCCGCGATGAACGCCGGGATCATGGACACGAGCAGGATGCCCAGGATGATCTTTTCCAGGTTGTGGTGCACGAACGGCACATTGCCCAGGAAGTAGCCCGCGAGCGTCGCGCCGCCGCCCCAGGCGATGCCGCCGACGATGTCGAACCCCAGGAACAGCGGGTAGCGCATGTAGGACACCCCGGCGATCACCGGGACGAACGTCCGCACGAACGGTGCGAACCGGGCCAGGATGATCGCCCAGGGCCCGTACTTCTCGAAGAAGGCGTGTGACTCGGTCACGTAGTGCTTCTTGAAGAATCGGGAATCTTCTTTGTTGAACAGCGCGGGCCCGATCCGCCGCCCGATGAAATACCCGGTTTGATCGCCCAGCACCGCGACCGTGGCGACGCTGGGCGCCAGCACCCAGATGCTGACCGGTGGATGCGGATGCGCGGCCAGCAGGCCGCCGGTGAACAGCAGCGACTCGCCGGGCAACAACGGAAACAGCAGTCCGGTCTCGATGAAGACGATGACCAGAATCCCGGGCAGCACCGCCGACCCGAAGACGCCGCCGGCGCCCAACCAGTACATCGGGTCGAGGATCGCGGGCAGGGCCGTCACGGCGGTGCTCATGATCCATCAACATACCGGCCCGGGGTAGACGTTGAGCCACCTGGACGCTACTGCCGCCGTGCCGCGATCCCCGAATGTGCGGCCGGCCGCACACTCGATACCGAACGTTAGCCGCTGGCGGACTGGCAGATCTTCCACTGGTCGTCGCGGTACTGCAGGTCCAGGCTGCGGGTGGAGCGCAGCTGCGGGTCGTAGGCCATGAACGTGGTGACGTTGGCCTCGGCGTGCTGGCCGTTGACGACGACCTGGTCGATGCTGGCGATCACCGGGTACTGTTTGGCCGCCGAGACGCGCCGGTACGTTTCGTCCCAGGCGTGTTCGTCGTAATCCGCGTAGCCGTCGCGGGTGGTGCCGCAGGTGATGGTGCGCAGCGTGGTCAGATCACCCCGCTGAATCGCGACGTCGAAGTTGCCGATGGTGTGCCGGACCTGGTCTTCCTGCGAAACGCTGGTGTGTTTGCCCCGGGTGAGCAGCACCGTGCCCAGGATCGCGATCGCCGCCAGCGCCAGCACGATCACGACGATCGCCAGTATCCAACCCCAGTTGAATTGCGTGGAGGTGCGCAGCTTCCCGCCGAGTCGAGGTGGGATCGATTGCGGGACAGCGGCTTTGGACCCGACTCCGAACTGCGTGGTGCTGTCGGATCCCGGCGGCGTCGCGAAGACCTCGGTGGCGGGTTCCGGGGTGGTGGAGATGATCGTGGTTTCTTTCGCGTCGAAGCCCGGCGCGGTGAAGCGGCGTTCGCGCTGCGGCAGGTCGGGTATCTCTTCGGGGCCGCTGCCCGGATCGGATTTGTTGATCACCACGGTCTCGGCGTCGCTGGGGACCAGGGGGACGCTCTCGGTGGCGTCGCTTTCGAAGCCGGTTTCGGGGCCGGTTTCGGGCCCCCACTCGTCGCTCGGTTCGCTGCGATACCCGCGTGGGTCGAACCCGGGCCGTTTCGGCGTGCCGCCACGGTCGGGTTCGGATGGGTTGGGCATGAGTACTACTGTCCTCCCGCTGTCGAGTGGGGCAGTTGCAGAGCTTAGCGACCGGGACCGCGGCCCGGGGCGATGGCCGAGGTGCGTCATGCGGGCAAAACGGGCGAGCTGCAGAATGGAGCCATGACGCCGATGGGAGATCTTTTAGGGCCCGACCCGATCCTGCTGCCCGAAGACGCGGATACCGAAGCGGAACTGCTTGCCGGTGAGAAGCCGGGCATCGTCGCCGCCGCGCATCCGACGGCGTCGGCGGCCTGGGCGGCGCTTGCCGAGCAGGCGCTGGCCGACGACCAGGCCATCACCGCCTACGCGTACGCGCGTACCGGGTATCACCGCGGCCTGGACCAGTTGCGCAGAAACGGCTGGAAGGGGTTCGGCCCCGTCCCGTATTCACACGAGCCCAACCGCGGCTTCCTGCGTTGTGTGGCGGCGCTGGCGCATGCCGCCGACACGATCGGCGAAACCGACGAGTACGCACGGTGCCTGGACCTGCTCGACGATTGCGACCCCGTGGCGCGCAAAGCGCTTGGGCTGTAACGCTTTAAAAGCTTTCCGAACAATCGGTGTCGTCGGGACAGTCGATCTGGACGGTGGCGTGCTGTAGCCCGCGGGCCGATAACACCGCCCGCGCGTCACGAAGGACCCGGGCGGGGTCGCCGGTGCTGATCAGGTGCGCGGTGCACATGTCTTTGCCGGGGGACAGCGTCCACACGTGCAGGTCGTGCACGCCGGTCACACCGTCGACGGCGCCGAGCGCGGCGCGCAGCGCCTCGACGTCGATGTGGGTCGGCGATGATTCGGAAAGGATCCGCAGCGCGTCGCGGGCCAGCGCGATCGCCCGGGGCAGCACCCAGAGCGCGACCAGCACGGCGACCACGACGTCGGCGTAGGGCCAGTGCGTCGTCACGGTGACCACACCGGCGATCAGCACGCCCAGGCTGCCCACGGTGTCGGCGACGACCTCCATGTAGGCGCCCTTGACCGCCAGGCTCCCCGCGGAGTGGGACCGCAACAACAGCGCGACGGCGAAGTTGGCGGCCAGCCCGGCCAGCGCGACGACGATCATCGGCACGCCGGGGATCGCGGGAGCGTCGCTCAGCCGCTGGACGGCCTCAAACAGGATGAACAGCGCCACCCCGACCAACAGCCCCGCGTTGGCGACCGCGGTGAACACCTCGGCGCGATGCCAGCCGTACGTGCGGGCCGACGACGAGCTGCCGCGGCGGGCCAGCGTGACGGCGGCCAGCCCCATGAAGACGGCGACGACGTCGGTCAGCATGTGGCCGGCGTCGGCCAGCAGCGCGATCGAGTTGATCAGCAACGAGGTGGCCAGTTCCACGACAAAGAACGCCGCCAGAATCGCCGCGGCCATGATCATCCGCGGGATCAGCCGAGAATCGTCGGTCTCGGCGGGGGTGTGGTTGTGGCCGGCGCCCATGCCCGGAAATATATGCGTGATACTGCATATATGGCAAGGGGTCAGAACCAGCGGCTCCAGAAGCGGGTCAGCGCGTTGCCCCAGCCCACCAGCACGCCCGGCACACCGGACAGGTCGAACAACGACAACACGACCCCGAAGAACCATTGGTTGAGCACCGGCGCCAGGAGCAGGAACAGCAGGATGACAAAGCCCCACTGCTTGGCCGGCGCCAACGCACGCTGCGTCTCGTGACTCAGATGCGGTTCCAGGGCGTCGTAGCCGTCCAGCCCCGGGATGGGGAGCAGATTCAGCACGACCGCGGTGAGCTGAAGAAATCCCAGGAACGCCACCCCGGCCCACAACACCACGTGTGTCGGGTCGAAGAACACCCGGGTCAGCGCCAGCAGCAGCGCCGCCAGCACGAGGTTGGCCGCCGGACCGGCCAGGCTGACCATGGTGCGACGGGCGGGCGTCATGAACCACGTCCGCACGTAGACCGCCGCACCGGGCAGGCCGATCCCGCCCAGCGCGACGATCACCAGCGGCAGCACGAGCGAGAGCGCGGGATGGCTGTAGCGGCGCGGATCCAGCGTCAGGTAGCCGCGCACGGCCGCGTCGTGATCGCCGAAACGCCAGGCGGTCACCGCGTGCCCGAATTCGTGCAGGCACAGCGACACCAGCCAGCCGGCGATCACGAAAACGAATACCCCCGCATAGGCCAACGGGCGCGCGCTGGCCCCGGCCAGCCAGGCCAGCGTGCCGCCCACCGCCGTCAATCCGAGCAGCGCCAGAAAGATCGGGCTGGGCCGTACCGATTCGCGTCGAGGGGCGGGGAAGCTCACCGGACGAAACTATCGGACCAGCAGCCAGCCCTCGATGTTGCGGTAGAACGCCGATCGGCGGCCGGGGCGGGCCGCGGGGACCCCGTCGCGCAGCACGACGACGCCCGTGCTGCCCAGCTGGGCCGCGCGGCCGGTGACCCACCGGCGCCACCCGCCGTTGACCCTTCCCTTGAGCGAGGCCCGCAGGCCGGGCATGGCCAGCGTCGGCTCGACGAACACGGCGGCGGCGTCGCCGTCGAACAGCGTGGTGTCGTCGACGATCGCCTCGCCGTGGATGAGCCGCTCGCCGGGCGGCGGTACCCAGCCGGCTCGCCCGACGATCACCGAGCCGGTCTCGTCGCGGATCAGCGTCACCCGTTGCGCACAACCACGGCGGGCCCGCCGCGCCGCCCGGCGTCCGGTGGGCAGGCGGTAGATCCGAGTCGCCCGGGTGCGGCGGCGCGGCACGTAGGCCACCTCGACGTCGAGCCGCTCGGCGCGCAGGAGCCGGGTCAGCACGGCGGCCAGGTCGGCGTCGGCGCCCACCACGACCAGCCGCGGGTAGGGGCCTATCGCGGCGTCGATATCGGGTTCGCCGACGACCCGGTGGGCGCGCATGCCCCGCAACGGGCCGTAGGCGGGCCGTTGACCGAACAGTAGAACCGCGGCGGCTCGATCTTCCTGCGTCACAAGCTGTCCAATCAAGGCGGACCAATCCCTTTGGCTCTCAACAATTCTGGTCCGATCAATGGCCAGACGTTGGCTTCGGTGCCGAAAGTCCTCGCCATAACGACACAGTCACAACATGGTGTCGGACTGCGAAAGTTGTTGCGCCACCGCCTGGAAACAACCGGATACTTTACTCCTGCCACACAGCCGTTGTTGCGCCCAATCCCGCCAACGAGTGGTTGAGAGAACGGAGAACTACCATTCGCCGCCTCACCGCCCGGCCCTACCCGCCCCAATGCCGATGACGCGGCTCGGCCGTGTTGGCGCCGTGCTGCTTTCGGCGGTCCTGGTGTGCCTCGGATCAGCGAGGGCCTCGGCCGACGAATCGATCGTGATCGACCTGGTGCGCCACGGGCAGTCGGAGGCCAACGCGGCGAGCCGCATCGACACGGCGGTGCCCGGGGCCGCGCTCACCGCGCTGGGTCAACAACAGGCGCGCAACGTCGCCAACGTGCTCGCGGCGAAGGGTCCGGTCGCCGCGATCTTCGCGTCGCAGTTGATCAGGACGCAGCAGACCGCGGCGCCGTTGGCGGCGATGTTGGGGATGAATGTCCAGGTGCTGCCCGGGCTCAACGAGATCGACGCGGGCGTTTTCAACGGCATGCCGCAGATCAGCCTCGCCGGGCTGGCATACATCCTGGCGCCCATCGCGTGGCTGCTCGGGCTGCGCGTCGTGCCGATGCTGGCGCCGGGCTCCGCCGACCCCAACGGGTACGAGTTCCACGAACGTTTCAACGGCGCGCTCCAGACGATGTACGGCAACGCGGCGACCAGCGCCGGCGGCTTCAACGGCATGCTCACGACGATGTACGGCAGTGCGCTTGCCAACCCGGTCCGGGCGGCGAACGGCAGGATCACCGAGGTCGCGTTCTCCAGTGAATTCGACATCGGTATCGGGACCATGACGACCGTCAGAAACCCCATGCAGTTGCTCCTGCTTTTCGATCCGCTACCCAACGGCGGCATCGTCGAGATCGAGGGCAATCCCCACGATGGCTGGACGCTGGTCAGCTGGAACGGGAGACCGGCGTCGTCCGGTTGGGCGGCCAAGCGGCCCAACCGTGACGCGAACGGCCTGTGTCTGATGTTGGACGCGCCGACCCGCAACGGCGTGTGCGCGGCGAAGCCGTGGGTGGCGGCGAGCCCCTGAGCGCCACGCGACGAGACGGGCCGCGGGTCTTCGCGCGACACGAGCCGGGATCAAACGGGCCTTGCGGCAAGCATGTCGTTACCCGACGTTTAGGATCGCCACGTGAGCGCGGCAAGCATAGACGCGTGGAGCTCCGCGCACGGTCGCGGCGCGGCTAACCGAGGCGCTGTCACCCAAGAGCGGCGCGAGCCGTTGGGCGATGCCGAAAACCGTTGCAGCGGTGCAAGATCTGGTAGTTGTGCAAGTTCTGTCGGCGTGCCAGCAGAACCCCAGTAAGCAGGCGGGAGCAAAGTCATGCCGGCAATCGTCCTCATCGGCGCCCAGTGGGGCGACGAGGGCAAAGGTAAGGCCACCGACCTGCTCGGTGGCCGGGTGCAGTGGGTGGTGCGCTACCAGGGTGGCAACAACGCCGGGCACACCGTCGTCTTGCCGACGGGCGAGAACTTCGCCCTGCACCTGATCCCGTCGGGGGTGCTCACGCCCGGCGTCACCAACGTCATCGGCAACGGTGTGGTGGTCGACCCCGGGGTGCTGCTCGACGAGCTCAAGGGCCTGGAGGACCGCGGCGTGGACACCACCAAGCTGCTGATCTCCGCCGACGCGCACCTGCTGTTGCCCTACCACGTGGCCATCGACAAGGTGACCGAGCGCTACATGGGCAACAAGAAGATCGGCACCACCGGCCGCGGCATCGGACCCTGCTACCAGGACAAGATCGCCCGCCAGGGCATCCGGGTCGCCGACGTGCTCGACCCAGAACAACTGACCCACAAGGTCGAGGCCGCGCTGGAACTCAAGAACCAGATCCTGGTCAAGATCTACAACCGCAAGGCCCTGGACCCGCACCAGGTCGTCGACGCCCTCCTCGAACAGGCCGAAGGGTTCCGCAACCGCATCCGCGACACCCGGCTGCTGCTCAATTCCGCCCTCGAGGCAGGCCAGGCAGTGCTGCTGGAGGGCTCCCAGGGCACCCTGCTCGACGTCGACCATGGCACGTATCCCTATGTGACGTCGTCGAATCCGACGGCCGGTGGGGCGGCGGTGGGTTCGGGGATCGGGCCCACCCGGATCACCACCGTGCTGGGGATCCTCAAGGCCTACACCACCCGCGTGGGCTCGGGCCCGTTCCCCACCGAGCTGTTCGACGAGAACGGCGAATACCTGTCCAAGACCGGGGGCGAGTTCGGCGTCACCACCGGGCGGCGGCGCCGCTGCGGCTGGTTCGATGCCGTGATCGCCCGCTACGCCACCCGGGTCAACGGCATCACCGACTATTTCCTGACCAAGCTCGACGTGCTGTCCACCCTGGAGACGGTCCCGATCTGCGTCGGCTATCGCATCGACGGCGAGCGCACCAACGACATGCCGATGACGCAAAGCGATCTCGCCCGCGCCGAACCGATCTATGAGGAGCTGCCCGGCTGGTGGGAGGACATCTCGCACGCCCGGGAGTTCGACGACTTGCCCGCCAAGGCGCGCGACTACGTGCTTCGGCTCGAAGACCTTGCCGGAGCTCATGTTTCGTGTATCGGCGTGGGACCCGGCCGCGAACAAACCATCGTGCGCCGCGACGTCCTGGCGGTCCGCCCGTGACCCGGGAGTCAGAACAAGCCGCAGCGAACCCGATTGACCTCGATCCCGAATACGAACACCGTGGCGGCTTCCCGGAGTACGGCCCGGCCAGCCCCGGTCCCGGTTTCGCCCGGTTCGTCGCCTCCATGCGCCGGCTGCAGGACCTCGCGGTGTCGGCCGACCCGGACGACGATGTCTGGGACGACGCCGCGGATCGGGTCGCGGCGCTGACCGATCTGCTGGGGCCGTTTCAGGCCGAGGTCGAAGGCCAGGGGCCCGCGGGGCGCACGCCCTACCTGCCCGGCATGGGCAGCCTGTTGGTACCGCCGTGGGTTCTGACGCGGTACGGCCCCGACGGCGTCGAAATGACCGGCCACTTCAGCCGGTTTCACGTCGGTGGAAACCACGCGGTGCACGGCGGCGTGTTGCCGCTGCTGTTCGACCACATGTTCGGCATGATCTCGCACGCCGCGGGCCGGCCCATCAGCCGCACGGCCTTCCTGCACGTCGACTATCGCAAGGTCACCCCGATCGACGTCCCGTTGCTGGTACGCGGCCGCGTCACCGGCGCCGAGGGCCGCAAGGCTTTCGTCTCCGCCGAATTGGTCGACGGCGACCAGACCCTGCTGGCCGAGGGCAACGGTCTGATGGTGCGGCTGCTTCCCGGTCAGCCCTAGCTCGGCGACGATGCGGCGCGGTGCCGCGCCGCTGAGGAGCCGGGCAGTCAGCCCTAGCTCGGCGACGATGCGGAGCGGTGCCGCGCCGCTGAGGAGCCGGGCAGTCAGCCCTAGCGCCCTGAGAACCGACCTATCCTTGAGCCGTGGCTGACGGCGTGATCGACGGACGGGACAACGAAACGACGGCGCTCGTGGTGTCCCGGCAGGTTCCCGCCGACGGCCGCCCGTCGGTGCTGCTGCTGGGTTCCGGCGAGATCAGCCGCGAGCTGGCGATCGCCCTGGGGCGCCTCGGGGCCCGGGTGATCGCCGCCGACCAGCACCCCCACGCGCCCGCGCACGGGGTGGCCGACCAGGCGCTGGTGTTCGACATGACCGACGCCGATGAGCTGTCGAAGGCGATTGGGCGGCTGCAGCCCCACTTCGTCGTGGTCGCGACCGACGCGGTCGCCGGCCAAGCGCTCGAGTCCCGCTACGGCGGTGGCACCGAGCTGGTGCCCAGCGCGCGCGCCGTGCGGCTCACCGCCGACCGCGAGGGGCTGCGCCGGCTGGCCGCCGACCAGCTGGGGCTTCCCACCGCGCCGTTCTGGTTCGTCGGATCGCTGGCCGAACTCGAGGCGGTCGGGGCGCATGCCGGGTACCCGTTGCTGGTCAAGCCGGTGGCCGGGCCGGCCGGGCAGCGGGGATCGGTGGTGGCGCGCCGTGCGGACATCGAGCCCGCCTGGCATCGTGCGGTGGGTGCCCAGCCCGCTCCCCGGGTACTGGCCGAAACCGTGGTCGAGGTCGAGGTCTACGTGACCCTGCTGGCGGTGTGCAGCGCAGGCCCGGCGGGTCCGGTGATCGAATTCTGCTCACCTATCGGACACCGCGGATCCGGCGGGCAGGTGCTGGAATCGTGGCAACCCCAGAAGATGAGTGCGGCCGCGACCGACGCCGCGCGGTCGATCGCCGCGCGGATCGTCAAGGCGCTGGGCGGGCGCGGCGTCTTCGGGGTCGAGTTGATGATCAACGGCGACGAGGTGTATTTCGCCGATGTCACGTCGCGCCCGGCCGACAGCGCCTGGGTGACCCTGCGCAGCCAGCGGCTGTCGGCGTTCGAACTGCAGGCCCGCACCATCTTGGGCCTGCCGGTGGACACCCTCATGGTTTCGCCGGCCGCCGCCCGCGCGATAGGCCCGGCCGATTCCTATGACCCCGCCGCGTTGGTCGGCGCGTTGAGCGTGCCCGAAAGCGACCTGCGCGTATCCGGGCGCGGGTTTCGGGCGCTGGCGACCGCGCCGGAGGTGACGGCCGCGCGCGAGCGGGCGGGCCGGGCCGCCGAAAGACTGGCCGCCCCGGCCTCGCGCGACTGAGCCCCGAGATGTGGGCGGCGACGGCCTCGATACGATCGCAGGTCAGGTATCGCCGCGGGCAGGGGGCAATCTCGCCGGGGTGGCTGACGATGCGTACGAGAGGCGAAGGAATACGAGCATGAGCACAGAGCGCGGACAGTCCTACGCGGGCGACATCTCGCCCCTGGACGCATGGAAGTTGCTCAGCGACAATCCGAACGCCGTGCTGGTCGACGTGCGTACCGACGCCGAATGGCGATTCGTCGGGGTGCCCGATCTGTCCAGCCTCGGCCGCGATGTGTTGTTCCTGGAGTGGAATTCGGCCGACGGACGGCCCAACGCGGATTTCGCCGACCAGCTGCGCGAGCAGGTGGCGCCGGCCCAGGCCGACGCGGACCGCCCGGTGCTGTTCCTGTGTCGCTCCGGATTCCGCTCCATCGGCGCCGCCGGGGTGGCAACCGAGCTGGGCATCACCCCGGCGTACAACATCCTGGACGGCTTCGAAGGCCAGCTCGATGCCGACGGTCACCGCGGCGAGTCGGGGTGGCGGGCGATCGGATTGCCGTGGAAGCAAGGTTGATCCGGGCATGACCCCCGCCGACGACCGCTCGGTCCGCACGCCCGCACCGCTGCCCGAAGGTGTCGGCCAGGCGACCATCGGCGTGCGCGGTGGACTGCTGCGTTCGGGGTTCGACGAGACCGCCGAGGCGCTGTATCTGACGTCCGGCTATGTCTACGAGTCCGCCGCGGTGGCCGAGAAGTCGTTCACCGGTGAGGTGGACCACTTCGTCTACTCGCGGTACGGCAACCCGACCGTGACGATGTTCGAGGAGCGGTTGCGTCTGCTCGAAGGAGCGCCGGCGGCGTTCGCCACCGCGAGCGGCATGGCGGCGGTGTTCACCTCGCTCGGTGCGCTGCTGGGCGCGGGGGACCGGTTGGTCGCGTCGCGCAGCTTGTTCGGATCGTGTTTCGTGGTGTGCAACGAGATCCTGCCGCGCTGGGGTGTCGAAACCGTCTTCGTCGACGGCGACGACCTGTCCCAATGGGAGGCGGCGTTGTCGGTGCCCGCCACGGCGGTGTTCTTCGAGACGCCGTCGAATCCGATGCAGTCGCTGGTGGACATTGCCGCGGTGACCGAGCTTGCGCACGCCGCGGGTGCAAAGGTGGTGTTGGACAACGTTTTTGCCACACCACTGCTGCAGCAGGGCATTCCGCTCGGTGTCGACGTGGTGGTGTACTCGGGCACCAAGCACATCGACGGCCAGGGCCGCGTGCTGGGCGGGGCCATTCTCGGCGGCAAGGAGTACATCGACGGCCCGGTGCAGAAGTTGATGCGGCACACCGGCCCGGCGATGAGCGCGTTCAACGCCTGGGTGTTGCTGAAAGGCCTGGAGACGATGGCCATCCGGGTCGATCACAGCAATGCCTCGGCGTACCGGATCGCCGAATTCCTCGAGACGCATCCGGCGGTGGGTTGGGTCCGCTACCCCTATCTGTCATCGCACCCGCAATACGACCTGGCCAAGCGCCAGATGTCGGGCGGCGGAACGGTGATCACCTTCGCGCTCGACTGCCCGGAAAGTGCGGCGAAGCAGCGGGCTTTCGAGGTGCTGGACAAGTTGACGCTGATCGACATCTCCAACAACCTCGGCGACGCCAAATCCCTTGTCACACACCCCGCGACGACAACTCACCGGGCGATGGGCCCGGAGGGCCGCGCGGCGATCGGGCTCGGTGACGGCGTGGTCCGCATCTCCGTCGGCCTGGAGGGCGCCGAAGACCTGATCGCCGACATCGATCGGGCCCTGGGCTGATCGCGTTTCCGGCGCGTCAGCCGGCCGCCTTCTGCTCGGCCGCCTCGGCGCGTTCGGCCGCCGCGAGCGTGCCTTCCGCCGCCTGCTGCTCCATCCAGTTCACCAGCGGCCGGGCGTAGATCATCTGGCTGGTGATGGCCATCTGGCCGCGGGTGCGGCCCAGGAACGAGATCCCCCAGGCGAACAGGGCGGCGAGTCGGTTCCGGTGGCCGATGAGGTAGTACAGGTGCAGCAACAGCCACGCCAGCCAGGCCAAGAAGCCGGCGAACTCCACCTTGCCGACCTGCGCGACGGCGCTGTAGCGGGAGATGAGCGCCATGCTGCCCTTGTTCACGTATCTGAACGGCTTGCGGTCGGCGGGATCGTCCTGGCCCTTGACCGCGTGCTTGATGACGGCGGCCGCGTATTTCGCCCCCTGGATCGCACCCTGCGCCATCCCGGGGACACCGGGAACCGACATCAGGTCACCGACGACGAAGACGTACGGGTGACCCTTGACCGTGAGGTCGGGCTCGACGACCACCCTTCCGGCGCGGTCGGTTTCGGTTCCGTCGGACTGCTCGGCGACCATCGCGCCCAGCGAGCTGGCCTGCACGCCCGCCGCCCACACCTTGCACGCGCATTCGATGCGGCGCACGGTGCCGTCCTTCTCCTTGATCGCGATGCCCATGTAGTCGACCGCGGTCACCATCGCGTTGAGCTGGACCTCGACCCCCATCTTCTCCAGCCGCCGTTGCGCCTTGAGACCCAGCTTGGCACCCATCGGCGGCAACACCGCCGGCGCCGCGTCGAGCAGGATGACGCGGCATTCGCTGGGGGTGATCGTCCGAAACGCGCCGGCCAGGGTGCGCTCGGCCAGCTGGACGATCTCGCCGGCCAGCTCGACTCCGGTGGGCCCGGCCCCGACCACCACGAAGGTCAGGCGGCGTTTCCGCTCGACCGGGTCGGTCGCGACCTCGGCCGCCTCGAACGCGCCGAGGATGCGGCCGCGCAGCTCCAGGGCGTCGTCGATGCTCTTCATCCCGGGCGCGAAGGCCGCGTACTCGTTGTGGCCGAAGTAGGACTGCTTTGCGCCGGCGGCCACGATCAGGCTGTCGTAGGGCGTCACCGTGTCCATGCCCATCAGGTGGGAATTGACCGTCTTGGCGGTGAGGTCGATGGCGGAGACGTCCCCCCACAACACGCGGACGTTCTTCTGCCGGCGCAGGACGAGCCTGGTGGTCGGCGCGATGTCCCCCTCGGACAGAATGCCCGTGGCCACCTGATAGAGGAGCGGCTGAAAAAGGTGGGTGGTCGTTTTCGAGATCACGGTGACGTCGATTTGACTTCCTCTGGGCGCACGTTTGAGTGCCTTGGCCGCAGTCAGTCCGCCGAAACCGCTTCCGATGATGACGACACGATGGCGCGACATGCCTCCACCGTACGGCGCCATCCCCGCGAAAGGCGAGGCCGACGGGAAGACCGATGCACCGCGCGCCAAGGCCACCAGCAGCAGCGGGAGCCTCGCGAAACGAAAGCGTTTGCGACTAAACGGGTCTCGGTAATACCGGTTCGCCGAGGCACGTGACGGACCGCACAGTCGACGGGTCGGACGGACACCCCGAATGACCTGTGCGGTAAAGGATCCCGACCGGAGCCAGGGCGGGTGCCGGGGGCATGCCCTGGCTCCAGCCGGTTACCCTTTGGTCTTCGCTGCGCGAAGCTTGGTGTGAGTGAAAAGCCCCGAATTGAGCTCGCAGGCTCGTTCGGTTACTGCTATCCGGTGCAGGTCAAACCGGGTCCACAATCGATAACGAGCGGAACCGTGCAAGCCGAGGTCATTGGAGCTGCGAAAGCGAGCACCACGGCGAGGACGATTTTGCCAGTACGACGTGACATTAGAACCCCCTTCGTCTGGGAGACGATTATTCTGATGCCCGATGACGGGAAGTTTACGTCGTCAATGATTCGTAGATAAGCGATTTCGCAAACATCGCGCGTCGATTCGTCAAACGGATGACCAAGGAACCCAGGCTCGATGCCGCCGCCCCGGCCGCGAAAGGAATTCAGCAAAATCGCGTGGCGGGATGAATTGGAATTACCCTGCGGGGGGACCATGCCGCGGCTATATTGGAACGCTATTTACCCGATGCTCACCGGCGCCGGTGCGCAAATTGGATATGAATTCAAATAGGTCCCGGACTCGCGCCGCCGGCCGTGCCGCGAAACCATCGGGATGGCAATCGGTCTCAGCGACGGGCGAGAGGTGGGCGGCTCGGTTAGAACGGCCACCCGCTGGCGTCGCCCTTGTACTTGGCGTTGAGATCGCCGCAGAAGTCGGCGGCGGTGCCGGCGAGCAAGATGTAATAGGTCTCGCCGCGGCGGCTTTCGTAGGACGTCGGCGTGGTCCAGCCGTTGTTGCACATCGCGGTTTCGCCGCCGGCCGCCGCTCTTCGCCAATTGGTCTTCACGCACGCGACCAGGCTGTCGAGGTTCGGCGTGGCGCTCTTGGCCGCGGCCAGCATCGCTCCTCCCCACTGTCCGTCGTTGCGCCGATAGGCGCGCGCACCGAATCCCGCCCCCGATCCGGAGTTGTCGGTCTGGCATGTCAACGCCCGGCGCAGCAGCGCGAAGGGTGCCGCGAGTTGCTGGCCGGTGGCGCCCGCCGCGGCCGCGATGAATTGCGCCGCGTCCGAGCCGTCGACCTCCTGCACGACGTTGGGATTGCCGAAGCTGAAGAGCTGCTGGGCGATTCCCTGCGCGGCCGCGGAGCCCCCGCCGATGATCGGTCCGCTGCCGCTGGACGTCATCGGGGGCAGCCCCGCGGCCGGATCGGCGCCCGCCGGCGCCAGACCGGCGGCAGCCCCCAGCACCAACAGCGCGATCATGGCGCGGACCCGGCGCACAGCAACTCCCATGCCCCTCATTTCAGCACGTGTGCGTAGTCGGCGCGGCGTTCGTCGACAATCAACCCGCCCAGCACGTGGCGGGTCTGCAGCGCGATGTATTGGTCGACGGTGTAGATCGGCCCGAAGTGCCAATGCTTCAGCGCCCAGCCATGCGCGAGCAGCATGATGTCGAACACGGTGAGGTCGACATCGACCCGGCGGAAGACGCCCTGGGCGATGCCGGCTTCGAGCACCGCGCGCAGCGGTGCGGCGGTGGCGATTTCGAGGTCCTTGATCTGGGTGCGCCCCGGCGCGCCGAGGGTTCGGCTCTCCCGATACGTCAGTACCACGCCGTCGAGGTTCTCGTCGACGATCTGGATATAGCGGCGGACCCCCGCGGCCAACTGGTCGACCACGTCATCGCCGGCGGCGTCGATGACCGGCGCCAGCTGATCGCGGAACACGTCGAGGATGCGCACGATCGTGGCGAGCAGCAGGTCCTCCTTGCCGCCGAAGTATTTGTACAGCAGGCCGACGCTGACCTCGGCCTCGGTGGCCAGGTCCTGCATGGACATCTGGTGAAATCCGGTCCTGCCCATGGCTTTGACCGCGGCATCGAGCACCTGGCGGCGCCGCGAGCTGATGCGGGCCGCGCGCACGGCCTCGTCGGCCGGAAGACCGCTGTAGTCGGCGATATCGGTGGCCATCGGCTGCCTCTAGATACCCAGGTCCTTGGCGATGATCGTCTTCATGATCTCGTTGGTGCCGCCGTAGATGGTTTGGATGCGGGCGTCGACGAACGCGCGCGCCACGCTGTACTCGCGCATGTAGCCGTACCCGCCGTGCAACTGCAGGCAGCGGTCGGCGGTGCGCACCTGTAGGTCGGTGGTCCACCATTTCAGCCGGGCTGCCCGCGCGGCGGTCAGTTCACCCTGGAGGTGCTGGGCCAGGCAGTCGTCGAGATACGTTCGGGCGATGTCGATTTCGGTCGCCAGTTCGGCGAGCACGAATTGACTGTGCTGGAAGCCGGCGATGGGTGACCCGAAGGCCTTGCGATCACGGACGTAGTCGAGGGTTCCGGCCAGGATCGCTTCGGCGGCGGCCACCGCCCCCACGCCGAGCGCGAGCCGCTCCTGGGCCAGGTTTTTCATCAACTGGTAGAAGCCCCTGCCCTCGGATTCGAGCAGGTTCCCTTTCGGCACCCGCATGTCGGTGAAGGTCAGCTCGCTGGTGTCCTGGGCGTGCAGGCCGATCTTCTCCAGGTTGCGGCCGCGGGAAAAGCCCGGGGTGCCGGAGTCGACCACCAGAAGTGACAGGCCCTGATGCCGATCCGGCGAGGTGCGCACCGCGACGACGAACAGGTCCCCGACCTGACCGTTGGAGATGAACGTCTTGGCGCCGTTGACGACGTAGTCGTCGCCGTCCCGCACCGCCGTCGTGCGGATCCCGGCCAGATCGCTGCCGGTGCCGGGCTCGGTCATCGCGATGCCGAGCACCGTCTCGCCGGTGACCACGCCGGGCAGCCAGCGCTGCTGCTGCTCGGGCGTCGTCAAATCGGTGAGATAGGGCAACACCACGTCGTTTTGCAGCGTGAAGGCGATGGCCTCTGCGGCCGCCCCTGCCCGCTGCAACTCGTCGATCACGATCGCGTTGTAGCGGAAGTCGCCCACGCCGGGGCCGCCGAGACGTTCGGGCACCGAAAAGCCCAGCAGCCCGAGCTTGCCCGCCTCGATGAACAGCGAGCGGTCCCACTGGCCGCCCCGTTCCCAGTCCTCGTGGTTGGGCACGACCGTCTGCTGTACGAAATCCCTTACCAGTTGCCGGAACTGGTGGTGCTCTGGCGTGTAGGACAGGCCGCTCATCAGCGGAAGGCGTCGCTGCCGGTGAACGCCTGGCCGAGGACCAGCTGATGCATCTCCGGTGTGCCCTCATAGGTCAGCACCGATTCCAGGTTGACCATGTGCCGGATCACCGGGTATTCCAGCGATATTCCGTTGCCGCCCAGGATCGTTCGGGCGGTCCGGCAGATCTCGATCGCCTCACGGGTGTTGTTGAGCTTGCCGAAGCTGACCTGCTCGGGACGCAGCCCCACGCTGTCCTTGAGGCGGCCGAGGTGCAGCGACAGCAGCTGTCCCTTGTGCAGCTCGACCGCCATGTCGACGAGTTTGGCCTGGGTCAACTGGAATCCGGCGATCGGGCGGCCGAACTGGGTGCGCTGCGTGGCGTAATCGAGGGCGGCCTGCCAGGCCGAGCGCGCCGCTCCCATGGAGCCCCAGATGATGCCGTAGCGGGCCTCGGACAGGCAGGACAGCGGCCCCCGCAACCCCTTGGCCTCGGGCAGCATCGCCTCGGCGGGCAGCCGCACATCGTCGAGCAAAAGCTCGCTGGTGATCGAGGCCCGCAGCGACAGCTTGTGGTGAATGGTGTTGGCGGTGAAGCCCGGGGCGCGGGCGGGGACCAGAAAGCCCCGAATCCCGTCGTCGGTGTTGGCCCATACGACCGCGACGTCGGCGACCGAACCGTTGGTGATCCACAACTTGCGTCCGGTGAGCACCCAATCCGAACCATCCCGTCGCGCACGGGTTTTCATCGCGGCGGGATCGGATCCGGCGTCGGGTTCGGTCAGCCCGAAGCAGCCGAGCAGTTCGCCGGTGGCCATACCCGGCAGCCATTCCTGTTTTTGCCCCTCGGATCCGAAGTTCCAGATCGCGAACATCGCCAGCGAGCCCTGCACCGAGACCATCGACCGAAGGCCGGAGTCGGCGGCCTCGAGCTCCACGCAGGCCAGCCCGTAGTGCACGGCGGAGGCCCCGCCGCAGCCGTACCCGTCCAGGTGCATGCCGAGCAGGCCGAGCTTGCCGAACCCCTTGGCGAGTTCGCGGACCGGAAGGTCGCCGATCTCGAACCACTCCGCGACGTGGGGAAGGACGTGCTCGGCACAGAACTCCCGGACGGTGTCGCGCACCGCGAGCTCGTCGTCGGACAGCGACGCGTCCAGCCCCAGGGGGTCGTAGCGGTCGAAGGGGGGTGGTGTCCGGGTACTCATGGAAGTCAGCCTGCCACTAGCCGGCCCTCAACCGGCCATCGTCAGCCCGCCGCTGACGCTGATCACCTGTCCGGTGATGAACTCCGCGGCGTCGGACGCGAAGAACAGCACCGGCGCGGCGACCTCCTCGGGCCGGGCCAGCCGGCGAAACGGGATCGCCTTGACCAGCGCTTCTTTCAGTTTCTCGGGTTGCGCGTGAAACAGCGGTGTGTCGGTCGGCCCCGGGCACACGCAGTTCACCGTGATCTGGTGCCGCGCCATCTCGCGGGCCAGCGACTTGGTCAGGGCGATCACCCCGCCCTTGGCGCCCGCGTAGATGCTCTCGCCCGCGCTGCCGACGCGGCCGGCATCGCTGGCCAGGTTGACCACGCGTCCGCCGCCGTGCGTTTCGATCATCCCCGGCAGGAACGCCGAGCAGACATGCACCGGCCCCAGGTAGTTGATGGCGACCACCTTCTGCGCGAATTCCGCTGTGGCATTGAGGAATTGGTCGGTGCGGTCCCATCCGGCGGCGTTGACGACGATGTTGGGCACCCCGAGGTCGGCGTGGATCCGATCCCGCAGCGCGCCGACCTGCGCCGGGTCGGCCACGTCCACCGGCAGCGCGGTGATCAGGTGCGGATGTTCGCCGGCGGTGGCCGAGGCCGCCGCCTCGTCGAGATCGGCGGCGACGACACGGTCACCCCGCGCCGCGAGCCCGAGCGCGATCGCCCTGCCGATGCCTGACCCGGCGCCGGTCACCACCGCGAGGCCGCCTTGTGAATGGGTATTCATCGCTGACGAATCTAGGTTCACCGTGGCCGCCGGGTCAAGGATCGACGGCGCTGCCCGGTAGTCTCGCTGCATGCTTAGGCTCCAGTGGCTGGGCTGGCTCGCCGTGGACGTCATCGGTGTGCTGGTGTTCTGCGCCCTCGGGCGCCGCAGCCACGACGAAGGCCTGGGCGCCACCGGCATCGCGGCGACGGCATGGCCCTTTCTCACCGGCACCGCCATCGGGTGGCTGGCCGTACGCGGCTGGCGGCGGCCCACCGCCGTGGCCCCCACCGGGGTCGTCGTCTGGCTATCCACGGTGGTTGTCGGCATGGCGCTGCGCAAGGCGACCTCCGCGGGCGTGGCCGCCAGTTTCGTCGGGGTGGCGGCGACGGTCACCGCGCTGTTGTTGCTGGGCTGGCGAGTGGGCGTCGGGCTGACCCTGCGGCGCCGCTCCGACGTCTGAGCGGACCATGGCACCGACGGCCGACGTGGAGGTGACCGCGACTTTCGGCGCCGCCGCGCGAGCGGTGGCCACCGACAAGGGGCTGTTGAACGATCCGTTCGCCGAGCCGTTGCTGTGCGCCGTCGGGATCGACTACCTCACCCGGGCGATCAAGGACCACGTGTTCGCGGACGACGGTGACGACCCGGCGATGGCGGCGCTGATGGATGCGCTGGCGGCGCATACCCGTTTTGTGGACGAATTCCTTGCCGACGCGGGCCGGGCGGGTATTCGCCAGGTGGTGATCCTGGCCTCGGGTCTGGACACCCGGGCGTACCGGCTGTGGTGGCCGCGCGGGACGACGGTCTACGAGATCGATCGGCCGCAGGTGCTCGATTTCAAGTCCGACGTGCTCCGCGGGCTCGACGCCACCTTGGCCACCAACCGGTGTGCAGTCGGCGTCGACCTGCGCCACGATTGGCCGGCGGCGTTGCGGCGGGTGGGTTTTGACGCCGCGCAGCCCACCGTGTGGGTGGCCGAGCAGTTGCTCGTCGGGTATCTGCCGCCCGACGAGCAGAACCGCCTGCTGCGCGGGGTCACCGCGGCGAGCGCCCCGGGCAGCAGGCTGGTCGCCGATCACATGCCCACCTGGAATCCGCTGCAGCTGGGGGCCGAGCGCTCCTTTGTGGACGGCTGGCGGCGGCGCGGCCTCGACATCGACCTGGCCAGCCTGACGTACCCGGGCGAATACCATTATGTCCCTGAGTATTTGACGACCCACGGCTGGGAGACGCTGGGGCGCAATATCGCCGACTTGCTTGGCGCCATGGGGCTGGGCCGGCGGCGGCGCACCGGGCCCGGCGACGCGGAGTTCATCCCGGAATACGTCACCGCGACACGCGTTTGAGTTTTCGATGACGCCGGAACCCATCCCACCGCACGGCCGGCTGCGGTTCGTGTCGGCCACCCACGATGACCCGCTGGCACAACCGCTGCTGGCCGAGTTGGCCGTCGAGTACGCGCAGCGATACGGCGGCACCCCGAGCACGCACCTGACCTGGTTGCCCGTGCCCGAGGCCGAGTTGGCGCCGCCGGACGGCGGATTGCTGATCGGCGTGGTGGGCGGCGTGCCCGTGACCGGCGGTGCGTTTCGCCGCTATGACACCCAGACCGCCGAACTCAAACGGATCTGGACCGACGGCGCCCACCGGCGCCGCGGGTACGCGCGCGCGTTGCTGGCCGCGCTGGAGGCCGAGACGGTGGCGCGGGGGTATCGGCGGCTCTACCTGATCACCGGCAACAGGCAGCCCGAGGCCGAGGCGCTCTACGACGCGACGGGCTACACCCGGGTGGCTCCCGACCCGCTGCCGTCCTGGGGACCGTTCATCCCGATCGCCTTCGAGAAGTGGCTGGTTCCGGACGGTCAGTGAGGTCGTGGCCCATACATGATCACCGCCACCCCGAGCAGGCAGATCGCCGCTCCGACGACGTCCCAGCGATCGGGGCGAAACCCGTCGACGCCCATGCCCCACAGCAACGAGCCGGCGACGAAGATTCCCCCGTACGCGGCCAGGATCCGGCCGAAGTGGGCATCGGGCTGCAACGTGGCAACGAAGCCGTAGGCGCCAAGCGCGATCACACCCAAGCCGACCCACATCGAGCCACGATGTTCCCGCACGCCCTGCCACACCAACCAGGCCCCACCGATCTCGAACAGGGCGGCCAGCGCGAACAAAGCGATCGATTTGGCAACCGTCACAACACTTCTCCGGTCACTGGGCCAGCGAGATGGCCCGGGCCGTCGCTTCCCGGATCGGGCCGCGCCACACGTCGCCGTGGCCCGGCACCAGGATCTCGGTGTCGAGCAGCGCCAACGCGTCCAGGCTGCGCAGCGAATTCTGCTGGCTGTGGCTGAACACCTCCGGCAGCAGCTGTGGCCCGCCGTGCTTCAGCAGGGGGTGCCCGGTGATCAGTGCGTCGCCGCTGACCAAGGCGCCGTCGACCACATACGAGCAGTGCCCGCTGGTGTGCCCGGGGGTGAAAACGGCCATCGGGTGACCGGGCAGCGCGGCGGCCACGTCGGCGGTCAGCGGCCGGGTCGACGCTATGCCGTCGCGGATCAGGCCGCCGCTGCGCAGCACGTGCAGCCCCCACGCCGCCCAGCGGGGCCGCCAAATACGCAGGGCGACATCGAGAACCGAGGCCTGCTCGAGGTACTCGCGCTTGGCGTGATCGACCTCTTCGGCGTGGCAGTACACGTCGGTGCCGTATTCGTCGGCGAACCAGATCGCCGAGCCGAGGTGGTCGATGTGGGCGTGTGTCAGCAGGATGGCGCGCACGTCGCGGGCGCCGTAGCCCAGCTGTCGCAGCGACGTCAGCACGTCGGCGCGGTCCCCGGGATATCCGGCGTCGATCAGCAGCACGCCGGTGCCGTCGACGACCAGCGTCCAGTTAACGGCCTCTCCCCGGGCGAGGTACACCGTGTCGGTCACTTGAACGAGAGCCGGCGCCGATCCCATGCCCGCGAGTGTAGAAGCGATCGCAAGCGCGGCGGAGCCGGGCGCGGCGGGTCGCGCGGGTGTGTGTAGAAGCGATCGCGAGCGCGGCGGAGCCGGGCGCGGCGGGTCGCGCGGGTGTGTGTAGAAGCGATCGCGAGCGCGGCGGAGCCGGGCGCGGCGGGTCGAGCGCGCATGTGTACAGGAGCGGGCCGAGGAGTAGAAAGAACGGGTGGCTGAACTGAAACTCGGATACAAAGCGTCCGCTGAACAATTTGCACCGCGCGAGCTCGTCGAGCTTGCTGTCGCCGCCGAAGGTCACGGCATGGACAGCGCAACCGTCAGTGACCATTTCCAGCCGTGGCGACACGAGGGCGGACACGCGCCGTTCTCACTGGCCTGGATGACCGCCGTCGGCGAACGGACCGACCGCCTCCTGCTGGGCACCTCGGTGCTCACCCCGACCTTTCGCTACAACCCCGCCGTCATCGCGCAGGCGTTCGCCACCATGGCCTGCCTGTACCCCAACCGCGTCTTCCTCGGAGTCGGCACCGGCGAGGCGCTGAACGAGATCGCGACCGGATACCAGGGCGAGTGGCCGGAGTTCAAGGAGCGGTTCGCCCGGCTGCGCGAATCGGTGCGATTGATGCGCGAGCTGTGGCGCGGCGACCGCGTCGACTTCGACGGCGACTACTACCGGCTCAAGGGCGCCTCGATCTACGACGTGCCCGAGGGCGGGGTCCCGATCTATGTCGCCGCCGGCGGCCCTGCGGTGGCCAAGTACGCGGGACGGGCCGGCGACGGGTTCATCTGCACGTCCGGCAAGGGCGAGGAGCTCTACCAGGACAAGCTGATGCCGGCGGTGCGGGAGGGCGCCGCGGCCGCCGACCGCAACGTCGACGACATCGACAAGATGATCGAGATCAAGATCTCGTATGACCCCGATCCCGAGCTGGCGCTGGAGAACACCCGGTTCTGGGCGCCGCTGTCGCTGACCGCCGAGCAGAAGCACAGCATCGACGACCCGATCGAAATGGAGAAGGCCGCCGACGCGCTGCCGATCGAGCAGGTCGCCAAGCGCTGGATCGTGGCGTCGGATCCCGACGAGGCGGTGGAGAAGGTCGGCCAGTACGTGCGGTGGGGCCTCAACCACCTGGTGTTCCACGCGCCCGGTCACGACCAGCGCCGGTTCCTGGACCTCTTCGAGAAGGACCTGGCGCCGCGGCTGCGGCGGCTGGCCTGAGGGGCGGGCGAGTGGTCTCGGGTCCGGTGAGAGCGATCTACATCGCCGCGCCCGAGCCGGAGACCGGAAAGTCGACGATCGCGCTGGGCCTGCTGCACCGGCTGACCGCGACGGTCGCCAAAGTCGGTGTGTTCCGGCCCATTACGCGGGCCGACCGCCGCGGGTCGCCGCAGGATCCGGGCGAGGGCCGCGACTACATCCTGGAACTGCTGCTGTCCCGCACCACCGCGGGTCTGTCCTACGAGCAATGCGTCGGTGTCACCTACCAGCAGCTGCACGCGGACGGTGACGCGGCGATCGCCACCATCGTCGACGCCTACCACGGGGTGGCCGAGGTGTGCGACGTCGTGGTGATCGTCGGCAGCGACTACTCCGAACTGGGACAGGCGACCCGGCCCGTGGAGCTTTCCACCAACGCGCGCATCGCGGTCAACCTCGGTGCGCCGCTGCTGTTGACGGTCAGCGGCGAGGGGCGGACCGCCGCGGAGGTGGCCGATGTCGTCAAGGTCTGCCTGGCCGAGCTGGACGCCCAGCACGCCCACACCGCGGCGGTGGTGGCCAACCGCTGCGCGCCGGACGGGCTGGCGGCGATCCGAAAAGAGTTGGACGAGGCGCTGGGCGCGTCGTCCTTGCGCAGCTACGTGCTGCCCGACGAACCGCTGTTGTCGGCGCCGACGGTGGCCGAGCTCCAGGAGGCGGTGAGCGGGACGCCGGTCAGCGGCGAGGAGTCCCTGCGCGAGCGCGAGGTCACCGGCGTGATGGTCGCGGGGATGACCGCCGACCACGTCCTGGAACGGCTGCGCGACGGCATGGCGGTCATCACCGCCGGCGACCGGTCGGACGTGGTGCTCGCCGTCGCCAGCGCCCATGCCGCGGAGGGCTTTCCGTCACTGTCGTGCATCGTCCTCAACGGCGGCTTCGAGCTGCATCCGTCCATCGCGGCCCTGGTCGCCGGGCTGCGGCTGCGGTTGCCCATCATCGCCACCGCGCTGGGCACCTACGACACCGCCAGCGCGGCCGCCGCGGCCCGGGGCAGGGTGACGGCGAGCTCGCAGCGCAAGATCGACACCGCGCTGGAGCTGATGGACAGCCACGTCGATATCACCGAACTGCTGGCGCAGCTTGCCATTCCGATTCCCACCGTGACCACGCCGCAGATGTTCATACATCAGCTGACGCTGCAGGCGCGTTCGGATCGCAAGCAAGTCGTGCTGCCGGAAGGCGACGACGACCGTATCCTGCGGTCCGCCGGGCGGGTGCTGCAGCGCCGTGTCGCCGACCTGACCATCCTGGGTGACGAAGCCCAAATCCGCCAGCGTTCAGGCGAACTCGGAGTGGATCTGGCCGACGTGAAGGTGATCGATCCGCGCACCAGCCGGTTGCGCGACGAGTTCGCCGACCAGTATGCCCAATTGCGCAAGGCGAAGGGCGTGACCGTCGAGCAGGCGCGCGAGGTCATGCGCGACGCGACGTATTTCGGCACCATGATGGTCTACAACGGCATGGTCGACGGCATGGTATCCGGTGCCACGCACACCACGGCGCACACCGTTCGGCCCGCATTCGAGATCATCAAGACGGTCCCGGACGTCTCCACGGTGTCCAGCATCTTCCTGATGTGCCTGCCGGATCGTGTCCTGGCCTACGGCGACTGCGCGATCATCCCGAACCCGACACCGGAGCAGCTGGCCGACATCGCGATCTCCTCGGCGCGCACCGCCGCACAGTTCGGCATCGAGCCGCGGGTCGCGATGCTGTCCTATTCGACCGGCGACTCCGGTACCGGTGCCGACGTCGACAAGGTAAGGACGGCCACGCAATTGGTGCGAGAGCGCAACCCCGGCCTTCCGGTCGACGGTCCCATCCAGTACGACGCCGCGATCGAACCGTCGGTCGCGGCCACCAAGCTGCACGACTCGCCGGTGGCCGGACGCGCCACGGTGCTGATCTTTCCCGACCTCAACACCGGTAACAACACCTACAAGGCGGTGCAGCGCAGTGCCGGTGCGCTCGCCATCGGCCCCGTGCTGCAAGGCCTGCGCAAGCCGGTGAACGACCTGTCGAGGGGTGCGTTGGTCGAAGACATCGTGAACACCGTTGCCATCACCGCGATTCAGGCGCAGGGCGGCCGTGATGGGAAGTAGCGGCGCGCGCCTGGTGCTGGTGATCAACTCCGGCTCGTCGTCGCTGAAGTTTCAAGTGGTCGATCCCGATTCGGGCGCGGCCCGGTCGACGGGGATCGTGGAGCGGATCGGGGAGGCGGCGTCTCCGGTTCCCGACTATGACGCCGCGCTGCGCCGTGCGTTCGACACGTTGGCCGACGACGGCATCGACCTGAAGACATGCGGCGTTATCGCGGTGGGTCATCGAGTGGTGCACGGCGGCAACACCTTCCATGAGCCCACGCTGCTGGACGACGCGGTGGTCGCCAGGCTCGACGAACTGTCGGAGTTGGCGCCGCTGCACAATCCGCCCGCGCTCAAGGGAATCGAGGTCGCGCGAAAGCTGCTGCCCGACCTGCCGCATATCGCGGTGTTCGACACCGGCTTCTTCCACGACCTGCCGCCCGCGGCGGCGACCTACGCCATCGACCGCGAACTGGCGCGGCGGCATCAGATCCGCCGGTACGGCTTCCACGGCACGTCGCACCGCTACGTCAGCGAGCGGGCCGCCGCATTCCTGGACCGGCCGCTTGGCGACCTGAAACAGATTGTGCTGCATCTGGGTAACGGTTGCTCCGCGTCGGCGATCGCCGGGACCCGGCCGATCGACACCTCGATGGGGTTGACTCCGCTGGAAGGGCTGGTGATGGGTACCCGCAGCGGTGACATCGATCCTGGTGTCGTCCGCTATCTGTGCCACACGGCCGAGATGGGCGTCGACGACGTCGAGACCATGCTCAACCACCGGTCCGGGATGTTGGGTCTGTCCGGCGAGCGTGACTTTCGCCGGCTGGCCACGATGATCGAATCCGGCGACGAGTCAGCGCAATTGGCCTATAGCGTGTTCACGCATCGGCTGCGCAAGTACATCGGCGCTTACCTGGCGGTGCTGGGGCACACCGACGTCATCAGCTTCACCGCCGGGATCGGGGAGAACGACGTGGCGGTGCGCCGTGACGCGGTCGCCGGCATGGAGGAGCTGGGCATCGTGCTGGACGAGCGCCGCAACCTCGCCGCGGGCAGGGATGCGCGCCGGATCTCCGCCGACGACTCACCGATCGCCGTGCTGGTGATCCCGACCAACGAGGAACTGGCCATCGCGCGCGACTGTGTGGACGTGTTGGCGTCATAGCCGATAACCCATCAGCCGGGGCCTTGTGCACAGATGCACTCGCGGATCGGGGTTTACGTGCGATGGTTCGCGGCGTGAGGCAAATGCCGTTCATCGGCAGTGAGGAGCTGGCGTCGGGAAGGCTGAGTCGCCACCAGCTGCGGGCCGCCTACGCCGACGTTATTCCCGAACGTCTACGTGCCGGAGCATGCGGAGCTGTCGCTCGAATTGCGTATCCGCGCGGCCTGGCTGTGGTCGCGGCGGACGGCGATCATCGGGGGAGCGGCCGCGGCGGTGTTGCACGGCGCCGAATGGATCCCCGACAATGTCCCGGTCGAGCTGATACACACCAACACCCATCCCCCCGATGGTGTGCTGACGCGTCGGGAAACGCTGTGCGCCGACGAAACCGAGGTCCGCCACGGGCTCACCGTGACCACACCGGAGCGGACCGCCTTCGACATCGGCCGGCGGGGGGCTGTGCGCTCGGCCGTTGTGCGGCTGGACGCACTTGCTCGGGCAACGGGTTTCAAGGTCGATGACGTGCTGCGTGTCGCGGCGATGCACCCTCGCTCGCCCGGGCTGCGGCGATTGGAGGCCGCGCTCGACCTGCTTGAGGAGATGGGGTGGGTCGTCGTCCGGGTCGTTGCGGAGGACCACCCAGCCAGTATCATCCGCCGGGTGCGAAAGGCGCTGGCGAAATGGACTGTGAATCCACGGCTTTGAGTGTGAACGCACGGCTTTGAGTGTGAGCCCACGGCGGGGATTATCGGCGTGTCGTCGCCCAGTGTTCACACCGAAATCCCAGGGTTCACACTCCAAGCCCAGGACGCGCGAGGGCGCCTGCAATCTCAGAACGTGCTGGTGGGCCGTACCCGGTTGGCCATGTCCACCAACTCGTAGCGGTGCCGCTGGGTGGGGGCGACACGGGCCAGGCTGCGCAGCGACGCTTCGACGCCCAGCCGCAGCCCGTGTTCGGTGAACGGGAAGCCGAGAATGTGGTTGGTGCTGGCCTTGTTGTCGTCCAGCCAGTCCATCGCGCAGCCCAGCACCAGCGCGCGGATCTGCAGCACGCGGGGCTCGGTGGGCGGCAGCGCCTCCACCCGTCGCGCCGCGTCCCGGATGTCCTCTTCGCTGATCTCGCTCTTGGTCCGGCCGGACAACAGGGTCACCGCGCTCGTCAGGCGCGCGGTGGTGAAGTGGCGGGAGGTGGCCGGCACCTCGTCCAGCGTGCGCACCGCGGCGCCCCGATCGCCTCCCGCGGACAGCGATCTGGCCAACCCGAACGCCGCCGAGATCACGCCGTCGTTGGTCTTCCACACCGTCTCGTAGTGCTTGTGCACGTCGACGTCGCCGGCCAGCTCGGCGGTGGCGGCCAACGCCAGCTTGGGCGCCAGCTCACCCGGGAATGTATCCAGTACCTCAATGAAATGTGTTGTGGCAGAATCGTAATCGCCAATGAGAAGGTCGGCCACGGCCTTGTACCAGACCAGCCGCCATTGCCAGCCGACCCGCTCGGCCAGGTCCTCGAGCTTGCGGGTGGCCTTGGCCACGTCGCCGAGATCCAGCAGCGCGCGGACCTCCATCAGCGGCAGCTCGACCGACTCGGACACCTCGGCTCCGTCGGCGTCGAGCGTCCCGTGCCGGGCCGCGCGCAACGAGTCCAGGGTCTGCACCGGCTGCGATAACACCGTCGCCTGCAGCACCGAGGCGGCGACGTCGGCCGGATCGACCAGCGGCACTTGCAGTGCGGTCACGATTTCGCGGGCCGTCAGCTTCTCCGAATGGACCTGGCCGTCCAGGTACACGTCGGTGTGCGCGACCAGCAGGTCCACCCCGAAGGTCGAGCGGCTGGGGCTGAAGATGGTCGACAGCCCGGGCCGCGGCACCCCGCTGTCGTGGGCCACCACCTCGCGCAGCACACCGATCAATTGCGCGGACATCTCCTCGGTGCTGGCGAACCGACGTCGCGGGTCGGGATCGGCGGCGCGGCGCAGCAGCCGGTGGAAGGAGTCGTAGGTGGCCAGCACCGGGTCGTGCTCGGGCAGCCCGTCGGCGTAGCGGCCGTTGCGGGTGCGCAGGTTGAGCGTGAGCGCCGCCAGCGTGCGACCCACCGTGTAGATGTCGGTGGCGACCGTCGGCCCCGTCCGCACGATCTCCGGCGCCTGGAAACCCGGTGTGCCATAAAGGTATCCGAACGAATTGATCCGCGACACCGCACCAAGGTCGATCAGCTTGAGCTGGTCTTCGGTGAGCATGATGTTCTCCGGCTTCAGGTCGTTGTAGACCAGGCCGATGGAGTGCAGATAGCTCAGCGCGGGCAGGATTTCCAGCAGGTAGGCGATGGCCTCGGCGACGGGGAGTTTCTCACCCTTCCCATGGTTGAGCGGCTGCCCGCCGACGTACTCCATGACGATGTAGCCGACCGGATTCCCGCGCTGGTCCCTGTGCTCGACGAAGTTGAAGATCTGCACGATCTGCGGGTGGACCACCTCGGCCAAAAACTGCCGTTCGGCCATCGCGATCGCCTGCGCCTCGGCGTCGCCGGAGTGCACCAGGCCCTTGAGCACGACGGGGCGGCCGTTGACGTTGTGGTCGACGGCCAGGTACACCCAGCCCAGTCCGCCGTGCGCGATGCAGCCCTTCACCTCGTATTGGTGGGCGATGATGTCCCCGGGATTGAGTTGCGGCAGAAACGAATACGGGCTGCCGCAGGCCGGGCACCAACCCTCCGAGGTGCCCTTCTCCTTCTTGCTGGACCGGCCCACCGGCTTCCCGCAGTTCCAGCAGAAGCGCTTGGACTCGGGGACCACGGGGTTGATCATCAGCGCTTCGCGCGGGTCGATGTCGCGTCCCCGCGGAATCTCGACCAGCCCACCGCCGAGCTGCCTGACCGGCGGCAGCGCGCGCGTCGCGACCGTCATGCGGTCGGGGGTGTCGGTGTCCAGGGCGCCCAGCGGAAAGTCGTCGTCGTCATCGTCGAAGTCGGGCCGGAACAGCGCCTGCGTGGCCTGCAGCCGCCCCGTCGAGGCGCCGCCGGCGACCTCCGCCGGCTGGGTGCCCGGGTTCACGTCTGCCACGTCTTCCGGCCCGGATTCCGGCTGCTCGGTTGGCTTATCCGGCTCGGCCATCAGTCCAGATACCTCGGGGTGGGCGGGGCCGGCGCGGGGCCCAGCACTGTCAACCACTTGCGGTACAACGTGTTCCACGTACCGTCCCGGCGGATCCGTTCCAGGGTTCCGTTGACGAACCGCACCAGGCCGGTGTTGTTCAGATTGACGCCGATGCCATAGGGCTGAGTGGCCATGTTGGGTCCGACGATGTGCAAGTAGGGATCCTCTTCGACCAGGCCGGCGAGGATGGAGTCGTCGGTGCTGACGGCATCGATGAGTCGCTGTTGTATCGCCACCAGGCAGTCGGCCCAGTTGACCACCGACACCACCACCGGGGGCGGGTCGATCTGCCGGATGCGGTGCAGCGAGGTGGTGCCCTTGGCCACGCAGACGCGTTTGCCGGACAGGTCGCTCACCTTGACGATCGGCGAGTCACGGGGGGCGAGGATGCGTTGATTGGCGTCGAGGTAGACGGTGGAGAAGTTCACCAGCTTGCGCCGGTCGCAGGTGATGGTCATGGTCTTGACCACGACGTCGACGTCGCCGCGCTGCAGCGCGGTGACCCGCTCGTCCGACGACAGGATCCGGTACTCGACGTGGGACGGGGCGCCGAAGATGTCGCGGGCGATCTCGCCGGCAAGGTCGACGTCGAAGCCGGTGATCTCGCCGGTGATCGGGTCGCGGAAGCTGAACAGGTTGCTGCCGATGTCGAGCCCGACGATCAGCCTGCCCCGCGCGCGGATGTCGGCGACCGCGGCCTCCGCCTCCGCCTTGGTTCCGAAGGGCCGCAGACTGGCCGTCAGATCGCAGTTCTGATCGGGGCCGTCGGGCGGCAGCGGCGGCTGCGGCGGCAACTGCTCCATGCCGACCGGTGTGGGCGGCGGCAACGTCGGGACGCTGGCCACGTGCAGCGTTTCCGTGTGCCCGCAGCCCGCCAGTACCACCACCGCGGCGGCCACGGTGCACGCCCGGCGGAGCAGCGGCAGGCGGATCATTATCGGTACTCTTTCAGCCGCGGCCACAGTCCCAGGGCCACCGCGATGGCGGCACCGAGGCTGAGCACGACGCCGCCCACCTGGGCGCCGGACAGGCCGCTGCGCGCGTTGATGACGTCGTTGCGCAGGTGGACGCGGCCCTGGTCCATGGCCTTGACCAACTCGTCTTCCAGCTTGTCGAACGCCGGGGTGGAATCTTGCTCGCTGCTGCCCAGCGCGACTTGGGTGGCGGCGCGATAGTTACCCACCGAGATGTACGAGCTGATCCGGTCGTTGGCCTGACGCCAGCGCAGCAGCAGCTGATCGGCGCCTTCCAGGTCCGGTTTGTCCACGGCATCGCTGCGGGACATGTACTGGTCGAGCAGGCGGTGCATCGAATCGATGCGCTGATAAAACGACTGCTTGCGCTGCTCTTCATCCCCGCGGCGGATCAGCGACAGCGTCTCGTCGGCGCGCGCCTGCTGGGCGGTGATCGCGACATTGGTGACGGTCTTGAGGGACTCCGCGGCGGTGTCCTTGGCGCTACGACTGGCCGTCGTAGAGATGGTTAGCGCAGTTCCGACCCACACCACCATGACGAGAATAGCGAGCGCACCCACGACCAGGCCCGGGTTGATCCGGCGCCGGGTGCGCCGGGCCAGCCAGCGATGGGAGAACGCGCCGAAGACCACCGTGGCGGCGACCACCAGGATGACCGGCGCCGGGATCTGGGTCGACGCGGTGGTTTCCACGTCCACCCGCTCCGACGTGGCCCGATAGAGCCGTGCCGCGTCGGGCAGGATCGTCGATTGCATCAGCCCCGACGCCTCCGACAGGTAGGACGACCCGACCGGGTTGCCCGCCCGGTTGTTCGTCCGTGCGGTTTCGATCAGGCCGGTGTAGACGGCGAGCTCGGCGTTGATCCGGCCCAGTAGCTGCACCATCGGCTCATCGGTGAGGCCGCTGGAGGACCTGGTCACGGCCACGGCCGCATCGGTGATGGCCTGCTCGTAGCGCTGCCGGACGGGCGGCGGTTCGGCTTCGGCGATGAACGCGGTGGCCGCCGCGGCGTCGGCTACCGACAGGGTGGTGTAGAGCCGCCCGGCCGCGAACGACAGCGGCTCGGTGTGGTTGAGCACCGTGGTGAGCACCTGTTGCCGGTGGTTGATGGTGGTCGAGGTGGCGAAGGCGCTCACCCCGCCGAGGGCCGCCAGGACGATGCCGATGGTCAGGATGCGGCCCGGCGTCGTCGAGATGAACCACCAGCGTGGATGAGCCGGTTCGGCCGGTGACCGCGATCCCTGCGGCTCGGTCGACGGGTGCGCCAGCTCAACCGTCACGTCTGATCAGCCCTCATCTCTATGGCCACTGGATTTCGCTGCACGGACCTCTATAAGCGAAGTCTAAGAGCATGTTCGGGTGGATGGGTGGAGGCGGACGCAATTGCCGACGCGCCGAAGGCCGCAAAGAACCAAGTCTGCCTATCCTTGATCCGTGCAGGGCGACGGTGACGGGTGGGTGATATCCGACAGCGGCGCCCATTATTGGGGCAGGTATGGCGCGGCGGGTTTGCTGTTGCGGGCCCCCCAACCCGATGGCACGCCCGCGGTGCTGCTGCAGCATCGCGCGGTGTGGAGTCATCAGGGCGGGACGTGGGGATTGCCGGGAGGGGCCCGGGACAGCCACGAGACGCCCGAGCAGACGGCGGTCCGGGAAGCGAACGAGGAGGCCGGCCTCCTCGCCGAGCGGCTCGCCGTGCGCGCGACCGTGGTGACGGCCGAAGTCGCCGGGATCGGCGGTACGCAGTGGAGCTACACCACCGTGGTCGCCGACGCCGATGAGCAGCTGCACACCGTTCCCAACCGGGAAAGCGCCGAGATGCGCTGGGTGGCCGAGAACGAGGTGGCCGACCTGCCGCTGCATCCGGGCTTCGCGGCCAGCTGGCAACGGCTGCGTACCGCGCCGGCGTTGTTGCCGCTGGGCCACGGCGACGAACGCCGGCGGTACCTGCCGCGCACATTCGAGATCGAGACTGGGGTCTTCGTCTGGTGCGTGCCCGGCGAGGCCGACCAGGCACCGTCGCAGCTGAGCCGCCGAATCAGCTCGCTGCTGCAAGCGCCGAACTGAGCCGCCGGGCCGCCGCCCGCGGGTCGGCGGCCGCAGTGATCGCTCGCACCACCACGACGCGGCGCGCGCCGGAGTCGAGCACCTCGGGCAGCCGCTGCGCGTCGATGCCGCCGATCGCGAACCACGGCTTGTCGGCCCCGAGCTCGGCGGCGGTGCGGACCAGTTCCAGCCCGGGTGCCTCGCGGTCCGGTTTGGTGGGCGTGGGCCAGCAGGGCCCGACACAGAAGTAATCCGCTTCGCTGAGTGCCGCGGCGGTGGCCTGCTCGGCGCTGTGGGTGGACGAGCCGAGCAGCACCTGGGGCCCGACGATGTCGCGGGCGATGGCCAGCGGCAGGTCGCCCTGCCCGAGGTGGAGCACATCGGCGCCGGCCGCGCGCGCGATGTCGGCGCGGTCGTTGACGGCGAACAGGGCACCGTGCCGGCGGGCCGCGTCGGCAAGGATCCGGCACGCGGCCAGCTCGTCACGTGCCTCGAGCGGTCCGAACCGCTGCTCTCCCGCCGACCCCTTGTCACGCAGCTGGATGATGTCCACGCCGCCGGCCAGGGCGGCGTCGGCGAACTCGGCCAGATCGCCGCGCTCGCGGCGCGCGTCGGTGCACAGATACAGCCGCGCGGTGGCCAGAACCGAGAGTCGTCTATCAACGGGACGCTGCACACCGAGACGCTAGCGCGCTAGCGTGGAGCCCGGAGAACCACCAGACACGGGAGTCCCGGGAGCGGGGCTGAGAGTGGGCACAGCCGCAGCGACGAGGACCTGCCCTTACCGTCACACCTGATCCGGATCATGCCGGCGAAGGGAGGCTCGACAATGACCAGGATGCCTTCGGGGGCACCGCTGGGGTCGCTGGCCGTCATCGGCGGCGGTGTCATCGGCCTGGCGGTGGCGCGTCGCGTCGCGCAGGCCGGGTGGTCGGTGCGGGTGCACCGCAGCGGGGAGCGGGGCGCGTCCTGGGTCGCCGGCGGCATGCTGGCTCCGCACAGCGAGGGCTGGCCCGGCGAAGAGCGGTTGTTGCGGCTGGGTCTGGAATCGCTGCGGCTGTGGCGCGAGGGCGGTTTCACCGACGGCCTGCCGGCGGAGGTGGTCACCGCCCACGAGTCGCTGGTGGTGGCCGTCGACCGCGCCGACGTCGCCGACCTGCGCACCGTCGCGGACTGGCTGTCCGCGCAGGGACACCCGGTGGTCTGGGAGTCGGCCGCCCGTGACGTCGAACCCCTTTTGGCGCAGGGCATCCGGCACGGCTTCCGGGCGCCCACCGAGTTGGCCGTGGACAATCGGGCGGTGCTTCACGCGCTGGATGCGGAGTGCGAGCGCCTCGGGGTGCGGTGGGCGCCGCCGGTGCACGACCTGTCGGCCGTCGACGCCGATGCGGTGGTGATCGCCAACGGCATCGACGCACCGGCGTTGTGGCCCGGCCTGCCGGTGCGCCCGGTGAAGGGCGAGGTGCTGCGGCTGCGGTGGAGAAAAGGATGTATGCCGTTGCCGCAGAGGGTCATTCGCGCCCGAGCGCATGGGCGGCAGGTGTACCTGGTTCCGCGCGCGGACGGGGTGGTGGTGGGCGCCACCCAGTACGAACACGGGCGCGACACCGCCCCGGTCGTCTCGGGGGTGCGTGACCTCCTCGACGACGCATGCGCGGTGCTGCCGGCGCTGGGTGAATACGAGCTGGCCGAGTGCGGCGCCGGGCTGCGCCCGATGACACCCGATAATCTGCCATTGGTGCGTCGCCTGGACGCGCGCACGCTGGTCGCCGCCGGCCACGGCAGGTCGGGGTTCCTGCTGGCGCCCTGGACGGCGGAACAGATCGTCTCCGAACTGGCACCGGTGGGAGCACACCAATGATCCGCGCTGCGACGATGCAGAGCGAAGCGATGAGGAGGAGCGGCGCCAATGATCCGCGCTGCGACGATGCAGAGCGAAGCGATGAGGAGGAGCGGCGCCAATGATCGTCGTGGTCAACGAGAAAAGGGTCGACGTCGACGCGCACACCACGGTGTCCGCGCTGCTCGATTCCCTGGGATTCGGCCCTCGCGGCGTCGCCGTGGCGATGGATGACGCGGTGCTGCCGCGATCGCGATGGGCGACAGAGCTTTTCGACGGTGCCCGACTCGAGGTGGTAACGGCGGTGCAAGGTGGCTGACTTCAAACTGACGATCGCGGACCGCAGCTTCGCCTCGCGGCTCATCATGGGAACCGGGGGAGCCGGCAACCTGGCGGTGCTGGAAGAGGCGCTGGTCGCGTCGGGCACGGAACTGACCACCGTCGCGATCCGCCGGGTCGACGCCGAGGGCGGCACCGGATTGCTCGAGCTGCTCAACCGGCTGGGCATCACGCCGCTGCCCAACACCGCGGGATGCCGCGGCGCGGCCGAGGCGGTGCTCACCGCGCAGTTGGCTCGCGAGGCGTTGAATACCGACTGGGTCAAGCTCGAGGTGATCGCCGACGAACGCACACTGCTGCCCGATGCGATCGAATTGGTGCGGGCCGCAGAGCAATTGGTCGATGACGGGTTCGTCGTTCTGCCCTACACCAACGATGACCCGGTTCTGGCGCGCCGACTCGAGGACGCCGGATGCGCGGCGGTCATGCCACTGGGCTCGCCCATCGGGACCGGGCTTGGCATCACCAATCCGCACAACATCGAGATGATCGTCGCCGGGGCAGGCGTTCCGGTGGTGCTCGACGCCGGAATCGGTACCGCCAGCGACGCCGCGCTGGCGATGGAATTAGGTTGCGACGCCGTGCTGTTGGCTTCCGCGGTGACCCGGGCTGCCGATCCCGCCGCGATGGCCGCCGCGATGTCGGCCGCCGTCACCGCCGGCTACCTGGCCCGGCGGGCCGGGCGGATCCCGAAGCGGTTCTGGGCCCAGGCTTCGAGCCCGCGGCCGTCGACGATGCGGGCCGCGCAGGAGCCGGGCAATTGAACCTGAGCCGATGAGTCGTTATGTCGCACTGGGCAGTTCGATGGCCGCAGGTCCCGGTATCCGGCCACGCGCCGCGGGGGCCCCGCGGTGGTCGGGCCGGTCCGCGCGCAATTATGCGCACCTGATCGCCGGGCGGTACGACTACGACTTGGTCGACGTCACCTTCTCCGGCGCGACCACCGCGCACGTGCTCGCCGATCGTCAACGCGGCGCACCACCGCAAATCGACGCGCTGGACGGCTCGGAGAGCCTGGTCACCGTCACCATCGGCGGCAATGACGTCGGTTACGTTCCGCTGTTGATGGCCGCTTCGCTGCCGCGCCCGCTGCGGCGCCTGCCGCTGCTGGGCGACCGCATCCGCGAACTGCTGGATCGCGATGCGCGAAATCAAGCCCTTGACGCGGTGTTCGAATCGCTGTGTGCGGTGGGCCGTGCGGTGCGTCAGCGATCCGCCGGGGCGCGAATTTTCTTCGTCGACTACCTGACGATGCTGCCGCCCGCGGGCGTGCCGGCCGCACCGCTGTCGCCCGCGGACGCCGACCTGGGCCGGCATGTGGCCGCGACGCTGGAAAGGATGACGGCCGCCGCCGCAGCGGCAACCGGCTGTGAAATCATCCGCGCCGCCGCGGCCGGCCGCGAACACCACGCGTGGTCGGTCGAGCCCTGGACGACGCTGCCGGCGCGCTACGGTGTTCCGCTACCGGGTCGCCCCGCACCGTTGCACCCGAACCCCGCCGGGATGCGCGCGGTCGCGGAATTGATTGGGGCTCAACTGTAAACGTCAGCCGTTGGTGCGCCACCACTGGTAGAGCGCGTTGACGTCGGTGTTGGACGAGGTTAGGTGGCCCAACACGTTTTTCGCGTCGTTGGTCCAGGTCAACGTCGCGTAGTTCTTGTAGGTGCCGCAGGCGATCTGCCCGCCGGTCTGGCCGTTCTGGCGCCAGGTCCCCGGTGACTGCCCGGCGTCCCCGCAGGCGGCCAGGGCCACGTCCTTGATGGTGGAACTGAACGCCGCGCCCAGGTTCGTGCTGTTGGAGAAGAGCGCGTAGGCGCCCGAACCAGGTCCGCCGGCATCGGAGCTCTGCCCGCAGAGAAGCTCGGCCAGTTCACCGGTTTCGGTCAGCTCTTGCGGCTTGCAGTTGTTCAAGCCGTAGCCCTTCGACAGCGAAGCGGCGAGCGTGTTCATGTCCGTCGCGCTACCGGTGTTGGGTTCCGCGGTCGCGGTGGCGCTGCCCGCTAAAACCAAGCCGCCTGTGAAAGCTGCGGCCGACACGACGCGCAGCGCGGTGATCAGATGTGACATTTTTGACTCCCTGCGGTTGATGGAAATGAAGAGGGGTGAACGAATTTCGGTTGGCGGTGGAGGGAGTGGTTGCGGTCCGGGCGGGAACGTCAACCGTTGGCGCGCCACCACCGGTAGAGCGCCGCAACGTCGGTGCCGGACGCGCGCACGTAACTCAGCGTGTTTTTGGCATCCGTCGTCCAGATGATCTCCGCGGCGTTTTGGTAAGTGCCGCACGCCGCCTGCCCGGCGCTGGCGGCCGAACCGTCCTTGTGCCAGCTGGACGGCGACTGGTTGCCGTCCCCGCACGGCGTCAGGACGTCCTCCTTGATGGTGGCCCTGAACGCGGTGGCCAAGTTGTCGGCGTTGGTGAACAAGACGTACTTCGCCTGCGCCGGTCCTTTCGGGTCGGGGCTTTGCCCGCACGCGAGCACGGCCAGTTGCGTGGCGCGGTCGATGTTCTGGGCAGTGCAGTTGTTCAGGCCGTAGCCCTTCGACAGCGAGGCCGCGAGCATGTTGATGTCCGACGAGCTACCGGTATTGGCGGGGTCCGCGGTCGCGGTCACGCCGCCCGCGAACGCGAAACCGCCCGTGAGCACCGTTGCCACCGCCGCTCTCAGCGCGTTGCTGAAATCAGACATGAATGGCTCCTTAACGGCCGCGGCTAACACGGATATTAGGGCTATGTCGTGGTAATGCAATACCTTCCGGCGGCAATTATCTGTCAGGGCATTACTTCCCGCCCTGACCTGCAAGGCATGAGGGCGACGGTGGCCGTGCGCGTTTCACCGCGGTGGATGTCGAATGATGTTGGGACCGGGCCGCAATCGGGCCTACGCACCGCGCCCAGGTGCAGCGAATGCGTCGCGGCCACCGTTGCAGACACCAGATTTTTTTCATTTGCTAGTGCCGACGCGAGGCTGAGCGGGTATGGTTAGCACCGCTTTACGCCAGCTAACTTCCCTCGACTGGAGAATCCATGACGCAACCGCCGCCCCCGCCCGGTTACCCGCCTCCGCCTCCGCCTGGATATCCGCCGCAGCCGCCCGCCGGCCAGGCGCCGAATAACTATCTGGTGTGGTCGATTTTGGTGACCCTGTTCTGCTGTCTTCCATTCGGGATCGTGGCGATCGTCAAATCCAGCCAGGTCAACGGGTTATGGGCGCAGGGCCGCTACGCCGAGGCGCAGGCGTCGGCGGACACCGCCAAGAAATGGGTGATCTGGTCGGCGGCCATCGGCGTCGTCGTCGGAATCATCTACGTCATCCTGATGTCGCTCGGCGCGCTGAACACGGACACCAACGCGGCGCTTGCCGCGATGTTCTAAGCCCGGGTCTCGATCATGGTGACCCGCCGGGGGGCGGCGCACGCGGGCTTGGGTGCACCACTGGTGGTGGCCGCATCCACGACGTTGATGTGCGCCGCCATCTGGGTGGGTGACCCGACCACCCCGAACGGCCCGCTGCCGGTATGCCCGACCAAGGCGTTGCTGGGGATCGACTGTCCCGGATGCGGCAGCCTGCGCATGCTGTATTCCCTCATGCACGGCAATCTGTTGGCGGCGGCCAGGTTCAATGCTCTGGGCCTGGCGGCGGTCGTGCTGTTGGTGTGGGCGTACCTTGCCTGGACCTATGGGCACGTGGTGGGGCGGCGGGTCCGCAGTTGGCAACACCGTCGCTGGGCCGCCGTCGTGACACTGTCGTTGGTGCTGGCGTGGTTCGTGGTGCGCAACATCCCCTTTGCGCCCTTCACCGCGCTGTATGTCTGATCCCGCCGTGTCCTGATTCCGGCCGCTTGGGCCGCGGGTCTAACCTGGGCGCGATGGTGAAAAAATTCACGACGTTGCCGGCGGCGCTCGCCGTGATCGCCCTGACCGCATTCTCAACCGGTTGCTCCCACCGGTCTGTGTCGGATCAAACGACGGGCGCGGCCGAGTTCGCGTCCGCGTTGCGCGGCAAGGTGACGGCCGACGCGATGATGGCCCACCTGTCCAAGCTGCAAGACATCGCCAACACCAACCACGGCACTCGGGCGGTGGGCACCCCCGGATATGAGGCCAGTGTCGACTATGTGGTGAATATCCTGCGCGCCAGTGGATTCGATGTGCAGACCCCCGAGTTCTCGGCGCGAGTGTTTCACGCCGAAAAGCCGGAGGTGACCGTCGGCGGCAAGCCGGTGGAGGCGCGTGCGCTGGAGTTCAGCCTGGGAACCCCGCCGGGCGGGGTGAGCGGCCCACTGGTCGCCGCACCGGGCAACAGCCTGGCGTGCGCGGCCTCGGACTACGGCGATCTCCCGGTGCGCGGTGCGGTGGTGCTCGTCGATCGCGGCACCTGCCCGTTCGCTCAGAAGGAAGACGTCGCGGCGCAGCGCGGAGCCGTGGCGATGATCATCGCCGACAACGTCGACGAAGAACAGATGGGCGGCACGCTCGGGCCGACCACCGAGGTGAAGATCCCGGTGCTGAGCGTGACCAAGTCCGCCGGAGTGCAGTTGCGCGGGCAGCCGGGACCCACGACGATCAAGCTCGATGCCAGTGCGCAAAGCTTCAAGGCCCGCAACGTGATCGCGCAGACCAAAACCGGGGAGGGCACCAACGTGGTGATGGCGGGTGCCCACCTGGACAGCGTGCCCGAGGGGCCGGGGATCAACGACAACGGATCGGGGGTTGCCGCGGTACTGGAAACCGCTGTGCGGCTGGGTAGTTCGCCGCCGGTGCACAACGCGCTGCGATTCGCCTTCTGGGGTGCGGAGGAGCTCGGGCTCATCGGGTCGCGGAACTACGTGGAGTCGCTGGACCTGACGGCGCTGAAAAGCATTGCGCTGTACCTCAACTTCGACATGCTCGCATCGCCGAACCCCGGCTACTTCACCTACGACGGGGACCAATCGCTGCCCATGGACGCCCGCGGCCAACCGGTGGTCCCCGAAGGCTCGGCCGGCATCGAGCGCATGCTGGTCGCGTACCTGAAGTCGGCCGGCAAGACCGCTCAGGACACCTCGTTCGACGGCCGCTCCGACTACGACGGATTCACCCTGGCGGGGATCCCCGCCGGCGGGCTGTTCTCGGGTGCCGAGGGGAAGATGTCGGCGGATCAGGCGAAGTTGTGGGGCGGGGCGGCCGACCAACCGTTCGACCCCAACTATCACCAGAAAGGCGACACCCTCGATCACATCGACCGCACCGCCCTGGGAATCAACGGCGGCGGGGTGGCCTATGCCCTGGGTCTCTACGCCCAGGACCTCGGCGGACACAACGGAGTCCCCGTCATGGAAGACCGCACCCGCCACGTCCTCGCCAAGCCATGATTTCCCGCCTGCGCGCAACGCTGTTGCTGAGCTCGCTGCTCGTGGCCGGTTGTTCGTCGCCGCGGTCCGGGCTGCCGACCGCGACACCCGATCTCGCGCACAGCCTGGCCCAAAAGGTGACCGTCGAGGGCATGCTCACCCACCTGCGCGCCTTGCAGACCATCGCCGACGCCAACGGCGGCAACCGCGCGGATGGCACGCCGGGCTTCAACGCCAGCGTGGACTACGTAGCCAGATCCTTGCGCGACAAGGGTTTTGACGTACAGACACCGCAGTTCGACCGGCTGTACACCGTGTCTTTGGGTAAGCCCGCGCTGACCGTTGCGGGCCGCACCTATCCCGTCGACCAGGCCTCGTTGCTGGTCCAGACGCCGCCCGGCGGAATGACCGGGCAGCCGATCCGGCCGGCGCAGCCATCGGGTTGTGCGGCGAAGGATTACCCGGCCGTGGTGCCCAAGGGTGCGATCGCCGTCGTCGACGACGCACGCTGCTCGGTGGTCGACAAACAGAACAGCGCGGTGGCCCGGGGTGCGAGCGCGCTGATCGTGCTCAGCGCCCCCACCGGCCGGGGAGCGCCACCCACCTTGTTCACCCCCGGCTACTTCAAGCAGCTGACGGTGCCGGTGGCCGTCGTCAACCCCTACGGCGCCGCCGCGCTGGCCGGGGCGACCGCACCGATACGGTTGGTGCTGGATGCACAGCACATCAAGATGACTTCCCGAAATATCTTGGCGCAGACCAAGACCGGCTCACCGCATGAGGTCGTGGTGGTCGGTGCGCATCTGGACGGCTCGCGCGCCGGACCGGGTATCAACGACGACGGTTCCGGGGTGGCCGCGGTGTTGGAAACGGCGTTGCAGCTGGGCCCGCTGGCCCCGGTGAACAACGCGGTTCGGTTCGTGTTCTGGGGAGCCGAGAAGGACGGGCTCAATGGCGTCATGGAGTACGTGTTCGGCATGGATCGCGATCAACTCAACGACATCGCGTTGTATCTGAATTTCACCATGCTGGGTTCGGCCAACGCGGGGTTCTTCACCGACGATGGCGACCAATCCGGCCCGCCCGCACCCGGCGTTTCCGCTGCCGATGTCCCCGAAGGTTCGGCCGGCATCGAGCGCACCCTGGCCGGCTACCTGAACCTGGCCGGCAAGCGTGCCGCGGACATGCCGCTGGACACCAGGGCCGACTACCACCCCTTCATGGTCGCCGGCGTCCCGATCGCGGGGATGACCACCGGCGCCGCACAACCGAAAACCACCGTGCAGGCCCGATTATGGGGAGGCCAGGCGGGTGTGCCCTATGACCCGAACTTTCAGAGCCCACGAGACACCGTCGACAACATCAACCGGGAGGCGTTGGGAATCATGGGTTCCGGCGCCGGATTCGCTGTCGGCAGCTACGCGGTGTCCATCGGCGGGGTCAACGGGGTGCCGCCCCACGACAAGAGGCACCGCACCCGGATGCCGTAGTGGCGGATTGTCGGTGTGATGTCTCAGGACATGGGTGACAGTTCTGTATCAGGACATCGGTGACGGTTTGTGTGTCAGGACTTCGGTGACGGTTTCCCGGGGTTGGGGCGTTGGCCGCGGGGTCTTCCGTT